>NZ_BDQX01000001.1 GCF_003112455.1 Paenibacillus agaridevorans
CGGCGGCCGTAACTATAACGGTCCTAAGGTAGCGAAATTCCTTGTCAGGTAAATTCTGACCCGCACGAATGGCGTAACGAATTGGGCGCTGTCTCAACGAGAGATCCGGTGAAATTTTAATACCTGTGAAGATGCAGGTTACCCGCGACAAGACGGAAAGACCCCATGGAGCTTTACTGCAGCTTGATATTGGACTTTGGTACGATCTGTACAGGATAGGTGGGAGCCTTTGAAGCCGGAGCGCCAGCTTCGGTGGAGGCGCCGTTGGGATACCACCCTGATCGTATCGGAGTTCTAACCTGGTACCGTGAATCCGGTACGGGGACCGTGTCAGGCGGGCAGTTTGACTGGGGCGGTCGCCTCCTAAAATGTAACGGAGGCGCCCAAAGGTTCCCTCAGAATGGTTGGAAATCATTCGAAGAGTGCAAAGGCATAAGGGAGCTTGACTGCGAGACCTACAAGTCGAGCAGGGACGAAAGTCGGGCTTAGTGATCCGGTGGTACCGAATGGAAGGGCCATCGCTCAACGGATAAAAGCTACCCTGGGGATAACAGGCTTATCTCCCCCAAGAGTCCACATCGACGGGGAGGTTTGGCACCTCGATGTCGGCTCATCGCATCCTGGGGCTGAAGTAGGTCCCAAGGGTTGGGCTGTTCGCCCATTAAAGCGGTACGCGAGCTGGGTTCAGAACGTCGTGAGACAGTTCGGTCCCTATCTGTCGCGGGCGTAGGAAATTTGAGAGGAGCTGTCCTTAGTACGAGAGGACCGGGATGGACGTACCGCTGGTGTACCAGTTGTTCCGCCAGGAGCACCGCTGGGTAGCCAAGTACGGACGGGATAAGCGCTGAAAGCATCTAAGCGTGAAGCCCCCCTCAAGATGAGATTTCCCAGTATGTAAGACCCCTTGAAGACGACGAGGTTGATAGGTTCGGGGTGGAAGCACAGCAATGTGTGGAGCTGACGAATACTAATCGGTCGAGGGCTTATCCTAA
>NZ_BDQX01000002.1 GCF_003112455.1 Paenibacillus agaridevorans
GAGTACGACATTATCCCGTCCGTCGCGGATCAGGGAGGCAAGCTGGCGAATTACGAGGTCCAGATGGAGAAGGGGCAGCTGACGATCTCCAAGGCGCCTTTTACGGTGACGGTCGATGATCAAACACGCGAATACGGAGATTCGAATCCCGTCTTCACGAGTACCAGTGTCGGTCTCCGCAACGGGGATACGTTCCCGGTATCTTATTCGACTTCTGCTACGTCGGACAGCGTCGTCGGCGAGTACGACATTATCCCGACCGTCGCGGATCAGGGAGGCAAGCTGGCGAATTACGAGGTCCAGACGGAGAAGGGGCAGCTGAC
>NZ_BDQX01000003.1 GCF_003112455.1 Paenibacillus agaridevorans
CGAACACCCTGCTCGCCGTTGTTACGCCCTGAGCTTTAGCAATTGGGCATGCTGCTAATATAATGCCGCTGCGACGCTCCGGGTCGGCTACAGCTACCGGCTTATCCTTATATTCAGGGTACGATGCTTTTTCAACGGACGCGTAAAAAGATTGCCCATCGACCAATAGGATGGAACGTTCAGGAGGCATGTCGGTTTACCTGCTCCACGTCCACAATATTACTCACGTCAAAGATACGGATGGATCCAGCGGAGAAGCAATGAGCCTTAACACGGTCATCCTTGACGGCCAGCACTTTTACGTCCCGGATCGTCACATTGCGATGCCTATCGATATAAATCAGTTGCACAACCTTGCCGATGTACTTCTCCATCTGGACACCTCATTCACGAATGTATGTTCTTATTATATACAAACGTACGTTCGGTATACAATGAAAATTAATTCCATTCGAAGACAAGACTAAATCCCCCAAATAATGCACACCATAAAGCGACAATTATTGGGAGGAATACTCATGCATACAGTATGGAAAGGTGCAATCAGCTTTGGATTGGTCCATATTCCCGTCAAAATGCACACCGCGACATCAGACAATGACATACACTTTCGGACGTTGCACAAGGTATGCAGCACACCGATATCACAATATAAGTTCTGCTCACATTGCGACGTCCAGGTCGATCAGGCGGATATCGTTAAAGGCTATGAGTACGAGAGAAGTAAATTCGTCCTCTTCAGCGACGAGGAGATCG
>NZ_BDQX01000004.1 GCF_003112455.1 Paenibacillus agaridevorans
CGCTAAGCGGTATAACCCCAAGGTTCCTTCTAAGATTAGCAGCAAAACGATCATGATAACTTTTTATTTCTGTCACATTGACGATGAGGGCACCAAACGCCTTTTTTCCACCAAACTGAGCATAGCTAGAAGTCAAAATCCAAAGTTCGCCATCCCGAACTTCTGCGAATCGGTAAGGAAACGTCTCATCACGGACGATTTCAAAGCCAAGCGCCTTGTAAAAAGCAACGCTTTCGTCAACGTTTTCACTGGGTAGCATAGGTTCAACGCTAACTGAGGACTGCTCCATTACGTATTTCCTCCTTTTGATTATCCATTTTTTGTTGAGTACACCTCAATGGTACTACATTAATGCAAATGCTAATCTTCAACTAAATATTATGAAATTCATAGTGGAATTTTTTTATTCGACCCGTCACGTTCATTTAATGTTTCTCTTTAATTTTTACTGTGATCACGAGTTAACAAGGGAGGACTATTATGTTTAAGTTTCATGGTTGGATTGTATTGAGATACCATATACTCGATTTTTATCGTTGACTTTCTGTGAACTTACCTGGCTCTTATGGGTTATTTGTTTTTAATTATCTTTTCTTTTTACTTCAACGGGATAACAACCTAAACTTGAAGTACAAAAAAGGAGGTTATCTGATGGTTGATGTTTTTGCTGTAGCTGACATTATTGTCAAACATATTAAGACCCATTACCCCCAAGATGTTGCCATTGTCGGATATTACGGATCATATTTGCAGGGTAGAGCGACTGAACGATCGGATTTGGATTTCTTCTTCATTCCGGCCACGGCCAGAGGAAGACAAGTAGAATGCCAATTTATAATCGACGGTATAAGTTTTGATTTCTGGCCAATCGGATGGGATCGCGCTGAGAGAATGGCAACATCTGAGGAGTGGAGCACGACGGTTATAGCAGACTGTGAGCTGTTATATGTCCGATCAGAAGATGATCTTGCGAGGTTCATGGAACTTCGTGAGATAATAACCAACATGGGCAGTGAATCCAAAGCACCTGATTTGATCAGCAAAGCCGAATCAGTATTAAAGGATTGCCTTATCAGCATGGCTAAAATGCGGCTTACCGAAAACTCCAAGGAGCTGTCCTATTATCGAACCCAGGCTCAAGAGATTGCGGTAGACATTTTTAAGTCTCTTGGATTCTTGAACCAAATCTATTATAAGCGCATGTGGGGCCACTATCGTGAGCAAGTTAGAAATCTCCCTATTAAGCCGGACCAACTAGATCAATACCTTGATACCATTATGTTCAGCCTTATTCCAGATGAAATTATGTCAGCGTGTGAGAAACTGACTGCAGATACACTTTGCCTTATATCGGAACGACTAAACAGTCAAGAAGAGTATCGATCTTATAAAGAGCGATTGAAGGGGTACTACGAAGAGGAAAGGGGGATGATGAACAAACTGTTAACCGCGTGCGAAAAAGGCCATTATGAAACAGCTTTCTTCGTTGCTATTGGTGTACAAGACGGGTTAGCCCGAATTTTGTACGCTGCAGAAAAAGGACGTTGGCCTGGTATTGTTGATTTGGGTGAGCATCGAGAGTTTTACCTTCGTTATGGGTATCCAGATCTTGTCGCGCTGTTGGATCCAACAGATTTTGAACCGTTAAGATTATCCGTTCTGCAGCTTATGGAAAAGTTAGAGAATCACCTAAGAACAGAAGGTGTATCTTTGAACCAGTTCGATTATGTTGCTGATTTCGAATCATTTTACATAAACAGAGTTTGATTACATTTCGATCAAACGGTGTTGTTATGTTACATAGATGTTCCGCTAAAGAGGAACTATAGCTCAACGATGACACGACGGCAGCGGCCAGCGATTGGCTGTCGTTGCTCGTTGAAGTAACGGGCAGTTATGCTCAACTAACTCCATGCCTAGTTATAGCTTCAGGCTATAGTAGAATATAGGAATTGGAAGTTACCTGTTAGCCAATCGACAATGCTATTATTACTAATAGATTATTGTAGACTGACTGCTTTGGAGGCTAAAAAGTATATGTTAAAAGAAAAAATATTGGGTAAAGAGGCTGGTATTTTAACATATGGTATGACGCCGCCTAAGTTAACTAATACCCCACATAAAATAGCAGAGATTTCACAGAAGCAAATTGAAAGAATAAACGATCTCGATATAGATGCATTAATTCTATATGATGTTCAGGAAGAAGCAGAACGAGTTGAAGAACAAAGACCATTTCCGTATTTGCCAACTATTGACCCTGAAATGTATAGTGATAGATATTTTAACCAATTGCGTGTTCCCCAAATTATATATCGTTGCGTGGGAAAATATAGTGAAGAACAGTTTGTGAATTGGGTAAAAGCAGACGCAGAAAGAGAAAGATATTCCGTATACGTAGGTGCTTCTTCGAGTAGGCAGGCGGTTAACTTAGATCTTTCAAAGGCTTCTAAATTAAGTAAGAGATTAAATAGCAAATTAACTTTTGGGGGAGTTATTATACCTGAAAGACATATGAAAAAGAATGACGAGCATATACGAGTTAGCAACAAGATCAAAAACGGATGTACCTTTTTCGTTTCACAGGCAACATATAATGTAGAGGCATCGAAAAATTTCTTATCGGATTACTTTTATTACTGTACAAATAACGGAATGGAAATGGTGCCCATTTTGTTCAATCTTGCACCTTGTGGCTCTGAAAAAACTTTGGAATTCATGAAATGGTTGGGAATCAGTATCCCATCATGGTTAGAAAATGACTTGAAATACTCAAATGATATACTGGAAAAATCAATAAGATTGTCTCAATCAATTTTTGAAGATATATTAGATTTTGCACTGGAAAAAGGAATCCCTGTTGGTTGCAGTGTTGAAAGCGTCTCAACTAGAAAATTAGAAATAGAGGCCTCAGTACAACTGGTTAGAGACATAAAATGCATGTTAGACAAGAAACTGAGAAGACAGCAATAAATTCACACCGATAAATGGATCAAACATTGTGCGGAGAACAAGAAATTGAACATTTATGCCTAGGAGATGCCGCGGGAACAAAACGGCAGTCCCATTAAGCTATTGGGCAGTTTAGCTCAATAATATTCATTGACAGGATTCCTTTGGGAATTATATGCTTGGTTCAAATAAATTACAGCTAAACACATTGATTGGGAGTAATAAGGGTCATCTATTGCTCAGAGAACTGTCGATAGGTGCGAGACAGTCTATAGTGCCCCCAACTCACCCATGAACGGTAAGACTGAAAGGTCTTAACGGTTAACCTCCGTAATTAGGTTCTAAGATGGTTCGTTATTGACTAAAATGAGATCAATAGTCATTTATTTCTCTTCTGTATACATTTACACAAAACTCGTATTTTGTACATATGTCTGTAAATTGAATCAACCCTTTGATATGACTGGTTTTGAATGGATTGTGTCACAATCAATCACTTGCTTTCAGCTTACTTTTTTCTTACCCTCTTTCTCGTTTTGTTTTTTATAGTCACTCAACCAAGAAGCCAAGATCAGTAATGATCTTGGCTGAACAGGAAATATGATATTAAGCCGGCGGAATACTTTGTGGATTATTAAACACATTTTTAGGATCGTATTTAGCTTTTGCTTTCCGCAATCTTGCATAGTTCTTGCCATAATAAACTGGGCCGGAACATTTAATACCTTGGTCTGGTACGTTAATATACGAACCTACAATGTAAGGCTGTAGCTTTTTCCTGGTGTTCCGAGCTAGGGCAATATTCCTAGCCGCATGAGATGGCTTCACCCACGAGCTGTTCCATTCTACATAATATTGCGGATCACGCCAGTAGAAGGCTGTAGCACGAGGAGTAATATTTTTTATAGCGCCACCCCAGTTAAGGAAGAAAAATCCAGCAGGTGTGCCTCCCTCCGCTTTTTCCAAAAACTCTCGCATAGGCTTAAACGCTTTATCAGGGAATGGCTTTCTGCCGAAGCCACTGGAGAACTGGTTGCTGAACTTTTGAGTCAAGATCGCATCGGGAGCTAACATATATTTAGTAGCTTCCAGGTAAGGAAGGTTCTTGATTTCTTTTGTTGGTGTCCCAAAACTAAGAATTGGCTTAAGGAAATGGAGAGCTGCCTTTTTCGATCCGAGGTATATGCCTAACATGCTGACATTACCGCCCTTTTTTGGACCAACAGACAATTCGCTGCCCAGCTTCGTACTTGTGAAAGGAGCCCAGCGTTGCCATGCTTTAACGATCTTCTCAAATTGGTTCCATGGCCAGGTGATAGTGAATACGGTAGCATTCTCTGGAGCGCGCCTTACTTTGAATTTATATTTGGTATATACGCCAAAGTTACCGCCGCCACCCCCACGGGAAGCCCATAGAAGATCGGAGTGACGTTTATTGCTGGCACGAAGAATTCTACCTTTTGCGTCAACCATTTCAAGCCCGATGAGATTATCGCTGATAAGGCCGATCGTCCGTTGGAGCGGCCCGATACCACCACCTGGCGTAATACCACCGATACCGACGGTAGGGCTGTCGCCAAACGGGGCCATATATCCTTGCCTCGCAAGCTTATCAACGATTCTTCCTACTCGGTTGCCCGTCCCAACAACTACGGTGCCGTATTTTTTGTCCAGTTTAATGGACTTAAGTTCGCTTGTATCGATTACGATACCACCATTAACCTGCGAAAGGTTAGTTTCCAAGGCATGCCGTCCGCTTCTTGGTCGTATAGGAACATTATTTTTACGGGCCCATCTTATAGCGTTCGCTACATCCTGCGTTTTCTTTGCAAAAACAAAAACTTTAGGACATCTGTCCGTATGAGGATCCCAGTTCTTTCGAGCTGCGTTATAACCAGGATCTCCTTTGAATACTACTCGCCCAGTAAGCTTAGTTTTTGAATTCACTTATCCAACTCCCTATGGGTGAATGATATACTTTTTTGAAAATTAGGCATTCCCATATAACGTATGAAGAAAGACTTAACCCGGTATGGGCTGGTGCTGATAACGGTTTTATATAGTAAAAAGCCGCTATCAAAATTGATAACGCCATTACCATTTCACATCTATTTGGTTGCTTTGATTACTGCTGATTGGATATAGTTAGCTATGTTTTGGCCTGGCACCCAGTCCGTAATAAAATCCCGAGACTCAACTTTAGACTCAACAATAATATTTGTCCATAGCATTTTTTTTATTGAATCATATATTAGTGTATGAACACTTGTCTTAATTGAAAATGGAAGGAGGGATTTTATTGAGCCACAATCATAATATTTTATCAACTGGTGTGTTACGAAGACACTCGA
>NZ_BDQX01000005.1:0-16028 GCF_003112455.1 Paenibacillus agaridevorans
GGCGCTTCTGTAGCCCGACTTTTTCGGGCTATTGTGCTCTGCGGCGCGTCGGGCTACAACGCGTGCAGCCGAATTCGCCTGAATCAAGATGAACGATTTGCCAAGGCTGCTAATGCTTTAGTTACAGTTGATCATTCAATCGGCGCTTCGCACTGCTATTCTCCTTCGAAAGCCTAGTCCTCCCCGCTCTGCGCTGAATATCCTACACCATACAGCACTTACAGGCGAAGGAGGGCCTCCCATGGAGATGTGGCAACCGGATTATGAAGGGGTGTTCTTCCTCCAGGACCGTGCAAGCGGGTTTAAGGCGATTATAGCCATCGACAATACCAGATTGGGGCCTGCACTCGGCGGTTGCAGAATGTGGCAATACGACAACGACGAAGCGGCCATTAGCGACGCCTTGAGGCTAGCCAAAGGCATGACCTACAAAAACGCAATCTCCGGACTCCGCTATGGCGGCGGCAAAGCCGTCATTCTCTCTCACCCAAAGCAGGGTCCGCGCGACGGACTGCTCCGAATGCTGGGACGTTACATCGATCGGTTGCAAGGGCATTACATTACCGGAATGGATCTCGGCACGACAGTCGCCGACATGGACCACATTCGCGAGACGACCTCCTATGTGACCGACGTGTCGGGGTCCCTGGGCGCCGTCAATGATCTTACCGCCACAATGACGGCGTACGGGGTGTATCTCGGCATTCGGGCTGCGCTGAAAAGAGTGTTCGGCATGGAATCCGTGCTGGGCCGGACCGTCGCCGTACAGGGGCTGGGCAAGGTCGGCTTCCGGCTATGCCGCTACCTTCACGAGGCTGGAGCCTGCCTCGTCGTGACGGACATCGACGAGGCGCGCGTCAAGCTGGCCGCTATGGAGTTCGGCGCTGCAACCATTACGCCACAAGCTATCTTCGCCGTACCATGCGATGTCTTCGCGCCTTGCGCGCTTGGAGGAATACTGAACGACGACATCCTGAGTCGGCTGGACTGCAGAATCGTGGCAGGCGCAGCGAACAACCAGCTCGCGGAGCCGCGACACGGAGACGAGCTGCGCAAACTTGGCATTCTGTACGCACCGGATTACGTTATTAACGCGGGCGGCATCATTGTAACAGGATCTGAGTTAAGCGGAGGAGATGCGGCGGAGGCGAAGCGTAACGTGGAGAACATCTACGGCACGCTTATGAAGGTGTTCCAATCTGCAACCGTCTCGGGATTATCGACAGCGGCCGCAGCGGACAGAATGGCGGAGAATGTATTGAAATAAGCGTATTCGGCTATTGCCATTATCCAGTTGCAAAAAAATTACGCGCCGGAGCAACCTCTTTTTCATTGTAAACGTCAGTAAGATAAATAACTTTCTGGCAGGAGAGGAGGTTGCCTCATGAAGAAAATCATTGCCCTTATCCTCATGATTGGCAGTTGTCTCACGCTTGCCTCGTTGCCCTCTGTCCAGGCATTAAGTTGCGCCGAGCCCGAGCCCGCGGCAGAAGAGCTGGCCCGCAGCTCCGTCGCATTCATGGGGCAGGCTATTGCCGCGAACAAAGAAGGGCTGACGATCTTCCAGGTGCAGACAGCGTGGAAAGGCGTAGCCGAATCACGCATCGAAATCTATGACAACGGATGGGATCCGTACGAGCCCGGTCAGACGTATCTCGTATTCGGAGGCGAACGGGAAGGAAAGCTCCGCACTCATCTATGCGGTCGAAGCGGGCTCTGGAACGCGTCAAGAGAGCTCGCCATGAAGGACATCGCTATCCAGCCAATCCCGATATCAAGCGAGGCAAGCAGGATTGATCCAAGTTCATCGCCCCCGTCGAACTCGAACGCGTTGATTCCCGCGCTAGTTGCCGTCGCAGGTTTGCTCGCCGTCTCAATCGTCGCTATATGGCTCATCCGACTCCGACGCCGGAAGCATCAGTAAATACAACAAAAAAAGACGCATAACCGACAACTCGGTCAAGCGTCCCTCTTATACTCTATTCGGCAAAATGATGATGTCCGATCTTCGCGACAACGTCCAAACTGGACCAGAACGCCCCTTTCGACACCTTCGGGTTGAAGAAATAGACGGCTCCCTGCACGTTGTTTTTGCCGTTCAAGGCATCCTTTGCGGCGCGCAATACGCTTGCGTTCGGCTTCGCCTTGTCGAGCAGCCCGTTATGCGCCGGCGGAAATTGCTTGCCGGAGTAGATAACATCTTTAACGCTGCTCGGGAATCGGGAATCCTTGACGCGGTTCAAAATAACGTTGGCGACGGCAAGCTGGCCTTCGTACGATTCGTAACCCGACTCCACCATCGTAATTTTCGCTAACAGCGTGTAGTCCTGCTCTGTAAAGGACTTGGCTGGTTTTTCCAGAACGGAGGGCATGACCACGCGCAGTTTGACGCCGGCCTTGACGGCATCCTTGCTCTTAAGCTCGTTGCGCTGAAGCAGCTCCGTTTCGCTCGTGCCAAATGCCTTGACCACGTCCGTCAGCGCATTCTCCTCGCTTATGACCGCAGGTTCAACCGTCTTCAGCTCGGCGGCCTCTTCCTCTTTGTTCCACTTCACGGTAGCATGCAGAAGCTCGGCCACATGTCGCAGCGGCGCGTACATTCTGCCGTTCTCGATAAACGGCGCGGCATCCATCACATATCGCCCCTCGTTGAAATAGACGACTGGCACGCCATCTCCCAAAACGATTGTATCGCCTAACACGGTTTCGATCGTCGTCTCCTGATTCGCTTTATCCCAGCTTACCTTCTTGGCGTCGAACAATTGCGCAATGAGCGCTACCGGAAGGAACAACCTCCCGTCCAGCATCATCGGCGGTTCGGACAGCTTCACTTGCTCTCCGTCGAGCTTGACGACGGCGTTCTTATCCGCCTTTGCTCCTTGCGGCGCGGCCGCGGCTGTCAGCGGCATGGCGAGGAGCAGCATTGCCGCCATTATAATATGTATCCATTGTTTATGAAATCGTCTGGCCTTTCCGATCTTGATTACCTCCTAGCAATCGCTTGTGCTGTGCTGCTTGGCTCTAGTCCCCTCGGGCTTCGCCAAATTATAGCACACTCGAAAACGTTTGCAGGATTAACTTTTTTTCAGAATTCGTGATCGCCGGGGGCAGATTCGTCGAAATCATTCGTTGCAGAGGCCATTATATATGAAGATAAATACCTGAATTTAATTCGAATTCATGGCAAATTGTTTGTCGCCGATCAATAAAAAGCCAATGGTTCGGTTGCCATTATTGAACACATTCATGGATAAGTAATATACCTTCGAGGTGTCCCAAGGTTCTAGACGCGACGTTAATTTCTCCAAAATACCTTCCTCGTCCTTGAACAGATAAATAATGGAGCTGTCATAAAAGTCGCCGTAAGTTGATTCTTGTCCACGCGGACTTCCATATTGACTTAATACGTCCCGATAAGGCGTACCCAGTCCAATACCCCTAGTTGTCTTAAATCTGTCCGTCTCATTATCGGATGCATTGATAATAAAACCGACGGCCTTGCCGTCCCGATAATACACTTGCAGGCCATCGTAATTATACCTCCCCGCAAACTCATTGACCGGTTCACCCAGCTGTTTCTCCACGTCTTCTCTGGTCATGCCTAGCTGTATTTCCGCGCCGGTTACGGCATCCGTTATGCCAAGGTCATCCAACGTAAGCTCCCCGGGATCGTCGCTTACCCAGACAGTCTCCTGGTCGGGGTCCCAGAGCACTTCCTTGCCCAGCGATTCCCCCACGAACCGAATCGGCACATAGGTGGTCCCTTTGTACACAAACCCCTGCTTGTCCGGTGCCGGCTGCTTCTGCTCCCCGTCAATCATGTACTTAATATCCTTAAAGAAAACCTCAATACGGGTCGAGCCGACCGCAGCGTACGCAGTAGTAGCGCTAAGCAACGCGCAGCAAGCGAAGCCCGCAATAAACGATTTGAACGAAACGCGCATGGAAAGCTGCCTCCAAACTTGTTAAGATGATTAACGATTATCAAACATTCCCATTTTGTCACGAACGATCCGATTTTTCTATAAAAACTTGTAACGAATTCCTTCCCAGCCAGTCTTATTGTCGTAAGGACGTGAGAATGTGACCGATTTCGAGCAAATCTATGCCGATTACTTTAAGCCCGTCTATGCATTCGTACTTTCGCTAAGCCGTGATGCCGCCATCGCGGAGGATATTACGCAAGAAACGTTCCTCAAAGCAATAAAGAACATCGATGCGTTTAAAGGCGAATGCAAGATGAGCGTCTGGCTCTGCCAAATCGCCAAAAACAGCTATTTCACCTATGTGGACAAACAGAAGCGGATATCTCAGGATACCGCGATCGAACGCGCGAACTTACGGAGTCCGAATCTGGAAGACGCCTTGGCGAACAGAGAGCAAGCCTATCGCGTTCATCAGGCGCTTCACAAAATGGACGAGCCTTATAAGGAAGTGTTCACCTTGCGCATTTTCGGCGAGCTGTCGTTCGCCCAGATTAGCGGGCTGTTCGGCAAGACGGAAAGCTGGGCCAGGGTCACCTTCTATCGCGCCAAAAAAAGGCTGCTAGCCGAATTGAAGGAGGATTCCCCATGAAGGATACCACTTGCGACATCGTCAAAGACCTGTTGCCGCTGTACGCCGATGAGGTGTGCAGCCCTGCCAGCCGCCGCTTCGTCGAGGACCATATAACGAAGTGCGACGATTGCCGGATGGCACTCGCCGAGTTGGAAGCGGCGCTGCCGCTTTCGCCATCCGTTCTCGAATCGAATTCCCGGGAGGGCTCCGGGCTTCGTTCTCTCTCGAAGGTGTGGGGCCGCTCAAAGATGATGGCTTTTACGAAGGGTGCCGTCATTACCGTATCGATCTTCGCAGTATTGGTTTCCGGGTATATCGGGCTGTTCCAATGGAATATCCGCCCCGTGCCGTCGGACATGATTGAGATATCCGACGTGTCCCGCTTATCGGACGGTCGAATCGTCTATCATGTGTCCATAAAGGATGAATATGATCTGAATCGGACAAGCTTCGAATTCGACGAGAATGGCAACATGTACATCGTCCCTCTGCGTCCCGTTGTCAAAAAGAAAAAAATCGTAGATGTTGGTCTCTTCAACATGTACTACACCTTCGGCGAAGGCGAAAACAACGCCTACCAATTAAACGACGGCAATGGCCGCGAGATCGAAGCCCTCTACTTCGGAAGCAAAAAGGATTCCGTGCTCGTCTGGAAGAAAGGCATGGAGTTGCCTCCGGCCAGCGCAGAGGTAGAAGCCAACTTCGTCCAATAAAAGGCATGCATGAAGAGAATGCACTTTAATCAAGGTGAAACGGCTGTCGCCGTCCTTTGGCGGCGCAGTACGTTTCATTCCTAGAAATAGAGGCCAAGTATAGAAGTAATTTAAAAGGGGCTGTCCGAGAAGTGAACTTTTAAGGTAGCCGGGTAGCGTTAGGCTGGCACCTAGCCAAACGTGTATGAAAATTCATACACAATCCACCAAACTGGCCGGATCCTGGCCAAACGTGTATGAAAATTCATACACAATTCCCCAAATAGGCCGGATCCTGGCCAAACGTGTATGAAAATTCATATACAATCCACCAAATAGGCCAGCTCCTGGCAAAATGGTTATCCAATAAATCAGTGAAAACGGAATGCAGGATGCACCGTTTTGGTTAACTGTTAAGTGGCAGGCATCCCCCTCGCCACTTTCCCGAAAAAGCAGGTTCACAAATAAGTTGGACGGAAGACATTTTCCGCCCAACTTTTTATTTTGGAGACTTATTGGACAGCCCCTTTTTCCATTTCCGAATCTACATCTGCCGGCCCCTCAAGTTCAGTCTCAAGACCGAGGAGTAAAAATAGAGTGCGACATATACTGTTTATAACACATACAGTTAATGAGATAAGGAGTGAAGCCGCATGACAACTTATGCTATCCATGTACGAGGACTTTGCAAATCGTACAAAAACAAAAGCGTTCTGAACGGACTCGACCTCTCCGTACCCTCGGGGACCATCTTCGCGCTGCTGGGGCCGAACGGCGCAGGCAAAACAACGTTAATCCGCATCCTCTCCACGCTGGCATCCCACGATGCCGGGTCCGCAAGCGTAGCGGGCCACGACGTGATCCGCGACCGCAAGGAGGTAAAGCGCTCCATCAGCTTGACCGGCCAGTTCGCGGCTGTCGACGAAGTGCTGACCGGCGAAGAGAACCTGATGATGATGTGCCGATTATCCGGATTATCCTTTGCGGAGGCCCGCAAAAGAACAAATGAGCTGCTAAAGCAATTCCAACTGCAAGATGCAGCCGGCAAACGCGCCAAAACCTACTCCGGAGGCATGCGCCGCCGCCTGGATCTCGCGCTCAGTCTTGTCGCCAATCGCTCCGTCCTGTTCCTTGACGAGCCGACGACAGGGCTGGATACGATCAGCCGCCGCGCCCTGTGGGAGATGATTCTGGCGCTCAAGCAGCAAGGCATTACAATTCTGCTCACGACGCAGTATCTGGAAGAAGCCGACGAGTTAGCCGATCGAATCGCCGTTATTCACGGCGGACACATCGTGGCCGAGGGCACCTCGGAAGAGCTGAAGGCCAGAGTCGGCGGAGAAGTCATCGAGCTGCGCGACGGCAACGACGAGCTCTTAACCTCCATTCCAACGACCGGAGGCCTCACCGACATCCGTCAAACCATAAACGAGCTCGTCGGCCTCTATCCGCCCGACACTCGGATCGGGATCCGCAAGCCTAGCATGGACGATGTGTTCCTCGCGCTTACACAAGAGTCGACAGGAACGGCAAGCAAGGAGGTATCCGCAGGATGAAAACGTTATGGACGACTAACATCGTATTTATCGGGCGCAGCCTGCGCCATAGCATTCGCAATGTCGAGGCTCTGCTCATGGCCATTATGCTGCCCATATTCCTTATGCTGCTCTTTACTTATGTATTCGGCGGAGCCATCTCCTCCGGCGGCGATTATGTCAATTATGTCGTTCCCGGCATCATTTTGTTATGCGCCGGCTTCGGCGCCTCCAGTACGGCCGTCGACGTAGCGACCGATATGACAAACGGCATCATCGACCGATTTCGGACGATGCCGATCCAGGCAACGGCCGTCATAACCGGTCACGTCGCGGCCAGCCTCGCGCGCAATCTCGTCGCTACCTGCATCGTGATCGGCGTCGCGTTGCTCGTCGGCTTCGAGCCCAGTGCAAGCTTCGTGGAGTGGCTGCTGGCAGTGGGACTCGTCGCCTTGTTCATTCTGACTTTTACCTGGCTGTTCGCGGCAATCGGTCTCGTAACCGGCAGTCCGGCGGCCGCGAGCGGCTACGGCTTCGCGCTGCTGTTCCTCCCATACCTGTCCAGCGCGTTCGTGCCGACGGAGACGATGCCTTCGTGGCTGCAGGGGTTCGCGAACCACCAGCCCATCACGCCCGTCATCGAGACCATCCGAAGCCTGCTGTCCGGCAGCCCTGCCTCCGATCACGGCTGGCAAGCACTCCTATGGTGCGGAGGAATATTGGCCGGCGCCATGATCTGGGGTGCCATTGCATTCGCTCGGAAATCCCGGGACTAACGAACACAAGAAGTATCGCTCCGGACAGCAATTGAGCAATAATGCTCAATTTTGCGAGCCAAGCTCGCCTCAGAACAGCAAATTGTACAAATATACACAAATCTCATCCGCAAAAGGAGATTTTGATTCATTGTCGGGGCGGATTTATGTATATACGATCAATTTCTCTGTTTTCCAGTATAAATGGGTGAAAATTTGTGTATATAGGTACAATTCCTGCAGGCCGCGCCCCTAAGTAGTCGGACGATATGAAATATAATTTTCAGCGGAACGTGGTGAAACGTATAGCGAAAGTATGAGTAAACTCATATGCTTTCCTATACGTCAAAGTGAAACGGCTACGCCGTCCTGTGGCGGCGCGGAGCGTTGCATTCCGAGATATAGAGAGAACGCATGGCGAATGGATTGCTTACCTAAATTAAAAAATCACTCACGCGTCCTTCCAGGAGAGGAAGGGGCGATGAGTGATTTTTTGTTCGAAGCCATGTGCAGTCTTCCTTATGTCAGCTTTCGCTTCATCTCGATATATTGCTCGATGCCGTCCAGGATGCGCTCCAGCCCGAAATCCAGATCGTCCTTGATTGGGTTGTCCGCCTCGTCCGTATACGCTCCCGACATGATGAGGGGATGCAAGTAAGGGTACTGGTCCGGCTTGATCAGCTCTTGCAGCGCGGCCGTATAATTTTGGCCATGGAAGCTGTCCATGGAGCCCTTTTCCTTCATCACAAGCGCGACGTCGCGCTCGATCATGCCGCAAGCTCTGGAGTAGCTGCTGACAAGCAGCAGGAACGACATTTTCTCAAAATGGTTGACGGGAAAGTCCCTCATAATGCGCATCATCCAGTCGAGGATACGGAGGTTATGAGGCATAAGCGGCAAACTCTCGAACGGAATATCCGCATACCATGGATGCTCGCGGAATACCGCAACGGACAGTGCCACGTATTCCTTCATCCGTTCCCGCCATGACTCCCCGCTCCGCTCCTCCGGTATAGGGAAGTCGCACACCGCGTCCTGCATAAGCAGAAGGAGATCGTTTTTGCTTGCGATGTATCGATACAGCGACATCGTCGTGTACCCGAGCGACTGGGCCACCCGGCTCATCGACACCGCCGTCAGCCCTTCTTCGTCGGCAATGGCAATCGCCGCTTGCACGATCTGGGGAACGCTTAGCTCCCCTTTAGGCCCTCTGCGCCCCTTCTTCGTAATGCCCCAGCTCAGCTTCACGCTGTCCGGCAGCACTTTCAGCTTCTCATCCCGCTCGTTCTCTTCATTCCGTGTCATCGTGACCTACTTCACCGCCGTCGTCCGCTATTTGTGTATTTGATATACAGTATAGCATACAGGGCGAGGGAGGCAACGACTCAGGCACTGCGGAATCAGTCCCCGCCGCCGGAGCCCGGGAGCACAAGCTCAAAACCCGTCTCGCTGTCTCCGCAGCCCGAGAGCGTATAAACCGTCCCTTGCTCCGTTTCCTGAGCCTCGATTCCTTCGCAGAAATCCGTTCGGTCCACCGGCGTTCCATATGCATCATGAGTATTGTCGTACCTGAGTCTGAGCGAATCCCCGTTATGGATCAGATTACGAAAGATTGGATCGCCCTCTTTCGTATAGTAGACGACCTGAATGTCGGCGAGCTCTCCCCTCTCTACATGGTCTACAAAAGAAAGCCAATGCTCCGCATTGCGAACGCCCCCGGACAGCTCGGCTACGACATCTCCGTTCTCTGCAGCCTTGTCGGAATCATAACCGATTCCCCAGATCAGGTCCACAAGCTCCTTCGTCGACTTCTCCGTCAGCGTGTACCCTGTTCCCGTGTCGCTCACATACGTAAACATGCCGCGGTTGCTTCGCTGGTCCAGCCACAAGTGAATTTGCTTGCGTTTGCCGTTCCGGTCGATGACGACGTCGTAATCCGGGAAGTCGATATCCAGCTGCCCTCTCATTTTATCCCCCGTCTGAATCGCCTTGGCGAAGGCCTCTATTTCCTTTTTCCCGTCGAATATGCCGTATGGCTTGTCGTTTACGCGAGCGAATTCGATGGAGCGGGAGACGACAACCCGATCGACTTGAGCGCCACCTGGCTCGCCCGGCGGTGTCCCGGAAGATTTCCCGCTGCATCCCGCCGACACGATCGAGACGAACATTATGCTGACGATCAGAAACATCATGTATTTGATTCTTCGCACAATACAACCCCCTTTTAGGATATCTCTAATCTCTTTGACGTCGCTGAGGAGGGAAAAGGTGCATCATTTCCATATTTGGCATTGCACACCCCCGCTTCTTGCTCATTTCTGCTCCGTGCGCCTGTGCGGCCAAGCGCGCAAAAAAACGCCGCCCGAGTCCAAGCCCGTGCGGCGATTTCTTCTTGTATGCGGTGCCTGGAGCCGACCTGGCCCCGGCATGAACCGTAATTTTTATTCGTACCAGTAGCCCTTATGGCCCTTCTCGATACGCATCAACGCTTCCATATAGTAATAGTCGCCCCAGATCATATAGTCGTCCGGGGAGTGGCCTCCGCGCACGCTGTAAGAGCCGCGCTCAAGCAGCCCTTGCGCATCCGGCTTGCCCACCGTGGAGTATCCTTCTGCAAGTCCCTTCATCGTCTGCTCCAGACCCTTCTCGAGGGTTGCGCGATCCTCATGATCCGCCGGCAATACCTTGAGCAGCTCCAGAATGCCGCATGCCGTGATGGCCGAAGCCGAGCTGTCGCGTTTCGTCTCCGCGTTAACGGGGGCGTCGAAGTCCCAGTATACGACAAGATCTTCCGGCAGACGTTCCAGGAAATATTTCGCCAACCGAATGGAAGTCTCGAGATACTGCTCGTTTTTGGTATAGTGGTAGGATAACGCAAAACCATAGATGCCCCATGCCTGTCCGCGCGTCCACGTCGAGCCGTCCTTATAGCCCTGATGCGTGCCTCCGCGCAGCGCGTCGCCCGTCTCCTGATCGAAGTAGAACGTATGGTACGAGGAATCGTCTCCGCGAACGAGGAAACGGCGGCTTTGTTCCGCATGCGCTACCGCAACGTCGTAATATTTCTGTTCTCCTGTTACCTTGTGCGCCCAGTAGAGCAGCGGCAGGTTCATCAGACAGTCGATAATGATCCGACCGCCGTTATCCGGATCTCCCTTCGGCCCCCAGGCCTGGATGATGCCGATCTCCGGACGCCAGCGACCCATTAGCACATCCGCCGCTTCGATCGTCAGCTGCTTCGCTTCTTCGTCGCCATCAATCATCCACTGCGCCTTCGACGATAGAGAGTACAGGAAGCCGATATCGTGATGATCCAGCGCGATATTGTTGTCGAGGCGCTTCCTGAAGCTGGCCACCGTACGGCGAGCCGCTTCCTTAAAGCTCTCGTCTCCCGAATATTCGTAACAGAGCCACAGCAGGCCCGACCAGAAGCCGTCCGTCCAATCCGTATTATCATTAAGCAGGTATTGATCGTTTAAACTGACATGCGGGAATAAATCGCCGTAACGCTCGATGTTTTGTTTCGTTTTCTGTACCACGTCGTCCATAATTTGCTGCCACATGCGCATCCCTCTTCCCATTGGTTTCTACCTATGAGGATACCAGATGTTGCGTTGCGACAGTTCAGTTGTCTTGTGATAGACTATAGTTAAATTGCGATTAATAATCGGCTGGACAAGTCTTAACAAGGAAGGAGAACGATATGAGCCGCATCTCGTTCGTCGATTTTCAGGAGGCGCCTATCCACGCCAATCTGCATCGGGAGGCAGAGCCTGGCTACCGGGGCTACTTTCATTACCATCAAGGCATCGAGCTGCTATACGTCCACGAAGGGGAAGGCAGCGTCGTGCTCGATCAGACGGTCTACACCATCGAGCCCGGCACCTTGTTCCTCTTTCAGCCCTATCAGCTTCATTATGTGAAAGCGCTGACGGATCACTCGCCCTACACCCGCTCCATCTTGCACTTCGAGCCAAATGCGGTGGCTGGCACGCTCCAAACCTTCGGCAGTCTGGCCGCCGGACTACGGCGCATTTGGAAGGATCGATTGACGACGCATGTGTTCCGCGGCTTCTCCAGCCGCCATCCCGTGGAGCCGCTCCTCCTCTATTATAGTTCCCTGCTGCAGAAGGCGCCTCCGGAGGGCCGCCATTCGCTGCATACCGCCTTGCTTATGCAGTTGCTCGTCTTTCTGGAGAGCGAAGGCGCTTATCCGCAGGACAGGTTGCCGTCCGCCTCCCGCTCCGCCTCGCATACCGAAGCAATCCTGGAGTGGATCGAGCAGCACTATCACGAGCCGTTCCAACTGGAGAAGCTCGCAAGCGACCTGCACCTATCCAAGTATCATGTCTCCCATCTGTTCCGCGAGGAAACGGGTCATACGGTGACCGACTATTTGCTGGCCCGCCGCGTACAGGAGGCCTGCCTGCTGCTCGCTTCCACCGATCTGTCCATCGAGGCGGTCGGAGCGCGGGTGGGCTGGCCCATCCCGTCCCACTTCTCCAGCCAGTTCCGCAAGTGGGTGGATAGCACGCCGTCGCAATATCGCAGCAAGCAGGCCAAGCTGTTGGCTTCGCGGCAAAATATGCCGACTTGACGGTTCCTATGGGCTGCCAGGACGAAAGAACGAGAGAACGATGAGGCTTGCCCAATAGTGTTCCCAGATCATGCGAACATTTTTGGGGCTGCCTCTTTTAGGATAACCGTTCAGGACTTCCGTTTAGTCCATTCAGAATGTCCAATCAGGACTTCCTCCCTCGAAACTGCTCGCTCACCATCGCGACAAACGACTCTACGCCGTATTCCCGCTGATTCCCATCTCCGCGCTCCCGAACCTGCAGGCTTCCTCCGGCTTGCTCTTTGTCGCCGACAACGGCGACGAACGGAATTTTCGCCAGGCCGGCTTCGCGCATGCGGTAGCCCAGCTTCTCGTTACGCTTGTCGACTTCGGCTCTAATGCCGGTGGCGGCCAGCTTCTCGCGCAGCTCCGACGCATAGACCTCGTGCGCGCCCGCCACAGGCAGCAGCATCACTTGCACCGGCGCCAGCCATAGAGGAAACGCCCCCGCGTAATGCTCGATCAGTATGCCGAGGAACCGGTCGATGGAGCCGTACACGGCGCGGTGGATGACAATCGGCGTCCGCTTCTCGTTTCGCTCGTCGATATACGACAAACCGAATTTCCCGGGCATCTGGAAATCGAGCTGCACCGTGCCGCATTGATGGCTGCGGCCTAACGCGTCCTTAATGTGGAAGTCGATCTTCGGTCCATAGAACGCCCCGTCGCCGGCATTTACCGCATAAGGCGCTTGGGCCGCCTCAAGCGCTCTCCGCAGCCCCGCTTCCGCCAGCTCCCACTGCTCGTCGCTGCCCATGGAATGCTGCGGCCTTGTCGACAGCTCCAGGCTGTACGCGAAGCCGAACAGCTCGTAGACGGACTGGATCAGCTCGATTGTCCGCAGGATCTCCTCCTCGACCTGATCCGGCCGCACGAACAGATGCGCATCGTCCTGGCAGAACGTCCGCACGCGGAACAGTCCGTTCAGCGCTCCGCTGAATTCGTAACGATGCACCTGGCCGAACTCCGCATACCGGATGGGCAGTTCCTTGTACGAATGGCGTTTGCTCTTGAACATCAGCATATGTCCCGGGCAATTCATCGGCTTGACCGCTACCTGCGTGTTATCCAGCTCCGAGAAATACATATTCTCGCGGTAATGCTCGAAGTGGCCGGACTGCTCCCACATGGCCCGGTCCATGATGAACGGCGTCCGCACCTCTTCGTATCCGAACTTCTGCAGAAATTCCCGTGCCAGACGCTCCAGCTCGTTCCGAAGGATCGTCCCTTTGGGCAGATAAAACGGCATGCCCGGGGCCTCGTCCGCGAACATGAACAGCTCCAGCTGCTTGCCGAGCTTGCGATGGTCGCGATGCTGCGCCTCCTCCTGCCAGATCAGATACGATTCCAGCTCCTCCGCGCTTTCGAATGCAACGCCGTAGATCCGCTGCAGGACCGCATTGCCGCTGTCGCCTTGCCAATACGCGCCAGCCACGCTTAGCAGCCTGAACGACAATTCCGCGCTCTCTGCATCATTCGGCGGCATTCCCTCTTCAAGTATCAGATCCAGGTAGGCATCCCGTTTCAGCAGCAGCACCTCGTCCTTGTCCGCCTCACGAAGCAGCTCCGCCTTCCAAAGCTCGCCCTTCTCCTCGAACAGACGCTGCGCCTCCGCGCGCGATAGCCGCATGACGCTTCGCCGCGACGATTCCGCCGCAACGCTCCTCATCTCCTCCTGTATGGCGGCCAGCTCGGCGGATGTTGGAACGGATGACTCCTCCGAAAAATCAAAATCATAATAGAAACCCTGATTCACCAGGCCTCCCATGCCTAGCTTGGCCTCCGGATATATTCGCCTTACCGCCTCCGCGAGCAGCAGGGCCGCTGCCCTTCCCGCTTGCTCCGATCGTTGTTCATGTTTGCTCATCGTCTTCATCTCCTTCTTTTTATTGGTTCGGAAAAATCAAAAAAAGCCCGTCCGCATAGGGACGAGCGTGCTCGTGGTTCCACCCAAAGTTCGATCCGCGCGAGGAGCCTCCCGGTGTAACCGGGAATTGGGCCATGCATGCGAATCCTTCGACGTTCTGTAACGGGAACTCCCGGCGGTTCATAGTCTCCGTTGCCTGCGCGAGGCGCACGGATTTCGGAATCGCGGCTGCAAGGGGGTACGCGTCTTCCATGTCCGAAGGGGCTTTCAGCACGGGGCCCCTCTCTCTGTCGGCATGCGTAAGCCGCACATGTCCTTGGTTATAGCCGATTGGTATGTTGTTGGTCTTATCGATGGATGAGGCGCTCCCGTTCGTAGAAATCAAAAAAAGCGCCTCATCCGCAAAGGGACGAGCGCGCTCGTGGTTCCACCCAAATTCAATTCGTCTCTCGCGGTGGCGAACCGCCAGACGAATCCTTGTGTTTTCTGTAACGGGAATACCCGGCAAGCCTTACACTTCCGGCGGCGAGGCCTCGCTGGCGGAATTTCAAACTTGCGGCTGCAAGGCGGTAAACGAATGTCATGACCTAAGGGGCTTTCAGCCGGGTCCCCTCTCTCTGGGCGGTATGTGCAATCCTTCATGTCCTTGATCATTGCCTTTGGATTTGTCATTCATTCTATTCTCATTGACCGGAATTGTCAATTCCCTTCGCAGCCCGTATTCGCAAGCGAACGATTGCCGAGCTTCTCGTCGATGAAGGCCACGACCTTGGCCAGTTCCTCCATCTGCGCGCGGACCTTCTCCCTATGGCTTTCCATCATGTCGATCAAGTCCTGATGTTCCGTCAGATCGCCGTCGAGCGAGATGCCCAGGAATGGCTTCATCTCCTCCAGCGACAATCCCGTCTTCTTTAGGCAGAGCAGCAGCTTCATCGTGGCAATATCATCATCCGTATAACGGCGGTGACCGTTCTCCTTCCTTACCGGCGGCGGCAGGAGCTGTATTCTCTCATAGTAACGAATCGTATCCCCCGATAATCCGGTATGCGACGAGGCCTGCGCAATCGTATAGGTTCGTTCTGCGTTCATCTCGGCTCTCTCCTTGCTCCGATTCATCGTATTCTTCCGATTATATAAGTTGGAGCCGGCTCCAAGTCAAGCTTCCAATCCCTTTCAAAAAAAGCCCTTGACTTGAAGCCAACTCCAAGTTCTACAATGCATCTAATTACATCGCATCTGTGACCCACCGCCATGAAGGAGGCATGATACTCTATGACCACGATGACAAAAAACAACCAAAACGAACGGGTAGCGCTTATTACCGGCGCTAGCCACGGCATTGGCCTGGAGCTCGCTCGCTTGCTGCTGAGGGAAGGCTGGCAGGTCATTGCCCTCAACCGTTCGGAGCTCCCCAAGGACGATGAGCTGCTGAACGGGATGCTGCGGACTTCCAAGCTCAGAACATACCGCGGGGATCTCTCCGATTATGCGAGCCTAAGGAAAGTGCTGGAAGAAATCCGCGCGCATGAAACCCGAATCGACGTCCTCTACAACAACGCGGGAGGCAGCTTCTCCGAGCTGCTCTACTCCAGGCAAGGACGCGAGCTTCATTACGAGCTGCATACCGTCGTGCCGTACATTATCTACAACGAGCTTAAGGAGCTGCTGCTGCAAGGCGACAGGCCTACCGTCGTGGGCACTTCGTCGAATGCGGCCGGGATGGTCAAACGTCTGGAACCCGGGAAGCTGGCCTCCCCGGAATCCTTCAAGAAGCTGCTTGGCCCCTATGCCGACTCCAAGCTGGCCCTGTCGTTATGGACGCAGGAACACGCGGCGGCCGCAGAGGCCGAAGGCATTCGGCTTCTCAGCGTCGATCCCGGCGGCAACAATACGATTAGGAGCAGCAATAGCGGCGGCCTGCCTTTGCCCGTCCAATTATTGATGAGGCTGTTTTTCCCGCCTCCGACGCACGGCGCGGCACGGCTTCGCGACGGTGCGGCAGGG
>NZ_BDQX01000005.1:16183-18358 GCF_003112455.1 Paenibacillus agaridevorans
TGGACGAGATTTACCGCAAAGAGTATTTGAAGCAGGGCTGATATGCCGCCTGAGGCGCGGTGCCCTATTCGGCGTGTCGAGGCTGCGGCACCTATGGAAAGCAAATCCGGAGACGAGCTGCGAGAAGCCGCATGCCTCCCCTTTGCTCTCCGCATGCCCCATTTCAATCTACCTATACGCGCTCCAGAAGCCCAGGCAGCTCCCGCCAATGCTCCTCAATCCAGCGCAGCTCCCTAAGAAATCGCGCCAGCAACTCGCGCAGCTCGCTCTCGACGCGAACCTCCGCGCGCAGCCACCAGATGGATTCAATAAGATAGAGCATGCGAATCGCTCGAACCAACAATTCGCCTGATGCCGCTGCGTGCTTGCGATACCCGTCCATAAACGCGCGAACTCCGTCTATGCGCAGTCCCCCGTCTTCTTGCAACGCTCCGGACAGGATGGCCCTCGCAACGTCGATCTCCGGATAAGCCATCGTCATCCGATCGAAGTCGACGATGCCTGCGACTTTTCTGTCGCCCAGCAGGATGTTGTCTACCCACAGATCCCAGTGCAGCCAGCCTTGCCGACTTGCCGCGAACTCGCCGAAGTCCGCGGCTTCTACGATAACGCGCGAGCGGTCCAGCCAATCCAGCACGATCTCGTCGCCTGCCGCGGCCGCCGTATTCCGGTTTCCTTCCCACTCCATCAGGTAAGCCGTACGATCAGGCTCCCAGGCGGGCTTGCTCAAAGGCGGCACATGCGACAGCCAGGCGTGCATACGTCCCGTCGATTGCCCAAGACTGTTCAGCTGATTGTCATTCATGCTGCCGGCCTGCACAGTCCCGCCTTCCACCCAGTCCATAAACGCGACATGCATCCCCGACGGCGTCACCATCAGACGCCGGTCATCGGTCGTTCGCACTCGGGGGCAAGCAACCCCGGCAGCGTGAAGTCCGTTTTGCAGCTCCAGCGTTCGCTCGATGGCCGCCTTGCGATCCGGGCGGGCATGAAGCTTGTACCGGTCGGGATGATAATATTTGGCGAATAGCGGGCCTTGATCCGTATCGATCTTCCACTTCACGTTAAGCCAGCCCTTGTCGATAGGAGTTGCGCGGATAAATCGGATACCGAATTCCATGTCTAGCAGCGCTGCGAGCTCTTCCTCCCCATTCATCTCAAATGCCCCTTTTCTCCCGAATGAACAGCTTCTTCTATCGTACATGACCAAGACCGAAATTGCTCGTATTCCGCACAAAGAGGAGCAGCAGAGCAGGCCCCGAGTTGGCGCGCCCCCGCCGGGATGACATATAATGGAGAGGGCCGAGCTATACCGGCTTGGCTTTCGCGAATGGCAACCCAATCATGGATCGGAGGAATCGCAATGATCGTCAAGTACCATGGACACTCCTGTATTCAAATTACGGAAGGCGAACATTCCGTCATCATTGACCCCTTCTTGACAGGCAACCCTACGGCCATCGCAGGACCTGAAGAGGTGAAGGCGCAATACATTTTGCTGACGCACGCGCACGGCGACCATACCGCAGACGCGGAAGCCATTGCCCGCGAGAACGACGCCACCATTATCGCAACGTACGAGCTTGCAACGTATTACTCCTGGAAGGGACTTAAGACGATCGGCATGAACATCGGCGGCAGCCTGGACATCGGTTTTGCCAAGGTTAAGCTCGTCCATGCGTTCCATAGCTCCGGCATGATCGTCGAGAAGGGCCAAATTCTGTACATGGGCATGCCCGGCGGATTCGTCATCGATTGGAATGACACTACGCTTCTCCATACGGGAGATACCGGCTTGTTCGGCGATATGAAGATGATCGGAGAACGCCACGACATCGATCTTGCTTTCCTGCCCATCGGCGATCTGCTGACCATGGGACCGGAAGATGCGCTCACGGCCGCGGAATGGCTGCAGGCGAAGGCCGTTATCCCCATCCATTACAATACGTTCCCCGGCATCGTGCAGGATCCCGACAAGTTTGCAAAAGCTCTGGAGGAGCAAGGCGTGAAAGGGATTGCGCTCTCGCCCGGCGCTTCTTACGAACTGAACTCCTGAGCCCGGCCTCCATTCCTTAGCGATTTGCTCTAATCGTCTACGCGTCTCTGTCTCTGGAAACCGGGACTCCTAATGCCTGCCGGAACATGAATCACCCCCGCCATAGTGGCGGGGGGGGT
>NZ_BDQX01000005.1:18456-25379 GCF_003112455.1 Paenibacillus agaridevorans
CGTCAAATCACTTCCAGCTGCTCCCGATGCGGCAACGCCGGATGCGGGACATGCGGCTCCGTCTGGTACCAGTACGCGACGGAAGAGATATCGTCCTGCAGCGGCAAGTACTTGCCGCCCGAGCGCCAGCCCAGCGCCTGGACCGTCACCCTGAAGTCCGTCTCGAACCGGATTGGATCCATCACATGCCAGCGGTACATGCCGAAACGTTGGTTGGCGCGGTACAGCCCGTCCGCCTTAATATGCTGATGCATGCCGAGGAACGGCGTGGAATACGTGACGTATTGACCGTCCATATCCCAGTTCCAGGCGCCGCCGAAATAATCCTCCAGTCCCGTACCGCAGATCGTCGGGAATTCCGTGTCCCCGTCCAGATAACATTTGACCTCGCCCTCGCCCCACCAGTTGTTGCTGTTGACCTGCCAGGCCAGATAGGTGCCGACGTAATGCCCCTTGCCGCGGATGCCGTCCACGATCGTATGCACGTCCATGTAAGCCAGCGGGTTGCTGCGCCGCCACTGCGCGTGGAAATACGCCATGTCATCCGGCACGGAGGTTAGCGTATAATTGATTTGATAATAAAGCACCTTCCGCTCCGTCCCCACGTTCTCCATCGTGAACCGCGCCCGCTTGCGGAAAGGCATCTCCCAGTAGCTGTTGAACCCGTTGGCAGGATTAACGGAGATCGGCAAGGAGTTGACTAGACTGCGCTCGCACCATCCGTTGCAAAAGAAATCTCCTGCCGGCACGCGAACCGAAGGCTCCGTTTCGTCATCCCAGTAGATATTGAGGATCAAATGCCGCCATGATTCCACGGGGCAAGTCAGCCAAATATGCTGAATGACGCCCGGTCCGGCAATGTCCGCCATCGTAAACGCCGTGCCCGGCTCCACTTGAATGCAAGGCGAAATTTTCCACCCTTGTCCCAGCGTACCCGATGGACCGAGTCCTTCCCCTTCGGTGGCCATTCCGCCTTTGCCCTTTTCTCCCGTGAAATTTTCCGGCGATACCGACCGCGTTACCGCGTTCGAAAGTCTCGCCAGATTGCCCAGCCCCATTCCCGTACCGTTAAATTCGTAGTTCATCGCCAATCAACCTCCATGTCGTCTGTTATATGCCGGCGGCTTGCGGATCGAAAGCGCCTGCATTCGCAATAATGCCATTATAACGGGGATGCCGGAGAACGGATTTAGCAATTGTATAGTTTCTTTTGGCGATTATAATGGAAGGAGAGTCGAGAGGTCGCAGACTTTGACAATAGGGAAGTCCTGGAGGTTAACGATGGAGCTGTCGTCGGTACAAACGCTGTCGCCTTATGTGCGGGTGGCCATGGATCATTGGCTCCATCCCGGTACGGTGCTGGACGAGCGAATGTTATGGGATTATGAGTTGCTATACGTGAAGCAAGGGACGCTCGAGGTCGAATTCGGACATGAGACGATCGTGGCGGGGAGCGGCGACGTCCTATTGTTCAAGCCCCGCCAGCCGCACGTCCTTCGCGTGCCGGAGCACGGCCCCGTGCATCAGCCCCATATTCACTTCGACCTGCACGAAACGTTTGACAGCTCCGAGGTGCCCGTCTCCTTCAAGCACGAGAAGGATATGACCCCGGAGGAGAAACGCTGGTTCCGCGACGATCTGCTATCGGGTCCCGAGCTCAGGCTGGGCAGCCTGATCCGGCTCCAAACCGTCCATCCCTTCGAGGAACTGCTGTTCAGAATTATTCGCGAGCAAGAGATGAGACTTCCCTATTATCAAGTTCGGGTAAAAAGCTTGCTCCTGGAGCTGCTCGTCTGTCTCCTCAGGGATGCGCAAGCTCCGCAACTGAAGCGAACAAGCGGGAAAGGTTCCGTCAGGCTCGAAGATATCCAGCTCTATCTGAGCGAGAACGCCGGCCGCGAGCTGGCTTTGGAGGAGCTGGCGGAGCAGTTCCATCTGAATAAGCATCATCTCATTCGGCGCTTTAAAGAAACGTACGGCATTACTCCGATCCAATTCCATCAGCAGATGCGGGTCGAACGGGCGCGCAGCCTGCTTAAGCACTCGCTTCTCAGCGTGCAAGACATCTCCGATATGCTCGGCTACCCAAGCATTCACGCCTTCAGCCGCGCTTTCAAAAACAAAGAGGGCCGCAGCCCCAGCGCCTATCGCGAGGCGGCTACCTCCTGAAACTGATGACTGACGAAAACATCGGGCCATATCCGGTCCAGCGGCGAAGAAGGACTAACCTTCGTTATCCTTCTTCCCGTCTTGCCTACTCCACTACTGTGATCTTTGTATACACATCGCCGTCATAATGACTGTCCACGACGTCCTGCGTCAAGGAGAAGTTGCAGTGCGCGGCTATCAAATATTGTCCGGCAGGCAGCTTCAGCTCTTTTTCCGCGTAGAAGGCTCTCCAGTACTCCGCATCGGGATCATCGGAGCCGTAGCCACCGCTCTTCACGAACGGGAACTCCATCGTCTCTCCCCGAGCGAATTTCATAGGCGTCAAATCCGAGGTGCTGGCACCGTCCATATCGAAGTCCTTCCCGTCTGTCAGAGTGAAGCCGACCTTGGCGCTGCTGGATCCCCATACCGTAAACTCTTTCTCGTCCCCCGTGTACGTCAGCGAAGCCGATAGCACAATGGGCTCTCCTGCCTTATAAGTCGTCTTCTCCACGTTCAGCCGCATCTCGAACGGCTCTCCCTTATGCACGAGCTTCGGATTGTCCATCCGCTCCGCCACAATCGGATTTGCGGTGGAAGAAGGCCCCTCCGGCCGCTCTTCCCCGCCGCAAGCTATCAACAATACAATCGCCGCCAGCCATAACAAGGCAAGCCCTGATAATCTGTTCATCGTCCAGCGTCCCCTCTCTACTCCGGCCTGTTGTGTAATGGTATAGACGCTCCGCGTCGCCCAATTGTTCCCGACCGGAGACGAAAAAGAAAGAAGATCGCAAGCCCCCTATCAGGAGGTCCTTGCGATCTTCTTCCTTGATGCCGGTTGTTTATTGACGGTTATTTATTGCCGGCTGTTTATTGACGCATATGCTTCTTACGCTCCGGCACCGCAGCATTTTTTGTATTTTTTGCCGCTGCCGCAAGGACACGGTTCGTTGCGGCCGATCTTCTGCTTCGTCTGGAAGCTGTAGACGTCGGCCTTCGGCATGTCTAGCGGTGCCGGACGGTCGGCGAGAGGAGCAACCGTTGCAGCGTTCGCGCCTTGAGGGTGCAGCACCGGGCCGGCGCCTTGTCTGTAGGCGGACATCTCTTCCGGCGAATGGCCTTTGAGCACCCACATCCGCGTATGATTATGGAAGGACGCCAGCGCATCCATCAACTCGTTCATTTCCTTGTCCGATCCCAGCTCCAGATGCTCCATTAATTGAATAAGAAGATCATTCATCGAAGCGCCGTTCTGAATGGCGGACGCGGCTTCGTCGGCCATGATGTCCAGACTTTTGGCGTCTACTCGCCAATGCTTTCGCAAGACGGACGCGAACTTCTTGTAGCCTTCATGACGATCCACATAATCGTGCGCGGCTGCACGGATCACCTCCGGCTCCGCAAAAGGATAATAAGGAAGATTTGGGCGATTTTGCTGCTCGGCAATCAACTCGGACGGATCTTTTAACATGAAGTTCCATACGTTATCTTCGTCGTAATTAAGACTATAATCATAAAAGGCCAGATCGCAGACAACTCTCCAGAAAGCCGTTCCGTCGACCGGCTCGCCCGTAAGCCTCTCTACATGCCCGGTTAACGTCTCCTTGTCCATGTATCCATAGTAGAACAGGAGGCCTCTCGTCAGATTAGCCCAACGTTCGTTGCGTTTCAGCATGTCCATCTGCTTGTCCATATCCAGCGTCTTCAGCTTCGCGACGACTTCCTGCGGCATAAAGACATAATCGTCCATCGCGAAGAGCAAACCATATTGCTGAAAATACATGGAATCATAATTGTCGTCGATTTTTTTTATAGAAACGATGCCGCCCGGCGCTTTCATGACGCTCTGCAGTACCGTAAAGCGTTCGATGTCCATTCGCTCCAGGCTGTCTTCCATCTTGTCGACGATCTCGGCAGTCAATCGTTTGGCGAGGTCGGCTTTATTGAGTTGGCTGACGCCTCGAACATCCAGCGCTCGGCGCAATTCGGTCAATTCGTCTTTTTTGAGCTTACCCAGGATTTCCGTCAAAGTCATCTTGTTCGGTTTTACTGTTGGCATAACGATAATCTCCTTGTTTGGCTTACAATTTACCTTGTTCATACTAATTACTAAGATAATAGTATAACAGATAACGCCTTAACGCGCAGACATGGGATGCAACCCTCTATTTGCCGCGAACATAGCAAGCATTATGCCATACAGATCAGGTTTCGCACTATATGAATCCTTCGATTGCGGCATCATAATAAAGCTTAGTAATATGATTATAAACGTTGCGGAGGGATTACAAACATGCCTTACACGGCTAATGGCAATCGATACAACGAAATGGTATATAACCGCTGCGGCAACAGCGGCATCAAGCTTCCCGCCATATCGCTCGGATTATGGCATAACTACGGCGGACAGGATGTGTTCGAGAACGGAAGATCGATCGCGCGCACGGCGTTCGACGCCGGCATTACCCACTTCGATCTCGCGAACAATTATGGACCGCCCTATGGCTCAGCGGAGGAGTCCTTCGGCCAAATCTTGCAAAAGGATCTCGCCCCTTACCGGGACGAGCTGATCATCTCGACTAAGGCAGGCTACGACATGTGGCCGGGTCCATACGGGAACTGGGGCTCCAAGAAGTATCTCGTGGCCAGTCTGGATCAAAGCCTCCGCCGCATGGGTCTGGATTACGTCGATATCTATTACCATCATCGTCCGGATCCCGACACGCCGCTCGAAGAAACCATGTCCGCGCTGGACCTCATCGTTCGTCAAGGAAAGGCGCTGTATGTCGGCATCTCCAATTACAGGGAGGCCGAGGCGCGCGAAGCCGCGGCTATTTTGAAGCGGCTTGGCACGCCTTGCCTGATCCATCAAGCCAGCTACTCCATTTTGGACCGCTGGATCGAAGGCGGCCTGCATAACGCGATGAACGAGGAGGGCGTCGGCATCATCGGCTTTGTGCCGCTCGCGCAAGGCGTCCTCACGAACAAATATTTAAACGGGATTCCTGCCGATTCCCGTGCAGCCGGGCATAGCCGCTTCCTGAACAAGGACAGCATCCCGGATTGGAAGCTGGCTATTGTCCGTCAGTTGAACGAACTGGCCGCGCAGCGCGGTCAAAGTCTGGCGCAGATGGCGCTCGCCTGGGTTCTGCGCGACGGCGGCGTCACATCCGCGCTTATCGGCGCGAGCAAGGTCAGCCAGATCGAAGAGAACGTCCGCGCGCTGGACAACCTGACGTTCTCGGCCGAAGAGCTCGAGCTGATCGACCGGATTTCGAAGGGCGACGGCGCGCAAGCGTAAGCCGGCCGCGTTACGTCGAACGGAGAACGCCGGACGGAAACTCCGGACGGACGATTCGTCGAACAGAAACGCTGGACGACGATTCATCGAACGGAAACGCTGGACGACGATTCATCGAACGGAGAACCCCGGACGGACGATTCGTCGAACGGAGAATCCCGGACGACTATTCGTCGAACGGAAACGCTGGACGACGATTTATCGAACGGAGAACCCCGGACGACGATTCGTCGTCTGGCCAACCCGAGACGTTTGCCAACGCTATTCGGCCGGCCATCTGCTAGCGTTCCTTGCGTTTCATTCCGGCGCGCACACGTTTGGAGGCAAGTTTTTTCGCCAAATTCAGTTTGGAAACTCGGCATTTCGAAAAACACCCTTTTGTCGTGGTATATAGTAGGAAATCCTCCCTCTATCTCATCGATTCTTCGCGCAATAGGCAAAATAAAGGGAAATCCGACCTCTAATTCGGGTGAAATCGATACTCCAGTCGTATTCCGCCATATTTAGAGGGTGATTTTCCCTTTACTTCCGAATAACGGGCGCCTAGCGTGAGATTAGAGGGAGATTTTCCTGTTAGCCGGATAGGCTCGTTAGTCGGCGTCGCTGGTTGTTGCCCGCCAGTCTTGGAGTAGCATCATGTCCTTTACAAAGCAACAAGACCGCCGTGGAGCTTCTTCGGCGGTCTTGTCGTTATAACGGCGGCACTTAAAGTACGTGTTCAAATCAGTTATTCGTACAATATCGTATGGCATGAAGCTCGTAATCCGGTAAAATAATTATAGAAAGGAGCTGCCCGCCATGATCGAATTTCTGCCTCCCAACCTGCATCAGCTCGACTTGCATCTGATTCAGTTCGGTATGGAGCAATGCTCGTCCAATCATATCGTCGGTCCGGGCGTGAGGGATTATTACAAAATCCACTGCATCCTGGGGGGCGAAGGAAACTTCGAAATCGGGGGCAACGGATACCGTTTAGGTCCCGGACAAGGCTTCCTGATCGCTCCAGGAATTGTCGCCCGTTATGCCTCGGATCCGGATAATCCTTGGCGCTACTGCTGGATCGGCTTCGACGGAATCAAAGCCGCGACCTTGCTCGGCCAAGCCGGTCTCTCCGTTGAACGGCCGATCTTCCGGGCCGAGGACGCACAATATTACGAAGGCATAATCGGGAGAATGGAGGAAACGGCCTCCATGAGGGCCGGCCGGGACATCCGGCTGACAGGACTGCTCTACGAATGGCTGTCTGCCGTCGTGGAAGCCCAGACGCCGCAACCCGTCCCGCCGGAGACGCGGTCGCGGGATCGTTATATCGCGCAAGTCGTCCATATGATCGAGATGAATTATGCCAATCGTCTGACTGTCGCCGCCATCGCCCGGTTCGTCGGCTTGCAGCGCAGCTATCTGAACGCCCTGTTCCAGGAAGAGATGGGCTGCAGCATTCAGCAGCATCTCATCGCATACCGGATGCGGCGGG
>NZ_BDQX01000005.1:25485-31314 GCF_003112455.1 Paenibacillus agaridevorans
GGCGATACCGCGCGCTCCGTAGGCTACGACGATCCGCTCCTGTTCTCCAAGATGTTCCGCAAGACGATGGGGATGTCGCCTACGGAATACCGCAACACAAGATGAAGCAGCCACGCCGTCCTTTGGCGGCGCGGCGCGTTCATCGGCATGGGACTGTGGTGACACCCGCACCGCCCCACCGCGCGCTGGGAGCTGCGCGCGGGTGCAGAAGGGCGATTACGCTTGCTTCTGCTTGCCGAACGTAAGCCGGAACGTCTTGATCTCGTAAGGCGTCAGTTCGTAGCGAATCGGCTCGCCATCTTGATGCAGCCCGCCGATCGGCCGCTCCAGCAGATCGCATTCCTGCCACGCAATAATGTCATAGTCGCTGCCAAGCTCTGCCATGCCGCGAGCGCCGGCATATTCGTGCAAGCGCACGATCAGCCCATTGCCATCTTCCGCCCGTTTCACCGCATCGATCGCGACATGGGCTCCGCTTGGCCGCAGGAACGACTTGCCTGCCGCCGCAGATACCCCCTCCACGACGTAAGACGGGTTGTTAAGCTGCCACGCAGCTTCGGCCGTGCCTGCTTCGACCCAATCTCCGCGATGCGGATAGAGCGAGTAGGTGAAGACATGTTCGCCTTGATCCGCATGCGGGTCAGGGTACACGGCCGACTTGATCAGGGACAAACGGATGACGTTGTCCTTAATGTCGTGACCGTACTTGCAGTCATTAAGCAGGCTGACGCCATATCCGCGCTCCGACAGGTCGACCCATTGATGGCCGACGGTTTCGAACCGGGCATGATCCCAGCTCGTATTCCAGTGCGTAGGCCGCTTAACGTTGCCGAACTGAATGTCGTAGGTGGCTTCCGTCGTCCGAATCCGTACCGGGAACGCCACCTTCAGCAGCTGTTGCTGCTCGTGCCAATTCACGTTGGTCGCGAAGTCGATCCGGCGGTTATTCGCATAAACGGCAAGCTTCTGCACGATAGAGGAATCCCCGTACGTCCATTCCAATCTCAGCACCGCCTTCAGCCGGCTTGCCTCTACCAGCTCCAAGGAGACCAGCGCGTCGATCTCCCGCATTTTCTCCCCATAGAACAAATCGATGTCCCATGCCTCGAACATCTTCGGTTTGTCTTCGAACACCTGCAGCACGTTGCCTCTCGATCCGGCCGCCAGCACCTCTCGTCCCGCTTCCTTATCGAACAGGCTTGCAATTTGCCCCTGCTCGTTGAAAGCAATGGCATAAAACGGCGTCGTCAGCACTTTGCCATCCCATTGGAAGGTGGACGCAACCGCAGACGCGGTCGTCGTTTGCGGCCCGGCCGACTCCGGCTCGAAGCTTAAGACGACCGCTCCAAGAGCAGGAATGCCAGGCACCAGTACATGCCACTCTCCTTCCACATATTCCGCCTGCAGCTCCTCTCCGTCAGGAGACATCGTCCATTTGCCCGCTGGGCCGACATCATCCCGCTTCGGAATGGTTACCAGCTCTCCACGATCGAACGACCCATTGTTATAGACCGTGAAAGCGACCGCTCCGGAGTCGGCGCTCCGTGCCAGCTTCCCTGCTGCTTGATCCCGCGCCTCCAGCCCCCATTGCTCGGCTTCCTCGTACTCCGCCTTGGCATCCTCGTAGACTTCCGTAATGGACGATCCCGGAATAATATCATGGAATTGATTGCGCAGTATGGCCAGCCAGCCCTCGTAGAGACGTTCCGCCGACTGCTCATCCCACTCGCCGCTCTCTACGGCAGTCATCGCCTGAAGCCATTCCGCTTCGCGGTACAGCAGCTCCAGCTTGCGGTTCATCCGCTTGTTATAGGCTTGGCTCGTATAGGTGCCGCGGTGGTACTCCAGGTACAACTCGCCATCCCATGTATGCACGTAACGATCCGTACCGTCGACCGCCTCATGCAGCTTCTCAAAGTAATCATCCGCCCTGCTCGGCACGACCTTAGGCAAGCCCGGCATATTTTCCAGCCTGCGGCGCATCTCCAGCATATGCCGATTGACCCCGCCGCCTCCGTCGCCGTAGCCGTAAGAGAGAAGCAGCTCCTTATTAACGTCCTTGTTGCGGTAAGTATCCCAAATCCCCTTGACGCTAAACGGTTCGATGAGACCGTTATACGTATACCACCAGACACCTGCGTCCGCCACTTCCGGCGTCGTGATGAAATGGGTCAGAATTTCGCTGCCGTCAATGCCCCGCCACTTGAACGTATCATGCGGCATCCGATTATATTGATTCCAGCTGATCTTCGTCGTCATGAACGTCTTAATGCCGGATTTCCTTAAAATTTGCGGCAGCGCCCAGCTATATCCGAATACGTCGGGCAGCCACAAGTAATCGCATTCCACGCCGAACTCATCGCGGAAAAACTTCGTGCCGTACAAAATCTGCCGAACTAGCGACTCACCGCTCGTCAAATTGCAGTCCGCCTCCAGCCACATAGCGCCGCCGGCTTCCCAGCGTTTCTCCTTTACCCGTTCGCGGATCGCCTCGTAGATTTCGGGATAATCCTTCTTTATATAAGCATATAACTGGGGCTGCGACTGCAGGAAAACGTATTCCGGATACTGTTCCATCAGCCGAAGCACGGTCGAGAACGAACGGGCCGCCTTCTCGCGCGTATGCGTCAGCCGCCACAGCCAAGCGACGTCGATATGCGTATGACCGACCGCATGTACCGTTACGGGATGCCGGGACTCCAGCTTTCCAAGCTCCTCCTTCAGCAGCGCGATCGCTTCCTTTACCGTCCCGTAGAACGCCTCGGAGCCTGGTCGGGACCAGTCCAGCAGCAAGAAGGCGCGGTCGAGCGCCGTCAGCAGATCCTGTCTTGCGGGCGACGATTCCTCCAGCACCTTCGCCGTCTCCAGAGCAGCAATCCCCGTGAAAAACAAATCATCCGCAGCCTCATCCAGCACGCAGAGATCGGCTCGCTTGAATTCATGCTCCTGCTCCGTAGGCACGCCTCCGCCCTCAAGGCCCGACCACAAGCGGAAGGTAAGCTCCAGCTCGCGGCCGACGGCATCCTCGGGGAGCAGCACCTCTTGATGATTGCTGTCAACGCCTTGATAGGGAACTCCGTCGACATAAATTAACGATTCAAAGGCCGAGTTGTTGCCGGCGCCCGTCAAGCCGAAATCGAATACGCCTACAACCTTCTGCCCTTGCCACTCGGCGGGCACTTCGACATGGCGCTGGAGCCAGACATACAGATCGCGCCCCTTCCAGCGCTCCCCCTTGCGCATCGTTCTCTCACGGGAGATTGAAGGCGCGCGCTGCACACCGTTCGCTCGCTCCTCGTCGACCTCCATCGCCCACTCCCCCAGCTCGATGACATGCCGATAGCGGAGCTTCCCGAGCTCCTTGATTCTTTCCTGCAGCTTGTCGATAATCCAAAACATCGTAATCTCCTCCTTCAATCGATCAATTTAATAACACGTGTTATCAATGCTTAAAAAAAGCCGCCGCTATTTCGGAAATCAACGCTGCACCGGCGGCGGTGAACGTTACGTTCTAACGGCTTACAACTTAACGGACAACCTCGGCTGCAGTTTGGCCGGTTCTACCGCTCGCGCGCCATACTTTCTCCCGGCACGACAGTTGCCTTTAACCATAGCTTCTCCGGCCTCATCGCTTGACTAGGTTCCTCCAAGCTTAAGAGCAGACGGCGCACCGCCTCCTCGCCCATTTCGGCATAAGGAATTTCGACGCAGCCGAGCGGCGGAGCCATGAACGCGTTGCTTCGGTTCGTATTGTCGCCTGCCATGACGGACAGCTCCTTGCCCACCGCGATTCCGAGCTTCCAAGCCATCCGATACAGAATCGACGCGCTGACCGACCAATTGATGAGGATGGGCGGCAACTTGCCGTTCTCCCTCCCGCGAAGCTCCTCCAGAAACCGGAGCATCCAAGCTTCGTCGTAGGCTTGCAACTCGTGGACGACCGGAGCCAGCCCTCTATCAAGGCACCACCGCTCGTAGGCGGAACGTCTCGCCCGTTCAGCCCAGTTCGATCCCGGCTTCTCCAGATAGGCATCCAGATATACGGGGGCAAGGCTGCTTACGGCGCCAATATGATCCAAGACATCGAGAATGCTCTCCCGATAATCCACGAGGATAGAGGAAACTTCCGCCGTGCCTGCATAACCCTCGATGGAAATGTACGGCACCTTCGCCTTACGCACTGCATCCAGCCATTCTCGACTCTCGAACGAGATCGCATCCAGACTGATAATACCGTCGAGTCTACGCTGCCTGTACAAGTCGAGGAGCTCGAACCGATCCCGCTCGTCCCCGCCCTTACCGCTGATCAGCACATGATAACCCCGTTCCGCGCAAGCTCTCTGCATGCCCTCAAGCACCTGAAGGAACAGCGGATTTTTCATATCGCCAAACGCCGCAACGCAGCGGCTGACACCCGTCTTCATCGCTCGGGCCCCTGCGTCAACGTGGTAGTCCAGCTCCTTAATCGCCTTAAGTACCTTCTCGCGCGTATCCGGCCCGACACCGATGCCCGCCGTTCCGTTAATGACCGCCGACACCACGCTGCGAGACACGCCAGCCGCCTTCGCGACGTCGAAGCTCGTCGTTCTTTTCGCCATAATGATTGCACCTCGCCAATAGAATAACACGTGTTATACGCGCTGTAAATGGACTTTGTACGATCAGCAGCTTCATTACGCTAACGGGCAGGCCACTTCCAATATGTGCTAAAATAGATGTGTGCATAAAGTAAATTAAACTTTGGGATGTGGTTTACATACATTTATCAAAAAAAACAGCTAACGATAAGGTTTTGATCGAGTATTTGGATTCATTAGAAGAATCCGACAAGAAACTAGTTCCGTTGATTATTTGTCCAGGTCTGTCCGAGACAGCAGAAGAATATCTAGATTTGCTTGAGGCGGTTCTACCAAGAAGAAGTATAATTCTATCCTTTCGAGGCAGGGGAAAAAGTGATACCCCCGATAGAGGATACAACCTGACCGAACATGTATCAGATATTGAGGCAGTCGTAAAGCAGACTGGAATCTCATCGTTCCATTTATTTAGTTATTCACGTGGTGTTTCTTATGCTTTAGGCTATGTTGAAAGACACAAGGAACAGATACAATCGTTAATTATTGGCGATTATCCTCCAGAGCATCGAGCAATGCCGCATGATTGGCCCGAAGATTACATAAACAACTATTTAATCCCTTACAATCGAACAGCGAATATCCGACCTGAAGCGGTATGGGGTATCCAAAGAGAATCTGCTCTAATTAACTTAGATGATATGTCTTTGTCGATGCCCGTTTTAGTGGGGAGAGGTAAGCTTCAAGAATCGTTAATTACGGATACGGACCTTGATCGTTATAAGAAAATGTGCAGCAATATAACAGTAAAGGAGTACTTTCAGTCTGGACATAACCTGAAAGGAACCGAGAAAAAGTTGTTTTACACCGACGTAACTGATTTTTTAGATACATTGAGCGAAGGATTCAACTAACGCGAGATGCTAGCACCACGACATGACGGCGGCCGGCCACACGATCGGTTGCCGTTGTTCGTTGAATGGGCAGAATTACGCAACAAGCTGACTTTCCTTGACGTAAAGAATCATGAGGTTATTGTAAAGCGGTTTTAAGGAAGCTACTAGAAAGGAGGGGTCAAATTGATTTCAGAAAACAAACCGTGCAACGAATGTGGCGGAACATCATTTGGTACAGGAGAATTGAACACCCCCGCCACCTTGAAGAGGTGGGGGATTCTTGGGTTATTGCTCTTTATGGAGCAAAATCGCATCGATATTTTCTTGCGAAAAATCGTACACCAAGCGATCCCTGCGGT
>NZ_BDQX01000006.1 GCF_003112455.1 Paenibacillus agaridevorans
AACGAAGCAACGGTGCTAATGAAGCAGCAATATACGGAACTTAGCTGGCAGCAGTTTCAAACCGCTCTTGACGCGGCAAATGAGACGTATGAATCCAGAAGTGCGACTCAGCCCGAAGTCAACGACAGTATGAACGCGTTGAGTAGAGCGCTGGCAGGTCTAATTAAGCCGGGCCGGACGGACGGCATGCTCGAGGAAGTTCCCTATAAGATGGATGTGTCCAATCAGGCAGGCTGGTGGGGGCCGCTCAAGACAAAGAACGGTATAACGTACATGGCATTTAATGAGCCGAGCCT
>NZ_BDQX01000007.1 GCF_003112455.1 Paenibacillus agaridevorans
CGCCGAATGATTGCAGCAAGGCTTGGACTTGTTTGGGCTCGTACGGATGCCCAAGCAATTGGATTAGCTGTTCGGATGCTTCTTTCATGCTTCAGGTCATTTCATGTTCCTCCTCATGTTCTGTAATTGGGATGAGTCAAGATATCCTGCCTTCACGTGGAACGTGACGGCTTCGTGGGGAGGCAATGTTTTCATCTGTCCATTCATTTGGCAGTAGTGCAGCCCTTTGTGTTCCGCTGTTGCAGGCAGCGCCATGCCTAGGGCGTCTTCGCTGCCGGTGCGCGCAATCCAACGGATGCCGTAAGGTGTATCGTCCGGACGGAACGCCACATAATGCCCGTCGCCTTCCGGTGCAAGCTGCATGCAATGCGCCCAGCCTCGCTCGTCCTGGTCATAACGCATCGTAAACACAATTTCCGGTTCATAGATTTGGGTCTCGGCATCGATGCGATACATCCGTCGCGGATTTCGCGCCAGTTCTTCGATATACGCTAGTAAAGCAGCCGCCTTGTCCGGCGGTAACGTACCCGGAACATCCCGGTGCACCACGATGCTATTGCTTGTATCGTAAATTTCAGCGCCTTCAACGGGACGGAAGTTAACATGACACAAGTAAGCGTAAGACAACGGCTCGTTCCGCTTGTTTGTCACCGTCATGCGGATGTCGAACAACGTTTGATCTTCATAAAGACGAATTTGAGGATTGGCGATATAACCAATCTCAAACGCCCTGCGGTAGTAAGCCTCGCCTCCGACTTCGATATAGCGTCCGTTTTCATCCTCACCGACAGCCACATAGGCCGTATCATAAAACAAAGCCGGTAATTCCCCATGCTGGGGATGAGTGTCCACGGCAGAGGGATTGCCCATAGCGGTCATACCGCAGTGGAGCATGAAACACCCATAGGACGCGCCGAAATCCTCCGTTTCAGGCGGCTCGTCGAACATCGACTTCATGGTCAGTTCATGGCCGTCAAAGGTCGCTCGCCATATTTGCTGCCCCTTAAAGGGCAAAATGATCAGTTCTCCCCGGGTATTTTGTATGCGCAGAGCGTGAACGCCGCTTGGGTAAAGGAATCCTGATGCGGATAATTCACCGGATTCCATAAAGATGTGCTCTTTGGCGACAAAAAAGTGTTTTTGCAGTTTTAGAGAAGCTCCTTTTACGATGGTCACCTTGTTTTCCAGTCTCATACGTTCTCCTTTCTGGCACCAATTCCTCGGATTTATAGATGCCGCGTGCCGCATGCCAACCTGCCATATTACTATTTGATCCCAAAATCAGAGAGCATCGGCCCACGGCGGCCGTGCTCTCTGTTCGATTTGCGCTATTTAAAGCATCTGATACAAAAGATAGACGACCTTGGCAACCTCTGCACGAGTGGCTTGAGCGGTCGGGTTAAAGCGTTGATCGCCAGTCCCGTTCATCAGCCCTGCGCCCGCCAACTGTTCGACCGCATTAACGGCGTACCCGGCAATCAAATCCTGATCCTTATAGGCTGCAGAAGCTTGCCCCGAAGGTTTAATTCCCGCGTACGCAAGCGCCCGCGCCAGCATAACCGCAAGATCCTGACGAGAAATCTCTGCCGTAGGGTTGAACTTGCCGTTGGAGCCTTGGACAATGCCCGCGTCAGCCAGAGCCAGTACTGCTTCGCCATACCAGCTTGTTGCCGATACGTCCGCGAACGGATGCTGCCCGGACGATTTCAGATCGAGGATGCGCGCAAGCAGTACGGCCATTTGACCGCGCGTGATATTGCTTGCAGGACTGAAGCGCTCGTCGCCCATACCCAGGATAATCCCCTTGGCAGCCATGGACGAGATGTACTTCGCTGCCCAATAGTTCTGCCCAACGTCCCGAAACTCTACTTTATTGCTAACCACCATGTATGAACCGATGGTTTGCGCAGTAAAGCTGATTTGGCCGCTATTGTAACGTCCGCCGAGGTTAACCGTCGTGCCGTCTTCCAGCAGTTGGAACACCGTGACATAGATCTCTTCAAAATCCGCTTCGTTAATCGGCAGCGTTATACGCACGGACGAATCGATGGAAGAGATCGGTTTACCGTCTGCTTCGAGTTGAATATGAATGATTTGACCGTTTATCATTTGTTGGCGTTGCGCTTCGGTCAAGCTTGAACCGTCGGCCGCGGACACTATAAGGGTCACCTCTTGCGCCTGATCCCCGATTGCCGAGCGCAATGCAGATAGCGGAAGATGCAAACCAGCCATCGCAGTCTCAAATTGAACACCGTTTACTCCCTGAGCGGACGCAAGCGCCAGCAGGTCGGAAGGGAACGTTAATGTCGCCTGAGAAGCTCCGCTGCCGCCAATCTCCATCGTAAGATTGGATTGGCCGTCCGTATTCGTCACATGCTTGCCCAAGTAGTCAGCCGCATTCGTGATTGTCAGCTTGGCAGGATCCGGTGTCACTACGGGCGTCACGGGTCCGTTGCTGCCCGTAGTGCCCGGGTCCGGAGTGTCCGGCAGTTTAATGTTGCTGTACGGATACAGGGTAATCTCTTGCGTCATCCCGTAGACACTGAAGAACCCGTCCTCCATAATCGGATTATCGTTATCGATCACATCGAATACTTTAACCCCATCCACATAGAGGAATATCCTCACGCCTTGATCCACATTAATGGCGCCGGTTCGAATGCTATGGCGTTGATTTGGTTTGTACTGCACATTTTCTACGTTTCCAAACCTCGGCGTATAACCGGGTATTGTGCCGATGAGCATTTCTCTAACGCCATTCGTCCACTTCTGTAATTCCCAGGTATCGTGATTGACCAGGATTGCATAGCTTTTGGTGGAAGCGTCCAGAAACATCGTATACGGATCCTGATCCCGCAGCGTAAATCCAAGCCAGTCAGGCCCATCCATCGTCAAGTTCGATTCCATGTCGAATGTAAGCACAACATCGCCATACTTTGCCCCGGTGTACCCGCTGTTCTCCGAAACGGTAATGCCGGTTTCAGGCGGAGTCAGCGCTGTCACAGGTTTGCTCCAATACGATGTAGCCCGAATCGCATCATCCAACGAAACTTCCGGAGCTGTAATCGGCCCCGTCGCACTGTTCATACGCTTCACTGTTATTGTCCATAAGTAAGACTTGCTGCCATTTGAAATGGTGAAAGTAATCGGACCTTGAGAAAAATCTAGCGAATCGCCGTTGTAACCGGTGACGGAGTAGCCTTCCTTAAGCGTAAATACAGGCGTAAGCGCCGTCAGATCCACATCTTCCGATACAAAGACTTTTGCGGTTTGATCGAGCGGCTGAATCGATATGGTGCTCTCTTCGTTCAAGATCGATAAATTCAGCAGCGCAGAATCTTTTTTCAAATAAAGTGCCGGCGAGTCCGTATACATTTCCAATTGTATTTGGTGTATGGCCACTGTTCTTTGCGGAACGTCATCGGCAATATTCGCATAGTTCGACTGCAACCCCGCATTGGATATAATCGCTTCCGCTCCCGGAACGGACGCAAAGTCTCCCCCTGGAACGTACGTATTATCAACTACCGAGTTGTTGAAGCCATAATCTCTGCTCCGATTGACGCTGTAATAATTATTATGGATATGGTTATCGTGAATGTTAGAGGCCCATATGGAATTCCACCAATAGACGGGACCGCCGACCACATTATTTTTCACATCAATGTAGGCGGATCCTGAGTCCAGGTAAATGCCGACGTCATGGGTATTGGGATCGTCATGATAACCGTAGACATAGTTTCCGGAGATCACTGTGCCTGGCTGAGCGCCAAGATTATAGATTAATCCTCCGTCGTGCAGTATTTTGCCTACATCATAGATTAAATTATTCTCGATCCGATTATTCTTGGCGCTTGTCGGAGTCGTGTATCCTTCCTCTCCCCCTGGATCCTGACGACCCCATCCCCAGCCGATAGAAATCCCAGAGTAGGGGACGGCATGAATCTCGTTTTGAGCAACAACCGTGTTCTCCGTAAAGCCTACTAAGATTGCCACGGAATCCAAATAATCTACGCCTGTTCTCGTAATGTAGTTATTGCTGACAGTATTGTTTTTCACAATATCTCTTGCATCGTCAACATAGGCATGATGATCATCGTTGCTGCCGACGAAGATTCCGCCCGAGGAAATATCGTGAAATGCGTTGCCGACGACCTGGTTGTCCTGGCTTGCCTGCCATAAACGCAATCCGCCGGCACCCAGATTTCTAAAGGTGTTGTTCTCCACAATGATATGATGGCTATAACTGATTTCTACCGCAGAAGGCACGAAAACAACCGCATGCGTTTCGACATAAGTGCCGCCTTGCGCATCTGCATAACTATGGGTATTCGGTCCGCTCCAACCCGCATATTCGAACGTCAGACCGCTGAATGTTAAATTTTGTACGGGCGAATCCAGCGTTCCTTGCACAACCAGCAACTTCTCTGCAGCCGGCAAAACCGCAGACAGGCTCGAGATATTCTGTCCTGCTTTGGGCTTGTAATACAAAGTGGCAACGCCGCTTTGATCAACTGTCCCTTGGCGATCTAAATACCATTCCCCTGCTTGATTCAGAAGTTCATAGGCATTCTCAATCCAGGTTGGCCGATCGTTCGCTACTGGCGAGCGCGACCAATAAACCGGATCCAATACGAGATTGGTACCATCTGCGCTCACACGTTCGCCCCTGATAATGTTATGGTGCCACTCACGTAAAATATGCACCTCAAGGTTATCCACATTGTGCCAATTATGAAGATTATAACTTGCCGGCACTATGAACCCGGACCTGTCCGCCTTGTTAAAGAGGATATTATCCGTCAGTTTGTTCGGCCCGTTGCTTGTATTTCCGGTCGAAGAAGACGAGGTGACGGCTTGATTGAAGGAATAGGTTGCACCTGTTAATTGAGCCCCTGCTGCAGAAACGATGCCTGCTGGAGCCGGTAAAGTTGTTGATGTTGCCGCCGGCAACACTTCCGCCTCCACAAGCTGGAAACCGTAGTATATATTCCCTTCGTACAATTCTCCATTTCTCGTTTTCTGTGGAATGATCCGAATGTAGCGGCCTTCAACCGGTTGCTCAAAGATAAACTCCTGCGCAGCGCCATGACTATCCGGAATTTGACTTAATCTCAACGCATCCTGATAATCGACGCCGTTCAGCGAGGTTTGGATAATCATTTCTTCCGGATAGTGAAGATTTTTTAATTCCGGGGTATAAACGGGATATAGTCTTACTCCTCCTACTTCTTGCGGAGTGCCAAGGTCAATTGTAACTTTGGCGTCAGCTCTATTCGGTGTAACGTCTAAATGGGAAGTAAACTGTCCTTGCGAGCCATTTAGGATGCCATCGGTAATTTTATCTTTCGAAAATTTCAAATCCGGATATTCCCATGAGCCTGGTGCATCAACGGGAGCATTTCTGGCAAGATTGGCAGTGCGATATACGGCAAAGTCAGCCAATTGAAGCATGTAAATGGTTACACCTTCATACTCTTCTCCTTTGCCTAGTTTACTAGTTCTTAGACGAATATACTTAGCCTCAGTTGGCGCAAAGTTTACCGTTAGCGATGGTTCCGTCCACTGGGCGTCGGTAACTTGCGTTATTAATGTCCAGTTAGCGTTATCGTTGCTTTTTTCGATAACGAAATCTACCGGCACATTCAGCGCCACGCCACCTTCCATTCGCGCCCATAGTCGGATCGCAGAGATTGGCTCGGCCCGCTCGCTGCTCAACTCAATCGACGCGATTCTTTCTATGGCAGGATCGGGGTTGCTTACCGTCGTGATGTTGGTAGTCGGATCTCCGTCTGTCATGTAGCTTGCCGGCCAGATGTCCGGAATCAACTGCCCCTGAACAGTGGCGAGCTTGTTTAATGCCACATTCGTGCTGAAATCTGTCCGTTCAACCAAATTCAGGTCGGAGGTATATTCATTTCCCTTGCTGCCGACAATCACCTCGGACAGGATGAGACGATGCTTGCCCGGTTCCAGCCGGTTGGATTCTCCCAGCTTCGTTACGTTAATCTTCACATAACGAGCTGCCTGATTGTCGAAGTCATACACATGCTCGGTTTGCAGATCCGGCGTCGCTTCTCCGACAACCGACTTGGCAACCGTGAAGTTAACGCCGTCCTGCGACACTTCAATCGTGAAGTCGACAGGAAATCCCGCAGCTTTCTCAGCGACCGTCTTTAGGGAAGACGGATACAGCCTGACCCTGGACACGTCATTCCTGACTTCGCCCAGGTCGATCGTAACCCACTCGTTCGCATCCGCAGTCGCATGCACCTCGCTCAGGAATCCGTCCGATCCCGACCATTGCCAATCGGTAGGGCTTTCTTCGCTCTTCGCGCGCGTTGCCCGCTCGCCGTTGACATAGAACTGCCTTGCGCCTTCGGCTCCCGCAGGTACAGTCGCTTTATAGATACCGAGGCTCGGATCGAACAGCGTCCACCCCTCTACCTTCTTGCCTCCGGACAGGACAGGCTTGGCGCCTGGCGCTGCTGTGTATATGACACGATAATTGCCCTTGCCCGAATCTTCCGGTCCGAATTGCAATGTGTCGTCTATCGCATATGTCCCATTTTTCAGATAGACTACAATGTCCCCCGTCATCCCGCTGATCTGGTCTCTTACCACGTCTCTTGCCCATTTGATCGTCTTGAACGGGTTTGACTCGCTGCCCGTATTCTGGTCGTCCCCGTCCGGGGACACCCAGTACTCCAGATAGGGCTGATCCGTGCTGGCCGCCGCCATGCTCGGGAACGAACTCAGCATCATCATGATCGCAATCGCGATTATTTGTAAACGCTTACTCATTCCTTTCATCTTCGCACCTCCAGTTATATTTACAACCTCTCAGAATCTGGACACTTCACAATGACGGTCGCTCCGTCCATTAGACCGTAATCCTCCAGTTGATAATAGATAACCTGGTTCCACTCTCCCTCGAAAGCCTCCGGACCGCACCATACCGGATTAAAAAACGCGTGATGCAGCGGGCCGAACGTGTTTCGCAGCGAACTGACGACTTCGATCTCGATCGTATTGTCGCCCGTGATGCAGAACGGTGTAATATCGATTTCCCAGGGGCGCGAGATCAGCAACTGCTCTGACCCCTGGTTCACTTTTACCTTAAACAAGGTGCCTTTCGGATCGTTCAGCCGCAAGATCGCCCTGCGGTCTTTAAGCTCGGGCAGCAAGACCGTGTTTCGATAGACGATGTTGCCTGAGTAAAAGGGATACCCCTGACCGACCCAGCTTCCGTTCGTCAGCCCGCAGGGCTCATCGGACAACGCGTACGAGCGGCCGCCCGTGGGTACGACGCCGAAATCGCCGACTATATAGATGTCCTCAATTTCGATGCCATACCGATAATCGCACGCCAGCAGAATGTCGTTCGTCCCCTGTCTGATGTAAGCGGAGATGTCGATCAAGCCAAACTGCTTGTCCCAGTAATACTCATCCGTAACGGTGTCGACCGTGTGACCGTTAATCGCAAGACGCCAGTTATGCGCCTGCTCGATCACGATGTGCACCGCCTGTCCCTCCGATTTGCAGCGGAATTGAAAGCTCAGCTGCAAAGCGCGCGGCTCGCCTTGTTGAACGCCGTTGCGCTCGACGACCCATGGCTGTACGCCGTCATATTCGCCGAATCCGGATTCCTGCCGCATTTTACGCCTGATCTTCCATACCGGTACTTCTTCGCTCCATGCCTCGCGATCGACGGAATAACGGCAATAGTCCAGCGTTAATACGTTTTTGTGCGTTCGCTTGAACGTCCAATTCGGGCTTAAGTCAATGCTATATTCCGCGATCCAGTTCACCGGCTCCGCCGGAACAAAACTCGCGGACGCGTCGACGTAATAGACGATACTTCCGCAAGTCGCGAGAAACGTATCGATTTCCAGCCCGTACGGGCACGCAGCGGCGCAGACGTCCGTCATGTCCCCCGTGAACAAATCAAGCCGCTTCAGCTTGCCTGCCGTCGGCAGCAAAATGCGGATTTGAGCCGCCGTCTCCTTGCTCGTATTGGCCACAAAATAGTAATATTCATGCCGATCCCGTCTGCCATGCACATAAACGTCTTTCGTTTCGCTGCCGTCCAGCCCTTCCACTTTGACTTCCCGATGGAGGAGACCGGATAATATCCGTTTCAGTTCGCCGCTGCAACCGGCATCCACCGAATAAACATTCTGCAACCGTTCGAGGTTCTTCCACCTGCCAGCGTTCTCTCTGCCGTCGATATGCGTCGGTTTATCACCGACAAAAACAACTTTCCCGCCTTTATCTGCAAAACGTTCCAGCAGGTTGACCGTGTTCTCTGACCAGGTCAACGACGGGGGGACGACTACCACCTTATATTTCCCGGCACTGGCGACCGCCATCATCGCCGTTCCATCCACCTCTTCCTTAATAGCAGCATTATGTTCCATAATAATCTCGTCGCCGAAATCGAATGCCACTTGGCAGGACAGCAGATGCACCGTCAGCTCGATCAGTAGGCGATCGTAATGCCCGATGTGAAAACGATGCTTCTTCTCGAATGTCGCCCACAGCGACCCGATCGGATGCAGCACCAACGTATCTGCCATATATTCACCCTGAGCGCATACCCACGACGCCCGGGCAAAATAATCGTTCATGATCCGATAGCTGTCCCAGTAAGGCTGATGGTAGCTGATCGTCGGCGGATAATCCCTCTTGCGATCGCCTGTCATGGCGTACAGAACGAGATGCTGGCACAAAAAAGTGATGCCGAGGACAAAGTTGTAATCCGCCAGCCACTTCTGGTCTTCGAAGGTCATACTGTGCCCGCTGACGCCGAAAATTTCGCTCAGCACCCGTTTGCGGCCATACTGATGCGCCACGCTGGACACCTGTTTCATCGTGAGCGGCGTTGGCGTCTGGACGGAAGTTCGATCATCGGCATTGTCCGTCGGAATCGTAAGCTGGCGGCACAGGTGATCAATGCCGGGGATATGCATGTACGCATAATGGGGCATCGCCGCGCCTATGCTCGTGGCCTGCCTGTACATCGAGTCTTCCTCGAAATAATGGCCTGTGTACTGGAGTCCGTTCCGTTCGCAAAATTCGAAGACGGGCTGCGAAAACGCCGCGATAAATCGCTTCGTCAACGCTTTAAAGTACGCGTATTTAATCGCATGATGGTCGCCGCAAGGATAGAACAGACTCGGCAGCACATCGGCAAGCTCGTAACCTTCCAACTCGCAGAAATAATGGTCGAACCCGGTTGTCCACGGCATAGCGTTCGGTTCCGAGCCGATAAACTGCGGTTCGTCTGTAAAAATACCCGGCAGATGCGCACCGAACTCGGCGCCGAAGCGGCTTTCGTATCGTTCGTGCGTGATCGCCAGAAATTGCCGCACGGCTTCCGGATTAAGCAAGTCGGCATACGTCGCATGGTTGTACCAGGCGCTAGGCGCCTGGCTCATCATCTTGAAGGCGACCAAGCGCGCATCGCACACACCCCGCACATCCGCCGCTTCGGCTCCCGCAACGCGCTCGTAACGTTCCGGCTTCCCGTCTTGCATGAACATTTTGAATACGCCGACGACATCCCGATCCGCCAAGTATCGCCCGACCTCTTCAACTTTAATATCGATTTTCAACAAATATTTCGCCCTGAACGCCTCGTTCTCGGCCGTTACAAGACCGCCCGCCGCGCCGCTCGGCCATTTATCCTCGTCATACAGCCAAGTCTCCATGCCCAGCTTCTTGCCTTCTTCGAGCGTCGCCGCTACCCGATCCATCCATTCCTCGGAAAGGTATGGCGTTAGCAAGCCGACCCTGGAATGCATGAAGTATCCACCGAAGCCTTGCTTCTTCATCTCGCGAACTTGCCGTCTCAACTCCTCGTCGGCAAGCATGTCGTTCCACGCCCAGAATGGAGACGGCCTGAACGAATTTTGGGGTTCTCTGAACGCATCTGTATCCATGACTATTTGGATGCCTTCCAGTCGTCGATCTGTTTCTGCATTTCTTCGATTACCTTGTCGGAGCCGGCCTTCTTCAGCTTTTCTACGAATACCGGATAGTCCTTATCCACCTTTAATACGCCATACGTCAAGCCTTCCACATATTCCTTGATCACCGCGGACGTATTGGCCACCTCCGTCTTGACCGGGGTCGGATCAAACGTAAATCCGATCGCAGGCGACGTCTGGGCTTCTGCGTTGATTTGCTTGTGCTGGGCCCATACATCCTCAGGCTGTCCTTCAATGAGATAACTGTTGAAGATAGTAGCCATCTCCCAGTTGGGGATACCGATATATTGGGAATCTTTATTCTGCTCGATGAATTTACCCGTTTTCTTCGTGTAGTCTTTTCCTTCAATACCGAAGGTCAGCAGATTAAACAGCTGTTCGTCCGAATTCAGCAACTCCAGCACCATCATAGCCCGCTCCGGATTTTTGGATGTCCGGCTAATGGCGGTCAGCGTCGCTAGAATTCCGCTATTGTTCAACACTGGATTGGAAACCGCCGTATTCTGCATCGGTACGCCGTAAGTTTGCGACGCCAAAGCTTCGCCGCCAGGCTGCCAAGCGCCGGCAAACCATGCGCCCATCACTTCCCCGGGCTTTAGATTTTGATCCTTCTTGGACAACAGCTCGATCGATTTGAAATAGCCCTTCTCTACCCACTTGTTGACTAGCGCAAGATGCGCTTGGAATTCTTCCGACTCGAACTGATTAAATACTTTCAACGAATCGTCATTCATGTAGACAGCGCCGGGCACATCATCTCCGCTGATCAGTTCCATGCCGTAGTAACCCGAAAGCTCTTTCCACCTGATTTCGATCGGGTATTTGTCAGGCTCTCCGTTCTTGAACTTTTCCAAATACGGCTCCAGATCCTCCAGCTTAAAAGTATTTCTGTCGATTCCGTATACATCGAGGCCGTATTTATCCGCAGAAGCCTGTGGAACGTTTAAAGTGGTGCTTCTTGCCGAGAATTGCTGATTGGGCACCGCGTATACTTTGCCGTTTAATTTCACCGCATTCCAGAATCCGTCCGGTATTGAGCTTTGGAGCTTGGGCCCATTTTTGCCAAGCAATTCATCCAGCGGAAGCAAGTTTCCTTTCGACGCGGCAATCTGGAAGTTGTTGAACCAGTTCGAGTAGAAGGCCAGGTCGAACTCTTCCGACGCCGCCATCATCACCTTCATTTTCTCTTCGTACTCGCCCGTATTGATCATTTTGAAATCAACTGTCGTATTGATCTTTTCCTTCAGAATTTTATTGACTTCGTCGAACACGGCGGTTTCTTCTCCCTTGGCATCTCCGTTAAAGGAAGGAAAATACCAGGTCAGCTTCACTTCAGGAAGCGCCGACGATGTTGCCGAATCTTCGTTAGCCGCCGGCGAGCTATTTGAAGCTTGCTGCTCTTCGTTTTTTGTTGCGCATCCGACTAGCGTGAAACTGAAGACCAGGCAAAGTACGATGGCCATCCCTAACGTCTTTTTTACTTTTGACACGTTGAACCCTCCATATGTTTTATATTGTTATTTTAAACCGGAATGGTGTCCGGAAATAACCCGTCATCCTTTTACTGATCCTACCGTTAATCCCTTGACGAAATACTTCTGAAAGAAGGGGAACACAAACAGCATTGGAAGCGAAGTCAATATGCTCAGCGCCAGTCTGGAAGACAGCTTCGGGAGTGAATCCTGGCTGATTCCCGGTGGCAAATAGCTCGCATTGTTAATGTAGAAATCAAGATTAGCCATAATTTTATAAAACAAATATTGCAGACTAATCAGTTTGTCGTCCGTGATGAACAATAAGCCGAGCCAGTAATCGTTCCAATATTGGAAGATAATCAGCAGGCCGACCGTTGCCAGCACAGGCTTGGACAAGGGCAGTATCATTCTGAAAAATATCCCGAATTCGTTTGAGCCGTCGATCTTCGCCGATTCAATAATTTCCACGGGAACCGTCTGAAAAAAAGTCCGGAGCAGCAGAATATACCATGCCGCGACCAAATACGGAACGACCAGCACCCAAAATGTATTTTGCAGCTTCATGCTCGTGATCATCATATACCAGGGAACGAGGCCTCCCGTAAACATCATCGTGAAAAAGACATAGAATGATATTTTCTCTCTCCACTTGAAGTCCTTGCGTGCGAGCGGGTAAGCGATCATGGCGTTGACTAGCAAGCCGACGACGGTGCCTACGGCGGTAACGGAAAAAGATACCCAATAGGCATGCAGCAATTTTTGAGCATTGAGAAATATATACTCGTAAGCGACAAACGTAATCTCCCTCGGGAACAGCCGATAACCGTGATTAATAACATCCTTTTCCGGGGAAAGCGACGTGCTTATCACAATAATGATCGGTAGGATGCATAATATACTGAACAAAATAAGTATTCCATGCGAGAAAACAAGCAGTAGCCGATTATCCGATTTTTCCTTTGTATCCATGCTATTCTCCCCTAGAAAACCGCATTGTCTTCGTTCGTTCTTTTGATCAAGTAATTGGAAACGAGCACCAAAACAAATCCTACAACAGATTGATAGAATCCCGCCGCGATCGCCATCCCCGTATCTCCCATCACCCTAAGCGACCGGTATACGTAAGTGTCGATAACGTCCGTTGTGCTGTACAATATGCCGTTATCCTTCGGCAAATTGTAGAACATATCGAAGTTGCCGCTGAAAATTCTGCCAATGCTGATCAAGGTGAGCAGTGAAATAAGCGGCATCAGGAACGGCAGAGTGATTTTTAACATCATCGTCAGCTTGGAGGCGCCGTCGATCGAGGCCGCCTCATAATATTCCCGGTCGATTCCGAGAAGAGCGGCAAAATAGATCAGCGAAGTGTATCCAAGGGATTTCCAGATTGCCATAACAACGATAATGTAGGGCCAATATTCCGGCGCGAAATACCAGTTCGGCGGCTGAATGCCCAGACCGACCAATATTCTGTTCAGGAAACCGAGACTCGGCTCCAGAAACGCGAACAGCATGCTCGATACGATGACCCAGGACAAGAAATAAGGGATAAACATCAGCGTTTGATAAATTTTGGCGAAAAGTTTTCTAGTAATTTCATTCAACAGGATCGCAAACCCGACGGCAAGCGTTGTACTTAACACGATGATAACGGCGTTGTAGCCGACCGTATTTCGCGTAATTCGCCAGGCCGTGTCCGATTGAAAAAAAAACTCAAAGTTCTTCAGTCCGATCCATTCGCTGCCGAGCAGCCCTTTATCTACTCTGTAATCTTGAAAAGCGACGATCAGCCCTCCCATCGGAATGTAGTTAAAGAGCAGCAGCAAAATGAGAGCCGGCGTACAGAGCAGGAACAACTGCGCGGTACTGTTGATCTTAAAGAAACGAAGGCCTCCGGTGCGATTGTTCATGAATAAGTCCTTTCTCCACTGATCGTATTTTTGTTTCGTCCACACCCTGAGATTAGCAGGCTGCCGGCGCCGAAAACACTCCAAATCGCATACAAAGCTTAGAATTATAGATTATTCCGCCTTATGAATGCATACATTTATCCGTTTTGCCTCCGTCTGCCTCCGTTCGGCACGCCTACACATAAAAAAACTCCCGTGGCATCAGCCTACGGGAGGTAAAGACTTGCGGTATTGATTCGGCGTTAAGCCCGTCGCTTTCTTAAAGAGCGTGTAGAAATATCCGCTGCTTAGGAAGCCGACCCGCTCTGAGATTTCGTTGATCGGATATTCAGTGTTCGCCAGCAACTCCTTCGCTTGCTCCAGACGAACTTCGGTTATATATTCCGCTACGGATTTGCCGTTTATTTTTTTAAACAGCCGGCCCAGGTACATCGAGGACATCTTAAATTGATAGGCGATTGTATCGATGGATAAATTCATGTCCGAGTGCCGATGATGGATCATTTCCACTACGTCCTGGATTAACTCGTCATGCTTGGCGCTCGTTTTTTCCTTCAGCTTCGCGGTAATGCTGCCGAACAAGGCGAAGAAATGCTCGTTGATTTCCTCCAGTGTCTCCAACTTGTCCAATTCCGAGATAAAGGCGTTCAAATTGTACGGCATCGGCTTTCCAGAATTCCTCTGGATCGTATCAAGCACCATGTTCATATCGACGGCCAGACGCAGCAGGCCGGATCTGACAATATTGTAGGAATAACTGACGGTATGATTCACGATATGAATATAAATATTTTGCGCATCGGCTACTTTCCCGAGCAGCAACGCGTCGATCAGCATCTTTTCTTTATCCGATGGATACGTATACGGCTTGTCGGACAGCGCTTTAATATGGTCGGGGGTGATGATACAGCCGTGTCCATAGGTCAATCGGTAGTTGGAAGCGTCGACTGTCTCGTCATAGAGGTCTCCCGCCTCGCTTAACGTGTTCGCGATCGGACTTATGGCTACAGACAGCGAGACCTTGTACGCGGTCTGAACATAATTTTGAATGTTCTTAATGAGACTTTCCAAGGCTGCGTAGACTTCATGGGCGCTGCCGCTGTCGACATTGCTCAAGACGACAATGTGATCGGTGTCGACATCGACCGCTTCGCATTCGTACAGCGCCGATAAGATTTCGCTTGCGATGTTCATGATCGAGAATTTAATCAAGCTTCTACCGTTCGCACTGTTATTTTGCACGAATGATTTGAACCCATCTATTTTAAACAGCATCAGCACCAGCGGGGAACCGGGATTCAACTTTGTGTGAAACGTATGGAATTTCTTCAAAATGACTTCGTCCGCTAGCCGGGTATCATTTCGCAATATGTTTCTTAGAAAGATATACTTCTCCTCATTGCCTTTTTCCTTCTGCATAATCGACAAGCTGGACGCGATATTGTGGATCGGGCGGTACAGCTTGCGTGAGAGGACCAAGGACAACAGCAGGCCGCTAACCAAAATCAATATCCCGAATAGGAACGTCTTGGATTTCATTTCATTGATCTTATGCATAATCGAGCTGTAGGGCGTGACCCGGATAAATTTCCAAGCATGAGCATCGGAAGAAACGTACGAAACAAGCGACTTAATGTCGTTTACTACGTCGACAAAATAACCCGAGCCTCTATTGGAAGCCAATATCTTGTGAATGTAAGGCAAGCCGGAGAGGTCCGTGAGGATGCCGTTCTCCTGATCGCTGATCACCATTTTACCGTCGTTATCGATGATGAACGTATTGCTCTGGGGTTCGGTATTCAACAGATCGATCATATTTCGCAGCCAGTTCTCGGAAATGTTGAGAATGATAATATGATCGTCAAGCGGAATCTTCTCCGCATAGGAATCGTAAAACAGAAACGTGTACACGTTTTTGCTCGGAGTGCTAACGATGCCGGGATAGGCATTATCGATATTGCGGGGAATCGGCGTGATCCGCTTGTAATCTTTCATATTTTTTAAAATTTGCAGAATGCCCTGATCGAAGAAGGTTCCCTTTTGATCCGGCTCGATTTTTTCAATATTGACAAGACTCGTATACAAAGTATCCCGTTTCGAATTGTATACGTAGATCGAATCGACGAACGGCGAAGTAGCCCGGTACGAACGCAGTTGATCGAGCGCCAAATACTCCTCCCGCACGTCAGGCAGCGAGGCGTAGGAGAGCTTGGAGATAGTGTCGTTAAAATAAACCTGAAGAGACAAGCTTTTCGCGAGGTCGTTCATTAAAGTCGCGCTGTAGCTGATTTGCGAGAGGCCGTCTTTATTGGAATTATGGGCGATGTTCAGCCCGATCCGCTCGAATGTGAAATACAAAATGGATGAGACCACGAATATCGTGATCGTAATTGACAAAGTCAAGGAAAGTAATATTTTCGTATAAAATTTAGGCAAACTGGCTTCCCCCTTTGTTTTCTACTTCAATTTATAAAACAATGGGGGGAGCCAGTCAACACTCTTATTGACGATCTATCAATCTCTGATAAATGTATGAATTTCGCACTCGGGCAAAAGGAGGTTGACCGCTGTTGTCGTTTTGCCGACGCTTCTTTTCTGATTGGCTAGGGCAACTACTTTGCTCTTCGAACATTTCTCCTTTCACTTTCACGCAAAAAAGCCGACTGTGCTGAACAATAAAGAAAAAGGATCACGCCACCCGACGTCCAAATCCAAGTCCAAGACGACCGAAACCTCGATTTTGTCCTTGAGCAGCTTATTTTGAAGTCGTCGCCGTCCGCCATGAACGTCATAAATCGCGTAAAGTGTTGAAAACAATGGATTTCTACGTATCTATTCGTTGTATTCCTACCATGCACTACACATGCACGGTATGCGGAAACAGACTGGCATGGAATTAGTTCTGTTACAATCCAATATTTTTCTAAAAATCGATCACCTTAAATGTAAAAAATAAACATCCAGATTGGACCGAGCTAAAACTCATTTACGTACGCTTTGGGACAAGTTTGACTTTCGTTGCTTTTGTCAAAATCAGAGTTGTCTAAAAAAACGAGTGAAGATGAAGACTACACCACGGCGAAATAGTTCGTGGCTCTTCCACACTCGTTGTCAGGTTCGCAGCAGAAGCCACGGGGGGGCTTATAATCTACGTTTGATATTCTATTAACAACATATGAGAAAGCGAAATTGTTGTATGAAATGAAGGAACTTGATGGGATTCTGAACTTTACGGTGGAACTGATCATTTTGGCTGCTTGTTCCGTCAAAAAAACGAAAAGCCATCCCAAGCAGCTAACAAACAGCTGCTTTTGAGAGACGACTTTAAGCTTAAACCCAACTATTTTTTCCCGCTTTTGTTGCCTTTTTTGTCCGACGTTCGAGTTGTTGTATTTTGGACACCATGCCCTTGCTGTTTAGACAATTCAGTTCCCCCCTTTGCAGGTGATTGGTCATAGTATACACACTTTACACCTCAATAATGTTCGGTAGGAGCAGGTAACGCTGACTTATATGGTGAAAGTAGTTACACCGCCCCGTACGAACAATGATTTAGAGCAATTCTTTCGCTGGAAGGGGCCACCTGTTACGATCATTACTATGTTCCGCTCACGAATAAACATCTACCATGAGAAATAGCCAAGCCCCCAGCTCAATTGCCGGGGGCCTGGCTTTACTGATCGACTTCAGCTTTATTCACTTGCGAACTCTAGCGCTCTAAGCAGAACGACCACCGACTCGGCTCTTGTTGCCGTTTGATTCGGAGCGAACTTGTTGCCGCCGACGCCTTGAACGAGCCCGTTCTCAACAGCCGTTGCAACTACCGCTCTAGCCCATGCCGGGATCTCGGCGTCATCCGCAAATCCAGTTGTCGCCTTGGAGTTGTCGGCGAAACCAAGCGCATTTACGATCATCGTCACCATCTCGACGCGGCTGATCTTCGCGTTCGGTCTGAAGCTGCCATCGGAGTAGCCTTTCACGATTCCAGCTTGCACAGCTTGAGCGATGCCTTGTTTCGCCCACGAGCCGATGGCTGCCATATCGTTAAACTCCAGCTCGGCTCCGTTTCCTTGCAAGTTCAGCATGCGAGCCAGCATGACTGCAAACTCGGCACGGGTAACCTCGCTCTTCGGCTTGAATGTGCCGTCAGCATAGCCGCTGATAATGCCCTTTGCTGCTGCAAGTTTAATACTTGCTTCCGCCCAGTGGCCTAGAATGTCGCTAAATTTGACTTCAAAGTTCTCTTCAGGCTTAGGTTCCTCTTCTTCCGTTACCGGAGCATTTACATTTACAACGCAAGTTGCGGTCATATTTCCATCTGTGGTTGTTACTGTGATGATTGCCGTGCCGCTGCCTTTAGCTACAACTCTACCTGCACGATCAACAATCGCAACATTTTCGTTGCTGGATTTCCAGGTCACAAGCTTAAGGTCGGCATTACTTGGCCTAATAGTTGCTGTCAGCTGAGATTCATCGCCAATATTCAGTTCCAATGTCTGTTTATCCAGACTTACACCTGTAACATGTATCGGAACGTATATCACTTCATGTACTGGTATTTTTGCGGCAATAAATCTTGCTACAGCGCTTTTTAAGTTTACAGTTGCGCTATCGATGTCTTCCTGGGTCTTTGCATCCGCTTTGGCCGTTAATGCAGCTGTTATTGCAGCTTCCAAGGCATCTTTTGCACTTTGCGGATACTGCCCAGGATTTGTACCGATTCCTGCCGTGTCTCTTAAATCTGCAGCTATTTTTATTTGATTATCCAATTCGGTTGTATCGATTGTCTCTGATGGCATGCTTACAGTTACAACAGAGGTTGCGGTTTTATTTCCATCCTCGGTTGTCACTGTGATAACCGCTATCCCCTCTGCTATTGCTGTAACCTTGCCGGTGTTATCAACTGCTGCAATTCCATCATCGCTTGATGTCCATGTTACATTCTTATTAGCTGCTCCCGATGGAGTGATAGTCGCCTTTAATTGATAAACACCGCCAACGTTTAATTGAAGCGTTTCTTTATCAAGGCTCACTTCCTCGACTTTAATATTCGGATCAACTATTTGTGCAGCCTTAAAGCTTTCTACTGCGGCTTTCAAGCCTTCCGCTGCACGATCAATCTCTTCCTGGGTCTTTGCATTAACCTTTATAGCCGATGCAATGGTTACTGCAGCAGTTAAGGCATCTATTGCCTCTTGCGGATACTGCCCGGCTTCTGTACCAACCTCAGCATTGTCCACTAGTTCCACAGCTGCTACTATTTCGCTGTCCAATGCGGATGTGTCGATCATTGGTAATTGAGTGCTTTCATTTGACGGAATGCTTTCATCGCTAAGCCTGTTTAATGCAGTCACAACATAATTACTAGTTGGTTGACCTGTCTGATCCGTATAGCTTTGCGGACCTGTCTCACTCTTACGAACTTTAGCAATCAGTTTAACAGGATTGTTAATGTCTACAGCCTCATTATCTTCAAAACGATAAACGGCATAGTATGCTGTATTTTCATCATTATCCTGCCAGCTAATTGTATGGCTCCCGTCTTCAAATGTTCCACTTACTAATACCGGAGCTTCAGGTGCAACTCCACCCTTCCACGGCATTGCCGGCATAAGGGCTTTGGTAGCCCATAAGTCGTTCTTAATAAGTGATGCAGCGGAAGCAGCGTTAGGAGAATTTACTTTAAACGAGTTATACGTAAAAATCATAGTACCGTCTATATGGGGGTTTGCAGCATTAAACTTAAGCTGGCGTGCAATTTCCTGATCCCCAACACCCGGGGTATTCCAATACTTATCAGTAGTTCCTTCAACAGGATTTAGCCAGTACAAACCTACACCCATATATAGCTGTGTGTGTACATCAGGGTTGTTTTCAAGCAAATCAGACCACCATGATGAAACAACTCCATACCCTGCAGCCGAATTTGCAAATGTCCAGTACACCTGCGGGGTTATATAGTCGATTATTTCTTCTAATACCCACTTCTTAGTATCTGCATAAGCACGGTCATAGTTTGGTATTCCGGCCGAAGTTTCAGAACCATCCGGATGTCCGTCTTTCTTGTTGCCCCATACGCCTGCCGGGCTAATCCCGAATTTAACCCACGGCTTTGCTGCGTTTATTCTATTATGCAGATTTTTAACCAGTGTATATGTGTTATTTCTGCGCCAATCCTCAATCTTCGGAAACTCGGTTTTGTCGGCATAGGTATCATATGTGCTCTGATCACTATACCCGGCATCAAAACCGCCATTGCTGCCAACATAGAAATAATCGTCAAAGTGTATGCCGTCTATATCGTAATTCTCGACTATTTCCATAACGGAGTCTTCAACATATTTCGCAGCTTCCGGAATGCCTGGGTCAAGGACAAAGCGGCTTGTGCCGACCTTTATCCATTCCGGATGCTTGGCATAGATACTATCAGGCACCTGGCTCAACATATTTCCTACTGCATTTAAGTCCGATAAAGGCTTTCCTGATTCGTCCTTATACATGGCCGCCGGCATGGAAACGCGGTATGGGTTAGCCCACGCATGCAGTTCGAGATTTCTTTTATGCGCTTCTTCAATTGCGAACTGCAGCGGGTCGAATCCCGGATCAACATCCTGTTTTCCTGTCAGCCAGTATGACCATGGTGCAAGCTCTGATTTATAAAATGCATCTGATGTCGGCCTTACTTGGAACATCACTGCATTGGCGCCTGTTTCCGCAAGATCATCAAGAATTTTTATAAGGTCTGCTTTTTGCACCGCCGCACGAGCTTGCGTGTCTTCAATCTTCCATGAATCTGTTGATGGCCAGTCAATATTAACAACAGTGCTTATCCAGGCGGCACGCATCTCACGTTTGTTTACCGGTGTTTCCTCTGGAACATTATACTTATCCCATGGAGCTGCTATTCGTGCTGCAAGATATTTTGCTACCTCTGTATTTAATGCGGCTACAGCCGCATCAATAGCATCCTGGTCAGCATGAATATCGCCTACAACTACTTGTGCTGCTGCAATTGCGGTTGTAACAGCAGTATTTGCATGTTGCGGATACTGTCCGCCAAGTGTCCCTACTACGGTTGAATTAACCTTAGCCTGTGCATCAGCAATAGCCTCAATCAGTTCAGTTTTATCAACATCTAATGGAACCATTGCATCCTCAAAAGCCTTAATTGCAGCATTTAGATCGTTAAATATACGATCAATATCTGTCTGGGTTTGTGCATCAGCTTTAGCAGTTGTTGCAGCCGTTATTGCCGATAACAAATCATCCATTGATTGTTGCGGATATTGTCCGGGTTCAGTTCCTGCAACTGCTCCATCATGCAGAGCTATAGCCTTTGCTATCGCAGCATCTAAATCAATTGTCACTAAAGGCGAAACCACCATTCCGTCAAAATCAGCAACAGCTTGTGCTAATGCCGTTTTTGCCGCCTCAACATCTCCTTGTGTCGCGCCTGCATGGTTATATACTGTGTTTGCTGCATCTATCGCAGCTTGCAGTGCTACCTTGGCTCCGCTTTGATATTGTCCTGGCAGTGCTCCTTCAACTGCGAGATCATGTTTTGCCTTTGCGGCATCTATCGCAGCTTTTAAACCCTGAATATCAATTAGCGGAATTTGTGAAGTTTTAAAGGTGTTAACTGCAGCATTTAATGTTTCTGCTGCACGATCAATATCCGACTGTACGGTGCTGCTTACCAAAGATTGTGCAGCAATGAGAGCATCATTCAAAATGGCTGTGGAGCCTATAGGGTATTGACCTCCCTGTGTCCCTTCCACTGCGCCAAGAAGCAGGGATTTTGCAGTTGCAATAGCTCCTATCAGTCCTGTTTTATTTAATGTAGCAGCCGGAGTTACATTATATATTGCAGTAAGGTCGTCCATGTAGATCGTACTGTTTACTCTGCCAGCAGATGAGGTTTCAACTAATCCAGGCATAATGTTTAGCAAAAGGCCCGTCGATGCATTAAAAGTTGCTTGCGGTACATCATAGGTTACAAAATTCCAGCCTGATTTCATCACGGAATTGGCTGGCAAGAAATTGGCGGTTGTGGCTGAAGTACCGTCTGCCTTTCTTATTTCTGCACGTAAGCTGAAAATCGTCTCATCATTGCCATAAAGCCAAAAACCAATTTTGTTCGGTGTATTCTCTCCGGTAAATTTCAATTTTTGGTTAGGGTAGGATGCACCTTTTACATAAGCACTTGCTGTTCCGCTTGTTCCCGCAAAATAATAATCAATCTTAAATGATCGATTTCCGTTTTTCACGTAATGGGGATCATTGTTATATGAAATAGCGGGCTTAGTGCTTCCTCCATCATTAATCCAGTCAACAATGCTCTTGCCGCTGCCATGGTCTTCATAGTCCTCTATGATCTGATGCCGCTCGCTTACAATCTGTGCAGCCATATAGGCCTCAACTGCTGAGTTAAGCAAATCGGTAGCACTATAAAGATCTGCCATAACGGCTGCAGGATTGTTCATAACGCTAGCTGCAGCATCAATAGCGGCATTAAGCCCCATGCGCTCTGATAAAGGATACTGCCCGTGGCCTGTACCGGCAGTCGTGATGTCATAAAGGCTTTGCGCAGCTGCAATTGCCCCGCTTATTTCTGTCGTATCCTTTGTTTCGCTTCCATAAACAGCCACAAGATCATCGATATAAATGGTGCTGTCCACCTTATCATTGGATGATGTGGCAACGATACCAGGCATAAGTGTTATAGTGAGACCCGTAGATTGATAGGACGGAGCCACCGTGTACTCCAGATACTTCCATCCAGTAAAATTCAGCGTATTAGAAATGTTTTGATTTGTATTAGTGGAACCAGTCGTAATTCCTGCACGGAACTCTGCCCTCAGAGCAAAAGTTGTAACATTATTTCCGTATACCCAGAAACCTATCTTTTGCGGGACTTCCCCGGGTTTAAACACAATGCCCGTACCTTGGTTCGGACGAACATAGGCGCTTGCAGTACCTGCAACTTTGGATAACTTATAGTCAACCTTCAAGGAACTATTTCCACTATGCTTTATAGCGGTATCATAGGACAAAGTTGGCGGTGTGCTGCTGGCGCTGTCGCCTGTCCACTTCATCAAGCTTTGGGCAGCTCCACCGTTAACAACCCCATTTTCAAAGTCGTCCAGCACTATTACTGCAGCAACTTCAACCGTAGCTGTAACATTAGTGGATGTACCGTTTATTGTCCCTGTAACCGTAAATCTGTGTGTTGTTAAGCAGTCAACAGCCGGATCCACACTTGGCCAGGTTACTAAAACAGTGTCCATCGTGCCATCATCATAGGTGACCTTAACCGTATTTGGAAGCTTCGGTGCTACGCCGATACCTGTCTTCACATATACCGGATCAATGCTTGCTATGTTTACAGCGCTTTCAACAGTTACCGCAGCTTCTACCTTCATTGCGGCACCTTCAACTGTTCCCTTTACGGTAAAGTCATTAATTCTAGCGTAGTTTTCTGCCGGAATATCATCCCAGACTACTGCTACACTTGAGCTTGTGCCGTCAGAGTATGTGGCATTAACGCTCGGGGGAAGTATTGGAGGTATTCCCACCCGAGTTGTAACAGCTATGGGCGCATATAAGTTAACTGCCGGATATACGATATAGTTGCCTTCTGCTTTTAGATTTGTTCCATCAACTATTCCCTGTATGCCTTTCACACTTGGATTTCTGTATTCATCGAAAGGTGCGGCGTTTTTATAATCTTCAGGATCCGGAGTTTCCCATATAACGGGAAGTGACGAAACTGTATGGTCTGTATAAATTACATCTACGGTAGCTGGAAATACCGGAGCCGTATTTTGTTCTGTTCTTACAATTACAGGATTAATATATTTGATAGCCGGTGCAACAACTGAAACATGTGCTTTAACAGTCATTCCTGTTAGTGTTCCGTTCGTATGAATAACTGTCCCGGTTACATCAAAGCTAGTTCCGGCAGCGGAATAAAGATTAGGGTCCGTTATCTTCTCCCACTTTACCATCATATTAGCCGGAGAACCTGATGTCATATTAACCCTTACGGATACAGGAAGAACCGGGGCTGTACCGACTGCAGTAGTAAGGTCTGCATCGATTGCACGAACCGGTGTCGGCGCATTTGGCGAGCTCTCGTTTTGGAGGCGGTCAAGTGCAGTGACAACATACTGTACCTTGCTTGGATCTGATACAGCTGTATCGGTATAACTTGTTATATCTTTACCGCCACTATCAACAGTCTTGCCAACAACTGCAATTATTTTTGTTGAATCTGATGTATCAAGATTTTCATTCTCTGCAAATCTATAAATCGCATAATATGCGGTGCTGCCTGTTTCATCATTAGATATCCATGTAACTTCTGTAACGCCACCTACAGCCTCGGCAGTAACATTTGTGGGCATCGCTGGAGCAACGCTGCTCTTCCAGGTTGCTTTTGGAGCTATAGCCTTATTCGCCCAGGCGGTTCTTACTCCATTTTCTACAGCTTCCTTTTTATAAATTCCTGCACCTGGAACAATATTGCTGCTCTGGTATAGGAATGAACCATCGATCCCGCGGCCTGTCATTTCACTTCTATAATTTGTATTGAGTTGTATTTCCCTGATAATCTCATCTTTGGCGTAAGGATCCAAAAATCCCGTTTCCGTTGGATTGGTTGTAGCATTTACCCTATACAATCCCATACCCATATAAAGCTTTGTATTGGGATTTGTAAGGTGATCCGCCCACCATGTTGCTATTACACCGTAGGGAGCCACATCGCGGCCAAAGGGCCAGTAAACCTGTGGAGTCAGGTAGTCAATCAGCCCCTCGTTCCCCCATCTTAATGTATCTGCAAAGCTCCTATCATAGTTTGGTCCACCTCCGGCAGTTGGAGAACCGTTAACATGCCCGTCTTTCATATTGGCCCACATACCGGCAGGGCTGATTCCAAACTGTACCCAAGGTTTTGCTGAACGAATTTTTTGGGAAAGATCGCTGATAAGCTTGTATGTATTATTTCTTCGCCAATCGCCTATGTCTGTAAAACCGCCCTTATACTTTTCAAATGTGGCTTTGTCATCATAATCAAAGGCTTTACCCTCATGGTAGAAATAGTCATCGAAATGAACGCCGTCAATATCATACTTATCAACAACTTCCATAACGCTATCCGCTATCCATGCTTGTGCTTCAGGTATACCTGGATCTACTACATACACGCCATCATAGGCTTTTTTAATCCAATCAAAATGAGTGTTGAAAATACTCTTTGGCAGTGCCTTGAGTTGAGCAACCATGGCATCATTGATCGCAGTTGCGGCACGATATGGATTAAACCATGCGTGCAGCTCTAATCCACGCTTGTGCGCTTCGTCTATTGCATATTCAAGCGGGTCAAAGCCTGGATCGCCGCCTGGTGTCCCTGTCATAACGATAGACCAGGGAACGAGATCAGATTTATAGAGCGCATCGGAAGAGGAGCGAACCTGAAACATAACCGCATTCAGATTGCTGGCAACTGCCGCATCCAAGATATGGCTTAGTTCTTGCTTTTGCTTTTCCACCCTCGCTGCAGGATCAGAAATAGCTAACGATGCCGAGGATGGCCAATCTGAATTGTATACGGTTACAATCCAAGTCGCACGCATATCTTCCTTCTTGGAAACATCCGAGTTTAAGTACTGTTGATAGGGTGTCCATGCATCTGAATCTGGAGGAGTAACCCCCGCCGCTGAAACGTGAATAGCAGGTAACATGGATGTTAGCATGACTACTATAAGCATCCAGCTGCATATTGCTTTGCAACGCGCAAATAAACGATTCATTTTCACTGCTCCTTTTATAAATTTTGATATTTCGCTTCAAGCCACTGAACAGATTCGCCTTATTTCTTTTCCCCATCCCTCCTATAAAGTAACTTCGACAGCTTAAAATCGCTTTGCGGATCCTATCTGAATATTATACAAATTCGAATGTTTCGTCAATAAATTTCACAAACATATTTTATTATGAAATTTTATTTCGACTTATAAAATTATAAGACGACTCGCTCTACTCTGTAGAACGCGGCATCTGTTGCATAAGAAAAGCCCAAGCGCTAACACGCTTGGGCTCAAATATAATGCGGCTCAGTTATATAACTCTGCACGGGTGATGACGCGATCCGGTTGGACGCTGCCATCCGAGTAACCCTGAACAATTGCTTGGAAACTCACTTCGATGCGGACAACTTGGAACGCCCATATCGGCGTACGCGCAGAAGCGCCTGCTCCCTATGCCCCATGAATCGTTCGATCTCGCACAATCTGGCGGCATACTCGCCGACCAGTGCGCTTGCTTCCGATGTGCACGACTGATAGGTACACGTTTTGAGGAACTTGCCTACCCATAGCCCTCCGGTATACCTTGCCGCTCCTCTGGTCGGCAGCGTATGATTGGTGCCGATCACTTTGTCCCCGTAGGCCACATTCGTTTCCGGCCCCAAGAACAATGCGCCGTAGTTCGTCAGGCGCTCCAGGAAATATCGAGGATTCTCGGTCAGCACCTCCACATGCTCGTAGGCCAGCTTATCTGCTTCAATTACAGCCTCTTCCAAGCTGTCTACCACTATGATAATCCCATTATTGTTCCAGGCCACGCTTGCAATGTCCGCAGTCGGCAAAGTCATAAGTTGTCTATCGATCTCGAGCAACGTTTCATGCGCAAGTTGCTCCGAAGTCGTAATTAGTACCCCGGGCGAAGTCGGCCCGTGCTCGGATTGACCGAGAATGTCGCAGGCTACCATTTCCGCGTCCGCCGTATGATCGGCAATGATCATTACCTCCGTCGGGCCCGCGAACAGGTCAATGCCAACTTGGCCGTATAGCTGCCGCTTGGCCTCGGCCACGTAGGCGTTCCCCGGACCGACAACCATATCCACCGGCTCGATCGTTTCCGTGCCCAGCGCCATAGCCGCCATCGCTTGCACTCCGCCGACAATATAAATCTCATCCGCTCCCGCAAAATCCATAGCGCAAACCGTGGCTTCTGGAATTTCGCCATTTATCGGCGGCGTGCAGCAAATGACCCGTTTCACACCGGCTACCTTGGCGGTAAGGATGCTCATATGGGCGGACGCCAGCATCGGATATCGTCCGCCCGGAATGTAACAACCCACGCTATTGACAGGGATATTGCGATGCCCCAGAACGACTCCGGGCAACGTCTCTACCTCCAGATCGCGGATTGTAGCTCGTTGTTTTTCTGCAAAATTGCGTACTTGATCCTGAGCAAAACGAATGTCCGTCTTGGTTTGCTCGGGTACTTTGGCGATGATTTCGTCAATTTGCCGTCGGCTCAGTCTGAACTGCTCTGGAGACCAATTGTCGTAATGCCGGGAGAACCCGCGCACCGCTTGATCTCCGTTCTTTTTCACCTGTTTAAGAATGTCGCGCACCGTTTCGTAAACCCTCTGATCTTGCTCTTCCGCTTCCGCTGGGCTTTTTCCCGTCTTCAGATACTTTGCCATTTGCAATGATCCTCCTTCATTCTGACCTGTATCAACGCTCGCTTACCGAAGAAGCTCGAGAGCCAGTTCGAAGCTTAAAATCCACAAACTTCACGGGAATGCTGCCGTTAGCTGCGGATTGAACGGATAGTGGAAATACCGAGCTCCAGGTAACCGCGTCGTAGACATCGATAGCCGGCTTTCTTTGTTCCTGAATGGATGACACAAACTCCTGCATGACGAAGAAATCTCCGCCCCCATGTCCCGTTCGCAGCGCTTCCGCCGACCATTTCACCCAGTCAGGATGCTCCCATCGTTTCTCGTGCTGCCATAGGGACTGCCACTGGGGATCATGAGCGTTCTCATGTCATAACGCTATAAATTCAGCGAGAGGTTAAGCTGTGCGGTCCCTTCACCCAGTCGTTCCGATCGGGCGTAAGAAAGTAACGATCAAGAAATTCGTCCAAATCTTCCTCCAGCATCCCCAGAACGGTTTGAATCGGTTCTGCCGAACGTTGGTTTTGTTGATCCTCTTTCAACAACGCCGTCAGTTCGGCAAGAAGCCGCTCCGGCACCTCCCGATGGTCTTCGCGATAAGAGCGAATGATGCGAACCAGATTCGTTTCCCGTAAATGATACGCATAGGACATAGCCCGTCTTTGGAAACCGTCTAACTCGTCCAAGTTTTTCTTTAATACGTCTCGAAGCGACGCGGAAACCCTTTCAAGAGCATTCCGTCCTGTTTGAATGGCCGCTTCCGCCCGCTCAGCGCTCAATTTGCATCGAAGCTGAATATCCTCGATCATCCAAGGGTCCGGCTCAAGATCGTCGGTTTTCATGAAGATCGACCTACGCGTGGATTCCCATGAGGGGGTATGGCATTGCTGCCCCCGGATAAACGCGGCAGTCATGGAATGCGACACGTCGCAAAGACCGATTTTGCGGACAAACCAGGAGACATCCCACGGAAACAGCTCGAACGATTCCGAGCTCAGACGCCAGAAAGCCTTCATTTCTTCGGCTGCCATCCCGTAGGGTTCGGCAAGCTTCTCCAGCGCTTCGTCGTCCCCGATGCAGGGATTCCGAAAGAACAGCTCCGTAACCCGTAAATTCGGATCGGGCTTGATCATATCTATGCCGAAGTATTCCTTAATCCCCACTGCGCCGGGAGTACCGGCTATCGCCCTGAGCTGGCGCAAGGTGACAAGCGGGTAAGCGATATGTTCGTAAGGCTCGACTTCCTCCGTTGCGGAAGTAAAGAACCCTTCCACGACAAACGGGATATTCCGTTTGACCGCAAGATTGGCGGCATTTTTCAAAAAACGGTCTACCGGAAGCGTAACGGTAACTTCGGCAATATTCGAATGCAGCGCCAGACTGACGCAATCCGCGTCTAGCTTCTCGATCGACTTAAGCACCTGTCCCGCCGACAATTCCCATGGCTCCCACCAAAGACGTCCTCCGGTCAGCCGCTTCCATGTTCGGGCGAGCAGATTAACGAAAGGGACGACGCGCTCATCCAGAGGAATTCCCCTGCACGACTCGCAGTTTCCGAACTCGTTGCACAGCCAAGCGTCCTGATCGTAGGTGTAGAGCAACAGATCGTCAACCCCGGGAAACTCCTCGTTAAACCGTTCTAGCAGTGCTACATACCTGTCGGGCGTTACGCCGTCCAGCAAGCAATTTTCGAGGGGCAGATCTCGATAACCATCCTGTCCGTTGTAAGGGGCGCCAAAATGGAAAATGGAGCGCATTCCCGCCTGCTTGCATAACTGTATACGCTCTCTGAGATCGTTTCTTCGCCGCTCCCATGCGCCCGAAGAGGAATCGCCGCCTATCGGTATCTTCTGCTCGTATTTAAGCGATGCTTCGCCGGATAACGCTACGACGTCCTCCAAATTTAACGGTTCGTCGTGCGGACGCCCTCCCCAGGCGATATTCAGCTGCAGAGCGTTAAATCCGATTTGTTTCATGGACATTACCGTCTCCTCCGTCCATGAGACAAACTTGACGGGACTTCCGATCAATCCGATTTTGAACTTCAAATTTGCCATTGAGTAGCGTTCTCCTCTCTTCTCTGCAGCGGGTTCAAGATTTAAGCGCTCCCGACGTAATTCCTTGCACGAAATATTTCATACCGAACATAATGACCAGTATCATCGGCAAGCTGCCGATGATATAGGCGGCGAAGGATAATCCGAGATCCGGCCTGCCATTGGTCGTCATATTAACCGCTTGGATCGTAAAAGTAAGATGAGGCTCTTTCAATATAATCAGCGGCCATAGGTAATCGCTGTAAACGCTAATAAAGGTAATGATCCCCAGGGTCGCAATAACCGGCATACTCAAGGGAAGCGCGATGCGCAAGTACAAATAAGCTTCTCCGGCGCCGTCCATACGCGCAGCTTCGAACAGCTCTTCCGGAATTCCTTGAAAGAATGTCCGGCAAAGAATGATTCCGACCAATTGCGTTCCCGATATATAGGGTAAAATCAAGCCCCAGAAAGAGTCCGTCAAATTTAACTGTGAAATAATCGCGTATAGCGGAACGATATTCAACATGGACGGAATCAGCATCACGCTGATAATAAGCATAAAGAGGATTTCTTTGCCCGGGAAACGGTTGCGGGCGAAAGAGTAACCGGCCATCGAACTAATGAGGACTGCCCCGGCTACCGTAACGCAGCAAATGAACAGAGAGTTGCCGATGCTCCCGGACACGGCGCTCCAGGCCGTAGAATAGTTCTCCCATTTGATCTCTCCCGGAATTCCCCAGAAGTCGATCACAATATCGAGATGATCTTTGAACGAAAGGAACAATAGCATGGCAAACGGAACAAGGGTAAGTAGCAGTAGAACCGAAAGGCTGAGAACGACGCCGACTTCCGCAACTCTGTAATTTCTCATAGCCCGGATTCACTCTCTTTCAGACTTGAAAATTTTTGATACCAACAGCGTTAGGAGGAGAATGCTCACGAACAGGAAAATGCCGACCGCGCTGCCGTATCCATAATTGGAGTTTTTGAAGGCCGAGTTGTACATGATGAGCGACGGCACCGTGGTCGATACTCCCGGTCCTCCTCCGGTCAGTACGATAATTCGCACAAAGTCCTGCAAGCTGCCGATGATCGTCAGCAGAAGCACGACTTTGAACTGCGGCGCGAGCAACGGCAGATGCATTTTAAGAAAAATATTCCGAAACTTGGCGCCGTCCATTCTGGCCGATTCGATAATTTCCTTGTTGAAGCCCCCGATCGCTGCGAGAAAGATAAGAAACGGCAAACCTGTGATATAAGGAAATCCCATGAGAATAACGGCCCATATCGCGGTGTCGCTCTCCCCGAGCCACGGCCTTGCCAGAGAATTCAGACCTGCGAACGACAAGAAATGATTCAGCAATCCGTTGGAAGGGTTGTAAACGGAAAGCCAGATCAGAACGAAAACAATTCCGGGGATAAGCATCGGAATCACGAAACCCGTACGATACAGATATTGAAGCTTCGTTTCGCGCAAGGACAAAATCAACTCCGCCGCCAATAAGGGGAATACGATGCTTTTGACAATATCCGTGACGGTAAAAAGAAGTTGATTGGATAGCGCGATTCGAAACGTATTGTCGTTAAACATGCGAATATAGTTGTCCAAACCGATCCATTCCGCTTGAGCTAAATTCCAGTCCGTAAAGGAATGATAGATGGAAGTCAGCATCGGATAATAGAGAAAGATCAAGACGAACAGGAGCGAAGGAACGATAAAAAAATAAGCTTTTAACCAATATCGGATTCTGTCGGGACGAAAGGGCTTGTCGATCATAATCTCACTCCATGTAAGCAAGCCGTCGAGGGAGAACACCTCGTTCTCCCTCGGCCTGTATGATGAATTCCGTTTGCAGCTTATGGATTGGTCTTCGGATCCAGATCGTATTGTTGAGCCTTGATATAGATATCCATATCCCGGTTCAAAATTTTGTCCTGCTCGGCCAAAAATTCTTCCAGCGATAGTTTGCCTTCATAGTATTTCAATTGAGCGGATTGCTTGGCTTGATTCGTGTCCGAGGAAGGAACGGCATTGGCGATCGCGTAGCCCATGCTGCCATCGACTTTGAAGCCCGTAAGATATGCGTTGACTTCGTCCGGCAGCTTCACCCCAAGCACCAGGCTAGGACCTTGAACGAACTGTCCTGCCTCAAGCGTCGTCTCGAACACTCTCTGAGCGACTTCCGGCGAATAAAGATACATCATGAAATCCTTCGTCCGGCTCTCTTGCTCCGGGTCCTTCTTATCCGCGATTCCGAGCAGATGACCCGGCACCAGAATGCCTCGCGGTTTTCCCGGAAACAGCGGGTCGGCCTCGGCGAACTCGGGGAATTTAAACGTTCCCCATCCGAAGGATTTGTCGCCCAGCTTCTTCATATCGTCGAGCAGCGTTCCCACTTGCCAACTGCCGTTCCAATAAATCGCCGCTTTCTGCGCAATGAACAGTTGGTAGACGTCCGGATCCTGCATCGTTGCGTAGCCGGGCTGGTAATACGCGGACAATTCCTTCATGACCGTCCAGATTTTGCGTTGGGCAGCCCCTTGCATATCGTATTGCTTGTTTTTGAGAGCAAGCAATTGCTTTTCCGGATCGTAACTCGCGCCGAAATCGAAGTTTCCATTGTCGGCAGAGTAGGCAATGCTCGTATTCAGTTTATGGATTTTCTCGTCGTAGCGAGCATCTCCCGGCTGAATTAACAACTCCGGGTAAAGACTTTTGGCGCTCCAGTCGAGAAACGCCTGCGTGATCGTCGACTCGAAGCCGAAAGGCATCGTAATCGGAATATAGCCGGCATCTTGCAATTGCTTGCACGCAGCGAGCAATTCCTCCCACGTTTCCGGTTCGGAAATTCCCAGCTTTGCGAAAATATCCTTGTTGTAGTAGAATCCTGTGCCTACCAGATCGAATGGGAGATAGGCAACGTCCCCGTCCCGGCTATACGTGTTCTGATGGTATTCGGGATCGATTCCCTCGAATACGGTTTTGTCGCCGCTGTAGGGATTCGGTTGGTTCACGTAATCGTTCAGCTTCAGCAGCCAGCCTTTATCGATCGCATCGGCCGAGCTCGTTTCCCCGATCAAATTAATGTGAACGATATCGGGAGCATCCTTCCCTCCCGCCGCCATCTTGGCTTTGAAGTTCGCTTGATACGTATCGTTATCCTTAATGACATCGATGACGACTTCGGTTTCCGGATTCAGCTTCGTGTACTCTTGGGCTGCCTCCTTCAATCCATCCGTGTAATAACCGGCGATCGTGGCGAATGTGACCGTACGCTTTTCTTTGCTTGCAGCGGAGCTTTGCGGTTCATTCGATTGCGACGCATTCGTGCCGGAATTCGAACCTGAACAGCCTGCCGCCATCACCAGGACGAGCGAGAGTAGAATGAACCCGATCAGCTTCTTCCTCATTTCTGTGTTGCCCCCTATATTCGTATTGAGTTAACCTACTTCAATCTTAATTTTGAATCGCTTTCATTTATATACAGAAAATCATCGTTTTCTTTAACAGAATCACTTTCCTTATACTTCGGTATGTTTGAACTCGCCCGGCGTAAGACCTTCTATTTTTTTGAACACCCTGCTGAAATACGACACGCTTTCGAATCCGGCCATATCGGAAATTTCGGAGACGGTTTTAATGCCCTCCCGAATTAATTTTTTCGCATATTGAATACGAACTCTGGCGACATATTCTCCGGGCGTAAAGCCCGTGCATTTCTTGAAATTCGAGATAAAATAGTTCAAGCTCAGGTTGGCTTTCAAGGCAAGTCCCTCTACTGTCAGCTTGGAGGCAAACGAGCTATGAATATGTTCAATAATGACCGCGATATGGGGATCGGCAATTCCGGTACCTGTCCGTTCTTCCTCTACCGTCACTTCTCTGTACAGGTGCGTGATCATCGATTGAAAATAAGACCGCGAAGCCAGCAGCCAGCCGGTTTTCTCGGCCCACACTTCCTCCAAGATCGACTTCATCAGACTTTTGATCGTGTAGTAATTGCGGGGCTTCATCAGAATCGGCAGCTCGGGAAGCGCCTCTTTGAACGATACCGCGCCTTTGAAAACGGAGATTTCGTCTCCGGGCGACAGAGGCATGATCGGGATCGACTGCTCCGGCACCAGCAGCTGATAATGAATCCAAATATATCTAAGCGGCACGCCGGTCGCGGAGATATGATGGGGCGTATGCGCAGGAATATGGATCACCCTGTTTTCTTCCGCGAGATAAGATTCGTCGCCGATATGATACGTTACGCTGCCTTTGAGAACCATCACGATAAGATGAAAGGGAAGCGAACGCACGTAGTGAGTGCGGGAAAAGTCGTATTGCACGTTAAGTACCTTCCCTTGGTGTACGGCCTCCGGGTACTCCCACTCCTCCTCCCGATCCTCGTAACCGACGTGATAGATGATAGGCAACATTAAACTATGATGTTGAACATGCAGCTTCTCCAACTTCATTCATCTCCCGGCCTAACAAAAGCGGCGGTGCAGACGATCATCTGCACCTCCGTTTTGTTTTCGTTCTTCACGGATTACCGCCGACTTTCGGTTTACGGCCGAATCACGACGGGGAACCGGAAATCTTTTTGTCGTCCGCCCAAAGCTCACTCAGTTGAAACACGTAATTGTTATTGTCGTCTTGACCGAGCTGTGTTGCGTAAATACGCACATGCTTAGCCGTCACGGGCGAGCTGAACGCGAACGTCTCCAAGCTGCTGCCCGGGTTCGAATAACCGGTATAGGCTTGACCCGGAACGTCCGTCCAGTTTGCGCCGTCCATGCTCGTTTGAATTTTGAAATCCACCGGAAATCCGCTGCCGCCCGGCCGCGGCTTCAACCGCACTCGCTCGATCGTATGGGCTTTGCCCAGATCAAGCTGAATCCACTCGGTCGCATTCACGGTATGCGCAGTACTGGACCATACCGTTGCTATATCGTCGTCGATCGCTTGACTAGCTTCCCACCCGCTGCTGTAAGCGGAAGACGCCGAGATTCCGACGCGATCGGCCACGTCGAAGTCGCCGTCCAGCGACTTCAGTTCGATCCAATCGATGCTGGTCGTCCCCGTCGCGTTCGTCGCCGGGTCGAACCGCAAAGCCGTAATCGTGCCGCGCCATTCGGGATGGCCGGTCAGATCGACCTCGTACGTCGTATAATTCGGGTCATTGGCAACGATCGTAAAATCGACGCGCTTGCTCTCATCCATGCCGGATAGTACGGTCGCCCAATACAGTTGCGCGGTCGTGCTGGCCGTACCGTTCTTCATGCGCACGACGAACCGCTTCTTTTTGGCCGCATCGACGTTAATCGATTGGGTCATGCTCGGATCGTTGCCGCTAATCTCCGCGTTAAACGTACCTCCGACCACCTTCCGGTCAAGGAGGTGCGTGAATCCCCCCCATTCCTGTTCGTCGCCGTCATAGTTAAAGCTCCAGTATTCATCCCAGTTGAACGTCTTGCGAAGCAGCAGCCATGGCGCTTGTCCGGTGCTATCCCATATCCAGTGGGCATCAGATCCGCCCGGGAAGTTGACGACGGGTCCGCGAGTTGACGAACTATACGCCCCTTGGCTGGTCGCTTGCGTCCAATTGCCGTCCGCCAAGGCCAGGCCGTCGTAACGATCCTCTCGTTCACTCCTGATTTTCCAGCTAGCGTCGGATACAATCTTGCGTCCGTCCGGCAACGTGAAGTCGGCAAGGAATCCGCCGGTCGAGCCGGGAGCGTTCACTGCTTTGACGGTAATGACGTTCTTGCCCTTCAGAAGAGGCCATTTATACCGGACGGAATCGTCGTCACCGTTATGCCCCCCGATACCGCGTCCATTAATGCTGACCGGGTAATAGTCTCCCGAAGCCCAGCCCACCATCGTATCATACTCGATAGTTTCGAGATTAACGCCCAATCCCGCTTCCCGAGTCAATGTCACGTTCTGCCCGGGACTGAGGCTAACGGTGATGTCGAACAGCCCGCTCACCGCCGTTCCGTTGACTTCCCAGTCCGTATACGGGCTTTCGTTCTCCAGCACCTGAAGGCGCACAGACGAATTGGAAACCGTGAGCTTCAGGTTCATATCCCAATAACGGAAATTCGTTACGCCGGCTTGCGTTAATCCGGTCGACGGCATATTGGGCTTAATCTGCAAGCCGTCTTTGTCCATCTTGATGCCCATGAATCCGCGAAGCAGCGCGACGGGGACAAGGGCGCTTTCCGGGAATTCTCCCCAAGTGCCGACGCTGCCGGCATAAGTGTGCTGCACCGTTTCGCCGTTATACAGCGTTTTGCCACCGCTGAGATGGTCCAGCGCATAACGGTCGATGATATCGGAGAAACGGCCGTAGGCATTGTTGGCGCCCAAGTATTGCGCGCGGCTGGCGATTTCGTAGAACGTGGTGTACAGCGCCGCGCCGCCGTCCTGAATTTGGTCTCCGTAAGCTCCGTAATTATCCCACGCCGATACCCACCACCCGCCTTGCGCTTTGCTCGGGTTGGACGTAACGGTCGCGCGGGGAGCGAATACGAACTTGCTGAACACGTCCGCCTCTCCGGAGGAGGTCGTCACCGTCTCCGCCCAATTGAAGAAGGTCGTCGCTTTGGCACTGTCTCCCAATCCGTAATAGAACGCGGCAACGTTCAGATAGATTGGGCCGTAGTCATGCTCTACTCCGTTCACGTCGATCGTCTGAATGTAGTGGTTCGTCCGCCAGAAGGTCGTGTCGTACGCCGCCTTCAAGTCGTTCGCATAGCCGTTCAGCTCTGCGGCCCTGGCGGTATTTCCGACCAGTTGTTCCAGTTCGGCCATGGCCGTTAAGGCCGCATAGCCGTGCATGTTGCTGTATGCGTCGATATGCCCGTGCGGCAGGATGTCCCAATAATCGCTCCCGTTCTCCGTTACGCTAATGCCTTCATGATCGGACTGGGTAATTATGAAAAGCTTTTTCGTAGGATTGTAATAGTCCAGCATATAAGCCAGGGCCGCGCGCATCCGATCGATCTGAGTGGATAGCAGTTCCCGATCTCCTGTCGCGACATAGTAACGGTAACCGCCTAGAATAAAGTTGGCGGGCGTATCGATATGATGCAGCGTGTCGCTGCCGTCACCGGGGAACGGCCAACCCTTTGAGTTGTCCCAAGTCCAGGGATAACCGTCCGGGTCTTGCCGCTGGACGAGCATCGAGTACTTCTCGCCCGTTCGCCATGCTTCGTCTTGCAACCAGTCACGAATCGTACCCATCCACTCCCGCCAGGTCGGGCCGCTGCCGATATGCCGCTCGTAATTGCGCTCGTAAAACATCTCGGTGAGCGCGCTCGTCATCGCGGCGTCAGTGCCTTCGAACACAGGAAAACCAGCGGGAAGCCAATCGTTGTTCGGCTCGACCGTGAAGTTCAACTCGCGAACCAATGTTTCGCCCGTATTCAGCACGTACGGTTTGAAATAAGGAGAGCCTGTCCCTTCCGCCGCAAAAAACGGGAAGGTCATCGAATCGATCCCGACGGCCACTTCCACGGTCGGCTGATTGTATTCGATACGCAAATCGTAATCATGGCCATTCGCTCCGTGAATATAAAGCGGACTTTGCCGCAACTCGAACGCGGGGCTGTACGTTCTTTCCGCGCCGCGCTTGTAGACATAGCTGGAATGGTACTGGTTATCTCCCCCGATCATGTAGTCGAACGGCACGCGGTTGCGCACCGTCACGTCAAAGCCGGGATCGTACCATTGCATCGGCATAATATATCCGATATTGTGAAGGGGAATGTTGTTCGCATTGGACGTAATCGTGAACGTGTTGCTCCACTTGTTGCCGTCCAATTCGATCACCCAGTTGCCGGTCACGTTCAACGTGCCGTACGCCCCGAACGTAATATTGCTCAGCGTCAGCGTGTTTCCGGAAAACGTGGAGGTAACCGCGGTACCCAACCCCGGCAGGGTGTTCGTTCCGCTGCTCGCCGTCAAATATAAGTTGCCCGCAAGCAGGTTCTCACCGTAGCTCCCCGTACCGGTCGGATCGAACTGAACGAGATCGATTACTCCGTAAATTCCGGAAAGCTTTACATAACCGTTGGCCAGATTGTAGCGGTCCGCCGTTGTATTAAGAATGCGCATATAATCGATTTCGAACGTGCCGCTGCTTCCCTGACTCGGATCGAAGCGGAGTTCGGTAACCGTTCCCGTCCACGACGCGGGAAGCTGCACGCGAAGCTCATGCCACTCGTTGTCCGTCTGAACGGTGATCGGCAGGCTATAGGCTTCCGAGTAACCGTGTCCGGTCGTTTTCCAATACAGCTGCGCCGTTCCGTTTCCCGTGCCGTTTCGGTATTGCAGCACAAGTAACTTGTTATCGGTCGCGTTTATGGACACCGCAGGACTTGTTAACTGCGAATCCGCGCCGCCGAGCGTTACTTGCAGCATACCGTCGGTGACGGAAGAACTCGCGATATCGTTGCCGGGCGTCCACCCTTCGTAATTGCCGTTCGTCTGCCAGTTCCACTCCGCAGTCGCTTGCGCCGAGCCATACTCGGGACGGACGAGAGCAGCGAACGTAAAAATTAGGGCCGACAGAATGAATGTTCGAATCGCCTGTTTCATTAAACCCCTCCTAATGATGAGTTGCATGGATAGATAAAACGCTTTCATCTCTCATTATAGGAGGTTAATATCGTCCAATCTTCTCCTATTCTCGTTATTGTTTGCACAATACTACGATATTCGGCCGGGTATCGACAAACCGATTTCATCACTCCGAATGATGGACATCGGTCCGCAATTTGTACGACTTATACTCGCTTGGGGGTATGCCCTCCAGTTTCCGAAACATTCGGCTGAAGTAGGAAAGGCTTTCGAAGCCGACGCACGCGGCGATTTCTGTCAGCCTCATGTCCGTGTCGCGCAGCAGCATCTTCGCATGCCGGATACGGAAGCGGAGGATATATTCGTTCGGACTGATTCCGACGATTTTGCCGAATCGCGAAATGAAGTAATTCTGGCTTAAGTTTACGAGGGCCGCGAGGCTCGATATGGTCATTTTGGTATCATAATGCTGATGGATGTGGTCCAGAGCTCTTTGGATCGCAGGGTCGGACACGATCGCAGGACTGCTCCGGTCTGTCGCTTCGCGGAACAACGCGGTCAGCAGGCATTGGAAGTTGGCTTTGGAGGACAACATAAATCCAGGAGGCTCGAGCATGAATTCCTCGACTGTCGTCGTAAACAGCTTGCGAACCAAATTCGGATTTCTGGGTACAATTATTGAAGGAAGATCGACTACGGCTTCCTGGAAAACCGTTTCTCTGCCGTACCGCGCTACTTGCTCATCGGGATACAACGGCAGCAACGGCTCCTCCTGCGAGGGGAGCAGCATTTTGTAATGAATCCAGATGTAGTTGGCGGGCTGATCGGCGCTGATATGATGCGGTTGATGGGGCTGGAAGTGCACGACCGCATTCTCTCCGATCGTCGTTCGAAAATCGCTGCAGGTGACGACGACTTCGCCCTGAAGGACCATCATCAGCCAATGATAAGGAATTGTTCGGACGTAACATGCGAGCTCAGAGACGTAACGGGCCTGAAATAATCCGCTACTCATTTCACGTTGCGGATAACTCCAATGCCCGTCCCGGATCTCCCAACCTGCGTGATAGAGCATCGGAAGAAGTAAGTTGGCGGTAAGAAAGCGTTCTTGCGTGAAAATTAACTGATTATTGGCGTTCATATCCGGAATGCTCCCCGTGTTAGGATGATGTATTCGATGCAAATTTACGATGGACAACAAACTGGGGGTTCCATATTAATTTAACATGCCGCCTGTAAATTCAAATAAACCTGAATTTTGAAAGTACGACACTTTGAAAATATGAAAAGGGGCCCCCAATCTTTGGTAGAATGGTGTTTGTCCAGAACAACATCTTTTCTATTCGACATGGTTTTTGCAATATCCTTTAAAATTCAAAATGCCGTATCAGAGGGCGCGGAATGTGAGTTACGCTCCCCAAAAATAAAATAACGACTGTAGTGACATTTCGGTCAATCTACAGCCGTATTAAAACGAGCCAATAACCCGCGATAAACGCCAGGTCCAATAATAATCGCCGCTGTACTTCAAATACTCCAAATGCTGAAACACCAATGACTTATCAAAAAGCCGTCTTCTCTCACAATCGAGTCCAAAGAACGAAAGAATTCCTCCAAAGCCAAATTTAAGCTACGCTGTCGAACTCGCTCCCCGAGCAGCTTAACATCAACCACCTCTAAAGAAAGCTTAACCGAGGTGCAAAGAAAATGACGCTGGGTTGATAGTTACCCAACGTCTTTTAACGTTGACTGTCTCGCCTGCTTCATTCGCTTCACTATCCACAGGCACCGAGCCGCCTGTGCTTCCCCTCGTCCCCTTACTTTTTATTCGAATCAGGGCGCCGCGGATTGACCGTGCCAAAGATATGATACGGTGTTATCCCATTTGCAAATAGGCTATCTATCAACTTGACCAATTCTTCCGACGATAGATCTTTGCCGTTGCGTATCCAAAGGCGAAACATAGATATTAATGTTGATATGTAAAATTCAATTATGTATGGTGCTAAGACATTATTTGTTGGAAAGTCCACAATCAATCTCTCAAAGGGAATTTCTCTTTTCAGGCGTTCAACAAAATGAACAGAACCATAGTCGCCCAAGAGGGCTTTAAGGACTGAAATCTCCTCTGCATTTTCCAAGCATTGAAGTGCATCTTGGAAAGTATGTGTAGAAAACTCTCTGCTTGCCATTTCCTCGTTAATGGATTTCATGACACGCTTTTCAACGTAGTCCAACAACTCATAGATATCCGTAAAGTATTGATAAAATGTACTGCGATTATATCCTGATTGGTTAGCAATCTCTTGAATCGATATTTTTTCAATTGGTTTTTGGCTATATAAATCACAAAATACATTTATAAATGTTTGCCTTGTTTTGTCCGTAATTTCAGGTTGCTTATTCATTATTGGCCTCCATTTTCCTGTTCAATCGATTATACGACAGATATTAAAAATCTGATGGTTGATGACCCTAGAGTGTATCTATACAATAACATCATACAACACGTTGTTTGATTATCAACAATGATTAACCTATATTTTTAGGAGGCCAATATGAGAATTTTATTCTTCGGTAGAGGTGTAATATCGACCCAATATGCTTGGGCTTTTGAAAAGGCAGGGCATACAGTTGAGTTTTACGTTAGAAAAGGGAGAAAAGAAACCTTCGGAAGCAACATAGAGCTTGAAATGTGGGACGCACGAAGAGGGAAACAGCTAATAAAAGAAATCTGGAACGTCAAACTGCATGAGGAGCTGAGCCCGAATTATGATCTCATTATTGTGAGTGTCAACACGGAACAACTTCCAGAAGCAGCACAATTACTATCAACTGTTGCCGGAACCACCCCTGTCCTACTATTCAATAACGTTTGGCAAGATTTGAAATCATCGATCTCACCATTGTCTATGAACAATGTTGTCTTTGGGTTTCCTGGAGCAGGAGGCGGCATCGCGGACAATAGGCTTAGAGGTGGCTTTTTGAAAATGCTATTTCTGGAAAAACCACGGGCAGGCACTGAACATATTAACAACAAGGTCAAAGAACTATTTGAAAGCGCCCATTTTAAAATTAGTTGGGTAAAGGATATGCAAAACTGGCTATGGAATCACTTTGCCATGAATGCGGCTATGGAAACCGAGGTGTTGAGACGGGGAAGTTTTCCAGCACTCATGAATCATAGCGACTCATTCGCAAATGTTGGCAAGAATATGAGGGAAATTGTCCCTGTACTTAAAGCAAGAGGCGCAAAGATGGATATGATCTCTCTACTGTTGACTAAGATTCCACCAGCACTTCTCGGCGCGCTTTTTAACAAGGTCATTTTTGCAAAGGGCGGCTTACCACGGCTTTTCATCGAATACAACAATAGTAAAGCAGGTTTTGCGGTACTTGAAGTTGTGAGAGAAGCAAAAAAGTCAGGCATACCTTTACCACGTCTTACTGCGGCATTTAAAAACATTGAACTACACAAAGCTATTGAAAAATCCATATCATAGAAATCTGCCGCCCGTATTAGCCCAATTGCCCAGAGCAGCAATCAAACTTCGGCGGTAGCTCCTTTCAACAGCTTCAATGACGTTCTCTGCGTCTCCACTGATTTACTTCTAAAACAAAAAAAGAGAGCTTCTAAAGCTCTCTAAAGGCTGGATGGATTGACCCTTATTATTTCTTCGTTACTTGCTTGCCGGAATTCAGTTGCTCGCGTTCAGCATCCGTATAGTCGGCAATTTTATTTTTAGCTTTTACGCTGCTCACATTAATTTTGTACTCTTTTTTCAAGTAAGCATGCATTTTCTTCATATCCTCTTCATTAAGCTCCACCAATTGCTTCTCACCGTCGATTTGGGCAAGAATAATGCCGATTACTTCTCCAGCAAGTGAAGTATTCGCTTGAATACGAGCACTTCCGTAAGCTGCTGCTGTAGCACCTACGTTTTTACCAGCAACAATAACGTTCGCATAATCTTTCAAAATAAATGAACGCAGCGGCATACCGTATTTATCCGGATTTCCTAACCCTACGCCCCAAGGGCTGCTCTTTATCCCTTGATTATCGAGCGGATAACTCGCAATGCTAACGTTATCCCAGAACATTTCGCCGCCCATTACATCCGTAGCTTGCAGAATATAATCGGTTTCATAACGGTCAAAATCACGAATATACAAATAATCAGGGTAGCCGTTTACTTCGGCGTTTTCCCAGCCTGGAAGCATGTCACGCAAATGGTCAACAATTAGATCAGTCTCTTCCTGACCTAGTTTAACGGCTTCTGCAATACGCTCATTGTCAGATGGAACAACATCATAGATAAGCAAGGCATTGATCAGTACCTCACCATTCAGTTGGTTCAATGCATTCAGACCACGCAAGAAAATATCGTCTCGTGTAGACTCATACTCTTGGCCCACATTGCCAAATCCCCAAGTAAATGTATCGGTTACAGTCGTTTCCCCTCCATATTTCTCAAAGCGTTCTTCTTTTCCTAGTGCCATAACTTCACTCTTGAACTTATTCCAGTCTACGCCTTTAAATTTCATCATGATAGAGCTTGCCATATAATCAACATCCGGAGCATTAAAAATCGTTTCAACTCCTGGAAGACGTTTGCCGCCTAGTAAATGAGTCAAAGCAGTAAAGTCAGTGTTTTCCACAAAATAATCCGCCGTTACTGTCTTCTCTTCACCAGCTGCTGTTTTGTAAGTCAGACCGCTCACCTTCGTGCGACCGTTCTTATCATCTGTTTCTTTCTTCACATCCACAATCGTAATGCCCGGTTCCAACGGAATACCATCCATCACTTCATTAAAATAGGTAGTAAAATGCTCAATATTGCGAATTTCTCCCTTTTTAAAACGATCAAATAATTTTTTAATGCGTCCTTGCGTCATTGTTTTCTGTGCATCATCCGTAGGCTCATCCAGAAACAGCATTTCTCCCTGTATCAATTGACCGCCCGGCTTTTCACGCGGATCAAGCACAAGGACAGACAGTCCTTCATCTTTAGCCGCTCTCGCCAAATACATGCCTTCAATCTCCGTACCGATAACAACAACATGTGCGTTTTTGCCTTCCGGTAAAGGTTTTGGATCTTTCTCTTTAATTGTCGCATTATCCGAAGCAGCAGGCTTCTCTGTTCCTTGGCCGCCCTGCGAATTCGTTCCGTTCCCTGTACTGCATCCCCAAATAAAAACCAACACAAGTAATAACAATATTAGCTTCTTCACTTCCACACCTCATGTATTATCATTTAAATAGACTCAGAGTCTTTATCGTCGTCTTCTACATAAAGATTGCAAAGTCAACTTCATATAAAAGAACTAAAGAAATAACTTCAACGCGCCTCCTTTCATGGGCTTGTTCCCATTCACTATACCATATTCGTTTTCAGCTAGTTCATAATAAACTCTTATTATTCTTTTAAAAATTGTCTTAAGAATATTACCTTTTCCTTTAGATACATGAAAGAATCCCTCGAAAATCAATTGATTATGCCCGTCGGTTTCTTTCTGCCCTTCGGCGGAAAGCTGGACGAAAAAAATTACCCTATGTGATAAGATAGCTACTGCTCTAGATTGACTTTAAGCTCGACGATCCTATAGTCATAATATTAATCCAACTAAAATGATCTTGATATATACTCTGAAAGCCTTTTCCCTGTTAATGATGTTTGATTAGTGCAAACTACCCCCTAGAGTCCTATGGTATCTAGCACCCGCTCCTGTATTTACACAAAAAAAATACCCTCTCATTAAAGAGGGCAATCCTACATTAGCTTCTCATTCGTTCGTTCCGTTCCAAATTAGTAGTGAACAGCACTCCACATGTGACGAGTAGACAGTGAGAACAAACATGTACGTGTCCGGAGGAATGTGTTTGCTAATATAAAATCACTCTGCCCATATTCGATGAATGTTAAGTTTTTTCTCTCCTGAGAAGGTTAGATGAAATACATCAAGATTGGTTAAAGATTCCCACTCCTTAAACCCAATGCGGTCATCAAAATACTAGGACTTCCATTACTACACTAATGGCACGGCTCATAGCCGTGTTACTGGGCCAATGGAGCTATGGTGCGGTAAGCCCTTTCAAAAGGGCTTGAAATGATAAAATCAATATCTTTATCTAAGAGAAATTCAGTAAGATTCACAGCTTGTTGAATACCTAGTTCAGTTAGCTTAGCATCAGGCTCTTGACCATCTGCTTGCAATGTCGCATAACATAAACATTTTTCATCATTATTGTTATCTCCTTGCTAGTGCTACTCTTCTTATACTCTCTTTTGTCCAAAGAGGAGCTTTGGGATGATTCATTATTTCATCGTAGGTCATCCAATGAACGGCTTCAACCTCATCGGGGCTCTTGCTATGTGCTGTACCTTTGTCATATTCACATAGGAAGACCATATTTATAACGTTGCATCCATCATTTGTAACAAAGGAGGAGCTGTATACAAAAGTAACAGCATCTTTTATCTCGATGCCAACTTCTTCATAAAGTTCTCGCTTTACAGTTCGTTCTAGGATTTCGAGTGCGTTACCTTCAACGTCTACTTTTCCTCCCACAAGAGACAAAGTCCCCCCTGCATGTTCCTCTTTGGTACTTCGTGTAATAACTAGCCATTTATCATCCCTACAGATTGCACCTTCTACGTTTACTATGAACACGCTGTCTTGCTCCCCTCTAAGAGATTCTGCTATAACAACTTTAACATTATTCCCCTTATGTTGGAACCATTTGTGCATACAAGGTTTTCCATGATAATTTTCATAGGTGCAACGAGCATAAACTTCAAATTACCGACAACGGTGTGCTCCCAGTTGAGCTAAAGACCCGGAAAAAAAACGATATTCTTTTGGCTGTGTTAATACTACATGGTGTGCTACCGCATGAGTCGGTTTCACTACCAACAACATGGATAAACCCGCCTGAATAGATTTCAGCTACTCAAACGGGTTTTGAACTTTTATATCCTTTATTTGCAAATTGTTGTTCGTTGCCTGTATCGAGTTAATAAAACGAATTCACGATCCACCCGCTTGCCTGTGTCGGCATAGCCATTTGCATCGATGACTGGTACATCGCGAATTGATGCACCTGGCGAGCCTTCGAGTTCAGCAAGCTGCTTGCCGGGACTTCATTGTATCTTTCCGCTGCTGATGATAAACGGTAAGCTAGGCCATAGTTGCCGCTAATCGCTTTCGTTGTTTGTTCGAAATTTGAGCTTAAGCTCTTCTTAAGCTGCTCTTCATCCAGCTTGAGAGTATCATCGCCCTTACGGTGAATACCGATTCGCTCATAGGAAGATGAGCTGACTAACGACTCAATGCGTTTACGGACAGATGAATTCATAACTCCACCGGCTTCATTCAAGCGATCATGCATCGTATTGTATCTCAACACCAGATCTTTAACTTGCGCAATGACTTTGTCTTCGTCCGGTTTGATTTGTATTTTCACAGATTCCATCGATAGGGCCATTAGTGTCGCCGCAGCTTTGCCCTTCTCCAGATCAATCGTGTTCGACTGCGAAGTTTGAGTTGCGCCTCCGTTCACGCTGTAGGACGCATTGGACGCTAGTTGCGTTGCATTCTTAACGCCGGTTGCCGACATCGCGTTGCCGGTAACATCTTTAACCTCGAAAGCCTGATCCGCTCCTGTCTTGTCGCTGCTTAACTCAAGCTTCTTATTGCCTGTTATATCATCCGTTACAATACTGGCGGTTACGCCCATCTTCGCTGAATTGACCGCATCTTTCAGCTTGGTCAGCGCTTGATCGTTCGTATCGTTATCGGAGATAACAGCCGATATCTTCGTAGTCTTGCCGCCTATCGTAATGTTGAACTGATTGATGCCTTTGCTTACAACGGACGTGTCTACTTTAGACAAAAATGTTCCACTGATCGTTTGAGAAGTCGCGATCGCATTCACTTTAACTTCATAAGTTTTGCTCGCAGCTCCGGCCGATGCAGTTGCAGTAACCTTGTTGCCGTCCGATGATTCCGCCGTCCTTGCTTGGATAGATGAATTATCCTTCTGCATTAATTTTTGCGTCGATGCTTGCATATCCTGCGCAGATTTCAAAAAATTCATAATCCCGGTTGCTGCTGTCTTGATATATTGCTCATAAGGCTTGCTCTTCACAACGTACTTTGAAAAGAAAGACTGGTTCGCAATCTGACTACTAGAATACTGGAAACTCAAAGGCGCCGTTCTGTTAATCGGATACATCGAGTTATACGAGTTAATCGATAACGTCATCTGTCTCCCCCTCCATACTGTCGCACAATATATAATATTAATTTCTGCTTCAACATAAATTTGCTATGGTTTCATCATCGTAATTTATGGGGTGCGTATCCATCTGACCTCAGATTACAAATATCGTCACATACAACAATGCCTTGGTCCAAGTATCTGGTTGCATATACCATCTCCCATGACAGCTAGCTTTTCTTCGTCAAAAACCTAAAAATATTATTTCTAATTTATCATAGTAAATTGCTCTTTATATGAAACTTAAAGAAAACTTTAAGTTCGCGCTTGCAACACACTTCTGGCAACCAGCATATACCCGGCCCCCCGTATCGTAATAATTCTCTCAGGATTGGCAGGGTCAGCCTCGATTTTTTTACGTACATTACTGATGTGTACAGCAACCGTTCTCGTATCCTCCAGACTCTCCATTCCCCAAATGAGCTGAAACAACGCATCGACAGTAACGACACGATTAACGTTTTGTGCCATATTGGACAGTAGACCGAACTCTTTTTTCGATCCTGTTCGATACAACCATCCAGCTCCTAAATAATACAAGGGTTACCCTCAAGCAGTTGGCCCAACCGCTTCAGGGTAACCCTCTTTTGTTGCTTTACTAGCCCTTTTTTGCGAGCATATTCATTATAACCGTAACGGCTTCCGCTCGTGTCGCTTTACCGCTCGGCTCGAATGTATTCGCGTCTTTGCCACCTATAATGCCAAGATTCTTCAGCGCAGCGACAGCGCCTTTCGCCCATGTCGGAATGCTCTGATCGTCCGCGAAGCCGGTTGCGGCATTCTGTTGGGTTGACAGTTTCAGCGCACTGGCGATCATCACCGCCATCTCTGCGCGGGTAATCTCGGCAACCGGACGGAAAGTGTCGTCCTGATAGCCATTAATAATGCCAGCTTGCACCGCTTGCGCGACTGCACCCTTCGCCCAAGCCGGAATCTTCGCCACGTCCGTGAATTTCAATTCCGTTCCCTCGACTTGCTGCTTTAGCGCATTCATGAGCATGACTGCGAATTCCCCGCGCGTAACCGTATGATTCGGCTTAAACGTTCCGTCTGGATAGCCTTTAACGAAACCACGTTTGACGGCTTCATGGATGGCATTAGCTGCCCAATGCCCTGGTACATCACTGAACTCAGGCGATTGGACTGGAGAAGAACACAGCACATGCCGCCCATTCACAATTTCCACGCACATAACAGCGAATAGGCCAAATTGATCGACCTCTACCGAAATCCAGTTGTCAACGACTTTTCCTCCTGCAATCTCCATCCATTGGTGTTTGGCTTCATCGTAATAAAAGACTGCCGGCTTCTGTCCCTCGGACAATTTCGCTGGATCAAAAGAAAATGTGATCGTCACCAGCTTCTTGAATTTGTCCGCGATGCTTTTCCAAATGTTAAATACTCCGCTGACCGGATGATTATCCTGCAAATTAAGCTGTTCGTTCCGCGTTTCGGCTCCAATCGTTATATCGATCGGTTTGTCAGTTGCTCCGGCTGGAATGTAGATTTCCACGACATGCCCGAAGCTCACTTCGCCTATCGCTCCTGCCGGCAGAGTGAGTTTTCCGTTCGAGGAAGTGTGTTTGCCAGGAGCAACCGGACCTCCGCCTGTACTTCCCGAAGGGCGCCACTGTGCGTAAAGCGTGACGTTTGTTGTGCCCATGGTGAGTGTCGCACCCGCTGCGTAATCGGTACCGCCACCGTCAGACGCTGTGTTCCAGCCC
>NZ_BDQX01000008.1 GCF_003112455.1 Paenibacillus agaridevorans
ACGGCATGCGGATCAATTGCGTCCCGGTAGCCGATCACCGAGCCAGCCGCGGCGAAATCGAGCACCGCCTCCCGTGCATAAGCGGAGATTTTCGCTTCGTCACGGAAGCGGACGGCTGCCGCATCACCCTTTAACACCACCGGCAGCTCATTCAGCCGCGAGAGCATCCGGTGCAAAATGACGAGCATGTCCTGCCGGCTCATCGCGGCAGCGGGCGCAAAACGGTTGCCGCCTACGCCGTTCACCAGGCCGAGCCGCTTCGCTTCGGCCAAGTAAGGTGCAGAATATCCGCTGCCCGCATCGTCGAAGGACGAGGCTGGATCCTCCGCCGGGGCGATGCCGTAAGCCCGCATGACCATGACGACGAACTCTGCGCGCGTTACGCTGTCCGCCGGGGCGAACAGTCCGGATCCCTTACCGAGCACGATGCTGCGGGCGGCCAGATAGGCCGCCGGTTCCCCGTACCAGACGCCGTCCGGCACATCCCGGAACTCGACTTTATTGTAGCCGATCGTAAAGGACGCAAGTTCGCCGGTCACGAACGCCACCTCGCCGCGCGCGGCGTCGAAACCGCCGCGTAACACCTGTCGTGTCCCGTCGTCCCAAGAGGCGTAGGCAACGACTGCCGGCGTCTCTTGGCTTTCGCCGAGCACGTACGGCAGCGCAATCTTTGCCTTGCCCGCGGCTAGCGTCGTCATTGATAGACCGTTGGCCTTCAAGGAGAAGCGATATACAGCCTCTTCGCCACCCGAGGCGGCAACGCTTGCGGCACGTACCCCCGCACCTGTGGATTTTCCGGCAGCCGCTTGTCCGCTCCCGGACTGCGCCTCACCGGCACTCGCTTGTTCCCGCTGCGCGGCCCCCGGCTCCAAGACCCCGAGACCGATCTCGATCGGGCCTTGACCGGCTGCAGCGGCAAGCTCCGCAGTCGCCTTCTCGTCCAAGGAAAGGCGTCCGGATGGAAAAATCGCTTCCAGCGTCCAGGCTTCGGCCCACTCAAGATCGTAAGCCGCGCCGGACGGCAGACGCAGGACGATCTCCCGAACGTCTCCGTCCGGCGCAGAGACTTCGACGACGATGTGCACACGTTGCCCGACCGCCTTCTCGGCCGCCAGCTTGACGAGCGCCTTCCATTGCGCCGCCGTCAGCTCCGCGACGCTTCCGCCTTCTGTCACGGACTTGGCCGTCGCCTTAACGGTCAGCGTCGTTACGCCGCCGGCTTGCGCAATTCTGATATCTGCAGGCTCCTGCGTCGTCGTGCCGTTACCCTGCGACGGCTGGTTCGGCTCCTCCGGATTCGTCCCCCCGCCGCCGTCGCTCGGTACGGGAATAGGCTGTAAATTCAGCGCGGGCGGCGCAACAACCTGCGCAGTCATACCCGTCGGGATTTCAGACGGCAGTCCGGCCAGCCGGATATACCTCGCGTTCGTTTCGGTGAATACCACTTGGACGGATGCGCCTGCGTCGGCGATCGCCTTGTACGCCGGCGACCAGGTCTGGCCGTCGACGGAAGTCTCGACCGTGAACGAGCGCGTCCACGCCGTCGCGAATTGCAGCTTCAAGCCGTTAACGGACCGGATCTGGCCGAGATCCAGCGTGCCGTTCTGCCCCAGTGCTCCGTCCGTCCAGCGGGAAACCGGCTGGCGCAGCTGCAGCATCTGCAGAAATCCGGCGTCGACCCGGCCGCCTTCCACGAGTATCTGCACGTAGCGGTATGATTCGGTGCCCGGCAGTTCATAGGCGAGCCGTGTCGCCCCGACGCCGTTCAATACCGCCGCGTCGCTCCACTGCGCGCCTTCCTGCGACAGCCGCAGCGTCAGCTTGTCTGGCAGCAGTCTGCGTTCGTTCAGATCGTCGTACGCGAGCCAGCCTTCTGTTTCGGACGCGCTGCCGTCCACCGCTTCGAAGCGAACGAGCGTGCCGGCCTTGCCCGGCGCATGCAATTTCAGCGAAACGAAGTCGGCTCCGTTCGGCGGCGACACCCTGTCCAGCTCCTGCCCGTCCGCCGCAAGCAGACGGTAATAATTAGCGCCTCCGTCGGCATAGCCCGCTGCAAGGAAGCTCAGCCATTCGCCCTCCAGCCTGAACGGCTCGCTGGTCAGCGTTCCCGTGGCATTCGCGCCGCCGGACGACGAATCGCTCCACCGACTGCCTCTTGCGCCCCGAGCGGCCGCCGACTGCCCCAACGACTCGGGCTCGGCTCCGAATGCCGCGCCCACCGTCTGCCACGACGCATAGCTACCCATTTCGAAATCCCGATTGTCCATCAGATGAATAGAATCGAGCGCCAACCAGGCGTATCCGCTGCTCGAATCGCCATCGACGACGCGAAAGCGCACCGTCTCCCCGATCAGATCGGAAACGTCCCAATACTGTGCGATAAACTGATTAAGCGGCTGGGAGCTTTGCCCCGGCGGCGTAGCCAGCCGGAGACGCTGACCGTTCTCGTCGATCAGCTCGTAATAGTTGCGCGGCGGGTTCCAACCAGCCTGCCCATTCCATCCGGCGGCCAAGAAAGACAGGATCGGCTTGTCGACCACGAACGGCTTAGACGTCATCGTCCCGGTTTTATCCTCGCCCGCCGCCAGGCTGTCCGCCCAGTACTTTCCGTTCCCGCTGCCAAGCGGCCGGCCCAGGAACCGGCTGTTCGGTTCCGCTCCGAACGCGTCGCCCGTCCGATCCCAATCCGCGTAAGTTCCCGATTCGAAAGACCAGTAGCCGTCTTCGACGACGTCCTTGTGATTGAACGAGAACGGCGCGCCGAAAGCCAGCCAGCCCTCCTCCTCGGCGTCCATGCCGTCCGCTGCTTCCAGGTAGACGGTTCTGCCCTTCAGGTTGGAGACATCCCAGTAGATCAGCTCGTACGCATCGCCATTCGGCGGCGAGGCTATCCGCAGCGCCGTTCCGTCGATCGCCTTGAGCGTGAACCGGCTCTGCCCCGTCACTTCGGCTTCTGTCTGAAACGGCTCGCCCGTCAGCTTGATATTGTCAACGGCCAGCCAGTCGAAG
>NZ_BDQX01000009.1 GCF_003112455.1 Paenibacillus agaridevorans
GTCGAGGGCTTATCCTAATCGCTTACTTGGTCATACAGCCGGTAAGCAAGCTAAAGATTCAGCACACTTTCGTATCCAGTTTTCAGCGTGCAATCCACGCTACGTTTGGTGGCGATGGCGGAGGGGAACCACGCGTTCCCATACCGAACACGACCGTTAAGCCCTC
>NZ_BDQX01000010.1 GCF_003112455.1 Paenibacillus agaridevorans
ACGATACGACTGCCCCGGCCGCGCCGATGTTGACAGGTCCGACTGACGGAGCCAGCGTGAACGATGCCACGCCGACGATTAGCGGCACAGCAGAGCCGGGCAGTACGGTGACGATTATCTTGGACGGCAGCGATGCCGGGACGGTACCGGTTGGAGCGGGCGGCACTTGGACGTGGACGCCGCCAGCCGCGCTTGGCGAAGGCGACCACAGCGTAGTGGTGCGTGCAGAAGATGCGGCGGGCAATGTCGGCCCAGACTCCGCCGCACGTACGTTCACGGTGGATACGACAGCCCCGGCCGCGCCGGTGCTGACGGTTCCGACTGAAGGAGCCAG
>NZ_BDQX01000011.1 GCF_003112455.1 Paenibacillus agaridevorans
TCATCCAATTGCTTGGGCATCCGTACGAGCCCAAACAAGTCCAAGCCTTGCTGCAATCATTCGGTGTCAAGAGGATACCGGCACCGAACAGCTATTTCAACGACGATATAATCTGGTCGGCGAAAGCTTCGTTACGCATTGATGTCTATCGCGCGCCCAAAATAAATGATTTGACCGGGCTCCAATATGCAGCTGAAGATGGATGGATCATTGGCGCCATACATTTTCTTGCGCCGGGGGCGGATGATCGAATTAAAGCCCCGTTCCCCGGAAGCTTGCCCGGGGGGATGACGATGAGCTCAACGCCCGAGGAATCCATACACGAATATGGACCGCCTGCATTGGATGAGGAGTGTTGGCGCCCAGGCTATTCAGGCCGAATATTGGCATGGCGCAAGCCAAGCATAAATATTGTAATGGAATACGAGGATAATGAAGCCGCTAGAGAGTTGAGAAGCTACACGGCCTGTTTGATTGGCTGCATAGGCGCTTGGAGAAACGATAATCCGGAAGTTTATGCTCCCTGAGCGGAATCCTGCTGCCACAAGTATTCTTCATCATGAACCTGCCATAATACTCCAAGAGCCCGTCAGGAATTTCCTGACGGGCTCCAACTCGTTTACTTGTCCCCGCATTCGCAACGCCTGTCGTCGTTAAGAAAACTACAGGACTCTATCGACAAAACTATTCTACTACAGTAGAATGTTAATGTGTGATTCTACAGCAGTAGAATATATAGGAACGAGGTGTTTTCATTTGGTTATGAAGTTATTCGATAGCGAGCTTAATATTATGGAAATCTTGTGGACAGAAGGCGATACCCCCGCAAAGAGAATTGCAGAAATTGCAAAAGAAAAAGTAGGTTGGAGTAAAACAACAACGTATACCATCATCAAGAGATGCCTTGATAAAGGGGCGATCGAGCGGCATGAACCTAATTTCGTTTGCCATGCGGTTGTTACACGAGAGCAGGCTCAAGAACACGAAACAACGGAGCTGATAAATAAAATGTATGATGGCGCCCCCGACAGACTGATTGCTTCATTGTTGGGACAGAAACGACTGTCGACAGAAGAAATTAGCCGCTTGAAACGTCTTATTGATAGCATGGAATGAGGTGAGGGAATGTCGTTACTTCAAATAAGTATCTCGGCTTCCGTCTTTATTCTTGCAGTTATTTTCTTGCGTTCCTTGCTTATTCACAAGCTGCCCAAAATGACCTTTATGTTTCTTTGGGGTGTTGCATTAATTCAATTGCTTGTACCTGTTTCAGTTCAATCGCAATTTAGCATTTTTACGGCAGCGGAGCATATAAGCGGAATGTATACAGCGCCAAAAGTGATTTCCGCGCCAGAAAGTTCAACATTTATTAATGGAACTACGGTAATCATGCCACCAATTACAGAACATGTGACCGCGCCGATTATGCCATTGAAGACGGCTTCACAAATATCGCCTTTTGTATGGGTGTGGTTCGTTGGTTTTACGATGTGTGCTTTATTTTTTATTATTCCGCATTTAAGGTATCGCAAAATCTACAAAATGGCTGTGCCTATTAGAAACGATTTTATAAGAAAATGGCAGCTTTCAAATTTGTTATGGCGAGATGTTCAAATCAGGCAACTAGATTATATTTCAACTCCGCTTACATACGGTATTTTTCGGCCTGTTGTACTCTTGCCGAAAAATTTAGATTATGACGATGAGAAACAACTTGCGCTTATCCTGACCCACGAATTTACGCACATCAAGCGATTCGACACACTAAAGAAATGGATTCTTGCCACTAGCGTATGCATCCATTGGTTCAACCCTATTGTTTGGGTCATGTATATTCTTGCGAACCGTGATATCGAGCTATTCTGTGATGAAACAGTCATACGAAAATTTGGGGAAAACATGAAACCTAGTTATGCTAGGGCGCTTGTACGTTTGGAAGAAAAGAAAATCGGCTTGTCGCCGATGATTAGTAGCTTTTCCAAAAATTCAACCGAAGAAAGGATTATTTCGATCATGAAAATCAAGAGAATCACTATTACTACGACGCTGCTAGCTATTGGGCTTGCAGCCTGTGTTGTTGTCATCTTTGCGACCTCTGCATTGGACAAAACGGAATCTGCTACGGGTGTCGACGAACCTATAGCCTATAGTGAGCCCTCTCTCTATCAAGGTGCCATCACAACCCAAATAGTGCCCGCATTATCTCAAGGTGGCACCACTACGGATTTAATGCCGCACGATTTAACATTCAACAAGAAATATGATGTACCGAAGTTGATAGACAGCTTAATGGCTTCCAAGTATCGTGCAGTTTACATGGACAACGAAATATATCTTCGTGTCATGATGGATAACACTGTACAGATAAGCAAAGATAATGGTGCAGTTTGGAAAAAATACGACACAGATGAAGTCGATGCAAAAGAATTTGCAAAATGGCTGCTGATAAATGATCCGATTCCGGGCTATTCAATGAAAGAAGTTCAGACTCGCTTGGCAAACGGGGCAGAAGTAAAACATTTAGTGTTTGAAAATGTAAAGGAGATGTATTTCATAATCGACAGGAACGGCGTACAGATTGAACTTGTACAGCCTGAAAAAATATCTTCTGTGCTGATCGACGGTCAAAGAATGATGATTACTTCCGCTATATCAGCCCAGATGCTAAAATCATTTTATGACTTGTTAGTGTCGAACCATATACTTTCGGAAACTCTTGCAGAACAAGATTATTCGGAAAGAATTAACTATCTTGAAAAAAATCTCCCTAACTTTATCGTGACGAAATAAAGGGGGGACCGTTTGATACATTCGTTATAACTTATCCAACGGACTTTCCGTGTTTATATTTTTTGGAGCCCAAGCTTATTGCTTGGGCTTCTGTAATTTGCTAAGAAATTATTTTAGCTTTCTCTTTTTACTCGTGTCTTCTCTTATCAACAATTTCATGTGATACCGCCTTTCTTGGTTGGTTATGAGATGTTCCTGATATTGAAACCTGTGTTTCATTTATTATATAATAGGCAATGATGGAGGTATATTGTCACTTTTCATCACCCCGGCCCCCTTATTCGAGATGACTTGACAACCAACAAGGAGAGGGATACCATGGTGGAACATCCCCTTTTACTGGAAATTACGGGTTTTAACCTCCACTATCCTGCAAACGTGTTATTAAAGTTCCGTTCATTGCTTTCAGGGCAACAACTCGGTTGGAATTCGCTTTTGATCTTATCCAGTTGGGGGCATTGATATGAAAATCAGTTGGCTGCGCATTCGTTTTCCAAATACAAGCAGCGTTTTTTTTAAGCTCTTATGCTCATTTATTATTTTGATCTTGTTTCCGATCCTTATCTTTGGAGGTCTGGCATATTTTTTTTTCTCGAATGCACTTCAAGAGGAAGTGAGAAAAAACAACGATATTCTGCTGAAACATGTCTTTGTTAATATTGAGCAAAAAATGGAGGAAATAAGGAAAACTGTATATCAACTTTCACTGACCGCGGATGTCGATCCCGGCAATTCATCGAAACTGCTTGATGTTTCTAAATCATTAAATCGAATCAAAGGTACTCAATCTTTTATTGACGATGTATACGTATACTATAAGGATACGAATTGGATTATCACGGAGTCAGGTTTATTTTATTCGGATTATTTCTTCGAATACATATATAAACCCGAAAGTAATGATCGAGAGCAACTAATACAGAAGTTGCATGATAGAAATCTCTATCGAGATCTCGGCACCTTCAAGTTGACGGATGATTCGGGCGACCGCTATATTGTTATATTATCGTCGTTCCCCCTTTACAACATAGAGACTAGGGGGACAATTGTCGTTTTAATTAATGAGGATAAATTTATTTCCATGATGAATTCCGTTAATTCACCGGACGCTCAAACTGGATTTTATATTTTAGACGATCAGTCGCAAACAATCATTGAATCGTATACAAACCAAATAAATGAACGATTCTCTGATCGGGAGAGACAAGAATTATTGAATGAGACGGTGTATGGAAGCGCTACCAATAACATTCAATACAAGAAGTACTTCGTTTCCCAATTCGATTCCAATGTGATGGATTGGAAGTATGTCATGTTTTCATCGGTGGAACATATTTTTAAGTCGGTTACTTTTATACAAAATTGGATGGTTATTACGAGTTTGTTTCTATTTAGTTTGGGGGTAATGCTGTCCGTATTTCTAACGAAAAATTTATACAAGCCCATTGGGGAAATCGTGAGGTCATTCCAATTCGATAAGTCCTCGGCGGATTGGAAAAATGAAAAAAAAATAAGTGAATTGGAGCTGATCTCCAACCACATCCTTTACATTACAGAGCGGAATCAACATTTGATTCAAAGCGAAACGGAACATATTTCTCTGTTGAAAGATTATTATGCAAAAACGATGATCTTGGGAATTTCGGAGGAGCACATGAAGGTCGGACCGGTTTCTGCCGCAGGATTTAAGTATCCATTCTTTTCGGTTATCGCGGCAAAGATCGAGATGGACGATACTTTAAGCACTACCTTCCAACAAATGAATATCAATAGCCGTATTATTGAAGTGTTTAATCAAATTTTGAACAATGAGGAGAATATTTTGTCCATAGTAACGAATATCGGAAGAAATCAAATATCAATTCTTGCGAATTATGAAACAGAAGAGATGCTTGCTCTTAAAATGCATACAGCAATGGAGGAAATCTCCGAATTGCCTGAAAACTTCCGCTGTTCAATCGTATTAGGAATTGGTAGACCGTGTGATGATTTGATGACCGTGAATCGATCTTACGAAGAAGCGCTGGAAGCTTTAAATTACCGTGAAATGGACAAAACGATACAGCTTATCTCGCATAAAGACATTAACTTCGTACAGAAGTATTTGGATTATCCTATCGAATTGGAGCAGCAAATCATTGGAAACGTTCTTTCCGGCGATTATGTCAAGCTCGAGCAGGTATTGAATGAAATCATTGACAGGAATAGGCATGCCATTAATACGTATTTAATATTAAACGATCTTTACAATACACTTATGGCTACGGCAAACAAAATCATCCAAAGGAGCAGCGCGAATAACGAAGAAGAAGTGTTTGACGAAGCTGTCATCAGTATTTATAAAAACAAAGAAATTGAAGGCTTGGAAAGTATGAAGGACTTAGTATTCGGCATTTACCGGTATATGATCGACACGTTGTACGGAAAAAAGGAAAGCAAAAACGACGATTTAAAGAACCAGATGATTCAATATATCGGTTCTCATTATGACAGCGATATATCATTGGCCAAACTTGCCGAGCATTTTGAAATGAATCCCAAATATTTGAGTCGCTTTTTTAAAGATCAGACCGGAATTAATTTTGTCCAATATGTTAATCGGCTACGTATTGAACATGCCAAAGAGTTGCTGATTAACGATAAAAATCTCCATATCGACGAGGTTGGAGAAAAAGTCGGTTATTTGAACAAAAACACTTTTATTACTACCTTCAAAAAACAGGAAGGGATGACACCTGGGAAATTCAGGGGACTATCATGAAACAGCCCCGCTTTGCTGGGCTGTTTTTGGTGCGCTTGGCAGCGCAACGACTAACGGGTGAAAGTATGAAAGCCGGACACATGTGGAGGTACCGCATGCGATGACCCGCACGTCCTGGTTCTGGGAGAGGCCCATGCAATTGCGCATGGGCCTACTTCATTTTAATGGGGCTTATTGCCACTCCATTGTAGAAGAATAATGCTTCGGGAAAAACAAGACCGACTCAAGAATAAGACCGCTTACTCAAAATGTAGAATTTGAATTCCTGTTTGAAATTGAATGCTTGAATAAAAATGAAACCGCTTTTATGATCGGGTTAACAAAAAGAAACAAATCCAACACGATGCGAAGATGTGTAATGGAAGTCATGTTACTGTGAGATTTGGAAGAGGAAGAGGCGATGTTTTGAAACAAACCTTACGTTTAATCAAAAGAGACAAATTGCTTTTACTCATGCTGCTACCCGGAATTATTTATTTTCTAGTTTTCAAGTATGCGCCAATGTACGGAGTACTTATTGCTTTTCAAAGATACAATCTGTACGAAGGGATTTTTAACAGCGAGTGGGTATGGTTCAAGTATTTTATTGAGTTTTTTGAAGGGCCAGATGTATGGCGCCTGATCCGAAACACGCTTCTCATTAATGTGTATCAGCTTCTATTTGCCTTCCCCGCGCCGATTATTTTAGCGCTTGCATTTAATGAATTAAGAAATGTCTGGTTTAAAAAGGTTAGTCAGACGATCAGTTTTTTGCCTCATTTTATTTCTACTGTCGTTATTGCAGGGCTTGTAGTCAATTTTCTATCGCCATCCTCTGGATTGGCTAACAAATTTTTGGGTCTTTTCGATATCAGTCCGATTTCGTTTCTGTTAATTCCGGATTATTTCAGAACAATATTCATCACCATGGGGATATGGAAATCGGTCGGGTGGGGGACGATCATTTATTTGGCGGCAATCGCAGGAATTAACTCTGATCTATATGAAGCAGCTTCCATAGATGGAGCCAGCAAGCTTAAGAAAGTTTGGCATGTAACGCTTCCGGGAATTTTACCTGTCATCATTATCTTACTTATTTTGCAACTTGGCGATATCCTGAGCGTCGGTGCGGAATCCATTATTTTGTTATACAATCCCGTCACCTATGAGACGGCCGATGTGTTGTCTACCTATGTTTACCGCAGAGGTTTGATTTCCGGTGAGTTTAGCTTCGCGGCAGCAGTCGACTTGTTTAATTCCGTTGTAGGCCTAATATTAGTGTTTACGGCAAACAAAATCAGCAAAAAGGCAACGAAAACCAGTATATGGTAAACCGAGCGGAGGGAAATCCAATGAAAATCGTTGATAGCTGGGAAGATCGAATATTTATCAATGTTTCCCGGATCCTCGTCATCTTCGTCGTGATCTTTACCTTGTATCCATTTATATACGTCTTATCGTCCTCGTTAAGCGATCCTACAGCAGTTATGAAGAATCAAATCTTTTTATGGCCGATCGGCTTCAGTTTAGAGGCTTATAAAACCATATTGGGTTATGGAGAATTAAGAATGGGATATGTGAACACAGTCTTCTACACCGTTACGGGCACGGCAATCAACATGCTGCTCACTTCCTTGATGGCTTACCCGCTCTCCAGGAGGAATCTTGTATTCCGCAAGTCATTTATGATTATGATTACGTTCACGCTTGTGTTTTCCGGTGGATTGATACCCACTTTCTTGATCGTGAAGTCCCTTGGCATGTTGAATACTTATTGGGCGCTTTTAATTCCTGGTGCAATCAGTACGTGGAACGTCATTCTGATGAAGACATTTTTCGAGAATTTGCCCAAGGAATTGGAAGAAGCGGCCACGATTGATGGAGCGTCTGCGATGAGCATATTGTTTCGTATTATACTGCCTTTATCGAAACCAGCTTTCGTAACGATTTCCCTGTTTTATGCAGTCGGTCATTGGAACAGTTACTTTCCAGCGATGATCTATTTACAAAGCGAGAGTCTGTATCCTGTGCAATTATTTTTACGAAAGATCGTATTGCTTGGTCAAACGGCCGATATCACGGGGGGATCGGATATGGGCACGGAGACCATATTGATGGCGGAATCGCTCAAATATGCCACCATCATCATTGTCGCTTTACCCATTATTCTTGTGTACCCGTTCATCCAGAAGTATTTTGCCAAAGGCGCAATGATCGGATCGCTGAAAGGGTGAAAAAGCGCAAGCTTTTTACCATATATACCAATGTTATAGGAGGGGTTCGGAAGATGAAGGGATTTAAGAAAGGTTTGTGGCTGATGGCGCTCTGCTCGGCTGTGGTAATCGGCACTGCGGGTTGTAGCAGCTCAACTTCAGAACAAGGTACGCAATCAAGTCCAAGCGCAGCACCATCTGTTACAGAAACGGCAAGCGCAGCACCTACAGCAATATTTCCATTGAAAGAAAAGGCTTCGTTCGAAATTTTCAATTCCGCTCATGATACGAAACCGCAATCTGGAAATGAACCCATTTTTGCGGAAATCGAAAAAAGAACGAATGTACAGCTGAAGTTGATCAATATACCCAATGCAAGCTATGAAGACAAGTATAAGGTGACACTGGTTTCCGGAGAATTGCCGGATGTCATGGAATCGAACTTAGCTTTGGCGAAAAGGTACGGTATGGATGGAGCCTTTATGGCGTTGGATGATTTATTAAATGAGTTCGGACCCAATATTTTGCAGGCGATTAAGGATGAGGGGGTGGAAGCTTCACTGAGGGCTTCCGACGGAAAAATTTATGGGATACCGTTTTTCACTATGCCGGGAGTCACCGCTTCCGTCCCACAATTCAGGCAGGATTGGCTGGATCAGGTCCAATTGAAAGCTCCTTCAACCCCGGATGAGTTCTATCAAGTTCTTAAAGCGTTCAAAGATGCGAAATTGGGTGGCGAAGAAACGATCCCGTTCGCTCCTCAAGGATATAATAACTTTCCGATTTTCAGAGCGTTCGGGGCCGATCATCGCATGTATTTGAACAGCGAAGGAGTGTTTCAATTCGGTCCTTCTCTCCCCGGGATGAAAGACGCACTGACGTTTTTAAACAAGCTTTTCACAGAAAAATTAATTGATCCCGAGTTTGCGATCATCTCGAAGCAGCAATGGGAAGCGAAAGTAAGCAATGGCACTGTGGGGTCCATCTATTTTAACCCGTCGCGCACCGACTTCTTTACGGATATACTCAAAAAGGAAAATCCGCAAGCCAAGATGGTAGGCAGTGGAGCGATCAAGAATAAAAACGGAATTGGCGAGCTGCTGCCCGATTATAGTCTAAAAGGCGTCATGGCGATTTCGTCCAAGTCCAAAAACGCGGAATTGATCGTGAAATTCTATAATTACTTGTACAGCCCTGAAGGCAAGCTACTGACGCAATATGGGATTGAAGGCACAAGCTATACTATGAAAGATGGAAAACCGCAATATACGGAAGAGTTCAAAAAGGATATGATCAATAATCCTGTGAAACTTGGCATAAGCACATCCAAATACTTCTTTAGCCCTCCAATGCCGAGTTTGTTCCAGGATCGCAATCAAGGCATGTTGGTGGCTGATGCCGTAGAAACGTCAAAACCTGATTGGACCAAGCAGGAGCCGCAGCTGAGCTTTACTCAAGAGGAGCAGGATATTGTATCCAAAAGCATGCAGCCGATTATGGATACAACGAGCGAATACATGATCAATTTCATCATGGGTCAAGAACCGATATCTAATTTCGATAAATTCGTCGGCGAATTAAATAAACGCGGCTTGGAAGATTTGGTCAAGACGTATAATGCGGCGTATCAACGCGCTTTGAAAGCTTCCCAATAATTTTTGAAGTCAATAGAACATTCTAAATAGGAAGGCAACTGCTGCCTTCCTATTTAGCGGTATTTTTACTGCTCATCGCGCTAAGTCGTATCGTTTCTTCCGAGGATTTATAGAGAAGGAGAGTTCTATATGATATCGCTGTATTTTGAGAAGATTTCCATGCATCCAAGGTACGAAGAACCAAGTATGATTGCGGTGCCTTTCGCAAAAGGGGTATTAACAGATTCAACAACCGTATCTGTTCTTGACGGCCATGTAGCGGTTCCTACGCAAACGAGGGTGACCGCCAAATGGCCTGATGGTTCCGTTAAATGGCTGTTGTTGCATTTTCTAGCCGATCTTCCGGCTAATCTAGGCAAACGGTTCACCATATCGACTGACCGTGTTACAGTAACGCCTGCGGAATCGGTCATGGTCGAGTCGAACAATGGCATGCTTGTGATCCGTACAGGAGCGATCGAAGCGGAATTGACGGCGCCGGGAGGAATAGGGTTATTTCAATCAGTGAAGCAAAACGGAGGTATCCCCACCCATGATGTGGTTGGGCCTGCCATAAAAGATGCCTCCAATCATGAATATGATTGTGAAATATCTGCAGATGGCTGGCGCATCATCGAAACGGGCCCTGTTCGATGTGTTGTTGAAGCAAAAGGCAAGCACCGATGTCGTGAAAATGAAAAAAAATGGTTTGATTTTGTTGCCCGAGTCTATGCGTTTTCCGGAAAATCGTGGTTGATGGTTGATTATCAGATCATAAATAAGGAGCCCGAGAGAGAGCAAGTGATTCATGCTTCCGAGCTATATGTTCGTTCCGCTCAGCATATTCTGACTTCCGCTCAACCTCGATTGGGGATTAGCCGCACCGAGGTCGATCGCAGAATGATGAGTGGGGCTACGGGAGATCGGTTGTCTTGTACGTTTACAGCTGAGCTTCTTGAAAAAGAATTTATCGAGGACCAACCGGAAACGTTTGCGGGGACATTCTGGGCCGATCTGTCTGAACCTGAGCAGGGCGGAATTAGTGTAACCTTGTTTCAGGCCAAACAAAATTTCCCAAAATCGTTGGAGGTTAATGGGGAAGAAATAACCGTCGGTATCATTCCCACGGGGCATCCAATTACAATGCTTCAGGGTATGGCCAAAACTCACCGATTGTTTCTGCATGTACATGGTGGGAAAGAAACGCTGGAAGAGGTTAACTTGCGCAGTCTTCAATTTCAGCTTGCGGATCATCCCGTTCTTGAAGCCGCTGCATTTGAGCGTGCCGGCATTATCGAATCGATTCCGGACGATCAAACCTTTGATTGGGTGGAGCGCGGATTTTATCGAATGGCGGACGGCCGTTCGAAAACGTATGGCATGTTGTATTGGGGCGATGCTCCCGATAAAAACTATACATTTCAAGGCAGAGGCGGCGGAGATTGGGTTTGGGTAAATAACGAGTATGATCTCCCGCATGCGATGATGCATTTGTATGCGAGAACTGGGAAAAGAAGATTTTATGACTATTTGCTTAGAGCAGTGGAGCACTGGAAGGATGTGGATATACTCCACTATAGCTCCAATCCTATGCGCCATCAAGGCCAAGTGATGCATTCAGCCAATCATGTAACGGGAGAAGTAAAAGTATGCCATGAGTGGGTAGAAGGTTTGCTTGATTATTACCACTTAACGGGAGAAGAATCTGCTCTGGAGGCGGCAATAGGTATCGGAGAAAATATCATGAGGCTGCTGAGTACTCCCCGTTACCAAGGTGAGGGAGGAATTTCTGCAAGAGAAAGTGGTTGGGCTCTACGTAGTTTGGGAGCTTTGTATAACGAGACCTACGACGATAAATGGCTGCAATCTGCCGATCATATCGTCGATCACTTCGAAGAATGGAAAAATAAGTATGGCGCATGGCTGGCTCCGGCTGCCGGTCATGTGGTTTATCGTTCTGGCTTCATGATCTGCATCGCGGTCAACAGTCTAATGCGTTATTATCGAATCCGCCCTGAGGTACGGATTAAGCAGATGATCATAGATGCAATGGAGGATTATGTGGAGCATTGTTATGTAAAGGCTACGGGCTTGTTCTACTATAAAGAGCTGCCGAGTACCCAACATTTACACACTAATCCGATCTGTCTGGAGTCTCTTTCGTATGCCTTTGAGTTTACTGGCGACAAGAAGTTTTTGGAGGTTGGTCGAGTTACGTTTAAAGAAGCCATACAAACAGTTGGCCCAGGAGACAAAGAGAGAAGAGAAATATCCGGTAATGCCCTTATTTTTTGGGGTGATAGTCCCAAGAAGTTTGCTCAATATTATTACCCGATTTTTTATTATTATCACACGATCGTAAAGGCAGGAATCAGTCTAAATTGAAGAGGAGTGAGTCTACTTTTGAACGATGAAGTCCGATATCACATGCTGCGCCCCGATCAAATTGTTGCCCGGAGGAAAGTGTGTCCGGTTGTGTATATTCCGATTGGCACACTGGAATGGCACGGGTTACATAATGCAGTCGGCGCCGATTCGTTGCAGGCGGAAGGCATTGCCATTCGCTGTGCCCGGCAAGGCGGTGGGCTCGTTTTTCCCCCATTGTACTATGGCGAGAGCCGGGTGGAATGTTTAATGGAAGCGAGTGCGCAGGATCGACATCTGATTGCTGAGAAAATGGAGCTTTCGCCTGACAATTTTCTTCCGGAGCGCATGCCTTTTTCCGCAACTGAGCAAGTGCTTAACTATGAGAAGCTTCTGCTTCACATTCTTGCCGAAGCGGAGTCGCTCGGCTTTCAAGTTGGCGTATTGGTAGCGGGTCATTACCCATTGATCGACCATGCAAGGTCGGCGGCACTACTATTCAATAAACGAAAGTACAGTCGAAGTGTCGGCATGTTGGCTTGGGCGTTCGTCGATCATATACTGATAGCCGATCAATACGAGGTTGCCGGCGATCATGCGGGAGGTTGGGAAACATCGCATATGATGGCTCTGCATCCCGAAACGGTCCGACTGGATTTGCTTCTGCCGCGAGGAGAACCGCTGATCGGCGTCGGCGGCAAGTTGGATGCTAGAGATTCAAGCGCGGAATTTGGCAATGAAATCATCGATGCCGCTGTCGAAATCGCAGTCAAGGAAACGCTGCACCGGCTGAAGAATCGTAGTGAGTATCACGGTCACGGACGCTCATTGCAAGAAGGACTGTGGAAACAGTCCTAACCCAATCAGTGATTAATAAGGAGATACTTTCATGCCAAGTTTAATAGAGCAAGCCTATGAAAAGGGTAAGCCCGGTTGGAAATCGATGCTGGAATATACGGTAGAGCTTCATAAAAAGTGCACTCGCGAACCGGCGCCTCCCTTTCAATATGCTTGGGAAGAAATTGGAACAGGATATTGCTATGGCCCGGCATACGGTCACATTGATCTCACGCATGCAGCCTTAGACACGCTCCGTTATGAGCCGATTCATGCCAAAAATCAAATCTTAAATTACTTGAGCCTGCAGACTGCCGACGGATTGATCCCCGGCTGCATTTGGTTTAAGGAGGGCGAGGTGAAATGGAGCACGGTGAAAGGGCATCCTCCGTTTTGGCCGGTGGCCGTTCAGGATTTTTATGACTTGTATGGTGATGTTGATTTTTTGAAAACAGCCTACAAAGCTCTGCTTCGTCAAATCGGTTGGTTTGAAACAAAACGAAAGGCCGAATACGAAGGCTATTATTATATCGACCTATGGAAAAAAGTTTGGGAAAGCGGAGTCGATGACGGAATTCGTTATGTCAATGCCACTCCGGGTCCTTATGCGTGTGTCGATGCGACTGCCCATGTTTATCAAATGCATGTATACGCTGCACAATGGGCGGGGCTTCTTGACATGCCGGTCGAATCCGAGAAATGGCAAACGAGAGCCAAGCAGCTTGCGGAATTTATGCGCGTCGCCTTGTTCGATGAGGAAACCGCACTATTCCACGATATTTGGTCGGTCAATAATACTCGAAACCGGCATCTTACTTTTGAGGGCATGTGGCCGATGATTGTAGGTGCGGCAACTATGGAGCAAGCGAATCGCGTAATCGATGAAAATGTATTGAATCCGAAGCGTTTTTTCACCAATCATCCAATTCCGACTATCGCTCTGGAGGATCCGGCATTTGAACTGCGTATGTGGCGGGGGCCTTCCTGGAACTGTATCACCTATTGGGTAGCCCGGGGTTGTACCTTGTATGGAAGAAACGATGCGGCCAAAATAATTCTGGAACGCGCATTGGACAGTACAGCTGAACAATTTATAAAAACGGGAACGTTATGGGAGTTTTATCATCCTCATGGAGGACAACAGACGGAGCTTCAAAGAAAGCCTTATACCGAGTTCAACCAGCCATGCAGGGAATATATGGGTCATAATCCTCTAATCGCAATGACCGATTTATGGGCTTCCTTAAACTAAAAATGGGAGGGGGACAATCTATGAAGAACCAATCCCGTCCAAACGTTTTAATATTTATGCCAGACCAAATGCAGGCTCAGGTCACATTTCCCGGTCATCCTTGCAAAACCCCGAACATAGATAAAATCGGCAAATCGGGTGTTAACTTTCAGTTCGCATACCCGCCTATGGCGCATTGCTGTCCGGCAAGAGCTTCGTTGATGACTGGTCTTTATCCTTCACAGCATGGAGTATTCAATAACGTTTCAAATGATCAAGCGATCCGTATTCAGCTAAACCCGGGAATCGAAACATTTTCGGAGAGTTTGGCGGACAGCGGTTATCAAATGTATTACGCAGGGAAATGGCATGTTTCGGCTGTAGAAACTCCGCAATCCAGAGGTTGGACGGAATTGTATTTGAAGGAACAGGAAATCGATAATGGGAAACGAAGGCGTTCATACCAGGAAATGATATGCGAAAGCGGTACAAGAAGTCGCAAACGCGGAGAAATCTTACGTCCTGGCTGGGGAAGCAATATCCTTTATGGTACATCGGAGAAAACCTACACGGAGTTAGACGACTACGAATGCGTCCATCAAGCCATTTCGCAATTGGACCGACTGAAAGACAGTGAAGATCCCTGGTGTATGTATATAGGACCGAACGGTCCGCATGATCCATTTGTTATTCCAGAAAAATACGGCTCTATGTATGATCCTGATCTGATACAATTGCCGCCTAATTATCATGATGATCTGCAGGATAAACCCCGAATCTATCAACGCATGAGAAAAGTGTTCAGCCAGTTTAGCGAAGCGGAGGTTAAGGAATCCATAGCGCATTATTGGGGGTACTGCACGCTGATTGACGATTTATTTGGTGAAGTTCTTGATGCATTGGATCGGAACGGACAGATGGATCATACATGGATTGTCTTCGTTTCCGATCATGGAGAACATGCCGGGGCACACGGTTTATACTGCAAAGGTATCAGTATGTTCGATGAAGGGTATCGCGTTCCTCTCATTATAAGTTCTCCCAAGCTTGTTATGAATCCGGGAAGAATAGTTGAACAATTTGTTACACTTATGGATATTTCACCTACATTAATCGAACTCACCGGAGCAGAACCGTTGAGCAAAACATGCGGGCACAGCCTGATTCCGTTCCTCTCAGGTAAAACTCCGGATAACTGGCGGGACAGCATATACGCCCAATGCAACGGGACCGAATTATACTATACCAGCCGGATGGTCAAGACGAAGAAGTATAAATTCGTCTATAATCCAACCGACTTCGACGAGTTATACGACCTGGAATCAGATCCGCTTGAAATGCACAATATTGCGAGCTTTCCGGATTCGAAAGACGTTCTGAAGGAAATGTACAGCAAAATGTGGGAGCATGCTTTTCAATCGGAGGATACGAATTTCGTGAAATACTATCCCGTTATTACAGGTGAGTATGGTCCAGCTATAGTCAACTCAAAGGAAAGTAGGATGAAACATAAGCAAATGTAGAATTTGCGTACCAAGGTGAAAAAGTAAGAACACCTGTAATGGATATGACTTACGGACTTGTAGAATATCATTGCCATTTGGAAATTGAGCACTTGATAAGTTGTGAACGCTTGCATATGCTTTTCTTAACTCGATGGGGCCAACACAATTGCGAAATAATATCTGTAATTCATTATGAAGAAAGAGGGGAGGTTCGTACTTACCGAGGGCATTTAGCAAATAATAAAAGGAGGTTTACAATTAAATGGCTGTCAAATCGAAACCAAGATGGAGATCCTTGTTTATTGCAGCATTATTGATTTCATTTGTTATTCCTAATTCCATATTTGCAGGTTATACACATGCGCCTGTTGTTATTACCAGTCCGTCTTCTCCTATCCACATAACAGTGAACGGCGACACCGTGAAATCGGATGTACCGCCTAAGTTTATTGATGGTAAAATATGGGTTTCTGCTGAGACGATGGCTCATTACTTATATTCGGTGTTCTATGAGTCTATCGATGGCAATCAATTTGTTCTAAAAAATGATTATTATGAAATGACCGCTGAATACGGAAGCAACCAGGTTACATTAAATAACAGTTCAACGATTGCCACGCGAATGCCCTTTAAGGATGGGGTCAGAAGCTTTATCCCCTTGGATACTCTGATGTATGCCTTTGAAGCAACATACACGTGGAATGCCTCGACCAATACCGCAGAAGTTCTCTTTGATGAAAACCGACATATTGCCGATGAAGCCGCATTGCCGGTAGCAGTTCCGGGTGTTGATATTACGGCCGTGGGAAAATCGAGAGATGGATACTATAGTATTCCTTCCTCCGATCCGAATGCTGTAGTTACGGTATGGCGGAAATCGGCGGATCCGGCCAACTATGTAATACCTGCTCAACCGAGAAATACGGGAAACGCCTGGGTTATTCAGCCCAAACCCGGTTATAATGCGACAACGGGAGCCTTCGAAGGAGCGATTAGTTATCTGGCCGGAACCGGCGGAACTAACGAAATCATAAGAGTGAGAATTGAATACTCCGACGGCGTAACGCCGGATAAGGTATTTAAAACAACCATTTCCACAACCAGTCAATACGGTTCCGGAAATCCTATTCCCAATACAGGCGGCCAGCTGCTATTGAGAACTACGTTCAATAATATAAGCATGTATCTGAATTATGCCGGTTATACGACTCCTGGCGATACGTTTACTTATACCCTTCCGATTGCTGCTCCAAACACAATGCAGGTTGTTCTTGACCCTGCCAATGAGGTGCGCTTCAGGAAAGTAGGAACCATACCCTGGGAAAATGGTCTTGCACTGGCCTACGATTCGCCTAACAAGCAGTTCAGAGGCTCTATCGTCGGTCTCGAGCCCGACACGGAATATGAAGTGGAGGTTAAAGTACTCAAGGACAACTCTACGTACACCCAAACGATAAGAACATGGAAAGAAGAAGTCCCGATTGCAACGGATATCCCGATCGCATCCATCTATGAGCCGGGAAAACCGTTGTCCATTCAAGGGATAAGAGGAACACCCAACGGATATATCCGTATCATTGGAGATGGCAGTACGGTTGTCGAAGTCTCCGATGAATTCTGGGAAGCGGTATCGATCGGACAGTCCGAATATGTGATTTTGGAAAACTTAATCATACGTGGAGGCAAGAGAAGCGCCATATCGGTTCTCAGCTCCAGTCACCACATCCGAATTATTAATAATGATATTTCCAATTTTGGTAGAGTAGCCACACAATATCTGGGCAAACAAACGATTACCTCGCATGCAGATCCGAATTTAGCGGTTGACTTGCGTACAGGGCATCTTTACTCGGCCAACGCCACGCCTGTGAACAATGACTCCGGTATTTTTGTAAGTGACGCGAGCAATCTCGTCATTGAAAAAAACTACATTCATGACGCCAGAACCAAATCCAATGCATGGAACGCCGGCGGCGGCAGAGGGTGGTATGAAAATGCACCGGGATTCTTCGAATGGAATGAAAAACATCCTCAAGGTGTAAGCGGCATGTATGCAAGAGGCGGACAAGGTGTCGTTATTCGCTATAACGACATTGTCGGAAGCGATGATCACCGGTTTAACGCTGGCATTGAAACGTTTGTAAACGGCGATAGAGACGGCGGCGTTGGAACGGATTCCGACGTGTACGGCAATTATTTGGCGTATGCTCAAGCCGACAGCATGGAATTAGAAGGCGCGGATATGAACTTAAGGTTCTACAACAACAAAATAGAAGGAGTCTCCGGCGGCTTCGGCATGGATTCCAATTATGTAGGTCCTGTTTATGTGTATAGAAATCTTCTAATGAACTTGGGTGACGAGTGGGGATTGATTCAAGGAATAACCAAGCACGGAACAGCTCCTAGAGAATGGACGAAGGGGCTCGGAGTTAACTATCTGTTTAATAATACCATTCTTAGTTCATTAGGTCATATAACCCGTAAAGACGCTCAAATCTATAGACCGTATTATCGGAATAATATTATTGAATCCATTGATAGTCCTGTTGGCGGTCAAAACGTAATTACGATTAAACATATGTATAATTATCCCGGCGCGAGCTACGATTTTGACTTGTTTAACGGGACCTCGGCATCCACGAATGCCACTAGTACCGGAGGACCTGCGCCAATTGTTGAGCCTAATGGGATAACGGGAGTAAAAACCGGAACCGCCATTGCTCCTGATTCCAGCAAAAAGGCAACGTTTACCAACAGAGCCGAAGGTGATTTAAGCCAAACAAGCGGAAGTCTTGGTTTTGATGCGGGTACAACCATTCCGAACTTTGTAACCGCGGCTGATTACGCAGGAGTCGCTCCTGATATTGGGGCCATAGAAAGCGGAAAAGATGTGATTATTCCTACCAGACCAACCGCTTTAAGGTCGGATGGCAGCAAGTATCAGGTTAACATTACAGGCAATGCAACTCAACAAGTCACGATCAAAACAGCCGGTGTTCCAACAGGAACCCAATATGATTTGCTGAAAAACAATGATTATGATTGGTTTACCGTTACAAATTCACTAGGGAATACCCAAGGCACTATAACGGAGGGTGTTGACTTGGTACTCACTGTAACAGGCAACCCCAAGAAAATCGGCAAAAATTTCTTAGGCGAGCAATTTGGAACTACCATTACAAAAGGCCTTGTTGACCTTGCCAATTCGGCCGCAAATGTATTAACGGGGCAACCGGCAAAAGGAAAAGGAGCTTTCCTTGTTAAATTGGATGATGGTCTTTCTCTGCCAATTTCGGTTTATGTAACCGAAGGCAGCTATAATGCGAGCTATACTCTTACCTATAAGTATAATGACGGCGTTACATCTGATGGGACAGTGACAGTTAACGCAAACGGAATGTCGCTAGGCGGAACCGTTACAGCTCCGACGCCGCCTACAAGGGTTAATTATACCTTTTTAGGATGGTTCGACGAAACGTTAGCTCATCATTTCGATTTCAGCAAAGCAATTGAAGCCGATACCGTACTTTATGCAAAATGGCAGCCGGTCTCTACTCCATAACTGCTATTGACATCGTGTTGCAACCCTGATCTCGTTAAGAGATCAGGGTTTTTAGACTAAATCACAACAAACTTATGAGGGAGGATTATCATGATGATGGAGCGGACGTATACATACAAGACGGTTGGAAGCTGCAACATTCAAGCAGACGTATACAGATTGGAGGATGAACTGATTCGCCCGGTTATTGTATGGGTTCACGGTGGCTGCTTAATGCGCGGGAGCAGGATGGATATCAGGTCTCGTGGTTTAATGAGTTATGTCAATGAAGGTTACACCGTTGTTTCGATTGATTACCGTCTTGCCCCTGAAGTCAAGCTGAAGTCGATTATTGAAGACTTGCAGGACGCTATTCGATGGGTGCGTGAACAAGGACCTGACCTGTTCCAAATTGATTCCGACCGTATGGCGGTCATCGGATCCTCGGCGGGAGGTTATTTGACATTAATGTCTGGATTTTGCGTGGAACCGAGACCGCTTGCTTTGGTATCTCTTTTTGGATATGGAGATATTGCGGGGAAATGGTATGCGGAGCCGGATGCCTATTACTGTCAGATGCCTCCCGTGTCGCGCGAGGAGAATTTATATATTTATTGTCGACAGAACGGTCTTTGGCCGAACATAGTCGTCGGTCACGATCCGAAGACGGAGCCGCGCGCTTTCGATGCCTTCTGTCCGATCCGTAATGTGACGCTTGATTATCCTCCAACTTTGCTGCTTCATGGCGAAGAGGACACGGATGTGCCCATCGAACAATCGATCATCATGCAAGCCGAGCTATCGAGAGTCGGTGTGGATAATGAGTTTGTCCGATACCCCGGAGAGGGACATGGTCTCGACGAGAGTTATAGTGATGCGGTCGCCAAAGCGCTTTTATTTTTGAAAAAACACATACATTTTAATTGAGGCTTAATGGTGGCAGCGCACATTTTCCTTATAAATTATGTGTGTTGTTTTTGCGATATTGGTGCGGAGAGGTTCCGATGTGGGTTTTGAATAATTGGCAGAAGTAAGATACATTGTTCAGCCCGACAGCAGAGGAGATGTTATGAACAGGCTCTGCTGTTGTTCTGAGCAACCAACAAGCTTCCCTTAATCGTTTGGCCGTTAAATATTCCGTAATGCTGCTGCCCGAAAATTTGCGAAAGAGCTGTGATACATGTGTGGTAGTTAAATGCAGGGATTCTGCCAGATCTACCAGCTTGAAGGGATTCTGATAGTGGTCATCGATCCATTTCATGATGTGTTCAACATGATGGATTGGGCGTCGGAAGGAGGAACCTAGGTCCGGTTTATATGACCAATGAGCTCGTAAATCCTGCAGGAAGGCCATCAAGAAAATGGTGAACGCTTCTTCGTGTTCTTCCTTGGGAGTCATCCGTAAAGCATATTCTAATTTTTTTAACTGAACATCCCATTCTGCCGCTAATTCGGGCAAGTACAAGACTTGACAGGGAAGGGTATCCTTCCACAAGGATCGAAAAAAACTCTGCGTTTTGGGCAAAGTGCTGAGCATGTTGTCAATAATTGACGGTTCAAATATAAACTTAGAGCGTTCGTAGAATTTGTTTGTTTTCGTATTTAAATCCATTTTGACCCTATGCAGTTGATAAGGTTGGAAAAACATTAATGTGTTTGGTTTTATCTCGTGCATAAATGTATCAATGATGACGGAGCCTTCCCCTTCATGCACATAGATAAATTCCATGCCTTGGTGAGCGTGATAAATGTCCCAGAAGACAGTCGTTTGACGATGAAACATCATCTGGACCGGTTCAGTCTGAAGTCGAAAATCCTTTATGAGAGTCAATAGGAGGCCCTCCTCTAAACGCATCACAATATAACAACATATTATCATAATGCAGGGCAAAGACAATACGATTGTTGGAGTCTAAAATGGAATCATAAAAACGATTTCATTAAGGAGCAGATCCCAATGCTAACAACACAGCATTTCGACGAGCAGCAAAGCATGCATGCACGATGTGGCCTAAATACCCAGCGTATCCTGGAGAATATTGCTAACCGATATATCGGGACGCACCCCTCGAACTCGTTTACTTGGCGGTTGTATAGCCGACAAGGATTTAGGCAATTGGCAGATGGCAGATATGACCTCAACCTGGGAGAGAAGTTTCCTGATGCGAAGAACGGACAGTTTGGCTACGCCTTCACCCAAATTTGGAGCGAAACGGACAGGGTTGTAGAGTGGGGACTCAGCTGCTATGGCCCGGCAATCGTGTATGTGAATGGACTGCAGTTCTATAAGACAGAGGCGGTTGATGAGCTGAACCCTACGAAAAAAAGCAGTTTGAAAATACCGCTGAATTCGGGTTGGACTACACTCATGATTAAATTGCGTAAAACGGCATCGGGGTTCGGATGTATCCTCGGTACGATTCGAAGCAAATGGGCTAATCCTCCTGCCTTATCACCTTTCAAGGAGCGAGCAGGTCAAGCAGGATGGATTTACTCGCTTCCCACAGATGAAGATGTGTACAGAGATCGTGCGTTGCCTGTGCCCGATCAAAGTGAGATGGAGACGGGCATTGAATGGCGGCCATCGTTAAGGTGGGGAGCAGACAAGATCAGGCAACCTGTTTTCACGAGAATGTTCGGCAATCAAATTAAAACAGCTCAGTATGCTTTTGGTTGGACTCGCCTGCTTTGTCAATCTCCAGGCAAGCAACTCTACTCCTTTAGGGGAACCACTCAGAGCGCAGCACTAACCGTCTGGATAAACGGAATAGAAGTCTTCCATTCCCGAGCCTCTGAACCTATCCATTTTGATATCGATCTCGCCTATGGGCAACATCAACTCTTGATACGATCAGAAAGTAATGGGGAAGATTGGGGATTCCATTTAGACATCCATCAGAATGATAAGTTATGTGAGATCGAGCTTCCACATCCCATACAAGGAACAGATGAACGCTGGTTGTACGCAGGACCTTTTCAAAATGATAGAACGTATAAGCCTGAAGAACTGCAAACGATGTATACAGTCTGGGAACCAGAGAACGGAGGCCTTTATTGGCGGCTGGATCAACCGAATGCTTGGGTTCGTCCCTATTTGGAAAATATGAATTTTGCACGTTGGAACTATCCGCTAGGCGTCACGCTGTATGGATTACTACATGCTGGCAGAATGTTGGAGCGAGAAGACATCGTACATTATGTGACCCACCATATATCGGAGTGTACCAAACTTTACGATTATGCACTATGGGATGGTCAACAGTACGGCTTCCCATGGGTAAACCATCAGTTGGTTGAATTGGATATGTTGGATGATTGCGGTTCGTTTGGCTTTGCTATGCTAGAGGCTTATACAGAAGAGCAGGAAAGTACTTATCTGAAAGTAGCCGAAGCGATAGCCGATTTCATAATTAACCGTCAGGAACGTAGAGAGGACGGGGCATTTTATCGGGAAAGTCCCGGATATTACATGGAGAAGACACTTTGGGGCGACGATTTGTATATGAGCACCCCGTTCATGAAACGCTATTATTCACTCACGGGGGATGTGGCCATTCTTGATGATGCAGTTGAGCAATTTATGTCCTATAAAAAATATTTATACATGCCTGAGCTGAAAATTATGTCGCATGTTTATGATTTTAAATTTAACACAGCCACATATGTGCCCTGGGGCCGTGGGAACGGTTGGCCGATATTTTCGCTGTCGGAGCTGCTGGAAGTATTACCTTCAACCCATTCCCGCAGAGCAGATTTAGTTGCATTTTTCCAAGAGTTTTGTGATGGAATACTTTCACTTCAAGGGGAAAACGGTTTGTGGCATCAAGTTTTGACCCATCCCGATTCCTATGAAGAGACCTCCTGCACGGCCATGTTCATTTACGCTTTCTGTAGAGGTTTGCGTATGGGTATCCTGAAGGATAATCGTTCCGCATTTGAAGCTTCGATTCAACTTGCCTGGAAAGGACTAACAAGCAGGGCGATCGACCAGTATGGCAATGTGCATGGTGTGTGTGTAGGATCAAAATATGCGTTCACCGCTGATTACTATAAGGATGACTTGAAATGGAAGACAAACGATGCTCACGGAATCGGCATCGTGTTGCTGGCTGGCATAGAAGTTGAACAATTGAAGATTTTTTTGGGAAGCGATGAGACCCTCCAATGAAGCAAATATCCGCATCTTATTATCTAGAACAGGAGGCGATCAAATGGATTTGCCGCTTCGGGACAAAGTAATTATTGTGACCGGTGCGCTTGGCAAAATTGGGCTCGCCTCGGTGCGGATTTTTTTAGCCAAGGGTGGCAAGGTCATCGCCAATGATTGGGTAGCTGCAGAAGAATCCCCCGATATCATTGCGATGCTAAAGCAGTATGGCACGGATCGCCTGCTTTTCGTGCAGGCTGATGCAAGCAATGGAGATCAGGTCGCCGACATGTTCCAGCAAATTCTAGAGCATTTTGGCCGTTTGGATGGGTCATTCCATAATAGCTACACGCAGAATCGAAAACAGGTTGCAGAATATACATTGGAGGACTGGAACCAAGTTATCCAAGGCACGCTCACTTCGACATTTCTCATTTGCAAGCATGCCATCCTGTTGATGAAGCAATCCGGAGGCGGATCAATTATCAATACATCTTCAGTCCTTGGCGTAAAACCAAGGGCGGGAGAAGGAGCATACGGGTCATCCAAAGCCGGGATCAATTTCTTGACGCAGGTTATCGCTGCCGAGAATGCTGAGCATGGCATACGAGCTAATGTGATCATACCGGGAGATATTAAGAAGCTGTCGCCCGAAAAGCCGGGAACGATGCGAAAGGATATCTGGCTAAGGCGCAGCGGTACCCCTGACGAAGTATCCGAGCTTGCTTCGTTCCTGCTGTCCGATGTTTCTTCGTATATAACGGGATCGCTGTATACGATAGACGGAGGGATTCAGATTTGAACCCGATGAAGACGGAGGCGGTTGAAGTATGAAAAAACGAGTCGCAGCTGTAATTACCCAGTATTGGCTCAACTCGCACGCAGATGTGATTATTAGCAGGTTGCTCGGCGAACTAGGATATGAACCACAAGTCGAACTGGTTGCTATGTATGTTGAGCAAGTAACGGATAGAGACTTGAGTCACGAGCTGTCCGCCAAGCATGGCGTACCAATCTGCGCGACAATTGAGGAAGCGGTTGCATGGGGCGCTCCCGAACGGAAAATCGACGGTATTGTCGTAATCGGAGAGCATGGGGATTACCCATGGAATGAGAAACAACAGCACTTGTATCCACGGCTGCGGTTTATGCAAGAGACGTTAGCTGCAATGGAGTGTCACGGAATCCGCGTGCCGATATTCCTGGATAAGCATTTCTCCTATGATAACGGCGATGCGCGCTGGATTTATGAGAGAGTTAAGAGTCGGGGTATTCCTTTCATGGCTGGATCCTCCATTCCATATACGGATTATGTACCTGACTTCGATCGATCCTTTTTACAGGGAGGTCGTACTTTCTTTGTCGTCAGCCATGGCGGGCATGAATCCTACGGATTTCATGGCTTGGAAGTTTTGCAAGTATTGGCGGAGCAGCGACGTGGTGCCGAGACGGGGGTTGCGTCCGTTCATGCTTTGGCTGGCGATGAGATGTGGCAGGCAATGGATCGGGCGGAGTGGCCGGAGGCGCTGATGATGAATGCGCTAGCACTCGAGCCGGAACTATCCGGAAGGCATCCCCGCTATGAATGCCCCAATCCCGCACTATTTGTTGTTGCGTATAAAGACGGAACAATGGGATATGTGGCGCAACTTGATAAATTTGCCACCCGATGGAGCTTTGCTGTTCAGGAACATGGGGACGCTTATATAGCAGCGTACTGCAATACGGGGCAAGAGCGGCCATATAGCCATTTTACTAGATTGACTGAATTGATCGAGGAGATGATTCTTTATGGCACGCCTCCTTGCCCGATTGAAAGAAACCTGTTGACCACTTACCTCATTAATACGGCAATGGAATCCTTATATCAGGGGCGCCCGTTGTCCTTGGACGAATTGGGCGTTGCGTATGATCCACGAGAAAGCTACTCTTGAAAAATATTGGAGGTCTATTTATGCGAACGGAGATAATGAGTTCAGGCAACAGCAAACCGGTCTCTTCTGCTATCAAAACGGGATCATTGGTTTTCGTATCCGGGCAAGGCGGACTTGATCCTTTGACAGGCTCCGTTGTTGGCAGTGATCTGGAATCGCAAACGGTTCAAACGATGGAAAACATTAAAAAGATTCTCGACGCTGCGGGACTTACTTTGGACGACGTGGTGAAATGTAATATTTATTTGAGCGATAGAAAGCTGTATGAGGAATTCAATAACATTTATAAACGTTTCTTCAACAGCCCGTATCCTAGCCGCACGGCTATCTATTGTGATTTAAACTATGATCTGCTCGTTGAAATTGATGTAATCGCTCAGGCTTCCCTTGATGAGTCAATCTAATTTTATTAGTCGGTCTTTTACTGAACCCAAAGGTTTCACTTCGGGAATTGAAGGGCCTGCTTGCGATCGGGAAGGCAATTTGTATGCGGTGAACTTTGCCCGTAGACATACAATTGGAAAGGTGACGCCTGCAGCCGAATGCTCCATATTTCTTGAATTGGCAGATGGGAGCACTGGCTGCGGGATCCGTCTGAACCGACTGGGGGAAATGTTGATTGCCGATCATACAGGCCATAATATTCTGAAAGTCGATATCGCGACTCGCCAAATATCCGTATTTGTTCATGAACCGGCTATGAATCAACCCAATGATCTTGCGATTACTTCAAACGGGGTTATTTTTGCCAGCGACCCGAATTGGAAGGATTCTACTGGACAACTCTGGCGTATCGATGCAAGCGGCAAGGCTGATTTATTGGAAGCTAATATGGGAACTACCAACGGAATTGAAGTTAGTCCGGATGAGAAGACGCTTTATGTAAATGAAACACGACAACGCCGAATTTGGGCATACGATCTATCCGTGGACTTTCTAATTAGCAATAAACGACTTTTAATCGAATTTCCTGATTTCGGACTGGATGGGATGCGTTGCGACATAGCCGGAAATCTATACGTTACCCGTCATGGCAAAGGCAGAATTGCCAAAATTTCACCAAGCGGTGAGTTGCTTGTAGAAGTCCCTTTGTTGGGCAAAGACTGCACCAACCTGACTTTTGGCGGAATTGACGGACGCAGTTGTTTCGTGACAATTGCCGATGCAGGGAATATCGAAATATTCCAAGCGGATCTTCCCGGCAGGTGCTGGCAGCTACTCCAGTAATCGCTTGGTTGAATATTGTAGCAGGATCATTAATGAAGAGGTGACAGAGAATGTCTGGAGTGGCAGAAAAGAACTTGTTGCCGACTGGTATCCCCGAAGAGGAGGGTATTCCATCATCCTCCATACTTAATTTTATTAAATGTCTAGAAGCTAACCACTTGTGTATGCACAGTGTCATTATATTGCGATCGGGAAAAATAGTATCGGAAGGATACTGGAGTCCTTTTACAGTTGACAAAAAACATCGTATGTATTCTACAAGTAAAAGCTTTGTTTCAGTTGCAATCGGTTTAATGGAAGGAGAAGGACTTCTGTCTCTGGATGATCGTGTCATTACATTTTTCCCTGAAAAGCTTCCCCTTAAGGGAGTGCATCCTTATATAGAAAAAATGACTATTCGTGATCTGCTAATGATGGCATCAGCTCATGAAAAGACTACTTTCAAGCAAGTTGATGATGATGACTGGGTGAGGACGTTTTTTACGGTTCCGCCAACCCATCTCCCAGGTACTGTTTTTTCGTACGATACTTCTGCGACAATTACGCTTACCGCAATCATAGAGAAAGTAAGCGGGATGTCTTTGCTTGAATATATGCATCCTCGTCTACTTACTCCAATCGGTTTTTCGGAAGATGCTTACTGTCTAAAAACGCCATTAGGAGTCTCTAACGGGGGTTCAGCCATTTTTTGTACCTCGCGTGATCTTGCGAAATTTGCATTAACTTGCATGCAGGAGGGGAATTTTGACGGCAAGCAGTTAATTCCTGCGGATTATATTAAAGCTGCAACATCTTATCAAATAGATACCACAAACTCGACTTTCAATTATATTGATAATCAGCAAGGTTATGGTTATAAGTTTTGGAGAACTCGTAATAATGGGTTCTCTCTCCAGGGAATGGGGGGGCAGCTTGCTGTATGTTTGCCGGACAAGGATCTGCTAATTGTTACTACGGCAGACACTCAGCCGAATCCAGATGGCCTGCAAACTATTTTAAATGCAATCTGGAATGAAATCTATCCGCATCTTTCAGACGTTCCATTGATGTCAGACGAAAAATCATTTCGGGAATTGTTCGAGAAAACAAGCAATCTTTCTATCCTGCTCCCGGAAGGACAGTCATCTTCTCCAGTTATAGAAAGTATAAACGGAAATACGTATCAATTAACGGATAATCCTATGAACATAACTAAATTAAGAGTAGTTTTCCATGAAGGAGAGGGGATATTGGAATATGAAAATGATGATGGCAAGCAACAGATAGTCTTCGGTTTTGGAAAAACAATTGCTCAAAAGTTTCCTGTATACGATTCTGACTGTATAGCTGCTGCTGCATGGAAAGATGAAAATACATTATATATTAATCCAATGATTATAGATGATTACTTTGTACATTTAAGAATTACCCTATGTTTTAAAGACAACACCGTTACAATTGTAATGAAAAAGTATGCAGAGCGTATATTGGGAGAATATTTAGGCTTTGCCAGTGGAGTGAAAATCTAGTTGGGTCGTAATACGTTGCACGGATTCAAGAACCGGTCGATGCGTGGCGATCGATACGACCAATCCAGCCGCTGTCTTGATGAATGGCGGGATATGGGTATCCAATATATGGTACAATAGATCTCGGAGTAATTTATAGTTTCTCCCTATGATATTGCGATCCCGAAAGAAATAGAAAGAGGAGCGGATGCGCACATGATTCAATTGACGAACCGCCAAGCAAGGCAATTTCTGTTATTGAAGCACGGGCTGTTGGGCGAATATCAATTTAATGGAAAGCAGGGCGTATTGGATTTTGTGCGGCAGGTCGGCTGTATTCAATACGATCCCATCGATGTTTGCGGAAAAAACGCCGAATTGGCACTGCAGTCGCGAATCAAAGGATTCACCAAAAGCATGCTCGACGAGTTGCTGTATAAAGATAGAAGTCTGGTCGACTATCCCGATAAGAACCTGGCCATTATCCCTCTCGAGGACTGGCCGTATTTTGAGCGATACAGGCAAGCCGCAAGGCAGCATGCCGTGCGCTATCCTGAAATGGAAGCTTTGACAGAGCAAGTACGGGCACATATTCAAGATCATGGTGCGGTTAGTTCGGATGATTTGAAATTAGAGGGAAATTTCGCTTGGCAATCGGCCATCCACTGGAGCGGCGGAAACAACACATCCCGGTCGGTGCTGGAGCAGATGTACTCGACAGGCGAATTGATTATCCATCACAAAAAGGGTACCCGTAAGTATTACGATATCGCCGAGAAGTACATACAGCCAAATCTGCTGAATGCGCCGGAGCCGCTGCCTGACGAGCTCGAGCATCACAAGTGGCGGGTATTGCGCCGGATCGGCGCTGTTGGCCTTTTATGGAATCGCGCATCCGACGCCTGGCTGAACATATGGGGATTGAAGACAGAGCAGCGCAACGAAGTTTTCCGCCAGTTGTTGCACGAGGCTCGCATTATTGCTGTTACCGTGGAACAAATGAAGGATATGCTGTACTGCCGCGCGGAAGATTTGCCGCTTATTGAAGCCGTCCTGCAAAATCCGGCGCCGGAATTTCGTTGCGAGCTGATTGCCCCGCTGGACAATATGATGTGGGACAGAAAACTAATCAACAAATTGTTTGGCTTCGATTACACCTGGGAGATTTACACGCCGGCAATTAAACGTAAATTCGGCTATTATGTGCTGCCGCTATTATTCGGAGAGAGCTTTATAGGACGAGCCGAGGTAATCGCGGAGCGAAAAGTCGGGACGCTCGCCGTTAAAAACATTTGGTATGAGAACGGCGTAAAGCAAACCAAGCAATTGCGATCAGCCTTGGACGATTGTTTTCACAAGTTTGCGTTATTTAACGGTTGTGAAACGATTTCGACAAAGTCTATTTACTAATATTTCCTGCAATTTCAGGGGGATTCGAGGTGCTGTGACAATTGTAGTATTCTGAAATTATGTTTTATGACCAAATGTTACGAGGTGTGTAAGGGTGGAGAGAAAGTATGTAGAAATCGATAAAGTAATTGAATACATCAAACAACATATTTACGAACCCATTTCTCTTACCGAATTGGCTCGTTATGCAGCCTACAGCCCTTACCATTTCATTCGAATTTTCAAGGAAAGAATGGGTGTTCCACCTCAGTATTATGTTTCTACCCTTCGATTACAACATGCAAAGGACTTATTAATACATACGAATCTGAGTGTTCGCGATATTTCATTGGAAGTTGGACAAAGCAGTCTTGGAACCTTCACAACACGATTTACTGAACGAGTGGGGATGACGCCATCAGAATTTCGAAATTCACCAGTGATGTCAGAACATTTTTTACATTCCTTACATCAATTTAATAATTGGGAAGTATCCATTAATAAACGATCCCAATATGCTAAATTAGAGGGTAACATTAAAGCAGAGATTCCTTTTGCTGGTATCGTACTTGTTGGTTTATTTCCCAAACCAATTCCAGAAGGCTTGCCTTTATATGGAACATTACTGCGGCAGCTAGGTGACTTTTGCTTCACAGATGTCAAACCGGGGTCGTATTTTCTTATGGCTACATCCGTTTCTTGGGGGTCGCAGACCGTAGACTTCATACTCCCACACAGCACGTTGCGAACTAGAACAAAAGATCCTATCATAATCGAATCAGGTAAACCCGTACCTTTTCAGAAAGTTATGCTCTATACTCCTCTCTTGGACGATCCTCCAATTTTAATTTCGCTCCCACTATTGATGGAAAGGTTTCTCAATCGAATAACTTATAAGTAAATATGATCCTAAACAGCAATCCATGAGAAATGATGCATGGATATTTTTGCTATAATAGGCCTGCACAATTAAAAACACTATTCTGGGGGTGATAATACAGGTCAATTTCAAAGACATTCAAGGGTTCAATGCTTTGCAAAGATAAACTTATGAAAACAAAGAAAAGAGGAAAATTTCATGACAATGAATGACAAAACCCAAGATCTACAGCATTTACCTGTTCCTGGTCCTGAACACAGACTTCTAGAGATATTTGTCGGTAAGTGGAATACGGAAGGGGAAATTAAGGCTACTTCATCCAGCCCTGCAGCCAGACTAATTGCAGTGGACACTTACGAATGGCTACCTGGGGGGTTTTTCCTTATTCACAAAGTGGATGGACATATGGGGAATGAGGTAGTCAAAACAACGGAGATCATCGGCTATGATTCTTCGAAAAAGACGTATTTCACTCGTTCTTTCGACAATCAAGGAAACGCAGGTGCTTACCTAGCAAATCTACAAGATCGTTTCTGGACGATTAATGGCGAATTGGAACGCTTTACGGGCGAATTCAGCAATGATGGTAACACCTTAAAGGGGAAATGGGAATTATTAAGTGACGATTCTAATTGGCAACCTTGGATGGATATCAAGTTAACTAAAGAAATATTGTAAAAAACAAAACCTAATAGAGATCCTGCCACAACCTGCCGACAGGGCAGATAAAGCCGATTGTCTGAACGCTTGAGTGTTCAGCGCAGTCGGCTTTTTTGTTATAGGAAATTATACAACCCCCAGACTTGTGAACAACAGGTTGAAAAACCTAACAGACACAAATCGAAGAATAGTGTCGTTTATGTCCGACCAATTCATTCTCTGGGCTTTCACGGAGTTTAAAAAAACAAATTGACAAATAGGGTAGGGGCCTATACTATATTGTTGTCGGCAAGTGAAACTTTTGGAATCATTTTGATCTCGCTTTTGACGGCCGTCGGAGCAAATTCACTTTCAAAATTTTCTTGTCGATTCGTAAAACTGACTCAGCAGGTTTTCAAAAAGATACTTTACAAGGAGAGTATATTTATGGTGAATCAAGCTCTTTCTCAACCGGATCCAAAGCGTTGGAAAGCACTGGTTTTGTTATGCTTGGCAAACTTTATGGTTATTATGGACACCTCGATTATTGGGGTTGCGCTGCCCGCAATAAAAGAAGCTCTAGGCTATTCACAGGCTAATTTGCAATGGGTATTTAATGCATATGTCATTTTCTTTGGCGGCTTGTTGTTACTCGGGGGTCGTTTGTCCGATCTGTTTGGGCAGCGGCGCATGTTCATGTGGGGATTTGCGATCCTGACGTTGGCCTCTTTGCTTGCGGGCTTGGCTTGGAACGAGGAGTCGCTTAACATCGGGCGTGCCTTGCAAGGATTCGGTTCCGCATTAATTGCCCCCTCAGCATTAACCATAGTCATGATGTTGTTTAGCGGCAACCCCAAGGAGTTAGGAAAAGCATTAGGGTTTTGGGGCGCTTCGGCTGCTGCCGGCGGATCGGCTGGCGTATTTCTAGGAGGTGTCATAACCGAGTGGTTAAGCTGGGAATGGACATTTCTGATTAACATACCGGTCGGTATCATCGTCATGCTTGTAGCCCCTGGAATTTTATCGAAAGGGGTACGAGGAAAAGGAAGCATCGATGTTATCGGCTCTATCTTCGTAACGGCAGCATTGGTATTGGTGGTATATGGCATTGTGACTGCAGAACACAATGGATGGGGCGCGCAGACCACCTTATGGACACTCATTTCGGGGGCCGCATTGTTTATCCTGTTCTTGATCATTCAGGCCGTAAAAAAAGAACCGCTTGTTCCGCTTGGGATCTTTAAGGCGCGAAACTTGGCTGCAGGTAATATCGCACTCTTTATGCTGTCCGCCGGATGGATTCCGTTATGGTTTTTCCTTAATCTCTATATGCAGCAAGTATTGAAGTTTTCTGCTTTAGCAGGCGGATTCGGTTTGTTGCCTATGACCGTACTCACTGCCATCTGTATGATGTTCATTTCCGGCAAATTGATCGGAAAGTTTGGCGTGAAAGCCAATTTGGTCATCGGATTGATCGCCCTTGGAGGATCGTTGATGCTTTTCGCAACAAACACGCCGGTTGATGGTAATTACGCAACACATATACTTCCAGCCGCATTGCTAGGCGCGCTCGGTATGTCGCTTGCTTATATTCCGGCTACCATGGCTGCCATGTCGGGAGCCAAGCCGGAAGAGGCTGGGCTCGCATCCGGTCTTGCCAATACAAGTTATCAGATCGGCTCAGCGATAAGTCTGGCCATCATGGCTGCGATTGCTGCAGCAAGTACAGCTTCCCAAGCTGGTGCTGACCCGGTTACTGCATTAAACGAAGGGTTTCAGCAAGCGTTCCTGTGGTCAGGGATTTTCGCTTTCGCAGGTGCTATCCTGGCCATTCTGTTTATCCGTTCGCCTAAGCCAGGGGAAACAAACGGGCCGGCAGTTATGTAACCGCAGATTAAGGAAGCCACGTGAAAGGAGGTGAAAACAATGAAAGAGGCAACCGTTCAAGTACAAGGCATGAATTGCCGTTCTTGTGTTCCAAGAATCGAAAGCGCGATCCATGCAATCGGAGCTGAAGGGCATGTAAATTTTGAGCAGGGCACGATCGATATTCGGTTTGACGAAGAAAAAGTTCAGATTTCCGATATTGAGGAAGCCATTCAGAAAAAGGGATATAACGTTGTGGTGTGACGGTGAGCAAGGGATGAACGAATAGATGAAAAAATCATTGGTTTAAGAGGAAACCCGGTCGAAGCTCGACCGGGTTTGCTAGATTACCCCAACCTTCACGGAAGAAATCAAAGTTCATATCATCATGATCTGATACGCATGTGCGTTGATGCAAATAGAGAATAAAGAATAGCTTCGGAGGTATTAGAATGTACGAAAAGATCATCACGAACTCGGACGTAGCCATTATCGGCGGTGGTCCATCCGGCATGTTCGCCGCTTTCTACGGCGGCATGAGACAGATGTCTGTTACGCTAATAGAGAGCATGCCGCAGCTCGGTGGCCAGCTCGCTGCATTGTATCCGGAGAAGTACATCTACGACGTGGCCGGCTTCCCGAAAGTGAAAGCCCAGGAGCTCGTCGATAATTTAAAGAAGCAGATGGAGCTGTTCCGAACCGACGTCAGACTGGAGGAGAAGGTATTGGCTGTGCGCAAACTCGGCGAACGATCGTTTGAGATCATCACGGATCGCGCAATTCACCAATCGAAAGCCGTCATTATAACTGCAGGTGTCGGAGCTTTTGAGCCTCGCAGGCTAGAACTGGAGGAAGCGGTGCGCTTCGAGAATTCGAATCTTCATTACTTCGTCAGAGATTTGGAGCGATTCCGCGGCAAAAAAGTGCTCATTAGCGGAGGCGGTGATTCCGCGCTGGATTGGTCGCTGATGCTCGAGCCTATCGCGGAGCGAGTGACTCTCGTTCATCGCCGCGATAAATTCCGGGCTCATGAGCATAGCGTTGAGATGCTGTTACAATCCAAAGTCAACGTCGTCGTTCCGACCGAGATTACGGCGTTTCACGGTGAGGAATATATCGAGCGGGTTGAGCTGACCGACGTGAAAACCCAAAAGACGACGTTGGTCGAGGTCGACGAGGTCATCGTCAATTTCGGTTTCGTCAGCTCCCTGGGACCGATCAGAGAGTGGGGACTTGTCGTCGAAGGCGGTTCGCTCGTTGTCGATACGAAGATGGAGACGAACATTCCCGGCATCTTCGCGGCCGGAGATATATCCACTTATCCGGGCAAGCTGAAGCTGATCGCCGTCGGCTTCGGAGAAGCGCCGACTGCCATCAACAACGCAAAAGTCTACATCGATCCGGACGCCAAGCTGTCGCCCGGACATAGCAGCAATATGAAACTTTAAGCAATAGCGTTTGCGAGAACGAGGCCGGAGCAGGCTGAGCTAAAAAACGACGATTCCCGATCCTTTCAACGACTTGCCCCGTAAAAGCCGTCACTCCTGGTTCGGTGACGGCTTTCTGCGATTAGAGCTGTCTCACTTTTCGGTTGCTGCCTCATGCACTCTCCTGTGATCGAGTTTTTTCTATTTTTCTTCTACCATACAATTCGTCAACGAACCCAGCTTTTCGATTTCAATGGTTACGACATCGTTCGGTTGGAGATAGATTTGCTCTTCTGGCGGATTACCAAGAACAACGCCCTCAGGGGTACCCGTCAATATGATATCGCCTGGTTCGAGAGTCAAATGTTGAGAGATGTAACTGACAATTTCATCGCATTTGAAAATCATATCAGAGGTGTTGGAGTGCTGTCGCACTTCCCCATTGACGATGCACTTAATCTCAAGCTGGTTGGGATTGCCGACTTCATCAGCTGTAACCAGATAGGGTCCGAGTGGGGAAAAATGATCGCAAATTTTACCTAACATCCATTGCGAGGTGCGGAGCTGCAAGTCGCAATAACATAATGAATATGTAAAGGCATGTTCTTGGCGCCCCAATGGTTAGCGGCTTCCGATACATGAAGGACACCTCGATCCGTTTTAATCCCGAGTTGGATCTCATCTTTATGAATAAAGTTTATAAATTTCATATACAACTGCTCCTTTAGATTTGATTTAGGGATTCCTCGCGAGATGATGGCTTACAGCTCAGCCAACATGCCGCCATCAATGACCAAACCGCTGCCAATAATAAACTTGGCTTCGTCACTGGCCAGAAAACAAATCAAGTTTGCCACTTCTTCCGGCTCGCCAATGCGGCCTAGCGGCTGTGAGTCTTTCCAGTCTTCCCGAGGGTTCGGAGCGTTGTTTCCTTCTATTGTCGCCCAGCGGTCAAGCATGGATGTGGCTGTTGCTCCTGGCAAAACGGCATTTACGCGTATACCTTGCTTAGCAAAATCAATTGCCATACTTTTGGTCAGGGCCAAGATTCCGCCTTTGGATGCTGCATAAGCGGAATGTTTGGCTAAAGTGGCATGAGCATGAACTGAAGCTACATTAATGATGCTGCCGCCACCGCCGGTTATCATGGGAGGGATTCCATATTTGCCAAGCAGATAAGCGCTTGTTAAGTTCGTGTTGATGGTTTCTTGCCATTCTTCTTCGGGCAGATCGACAACGTTATTTAAAGATTCAATTGCAGCACTATGAACGATGATATCTAGTCTTCCATAAGCTTCTATAGTTATATTAATCAAATTTCGGATGTCTGCTGATAGGCCGACATTTGTAGGAACGAACATAGCGGTACCGAGATTCTGTTCGATTCTGGCTAATGTTGTTTGGGCATTTTGTTCGGACCTATTTGCAGTAACTACTTTGGCTCCTTCCGAAGCCAGGCGAATAGCGGTTTCCCTGCCGATACCCGTGCCTCCACCGGTTACAATGGCTACTTTATTTGAAAATCGATACACAATACCCACCTCATCCCAATCGGATTATGATTACCTTTTCTATCAAAAGGACTTTATGGTTAAGGGATCAAAAATACTTTGCTTTTTGTAATTTTCTGTCCTGCCAGATCAGCAAATATGCGTGCGCCTTCCGATAAAGGGGCAGCAGTGCTCCAGCCATCGGTACGAATCATACCATCCACAAGGAGTTGCAAGGATTGCTTAAAATCCTTTGCCGAATAGGAATAGGAAGTAAGCAGTTTCAGTTGGTTACGTATTGCTTGATTAATAGGCAGTAGCGAGTCATTGTGTCCAAGCCCGATAAAAAGCACAGTGCCCCCTGGTTCGCTAGCATCTATTGCGAGCTTGCGTGTCTCCGTAATCCCTACACAATCTGCTACAATAGGGAACCCCGTTTTCATTTGAATCAATAAGGCTTCTTTCTTTAGCTCATCAGGTGTAAATGCCCCTGTTGCTCCAATTGCAAGCGCATAATCCAAGCGATTACGGTTGCTGTCAGTTATATATATCGGCCCAAAACCCATGGCTTTAGCGATTTGCAAGGTGAGAATACCAATTGCGCCAGCACCGATAATGAACAACGGCACAAAAGGAGATTCTGCAAATAGATTCAACGCATGAAGGCATACAGCGCCGGGTTCCGCTAATGAAGCGACGGCTGCATCCACTTTTTTGTCAACAAGTATAGCTTGATGGGCGGGTACAGCCACGTATTCAGCGAATGCTCCGGGGCGGTCAATCCCAATGAATGTACGCTTGCGACACACATTTGCTTGTCCGGACAGACAATAATGGCATCGTTGACAGGATAACATGGGATTGACAACTACAAAGTCCCCTTCTTTAAAGGCGATATCGGTACCTCGACTCGTTGTAACGATTCCTGAGAACTCATGTCCCATAATGAGCGGGGGATGACGCACGCTGCTTTTTCCCAAGTATCCTTCAAGCTCGCTGCCGCATATTCCGACAGAGGATACTTGAAGCAAAATTTCTCCGTGTTGTAATTCAGGCATCTTTACGGATTCGTAGCTTAATTGTTCAGGACCGTTATAAACAAGAGCTTTTATTTTCTACCCCTCCATTTGCATCTCAAAATAAAAAACTGTCGACAGTTTTATGTTATAGAAAATCACGATGACTGTCAATTCGCATACAAGCGTAGAGTAAAATCCGTTTTCAAATTAAAGATTTTTATGATAGACTTCACCTAAAAGGTGAAAGGAAATAAAGATGGAAAAAATCAGAAGAGATGTGTTGGGTGACACGATTACGAAGTATCTTCGAAGGGCAATTTTGTTGGGAGAGCTGCCGGATGGACATCATTTGGCTGAGCCTGATTTAGCGCAGCAGTTCGGTACAAGCCGTTCGCCTGTTCGAGAGTCGTTGCTGCATCTCATTCGGGAGGGTTTTGCAGAACGTTTGCCCAACGGACGAGTATGCGTCCGTCATTTTACATTTCAGGATATTCACAACCTGTTTGAGTTCAGGTTCATGCTGGAGAGTCAATCGATAAAAAAATGGATACATCATGATCAAAGGGCGTTGCCAGAAGACGAGTTTAAGATCTTGTTAGATAAAATGCAGAAAAGCTATATTTCTTCGGAGCAATTTTCTGAGTATGATATGGAATTCCATAAAAAAATCGTACATTTGTCTAACGATAAGTCAATGATTCAGGCCTGGAGCGGATTAGAGGAAGTTATAAAATCCATTTTACAAATTACCAATCAGAGCAACGGTAGAGCGGAATCCATTTTGGAGCAGCATCAAAATATGATATCACTGCTAATGAGCAATTCCGGATACGACGAAGTTTGTGCAGTAATAAAGCAGCATTTAAATGAAGCGGAATCAGTAATGGTTACCCGAATTAAGGAGATAAGGAAGGAGACTTTGATTTAACCGCTGAGAAGTCTCCTAAAGCGAATCTTGACAGTTAGGAGGCCTTTTTATATCATAAAAACTGTCGACAGTTTTTATTCGAGAAATGGGAGCGATATAAATGAAAGCGGTTATTACGCCACATGGGTTTCCAAATGTGAATCAAGAAAAGGCGCTGCTAGCAGAGATTGGCGTTGAGTTAGAGGAAATTAAAAGTTTAGATCCGCAGGAGATTGGCGAACTGTCTCGAGATGCTGAGGTGCTGTTTGTCCAATATGCAAAGATAACGAAGGATACAATTGTTCAATTGGAGAAGTGCAAGGTTATTATACGCTATGGCATCGGAGTCGATAATGTTGATCTGGAAGCCGCAGCTGCTAAAGGCATTTATGTATGCAATGTTCCTCACTATTGCGGAGATGAAGTAGCCGATCATACCTTCTGTTTGATGTTAGCGGCAGCCCGCAAACTGGTGAGCGTTTCTCGTCAGGTACAGGATGGAAATTGGGACTTCATCAATCAACGTCCTATTTATAGTCTGGCAGGTCATGTGCTTGGCCTTATTGGTTGTGGATATATCGCTCAAAAGGTTGCCGTTCGGGCACAGGCATTTGGCATGCAAGTTGTCGCTTATGACCCCTGGCTTCGCCAGGATTTAGCGGATAAATTAAATATCAAGTTAGTAGAACTGGAGCAATTATGCGCTCAATCGGATTACATCTCGCTGCATATTCCCTTGACCTCGAATACGCATCATTACGTGGACGCTCGGCTTATGGCGATGATGAAGACGGGTGTCGTGTTGATCAATACAGCCAGGGGAGGATTAATAGATGAGCAGGCGGCCAAGCAAGCGCTGGAGTCCGGACATGTAGGCATGATCTGTCTGGATGTATTGGAGGAGGAACCACCACAGGACAATCATCCATTGATCGATGCACCGCAGGCTATTATTACGCCGCACATGGCTTATTATTCTGAGGCTTCTTTGCCTCGACTGCAGAAATTGGCGGCAGAGGAAGCTGTTCGCGTTCTTCGGGGGGAACCGCCGCTTGCTCCGGTTAACGACAAATGGATGTCCAAGCAGAACTAAACAATCAGGCGAGGGAAGGAGGCAAATATTGATTTCATATCAGATAGAGCAGTCGTTTGAAGCCGTTGTTATCGAAAACGATGATTTAATGGTGAAAATATTACCTCAGCTGGGTGGCAAGATCTACTCCTTAGTAAATAAACGCACGGGGAGGGAATGGATGGATCGCCCTTCTGGGAGAGTGTTTCGACGCCCTGTACCAGGCACGTCTTGGGGAGATTGGGATCGCTGCGGCTGGGATGAATTGTTCCCCTCTATTGATGCCTGCAATTTCCCAGGACCGTATCTTGCGGGTACGGCAGTGCCCGATCATGGTGAAGTATGGTCGCTCCCCTGGTCTTTCAGCCAGATAGGAACCGACGGCATTCGTCTATACGTTAACGGAAATATATGGCCGTACAGGCTGGAAAAAACCGTTTGCATTAGCGATAATAGCGTGGAATTCAACTATAAATTAACCAATTACAGCAAAGAGCCCCTTCCTTATATTTGGGCTCCACATCCGATTCTTGCGGGATCGGATTCCTTTGAGATTAAGCTTCCTATCGGCATTGACAAGGCTATTACAAGTTTTTCAGTAAATGAGCGGTTGGGAAAACGGGGTGGGATTCATAATTGGCCGCTTGCAACGGACTGCTCGGGCAAGATGATCGACCTGTCGAATATGCCGGCTCGGCACACGAATGCAGCGGAGAAGCTATATCTTGCATCTCCTCTCATGGAGGGCTGGTGTTTGGTCAGAGATCGGATAACCGGCGAACAGTTTAAGATGACATTTGATCCTGCTCAATTGCCTTATTTGGGTATTTGGATCAATGCAGGCGGCTGGGATGGAGAGTATCACATTGCTTTGGAACCAGCAACCGGTTTTTTGGATAATCTGGAGGAATCCTACGCTTGTCAGAAATGTGCCATTCTTGCAGGAGGAGAAACAAGAAGCTGGTGGCTACAAGTTCATATCACCTAGTGCTACCCATTTAGCGAGGAGGCGATTTCCAATAGATCGTTACGAACAGCTCCAACATAAAATGAAAGCTTCGGGATTGGACGCGGTCATATGCAGGCTGCCGGAAAACGTGCTTTTTTTGACAGGCTATTGGCCGGTTAGCGGAATTGGATGTGTAGTTTGTCCTCAGGTTGGAAACCCGGTTTTGATCGTAACTGACCTTGAGGAGCAATACATGATAAAAAACCGGATTAAAGATGTGCGATTTGTTCCTTATGGAACGTTATCCTCAGGGGATATATATGAACAAACGACTGTTGTGTTGCGAGAAATTGCAGATGAATTTGATTTGATAGGTAAAAAAATCGGGTATGAGGCCAGTTTTGAAACCATTGCACCGCCTATGAATTCCGCAGAGCCTACCATTCCCGCGCAACGAACGGCAGCAATGATAAAGGCCGTTTTTCAAGGACCGGATTTACTGGATGCTACAGGTATACTGAACGCATTGAGAGCGATAAAAAGTCCATATGATATTGCGCAATTGCAAATTGTACATGAGATTGCCGAGAGCGGGTTAGCTGTTTTTGTAGATATGCTGAAGCGCGGCGTAAGGGAAATCGATATTTCATCGGCAGTGGAGGCGGAAATTGCTCGTTATGGCTTTGGTTATAAAGGCATGCAGCATGTCCGCGCATGGGCGCAGTTGATGACTGGCAAACGTTCCTCGCAAGCGTATAGTCCATTTCCGGCTTCCAGCGTTAAGGAGGTTCAACAAGGGGACATGGCTGTGCTGGAGCTTGCGGTTGTTGCCGATGGATATTGGGCGGATTTGACGAGGACTCGCGCTGTTGGCTCTGCAACAAATGAGCAGTTGAATGCGTATCGAGCCATTATGGAGGCACAGGGGAAAATTCGTCCACTATTGCGGGAGGAAAACACCGGAGCTGCTGTCGACGCGGCGGGGAGGCAGATTATAGCAGGCGCCGGGTATGCAAGTGGGTTTATTCATTTGACCGGTCATGGTTTGGGTTTCAAATATCATGAGCCTGTTCCGATGCTGCATCCCGAGTCATGTGATGTATTGCAGGCAGGGATGGTCACTTCCGTTGAGCCAGGAATTTATCGGGCAGGTGAGTGGGGAATAAGGGTGGAAGAGAATGTTGTAATTACAAAGGACGAGCCTTTATATCTGTCTACTTTTTCAACGGATCTTATTTAATAATTAATTAGTAAACATTAGCCCTTCAATAAGTCGACTCTATTGTTTCGACTATAGAAGGGTTATTTGTCTATTGTACAGCTAAAAAAAGATAACTTAGTTATATCGAATAGTTAAGGCTGCCTATAACCTGCCGGTGTCCATTCCCTATACAATGATGGTTAGCTCTATAGAAGAATATCTGAAACAGGAAAGGAAGATATCTGATGTTTATTGGCAACAGTAAGATGGCGATACGTCTGGATGAGAATAACGGCTCGATTATTTCATTAAAGAGTGGGATGACCGAGCTGACGGGCGTATCCGCCAGAAGCATCCCTTTGTTTGCGCTTCGCTTCCGTGATGCAGAGGGAAAGATTCTGCTGCTAAGTGCTCATGAAGCTGGCCGCTTTGAAATGATGCATAAAGAAAGCGATAACGAAAACTCGTTAGAGCTTGTGTATGCCGAGGTAGGAGAAATGGGTGCCACAGTGCATGTAAGCGTGCGACTGCCGCATGGCGACAACCGCAGTTACTGGCGGCTTGAGGTGGAGCATCAAACGGAACTGACGCTCGAGTGGATCGATTTTCCCGGCCTGACGGTGGAGAACGGACTGACAGGCCCGGAGGGCAAAAGCAGATTGTTATGGCCTGGAAATGAAGGTGTGCTGGTAGATCGGTTGGACATACGCGATGCGAACAAATGGATCGCCTACCAGGAGGCGGAATATCCGAGCCGAAGTATTGCCAGCATCTATCCGAGCGCCGTGCCGACACAATTTATGGCGTATTACAACGAGCATGCCGGTTTGTACATGGGGGCGCATGATGACCAAGGGCATGTAAAGTTGATTGATTATTACGGGCTGGAGGGTGATATTCGGTTGCAATTTCGGCTATACCCCGCATCGGAAGGGCCTGGGCTGTACCGAATGGATTACGATATGGTGCTGGCGGTGTTTGAGGGGGACTGGCACGACGCGGCGGCGATTTATCGATCGTGGTACCTGAGCGAATCAAGTGCGCGGCCGACTGCGCTTGCCAGCCGTCCCGGTTTGCCGGAATGGTACGAGGATTCACCGGTCGTCGTGACCTACCCGGTACGCGGGACGCAGGATCTTGACAATATGGAGCCGAATGACTATTTCCCTTATGTGCAAGCGCTGCCATGTTTGGAGCAACTGGCTAATGCGTTCGACAGCCGGGTCATGGCGTTATTGATGCACTGGGAAGGTACGGCTCCGTGGGCGCCGCCTTATGTATGGCCGCCATACGGTGGCGAGGAGCTGCTTGCCGAATTTGCCAACGGGCTGCACGCCAAAGGGAATTTGCTGGGGCTTTATTGCAGCGGCATCGGCTGGACCGAACAAAGTCATCTTGTGCAATCCTATAACAAAAAGGAGCAGTTCGACGAGCAGCAACTGGCGTCCGTCATGTGCTTGTCGCCGGAAGGGACGCTCCCTTATTCGGCAATCTGTACGGGACAGCGGAGCGGCTACGATCTGTGTCCTTCCCAGCCATTTGTCAGCGAAACCGTTTTGAACGAGACGGAGCGGATGATTGCCGGTCATTGCGATTACATTCAATATTTCGACCAGAATCACGGCGGCAACTCCTATTTCTGCTACAGCCGCGAACACGGTCATGCCCCGGCGCCAGGACGCTGGCAGGTGGAGGCGATGAAGCATCTCATCACACGAATGAACGAAGCGTCGGAAAAGGCCGGACGCAAGGTCCTCTTCGGGTGCGAGTCGGCGGCTGCCGAACCGTTTATTGAAGGGCTGCTGTTCAATGATTTGCGTTTTAATATCAACTACACCATCGGTCAGCCTGTGCCGCTCTATGCTTACGTGTATCACGAATTTATCAATAATTTCATGGGGAATCAGAACCCTACGCAAGCCATTGTAGATTATGAGCATAGCCCTGAAAACCTATTGTACCGTCTGGCTTATTCCTTCCATGCCGGCGATATGCTTACGATCGTGCTTAAGGACAAAGGAGAAATTACCTGGAGCTGGGGCACCGAATGGAACGTTACAGCTCCGGATCAAGAGTCTGTCATCACTTTTGTCAGAACGGCAAACGCTTGGCGCAGGGGAGCGGGCAAAGCTTATCTGTTCTCCGGGCGGATGGAAAAACCAAACGAGTTAAAAAATGTTGCCCAGCTCGACATCGTCATGTTAAACGGACGACGGCTGACGGTACCAAGCGTGCTGACCAGCAAGTGGAGTGCGCAGGATGGGGATCAGGCGCAACTAGTCATCAATTACGCGACAGAGAGCAGTGAGACGGACGTTGTGCTGCCCAAGCTGGCAGGCGCCGTACTGACTGTTGTGGAAGATGCAAGCGGAGAGCGAATTAGAAAAGCCAAGGTATCCGCGGACGGGCTGCTGCGATTGAAGCTGGCTCCGTTACAAACGGTCATGATTGTTTTTCCGAAATCAACGTCATCTTCTCTTCCAGATCACTGATAATTGCTATATTGTAAGTAAAAAGAGGTAGGGGGGCACTCATGGGCGTAAGGTATCAGTTTCGCACAAAATTGCTGCTTTTGTTCCTGTCCATCATTTTGCTTACGCTTGTATCCATTGGATTTATTCATTATTGGAATTTGAAAAAAGAAGTGGAAAAGAGAGCTCGCGTTAACGTCGAGCATATTATGCAGCTTCAAATCAATGCGATAGAGAGCAGCATGGTCAATACGGAGAATGCGGCTTGGCGGCTGTCCTATGACAAAAGTGTTCAGAATTATATGACACAGCTGGCGCATCCGCCCGCAGAGTTGTCAAGCCAGCTCGACCGCCGCATTCAATTTGAGCAGCAGCGTTCTCAGATTGGCCGGTTTCGGTTTCTGGATTTTAACGGAAACGGCAAATCGTTTGGCACCACTTTGTTCGTGCGTTCCGAGGTAGATGAAATCCGCGATGCGGAGAGCATCCGCATTATGTCGGAGATGGATGACAAAAAAAATCACTGGCGCATTGCCTCCACTAGTCATTCGATTCCAAGGGAATTGTTGTTTATCAAGCCTGTCTTTGTCGTATCCAATTTTAAGCCGGCAGTGAACGTCGGTATATTGCAGGTTGATCTGAAGGCAGATTGGATAGTAAACAATCTGAAGGATTTGAAAAAACGAAATATCGGAGACTTCTATATCGCGAATGAGGACGGTCAGGTTTTGCTAGCAGCTGATTCGGCTGGTATGAAACGGACCCATGTATTGGCAGAAGCCGAGGATGGCTTGGTCATGCATTCACGGTTTACGATGACGGATTGGTATCTGGTTGCCGAGATCGATAAAACGATATTGCTTGAAGGCTCGCGCAAGGCGATGTGGCAATCGATAACGGCTGTCGGCGTTATTTTCCTCCTGGCATTTGGCATCACTGTAGCTTTCTCGAGCCAAATCACCAGACCTATCCTGCAATTGCGCCAAGCGATGAGACGAATGGAAAATGGTGTTTTTGATGTGACTGTGCCGGTGCATTCGAAGGATGAACTTGGATATTTAGGGACCAGCTTCAATCGGATGACGGAGAAAATAAATGTTCTTATTCATGAAAAGTATCAGGTTGAGCTGGCAGCCAAGGAGGCGCAATGGAATGCGCTGCAGGCGCAAATTAATCCCCACTTCTTGTTCAATACGCTCAGTTCGATCGAAAGTTTGGCCATAAGCGGCAAGGACCCAGACAAGATCAGCAAGATTATTCACTGTTTGGCGGATATGTTTCGCTACAGTATTAGCGCAGGAAAATACGGACAACTCGACGAGGAACTGGATCATATCCGAAATTATCTTTATATACAAAAAATTCGTTTTGGAAATTATTTGAGTTATATGGTTGACATAGAGGACCAATTGGCGGGGATGCAGATGATCAAGCTGCTGCTTCAGCCTTTGGTTGAAAACGCAATCATCCATGGCATCGAGAAAAAGCAGGACGGCGGTTATGTCAGTGTGCAAGTATTCTCGTTGTCCGAAGACGCTTATGCGATTGAAATCGAGGATAACGGTGCTGGCATGGGAGCGGCGGAGATGCAGAAGCTGCTGCAGAAGCTTAGCATGGCGGAAGAAATCGAAGCGGCAGGGCGGAGATCGATCGGGCTTCGAAATGTCGTGCAGCGGCTATCCCTGCATTATGGCGGAAAGGCAGAGTTTCATATGACCAGTGCAATTCAATTCGGGACTGTCATACGTCTGACGATCCCCAAGAGGGAGGGCTGACCATGTACAAGCTGTTGCTTATTGACGATGAACAAATCATTCTGGACGGTCTCGTTCAGAAAATAGATTGGGCCGGCCAGCGTATGGAATTAGCGGCCACAGCCACCAATGCGCTCTCTGCGCTGCGCTTGGTGGAGGAACTGAAACCGGATATCGTATTAACCGATATTCGAATGCCGGGTATGGACGGCATAGAACTGATCCAACACCTGAAGCAGCTTCATCCGCAGTTGCTTTGTATCATATTAAGCGGATATGGAGATTTTGATTATGCCAAGCGGGCTATCCAGTTTGGTGTCGAAGCGTATTTGCTGAAACCGGTAAGGGATGCGGAGCTGAATCGGACACTGGCTGAGATGGTCGGCAAGCTGGAGAAAAAAAACCTGGAGGATAGTTATGTTACAAGCCTCAGGCACAATTATAAAAAGCAACAGCAAAGTATGCTGAGCCTTTCCCTGACGAGGCTGATTTCCGGCAGCGCATTGCCGGAGGATCTGGCGCAGTTGCCGGAATTGCTGCTTGGAGGCACGGGATATGCAGTGCTCGTCGATATGGAGACGGTTAAATATCCGCATTTGGGTTTTCGAGAAGAAGAGCAATCGCTTTTTCACTATTGCGTTCTTAATATAATTGAAAACTGCCTGTCCTTGCATGGGATTCCGGGTATTGTGTTCAAGCATGCCTTTAATCGATATGAATTTGTTGCATTGATAGGGTCCGTATCGACCCGTGACAACAGCGCATACTTGCAGGAGGCGATTGTGCATATTGCCCGCTATTTGCGCGTCGATGTCACGGTGGGGGTCGGAACGCCCTTCAGGCGCCTTACTGAGCTCGGCCGTTCTTACACGGAAGCGAGGCAGGCCAGTCTGAATAAGGTGCTACGCGGGGGCGGGGTAGTTTATAAGTATAAGCTAGCCACTCGCCATAGCGATCAGCATACGCTTAGTGCCGACGAGCAGAGAATGCTGGTTCATTGTCTGGAAACGCATAATGTGAAGACGATTGCCGATTGGCTGATCAAAAGATTGCGGCTGCTGGCGGAAGATAATGCAGTCGGTTATCAGGAACTGCAGCAATTTATGGAGCAAATCATGGAGACACTGCAGTTGTTTCGCCAAAAAACCGGGTTTGATGCCAGCATGGAAGACCGACCGGCCATTTTGCATCGCGAATCGGATATGGAAGCTATATATGTCGAGCTGCTGCAGCTATTCGAATATTTTGCGTTGCGTCCGCAGACTGGCAGCCGATTGACAGGCGAACAAATTGTGGAGGAAGTCATCCGCTATATCGACCAGCATTACAACGAGGACATTTCCTTACAGTGGATTTCGGCCACCTATTATATTCATGCCAACTACTTCAGTCGTATCTTCAAGGAGAAGGCGGGCGTCACGCTGTCGGAATATATTTTACAGACACGTATGAAGCAAGCGATGCAATTGATCAAGGAAACTCCGCTGCAGATCAAAGAAATTGCACAACTGGTCGGTTACGAGCAACCGGCCTATTTTAGCCTTATTTTCCGCAAAACGTTTGGTATCTCACCGATCCAGCTCCGCGGTGCGAAATAGTTGATTTACTGATAGCAACGCGTTAAATCTGCGTATAACGTAGCCAAGTCCATGTTTCTTATACTGATATCGTAAGCAGAAAAAGGGAGGCGTTTATATGTGGAGAAAAAAAGCAATCAGCATGGGGCTGATTGCAATCATGAGCGTGATGGCCGCTTGCGGGTCGACAGGCGACAACAAGCCGGCGGAAAGTGCGGGCGGCAACGCAACTGCCCCTGTCAAGACGAATTCGCCCGGAGAAACGGACAAGCAGGTAACGATTACAGTATGGGATAAATCGCCGGATGATGATGTGTTCAAGTCAGTTCTGGATGAAATATACGCCGAATTTGATGCTACGCATCCCCATATTAAAGTCAATCATGTCGCATCGCCGCCGGGTACAAGCGTTAACGAAGTGTTTATGACGGCCAATGCAGGCGGAGAAGGGCCAGACGCTTTTCAAAATGCCAGCTTCCCGGATATCCGCGATTGGGTAAAGGCGGGCGTCGCGTATGATCTAAGCCCGTATTGGAACGATTATGCGGACAAGGATCAGTATTTGCCCTCAGCTATGGAGCAAGCGACGATCGATGGGAAGGTATATGGCGTACCGGCGGATATGTATTTGATGGGTTTGATGTACAGGAAAGATTTGTACCGCGAAGCCGGGCTTGATCCTAATTCGCCGCCGAAGGATTGGGAGGAGTTTGCAGAAGTCTCCCAGAAATTGACAAATACGGATAAAAAGCAGTATGGATACGCATTGCTGGGCATGGATTGGGCGGACTGGTTTTTCGAGTATTACGTCTGGCAGGCAGGCGGGGATCTGACCACGAAGAACGAGGACGGAACAATTACGCTCGATTTCACCAAGGAGCCGACCGTAACGGCTCTTCAATACTGGCATGATCTAAAGTGGAAATACAAGGTCGTGCAAAGCAATGTGGCGCAAAACTTTGACGACAACAAACAAGACTTCTTCCAGAAACGCGCGGCGATGATGCTCGGATCGTCCGACATGTTCGGTGATTTCGCTTCAAACGGCGTAAGCCTGGATGATGTAGGTTTCAGTTCGCTTCCTGTCGGTCCATCCGGTAAGGCTCCGTCCCAGGTAGGCGGAAGATACTGGATTATCAACCCGAAATCGGATAAGGAAAAGCAGGATGCAGCTTGGGAATACATCGTCTATATGAATTCCAAGGAAGTGCATGACAAGCTGAATACATTCCGTCTCGACAATGGCATTATGCCGAATTTGCTATCGCCTCGCAAGGACGTTAATCCATTGGAGTTTACGTCGAACGTCCCGCAGGATCTCGTTGCAAATGTTCAAAAGGCGGCTGGAGACACGCAGCTGGAATACGCCCTCAAGAGCCGTCTGAGTCCATACATCGTACCGGCGATTCAGAAGGTACTGTTGACCGAGAAGGTGGACATTGCTGCAGAGCTGAAGGATGCTGAGGAAAAGGCGCAGCGCGAGGTTGTTGGTCCATACAATGCAGAAATAGGCAAGTAGTGCTAGCGGTATAAAGACAGGCGGGGGATGTCTTCTGACAAGCGGACATCCCCCGTTTATGTCAAGAAAGGAATGATCTTTTGTATGGAAAAGGTTTCACTCGCAGTCCCTCTCAAATACAGAAAGAAGAAGCGATTTCCAATATTGGCTGCACTGTTCTTGGTTCCATCGGTGCTGTCCTTTGTTGTTTTCAAATACGTACCCATGCTTTATGCGATTGTCATGAGCTTGTTTGATTTCAGCATTATGAATCCACCGGGCCCGTTCGTCGGGTTGAGCAATTTTATCCACCTGTTTAAGTCCTCCTTGTTTCAGACGGCCCTATACAACACCTTCGTTATTGCTTTGTTATCGTTGGTTATGACGTTCTGGATTCCCATTTTACAGGCGATGTTGCTCATTGATATACGCAGAGGCAACACGTTGTTCCGCTTTCTGTATCTGTTGCCTGCAGCAGTGCCGTCGATTGCCGCAGTGTTGATCTGGAAGTGGCTGTACAATCCCGATTATGGTTTGCTAAACGCTATTTTGGAGCGAATCGGACTGCCTGCCGTAGGCTGGCTCAATGATCCGGCCATAGCCAAGTTTTCACTGGTGCTGCCAGGCGTGCTTGGCGGCGGCTTGGCTGTGCTCATTTATTATTCGGCGTTGCAGGGGGTATCGCGTGAGATTGTGGAATCGTCCACCATTGACGGGGCGGGGCCATGGCGACGTATGATTTCGATTTATTTACCTGGACTGAAATTTATTATCGGCATTCAATTTATTCAATTTTTGGCGACGGCTTTCTTGGCGTTTGACAATATTTATGTGATGACTGGCGGGGGGCCTGCCAACAGCACCAATGTTATGTCGTTAATGGTCTATAACAGTGCATTTAAACAAAACCAATTTGGCATGGCCGGAGCCATTTCTTTCATCATATTTGCCATCGTAGCCATCATTACGTTGATTCAGATCAAGGTTTCCAACAAGGAGTAGGAGCAGATGAAACAGAGTCGAATCAAAGAAAAGGGCCAGACCAGCTTTAAAGCCTTTGCGTATGCCTTTTCGATCCTATCCATTGTGTTGCTGCTGTTTCCGCTTGGGTGGGCGATCAGTTCCTCGTTAAAGGATCCGATATCGCTTTACCAGTTTCCGCCCAAGTGGATACCGGAACAGCCTCAGGTCGTTACGATTGTGGTAGATTACAGCGATTCGGATATGAGCGATCAACAGGCATTGGAGCGGGATGGCCTTAAGGCGATGTGGTACAGCTGGAAAAGGAAGCAAAATGAAGCGATCGGTGAAATGCGGACCATTGGGATGAGAGACGGCCGGGTTCTTTACGAGATGAAGATGCGGGCGTTCGAGTTTAACGCCGGAAGATCTTATGTGCTGCCGACGGAAGTGTTTACCGATCAGATGATGAAGACAAAATACATGCTGATAAAGGAACGGGGTTACTCGCACGTTACCTGGCATGGCTTGGATAGCGAAACTGTTTATAGCCCGAAGCAGAGAGCTGTTTCGAGTACGGAGGATCAACTATCTGCCCAAATCGATGCCTTTCTGCAAAGCTCTTCGTTTTTGGAGGGGGATGTACGGACGGTTTCCCAGAGCGGGGATTGGATGCGGATATTTGACAATTATTTGGCGATCTTTAAAGAGAATTCTCTCACAAGCAAATCGGCAACGATATTGAACAGCTTCATGAACAGCGTATATGTGGTGGTGCTGTCGATTTTTTCGCAGCTGTTGCTGGGCGGAACCGCAGCCTACGCCATATCGAAGCTGATCGGCAAGCAATGGTCCAACAGGTGGACGTTATTTTTTGTGGCGACGATCATGATCCCCGAGGTGGCCATCATCGTTCCGCTATATTTGGTCATCGGGGAACTTGGGCTGACCAACAACCTATGGGGGGTCATTTTGCCGCATACCTCATGGGGCATTGTCATTTATATGTTTAAGGGCTTTTTTGATCAAATTCCGGATGAGATGCTGCAAGCGGCCCGAATGGATGGGGCGAACGAATGGCGAATTTTTTACAGCATGATCGTTAAGCTTTCTATTCCCATCTTTACAGTCATCTCCATTATGACCTTTATGGCGGTCTGGAACGAATTTTTATGGCCGCTAATTGTGCTGCGCGATGAAAGCCTGTATACCTTTACACTCTATATTACGAGTGAAGCATCGAGACCCAGGGCGGCCGGCACCGGCCAATCCACGATGGCCATGCTGCTGCTGGCGGCCATACCGCTTATGGTTGTGTTTGCGACCTGCCAGAGGTTGATCGAGCGGGGTGTAAGCTGGAGCAGCGGTGTCAAAGGGTAGTCGCTCTGTACCAAACAGATATAATTTTCATATCGCAAAGATAAATTTCTATCTAACCGCCTCCCTCGGCATTTTGATACGATGAAAACGTATTCACACAAAATAGCAGGGAGGCTTTTTGATGCAGGGAAGTAGGGGAAATCGTTTACAGTTAGCGCCAGAAAATATCAGAGGCTTATCTCAATCGGAAAGGAGGCATCCCATGTATAGCAATGCTCTTCGCAAGTGGTTATCCGTCAGTATTGTACTAGCCATGCTAGCAAGTTTTTTTCATGGAACCGTCGCGTTTGCCGACATCGATAATAACCCAAGCGTATCGGGTTGGAATATTTCAAATATTGGACAAGCGAATGCCGGACATAGCTTAAGCACCTCGGAAAAAAAGGCGGGATCACATTCCTTGCACCTGTATAATGAATCCGACATTCAGCCCAATGTTTTTTATCTTGTCATGAAAGATGTGCCCGTAGAACCGGGGGCTGATTATACCCTTAGTCTTTGGGCAAAAGGGGAGAATGTAAAGAGAGCGTTTTTCGGCGGAAATAATGGCAGCCAGACAATCCGCAACTACGATCTTTCAGAGCTTTACGGTCTTACCTATGATTGGACAGAGTTTGAACAGTCCTTTACCGCACAAGCGGATCAAACGACGTTTGGTTTAGTGATCCTTGTTGAAGATAGAACAGATCATCTGTGGATCGATGAAGTATCAATAGTCAAGAACGGAACCACGGAAAATCTGGTTGTTAACGGCGGTTTCGAAGTCGGGACTTCACAGGTTACGGCCAATCCCCCTGCAGGCAATGTTTTTCCCGGCACAGAGGTTGTGCTGACAGCGTCCAGCCCCGATGCGAATATTCGTTATACGCTGGATGGAAGCGATCCCTGGTCGTCAGACACGGCAATGGATTACACAGCGCCGATCACTATTCATGATCCTCTGGTCATTCATGCATACGCAGCCAATGAAACCGATCCACAGGGGGCGTTGGCCAGGTTTGAATACACTACAATGATAGACGGGGAGTCGTGGCAAGACCTCAACTCCTATCTGGGCTCCCTCGGTACAGAACGGAAAATACCGATTCTTCATAAAATGAATGGCAGCCAGCTTGAGGGAAACTGGGAATATTGGTCCGACTTTACTGGAGCATCATTGCCGGCAGACATCACCAGCCAGGTTCAAATGACGGGTTGGAACGGGGCGGGAGATGCATCTGCCCAGTCGAAATTTGCGTATGACGAAGACGGGTTCTATGTTGCCGTGCAAGTTCAGGACGACATTCATCATAGCGTGGAGAACGACATGATGTGGTCAGGGGACAGCGTACAGTTCGCCTTCACTCCGGATGGTTCTAGTTATGGTCCGGAATACGGGCTTAGTCTGGACCCGAACGGGGAAGCAAGGATCTGGAGATGGGCAGCCGGACAAGCCGCTGCTAATACAGATGAAGTGGAATTCCATGTAAGTCGTTCCGGAAACTATACCTATTATGAAGCCAGACTGCCATGGGCAACGATCTATCCCGTTTCAGCCATTCCGGAAGGCGATGTGCGGTTTTCATTCTTGGTTAATGATAATGACGGAAGCGGTCGGAAAGGCTGGATTGAATGGACGGCTTCTATGGGCTTCGCCAAGTATCCCAGCACCATGTCTGAACTGCAGCTTATGCCAGAAGGTGATCAATGGACTGTGCTGTTAGACGGTCCCCGCGAATTCCCTGCACATGAACAACAAATATTTGAACTGGTTATTCCCAACTTTGGCGATGAAGATATTCAGTTGAACGTGACTTCATCCCTGCTCGGATTGAATGGGTATCCCGTGGCGATACCGGCAAACAAGGTGTGGAAGAAACAAATTCCGCTCACCCTTAAAGAAAGAAAGGATCACACTGCTGTAGTTACTGTTCAGAGCAGCGATGGACAAACAAAAAGCGATCAGTTGCATTTTAAAGTAACAAACAGTCCCTCCGAACTGACATCCCGGGCGGCTGCTCTTGGGGAGCGATTGGGAGCACTGGAGGAAGCTTTGGCTCAAGCTAAAGCGATCAATATTCCCGTAGATTACGAAAAGGTGAATTACACGGTTGTCAGTCAATTTATTCCATATGTTATGGAGGATATAGAAGCGGGACTTTACGAGCGGGCCAGCTATCAGCTTGGGGAGATGGAACGCCTGTATGAGGAAGCGCTGGAGGATGTGCAAGCCTATCTTGCAGGCACAAAACAGCCCAAGCCGGTTAACCGCTATATAACGGGTGATATTGAGATTGATCGAACTTCATTCATCGCGGATACGAAGGGCGCCTATGACGTTGATAAAGTGCGAAAAGAAGTCTTTTTTACCGGATACGGGCATTTCGAGCAAGTCAGAAAGGATATCCCCAACTTCTTTGATTACGGGGCAAACATCATTCAAATTGAAGTGGGACCGAGTTATGTTATGAAACCGCCACACGCTATTCCGCATTGGGATGTCGGATCATCAGGTCTGATTGAAGCCAAGGCGGTCAAAGATCGTGAAGTTAAGCACAGTAATTCAAGCGGAGCGTTGCGCATTAGCAACCAAACTCCATTAAGCCCGCAAACCTACCTGAGGCTTCAACAAAATGTAACTATAAAGCCCAATACGGAATACACCATAGAAGCATGGGTGAAAGGAGAAGATGTCCAAGAAGAGGCAGTATGGTTTCCGGGGGGACCGGGCTGGATGGATAGACAGTATTTCCCTTCTGGCGATTATGATTGGACAAAAGTATCCCACACCTATACGAGCGGTGAAGAAGAGCAGTTTTCCTTTGTCATTTTAACCGAAAACTTGACGGAGAATCTTTGGATTGACGATCTTCGCATGTATGAGACAAACGATTCGTCTGAGGTCAATGTGCTGCAAAATCCGTTGTTTGACGATCAGGATTTGGTGGATCTGGGCCGCGAAGAATACGCAGGCGAGCTTTCCTACATGTATAATGACATTCTGCCGACGCTGCAGCGCGCAGCCGAGAATAATGTAGCTGTCAATCTGTTGCTGTCGCCTCATTATTTTCCGGATTTCTTGTTTAAGCTTTGGCCGGATATCGCAAGCAGCAATGACAACCCTTTTCTTAGATATACCATTTATGACGATCGTGCAAAGCAGTTTATTGAAGATTATTTGCGCCTAGTTGTCCCTTTGCTGAAGGATTCCCCTGCGCTGCACAGCATTACATTATCCAATGAAGGTGTATACCAGTCCTACAGGGACGAAGCGAACAAGCCGCTGTGGCAGAATTACTTGCAAAAACAATATGATGTTATTGCAGATCTGAATGCGGTACATGGAACGAATTATACCGATTTTGGGCAAATTCCGCTTCCGACTGGCGTGAGCCGAACGCCGGCGTTTTATGACTGGGTACAGTTCAATAACGATCAATTCTCTGGCTGGCATCAATGGATGGCGGACATTATCCATGAGATTATGCCTGATATTCCGGTTAATGCCAAGATTATGAATGGCACATTAAATCATATCAACAATTGGACCTGGGGCGTGGACGCGGAGCAGTTTAGCGAATTCACCCAGATTAATGGCAATGACAATGCCAATGTGTATTTGAATCCGGAGAATGGGTTCACTTACGAATTAAAGTTTTATGATCTGCAGACGTCGCTTAAGGAAGCACCGGTATTCAACTCTGAGAACCATCTTATTAAAGATGGCGAGGATCGTTATATCCCGCAACTGGCCAAACATGTGAGAACATCGCTGTGGCAAGGCGCAATCCACGGGATGAGCGCGACGACGATGTGGGTATGGGAGCGTACGTACGAACAAAATAGCGACTTTAAAGGCAGTGTTATGCACCGTCCGGATGCGGCAGCGATTGTCGGTCAGACCGGATTGGATCTCAACCGCCTGTCCGGCGAAGTGACAGCGTTCCAACAGGAAAAACCGGATGCAGCCATACTCTATTCGGTACCAAGCCTTATCTATAGCGCTACGTATCCGAATTCGCTAGAAAGCGCTTATGAGGCGATCAGCTACAATGGTTTGAGGGTTGGCTTTGCTTCAGAGAATCAGATCAAGAATAATGGGCTGGATGATCTGAAGGTCCTGTTTGTTCCTGAAGCTACGCATATCAAAGCGGACACGTTGACGAAGATCAAACAGTTTGTAGAACAGGGAGGGAAGCTGGTTCTTATGGGGCAGAACTCATTGGCTTACGATGAGTACAATCGCCCGCTTGCGTCTACTGATCGCGAGAGTGTCCTGAATCACTCCAACACGGTTAGCATTGATCCCGGGCAACCGAAGAAAGCGATCCGCGATCAGGCAACGGATCTGTTTGACAGCTTGGATCTGCTGGATGTACAGCTTATCGATACCGCAACGAATGAGCCGGTATATGGGACGGAATGGCGTTCAGTGCAATATGGCGATCAACTGCTCGTCAATGTTTCCAACTATTCATGGGAAACACAGGAAGTGAAACTGGTCATTGAAGGGGCCAAGTCTCTTACTTGGACGAATCTAATCAATGGTTCAAGCTCGAATAGCGACAAAGTTACATTGCTTCCCCATGAACCCATGTTGCTAGCAATCGATATTGTCAATGATGGCGGGGGGCAGCCGGGGACAGATCCAGGAACAAACCCAGGAACAAACCCAGGAACAAACCCAGGAACAAACCCAGGCACAAATCCAGGCACAAATCCCGGTACAGATCCAGGAACAGATCCAGGCAAAGGATGGACGGATCCTGCTGTGATCTTCAAGGATATGGGCTCCCACTGGGCTAGTGAAGCGATCGGAAGGGCTTTGTTTGCAGGTTGGGTACAAGGTTATCCAGATCAAACATTTCAACCGGATAAAGCGATAACGCGGGCCGAGTTTATCTCCCTATTATACCGGGTGTTGCAGTTGAAGCCTGCTTCGTCCAAGTTGCTTAGCGAATTTACCGATCATGGACAAGTCGGGAAATGGGCTCAGGCTGCGTTGGAGAATGCTGTAAGCGCGGGCTGGATCGTGGGTTACGCGGATCATACGATCAAGCCGAACCAGGCGATTAGCCGTACTGAGATGGCGGTTATCATGGCTCGGGCACTGAAGTTAGGGGCTGCAACTGGAACGTTGCAACCGTATGCCGATGATAACTTAATCCCTTTATGGGCCAAACAGAGCGTCTATGCATTGACTGAATCAGGGCTGGTCAAAGGGCGGAACCTGGGGAAATACGATCCGCAAGCCAACTTGACAAGAGCGGAAGCAGTAGTCCTCCTTTTGCGAATGTTGGAGCAAGAATAAGAGAGTCGATTCAAGCTGAACTTGCTTTTATCCGGGGAGCGGAGGACTGAGACTATCTAGCAACAGAAAGGGGACGTTTCCCCCAAGAATGGGAGCGGCGGCGTTAAAGGGATGACCCGCCGCTCCGACCGTAATAGAAGAGAGGGTTTTTATGCGGATGGAAGTAACGAAACAACCGGATCAAAGCTTTGTTCAATGTCTGCATGAAAAAATGGTGCTGCGGTTCGAACAGACGGAGAACGGATATTGCCAATCCTTGTTGAATACGGATGACGGAAGAATGGCTCCGGTCCCGATCGCTTTGCCCGGCTTCCAGTTGGCCATTGCCGGAATGCCGCATGGCGCCTTGTCTTCCATGGTTTCGGGCATGACCAGTCTTCCGTCAGAAATGAAGTTGGAATCGATGAAGCAAATAGACGACCAGCGCCTCGTCTTCCTTTATTTTCATGACAAACTGCAGCTATCCGTCGAAGTGGAAATGCATTTTATTCCGAATGCGGCGGTCATCCGACAATCGACAACCGTGCGTAATAACAGCAATCGTCCGGTCGTTCTTACCCATCTGTCGTCGACGAGCATACAGGGAATCGCAACCGACGGTTGTCGGCCTTGGTACGACAAAAACAAAATTCGAGTTCATTATTGTCGTCAGTCCTGGAACGGCGAGGGGCAGTGGCGTTCCGGCGATCTGGAAGAATTGGGACTCTTTCCTTCATCCGTTCATGGGATTGGGGCCGCGATTCATTTTGCTTCATACGGGAGCCAGAGTACAAGCCGTTATCTCCCCATGATTGTGTTGGAAGATATGGAGACGGGGAAATCGTGGTACATGCAGATCGAGACGTCGGCGAACTGGCATATTGAAGTCGGGTATCGGGGAACCTCGGCCTTTAACAAAGGCGCTTTGTTTCTGCATGCCGACGGCGCGAGCGAGAGATATGGCGGTTGGACGCACGAATTGCTTCCCGGAGAGAGTTTTACCGCGGTACCGGTTGCGGTCGGATGTTGTATGGGGGATTTCACCGATGCCGTGAAACAGTTGACCAAATACCGAAGATCCTTTTTGAAGCCTTCCCATGGAGGGGAATCGGAATCACCGCTAATCTTTAACGACTATATGAATTGCTTGTGGGCTGATCCGACGAAGGATAAGCTCATCCCGCAAATCGATGCGGCCGCTGCGGCAGGCGCCGAATGTTACTGCATAGATGCGGGATGGTTCGCGAAAGCGAATCAGTCATGGGGAACTGGTCTGGGCGATTGGAAACCGAGCGAGGACCGGTTTGGCGACGAGGGACTACAAGGCATCTTTGATTATATTCGACAAAAAGGATTGCGTATCGGCATATGGCTGGAAATGGAAGTATGCGGCGAGGACGCCGAGCTCGGCCAAAAGCCGGATTCCTGGTTTCTCATGCGCAACGGCGCCCGCGTCGGCGGCGGCCCTCGCTGGTTTTTGAATTTCACCAATCCTGAAGTAACCGCGTACCTGCATCAAATCATTGACCAATTGGTAGGCATGGGGGCCAGTCTGATTCGCAATGACTGCAACGACTGCATTGGGAATGGCGACGATCATATCGCCTCCTCAGCAGCAGACGGGCTGATCCAAAATATGAGGGCCTTTTACGCTTTTATAGAAGAAGTAAAAACGAGGCATTCCCACATTCTGCTGGAAAACTGCGGCTCAGGAGGCATGCGCTCCGATTACGGCATTCTTTCCCGCTTTCATCTGCATAGCACTTCCGATCAAGAAGCCTATTACAACAATCCTTCGATCATCGGCGGTTTACTGGCGGCCATATTGCCGGAGCAGGCTGGCTTCTGGACGTATCCTTATCCGCTGCTGTTCCATGAGAAGGAACAGCAGCAATTGCTAACGACGCAGGACTATCAATCCAACATGTCAGACGGCGAGCAGACGATTTTTAATATGATTAACGGCATGTGCGGGAGCATGTATTTGTCGGGTCATATTGAAGCGGCTGACGAATTGAACTGGAAGTTGATCCAGGAAGGCGTGGCTCTCTACAAGCGAGAAAGAAAACATATCCGTCAAGCTTACCCCGTCTGGCCGATCGGCTTTACTCGCTTGAACGATAAAAACGGTTGGGCCTGCGTCGGATTGGCTTCTGAGGATCAATCCCGCATCCTGCTTGCCGTCTGGAGGCTGGGAAGCGCAGAGTCTTATATAGAGCTTCAGCTTCCTAACGAGAAAGGCAATAGGAAAACGTCAATCAAACAGTTATATCCATCGGGCGAGCAATACCAGGTAAGAACTTATTACAATACTTATAGCTGTAAGTTGACCGTGCATTTGCCACAATCTTTCCAAGCACGCTATTTTGAAGTGACTCGGGAGTAAGGTTTATCGGCAACAGATCGACGTATCTACTGACAGGCCACAAGAGCAATGCTACAGATTTATTATACATCGGTTATTCATAATAAAATTTGGAGGCGGTAATAATGGTCAAGCGTTTTCTTAGCTGCTGCATGCTGGTTGTGTTGCTGGTTGTTTCTTTAGCGGGATTTCCCGAAATAGGGTATGCGGCGACGTCGGTTACGGCAAACTTTTCTGTTAATAACGGAACAGGTTATGCCAACAATTTTGGGGGAGCCGTCAATCAGTTGGATAGTCCGGCCGATGTAGATACGCTTCGGTCAATCGGCATTAATTTCATGAGAAGGGATGCTTATCTCGTCCAAATTGTGCCCAATACGACTGTTGCCGACTATAAGAATAATGTAGGCAACGTTGCCGATCCAAGCACGTGGAATTGGAGCAACTATGATTGGGTTGACACCTATCATAACAAAGGAATCAAGATCATGCTGATTATGAGCTACAATGTTCCTTGGTTGTCTCACAGCAATACGATGCATGGGATTCCCAAAGACTGGGATGTCTATCAGGATATTATTAAGAAAATTTACGCGCACTTTAAAGATAAAGTAGACTATGTGGAAATTTGGAACGAGCCTGATTTGAATTCTTTTCTCGACCGGACGAACAGCGGGTATGCCAATAATTTGGCAGCCTACAAGGATATTTATTATTACGCTGCGAGTGGCATTCGCTCCGTGGACAGTTCTATTCCGATTGGCGGACCTGCAACTTCATCTCAGAACGCTACAAATTGGGCGGACTCCTTATTGAACGATTCGCGCATCAGCAATAATATTAACTTTCTGAGTTACCACTACTATCGGCAAAACCCTGACGGGGAGCCACAGGTGACCTCTTGGCGCAATGTGGCGGTCGCACATGGCAAACCGGATATGCCCATCTTCGTAACGGAGTGGAACTATAGCCCCTCGTATACGAAGATTCCGATGAACAACGAATCTGTTGATGCGATTCCCTATTTAGCCCAACGATTAAGCGATTTTATTAATGCTCGCGCCAACGGCAACGGTTACTTTGCTTTCAACAAAGGCACGCCAGGAACTGACGACTTTTTCTCGCTATATGCTGACGGAACCTTGACCCCGAAAATGACGGTCTATCGTTTAATGTCCAAACAGCTTGGGCTAGGGGACGGAGATTTCGCTTTAAAAGGATTGTCATGGTTGAATGGCAGCGCTACTGTTCTCGGTGGGGCGGCAATCAATGCCAGCGGGAATCCGGTAGCTTGGATCGTTAATACTTCAGGAAATGGAGACAACGCGAACGTCACCTTTAGCGGATTAACTCCGGGAGTACAATATCAAGCGGATTTGTATGAAGCAAGCCGTTGGCAATTTGCCTCCGCTATTCGACAGTCCTTTACATTCACGGCGACAAGCGGGAGCGGCAGCATCAGCTTTTGGTTACCTTATAAGTGCGCAGTGGGCATTAAGCTTACCCCTATAGTTCCCTAAACGCTACAGATAGAAGGCAATTTGTGAAGAGGTGAAGTATTTGGTTGTAGAGATTTGGCAGGGAGGAGCTCCTTACGCACAGGGAGATCAAACAGAAGATTGCCCACGGCTGATTCCATATCTATTAAAAGGGAAGGAGCCTGTTGGAGCCCTTATCATTTGTCCGGGCGGCGGCTACGAATCGAGGGCGGATTATGAGGGAGGCCCGATTGCGGAATGGCTCAACAGCATCGGGATCGCGGCGTTCGTGCTGCATTATCGCGTCTCTCCTTATCGATATCCGGTACCGCTTCTTGATGCGCAGCGTGCGATTCGGCTAGTACGCCACCGTGCTAGCGAATGGGGAGTCGATCCAGCCCGTGTCGGCATTCTCGGCTTTTCCGCCGGCGGCCATCTTGCCTCAACAGCGGGGACTCATTACGACAACGGAGACAAGCAATCCAGCGATCCGATCGAACGAATGAGCTGCAGGCCGGATCTTATGGTTCTGTGCTACCCGGTCATCACGTTTGGTGAGTTTGCTAACAGGGGGTCGCGTGCAAATCTGCTAGGGAGTAACGATACTCCCGAATGGAGAGATTACTTGTCAAACGAAAAACACATCGACACCAAAACCCCGCCAGCTTTTCTGTGGCATACGGCAGACGATAAGGTTGTCCGCGTGGAAAATGTCCTGCTGTTTGCAATGGCATTAAGCCGGCATAACGTGCCTTACGACCTGCATATATACGAATCTGGCCGTCACGGCCTCGGCTTGGCTTTACATGAGCAAGAAACAAGAACGTGGACGGGGCTGTGCGAGAAATGGCTGCGCAAGCGCGGATTCTAAACGCTCGGCAGCAGCAAAACGGCATGAAAGACCACCTTACCGAGCAAATCGGAGGTGGTCTTTTCATTGCGTTATTTGCGTTGGACACCAGCTTACCCGGCATTGACGCAATCCCTTGTATCTCCTTGTTTGCCATATTATTTTAGTTATACATGGAAGGGGACGTTTTATGAAATGGATGGATAAGGGTCGCCGAAGGAGCGTCTTCAAAACATTTCTTATTTCCTATATCGTTATTTTGCTTTTTCCGCTTTGTATCGGGGCATACATTTTCCAGCGGGTAGAGAATACAATGATCATCAATGAAAATAAGGCCAACTTGGGGCTATTGGAGCAGGTCAAGCTCGTTACCGAGAATCGCTTCAACGAAGTGGATAAGATCGCCTTGCAGTTCGCAAGCGACCCTAAGCTGCAATGGTCATTAAATCATATAGACGAAGAGTACGCCAAAAATCAAATCAATCTTCTGGAAATTATGAACAGTATTCGTAGTGTTACAAATACGAACAGCTTTATCAGCCACTTTTTTGTTTATTTCAAAAACACGGACTCTATCTTGACGTCGACAGGTAAAGCAGATTCGAACATGTATTTCGACGATATATTCCGGTTTTCAGGGAAAAGCACGGAGGAAGTCAAGAGGGAACTGTTTACCGGCGATCATCTTAGAACTTATTTGCCTTCTGCCGAGGTCAGGGAGAAAGAGAAAACCAGCACGGTCATTACGTATATTCAATCGCTTCCGATCGGGGAAACATCCAATATATCGGGTTATTTGGTCATGCTGATCAACGAGCAGGAGATTGACCAACTGATCGAGCAGATAGAGAAACTGTACCACAGTGATATATACATCGTGGATGAACATCAACAAATTATTATGTCAACGTCCAAAGAGAACGAGTTGAATAAAGCAACCATTCCATTGATTAACTTGGAAAGCGGTTACAGCTTATTCCGTCAAAATAATGAATCGATGATTCTGAGTCATACGACGGATAACAACGGGTGGAAGTATATATCGGTCTTGCCGAAGAAAGTCGTATTGAAGCAAATTATCATGTTGAAGAACTGGGCGTTATCACTCATTCTTCTGCTGCTGTTTGTGGGCATCATTATTTCCATCGTGTTGGCAAGGCGCAATTATAATCCCATTCGCGAGGTGGTCAAAACGATTATGGAGGAAAAAAATTACACAAAAAATCTCGCCATTAACGAGTTTGATTTTATTAAGCAAGCGATCTCCCGCGCTACAGTTCATGGGCGTACATTTTAAGAAGGATTATTTTAGCGTTCATATTATTGAAATCGATGATTGCAGCCAGTTCGTTGCGGACTATACATAGCGGGAGTGGGCGTTAGTCAGATTCATTCTCTCCAATTTAAGTCGAGAATTGATTGGTGAAGAGGGCTACGTGGTAGAGATGGATCGCAATCGTCTGGGCATACTTTTCAATGTTTCCGCTCCTGACGATCAAACCTTGGCCGACCGCCATACATTCGTCAGAAATTTGAAGAATTATCAACCATGATTTTTTATGTAAAATACCGAGGAGTCCGCCGGCGCGTCAAGAACCGCAGATCGATGCGCCTTCTGATTACGGCGCTGAACGGATGATGAGGCATGCATTGGAGTATATCGAGGAGAACGTTAGCGATCCGCGGGAATACCGGGAACGCTTGGTTCCGTCGGCACAGGATAAAAGCTTTCGATAAGCGGGAGTTTGAGTTTTTTCATTGCAGCGGCGAAGAGACGTTTGACACCTATCTTGCCGAGCGGAGAGCATGGTCATCTCTCAGATGGCAGAATTGGCTGCCAGGAGCAACAACTGTAAACAAAATCTCGGCTTATGGGCCGCCTCAACAAATCAACAAGTGAAGCGCGTGTATGGCTTTATGGCATGGTAAGGTTTTGGTCTTTATTATTACTCGAATCTGGAGTATAATTTAAACAAGAAAGTTGTATCGAGGCAAAAAAATTGGATAAAGAAAAAACGAGAATCATTCTCGTTTCACATGCTGCTCCTTAATTGGAGCAGCATGTGCTGTTTTAAGGGGTGCTGTAATGGAATTCATTCTCAAAGAGGAGGAGAAAATGGTCATGAGCTCAATCTTTCATAATCGTTGGTTGCGTCGATACGGGGAAGGTTTGGCGGCACTAACGAGCGGAATTTTTATCGCGGCTGCATGTGGGATCGAAAGTACCTCCTATCTGTGGGCGGTCATCTTCTATTCGATCGCATTCGCTGTCGGAGGATTTGTAAAAGCGAAAGAAGGCTTGCAAACGTTAATTGTAGAACGCGATCTGGACGTCAATCTGCTGATGATCGTTGCGGCGATTGGGGCGGCCAGCATCGGGTATTGGACAGAAGGCGCGGTGCTAATTTTTATTTTTTCGCTTAGCGGCGCTTTGGAGAGCTACACGATGGAGCGCAGCAGTCGCGACATCTCCTCGCTGATGGATTTAAAACCGGAGACAGGTATAAGGATTATAGACGGGATTGAGACGGTTGTTGCGATTGAAGCGTTGAAGATCGGAGATATCGTCGTGGTCAAACCCGGAGAACGTGTTCCGGCTGACGGCGTTGTGCTGGAAGGATCGTCGGACGTCAACCAATCCTCTATTACCGGCGAATCGGTTCCGGTCGATAAAAGCGCGGGGGATGACGTGTTTGCCGGAACGCTGAACGGTCAAGGAGCTTTGTTCGTTCAAGTCAATCAACTTAGCGAAACGACATTGTTTGCGAAGATCATTCGCCTTGTGCAGGAAGCGCAAAGTGAAAAGCCGGCATCGCAACGCTTCATGGAACGATTTGAACGTGTTTATGCCAGGGTTGTCATTTTGATCTCCTTGCTTCTCATTGCGGTTCCGCCCCTTTTTTTTCGTTTGCCGTGGGAGGAAACTTTGTATAAAGCGATGGTTTTTTTGGTTGTCGCTTCGCCTTGCGCACTCGTTGCTTCCATTATGCCCGCCATGCTTTCGGCCATATCCAGCAGCGCAAGGAAAGGGCTTCTTTTTAAGGGAGGAGCGCACTTGGAAAACCTCGCCCGAGTTAAGGCTGTTGCTTTTGACAAGACGGGGACGCTGACAGCGGGAAAACCGATAGTCACCGATGTGACTGCTTTCCGGGGATATGACGAATCAGGAGTGCTGCGAATAGCCGCATCGTTGGAAAGTTTGTCCGGGCATCCGTTAGCCAAAGCTATTGTGCAAGAAGCTCAGAAACAGGGGGAGGTGTTCGAACGACCTACAGAATTTCAAACGTTGACAGGTTGGGGAATTCAGGCTCAATGGAATGGCGAAATGTGGAAAATAGGGAAGCCTTCTTTTCTAAACGATTCATTTCGGACTGAGGAATTATCGGCCGTCATTGACCAGTTGGAAAGCGAAGGAAAGACAGTGACGGTCTTGCACAATTCGCAGGGAGCCGCAGGCGTGATCGCTTTGCGCGACGACATCCGCCCCGAGGCCAGGCAGGCAATCGCCATGCTGCGGAAAATGGGCGTTCAAGTTGCGATGTTGACTGGCGATCAAGCGCAAACCGCGCAGGCGATTGCGAACGAACTGGGGATCGATCGGGTATATACTGAATTGTTACCGGGAGATAAGGTGTATAGGATTAACGAGTTGAAGCAAACGTTCGGTTATGTCGCCATGGTTGGCGATGGCGTTAACGACGCGCCTGCATTGGCTACCGCAACCGTAGGAATTGCGATGGGAGCGGCGGGAAGCGATGTCGCGCTTGAAACGGCCGATCTTGTGCTGATGAATGACGATACGACCAAAATCGCCGATGCGATCGCGCTAGGCAAAAGAACGTCTGCTATCATTAAACAAAATATCGGATTTGCGTTGACGATTATGATTCTGTTGATTACGGCCAATTTTATTCAAGGGATATCGCTTCCGTTTGGCGTGATTGGGCATGAGGGAAGTACGATTTTGGTCATCCTCAACGGTTTGAGGCTGTTGGTACAGCGCGACGCTAACCGAACCAGTCAATCAGACTCACCATCAGCAGGAGTCCAAAGATAAACGAAAACGCGGCCGCTTTTTCGTATCCGTTCCATCTGATTATTTGCAGCGCTCTTCGCCGCTCACTTCCTTAGACAAAAGGAGAGCGGCGTTGATTGCGATCTATATTTTGCCGACTTTGCTGTTCAGCGCGCATTATGGTCAGACCATTAGCACTATGCCGAATCATCCATGTCGATTGCCATGCGACCATCAATTTATATTGACATCAGAGCTCATGGGTGAAAAGCTCTAAGCCAGCTTAACTGGTTGCTTTTTTATTTGGACAGCTTCATGAAACCTTCGCCGAACACATCTCTAACATCATGAATCGTTAGGAAGGCATCCTCATCGGTAGCCTTTACTATCTTTTTCAGATTGGGGAGCTCTTGTTTCGTAATGACGATATATAGAACTTCTTTCGCTTCTTTAGAATAGTAGCCTTTTCCTTGAAGCACGGTAACGCCCCTGTCCATTTCAAGCGTCACTCGCTCGGCAATTTGATCCTGATGAATGGAAATAATGGTAACTGCTTTTTTCGGATTAAGCCCTTCAATAATGAAGTCCATCACTTTAGTTGCAACGTAAAGCATAATAATGGTGAGCATCAAGCGCTCCGCCCCAATAATAAAATAGGAGGAAAAAACAACAATTAAATCGAAAAACAGCAGAGCATAACTAATATTCCAGTCTAAGTATTTATTCGCGATACGGGCAAGAATGGTAGTTCCCGCCGTACTTCCGCCAACTTGGATAATGATCCCGATGCCGATGCCTGTCAATACCCCGCCAAATATAGCATTGACGATCATTTCGTTTGAAGCAATGCTCCAATCCCTCGTCAAATGAAGAAACAAGGAATTGAACAATACTGCAATAATCGTATAAACAATTAACTGTCTGTCCAAAAATCGGTATCCGAATAGGAGCAACAGGGCATTTATAATCAAGTTCATCAAACCTGGCGACCACTGGAACAAATAATATAAAATGATCGTTACTCCGGTTACGCCGCCTTCGCCGAGCTCATTGGGAATAATAAACACATTGACGGCTAGCGCAAATAAAAAAGAGCCTAACATCAAAATCAACAGATCGCGACTTAATTTCTTCAGTTGCATGGTATCATCACTTTCATGGAATGTGGTCTAATTTTATCATTATAGTGGAGTGTAAAATGTTGTGCAAATGATTAGTAAGCGTTATGACACTGTCATATTAATTTGCTGATTGCTGTGAATATTCACTGGTTGAGTCCGGATATATGATAAAGGCAACGTATGGGTGCGAAAGGATGATAACTGTGAAGGAAGCGGCTGGCAGATTAAGGCTGTTGGACATTTTGCGAGGATTTGCTGTGCTCGGAACATTAGGCACGAATATATGGTTGTTTGCCCATCTAGGTGACGTGAATTATATGTTTACTTTTACTAATACAGAATGGTGGAGCTCTATTCAGGACTTTGTTAGAGTGTTTATCCTCTTTCTTGTTAATGGAAAGCTGCTTGGGCTGCTTACCATTATGTTCGGGGTAGGACTGGAGATGAAGTATCGGCAGGCATTGAGAAAAGGACATGCGTGGCCTGGCATGTATATATGGACTTCCCTTATTTTATTGGCGGAGGGGTTTATTCATTTTACACTTGTCATGGAGTACGATATTCTGATGAGCTACGGCATAACCGCGATTTTGGCTGCATTTATCGTGAAGAATGGTGACAAGGCGATTAATTTGGCCATGAAAATAGTGGGTGGCTTGCATGGAACCGTTATGCTGCTTATTCTATTTTACTTCGTAACTCTTGCGTTTTCTGGCGCTCATTTTTCCATGGGGGACATGAAGGAGACCGTGTTATTATATAGGGAAGGCAATTGGCAAGAACAGGCGGCTAACAGGCTTGCGAATTTTCTGCCGCTGCGCTCCGAGGCGATTCTTGTCATTCCTATGAATCTGTTTTTGTTCCTGCTAGGGATCCGTCTGATGAGGTCGGGCGTGTTTGCTATGGATGAGCGGGGGCGACGGCATCGGCGAAAGCTTCTTCGCATCGGTCTTTATGCGGGTATTCCGCTTAATTTGCTGATTTTTGTGCCGGGCGGATATTTTGATTTGCCCATCCGGTATTTGTTTGCGCCGCTAATGTCGCTTGCCTATCTAGGATTGATTGCGAAGCTGTATGAGATGTACTCGCAATGGTGGTTGTGGAGCAAGTTTGAAGCGGTAGGTAAAATGTCGTTAAGCTGCTATGTGATGCAAAATGTCATGAGTGCCGTCATTTTCTACGGATGGGGGTTCGGACTAGGCGGCAAGGTGAATTCCGCTGCGATTGCCGGTTTATGGATTGCCGTAAGCTGCATTCAGATTCTTTTTGCAACTCTGTGGCTGAAGCGATTCAGGCTGGGTCCTATGGAATCCGCGAGAAGGTTCGCTTCCGGTCTGATAAGCAAGTCATAATCGGAACTAATAATGGAATAGGTGGGTTTGTTTTGCTGAAAAAAATATATCCTGCCGATCAGATCGAAAGATATTTGATGGTTGATGTTTTTATCATCATGGTGCTCGTTTATCGGGTGCTGTTTCATGAGGAAGACGTGCTTCTGTGGGGGCGACTGGCTTTTCTTTTGCTGTTCCTGGCATGTTATTATGCCGCGCTCTGGCATCGGGACTGGAGGCTGCTTTGTGCCTGTCTTATCGGATGTATGCTGCTTGCGGTAATGGGCAGCTATTTCGGCAACTGGCTGCTGCTATACGGATTTGTATTTGCTGATTTGCTGGGAAGAGCGAGCAGCAAAGGAATGATTGCCGGAGGAATGGCGGGCATTGTCGCGATGTTCGCTCTGTTCAGCTGGCTGGATGCGGACAATCCGGCTGCATTTGTTGCCACCTTGGGACTTCCCGTTATGGTGGCTCAGCTTGCCTTGTCGATTGTGGTGCATACAAGGGAAAATGCAAGCGTTCTAAAAGAGAAGCTGGCACTCGCCGATGCCCATCTGGAACGTTATATTAAGGAAGAAGAGCGGAGCAGAATTGCCAGAGATTTGCACGACACGCTTGGTCAAACGCTGACCATGATCAAGCTGAAAAGTGAGCTTACCATGAGGCTGGTAGATAAAAATCCCCAGAAAGCCAAGGATGAGCTGCATGATATTTTAAATAACTCTCGCCATGCCTTGAAGCAGGTTCGCGAACTTGTGAGCGATATGAAATTTATATCCTTAAAAAAGGAGATTGAATTATCGAGGGACATGCTCGGCAAAGTCGGCATTGAACTTGCTGCCGATTGGCGCAAAGAAGCGATGCCGCCATTATCCAATGTGGCGGAAACGATGCTGGCGATTTCCGTGAGGGAAGCGATAACCAATATAATGAAGCATAGCGGAGCGAGCCGCTGTACCATTGTACTATGCACGGACGGGGAGCATTACATCGTTAAGGTAAGCGACAATGGGAACGGAAATTTGCAGCAGGGGGCGGGCAACGGCCTTCAATCCATGAAGGAGCGGATGTTTATGCTGCAAGGTGAAGCAAATTTATCGGCAACTCCAGGAGAAGGAACGATTATCGTGTTGCAGGTACCGCTAGTTAGCAATGGGAGGGTTTCGTCAACATGATTCGAATTGTCATTGCAGAGGATCAAAAGCTTTTGCGCGGAACATTATCCGCCTTGATCGCTATGGAGGAAGATATGGAGATCGTTGCTGAAGCGGAGGACGGCTTGGCGGCATATGATGCGATTTGCAGTCATGAGCCGGATGTTTGTCTGCTTGATATTGAGATTCCGGGCAGGACGGGGCTGGAGGTGGCGGAGATCGTTAGGCAAGAGGGTCGATCTGTCAAAATCATTATCGTCACGACCTTTGCTCGTCCAGGATTTCTCCAGAAGGCTATGAATTTGAAGGTCGAAGGCTATTTGCTTAAGGATGAGCCGATCGATTATTTAATTAGGTCCATTCGCAAAGTTATGCAAGGCGAGCGAGTCGTCAGCACCGACTTGGCAGCGGCGTTGTTTCTGAAGGAGGACAACCCGTTGACCGAGCGGGAGCGGGATGTGCTGCGATTATCCGGATCGGGGTTATCGACCCGTGAAATTGCGAAGGAGTTGTTTTTGACGGAGGGCACGGTCCGCAACTACTTGTCCCTTTCTATTCAAAAGCTGAGTGTGGAGACTCGTCAGCAGGCGACGGAAAAAGCAATTGAGCGCGGGTGGTTAGTGTAGTGGACTTCAAAACAGAAAAAAGCCGCTTCTCCCAATACGGAAGAGCGGCTTTTTCCTTACGGCAGTACGATGACTTGCCCTGGATAAATGAAGTTCGGATTTTTGATCGTAGTTTTGTTTAATTCATAAATCTGCTTCCAGCGTTTTCCGTCCTTTAAGGTTTTCTTCGCAATACTGTAGAGAGTGTCTCCCTTTGCGACCGTATATGTTTTTACTTCTTCTGCTGGATCCGTGGACTCGCCGTCAGGCGCCTCGGTTGATTCCGATCCTTCGGATGGTTCGGATTGCCATTCTTTTACCGATTTTATGGAGTAGCTGTCCGCGTTCGGTTTAACAAGCTCTCCGCCGTTTAGGTATTTTGTAAACAGCTCAACAAGCGGTACGGCATATTCAATATGAGTTTCTTCCTTTACATTTGGATCTTTTTCAATAGCCTTTTCAAACGTGACATAGCCGTCTTTGCCAAGAGCCGTAAAGGAGTTTGTAACTACAACATAAGATTTATCCTTGTCGATGGGAGACCACTTGCCTGACTCTCTATCTTTTACTTCTACGTTATATACGCTCTTGACGTTGTCGCTTGCATTTAAATAAACGTCATATCGCAAGTGCGACGCATAAGGAAAGGCGCCGGTGGATTGTGTGATGCCCTGCGAGTAGCGAATGGCGTCATCCAGAACATTGATTACTTCTTCGCCGGTTATTTTAAGCGTAGTCACTGTGTTGGAAAACGGCAGCATGGTGTAGGCGTCGGCCATTGTAAAATTGCCTTGTAAAAAGGTGGACCTAACGCCGCCAGCGTTCTGGATGGCAAGGTCAGCTTGCGGCAAGCCGTATAAGAAAGAATCGGCAACAACTTGTGCCGCAAAGCTGCCGTTTGCATCTTTCATAGCTGTAAAAGGTTTGGGGATACGATCGTTGGTCAATGTTTCTTTCACAGTGCCAATGACGGTCGCCATCTCTGCCTCTACCGCTTCCCGGTAAGGTTCAATAATTTCCTCCACAACAGGATTGGTAGTGCCCTCTACCAAAACCGGGCTTTTCGCAATCGCATCTCTGATTTTGGCCAATGCAGTTTCGTCCGCGTCAACCCACTTACCGTCTACGTTAATCTGATAAGGACCGTTAACGGGAGCGATGGGCTTCCCTGCTGCGCTGATGACTTCGCCTTGCTCATCGAATGTCAAATCGATTTTACCCAGAACCTTGGCGTATTCCCATGCTTGGACGATGTAAGTGTCTTTTCCGTCCGCATTTGTAACAACCGTTGGATATTCGCCGGTCACAGGCAAACCAAGATCATTCATCGCACCCGAAGAGTCTAGCAAGTTGTGAGTATCTCCGCCGATAATCAAATCGATGTCGCTGGTTTCAGCTGCCAAAACCTGATCAAAGTCATAACCCAGATGACTCAGTACCAAAATTTTGTTGATACCTTGCTCCTTTACTTCTTCAACGGCAGACTTAACAAACTCGATTTCGTTAATGAAGTCAACATTGTCGCTAACAAGTGAAGATTCTTTCGTTTTTTCGATTTTTACAACGCCGATAATGGCAACCTTTTCGCCGTTTACTTCTTTAATCATGTACGGCTTGTCCAGTTTGCCGAAGAGTGGGGATTTTTTAGTCGGTTTAATATTTCCCGATAAGACCGGAAATGTTGCCATGTCGTACAAGTCGGCAAGGCGCTGGTCGCCCTCGTCAAACTCATGGTTGCCCACCATGTAAGCATCAGGCTGCAAGGCGTTTAACACCTTTATGTCCGTTTCGCCTTTGTAGAGGCTGAAATATAGCGTTCCGTTCACTTCGCCGCTTTGCAAATACAAGGAGCCGTCGTTTTTGTATTCATTAATCAACGACGATATGTAAGACATGCCGCCTAACTCCAAGCGTACTTTTTCGTCATCTTGCGCGTCGTCATAGTCTAATCTAAGATCGTAAGTTTGACTTTCCAAATGCGAATGATGGTCATTCAAGTGCATAATGGTTAAATCGAAAGATTCGGAGGCAAGTGCAACTGCGGGGCTGCTTAAAGAAGAAACCATGATGGCTGCGGTGCCCAGACCAATCCATTTTCTTTTCAAAATAAATCTCTCCTTTATGTTGTGATCATGTTTATTGTAGGGATGGATTATTTTTGAAACATAAATTGCAGCTTAATATTATGTAAATAAATCCGATTTAACGTTGGGCAGCTTTGCTTGCTCTGGTGCTGGGATGGTGTCAACGTGGTGTCGATGGATTCATTGACAATAGCGACAGGACTGATCATAATAGGGATAACAAGGAAGCACCTTCGTAGACACACATTGTATTTGTGTTGCTATTGAAGGTGCTTTTCGCATGGAGAGGAGCGGATGTTATGGACCGTAATCCGAAAAAGAAAACGGCCGATAAAGTGCTGGAACCTCCGGTCACGTATGAAATGTATGCCGAATGGCCGGATGACGGGCAGCGTTATGAGATTGTTGACGGGATTATGGAATTGATGTCGCCGGGCCCCTCGACGATGCATCAAGCTGTTAGCGGAGAATTAGAGTTTATCATTAAGCAAAGCTGCAGAAAGGATTATCTAGTGTTTCATGCGCCAATCGATGTTATTCTGAGCGAAACGACGGTCGTCCAGCCGGATATTCTCATGATTCATCGCAGTCGCGGGCATGTTGTAACGAAGAGAGGGATTGAAGGAGCGCCGGATTTGGTCATCGAGATTTTGTCGCCCAGCTCTCATAAGCGAGACAAGCTCGTTAAGCGAAAGGCTTATGCCGTGCATGGAGTTGCGGAATATTGGATCGTCGATATCGAAGCTCGTACGCTGGAGCAGCACCATTTGCTCGAAGACGGACGATATGAGCTTATCAATCTATTCGAAGGGAAGGATACCGTTGTGTCGGATAAGATTCCGTGCATCGGTTTTGTTATGGAGGATATATTTCGGGAAATTGCGGACTGGAATAGATAGATGGGATCAATCTCGGCCGCGACATTGTACTCGAAAATGGGTTGAAATTGCATAGCTTGCAAGGAGCTCGGGGACATAATTCCGAGTTTTTTGCGTTTATAGAAAAAAAGGAGGAGATACGGTAGTCAAAAGTCGGAATATATTATGGACTGCACGAAGATATACGAAGATATTGCCATCTTTCAAAACCTATGCTAAGATAGCACTAACAAAATGGTAGCGCAACCATTCTGTTGTGGAAGGGGAGCTTGTAATTTGGTTACGTTAAAGGATGTGGCGAAGCTGGCCGGCGTTGCTCCGATAACGGTGTCCAGGGTGATTAACGAACCACATACCGTCAAGGAGCAAACAAGAAGCAAGGTGCAGCAGGCTATTGAACAATTAGGGTATAGTCCGAATCAGCTCGCTCGCGGTCTTGCGACCAACCAAAGTAATATGATAGGCGTAGTAGTCTCCAATATTGCCAATCCATACTATGCAGATTACATACTGGGGATTGAGACGAAAGCGAAGCAGTTCGGCAAAAGTGTTGTTATCTGTAATGGCCTGGATTATGTCGGAGCCAAGAGCAATCTGGAATTGTTATTGATGCAGAGAGTGGATGGAATTATTTTCACCTCGTTCGAATTTGATTCCATTCGGATGCAGGAACGTTTTATAGGAGAGCTGGAACAGCTCCACTTTCGGAAAAATCATACGGTGCCGGTGGTGCTGTTTAATCCGTCCCCAGCCCATACCTCCTTGCCGGTGATTCAGACGGATAATTATTTGGACGGTTTGATCGCGATGAGGCATCTGTTGGAATTGGGACATGCACGTATTGGTCATCTGTCGCTAAACCGCGATGCGAGCGTCTGGATGGATCGCTTCCGTGCATACAAGGATTCTTTGTTAGCCAGAGGGCTGCCGTTCAGGAGTGAGTATATCCGGTTGATTGAGAAGGAAAGAGTAAAAGAGGCAGAACAGGGGGCATATCAACTGCTGCAGGTAGAAGAGAGGCCTACGGCGATTTTTGCGGCGAATGACATTTTGGCTGTGGGAGTGCTGCAGGCGGCGCACAGACTGGGGATTCGCGTTCCTGACGAGTTGTCCATTATAGGCGTCGACGGAATTGAACTGGCGCAGTACAGCTATCCGAGTCTGGCGTCTGTGGTGCATCCGCGATATTCGCTGGGTGAGCAGTCTGTAGAACTGCTTGTTCAAATTATGAGCGCCAAGAAAGACCTGCCCAGTCTCATCGTAAAATCGCAATTGCATGTCCGCGAAAGTACAAGCGCTTTACGGGGCAGAGGAGAGGAAGAGAAGAGTTGAACCATAAACCGGAAGAATGGAAGGCACAATGGATCTGGAGCGAGTCCGAGGATGTCCGGGAAAGGTCTGAAGAACACGAGATTGTTTATTTTCGCCGTTGCTTCGAGGTGGCCGAACCGGCTGCCTCCAGGCTGGTCGTTCATGTATCGGCCGACAGCCGATATCGGTTGTATCTGAATGGTCAATCGGTTAGTGTGGGCCCTTGCAAGGGGGACCGGTTCACTCGTTATTTCGAAACGGTGGATATTACGGATAAGCTTGTCGAAGGGATGAATGTGCTGGCTGCCAAAGTCGTTCATTACCGATCATGCGAGCCTTTCCGTCTTGGAATCGGTGGACCGGCATCCGTGTGGCGTTCGGGGCAAGGCGTTTTCTTACTGGAAGGAAATTTGATCGCGAAAAATGGTAGCGCAACCATTGATTTATCGACAGATAGTCGTTGGGAATGTTTGAGAGACGCGGCTACCTGCTTCGTAGCGGGAGGGCAGGATACGCTTTATGTCGGAGGCACAGAGCAAACTGACGGTCGTCTGCTGCCGTTCGGCTGGCTAAAAATGCGGGATAAAGCCCAGGGCTGGCGACCGGCGGTAATGGTGTCGGAAATTATGGATGTGCTGTATGGGCAACTGACGCCATGGCCGCTTGAGGCTCGTGCCATTCCACCATTGTATGAGATTGAAAACGGTTACGTAGGTGTGAAGCGAATTCTTCCTTCGAATGCGTTGCCTGATTTCTACCTTCTTGATGGAGACTCAAACGGAAGCGGATGGCTGGTACGAGCAGGTGAGACGTTGGAAGTTGAATTGGATGCAGGGGGGCTGACTACCGGATATCCCTATCTGGACTTAACCGGCGGGAGAGGAACAACTGTAGAGATTTTGTATTCGGAATGTTATGAGAGGGAAGCGGAATCGACGATCCGGCGCAATAAGGATATACGGGACGATCCTGAAGGAAGATGCCTGTACGGCGAGTTCGATCGTTATATTGTTGCGGGACAAGGGGAGACCGACAAGGAGAACTACGAGAGGTACGAGCCGTTTGAATTTCGCACCTTCCGTTATGTCAGACTGACGGTACGGGCCGGAGAGGAAGATGTTCGGCTTCACCGCTTCAATTATAGTGAAACCGGATATCCGCTTGAGGTGAAGGCATCCTTCGCAAGCTCCGACCCGACGCTATTGCCCTTGTGGGAAATTAGTATCAATACTTTGCGACGTTGCATGCACGAAACGTACGAGGACTGCCCCTATTACGAGCAGCTTCAATACATTATGGATACTCGTCTGCAGGTGCTTTTCACCTATCAAATATCAGCGGACGATCGGCTGGCGCGCAAAGCCATATTCGATTTTCACAGCTCACTTATGCCGAATGGGATGATTCAGAGCCGTTATCCATCGGTATACCCTCAGGTTATTCCGGGATTCTCGATCTATTGGATCATGATGGTGGCTGACCATTATCGGTATTTCGGGGATGCCGAGCTGGTCCGCCGTTACTTGCCGACGATCGACGCGGTGCTTCACTGGTTCGCCCAGCATGTAGAAGCAAGCGGTCTGATGGGGGCAATGCCTCAATCTGTATGGTCTTTTGTAGATTGGGTGGAGGAATGGCGCGAGGGCCGAGGGGTGCCGACGGCAAATGAGTACGGTCCGCTGACCGCCTACAGCTTATTTTATGTATTGGCGCTTCAGACAGCTGCTGAGTTGAATGAGGTTTGCGGCAGGCACTCCACCGCTGAGGAATATATGAATCGCGCCGCAGCGGTACAAGAGGCCGTACGGAGCAATTGTTGGTCCGCTGAGCGGAGGCTGTTTGCCGACGGGCCGACCGTGCAGCTGTATTCGCAGCATTGTCAAATTTTTGCCGTACTAACCCGGACGGTGCCGGATGGGCAAGCGGGCGAGTTGCTGAGCCATATGCTGGAGCAGCGGGATTTGCCGACCGTTTCGTACGCGATGTCCTTTTATTTGTTCCGTGCGTTGGAGAAAGCCGGCCTGTATGACAAGAGCTATCGGTTATGGGATACCTGGCGAGATCTTGCGGCGATGAATTTAACGTCTTGGGTAGAGGACCCTGTATCGCAACGCAGCGATTGCCATGGCTGGGGCTCTGTACCGCTGTATGAGTTTACCGCTTGCGTGCTAGGGGTGAGTCCTATGGAGCCCGGCAGCCGGGGGATTCTCATAAGGCCGGATACATCTTACCTGGAATGGGCCGAAGGAGCAGTGGCGACAGCCGGTGGTGTCGTACACGTGTCATGGCGGCGTCGGGAGGACGGGACAATTGCTTGCCAGATCGATTGTCCGGAACAAATTCCGGCAAGATTGGAGCTGCCGGACGGTCGGGTTGTCGAACTGGCTCAGGGCGGTCGCGTTTCAATATAGCATGATAGAGTGCGTTTTTACATGATTTTTGATGCCAAGGCATTAAAAATAAATTGTTATCTAAGGGGAGAATGACAATGAAAAAAGAAATGGGAACGAAATCGTTACCGATGCTGCTGAAAGGCCTGCTGTTGATAGGCCTGCTGCTGGCGGCGGCTTGCGGCAATAACGCGAGCAATGAAGGACAGCAGTCGAATGCCGAGCCTGATTCCACAAACGCTGCGTCTAATGCAGCTCCGGAGGCGGTAAAGGATCCCGTCAATCTGAAGTTTCTGTATATCTGGCCAGAGTATGAGGCGATTATGAATGAAACCATTCGTCTCTTCGAAGAGAAAAACCCCCATATCCAGGTCGAGCCGGAAATTGTGCCCTGGGACAAGGCAATCGAGGTTATGCAGACCAAGGTAGCTGCCAATCAGGCGCCGGACGTGTCTTTTGGCTGGACGCATTGGATGGCTCCATTCGTCAACGAGGTGGACGCCGCAATGCCGTTGGACGATTATTTGCAGCAAGATCCGGCTTGGGAGCAGTCTTTTATTCGCAGCGACCTGCTCGATATAAGCGTCGTGAATGCGGATAAACCATTTGTGTCCAATATTCCGTTTAAGTTATCCTTCCAGGTTGTTATCTACAATAAAAAGATGTTTAGCGACCACCAGCTAGAAGTTCCGCAAACGCGGGAGCAAATGGAGCAAACCATGGAAAAGCTGGCTGCAAACGGCATCATTCCCCTTGCAGCCAGCGGCAAAGACGGACAAATCGATATGCTTAAGGATTCCTTCGCGGGTATGAATTTTGTCAAGAACGGCACAGCGCAAGGCGCATGGCTGGCAGGCGAAGAAAGCTATGAATCTGCGGAATATATCGAAGCAATGGAGCTCGCCAAGCAATGGTTCTCTAAAGGATTTTTTGGCAAAGACGCCTTCGCGGTAGGCAACGACGAAATTGCCAATCTTCTGTTGACGAAACGCGCAGCGATGATTCTCGGCAATAACAACCAAATCCCTACGCTGCAAGAGCAGGTCGACGACGAGCTTGGCGCTTTCTTGTTTCCGGCTGCCGAAGGCTTGAAAATTCAGGCGCCGTTAACGGCAGATGGATTCTTCGTATTGAAAACGACGCAATATCCGGATGAAGCGGTTGAGTTCCTTAAGCATCTCACCAGCGAAGAAGTCCAGAAGCTGTGGGCATCCCAAAGCAAATCCATGCCTGTGCTTCAAAACTTGAATACAGGTGATGAAACGCTGGATGGTCTGATTGATCAAATTGCGGCAAGCGCAACCGATTATCCCGTGCAGAAGCTCACCTATAATCCGGCGGAGCTATCGAAGCAATTGCAGGCGGCTTTCGCAGAATATTTGCTGAACGCCAATGCGGATGTGACCGCTTCGGCGAAGAAGATGGAAGCGGATCACCGAAAAGCTATTGAGAGCAGCCAATAGACGTCAGCCCTTGGGTTGGGCGAAATAGGTCGGAATATTTCAGGCTGCAAGGCCGACTAGCGGTATGGGGAGCCGGCAATCTTGGAGAGATTGCCGGTTCGCCCATAAAGGAGTGGAGACATACATGATAGCGCGCAAATATACGCTCGCATACTTATTTCTATTGCCGGCGGTCGCACTGCTGGCTGCCTTTTACATTTATCCCGTTCTGACAAGCGTTGTACGCAGCTTTACGGATTGGAATGGGTTTGATGCCGGATTTCTTTGGGTTGGCTGGGGCAACTATAAAAATGTGTTTGGCGATCATCATTTTTGGGCGGCAACGGGACGCACATTGCGGTTTGCTTTTGTGACGACTATTGTGCAGACTATACTCGGCTTTTTGCTGGCATTTTTCATCTATACGCTCGTATCCGATCGGTGGCGAAAACTGATGCGCGTCGCTGTTTATATTCCCGTCATTTTGCCTGGAGCGGTCGTGAGCCTTCTTTGGAGCAATCTGTTATCCCCCAATTTCGGTCTGGTGAATGAAGTGCTGAGAGCAATTGGGCTTGAGGCGTGGGCAAGAGGATGGCTGGGAAGCACCGAGACCGCGATGAATACGCTTATGATCGTAAATACATGGAAGTTCATCGGCATGACCATTACGTTTTATATTGTTGCGATGCTGGCGATTCCGAAAGATCTTATAGAGAGTGCCAAGATGGACGGAGCAGGAAGCGGCACGCTTCTCTGGCACATATTCCGGCCTCTGCTAAAAGGGATTACGGAAGTTAATTTTATTCTATCGCTGATTGGCGGCTTGAAAGCGTTTGACCTTATCTACATGATGACAGGAGGAGGTCCGGGGGACAGCACCACTGTGCTCGGGATCATGATCTATCGACGCGCGTTTCTTTCCTTCCGGTTCGGCGAAGCGATTACGATGGGAATAATCCTGTTCATTGTTATTTTGACGCTAACCCTGATTAGCCGCAGGCTAATTGCCTCAAGGGAGGACGAGCAATGACAAACAATAGATTATTCGGAGCGCTTCGTATGCTGCCGGTATACGGACTTTTTCTTATCATCGTTTACCCTTTGTTCTACATGGTGTTTAATTCCTTGAGAACAACCCGTGAAATCATGATGCAGCCGTCCGGGCTGTGGTCGTCTTCGGGGCCGCAATGGTCGAATTATGCGGAGGCTTTTGTGATCGGCAAAGTATCGGTGTATTTTGCCAACAGTGCATTCGTGACGATCAGTTCGCTTGTGATTACGCTTGCGGTGGTAACCTTGGCGGCGTATTCTCTCGGCAAGTGGAAACCGCCGGGCCACTCGGTGCTCTTTGTCGGATTTCTGGCCACTCTGATGATAACCGGAGAGATGACAACCATTCCGATTTTTCTGATGCTGCGCGATTTGGACCTGCTCAATTCGCATCCCGGACTTATTCTTGCTTATGTTGGGGGAGGGATCGGCATGGCCATCTATTTGATACGCAATTTTGTACTGTCGCTGCCCAAGGAGCTGGACGAAGCGGCCCGAATTGACGGGGCGGGCTACATGAGGGTGTTCTGGTCTATTGATCTGCCGCTGATTGTGCCTGTGCTTGCAGTCGTTGCCATTATGAGCTTCGTGGGAGTGTGGAGTGAATTTTTCTGGGCTTTGATTACGATTACGGATGACAAATTGAAGACGCTGCCGCTAGGACTGCTGAATTTTCAATCGCAATACAACACCAATTATGGCGTGCTTCTGGCGGGACTTACAATCGTAACTCTTCCATCTTTGCTTGTCTACTTGTTCTTCTCCCGTTATTTTATTGAAGGAATGACAGCGGGAGCGGTCAAGGGGTAAAGCGCAAATATACAATATTGGGGTGAATCGTGTATGAGATTTAAGCAACTAACTGCAAGCTTTCTGGCAGCGCTGATCGTTACGGTCGGCTTGCTGCCGCCTTTGGCGGGCGAGACGGCCGGAGCGGCAGCGGAGGAAAACGATTATGATGCGGTAGAGAATGCGTCGGTTGAGAGTATCGACGGTATTCCAACCCTGCATATTAACAATCAACCGCAGCCGCTAGTCGGCTGGTTTCAATGGGATTGGTATCCCGGAATGACGCAATCCGCCGACTATGCGGGTATTCGGATCTATCAGCCGCGACATACGACCGGCTATCCGACTCTCGAAGTGTGGTTGCCGCACATGCAGGAGATTGCCGAACAGGACCCCAACGCCTACTTCCTGCCCGTGATCTGGATGGGTTCCAATACCCCGTTTGGCTTTGACGAAAAAAACAGTTCGGATGTGCATACCGATACAGGGGCTTCTTGGGGAGCGATATCCTACGGCTCGGATGAATGGCAGAATCGGGCGGAGCTGCTGCTGCGGGAGCAAATTCGCAGGTATGAGGCAAGTCCTGTCGGCGATCGCATTTTGGGGTATATGTTAAGCGCGGGCAGTACAGCAGAGTGGTTCTATGTAGATACCTGGGCCAATCGGGATTTTGACCGCAGCGTTAGCAATAAGGCGAAGTTCCGGCAATGGCTGCAAGAGAGGTACAATCATGATGTCGCCAAGCTAAGAGAAGCGTGGAACGATGCGTATGTCACGTTTGAAAGCGCTGACATTCCAGCGAAGGCTTCCGGTGATCCGTTCCTAAATCCAGGGTCACAGAGCGACCTGATTGATTATGCCGTGTACCACAACGAGATTGTGTCCGAGCGGATGACTTACTTGTCCCATGTTGTGAAGGAAGAAGTGGAAGGCCGGAAGCTCGCTGCCGTATACGGCGGCTACACGATGGCATTCGGACAATACGGTCCGTTGTCGGGCATGCTGGATTTTGAGACGTTGCTTCGTAACGACGATATTGATCTGCTGTATTCGCCGCTGGACTATACGCACAGGGATCTGGATGACGGCTTCACAAGTGTCCACGGAGCGATGGACTCGGCCCGCTTGTACGGCAAACTATACGTGGGCGAAGATGACTATGCGACGCATATGGGGACCGATACCCATGGCGCTCCGCCATTGGCCAACGACATTGAGGGATCGCTTGCTCTCTTGTGGCGCAATTTTGGATTTACGCTGTCCAAAAACTACGGCATTCACTGGTATGACGACGCCGGGTATGGCGGGTTTCATAACGCGCGAATGATGAACAACATTCGACTGATGAATCAGCTAGCAGAAGCTGCCGTTGATCTACCGAGGCGGTCGACAACCGAAATCGCGCTTGTCCTGGACGAGTTCTCCCAGTTGATTCAATCTGCCGGGGGTTCCCCGGTCAATGAACGGGTAAGGCTCATTCGGGAGGAGTTGTCCGCCGTTGGAGCTCCTTACGATATCGTGCTGCTTTCTGATGTGTTAGCCGGCAAAACCGATCCGTACAAGTTGTATATTATGGCTAATGCTTATGCCTGGGATAACGAACGACTTGCGCAGCTGGAGAATTGGGATAAAACGGGCAAGACGCTCGTCTGGCTGTATGCGGCAGGATACTGGAAGCGGGATGCAGATGGAGTGGACAGTCGTTCCGCAGGGCATATGGCATCGGTAACCGGTGTGCCGAGCGTGGAGATCGGGAAGCAGAGCTTTGAAATTCTGCCTGCTGAAAGCAGCACGTCGTCGTTGCTGTCGGGAATAGACGTATCCGAACCGCTCGGCGGATCAGTGCCGGCTATACCGCTGTATGCGGCAGTTGGATACGAAGCGGCGGGATTTCAATTACTGGGACAGACAGGCTCACATGCTACCGCTGTATATAAAGAGCATGCAGGCGGAGCGGAAGTATGGATCGGCTCACCCTCTATTTCATCGGAGCTACTGTATCGCAATTTGGCCGATCTGGCCGGCGTTCATTTGTATTCGAGAAGCGGCAAGCAGGTGAATGCCAACGAATCCTTTGTATTCGTCACATTGCCGGAGGCCGGCACAGAAACGATCCGGTTCCCGGATGCATCGCCTCGCTACGATATTATAGCTGGCGAGTTTATCTTTCCCGATTCGGAAGGTGATGTCGAGCTGTCAACGGATAGCGCGGCTACCTTCGCTTTCTTCAACGGCAACCCTGCCGATCTGAAGCTGAACAGACAGGGAGAATATGCTACCGATCTGGACCGGCTTGTGCTCCGTCTGGAGGGCGAAACACTGAAGGAGCAGCAATTGGAAAGCCTGTCCGACCGTGAGTTTGAAACAATTGCGGGCTCGGATATCTCCTTTGCACTGACCGGGATTACATCGGACGGTTATTATTTCTACGAGGATGAGATGGAAGCAGCTTCGCTCTGGAGCAGCAGTAACGAAAATGTCGCCATTGTCGATTCGGAAGGGCGAGTATCGGCGCTTGAGGAAGGGCAGACGGTTATAACGGCTACCTCAAGCGGAGTTGTCGCAAGCGCTTTGTTGACGATCAGCGCGCCTTTGGAGGAGTCTCTCATGCAGCGTATGCCGACGGCTTTCTGGAGCACTTGGTCGATGGCCAACGGCTGGCATCCGTTCACCTTCGGAGAAGGCAACGAATATGGCATAGGCGAACAAAGGGATGCGGCTACAGCCGAGAACGGAGAGAACTATACTCAAGTATTCCGCTATGCGCCGCTGCAGAACGGAGAACAGATTAGCGGATCGCTGGACTCCCTCCAAGTGCCCAATAAAACCAAGGTAAAGGCGATTGCAACCTTCCGATACCCGCAAGGAGCGACGCAGGGCGTATACAATTCCGTTATTATGGAGGGATATACGGAAGGCGGCGGCAGCAATATATTCGTGGTACAAAAGGATTTGCCCGTGACGGGAAAGGGAACCTCCGTGGAAGTGGATTTATCCGCTTATGCGGGTCAGAAAATCAGGATCGACCTGAATGTGCGTCACAAAGGCGCAACCTCTTGGGAGGATGCGGAAGTGCTGCTGACGGACTATAAATTCGTGTATGAAGATGAAACGCCGGTCAATTCCGTCACGCATCTGGAATTCGATAAGGTTAACACAACGGTGAAACCGGGAACGAGCGGTCATCTGCAGATCAACGAGGTGTATAGCGACGGTTCTCGCGGCGTCTGGCTCCAGGAAGAGAATGCCCATTTCTACAATGATCGGCCGGATATCGTCCAAGTGGACAATACGGGTCATTTCCTGGCGCTCAAGGAAGGAACAGCTCAAATAACGCTGGTAACTGATCATACGTTAACCAGAGGATATGTGCATGTAAGCAATGATGGTTATGTATATGAGGACTTGCTGGACGTGTATGAAGAGGAAGGAAGCTGGACGGCGGAACCGACCTATGCGGGCTTCCCATTCGGCAGTTGGACAGAATACGGCGGCGCCTCGAGGCCGGAGAGCGTGGTCATGGAGGATGGCAACAGCTATGAACATCCCATTGTACTCGCGGGAAGCGATAGCGGCACCGGCATTAATGGCCGGATCAGCCTGGAGGTACCGGATCAACCGGCTGTCTTTTTGACAGGAAAGTTCGGATTTGTGGGCGAGTCCGGAGCCGTGCAGCGTCAAGCGAAGTTTTTTATGCGATCATGGGATACGAGCATTACCGGCAGCAATCCCTTCTATCAAGAATATACAGTATCCGATGATGGTGCACTGTCTACGTTTGAGATTGATATTTCGGCTTTTGCAGGCGAGACGTTGGAGACAACGGATATCTATCTGTTGAAAGAAAACGGCGAAGGATCGTCGCTGGAGATCGCTCTTACAGAGCTGGCCTTCCGAATGCTGCCGCCTGATGTCGGCAAACCCGTGGCGCTCATCGCTGATCGTCCGCATCTGGTACTGCCTGTAAACGGCCAAGATACGCTTACGGTTACCGAATTAAACAGTCAGGGACACTTGCGGCAACCTGCAGAAACGGTAACTTGGTCCACCAATCACAACGATACGGTAACGGTCGGCAGCGATGGTGTCATCGCTGCGCTGCAGCCAGGAATTGCAGTTGTGCAAGCTGATATGGGCCCGATGCGCACCTTTGTTGTGGTGGAGGTACGACCAGAGGGAATGTCTTCGGGGCAATCGGCCGATCCCTATCGCTGGACAAGTTTGCAGCGGCTGCCGCAATTCTCGCTAATGGAGGCGGATATTCCCTATTTCTACATCGGCCCGCATCGTCGGGAGGCCGTTATGGCTCCTCCTGTTGTGACGACGGTATCAGAGCCAACCGGAACCGTTGGCCAAGCGAATGTGACAATTGAAGGAACGGCAATGAACGGAGCTTTGGTGCAAGTATGGCAGGACTCCAATGGCAACGCTTCGGTGGACAGTTGGGATAAGCTGGCCGCAACGAAACGCTTGACCGATGGCAGCGAATTTGTGATTGAGGTGCCGTTGGATCAGGAGGGAGTTTACCACTTCCTGCTGACCGGCGCTAACGAATGGGGAGAACGAAGCAAGGAAACGGTAGTGCCAGAGATTCAGTATGTCCTACCTGCCGGGCAATCGTACTCTCGCGGGACAGATCCTGAGCGGGTGAAGCTGCTATTGAACGGGCGTACCGCCGATCTGGGCCGAGAGAAGCGCGACCAATCGTCGAATGGTTTTTCCGTAACCTACTTGTTGGACTATGACAAGCTATTGTCTAGCCTAGTGGGGGATGAGGGGGCGATAATTGAAATTGCGCTGGATCTGGATAACCCCGAAGCTGCGCTGGAGTTGGATGGAAAGTCGCTTGAATTGCTGGGTAACCGCAAAGCTTTTATTACGCTGCAAACATCGAGCGCTTACTACACGCTGAATGCGGCGCAACTGCAGGAACAATTCCTGAGCGGAGCGGAGGCGGACGACGACGGATTGTTGCTGCGAGTTGTTATTTCTGAAGTGGCAGAATCCGAGAGAAGTCGGGTGGCGAAGTCCCTCAAGCGGAATGGACTGGAATTGATCGGTTCGCCGATTCGCTTCGAGTTGATGCTGGGACAGGAAGGGCGAATGGATCCTGTTGATACTTTTGATTTTTACGTGGAGAGAGGAATCAAACTTCCGTCAGAAGCGGAGAAGATATTCGATAAGGCGGCGGCATTTGTTGTCGATGAACAAGGCGAAGTACGTCCGGTCCCTGCCATCCTTGACTCGACGGATGACCGCAAATTCGTTCAAATTCGCAGCCTGACTAATAGCCTATATGCTCTGGCGATTTCGAATATTGCCTTTCTCGATATGAAGGGTCATTGGGGACAAGGGGCCGTCGAGGATATGGCCAGACGGTTAGTCGTCTCCGGTTACGCGAACGGTCAGTTCAAGCCCGATGCAGCAGTGACAAGAGCTGAACTGTCTGTTATGCTGGCTCGCGGCTTGGGCTTGAAGCCAATAGAGGGAGATAGCGCATTTAACGATGTCGATGCTTCGGCTTGGTATGCGGGCTGGCTGGAAGCTGCCTGGAAAAGCGGGTTGATAGCCGGATATGACGATGGAAATTTCCGTCCCGACAATCCGGTTAATCGCGAGGAAGCGATGGTTATTGCCAGCCGAGCTATGATATTGGCCGACGATAAAGAGTCTGCCGCTGTACTTAGCGATATGGCGGTCCTTGAGCGTTTTATAGACGCCAATCTAGTGTCAGTCTGGGCCGTCCCGGCAGCTGCCAACAATGTCAACTGGGGATTGTTTGCCGGAAGGGCGAAGCATATGCTGGCGCCCAAGGCCAGCATCACGCGTGCTGAGGCGGCTGTTGTGATTCGGCGTTTGCTATCGAAGGCCGGCCTCATCGAGACAATCGACCAATGAAAGCAACAAAGGATTGGCGATTAATTCCCTCAGAAGGGGCTGTCTTTTAAGTCCCGAAAATAAAAAAGTTGGGCGGAAAAATCCGTCCAACTTTTTGTTCTCTTGCAGAAAGTAATGAGCGCGGTCCATGTATCCTACTACTCGAGCAATTCCTTTAAAGTATCATAATAATGATAGGAAAAGCTTAGTTTGGGATACTGGAAGCGGTCGTCCAGACTAGCCCAAGACTTTTGCAACTCTTCAAGGCCGACGTTATAATAGGTGTTGATATCTACGAGTTTATGTTTTCCTGGCTGTTGCAGCTCGGCGATATTGATGATCGGTTTGCCATGCTTTTTGGAAAAATGAACTTCGTTCTCGATTTGCGTAAATTCGTCAGTGCGATCATAATTCATGACGGCAATTCCATCACCTGCCAAGGATATCAAGCGATCCAGTTCATACAGAGAATATCTGTCGTAGAAATTAGGAATTGTAACAATCATAATTAAATCCTTATCCTTTGCCACCTGATAGGCTGCTTCCAAACCATCAATAAATGTTTCAATTATTTTTACTTTTCCCTTTTTGTCAGCTGCATCCCATTCCTCCAAAAGATAAGGCTCTACATCGATAACAAGACCTTTCAATCCAGCTTTTTTGTCTACCTTTTGATTGAGCAGCTCTACTTTCATGATTTCTTCTTTCAGAGATGCTCCGTCTGCTTCCAAGCCCCATTCGGCTTCTCCAGTCAGATAAAATACATCAATCGTATGTTCCTGCATTTGCGAAAGAAAAGATTCTGCTTCTTGTGATGCAAGTAATTCTTTGGAGAATGATTGATAGATGGCTCCAATATCCATCCGATCAAGAATGGATAGCAATGCAGGGCGCTCTTCGGCTAATACGACTTCATCTGACCAAGAAAAGATACTATGCTTGCTGTGTGTTTCAGCTGATTTTTGCGCAACACGATTAACAATCAGGATAATTCCTATAACCAGGATCAGTGTCAATCCCGTATAATAAATGAGCTTTTTCATATCTGCATTCCCCGCATAAGCTTATCCAGCTCAGAATAAGGCATAGGCTGATAGAAAAGGTAACCTTGCACATAATCACAATCTATTTGTTTAAGCAATTGCAGCTGTGCATCCGTCTCTACCCCTTGACAAGCAACCTCTACGCCAATGCCATGACACATTTCCACTATACTGCCCATGATGGATTGTATTTTTGGATGTTCAATATCTTTGATCATTTCCTTATCCAGCTTTAAGATGTCTATTGCAAAGTTTTTTAATTCCATAATGGAGGAATAGCCCCCTCCAAAATGATCAAGGGCTACTGTAAAGCCATAGGATTTTAATTCTGATACTTTGCTTATAATCTCAGGCATATTTTCTGCCGAAATCGTATCGGAAATTTCAATTTGCAAGCAGCTTGCAGGAACTTGTTGTTCTGCGGCAATCTCTTTTAGGGTTGTACAGAAGTCAGGTTGATAGATACTATATCGTGAGAAATTACAGGAAATGTAGAGCAGATCCTGCCCTTCCTTAACTCTTTGACCCAGCAATTGACATACATTGCGGAACAAAGCGATATCCGCTTTGCCAAGCAGCCCATTCTTTTCGAGGATAGGGATAAATTGATCCGGGAACAACAGACCTCTTTTTTTATTTTGCCAACGTGATAAGGCTTCAAATCCTGCAATCTCCATTTGGTCCAAATCGAGCATTGGTTGAAAGTATGGAATAAACTCATTGTTATCAAGACCTGTAATCGCTTCTTGATCCAATTCTTTGACCAAATGGATCGATTTGAAGAGCGCCTTATCATAAAAGACATAGCTAAGGTTATTGCTCTGTGCATATTCCCGGGCTTGTATAGCATGATTGATGGCCGGGTTTAATTCTTTATCGTAAATCGCCAAACCATATATGCCCGACCTAAGCGTTGCCGCATCATCCTTCGTTTTTTGCTTTAATAAGCTCTCGATGTCCAAATATAGCGGCCCCAGTCTTTTCGCTAATTGTTGCTGGGAGAGATATTGCATCACTATTATAAAACTGTCTTCCGATACACTGGCAAACATCTCGTGTTCACTAAGATGCGATTGTATGATTTTTGAGATATGAGTGAGGGTAAGGTCTCGTTCTACATAACCATGCACTTCGCTGATCGAAGAGATATTCTCGATTTTTAAATTGACAACACTGTAACTGACACGATTATCATCCGTAATACATGCATCATAATCTTTAAAAAGTTTAATGTGATTACCGTAGCCCGTTATTGGATCCGTTTGAAGCACGTGAATCCAACGCTTTTTATACTTGAGAACGATAAAGATCATAACGATTACAAGAGCAGCAGAAACACACAATAAGGCCAGGATGATGATATCCGTTCTTTTATGTGCAGTCTCGAGCTGCTTAGGTATTTTCGACCACAGGAGCTGTTCTTTTTGTTCGCTCGTAATGGATTGCAAGGCGTCAGTTATACGGGATATCATTACTGGATCGGCTATTGTTGTAAAAGCCAGATAAATATCATCTGCGCCATGCTCATTGGGGACGGAAATATATTTCTCGCTGAGCGTTAAGTTATAGGTGTCGATTTGCTCCTGATTAAAGGCAAAGGCGGATACCATATCTACTTGAAGATTTTTAATCAAATTTTTTTGTTCGACATTTTCATCCATATAGATGAATTGAATGCCTGTTTTTTTCGATATGATTTCGAGCAACTCAGGCGCAATGCCTTTAAAGGTATGAGCTTTTTTATCAAAGTACTCCATGGGGTAGTGATCAGGATTACCTGCTACATAAACGACAGCTTCCGTATTTGATGCGGTCTGATTTCCTTCTATTACAGATACGCTGTTCGTATTTGCGTCTACAGTTGCCGCACTACCGCCTAATAGGAGCAAAAATGCCAATACTAGCGATGAAAAATTGCGTAATATTTTAGTCATCATCAGTTCCTCAATTCAATATGATCCAATTTTAGAGATCGATATTCATCTTCTGGCGTGTGATTTCGCCCCAATGGTTTTTCTTCTTCTTATATCGGAAAAAAGAAGTCATTCTAACAAATGCAATAACGAGTCTGAGACCCGCATTTTCCAGCAAACATAGGCTGATGACCTTTAAGACATCAATTAGATCAAGCTTTAAATTTTGTGTATGGATACGAGCAAAGAAAGCTGTCAGGGAAAGGATTGAGCCAAAGCCTGCGTATATCAAATAAAATATAATCATAAATTGTACATTAATTATATTAACAGAGAAGGCCAGCATGATGGTCAGCAATCCAAACAACTCAATAAAAGGTGATAATAATTCATAAAACAGAAAATAAGAATAAGATGTTAGACCGACAATACCGGATTTTGGATTTACAATTAAATTTCTATGCTTCCAAAGGCTTTGGGACAGTCCGAGATGCCATCGTCTTCGCTGCTTAATCAGATCCGACATCGTTTCTGGTACTTGACTCCAGCATATGGCATCGGGTTCGTATTTAATAGAATAAGGGATTTGATGAGAACGGCAAAAGGAATGCAGCTTTACTACAAGCTCCATGTCCTCGCCTAGAGTGTCGTGATCATAACCGCCGACATTGATGACCATATCTTTTCTAAATAAGCCAAAGGCGCCAGAAATAATTAGGTTTCCATTAAATTGATCCCAAAAAATGCGGGATGCCAGGAAAGAGCGGTTGTATTCCAATGCCTGCATAATAATTAAAATATTATTAGGCAGTTTATATTTGATTACTTTACCATTTTTAATCGTAACACCGTTCGCGATGTTGATAAGCCCGCCACAAGCAATAACGTCGCGGTTTTCAAGTACAGGCTGAATAATTTTTTCAAGTGCATCATCCTGCAGCATGGAGTCTGCATCCATACAGATAAAGTAGGGGAATTGTGAAGCGTTAATTCCCATATTTAAGCTGTCCGCTTTGCCGCCATTTTTCTTTCGAATCAGCGTGATCTGGATATTATCTCGATAGCCGAGATAACAAGCCTCCTCAGGCATACACGGAATCAGCTTGCGGATCGGGCGCTCGATTGGATTCAATTCGAAGTAATCAATCAATGCCTGTGATGTGTTATCTTTTGATCCGTCATCCACGACAATAATTTCAAATAACTGATATTTAGAATTCAGCAACGAAATGACGGTATCTACAACGGTAACATCTTCATTATAAGCAGGTACAATGATCGAAATGGGAATATAATAGTCATGTTGGAGCTCATTTTTCATTTGCCGCCTTTGCAGCTGTTTGTATAGCACGGAGGTTCCGACCGTAACAGACAAAAATAAAAATGTAGAATACACCAGCATATAACAAATGAAAAAAATGGCTACATATTCGAATAATACCTTGATGGAATCCATCATACCCTCACTGCCTCCTGCTGTTGAGCCTGTGCTTTGATACGGGTTCGCTGGTCTTGGTACAGCAGCATATCTCTTGCGAAGCGGTCAGTACCATTGTATATGGATGCAAGCTCATTGTAATTTTTTCGCAATGCATTAAGAGTCTCAGCAGCATTAAACCGAATGTACCAATTGGAATGATGCATGGCTATCTTCAATGCTTCTATAGATGCAGGGGTTGGATATGCTCGGATTACCGTTGCTGATATCGCTATAATCTCCCAGTCGTCCGAAGCCTCTGTCAAAGTCGTATGCAAAAAGTGATACATAGGTTCATATACATATTTCCCGTAGTAGCGAATGATTGCCACTTTAACTTCCTTGTTTGTTTCTTGTCGTATTAACAAGGAGTAAAGCTCCTCTTTAAATTGATCCGAAACAGCATGCAAAAATTTCACGATGGAAACCTGAATGTCATTGTTAAATTCGTTAAAGTGCTCCCACAGCAAGGCACCGAGTCGAGCTTTATCGCCTTCAAAAGATAATAGACCATCGGATAACAATTTTTCATGATGGAATATTTCATTTTTATTTATTAACATAATCGCAGATAACACATTTTTTTCATTACCAAAGCTGTAAAGCGCTTTGAGCGCATTTTCCCTGCAATAAGCTGATTTGGTATCGATAAGCTGCAGCATGCTATTAATGATCTCATCTTGCTCAATATCCTTGCAAACCTTGTATCTCGACATCAAATAGGCAAAATAGGCTTTTCTTATATCATCCTTCTGCATATATTTTACAGCCAGGCTGCCGAACAGGGGGCGGCTTAAGAGCAGATACTGTTGAACGACTACGGCATCTTGCTCAAGGGCAGCCTCTATGGCTTCATGAAAAGCCATCAGCTTGTTTGGCGCGGTCAACATCTTGTTCAACTTGATTTGTATCGTTCGTTTAATGGGTTGTTTGCGCGCAATATGCTCAAGCTGCACATCGATTAGTTTTGAGATATCCTGGGTACGAGTTTTAAACCTTTTGTATTGCGACTTGCGGAAAAAAATAATGAAAACATTGAAAATGAGCATGCTGATACATACACCTATATAAATATAAACGATCTCTTCGACTGTAATGATCATGTGTATGTATCACCCCTACTCATTCTTTACCCAGACTTTCTGAATTTCATAATAAGATTGCTTCAATCGTTCATGGTAGGTTACTTTTCGTCCCCAACCGTCTAATGCAAAAGGTTTCATCGCAATCCGTTGATTGATTTCCCCTTTTTTGCCGATTCCTGTATACAGCTTGTCGATTTTGATATTTTCCACGCCATAATGCTTATAGTAATCATCATGAATCATCATTTCCGAAGGGTTGGAAAAATTGAAAAGCTGCCACGGAATTTTAATCTCGATATACTCACCGCTAAAGTGAAAATCCGCAAGCGAGTTAAAATCCGGCGATTCAGGATTGGCATTACCGTAAGTCAGTCTTCCGGTTTCATAGATCTCCATATTCAACGCTTTAGTTTGGGCATTATTTTTAGGTTGTGTTGCTTCTTTTGGATCTAACAGTGCTGTTTGCAGAATCAGATTTATATTTTTGAAAATAGGCGTCTTTTTATCAGGAGGATCATAATAAGCATCTTTGCCCTCTACTTCGTGCCGGAACATAGCGCGTAACACTTCATATCGTTCTTGAACCAGCACACGGCTATTTTCCTTTCCGTTGATAACCATCAGAAAGTCTGCATCACGCTCAAATTTCACATCTTCATTCTGGCTGTAATTGCTGCCCGTCTTCGGAGTCGTATCGATTGGAATGTAGAGTGTGTCATCCTCTGTAAAACCCTTATTCCATGCAAGAAAATAGATGAATTTTTCATCATATTTCATAGAAAGAGAAGAGGTAGGGGTGTCTATTACTTTATCTGTATCTTTCCATTCGGATAGATCACCATCTACATAGCTGATACTCTTCTCTTTGCCGGGATCAAAGGATAGCAGACCGAAATACTGTTCATTTGTTTGGTAATCGCTCCAATAAGGTGTTTTTGTCAAATCCACCGCATGCATCGTGTTCCAGGTGCGTTTAAACCATTCGTCCTGCCATGTAAAAATAACAGCGCCTGCCGAGCCGGCGGCCATAATATCGTTATAACTGTCAATAATGGCCTGTCCTTGCTGCTGTTCCGACAATCTTCCTTGAGATCGCCCTGTATTAAAGTCTTTCTGCGCCATTCCTCTTGATGTAGGAAAACCGAATTCCGAGATGACTACTGGCATCGTATGATGATCATTAATCATTTTTAAATAAGCGTAATACGTATTTATTTTGCCTGCCTTGTCCACATACTTTTCTTTGTCTAGCATGTAATTCAGATAGTCGGGATAATAAGGATAAATATGATAGGAAGCAAAAGTGCCCGACAGAAAATTTCTGGTTGGCTGGATATGCTCGACATCCACCTTGGCTATCTTATAGAAATAATTAGAGATGTAATCTGGATAATCTAACGGATCAGTAGTAGCCCAATTCGAAAATGCAACCAAACGCTGCTGCTTATATCGGTCGCTTTCATACGCAATAATCTTGTCTCCAACCTGTGCTAACATCGCTTCGAACGGACTGGCATCTACAGTGGTACTAAAGTAATTCCCTATATAGATGTTTTTGTCTTTCTGCATGCGATCCGTATAGGCAACTGTAAGATCTTCCCATTCGACACCCAAAATATAACCGATAACCCATGGGGAGATATCCTTCGTATAGCTGCCTGAACCATGGCCTCTTCCGAGTTCCAGTTTTCGATTGCCATGGACAACATCGACAAGAAGCCTGGAGTCTTCGATCATCCGATCTAAAAAACTTTCGTCATAGGCATCTACGCGAGAATTTTGAACATAATCATTGACCCATAACCCGTGGATAATATACAGTGGATTTTTATTCCCAGTATTATATTCACTCACAGCATCATAAAAGGTATCGTCCAATATCGTATAAACCCGAACGGTATTGGCGCCCATCTCTTGAATTAATTTAAACCAGCGAAGATAGGTGGTTTTATCGATCGCATAATCTGTGGCAAAATAACCTGGTATCCCCACACCCATATCTACGCCTTTAATTTGGAATTCCTCGAATCCCTTTCCAATACCGTGATCGACATAGATCTTTTTGCCCTCCGTTTTTGTAAAACTTGTTACAGTCTTATCGGTGGAAAAAGAAATATAAATCCCTTTATTGTAATACAGATAATCGCCAATAAAGTACAGTAGGAGGATGGATACGCAAATGATAATAAACTTTTTCAATTAGCGTTCCTCCTTTCTAAGTTAGCTGCTAATGATTAAACTTTTTGTTGTTAGATTCATGGCTGTACTGGTAGAGGGTTTCGATGTGCTCGTCCATCCAGCTGCCTCTCTTTTTAATGAAGGCCTTCATTTGCTCTATAGCTTGATCATAACTCGTAATATTCCGCTCGTAGGGTTCTAGCAAGCTCCGCTCGGTGAGCTTTGATGGATCAAAGCTGTAGCCCCAAACTTCAAAGTTGCGATCGCGAGCATCTCCCAAATAAGCGACCGTTTCATCCATGTAGTTCATGAGATAATCTTCGCTTAATGTGGTTTTTCTAAGCGTTTTATATCGATGGACAATTGCATCGACAAAGGCCTTTTCTTTGGTAAGCATAAAGTACCAGGTTCGATCATGAAGCGCAAACCCAGTGCCATCATGGGCTACCTCCATATAATTGTCAAATGCGTTGTTAAAGTCCCAGACAGGCCCAATAGTAATTTTCCCCCGGATATCCTTGTAGAAATAAGTGGAGTATATAGCGGCGTCATAGTTTTGAAAGAACTCGTTGATAATAAAAAAATCAACAAATGACTGCGTATCAATAAAGCTTTCGTAGCCATAATCATCGTCATCATAGTCATAGGAATAAAGTGATTTTTCGAACTTGCTAAAATCACGCTCAATATATTCCTTCAGCGCTGGCGTAAGCTTTCGTGTTGCAGGATACTCCACATTCATCATATATCGATTGGTTTCGGTGTTCGGAGGTATCCGTTTGATGTATTTAGAGAAGTTATTTAATTCATTTTCCGGAGTGTCGCCTCGATCTATCCTTAAGATGTAACTGGTAAATGGATCACCATCTTTGTAGCTTGAAATATTTACTCGTTCCGTCCCTTGGGAAATCGTCTCCATCAATACATAAACACCTTGATATTGTTCATTGACAAAAAGTTCGACGAAACGAACCCTGGGCGCATACCCCATAATTTCCGCCGAAATATTCATGCTCAAATAATTACGAATCAAGGTTTTGTCTAGAAAGGGCCCATTTAAAACCCAATTGTCATGGGCAGGCATGCCTGCTACCTCTTGTTTATTTTCTGTTCCATCCGCATGCACCAGTTTGACAAGATATGATTTCTTATCAAAATGGAGCGACGTATTTCCTCGATATCTGATGTCTGCCAAGGTAGAAAGTGCAGGTTCATCGGTAAGATAGTTATTTTCGCCTTGCGTATCAAAAATGCTTAAATCGCTTCTCAGCATTTCCTTTTGACCTCTCGCACCAGGAATGCTAGCTCCATTAGTATTAATGGAAACAATCGGCAGATGTGTACAGAAAACCTGATCCTTCTGGACGCAGGTTTGGGGCGGGAGCGCCGACAAGTGCTGATGTTCTCTCGTAATGGTGTCCGACAGGGCAACCGAACTATAGAAAGTAAAGAAAAGGGCCAGGCAGATCACGCCAAAATAAATCCATTTTTTATTCATCTATTTTACCGTTAACCATCGATCTCATCATTTTGGGTGACCACATTGACATATTCAACATCGTCAATTTCATAGAGGACCTCAGTAATGCTTTTATTTCCCTTTGCGGCCTCGGCCAGTGTTCTGCCGGATAACTCATAGATTAACTCCACGGATTCCCTTGTCGAGTTTAAGACTCTTAAATTCGCTTTTGATTTGAAATAGGAGAACACCACAGATTCGATATTTCTTTCCTGGCTTTTGGCTGCTCTAATGATGAGAAGCCTTCTGTTGTCGTTTTTTATTCTTCCCAAGAAGAGGAGGATTATAAATAAGGCAGCCGAACTTAAGGAAGCAACCATAAACTCGCCGGCGCCGCTGCTGATGCCTGCCACAATCGCCCAAAAGATGTACACGGTATCTCTGGAATCCTTAATCGCCGTTCGAAAACGAACAATAGACAGAGCACCGACCATACCTAAGGAAAGTGCTACGTTATTTCCAATAACTGCCATGACGCTTGTCGTTAAAATAGTGAGCATTATTAATGAAACGTTGAATTTCTTACTATAAATCGTACCGGAATGAGTAATCCAGTAAGACAGAAAAATAACGAGTCCAATTATAATGGAAACTCCTAAATTTGTTAGAATCCCTTCTAGATCCAATGTTTTTCCCTGCTCCAGCATGTTCGATAAAAATTCTCTCATGATAAACGTTAACCGCCTTTACGATAAATGGTTTAATAGATTTCTTCTTCCCAGGACATATTTGCAGACTGCTAATTCACTTTTAGTGCACTGGTTAATCATGTTACGGATATAGCTGAGTAAAAAATGATTATATTTAACCTCGAGGACGACGTTAAAACGATCGAGCACGGGGTTCATTTTTAGATGATCGGAAAAGATGTCGAAACAACTTTCTGTTGCTTCGATTTGGTTGTCAAAGGTAATTCTGATTTTATTTTCCTTTGCAATAAACGCTTTGCGATTGTACTGGATAACTGCAGTCGGTCGATAACAATACATATTCATATATCCGTAACACTCCGCTGCAAATGGTTCGGGATACTTTAGCAGGGGCGAATAGTTGCCTTTGCATAATTGCGCCGCGTCATCTCTTTTGATCCGCAAGGAACGTTTCTTTTGATAAGGGCCCTGTTTTTGTTTCATTTCAAGAACGGCAAACTCACTGGATGGATCATAGACGCGAAGCCGTATTTTCCTTCTGATGTAAATCCCATTTACTTTTTCAAAAAAGTCCCGGTCGTCCAGCGTATCAAAATAAAGGGATCGGATCATATATCCGTCCGCTCCGTTATGAGGATCCTGATGCAGCAGTAGACTTAAAAAGTGACTATGCTTCACATACTCATCAATAGATATCAGGTATTTCTTTTCTTGTCTAAAGACTTCATTCATCCAGCTATCCCTCACCCTTCTTTAAGGACGGAAAATTGTCGTATAATGTTGAAAGCTAAGTGACAATAATATCATACTAAACTGAAAAATTTCTGAACATGTCAATAAAAGGCGAAAATAGGAGATGGAGAACTCGTAACAGCCTTGATTAATATAATAAAAATTATTAGTATAGAGGCTACGGCTTGGTTCGTTTGCGCCACAAAGCTGCTTTTTTGCTATGCTCATATAAATAGGAGAGGGGTTAAGGAACGATGGAAAAAAAGAAACTGGCATTTTTGGGCTGTGGATTTTTAAATGAGATCGTGGCTAACGCTTTACATAACGGATATCTTCCTGAATATGAGCTCGTTGGTGCATTTGGAAGGAATCCCGTGCGGACAACGACTTTTGCCGAACGTCACAATTGCAAGGCATGCTACAGTATGGAAGAGCTGTTGGCATTAAAGCCGGATATTATCGCAGAAGCTGCATCGCCGCAAGCAGTCGGAGAGTACAGCGAAACCATTCTAAAAGGCGGAGCAAGCCTGGTCGTACTGTCTATAGGAGCTTTTGCGGATGCGGCATTATATAATAGAGTAAGAGAGACAGCAGCCGAAAATAATCAAAAGGTATACATCGCCAGCGGTGCTGTCGGGGGGTTTGATGTTCTCCGTACTGCTGCCCTAATGAGTCCTATCAAAGCAACCATGACATCTAAAAAATCGTTACGCTCCTTGTTTTACACACCGCTCTTTAAAGAAGAGCTCATGAATATAACGGAGCCGGAGCAAGTGTTTAGCGGAAATACGAAGGAAGCGATTGAAATGCTTCCTTTTCATTTTAACGTGGCGGTTGCTACAGCTCTTGCCAGTGCAGGTCCTGAACGGACGACACTCCATATCGATGCGGTTCCTGGCTTTGTAGGAGATGAATATAAGATAGAGATCGAAGGCGGAGAAGTGAAAACTGATCTTAATATTTATTCCAGAACGAGCAACATCGCCGGCTGGAGCGTAGTCGCTGTCTTGCGAAATATCGTATCGCCCATTGTGTTTTAACGAAGTAGGAGATCCAGCTCTGTCTACGGATAATCGGCAAGGGCGATCAAAAGTGATCTGCATCGGTGAACCGTCCGTTGGGACGGTTTTTCGTGCGTTTAAAACAGGACCCCGTCGTAATATTGTGTTCAACGCCTCGCAGATATTTGTTGGGCACATTTTCCTATAATGATGATATGATCTAGATAATCAACTTACTTATGGTGCTCTTGCAGATTGGGGTCGTTTCATAATGAAGGGTATTCTCCGATTCGGTTCTCGTACGATCTTGCTTCATATCGTTGCTGCCGTTGTTGTTGGTTTGGTTATAAGCTATGCCGTCATCTCTGTACCGGAATCTCCTAATTTACATAGTGAAAAAGGCATTCTGGATTTAAAGCAGGTTCATGTCAGTGAGAACCCGCTAAATTTAAAAGGGGAGTGGGCGTTCTACTGGCAAGAGCTGCTGTCGCCCGAGGACATACAGAATCGCTTGGCGAAGGACGGATATCGTGACCGCTGGATCAGCATACCGAGCTCCTGGCTAGGTTATCGGTTAGATGGTCAGCAGCTGAGCGGTACAGGCTTCGCAACCTTTCGTGTGGTCATTGAGCTTAGCGAGCAGGATAAGAACGAGAGGCTTGCTCTGCGGCTGCCGACCATCTTTCATGCGTATAAATTATGGGTGAACGGTGAGCTGCTGGCAGAAGTCGGTGAGGTTGGTCAGGACAAGAGCAGCGTGACCCCGCTTCTGGCAACGAAGCTGGTGTTCTTCCAGCCCGAGCATGAGAGGGTGGAGCTGGTTATGCAAGTCGCCAACTTTCATCATAAGCGAGGCGGCATCACTAAGTATATCGAGATTGGCGGCAGTGATGTATTAACGGTCAGGAGAAATCTGGATATCGCCGCTGAGGTGTTCATCACCACGAGCCTGCTGGTGATTGGCGCGTATCACCTGCTGTTGTTCATCCTGCGGCGCAAAGACAAGGCTCCATTGTATTTTGGTCTGTTCACCACGTTGTCCGGTATCCGATCCCTGCTGGTCGGCGAGCTCTTGCTCACACAATTGTGGCCATCTTTTCCATGGGGATTGCAGTTCAAGATCGAGTATCTGATTCTTTGCAGTATTGGTTATATCATGACGATGTACTTTGATAGTGTTTTTCCGAATTATGTGTCGCGTTGGTTTCATCTTGGCACGCGGATCGTTACCGGCGCATTCTGTATCGTTGTTGTGGTGACCCCTGCACTTCTATATACCAAAATGTTACTGATGATCGGTGTGATCGTTGTTCTGCATATGGTTTATCTGATGGTCGGGCTGGGCCTAGCCGCTTTGCGACGCATGGAGGGAGCGCTAATCTTCCTGCTGGTGTCGGTGGTTGCTTTAGTTACGGTTATCAACGATTTTTTATATTACAACGAATGGTCACGAATCGGAAATACATCTCCTCTTGGTCTGTTGGTGTTTACGATCGCGCAGATGATTCTGCTATCTTCCAGATTTACGAGGGCGGCATCGAATGAAGAGCGGATTGCGCGCGAACTGCAGGACACGAACGACAAGCTGTCCGAAATGAATATGAATTTGGAACGGATCGTACAGGAGCGCACACATGCCTTATCCGCAGCTCATGATGATCTCCGCACATCGTATGACCAGTTGCTCCTATCCGAGCAAGGGAGAAAAAAGCTCCTTGCCTATATCACGCATGATCTGCGTTTGCCGCTGTCCAGCATGCTTGGATATGTGGAGGCTGTGCAAGACATGGTCAAGCCTGAACGCAATGAACAGTACCTGGCGTATATCCGGGATAACACGATAAGGATTAACCGCATGATCGAGGAGTTGTCCTTCTTGTCGCATTTGGAGACGGGACAAGTCTCGTATCGAATGAAGCCGGTCCATACGGCTCGCTTTTTGCGCCAGTTCTATGAACAATATGAGCTGGTTGTGCGTGACGCAGGGCTCCATTTCATGCTGGATGTCGGAGATACGGGAGATCAAGGACCCAACATGTCTGTTGTCGAGATGGATGCGCAAAGACTGGAGCAGGCTTTGTTCAATCTGGTGTCGAACGCAATGAAGTTCACCTCTAGCGGCGGGGTGGTGCGTATTGCGTTAGCTGTGGACGAGGTGGATCATACCCGCTATGCGATCATTAGCGTGCAAGACTCCGGCATGGGTATTCCTCCAGAGCAGCTCGAGCAAATCTTCGATCGCAATTACAGGTATGATCGACCGGGCATGGATAAGGGAGTAGAGGGCAGCGGGCTCGGGCTGGCGATTTGCAGGGAAATCGTACATGCGCATGGAGGGACGGTCCGAGCGGAAAGCGATGGTCAGACGGGGACGACCTTCTATGTATCGCTTCCGTGTGTTCGAGAAGAGGGAGGGTGACGGTGGATGGGCACATACAAAATAATGATCGTCGATGATGATCCCCATATATGCGAGATTATCCAGGTGTATTGCGAGCGGGAAGGCTTTATATCCACCTCTAGCCACAGCGGGACAGAAGCAACAAAGCTGCTTGCTTCGTTCGAGCCGGATTTGATTGTACTGGATGTACTGCTGGCTAATGAAAACGGCATAGATTGGTGCATGAACGCACGCAGCCGCACGGATGCGCCGATTGTGTTCCTGAGCAGCCGCGAGGAAGACGAGGTGAAAATCAGCGCATTATCCTACGGCGGCGACGATTATGTGACTAAGCCTTTCAGTCCGGGAGTACTCATGGCCAAGATCAAAGCTCATCTTCGCAGAGTGTCGACGGGCAGAAGGGAACAACTGCTGGAGTTGCCGGGTTTGACGCTGGATTTCTACGCCCAGTCCGTCAACACGGGCAGCGAAACCATCTTTTTATCGAAAAAAGAGTTCAGTCTACTGTCCTATATGGCACAAAACGTCAATCGTGTCGTTAGTAGTGATGCGTTGTTTCAGCTCATTTGGGGAATGGAGAGTCTGGAGGATACGAGAACGGTCGCTGTGCACATCAGCAATTTACGCAAAAAAATTGAAGCTGATCCTGCCAATCCTGAGAGAATCATTACGGTTCGGGGGGCTGGCTATATGCTAGTTGCCAGAAGTCCGTTACAAACGCGTACATAGCGTTAATACGTGATGTTTGCATCGCCGGCAGCAACGTTGCCCTTTTTAGAACGTGTTTCAAGACCTGTACATCGCTAATGTCGAGGGTCGAGAACCGTTCTATTTCTTTTTTGCCTTGGTTCAAACGCTTCCTAAAAAAATAAGTGTTCGAAACTAAAAAGAAATAAATTGACAACATAAACAATAGTAAATAGTATTGAAACATAAGACAAACGTGCGTTGGGATACGAGTATACCGAATTCAAGCTCAAAAAGTGCCTATAAAGAGTTGCAGCGCGCCAAGCCTTTCGAAACGTAAGATGTTCGGAAGGCTTGTCTCATTTTGAGCGACGATCTATTTCATCACGACTAGAGGAGGACTATATGTCGGTTCATATTTCGAGAAGAATCAAGCTCACCTACAGCATCGTATTAATGGTGATCATTGCACTCAGCTTCTGGCTGTCCTTTATAGGCACAGTTGGGAGGCTGGAGAAGGACTTGAAGGATGTTCACTATGCGCTGCTCAATCAGATCGATAATAAAATCGAGCTGTCCTTCCGGGAGACGGAAAGAAATTTGCTGAAGCTTATGAATGAGATGGAGTTTGTTTATTTCATGTATGACAGTTATATCGACGAGTCGGAGAAGTATGTCAACTTTTACAGCCTATTCAATAAAGTGACAAGCTTTACCCATTCCAATACACAGTTGACCTCGGTTTATATATATTCCGATGTAAGCGGTAACATGCTGATGAACAAGATGTATGTGCCCCATTCGGAAAATAACGAAGATTGGCTAGTGGATCACATTAATATGGATGGCTATATAAAATGGCTGCCTACTCATCAAATATGGGAAGGGGCTGTTTCCAGGGATGTTGTCACTTTAATCCGCCCTTATCCTGCGATTAGCAAGCCAGGTTTTCGGAAGGGACTGGTGGCTGTCAATATAGACGAGCTGCTGCTGCAGCGCATGATCGCAGGCATCTACGAATCAAAATACAGCGGCCAAACGATCATTATGGATCAGGAAGGCCAGGTTGTCACGCATAGCGACCGTTCCCAACGCTATGGCAGTGCCGACTCTCTTCCGTTTGCGAAACAAATCATGGCAGGCGGCGCGAAGGGTGAATTTACGATTGACTGGCATGGGACGAAGCACTCGGTGTTCTACATGAAATCGGCTTATACGGATTGGAATATAGTAACGGTCATCCCCAATAGCGATGTGTACAAGCCGATCTCATCGACGCGGGATTTGCTCATCGTCGTCGCGTTGGGCATGATTGTCGTTGCTTTATTGGTGCTCTTTTATTTTAACCATACGACGTTTAAACCGATCGAACGCCTGGCCGGCAAAATGTTCGGGGTATACCGTACGCCGCAGACGGAGGCCGCAAGGCGTTTGAACGGTTTTAGCTCGCTGGAGACGATGTTTGATCAAATTTCGTTGGATCGCGAGCATCTGGAGCGTCAGGTGCGGGATTTCAAGCCTGTGCTGAAATGGCGTCTCATGACCGATATGCTGACGGGCAACAAAACGGAATACGCCGCTGTAGGTCATCAATTGGAGTATATCGGAATTAAATTGTACTCCCGTTATTACATCGTTTGCAGCGCCGAAATCGAGAAGGGGGAGCAACTTGGCAGCAGAGACCTGGCGCTTTATACATTCATGCTTTGCAATGTGGCGGAAGAGCTGATTAATATGGAGCATGCCGGAATAGCCGTTGATTTGGGCGGCGGAAAGGCGGTTATTTTAATCAGCTTTGCTGAAGGCGATGAGGAACAGAACCATTTGCGCGCGCTGGCTGTGCTGGAGTTGCTGCTGAAGGCGATGGAGCGGGAGTTCAAGCTTTCAGTAACAGCGGGGCTTGGACGCTGCTATCCGGATATGGCGGATATTCCAAAATCCTATGATCAATCTCTTAAAGCACTGCAATATAAGCTGCTGTTCGGCAGCGATGCGGTCATTTCGATAGAGGATATTTCCACCTCTCAAAATCAGGATTACTACCATATCGTCAAAAAGGCCGAACGGATTACGGAGTCGTTGAAGCAGTCGGATGACGAACGCGTGAAGCTGTACGTTAAGGAGATGTTTGCAGATGCGCTGGGCAGCAATTTATCTCCCGACTTGATTAAGCAGCTTTCGTTTGAGCTGATTATGAAGTCGCTGCAAATGATCTCTTTTATCGGCATAGACCCGGAAGAGACGATTGCAAGCCTCGGCAATTTACATCAACGCATAACGGCTTGCGACAATTGGCAGGACATCGAACGCATAGTTGCAAGCGTGTTGGAGCAAATAGCGGCAAATATCGCGGAAAAGAGAAGCAGCCGCGGTAAAAATAAAACGGTAGACAGCATACTTAGCTATATTCAGGAGCATTACCATGAGAGCGAGCTTTCACTGGATCAATTGGCGGATAAGTTCGAGCTGTCTCCTCCGTATATAAGCAAGCTGTTCAAAGAGCATACGGAGCGAAATTTTATTGATTATTTAATTGAAATTCGGATTGCGGCTTCCAAGCAGTTTTTACACGACAGGAGCATGAAGGTCAATGATGTCGCAGAAGCAGTCGGCTATACGAATACGCGCAGCTTTCTGCGTGCCTTCAAGAAATATACAGGACTGACGCCTACAGAGTTTAGAGAGCAAAAAACGCTTAAATCATAAGAAAATGAACCTGAATTAATAATTGTAACCTGGGTTTTGCAAGAAATGACACCATTTTAAAACGAGTCTCTTTCGCCTATCTTGCCCAGCTGCATACAATCGAGTTGCGAGGCGGAATGATCAGCCTAGCTTAATCGATGCAGGGAGGAGGATTGCAATGAAGGGGATGATCCCGGTGGACCAAGTGCCCGTCGGAACGAAGAAGAACGGCACCATTACGAAAAGATTGATCAGGGACAAGTATTTATATTCGATGCTGTTGCCTGTAATCGTCTTTTACATCGTGTTTAAGTATCTTCCTATGGGTGGCGAAATTATTGCATTCAAGGACTACAGATTCGCCGACGGCTTATTGGGAAGCAAGTGGGCAGGGTTAAAGCATTTTGAATTGCTTTTTGAAAGTGCGGATTTTTGGCGCGTATTAAGAAATACTCTGTTATTGAATGTGTACAGCTTAGTTTTTGGGTTTCCAGTACCGATTGTTCTGGCTCTTCTATTAAATGAGGTTCGCAGAGAATGGTATAAGCGCCTCGTGCAAAACTTTCTTTATGTTCCGCATTTTATTTCCTGGGTAGTGCTGGGCGGTATTCTGGTTGCGATGCTGTCGCCAAGTACCGGGATAGTCAACCTGCTATTAAACAAGGTATTTGGCATCGATCCGATTTATTTTATGGCTAATTCTTCATGGTGGCCGGTTATGTACACGTTATCGGGAATTTGGCGCGAAGCGGGATGGGGGACGATTCTATATCTCGCGGCAATGGCGGCCATAGATACGCAGCTGTATGAAGCTGCCAAAATCGACGGTGCCAACAAGCTTCGGCAAATATGGCATGTTACATTGCCGGGTATTCGCAGCACGATAGCGATTTTGCTTATTTTGCGTATGGGCAGCATGATGGACGTGGGGCTGGAACAGACCTTGGTGCTGCAAAACAGCTCTGTGCTTGACGTTGCGGATGTAATAAGCACTTACGTTTATCGGGTTGGATTGCAAAATATGAATTACAGCTATACGACGGCGATCGGCTTATTCCAATCCATTGTAGGATTAATTCTTATTATTAGCGTAAATCGAGTCATTAAAGTATCTGGAGAGCGGGGGTTGTGGTAGCTATGAACGCTAGAACAGACAAAAAGAGATGGCTGCCGCAACTGGGAGGAGCGATAAATGCGCTTTTTCTTGGCCTTTTCTCATTGGCTACCTTATATCCATTCTGGTATGAGGCGGCAGCATCGTTTAGCAGCAGCAGAGCGATTACATCAGGCGAAGTGATGTTTTGGCCTGTCGAATTCAATATCGAAGCGTATAAACGTTTATTTGAAGACGGGCAGCTGTTCATTTCTATGAAAAATACGATATGGGTTACGTTTGTAGGCACATTGCTGAATATCGTGCTGACGATACTTGCAGCGTATCCTCTATCGAAGAAGCGGCTGCTTGGCCGAAGCGCTTTGTTAATGTTTATAACGTTTACCATGCTTTTTGTGTCGGGTCTTATCCCTAACTTTATTTTGGTCAAATATTTAGGGTTGATGAATTCCTATTGGTCGCTATGGCTGCCTGCGTTAATAAGCACCTACAACATGTTTGTTATGAAGACCTTTATGGAAGGGCTGCCCGAAGAGATTGAAGAGTCCGCGGCGATCGACGGAGCAGGGGACTGGCGGATACTTGTGCAAATCATTATGCCGCTGTGCAAGCCAATTGTAGTTGCGCTGTCTCTGTTCTATGCGGTTGGCTGGTGGAACAATTATTTTCAGGTGATGCTCTATATTGGAAAATCCAATAAACAGACGCTTATGCTCAAGCTTTATCAGATGATCAGGCAGGTAGATCAGCATTTGCTTAACCCTGCTGGCGGATCCGAAGGGGTTATGCAAGCGATGTTGACGCCGGAGGCGATTAAAGCCGCCGCGATAGTTATCGCGATAACGCCGATTTTATGTGTTTATCCGTTTTTGCAGAAGCATTTTGTTAAAGGCGTTTTGATTGGTTCGGTGAAAGGCTAATTTTGAAAAAAAGGGGATAGAAATATGATGCAATGGAAAAAGACGGGTGCTGTATTGGCGACTGTAATCATGCTGCTGTCGATATTGGCTGCATGCAGCTCCAATAAGGAGACGCCTAAGCCATCAAATGAAGGCGTAAAACCGACGGGCGAGCAAACGGATAATAAAGGAAACGAGCCCAATAAACCAAAAGGGAAAATCAGCATTTCGGTGTTTGACCGCGGATGGGTTGCCGCAGATGAAGGTACCTATGAAAGTAACCGCTGGACGAAGTGGATCAACGAAAATTCCCCTACCGAGGTAGAGATTATTCCGGTTCCTAGAAACGAGGCGCAAAGCAAACTGAACGCCTTGATCGCTTCGGGCGAAGCTCCCGACCTTATCTGGGAATATGATCGCAACTATATGACGCAATTGGCGGCGCAGGGCGCTATACAGCCGATCGGGGAGTATATTGAAAAGTACAGCACCTCCTACAAAGCTTATTTGGAGAAAAATGCGGACTTGCTGCCTTATTTGACCGTGGACAACAAGGTGTACGCGATTGCTTCCAAGCGTGGAGTAGATGCTATTGCCAACCATGCGATGTGGGTTCGCCAGGATATTTTGGACCGCTTGCAGCTAAAGGCTCCTACAACTGTAGAAGAGCTGTTTGAAGTAGCGCGTAAAATAAAGGAAGACGATCCGACAATGACTCCGATTGCATTTAATGGCAACGGAAACCCGATTATGCGAACGTTGTTCCAAGCGGTTTCGGATCAATGGTATTTAGAGGAAGGCAAGCTGGTTAACGGCAGAACGCTGGATCGCCATCGCGACTCCCTGGCTTTTCAAAAGCAGCTTTTTGACGAAGGGCTGATTGATAAGGAATACATTACGGACAACAATTTTGAACGTGCCAACCAGCTTTGGGTAACGGGCAAAGCGGCGATTATGTTCGGCGCATGGGATATGCCTAATCAATTCCGCGATTTGATGGCGAATGTACCGGATGCGAAGATGGTTCCGCTTGAGCCGTTCGCAACACAATATGGCAAAACAGGTTTGTATCAAGAAACACCGGCCAACATCTATGTTATGTTCAACAGCGAAATGAGCGAAGAAAAAATCAAGGATGCGATTGCCTATTTGGATTGGATGATTGAAGATAACTGGTTGCCGCTGAAAAAAGGGAATGAAAATGAGCATTACAAGCTGGTAGATGGCGTGCCGCAAACGCTTGATAGCGAACAATTCCGCAAAGAGGTTTTATATGCATTCGAGTATGCCGTCGTTCATCAATGGAGTCCGGAAGCTTCGTGGTTCCCGATTTTGGCGGCGCAGGATGATGTAGCGCAAGCGTATGCCAAGCAGCAGTCTGTATCGATTGAAACTGCGCTTAAAAATAATTTCCGCAGAGATATTGCCTATAACCCGGATCTCCCTGAGCTGAGCCAATTAATTGCCACGTTCAAGCCGATTGCCGAGCAAATTGAAACGAAGGTCGTAACAGGGGGCAGCGCAATGACGCCGCAGCAGGGGATAGATGAGATCCGTAAAGAGTGGAAACGTCTTGGCGGAGAAAATATCGAGTCTATGGTTCAAGAGTGGTACGAAGCTAATAAGGGCAATTTGTAAGGAGCTGACTATCAAAGTTGCTTCACCTGCAGCAGCTGCAGGTGAAGCAACAGCTGTCCAATGATCTCACTCTAGGAGGTTGGAAGATGAGGAGAAGGAAACGCTCAACCAAAGCATTAGTCCAATTGCTTATTCTGGCCATGATCTGCACGCTATTTCAGATGAACAACATGTCTGTCTATGCTAATGATACGGGAGACGTCATTCAAAGTGGAGCAACAGAGCTTCATACGCTCAAGATATCACCATCGGATGATTCATATGTGCGAGGCTCGAATGCTTTTGCTAATAGCAACTTTGGTAAAGAGAAGTCTTTGGTAGTCAAGAAGGGGAGCCCGGAATTAACTCGCGAGAGCTACATGAAATTTGACTTCACCGATTTTTCCGGAGAAGTAGAATCCGTTACGCTGGTCGTGTACGGCGCTGTCGGGGAAGGAAACCAAGCAAGTATTCAGCTTCATAGCGTAACAAACAATGATTGGACAGAAGAGACAATCACTTGGAACAACAAGCCTTCCTATATATCCGATGCAATGGCTTCTTTTACATTGGGCAAAGAAGCAAGGGGTTACGAGGCCGATATTACAGATCTGGCAATAGATCAGCTGGCAGCAGATAAGAAGGTTAGCATTGCCTTTGTTCAGCCTGAAATGCCGGGAGGGCAAGGAATAGCCGTCGTTTTAAACAGTAAGGAAAGTGACAGTCAACAACCCTATGTGGAAGTGAAATATAGGGCGCCAGTGGATCATGAAGCACCTGTCTGGCCAAATGGCAGTGAACTAAAAGCGATTCAGACTGCAGATGATACAGTTGAATTGCAGTGGACACCGGCTATAGACGATCAAATGGTTGTATCCTATCGGATTTATCAGAATGATGAGCTGATCGCCACAGTGCCAGTAACTCAAAAGCATTACCATGCAGCGGGGTTGGCACAAAAGCAAACTTATTCCTTTAGGGTGGAAGCGGGAGATTCATCTGGCAATTGGTCACAGGATGGGCCGGAAGCAGTCGTAACTATGCCAAGCATTGTCAGACTTCCGGTTGTTGAGGACACCCATGTTAACTCAGGCAGTGCAAGTCAGTCGAATTATGGCACGAGTGACAAGCTGATCGTCAAAAATATGAAGGCTGACCCTAATGTGACTCGCCAAGCTTTTATGAAATTCGAAATGGAAGCGTTGCCAGAAGAGGTCGGCACTGCAACTCTCAACTTCTATGGAGCCGTTTCAGATGGCGGCGGCAGTGCGATCGATATGGCTGTGTATGGATTGGAGGATCATTCCTGGAAAGAAGCGGAAATGACCTGGATCACGAAACCGAATGTTATACATTTCTTGAACAAGATTCCGATGAATACGACTTGGAAATGGCATCAGGTTGATGTTACCTCCTATGTAAAGGATCAGATTAGCAAAGGAGAGACAAATGCCGGCTTTGGTATAGTACAGTTAGCAGATGTCGGACTCGTAGCAATCATTAATAGTAAGGAAAATACAGAGAATCGGCCTTATCTATCCATCAACAGCTCACGTGCAAATGCGGCAGCGCCAAGCTGGCCAACGGGCAGCACCTTGCAGCTGCAGAGCATGGAAGAGGAAGGAGTGGCGTTCCAATGGGGGGCAGCGGTAGATCCGACAGGTGTTACGCAATATCGGATCTATCAAAATGGAACATTAATGGATACCATAAGCAGCCAAGAGGAGAGCTACTTTGTTGAAGGTCTTATTATTGGCGAACGTTATACCTATAAAGTAGAAGCAGGCAATGCGGCAGGAGAGTGGAGTCAGGATGGTCCGATTCTAACCGTTACTCCGCCAGACACGAAGTTCAAACAGACTGTGCTTGGCAATGTGTTTTTGAATAATGAGCCTATACAGTTCATCGTTGAGACAGTCAGGCCGAATGTGAGCTGGAAAGCCTTTAATCTGAATGGCACGAAGGTTGCTGAGGGCACGGCAAAGGCCTTTAATGGGCAGGCAACGTTTACAGTTCCCGATCGTGGACTGGGATATTTCACACTCGAAGCACAGGCTGAAAAAGGCGGCAGCTTGCCGATTATGTTGGAAACAACTTATTCCGTGCTTGCACCTTTCACAGCACCGGCGAATGGCGATTCACCGTTCGGGATTAATACGCATTTGCATCGCATCGGATACGGCTGGAATGCGGATCTTGTGAAGCTTGTGAAATATGCAGGCGCCAGCTTTGTTCGTGATGGTATAGAGTGGCAATATATTGAAAAAGAAAAAGGAGTATATACCTACTTTCCTGATCTCGAAAATTATATGGCTAGATTGAAGCTGGAAGGCATTCCGCTGCTGTTTGTTGCCGCTTATAATAACCAATTTTACGATAATAACGGAACCCCTTATACAGATGAAGGGCGACTAGGCATGGCGAATTACGCAAAGGCATATGTGGAGAAGTATAAAGACCAGATTTTCGCCATGAATGTGTACAACGAGTTTAACGGCGGATTTGGCAAACGCGGCAATAGCCCTGCGAATTCACAACCAGAATATTACTTTGAATTATTGAAGAAAACCTACGAGGTCGTACATGCGGAGCATCCAGACTTGCCGATTGTCGGTATTGTATCTGCCGGCATCAGTCTGGACTGGATCGAAAAAGTGCTCGAGCTGGGAGGTATGGATTATCTTGATGCTATAGCAGTACAAGAATATGTATACCCCAACGCTCCTGAGGAATTAGCAGAGAAGCTGGAAGATCTGAAAACATTGATTAGAAAGTATAATGACGGAAATTTGGTTCCGATTTGGCTGACGGAGTTTGGATGGCCAACCTTTGTTGGATCTCGCGGAGTCAATGAGAAGCTGCAAGCAAATTACCTGCTGCGAGGGCATGTCATCGCATTAAGCAGCGGTGTGGAAAAAATGATGTGGTACGATCTGATGGACGATGGCATGATAGCGGATTTGAACGAAGATAATTTTGGAATGATCCGAAATGAAAAAAGCTTGTTGGGGGCCTATACAGCCAAGCCGGCTTATCTGAGCTATGCGGTAATGACGCGAGAGCTGACCGGCGCACAATTTGAGGAAGTAGAGGCAGTCGAAGCGCCGATTCACAGCTATCGCTTTGTCCAGGATCAGCAGCCTGTTCGAGTGGTCTGGGCAACGGAGGATGCCGTTATCCAGATTGCAGCGGATGCTCCAATCGAGATTACAGATATGATGGGCAATACCGAGCTGTATTCTCCGCACAACGGAAAGATAATGCTTTCCCTTACCGGAGAGCCGTATTATGTGAAAGGCCACATCGGTCAAATTGCTGTTGAGCCTACTATTACAATTAGCGGCGTAGCTACCGTTGTAGGGGATGAAGGACAATTCGCAATTTCAATGACCAATACGGGCAAATCGAAGCTCTCCCTTACTATGGATGTTGAAGGGAAGGAGTACCCTATTTCGATAGAGCCTGGCCAAACGATTAACAAAGAAATTACAGTAATGGACACGCGTGACGGCTATCGATATATTCCGGTTTATTTAATGGCAGGAGGCCAAAAGGTCGGTAAGCTTGGTTATGAGCTAAAGGTTGAGAAAGCCAAGGAAGTAAAAGTACGTCCGATCATGGAGCAAGCGGAAGGCGCGGAAGGACAGTATAAACAAGCGCTTCATATTGATGTTGCCAACTTCAGCAAGCTTCGCGCACTTGATGTGCAGGAAGTGGAGTGGAGTATTGGGAACCAATCTGGTAAGCAGGCTTTGAACACCAGTATCGAACCTCAGGCGTCAAAGCAAATTAACATTCCTCTTCCTTCTTTCGGATTCGGGGATAATTACAAGGCTTCCGTACTTGTGAAGTTTAGTAATAGTGATGCGTATCGATACGAAGGCAATTTCGGTTTTAACCCTGTTACGGAGCGAACGGTGCAGGTGAATGGAGAAATTGAGCCGGAGCTTGAAGCAACAGCTCCAACCATCGACTTGGAAAAAGGAACGCAAGTACTATTATCCGGCTTTAGCGGCAAGATCGATGTTCGCGGCAAGATGTGGATGAACTATGACCGTGATCATCTCTATCTGACAGCACAAATTAAGGATGGGATTCACTCTGCAAAGGCAACCGGCAACCAGATTTGGAATAATGACAGCTTGCAATTTGCGATTTCATCAGGTGTACCCGGCGAGAGCAGCAGCTGGTATGAAATTGGATTGTCCGATACGCCCGAAGGACCGCAAATGTATCGATTCGCTGCTCCGCCAGGTATTGATAAAGGGGCAATCAAGTCTGGCAAGCTAGTCGTAAAGCGTGACGAGGAGAAAAAAATTACCGTGTATCAAATGTCGCTGCCATGGTCTGAACTGGCGCCGGTGCTTCCGCTCCGAAATGAAGTCATGAGCTTCTCCTTGCTTGTTAATGACAATAACGGCGAGGGCAGGCGAGGCTGGATGGAATGGGGATCGGGGATCGGTCTTACGAAGAGAGCTAGCCTGTTCCGCACCATGCAGTGGATGCATACGAAGCCTGCTCCGGTTGCAGTTGACGCTTCATACAGTGTGAAAGCGGGGGAGGAACTGCGCGGCATGCTTAAGAATGAGGCTGCTTCAGGAAGTGCAGTAACCTATGAAATTGTAACTGCGAGTAAGCAAGGAACGATTGAGCTGATTGATCCTGCAACTGGCGAATTTCTCTATGTTGCCAAAGTGTCAGCATCGGGAGAGGATCAATTTCGATTCCGTGTTTATGACGGTTATGGCTATTCCAATACGGCAACGGTCAAGCTGGCTATCCATAGCGAGCCGAAGCCGCCGACCGATCCGCCTGCATATCCGGGAGGCGTGGCGCCTAACGAATCCTTTAACGGGGAACTGTATGTACCTGCAGGCATGGGCGGTGAAGTAAGCAAGGGTCAGCAAATTAAGCTGAGCATCCCGAAAGGTGCGACCAATGTCAGCGCTCGCTTCAAGATCGAGGAGTGGAAGGAAGAACTGCCAGTTCAGAAAGGGGTTCGTCTTCTAAGCCCTGTTTACTTGCTAAGTCAGGATGGGAATGCCGAGCTAAGCAAACCGGCTGTCCTTCGCATCGCCTATGAAGGTCAACTGAAAACAGGCGAGGAGGCCGTCCTTGCTCGATACGATGAGCAGCAAAAAGCATGGGTGAAGGTAGGCGGCAAATCTGGCGAGCTGAGTGTTACTGCAGACATCAATGAGCTAGGTACTTTTGCTGTGGCAGTCTTCGCGAAGGAGGAGCCGAAGCCGCAGAAAGAGCTGGCAGACATCGCCGGACATTGGGGACAAAAGTGGATTGAGCGTGCAGTAGAGGCAGGACTTATTACCGGCTTCCCGGATCATACGTATCGTCCGGACCAGGCGGTTACCCGCCAGGAATTGGTTACGATTCTGACAAGAGGCATGAAGTTGCTGGAAGGTCATTCAGAAGCAGCGGATGAGGCTGCCGAAAGAGCGGTAGTCTTCACGGACGACGCGAAGATTGGCAAGTATGCGCTGGAGGCGGTACAGCGAGCCGTAGCGGACGGGTGGATTACGGGCTACAAAGATGGCAGCTTCCGACCGCAGGGAGGAATGACAAGGATCGAGCTCGCAGCGGTTCTGGCGCGCATTAGCGCTTCAGTCGGTAAGGCAGCAGGTCAAGGTGCCGGCGTAGAAATGCAACTGAACGGCTTAAAGGATGCAAAGCAAATCCCATTATGGGCACAAGGATATGTCGCGCAAGTGCTGGCAAGCGGCCTGATGGAAGGAACAGGAGACGGCCAGTTCAAGCCGCTGGAAACGGTCACCCGAGCGGAAGCTGCTGCGATCGCGGTGCGAATGGTGCAGCAGATGTAAATATGGACTGCTCCATTTGTATAGTTATGGATATTTCTATTCACTCCAATAACTGATAAGCTTACTCCATACTTCAATTCGAGGAGTGAACAAATGGACGGGGTACGTTACAAAATAAGAGAAGTGTTGGACAAGGATAAAATCGAGGCATTTCTTCGACAAGTCCGAATTGGACACTTAGGCATGGCCGACGGTCATTTGCCGTATGTTGTTCCGCTTAACTTTGTTTGGACAAACGGGAAGCTATATTTTCATGGAGCCGCAGGCGGGCGACGAAATCAGGTTATGGAAGCAAATCCGGAGGTTTGTTTTACGGTTAGTGAAGAATACGGGACAATTACAGATCCCGTACCAGCCAAGACGGACACCGCATATATGAGCGTGATGATTTTTGGCAAGGCACATCCCGTCGTCGATCTGGATGAAGCAACACTTATGCTGCAAGCAATGATTGATAAGTATGTTCCCGGGTACTACAATCGACCGCTTCCCCAGCAGCATGTGGACAAATATCGATCCACAGTATTTGGGGGTCCGGTTCGGGTATACCGAATTGATCCTCATCAAATCACGGCGAAAGAAAATCAACTTGAAGAGGGAAAAATGTTCAAGCCAGGAAAAACGGTATAGGCGGTTTTTTTATCAAGGACAACGTGAGTTGCCGTTGTCCTTGTGGTCCATAATATCCCATTAGTTGAAATGGCGGTTACAGAGTGAACAACCCTGTCACCGCCATTTCGATTTTTCCCAAGGGGGAATGCATTTATTGTTGCCCGCGAAGCGTCTCTACACGATCGGGTTTGAGTGGCAGCATCAGCGACAGCCTGCGACCGGCAGGCGACCAGTCGGCCCTTAGGTCTGTTTCATCAGCGGAGGCTTCCATCCCGGCCAAGTCATGCGCGGTTGCCGCTTCCGCAGCCTCGGCGGACACGGCAAAGCAGATGCCCGCGCGCCGCATGCCCGTGAAGTCGATGAGCCGTCTGGAGCCGCTGTACAACAACAGATCCAGAGCAAGCTTGTCTTCCTCACGCGTCACCGTCCACTTGGGCTCCACCTCGGGAACATCGCCGTCAAACACCAACGAGAGCAAAGACAGAGATACGCGAGTGCCGCCGATCGTCAATACGACGTGTTCCTGCGCGGCATTAAGCTCCATGCCTTCCAGGGCGCCGCCGAATTCCAGGCGTAGTCGCAAATCTTCGGCTTGAATCGAGCCATTGATCCGGTCCAGCCCGATATGCGTATCGCCTCCGTTAACCGAGAATTGCATGCCGCATAACACATGGCCTTTGTCCTGAACCGCCGTCAGCACCGGCGCGGAGAAGTCGTATCCATCGTGCAGCATGCGCAGCGACGCATATGCGGGCTTGCCGCCGTTGTCCATGTAGATCAGCAGGTTCCGGCGCTGATTCCACATGACTTCCTTGCTGGCGGAGCCGACCGAATAGGAGGGCGTCATCCAGGTCGTGCCGGTCTTTTCGTATCCATCTTCTCCGCGATAATAGATTTCCCGCAGCTCCCTGTCGGCAGGTTCTTGGAACAGGCTGCGCAGGTCGTCGGGACAGCTGGCGCCGGAGCGATGCCATTCCAACAAATGAACCGGATAGTCTGCGGCTAGTTCCGTCCATTCCTTGCCAAGACAACGCCGGAGGAAGGCGTGAGTTGCATCGGTGAGCAGCGTGTGGTAACAACGGCTGTGCGGGCCCGACCACTGCCCTGTAGCCGGGTGATAATGCTCTCCCGCCATCGTCCATGCCAGTCGGAGCATTTCGTCGGCGATAGCAATAGCGCGCGGGGATCGGCAATAGGATCGAATTTTGGACAGCTCGATAATGGCGACTACGGTATAAGTCGGACTATTGTACTCCTGGAACGTGTTTAATCTTCTCGTATAGGCATGGAAAGCTTCGAATTTCCCCAAACCATATTCCAGATAGCCTCTATGCCCGAATTGCTCTCCGGCGGCAATCGCGACGAAGGAGCCCATAATGGCAATATTCGTATAATGCGGCCCCATATTACGGCGAATAATGGATTCGCAGGCGTGAAAGACAGCCTCCTGCAGCCGCCCCGCCAACATCTCCGGCAGCCGCTCGCCATGACGAATCGCGATCATCACCAGCACCTTGCCGATAAAGTCGGCCCAGTTCCAATCCGGCGGTGCCATCTTGTCCAGCGGTTCTTCATAATAGTACGACCAGATGCCGTACGTATCGCGCGACGGGTCGCAGTCCTGCAGGGAGATGATTTGTTCAATAATCTTGAAGGCCTTCGCCTCATATTCCGGCAGCCCGGTATCGAGCAGGGCTAGCGCGTATTCCACGGAAGCACGTGTTGAATGGACGTATTCCACGCCGGTCAGCATGGTGTGATACCCGTTGGTGTGATATTTGACGCGTAACAGATTTAGCTCCGGATTAAACTCGCTCTCCAGCATGGAGACGCTTCTCTTTAACAGCTCCAATTCCTCTTTGGCCGATGGGTAACCCTCTGTTGTTTCGCTTAAGCTCATTGGCGTTTCGCATCCCTTCTGCATGATAAACGTTTCCTCATCAAAGTAACACGGATGTTTCCGGCCCGATAGTTTCACTTTTTGCCGGGTACGCCTTTCTAGTTCGCGCGTCGATGCAAGTCCTTCATCGAAAAAAAGGAATATCATCTCAAAAAAAGAATGTCCGCATAGGTGACGCATGGAGTAGCAAGGTAAAAAGTGGAGGTTTCAGGCAGCTCAAGCGGCGTGCTACATTCGTGGTACAAGAGCCGCTGCAGCAGTTCGACATGTCAAACAGGAAAAGGGGAGCAGTCTTGACGCCATACATTCAGGAGGTCAAAGCATGAGAAACGCAATGAAAGGTCTGTTGCTTGCGTTTGCGGTTGTTGTTTTGCTCGCGGCATGCTCGAACGGAGGCAAAGCCACGTCCGGCACACCAATAGGAGGAACGAGTCCGACGGCAAGTTCCGGCGAGTCAACCGCGCCGGAAGTCGATCCGTTCGATGCTATTCCGCGCAAGGTGAGTATTTCCGCCTTCGACAGGGGGGCGGTATCGAGCGACGAAGGCACGTACGAGAAAAACCGTTGGGTGGATTGGATTCGCGAGCAGTCGGGCATCGATGTAACGATGGTTCCGGTTCCGCGCGGCCAGGCACAGGATTCGCTTAACGTGCTGATTGCATCCAAACAGGCGCCGGATCTGATCTGGGAATATGATCACACCTATATCGGCAAGCTGGTGACCCAAGGGGTTTTGCAGCCAATCGGAGAGTATATCGAGAAATACAGCACAAGCTACAAACAATATTTGGAGGAAAACCAGGATTTGCTGCCGTATCTGACGTTCGAGGAAGAAATGTATGCGGTTGCAACGAAACGCCCGGTTACGTCCATCGCCAACCATGGGATGTGGATCCGCCAGGACTGGCTGGATGAGGTTGGCATGCAGAGCCCAACGACAATTGAGGAATTGATTGCGGTGGCGAGGGCGTTTAAGGATCGTTATCCCGACATCGCGCCGATTGTTGGACAGAATTCCTTTGACATCTATTCCGCAAGTTATGGCGCTTTCAACAATATGTGGTATGTCGAGGACAACAAGATGCAATACGGCGCTACGCTGGATCGTTTTGGCGATGTGGTGCAGCTTGAGAAGCAGCTGTTCGAGGAAGGGCTGGTCGATCGCGAATATTTGACCGACAGCAACAATCAGCGCGCGGCACAGCTATGGTCGACCGGACGGGCAGGTATTCTGATGGGACAGTGGGGGCTCGGCAACATTGATAACTTGAATCGCGACCTGTTGACCAACGTACCTACCGCTGAGCCGGTACCGCTGGAGATGGTATCTAGTCCGTACGGACATTATGGCTCGTATCAGGAATCGGCTCCGTTTATGTTCGTTGCCATGAGCAAGGATGCCGCCAATCCGAAAGCGGCGATCGAATACCTGGACTGGGTGTTCGAAAACTGGAGAACGTTAGTATCCGGCGAGGAAGGCGTGCATTATGAAATGGTGGACGGCGTAGCTAAAAAATTGGATGCGGACATTTTTTCCAAGGAAGTCGGCTACGCAGGGGAATACGCCGTGTTGCGCCAGGAAGTTGTCAAGCCGGAGTATTTGTCCATTATGGCGGCGGATGATGAGTTGTCGCAGCGCATCGCGAAGCTGAACTCGGAGTCGCTGACTACTGCGCTGAAGCATCCATTCCGCAGAGATATCCCCTATCAGCCAAACTTCGACGAAATCAATGATATCCGTTCGTCGCTTGACCAATTTATTAGGGAAACCCGTGCGGAGGCGGTTACGCAGCAAGGGGATAAATATAGCGGCAAATGGGCGCTAGAGGAAATTCGCAAGGAATGGGAGCGTCTTGGCGGCCCGGAAGCGGAGCAAATCGCGCAGCGGTGGTATGAGGAGAATAAAGCAAGCTTCTGAGGAAAGGGGAACAAGAAGATGAATATACGGCAAAACCGACGGTTATGGATTGCTTGGGGCGCGGTGTCCATCATCTTGTTCCTGCTTGTTTTTGCCGCGATGGCGATTTCCTATCAATTGTTTACGAAGCAGCTCAAGGAGCAGCTGATATCGACCAACATGGAGCTGCTCGGACAACAGAATCATAAGCTGGAGCTGACGCTTCAGCATATCGACAAAACCGCGATTCAATTTATGAAAAATGATGCCGTTGTCCGTTTTTTCAGTGAAAGACGAAACGCCGATGTGAATATCAACAACGAATTTCATGTGGTCAATACAATCAACCGCACGTCCAGCAGCATGGAATACATCTTCTCTATGGATTTGTACTCGTATACGAAACAGCGCCTGCTGACCGGAAGCGTGTCTTCCGACCTCAACAATAATGTTCAGGATTTTGGCTGGATTCCGGAGTTCGAAGAGGAGGCCGGCTTGTTCAAATGGTTGACCACCCGCAAAATTGCGCTTAACGCGCGCCAGTCGGTATACCGCAATGTAGTCACTCTGGTACGCGCTTATCCGTTGGTGCATCAACCGGGCGGGCGCAAAGGCGCGGTGGCTGTCAATGTCAAGGAGGATTTGCTCTACAGTTTGATTCGGAATACCGAGTCGGATGACCGCGGAGAAACCTTCGTGTTGGACGGCGAAGGCGTTATGGCGCTGCATGACGATAAAACCCGTCTGGGCAAGGATATCAGCGAATTACCGTTTGTGAGGGGGATATTCGGCAGCGATGCCGCAAGTGGTTATTTTGCGGCGCAGATTGACGGGCAGCCGTCCTGGGTGTTCTATATGGAATCGGATTATACCGGCTGGCGGATCGTGCGCGTCATTCCGGCGTCGCAGATGTCGCAACAAATGACCGTTATCCGCAATACGCTGATCGGCTTGTCGCTCCTGCTGTTTGTCATCGCAGCCGCCTCGACGGCCTTCGCCGGAAGATGGACCTATCTGCCGATCAACCGCTTCGTGCGGGGCGTACGCACCAAACTGACGGGGCAGCAGAAGTCGGCGGAAGCGGGGATGGCGGGACGGCGCTATACGGACGACTTTCATTATTTGGAGCATACAGTACAAGGGATACTTACCGATCGCGAGGAACTGTCGCGGCAGGTGTCGGAGGGCAAACCGTTTATCAAATTGCAACTTGTTGCCGAGCTGCTGTCGGGCCGCCGCAAAAGTACGGAAATGCTGCAAACGTACGAGGATATGTTCAATATCCGTTTATACGGAAGCCGCTTCGTCGTGATGAGTATCGAGCTGGACAACAAGGGTGCAATCCCCTCGCAACGCGATGTACGTCTGTATACGTACGCTCTTTGCAATGCGGCGGAGGAGTTGGTTAATGCGGAGAGCAAAGGAATTGCCGCCGAGCTGGAGCACGGCAAAGCAGCGGTTATTATGAGCTTCGACGAAGGCGATGACGATCAGCGCTATATTATGCGCGCTGTTACGGTAGCCGATTTGCTCAAGCAATTCGTGCAGGAATATTTCCGGCGGACGATTACGATCGGCATCGGCAATGTAGCGCATTCGCCGGGCGATATTGCCGCTAAGTACCGGGAATCCTGCGAAGCGCTGCGATACAAGCTGGTGTTGGGCGGCAACGCCATTATCACAATGGACGATATTGTAAATGAACAAAGTCCGCGCTACTACAAGCTGTTCGCATCGATCGACACGATCGTTGCTTCCGTAAAAGCTGCCGACGGGGAGATGCTGAAAACGCAGCTTGCCCGCTGGTTCGTATCCTTTGCAGAGCAGCAGGTTCCGCCCGAGGTGATCGCCCAACTGATCGTCCAATGTTTGATGCGCGCCGCTACGGATGCGGTCGATATCGGCGTAGACGCCGGCAGCTTGTTCCCTGAGCAGGATATGTACGATCATTTGAACCAATATGAGATGTTGAACCGCTACGAGCAGTTGGACGAGTTGGAGCGTTTCGCACTGAATCGGCTGACGGGATTGATCGGGCTGATCCGGGACAAGCGGAGCCAGCGCGAGCGGAACGATCTGATCGATCAGTCGCTGGTGTTTATCCAGACGAATTATATGCGCAGCGATCTGTCGCTGAACTTGCTGGCGAGCGAATTCGGACTTAGCGTGCCCTATCTGAGCAAGCTGTTCAAAGAGAAGGCGGAGATCAACTTTATCGATTACGTGATGGAGATTCGTTTGTCCAAAGCAAAGGAGCTGCTGTCCGCGACAGACGGCAAGGTGCGCTATATCGCCGAGCAAGTCGGCTATACGAACGTTAACAGCTTTGTACGCATTTTCAAAAAATTGACCGGGCTGACGCCTTCGGAATATCGCGAGCGTAATCAGGACTCAAGAGAAGGAACATAAAGGAGGCATTTATTGTGAAAGCAAAATCATCGTTCGGCAAAATTTCTATTATTATGCTGGCGTTGTCTGTATGGTTGGGGAGCCTTGGCGTTCTCCCGCAGGCATCGGCCGCTTCTGAGCCTATAACCGATATCCCGAAGTGGTCTGCCAGCTACAACAATAACAATGCAGTCGGGGAAGCTTATATCGACCAGGAAGAAACCTTTGCGGGAACAGGCTCATTAAAGATCGTAAACCGGACTCCAAAAACGAACAACGTCTTCCTGGCTATCCGCCAGCAGGTGGCGGTCAAGCCCAACACCGCCTACGAGGTGGCCTTGCAGGTAAAGGCGCAGGAGGCGTCCCGGATGAGTGTCATTCTGAATCCTGCCTGGACAGCGCGAAAGGATCTTCCTGGAGGAACGTACAAATGGCAACAGGTGAATTTTACGATTACAACAGATTCCTCCACGACCTCATTTCCGTTTGTCATTTTGTCCGATGGATTGACCGAGGCGGTATGGATAGACGACATTGTGATGAGAGAAAGCGGCACTTCTGAAAATTTGATCAAAAACGGCGATTTTGAAACGTTTGTACCGGTCGCAAACGTGGTGGCGAATGTCCCGTCGGGAGCAGTGGAGCAAGGGACGTTGGTGTCCTTGTCGACTCCCACTTCAGCGGCGTCCGTGTATTATACATTGGATAAGAGCGATCCGGTTACATCGCCAACCAGGCAATTGTATGAATGGCCGATTTCCATTGAACGTCCTTTGGTGATCAAGGCTTACGCGACCAAAAATGGGCTGGCTGCCAGCCCGGTTTCCGCCTTCCATTACAGCTTGGCTTTGGAGGAAGGGGCTTCCTATATCGATCAAGAGGATTTTTTCTCCAGGTTGTCGGCAGGGAAATCCATTCCGGTTTACTATAAAGACGACTTTGCAATCGATGGCAGTTTGGCGGATTGGGACGGCCAAAGCTATGTGGAGCTTCCTCTTATAAACGGCGCTTTGCCGTCCAATCTGGCCAGTTGGGAGGGGGCACAGGACCTCTCGGCCCGGATGATGTTCGCTTACGATGCCAACAACTTGTATATGGGAGCGCAAATCAAAGATAATGTTCATCATGCATCGGCGGGCGCTTCCATGTGGTCCGCGGACAGCATTCAGTTCGCTACGGGAAGCGACGCCTTGTTCGGCCCCGAATTTGGATTCGCTCATGCGGACAATCAGCCCGAGGTATGGTCCTGGAGTTCGGGGACGGCTGTTCTTGGCAAAGATGCCATTCAATTACGCACCAATCGTCTTGCCGATGCGACCATCTATGAAGCGGCCATTCCTTGGAAAGCATTGCAAAAGGAAAAGCCGGAAAAAATGTTTCCTTTCAATCTATTAATTAATGACAATGACGGGGCGGGCCGTAAAAGTTGGGTCGAGTGGACGCCAGGGGTAGGAAAATACAAGGATCAGAATGCCTTTGGCAATCTGTTTCTGGCGCCGCAGCATTCCGAGTGGTTTGCTTGGCTGGACCGGGATTACGAATCGGCAGAGGAAAATCGTTATATAAGCGAGAATGGCCAGATGTTGGACTTTTCGCTTTATGTAACCAACCCGTTCCCGGAGGACAAAGAATTTCAAGTGTCGATTCCCGGCTTGAATGAGAGCGCCAATTCGGTCATCGTTCCCGCGCATACGGTATGGAGGAAGCAGTTCCAGACCTCCTTCGCGGAGACGGGTGCGCAGAAGCTGGTTGTCGACGTAACGGAGTTATCCGAAGATGCCAGCCAGTCTCCCGAATGGAGCGTTCAGGTGCTGGCCAATCGGGAAGAGCTTGTAGCGGAGCTGGATCAACTGGCATTGGCTTTGCCGCCGCTGAAAGCGCTGCGGGATGCGGCATTGGCACAAGGTTTGCCCATGGATTACGATGATGTGGATATTGCCGTTATTGAGAGGTTTATTCCGTATGGCAAAGAAGATGTGCTGAAAGGGCGCCTTGATCAAGCCCAATACGTGTTGGAGCAGCTGGATCGACTCTACTTGGAAACCAAGAGCCGGCTGGAGGCCTATCTAGCGGGCGATGCCGCTCCGCTGGCTGTTCCCCGTTATGTGACAGGGCCGATTGAATTGGACGGATATTCTTTTATTGGCCAAACGGTCGATGCTGCGGGAGAGCAGCAAACACGCCCGGTATTTTTTACGGGATACGGTCATTTCCAGCAGGTTCGCAAGGATATTGCCCATATGTCTTCCTTCGGAGCCAATATGATTCAGATCGAAACAGGTCCAAGCCGCGTGCTGTTGGCGCCGGATTCTCTTGCAGGGTGGAACAAGGGAATATGGGGGAACGCCGATGTAACGTTCGGCTATGATATCGACTTTTTTCAAGAGGGCACCCGTTCCCTTAAACTGACTAACCATACGACTAAAAGTCCCAATGTGTACGGCACGGTATGGCAGCGTGTAGAGGTAAAACCCGATACGGATTATACGATTCGTCTTTGGGTGAAGGGGGCAAACGTAAACAACGCCTGGATCGGCACCTTCGCAAGCAGGAACAATCTGCCGACCGGGACGTATGACTGGCAGCAGGTTACCTATTCGTACAGAAGCGGAGAGACGGAAACCGCGATCGATTTTCGTGTTTTGACGGAAAATGTAACGGACGCATTATATATAGACAATATCAGCATGGAGGAGCAAGGAACTTCGCTGAACCTGATCGCTTATCCGGATTTCGAGGATGAGAACACCACGATTAAAGAAGATTATACGATTTCCGAAGCGGCCATCCGCAACGATATACAGAAAGTGCTGCAGGATGCCGCAGATCATAATCAGGCGGTTAGCTTGTTGTTGTCTCCTCACTATTTCCCGGCCTTTTTGCTGGAGAAATATCCGGACATGAAGTCGAATAATAACGGATTTATTAAATATAACTTTAATCACCCCAAAGCCAGGGAGGCTGTCGAGGATTTTCTGAGAACGGTTATTCCTCTGGTAAAGGACTATCCGTCATTGAACAATTTGGTGCTGTCCAATGAACCTGTTTTTATGTCGTATAAAGATCCGGTGTTTACGGTTGAGTGGCGACAGTATCTGGAAGAGGCGCATGGAGATATTGCCGCGTTAAATGCCGCGTACGGCACAAGCTACGCCGCTTTTGACCAGATCGCGCTTCCGACGGCGGAAGAACGTTCCCCGCTTTATTATGACTGGATCAACTTCAATGATCAGTTGTTTGGCGAATGGCATCAATGGATGGCCGATCTTATTCATGAGATGGCGCCGGATATTCCGGTCAATGTGAAAATAATGGCGGGGGCGTTGTCCCGAGAGCAATTGGCCAAGTCGCCGTTATCCTGGGGCGTCGATCCCGAGCAGATTTCCGGCTTAAGCCAGTTGAACGGGCTGGATGCCTGGAACTTCCTGCATAGCGAAGGCGCAACCATTATGGAAAAACTGAAATTTTACGATCTGTTGGCATCGTTCAAGGAAGCGCCGGTCATCAATTCGGAGGATCATATTATTCCCGACAAGGATACCCGGTTTGTGCCGGAGCAGGTCTCGCATGTCAGCAACGATATATGGCAAGGAGCCGTTCACGGGCGCAGCGCTTCGGTAATATGGGTTTGGGAAAGGACGGACGATACCGCAAGCGATCTGGCGGGCAGCGTGCTAAATCGGCCGGATGTCGTTTCGGCCATCGGCAAAACCAATTTGGATTTAAATCGTCTGGCGGATGAGGTGACCGCTTTCCAGCATGCTCCGTATGAAACGGCGATTCTATATGCCAAAGCCTCGAACTTGTATCGCCCCGCCTATCTGGATGCGGTGGACCGGGCTTACAAAGCGCTTAGTTTTTCCGGCCAGAAGGCGGGTTTTATTAGCGAGAAACAGATTCGGGAGGGCGGGTTATCCGGCTTGAAGCTGCTGGTCGTTCCGGACAGCCGGTATGTGGACGCGGAAACGCTGAATCATATTCAAGCGTATCTGAATCAAGGCGGAGCAGTGTTTGTGATAGGCGAGCAGGCGCTCCAGTTCGATGTCTATCAGCGCAATCTGGACGCGCAGATTCGTAACGATGTGATGGCGCGTTCCACGGTTATTCCCGTCACGGCAACGGCAAGCGCCATGCAATCGCCTTCTGCGGGCGAGGTAAGGATGCAGTTGCTTCCCGTTCTGGCAGGGCTTGATCTTTTGCAGACGGAAATCGTCGATGGCGCGACGGGAGAGCCTGTTATGGATGTAGAATGGCGGGTGGTCGAGCATGAAGGAAGACTGCTGTTGAATGTATCCAATTATAGCTGGAATACAAAGACGGTTCAGGTTCGCTTGCATGGCCAGCAGGTACAAACCGCTTATGACTTGATCGGCGCGAAGGCAATGGCGATATCCAGCCTCGAGTTGGCTCCGTATTCTCCAATGCTGCTCGATCTTGGCGAAGCCGGCGGAAACGGAAATGGTAATGGAAACGGAAATGGTAATGGAAGCGGAAATGGCAACGGAAACGGAAACGGAAACGGCAGCGGTGAGCAGGGGAATCAAGGCAATGGGAATGATGATGACGATGCATCCGAGGAAGCCGAAGCAACCGGACAATCCGGCAATGGTGCAGAGGGAGCGGAGGAGCTTCCAGAGTGGCATGACATCGCGGGGCACTGGGCAGCCGGCGCCATCAGGCTGGCGGCCAATCGCAACATTGTAAACGGATACGAAGACGGAACTTTCCGTCCAGAGCATCAGGTGACGCGCCAGCAATTTGCCGTGATGCTGGCTCGCGCGCCC
>NZ_BDQX01000012.1 GCF_003112455.1 Paenibacillus agaridevorans
CCGACGGCGCTACTGGTGCCGATGGCGCTACTGGATCAACGGGGCCGACCGGGCCAACGGGCGCTGACGGCGCTACTGGATCCACAGGACCAACAGGAGCAACAGGTACTGACGGCGCAACGGGTTCCACCGGAGCGACTGGTCCAACTGG
>NZ_BDQX01000013.1 GCF_003112455.1 Paenibacillus agaridevorans
ACGCTGCATCTCGGCGACGGCGGACGGCTGCCATATCAGCAACTCGCTCGGCTCGTTCCTTATGGAATATTGCGATTTCAGCGGGAACGGGGACGATTGCCTTAATATTCACGATAATTCCGTTCAGAACTTCGAGCGATTGGACTCCAGGAGCATCGCGATCGGTAACGTATTTCCATGGCGCAATCCCTTCGCGCTGGGCGATCCGGTGGAGTTCCGGCATCCCGATCTATCGCCAACGGGCGTCACCGCTACGGTTGCCGATGCGGATTGGGATGAGCGCGGACAGCGCTGCGTGCTGACGTTCGGAGAAGCCCTGCCGAGCGACTTGTCGGCGAAGTCGATTTTATTCAATCGCCGCTACAATTCGGGGCATTATGTCGTGCGGCACAATTTTTTCCACCATAACCGGGCGAGGGGAGTACTGCTGCATGCCTCCGACGGATTGGTGGAGCATAATTACTTTTACCGCAATCAGGGGCCTGCCATTCAAATCGAATGCGGGGCGGAGGCGCGTTGGGCGGAAGGGTTTGGCGTCGATAATCTCACGATACGAAACAACCGGATCGAGAGCTGCGACGTCAACCATTGGAGCATGGCCGTCATCTACATGGGCGTCTATCTGGAGCAAGGCAGAACCCGTTACCCTATCTTCCGCGACATCGCGATCGAGCGCAATACCATTGTGGATTGCCCTCAGCAAGCGGTTTTCGTCTCCTCGTGCGAGCGGGTGGCTATTCGCGGCAATGCCTTGCTCAACCCTAACGCGGGTCCGCCCAAAAGCGATCAAGAGGGCGATGCCAACTGCGTGCCGAACCGCAGCTTGTATCAGGGAACGATCATGGCGAGCCACTGCCGCGAGGTCGTCATCGAGCATAATCGCCGCATAGCTGTCGCGCCTGCCGCCGATGACCGCATATGGGTCGAAGCCGATTCGGCGGGTTCGGTGGAGATTCGCGGCAATCACGGATTTCTGGAAGTCGGGTGAAGGAGATGCAAGCGAAGATAGCCAATCCGAAGACCGCTCAGCCGCTTAAGGCTCCAAACGACGTGTGGCGCCGAATTCTCAAATACAGGATGTTGTACGTCATGGTGCTGCCGTCCGTCGCGTTTCTGTTTATTTTCCACTATATCCCGATCTATGGCGCTTCCATCGCGTTTAAGGACTTCTGGGTGACCAAAGGCATTCTTGGCAGCCCGTGGGTCGGCTTCGAGCATTTCGAGAAGCTGTTCCGTACCGACAAGTTCTGGCAGGTATTCCGCAATACGATCGAAATCAACCTGCTTCGCCTCGCCTTCGGTTTTCCGGCTCCGATCGTGCTGGCGATCCTTCTGAATGAAGTGCGGAACAGGCTGTTCAAGCGATCGATTCAGACGATTGTTTATTTGCCTCATTTCATTTCGTGGGTGACGATCGCGGGCATTATTTTCACCTTGCTATCGAACGAAGGATTGGTCAACAAAGCGATTATCGCTTTGGGCGGCGATCCCGTCAACTTTCTGACCAGCAACGGCATGTTTCGTCCGCTGCTCGTCCTCTCCGGCATCTGGAAGGAGGTCGGATGGGGTACGATCATCTATCTGGCCGCGCTGGCAGGCGTCAATCCCGATCTGTACGAGGCGGCGACGGTCGACGGCGCGAACCGTTTCAAGCAAATTTTGCATATCACGCTTCCGAGTCTGCTCCCGATTATATCCATACTGCTCATCCTGAATTTCGGCAGCATGATGAACGGGGGGTTCGATCAGGTATTCAATCTCTACAACACGATGGTGTACGAGAGCGGCGACGTCATCGACACCTACGTCTACCGGATCGGCCTGACGCAAGGCGAATATAGCGTGGCGACGGCAATCGGACTATTCCTTAACCTGATTAATTTCGTCTTGCTCGTAATCGTCAACTGGACGGCGAAACGAATCGGAGGACAAGGCATTTATTAGAAAGGAGGACAACGGTCCGTGGTTAGATCCAAAAGCATTTCCGGCACGATATTCGATACCCTAAACATTCTATTTATGCTGCTCCTGGCGGCCGTGACGCTGTATCCCTTCTGGCATGTGCTTATCGGCTCCATCATGCCCTACGAAGAATCCATCCGCTCCGTTATCTATCTATTCCCGCAGCGGCCGACCTTCGAAGCGTACCATTACGTGTTCTCCAAAGATACGTTGGTCGGCGCCTTGCTTGTATCGGTGTTCGTCACGGCGGCCGGGATGCTGTATCAGCTGTTCATTACGGCGATCACGGCCTATCCGCTAATCAAGCAGGATTTGCCGGGCAGAACGTTTATCTTTATGTATATTATTTTTACGATGTTTTTTGGCGGAGGATTGATACCCTATTATCTCCTCATCAAAAGTCTGGGGATGGTCAATAGTCTCGCGGTCATGATCATTCCGGCGGCGATCAGCACGTACAACATGATCGTGCTCAAAACGTTTTTCCAGAACATTCCTTTGGAGCTGGAGGAATCGGCGAAAATCGACGGCGCGGGTTATATGACGATTTTTTTCCGGATTATTCTGCCGCTGTCGGTACCCGCCCTGACGACAATCGGATTGTTCATAGCGGTGGGACAATGGAACAACTGGTATACGCCGATGCTGTTCCTGAACGACAAGGATCTATGGCCGCTCGCGATGGTGCTGCGGGATATTCTGATCAACAACAACATGGAGCTGACCCGCGGCGGCAGCTACGTCAGCCAGGAGTTTATGCTGGGCGATACAATCAAGAACGCCGTCGTCATCGTTTCCGTCGTGCCGATCATTATCGTGTACCCGTTCATTCAGAAGCATTTCGTGAAAGGGGTGATGATAGGTTCGATCAAAAGTTGAACCTTCTTTTGCAGGTTGAACCTTATGCGGGGGCTTGCTATTCTACTAATTAACGGGGAGTTGGACAAGCATGTTGAGCACAAACAAAAAAAGCGGAAGAAAATGGATGATTCCGGTGTTGGCCGTATTGACATCGACCAGTCTACTGGCTGGCTGCGCCGGCAATAACAACGGCGTCGCGACGCCGTCGGCGAATACAACGCAGACGGATGGAGGCAAAGGAAACGGATCGGAGCAGCAGGCAGCTCCGGTGGAGCTGTCCGTATTCAGCTGGATGTTTGAAGGAGCCGACGCTCCGGATTCGATCATCTATCAGAAGCTGCAAGAGAAGCTGAATATCAAGCTCAAGCCGATTACGGCCTCATGGAACGACTGGGAGGAGAAGCTGAATGTCATGATCGCGTCCGGCGAGATGCCGGATGTGTTCATCTCTTACGGAATTGACCGTCCGGTGCAATACCGTCAATGGATCAAAGAGGGCATGCTGCTGCCAATCTCCGACTACGGAGATCAATATCCCCATATTCAGAAGTCGCTCGATAACTTTGAAGCATTGGCCAAAACGACCGGAGGCATTCACTACTCTCTGCCGGTCTACAACGAAGCGGGCAGCGACAAAACGGCGGTCAGCGGCCATAACATCCTGATCCGCAAGGATTGGCTCGATAAGCTGGGGCTGCAGGTGCCTCAAACGATTGATGAATTCAAGCAAGTCGCGGACGCGTTCGCGAATGGCGATCCCGACGAAAACGGCAAAAAGGATACGTACGGGTACACATCCAGCTCAGGTGGCGTTTGGTGGCAATATCCGATTTTCAACGCCTTCGACACAAGCACGGATCGTTGGGAGTTGAAGGACGGCAAGTGGATGCCGGAGGTCATCTCCGACGAGACGAAACAGGCTATCGAATTTTTGAACGCCATGTATGCGGACAAAACGTTAGATCCCGAATTTATGCTGAATACAGACGACAAAAAAATCGAGAAGTTCGTCACCGGCAAGGTCGGCATGATTGTTCATAACGCCAACGCTACGCTGTATAACGACATTTACGGTAAATTCGAGCAAGCTTACCCCGATCGGGATCCCAAATCCGTATTCACCTGGGTCGGTACGTTGAAAGGGACAACGGGCCAGCAGCGCATGGATGGCTTCAACAATTTCTGGTGCGTGACGTCGATTAACTCCGGCATCTCCGAAGAGAAGCAGAAGAAAGCGCTGGAACTGCTGGACTATCTGCTGTCGGACGAGGGACAAGATCTGATGCTGAACGGCGTTGAAGGCGTCCATTACAAGAAGGATGGCGACGCGATTGCTCCGTTGATGTCGGATGAAGACCGCTCCAAGGATAAAGCGTTTTCGCTGAAGGCGCTTGTATCCTGGAACACCGACTTCTTGCCGGACAGCACGCCGAACAAGGAAGACATCATTGCATTGTCTCGATCGACAGGCGATTATGCCGTCCCGAATCCGCTCGCTTACCTGAATATCAGCGAAGAGACGCTGGATCCCAGCCTCTCCAATCAACTTAATGATTTCGTGAACGAATCGATTGTCAACTTGATCGTGGAAACGGGCGATGTCTCCGCCAAATTTGACGACTTCAAGGAAGCCTGGTTGTCCAAAGGCGGCGACAAAGTCATCGAAGAAACGAATAAGCAAGCAGAAGCGGAAGGACGCTAAGCGGGCGAGGAAAAATCCGGACACAAGAGTTTGTCCGGATTTTTTCCTGTAATCGCGGGTGTCGATTCAAGTGACAGAAAAACAATAAGCGAACGTAGGGGAGCGCAACAGACATGGAGCTGGGACAAGACCAAAAGTTGTTGTTTATTGGAGATAGCATTACCGATTGCGGAAGGGAAAGCGACCCCGAAGGGCTGGGCGGCGGTTACGTCCGCATGATTCGGGATTATTTGTACGTGCGGCATCCGGAGTTGACGCTCCAATGCCATAATCGGGGCGTCAGCGGCGAGACGATTATCGATCTGAAGGCGCGTTGGCAAGAGGATGTTATCGCGATGCGGCCGAATTGGCTGACCGTGTCGATTGGCATCAACGACGAATGGAAGGAAGTATCCATCGAGGAATATCGGCGCGCCTACGAGGAGCTGCTGACGGAGACGAAGGGGAAGACCGGGGCGTCCTTGATCCTGATGGAGACCACGATTATATCCGAGAATCCACATGACGGGAAAAACGAACGGCTGAAGCCTTACAATGCGGTCATCCGTGAAACGGCAGAGCGCTTCAATGCCGTACTGGTGCCGCAAAACCGGCAATTCGACGACTATTTGCGGAAGCAGCATGGCAAAGTTCTGACGCTTGATCAGGTGCACATGAATTCAACCGGCAACTGGCTGATCGCGCTGAACTGGCTCAAAGCTTGCGGATTGGCGTAACCAGGAGTAGCAGCTCATACCCACGAGAAATGGAGCTGTCTCAAAAGTATGATAGCTCGCTTGATGAAATAGCTCATTTGATGTATGAAACGTCAAAAATGAAGAAATGGCGGTGCTAGGGCGTTATCCCTTCACCGCCATTTCTGGCTTTTGGTCTATTGCCGCCTTTTTGAGCAAATTGCGAGCGAGCTAAAGCCACCCGACCTCAAGGCCTTACCTTCGGCAGCCGCAAAGTCGTTATTGTTGCTGCTAAGAGCTCCATAGTCGTTAATAACGCCTATGGGATGTATTTGTTGCTGTTACGAGCTCCATAGTCGTTAATAACGCCTTTAGGGTGTATTTGTTGCTGTTACGAGCCCCATAGTCGTTAACAACGCCTATGGGGTGTATTTGTTGCTGCTACGAGCCCCATAGTCGTTAATAGCGCCTATGGGGTGTATTTGTTGCTGCTACGAGCCCCATAGTCGTTAATAGCGCCTATCGGATGTATTAATTGCTGTTACGAGCTCCATAGTCGTTAATAGCGCCTAACGGATGTATTAATTGCTGTTACGAGCTCCATAGTCGTTAACAACGCCTATGGGGTGTTGCAGTGGGTCGGTCAAGGAGTGGTATCCTGACCGACCATTTTCGTGTCTAGCTGTGTGAACTGTGTGCATTACTGTCTCGCTATTATTTTTATATCTTTTGGGACAGCCCAAATTCTCGTTCGTTCTATGGATTGAAGGCGCGGAGCAGATTGTAGACGAGTTGTGCGGCCTCGGCTCGCGTGGCGTTGGCTAGCGGCGCGAATATCCCGTCGGCACGTCCTTGCATCAGCGAAGCTTCACTCGCGGCGGTCACGTACGGCCTCGCCCAGGAGGGAATGTCGTTGGCATCGGCATAGCCGGCAACTTCGGCGTCTGCCGTACCGCCTGTCGGAAGGCCGATCGCCCGCACGATCATTGCGGCCATCTCGGCACGACTGATCGGCTCGTTCGGCGCGAAACGCTGTTCGCCGCGCCCGGCGACGATGCCGGCTTCGACCGCGGCGCCGACCGCGTCCGCGTACCACGCCTCCTGCGCTACGTCCGCGAACGCGGTGGACCGGACTGCGGGCAGCTGTAGGGCCCGCACGAGCAGGGCGGTAAATTCGGCGCGGGTCGTCTGGCCGCCGGGCTTGAAATCGGTATCGTTAATGCCGAATACAATATGTTTGGCGGCCAACGTCGTTACCGCCTTTATAGCCCAGTGAGCGGCTTGAACGTCGTTGAACGTTTTGCGATATTCCAGAACGGCGTAAACGCCATTGTCCGAAATGGCCGCGGTTATGGATCCGTCGGCAGCATCGACGTTCCCTCCGACATACAACCATTTTCCGGTGTCCGGATCATAAGCGTATAGTCCTAATAAATCTTCGTCAACGGACAGACTTTCGTCGAATGGCAGGCTCAAGATCGCGTCTCCGCGAGCAGGCTTCGCCTCCACGCGTTCGCCGTCAGCCTTGACCACAACGATGTCGATCCGCAAGAGCGGGCCGGCCGCTTTAAGCTTGGCATGGTCTTGGGCTGCCGGCACGAATATATTCGGTTGATTCTCCAGCGGAACGACAGAGACCTCCAGCCTCGCTCCGTCGGTGCTCCCCGCCAGTCGCAACAGCTCGCGCAGCAAGGAAGGTTGGATGGATAAGGAAGCCCGCTCCAGCTTCAACTTGAGCGGATTGTCGGCATCCAGTTCCGCTAAAGCTACGGAAACGACGTTTTTGCCCTCTGCGCCATGTCCGGTGCCGTCGCCATCGTTATCGCCCGCATTGCCTCCACCGATCCCGCTATCGGTACCGGAACCTCCGGAAACGGCGGCTGCCAGACGCAGCTCGTTCGAAGCGATGCTTTCGCCATAGCCATTGTAGGCCAGCACGCTAACATAATAGGTTTGCGGCAGCGAAAGGCCGGCGAGCCTCAAGCTGGTCGCTCCGCCTGCATCTACGGTTGTCGTGTACGTTCCGCTTGAAGTGCCGTAACGTACCGCATAGCCGGATGCGCCGTCCGAGGCTGTCCATTGGATGGATAAGGTGCCGTCTGCCGCCGAGCTTCCGGTTGCGACCGGAGCGGCGAAGGCGGTGCGCATCGGCAGCAGGTAGCCGAACAACTCCGGCGACTTGCCCGCGCCGATTCCGCTGTTGTATTCGATCCAGCCGTTGCGGGCATCGGAGCTGTCGGGATTGACGACGGTTCCGTCGCTGTAGTTGGCCAATATCGAGATTCCCAGTTCGGAACCTGCTTCTGCCATAACGCCTTCCGGCAGCAGCTCCTGCCACGGAATCGCGATTTCATAGCGGGTTACGCCGGCAGTCTCGTCCCGGACGACCGCGAGCTCTCCGGCGGTAAAAGGACCGCTTGTCTTGCCGGCTACGGCATGGTAACGGTATGCCAGCGCGCTGCCCCCGTCGGTCAAGCCGAAGGCGAGCTCCGTATAGCCTTTGGCGCCGGGTTTGCTGCCGCGCTGGGGATCGACGGCGATCTGTATGCTGGAGCCCTTCCACAGATCGGACGCGCTTGAGATGGGCAGATGGTGTTTGTTTTCCCGAACTTCGACAGCCAAGTACAGCTTGTTTTCGTCCCAACGTGTGGAACCTTTCGCCGTCAAGACATCGGCGGACCAGCGGTTGATGAAGCCCGCTTCGATCTCTCTGACTTGATCTTGCTTGTCCATCGTGAAGCCTGGGGCGGCTGCATCCCATTCGCTTAGATCTCCGTCGATAAGCGGCGAGGTCTCGGCATAAAGGCTTCTGAGCGCCCGAGTCTGCTTCTCGATCGTAATCGTCTCGGACTCGTGCACGAGGCCCGAGGCATCGTACACGCGGTATTGAAGCGCATGTTCTCCATTGCCCAAGCCGTCCAGCGTCGCCGCGAACGGGGAAGCCTGCAACTCCCGCGTCAGGCGTCCGTCAACGTAGAGTTCCACCTTGCGGATATCGTCGATGCCGGACAAATACGGTCTTGTCGCCATAGAGGCGGTCGTGATGTAATCGCCGTCCCGCGGCGCAAGGAAGCTGACCCGCGACGGTTTGACGACCGGGGGAATGACGTCGCCCGTCGTGACGCTCGCAACCGCGGAAGCTTCGCCGAAATAACCATTGCTGCCTTCGGCATTCACCTTGTAGTAGTAGGTCGTGTTCGGCTGCAGGTTTTCCCGATCCTCGAAAGACGAAGTATACGATTCGCCGACCATGTTGGCGTAGGCCGGTTCGAAGTCGGGCTGCGTGTCGCGATAAATATTGTAATGCGAGATGCCTGGGCTTTGCTCTTCCGGTGCCGTCCAGCTTAGCTGCACATAGCGGTCGAAGGCGGCGACAAGATTGCCCGTTGCCGCAGGCGCGGTTTCGTCCAGCGGACGGACGCTAGAGCTAAGGTCGTACCCCGTCGCTTCCTGCCAGGCGGCAAGCGTATCGTAGGCGTTCCCGTTCAGGATTGAGCGGAAGGACGCTTGCGGGCTGTAAATGCGGTTGCCATCGATCGCGCTGACGATCGTATTCGGTCCGATGCTGAATACGTCTGCACTTGCCAGATTCGGCCGAATGACGATGTTGTTGTCCCGTATTTCGTTGCCCGTCCATGTGCCATGGGGATTGGAGGCGGTGTTGACCGCGCCGGTGCCGTCCACATCGACGATAATCATATTGCCGGCGACCACGACGTTGTGAAGTCCGGTCGACAGATCCGGTCTGCCGGTGAAGTTGCCCAGCGCGATTTGCCCTCTACCGTTAGACTGCTGCGCCTGGTTGCCCTCCACGCGGTTCTGGATGATTTTGGCGCCGTTGTTGCTCATCGTGGTCATTCCGTTGCCTTTGTTGCCGTGCGAATAGTTGTATTGAACCGTAATATTGTCGCAATACCAGTCCACGTTGATGCCGGCACCGTCGTAGCCGGACGAGGCGTCCTTCATGTTGTAGACCTCGTTGAAGCGGATGACGGAATCGCGAGAGGCGATGAACCATAGACCGCCCGGTCCCCAGGTGTCCGTGCCGAGTCCTCCGTCATGCACGACATTCCGCTCGATCGCCGAATCGTGGGCATTCTGGACGACGATTCCTTGGCTTGCCGTTCGGTAAACATGGTTGCCGACGACGTTGACGTTGCCGTACAGAAGCTGCGAGCGAAGCTCCTCGTTCCTTTCGACATCCCATCCTGTCGTCGTGATGCCGTACCAAGCTACGTCGTGGACGGTATTGTTCGCGATCGTAAGGTCGCGCGCCACTTCCTTGCCGTCCGTCCCGGGAACCATCGCGGAGATCATGATGCCGTTCGTGTTGCTGTCGTAGGTGTCGCTATATACGTCGTTGTTTTCGATCCTGACGTCCCGATGGAGGGCGGAGTTATCGTAATGCAGCTGTATGCCGGCCGTAATGCGGTCCCAGGATTGGCCCGAAGACGCGATAATATGAACGGACAGCCCTTCGATGACCCAGTGGCTCAGGTTGTAGCCCGTAACGACGCTGCCGCCGTTCGGGGCGTTCCAACTGACAACGGGCTTGTCCCCCTCGCCGTAAGCGCCTATGGCAATGGGGTTGCCCGGCTCGCCGGAGCCGCGCAGCACGAGCGGCTCGTTCCAGCCGTCGCCTGCTTTGAGCAGAATCCGGTCGCCGGCGCGGAAGGTGCCGTTATTGATTTTGTTCAGCGTCCGCCATGCGGTACCTTCGGTCAGACCGTCGTTATCGTCGTCACCCAGACTCGAGCTGACATAATAGACGGTATTGCCGTCCGAATCCACCGGCACGGTTACGCGGCTTGCCGTGACGTTGTCGTAGCCTGCCGTCGCCTGCAGCGTCATCAGGGCAACCCCGCCGGCCGCGAATGCAGAGTCCGAGGTCTCCAGAAGCTTGGCGCCGTCAATCTGCAGCGTCAGCTTATCGCCGGCGGCCACGCCATGCCAGTCATAAGAACGACCGGGCTCCATGAAGAACGGCGTCTCTGCCAACACGATATCCGAGTCTCCGCTACGCTTGACGATCTGCGCCGCGCCATCGCCTGAGCTGTATCTCATCCAATAGCCGTCCCCCGAAATTTGCCGCCGCAGGAGAATGCCGACCGAGCCGTCTTGTCCGGCTTCCTCGAGCGCTATATGCGCCCTCAGCTCGTAATGGCTCCAGGAAGCTTCTCCGGCATAGACGGTTCCGCCGGTCATTTCCGTCTGGGCATACACGTGGTTGATGCCCGTCCCGGTCACGCGAACGTTATCGACTTCGACGGAAGTATCCCAGGTCGCGAGCGCGATTCGGCCCGATAGATAGGGGGAATCGTCGTCGCTTGCGGTCAACACCAACTCGTCGTTGCGATACACGCGGAAGGTGTCGCCGATCGCTTCCACCTTGATCCGCACGTAAGCGGACGTTTGCAGCGAGGGGCCTTCATAGGCCGATACCCAGCTCTGAACGTCGCCGTTCTGCTTCATTATGCGAATGTAAGATTCGCTCATGTACAGGTAGTAGAAGTGCTGGCTGTCCTGGTAGCGGAAATCCATCATCGCGCCTGCTCCGTTCAGCAGCTTGATATCCGCCTCGTAGGCGTAGTCGGTCCAGGCCGCGTCGCCTGCCGCCAACTCGGACGCGCCTCCGGCGCTTTGCCGATAAGCGGTGGCGGCGCCGTCCGTTACGGGTGACCAACTGCCGCCGTTCAGGCTCCATTTGGCAGCGTTTCCATTTTCGAAGTCATCCGAAAACAATACGGGAGCCGCCCCTTCTTGGACGCTCCATTGTCCGCTCTCGACGGTCCATGTCGCAGACGGCCCATCGTCGAAATGGTCTTGCAGCAGCAGGGTCGACGCTTCCGCGATCCCCGGCTTGATAGCCAAAGGCAGGCTCATAAGCGCGACCAAACAGGCCAGCGCCGCCAGCAGTTTGCGGCGATAAATCAAACTTCTCATGTTGAATGTCCCTCCTAAGATTCGTCGTTCACCTCTAACTTTAGCATTGGGATATCGCAACGAGACATGTGTTTATTCGGACAAACTGCATGTGGTTTTATATGATGTTGTAAAGTAGCTGCACTACAGCCCAAAATATTGCAGCCCGTCCGCGTTCATTCATTCATTTTTTATAAACGAAATGAATGGTACCCGAACGACAGGGCGGAGATAAATCTCCGCCCTCTGGCCTACCGTGTATATCATTCATATCTGTATCCGTCTTTGAACGTTATGACCAGTCGGAAGCTGAGTTGCTTGGCTTTCGCAATATCTAATTCCAACTCGGGATAATCTTTTCCGAACTTAATGGTATGCCGGAACGAATATTGGGGATCGGCGCCGGGCTTCAGCTTTTCAAGATGGTTGTCTTTCGCGAATTGTTCCAGGCTAACGGACGAATCAATGGATCCGGAAGCAATCGCAAGATTGTACTTATCTCTGATCTGATTATAATCGCCGATGCTCTCCATGACCTTCTGCGTCACATCGATTTCATCATATGGCTCGTTGCCGTACCACACCTGTACATAGACGCGTTCCATCTCTGTTTCCGCTATGCCCAAATTCTTGACGGCAAAGCTAAAGTCCGCATCCAATTGATCCTTTGACGTCGATGTGCCGCTTTCGCTCCTACTTACACGGTTTGCATAAAAATCGTCATAGAGCGGAAGTCGCTGCTGGTTCACATTCATTTTTCTTTGTCCATTCGCCGGACTTTGCTCCCATACCTCAAATTCGTAATTATGCTCCAGCGACAACTCCAGCTCGGTTCCGTATTTCAAACCGCTTTGTTCAACCAACTCGGCTTCCCCCGACGGACCGCCTTCAGCGCTATAAGAAATCGAGATTTTCGATTCGGGAGACACTTCCTTTAGAGTGACTTCCAGCGCCAAGCTCGCCCTCTTCCGTACGGCATCGTATTCGCTCACTGTATAGTCGACATGGTCGATACGATCGTCTTGAGCTTCCAGCACGCGGCTTACTCCATTAACAATTTGACTCTCCAAGGACATGACATTATTGCGCATGTTGTTCAATTCCGAGTTCACGTTTGTCTGGACATTACTAATCTTTTTATTTAAGGAATTTCCGAAATAGACGACAGCAATCAAATTGAATACCAGTAATACGATAACTGCTTTTGTTTTGTCCAAGGGCGGCCTCCTTCTTCCCTCACTCGAGCCAAATAGGTAATAAAATATTTTTCGGAAATACCAACCAGATCTTTCACGAGGTCTGGTTTTTTGCCTTTCTCACCTCCGAAGGAGAAACTCCTTTTATTTGCTTGAACAGCTTGGAGAAGTAGTTCAAATTGCCGAATCCGACCCTGCTTGCCGTCTCCGTCACGTTCGCGCCTTCTCTGAGCTGGCGTTCGGCCATGTCCATGCGCAAGCGATTGACGAAGTCCACGTAAGTCCGCCCTGTCGCGGCTTTAAACACGTTGCAGAAGTGATAGGGCGTTAGATTGACCATGCGCGCTGCTTCCGAGAGGGGGAGCTTTTCGGCATAGTGCGTTTGGATATAAAGAATCAAGCTCTTGAAACGTTCCATGCGCTTGTCCAAGAGAGCCGGGGAATCATTGCTGCTTAGAGGGTAGCAATACCGCGACAGCAAGCTGAATAGAAGGTGAACCTGCGCTTTGACAACCAGCTCGTAGGCTCTTTCCTTTCGTTCGAATTCCTTGATCATGCCTCGGAATATTTCAACGATCGGCCGGACTCCTTCGCCATCGTCCAATTGGACGGGAAATCTCAGCGACCCATCCAGGTAAGGGGACACGTAGCGCTCGTGGAGCGGATCTTGGAAGGGGCTCTCTAGCAGCGACCTGTTAAATACGAGAGACCAGTATTGAATCTGGCAATCCGTTGCGGCATACCCAACGTGCAACCCGCCGCTTGGCACAATCAGGAGGGTGCCGGGGCGAGCCTCGTACTGCTGGCGGTCAATATGGAAGCAGGCCGAGCCCTCAGCCATGTAGATGATTTCGAAGTGCTCATGCCAATGCAGATACAATACGGTGCGGCCGGCTTCTCCGGAAGGGCTGAAATTGCGGAACATATTAACCGGATATAAGCTGTCGCTGAGGTTCGTGTTTTCTCTTAATTCCATTGGGTAAGTCATGCCGGACGTTCAGTCCTCTCCAAGCCTCGGGCAGAGACGGGAAATCTTAATTTCGGTTAAATAAACCGCAAGATTGTATAGAGAATATACATGAAATTGCGGATATACTCGGTTTATAAACTCATTCTATCTCAAAAAAGGAGTAATAATCAATGATAGGAAAACATGCAGGATTACGGATTGGCACGATGGTTGGCGGCGGCGATGCCGCAAGAGTCATTCCGCAAATCGCGGTGCATGGATTTGAATCGTTTAATTTAACTTTCTGGCAGACGACGGGGACACTGGATCTCAAAGAGACGGCCAAACAGGTAAGCGAAGCCATCGGAGAGAAGGATATCGTCATATCCGCTCTCAGCGTGTTCGGCAATCCCTTGACGGGAGAAGGGAACAACGCCGATACGCTGGCAAGCTGGGAAAGGCTGATCGACCATGCGCATCTGTTCGGCGCCGATATCGTCTCCGGATTCACGGGCAGGCTGACGGACCAATCCATTGACGAATCGATCCCCCGCTTCGCGGAAGTATTCGGCGAGCTTGCCCGGCGCGCGGAGGATCGAGGCGTGCGGCTTGCTTTCGAGAATTGCGATATGGGCGGAACTTGGGAGACCGGGGATTGGAACATCGCGCATAATCCGATCGCCTGGGAGAAAATGTTCAATGCGGTTCCGCACGATAATGTAGGATTAGAGTGGGAGCCGTGTCACCAAATGGTCAGTCTCATCGATCCCGTTCCGCAGCTCCGAAAGTGGGCGGAAAAGGTCTTTCACGTGCACGGAAAAGACGCCACCATCGCCTGGGACGTCGTACGCGAATACGGAATCCACGGTCCTAATCCTTTCGTCTGGCATAGGACGCCGGGTTTCGGCGACACGAACTGGTCGGATGTCATTACGATTCTTCGGCAATCGGGATATCAAGGCACGATCGATATCGAAGGCTGGCATGATCCCGTCTACAAGGGCGAATTGGAGATGACGGGGCAAGTGCGCGGGTTAAATTATCTGAAGAGCTGCAGAGGCGGAGATTTTGTCGCTAATCCGCTTTAATTCGCTTATTAAAGGAGGAATCGAGTTGAGCTATAAAGTAGTGGTAGCCGGTTGCGGCGGGATGGCCAACATCTGGGTGAAAGACGCGTTGGCAAGAAAGGATACCCAAATTGTAGGACTCGTCGATATTCGGCTGGAGTCGGCCCAAGCGATGGCGGAACGTCACGGGTTAAGCTGCGGGCTTTACACGGACGTTGCCGAAGCCTTGTCGGAGACGGGAGCCAATCTCGTGTTCGACGTTACGATACCGGCAAGCCATTATGCGGTATGTTCCACGGCCATGCGGCACGGGGCCAACGTATTGGGCGAGAAACCCATGTCGGAATCCATGGAAGAAGCGCGCGAGCTGGTTGCCTTGTCGGACCGAACGGGACGATCTTACGCGATTATGCAAAACCGCCGCTACAATGCGCCGATGCGGTCCATGCGCCGATATATTCAGGAGGGGGGCGTGGGGAGAATCGGATATGTCGGAGCCGATTTCTTTATCGGACCGCACTTCGGCGGATTCCGCGATGCCATGGATAGCCCGCTCATTCTGGATATGGCGATCCATACGTTCGATCAAGCGCGATATTTGACGGGGAGCGATCCCGTGTCGGTATTCTGCCACGAGTACAATCCTCCCGGCTCTTGGTACACAGGCAATGCTTCGGCAGTCTGCATCTTCGAAATGTCGGATGGCACCGTGTTCGCGTACCGAGGGTCATGGTGCGCGGAAGGAGCTCCCACTTCATGGGATGCGGTTTGGCGCATCAACGGAGAAGACGGCACGGTGGTCTGGGACGGACACGGCGATCCTTATGCCGAGATCGTCGTCGCTAAGGATCAGACCGGCAAATTCATGAACGAATTCAGCCGCGTGACGCTGTCGGCGAGTAGCGAAGGCCGCTCAGGGCATGAAGGATGTTTCGACGAAATGTTTGCTTCGCTTAAAGAAGGCAGACAAGCGGAGACGGATTGCAGAGATAATATTAAAAGCATGGCGATGGTGTACGGTGCCATTGATAGCGCCCGGACGGGAGTAAAAGTTAGTCTTAGCGATTATTATTAAACAGTAGAAAAAAGCAATGACGCGGATCGGGCGTTGCCCGGAATCCGCGTCATTGCTTTTTTTAGAATGCTGATGAAGGGAATTGAGCCCCGTACGCATTACGAGTGCGTTGAGGTATGGTTTTATAAGTGTTTTTAAAGTGCTGTAAGAACTTAAAAGCCAGTAAATTAGGCACTTAAGTACCTCTAAGTTCATTAAGGTATTTCTAAGTCGGTAGATGAAATGGTAGATGAAATGTCATAAATAAATATGATTTCGAGTTCTTCATTCTAACGGGAGACGATAGTTCATTCAACATTAGGCCGCTCGATCTGACAGAAGT
>NZ_BDQX01000014.1 GCF_003112455.1 Paenibacillus agaridevorans
CCGCCAGCATGAGCTTCTCCAGCTCAAGCGGTTCAACGTACACTCCGTCCTTGAATGCTCTCATGTTTCCGCCAGATATTTCATCAATAAGAACAACTTGTCCGTCCTTTTTCAATCGGCCAAATTCCAACTTGATATCATACAGCTCGATGCCCTTCAAGCTTAGCTCGTCCTTTACGACTTGACTGATCTGCTTCGTCAGTTTTTCCAGCGCCTCGTACTCTTCGGCTGACAAAATACGCAGCATTTCAAGAGCAGACTTGCTGATCGGGGGATCTTGACGCGCATCATCCTTTAACGTCACTTCCACAAATGCATCCAGTGTTTGCCCTTCTTGCGCATACAGGCCGTAACGACGTAGAAAACTGCCTACCGCGCGATAGCGACATATGACCTCAAGCCCTTGGCCGAACACAGAGGCGGGAGCAACGGTCATCGTTGCTCTCTCGATATCCGCATCGATGTAATGCGTCGGAATGTTCGCTGCATTTAATTTCTCGAAAAAGAACTTCGTTAAGCGGAGTCCTGCCCGCCCGGCACCTTCCATAACTAACCCTACTGTATTGGCGCCAGGATCGAATACACCGTTCTCCCCTGTTACATCATCCTTAAACTTCAACAGATAATCCCCGTTTTCCAGCTCATATACATCTTTTGTCTTCCCTGTGTACAACCGATTCACAATGTGTATCCCCCTTCTGCAACAGTTAGATCCAGTAAATATTTTATATTATAGCATAACCGCTGATAGGTTAAGTTCATTTTGGCTCCAAACCCTGTCATTCGGCTAATTAATTCGGATAACCAAACCACAACTTAATAAAATTCCCATCCGGGTCGAAAACATCAAATGATTTTCCGCATCCGCCACTATCTTTAATCGGGCTCGTCCTTATACCCGCTTCAACTAATCTTCTATGGCATTTTTCAATGTCCTCGCTAATTTCCAATAGAAGAACATGATTAGGTCTTCCTTTATGATTAAAAGCTAATCGTTCTTCTCCATCAGTTTGTACAAGCATGATTTCAACGCCTGATGCAGGATAGATAAATACCTCTGTGTTGTCTGTTTCAATAGGAAGACGATTTTTAGTGGTGTTAAGATAGAAACCCAATTGAAACACATAGAAGTCGACTGCACGTTGCATATTTGTAACTGCCACTTCGATACAAGCAACTGATTTTACTGTTGCTTCTTCTTTCACGCTTGGCAGCAACTTCTTATGTTTATTGATTACTTGGTCACCCATAATCCATCACACCACCTATTGGAAATTTAATTAAGTTAAATGGATTAGACTAATCACCATTCATAAAAATTTTCCTCGATCAGCTCCTCAAATGAATCCGCTAATAACTTGATCTCCCCGGTATCGTGATAACAGATAAAAACCTTTCCTGCCTGATCGATGATGATCGGATCGCCGGACCCATCCATGGAAATGACATAACTGGTTCGCAAAACTTCTGCAAAGGGAAGCTCCTTAAATTGCTCTCGGAACTCCAGCGTCAAATCGACAACCGTTTCATTTCCGAGACTAGAGCCATTAGAGAAGGCATGTACCGCTAGACCTGCATATGCTCCCACAAACGTTCTGATAAAGTGTACGTAGTCCTCGTGAAAGTTTACTCCCAACCGCTGCTGGGCCTTAATAATCATTGTTACCACAATTCGGCGAAATGCTCCAGCAATTGTTGACTGCTCAATGTCTCAAGTTCAAGCATCGAAAAAAAGATCGCGTCACCTTGCCGTTTGGCGAAGTTGATACGATCTTAAGTATGCTTAAGTTGTTTGAAGCCTTCCGGCGCTTCCTCGTTGTTATCGTATAACATGAACAGGTGGCATACAGGGAGGCTTACTCGGTCAGGCCATCGCCATTCCGAGTATATATCTTATCGTTTTCCTCCAAGGGGGAATGTCCTGCAGGGTACCATAAGCAGTCAGAGCCTTCCGTTCGTCACAGAGCTAATCAACAGAAGGGTTAAAGTTATCAGTACCAACAAGCCTATAATTGCTCGCTTTCTAAAGTTGTTTGCCTTATTCATTAGGCCCTTCCTTTCCATTTCCTTAACCGAAGTCTCTTCGAATTCCACTTCCGATGCAGTAAGGCGTTTCCCAACAGTATACAGGGGAGAGTTTAAAACCAGTTTAAACCGGAGATCATGAATGAAAGCGAGTACATCATCGCGACTTCCGTAGACAAACCGCTTCGCGACGTGGGGAAAATACGGTCGATTGGTAACTCAAATAGCGCAGCCTGCAGGCTGCGCTATTTGTGTCCCAACATACTCCGCCCTATTCGTTCAATTCCAGTCTCTGGCGCGGGCAACGGCTTGACCTCGACGTTTGACGCACAGCTTTCCGATATTTCTGAACGTATGCGTCTTGACCGTCGTTTCCGCGATACCGAACCGACCGGCAATCTCCCTGTTAATATGCGATCGGTTTATTCGCCCGCCAGCATGAGCTTCTCCAGCTCAAGCGGTTCAACGTACACTCCGTCCTTGAATGCTC
>NZ_BDQX01000015.1 GCF_003112455.1 Paenibacillus agaridevorans
CACCGTTGCTTTCGAAGCTCATCGTATACACGTTTATCGTCCACTTCGCGTACAACGTCACATTACCCGTCACTGCAGTAGTGAATACATACGGCTCCGTCAGTTCTTCGTCGGTGTACCAACCTCCGA
>NZ_BDQX01000016.1 GCF_003112455.1 Paenibacillus agaridevorans
CGGCGCGGCCTGGTCCGCGCCGCCTCACTCCCGGCGATGGTGCGATCATCTTAGTTCAGCCGACATTATGCGTCATAACGGCGAGTCATAGGCACATGTATTGTTTTCTCAATATTCGGAATTTTCTGTAAAAAACGCGGAATGAAACGAAACGGGAGGAATTTTTTCATGAGAAAAGCAATATCGGTTATTTTGACGTGCGTGATTGCGACATCTATGCTGGCCGCTTGCAGCGGCAACAACAATACAAAGCCGGAAGGAACGAACGGCCCGTCGACCCCTGCGGATACAAGCAAACCTGCCTTGCTTAACGATACGGGCTTCCCGATCGTGAACGAGCCGGTGACGATGTCCGCGATGGTCATGCTTAGTCCCGCGCAGCCGCCCGATTGGAATGAGATTCGGGTGTGGCAGGAATACGAGAAAATGACGGGCATTCGCATGGAGTGGGATGGTTACACAAGCGCAGACATGACGGAGAAACGTAATCTTGCTCTTGCGAGCAACGAGTTGCCGGATGTGTTTTTCCGTACCCGGATGCCGGACAGCGATGTAGACAAGTACGGGGCCGACGGTTCGTTAATGAAGCTGAACGATTTGATCGACCAATACGCGCCGAATTTCAAAGCGGTTATGGAGAAGTATCCGGATGTTCGCAAAGGTCTGGAGACGGCCGACGGAAGCATCTATGCCATGCCGAGCTTAACGGACTCGCCTAGTATCGAGATTACGCGGAAGCTGTTCCTCAACCAGAGCTGGCTGGAGAAGGCGGGCAAGAGCATGCCGAAGACGACGGACGAGCTGTACGAGACGCTTAAGGCGTTCCGCGACGGCGACATGAACGACAACGGACAGGCGGACGAGGTTCCGCTTACGGCGGATTCGCTGGACGAGCTGACGCAGGTGCTGCGCGGAGCTTTCGGTCTGGGCAATCGCGGCACGGGCAATGGCAACTGGGATGTCGATCCGGAGACGGGCAAGCTGAGGTTTTTCCCGATTAGCGACGCGTACAAGCAATTGCTGACCTATATGAACAAGTTGTACACCGAGAAGCTGATCGATCAGGAAATCTTTACGAATACGGGCGCGAAAGTGCTGGCCATGAACGAACAAAACCAGCTCGGCTCCTTCTCCTTCGGCAATGTCATCGGCAGAGCCAATACGAACGCCGACGATTATGCCGGATTGGACCAAGCTTTGGTCGGGCCGGCAGGCGAGCAGCTTTATACGAGCGCTCGCGGCCACTTCGGCTCCAAGGGGGCGTTTATGATCTCCAGCTCGAACAAACATCCAGAGGCGGCCATGCGTTGGATCGACTATTTCTATAGTGAGGAAGGCATCCGCATGTTGTACCTGGGCATCGAAGGCGAATCGTACGGAAAAAACGCGGAGGGGCAATACGACTTCTTGCCGGAAATCGTAAGCAATATTCCCGAAGGCTCGTCGTTTGACCAGGTGGTATCCAAATATGTGCCGTATGCGGGCGGATCGCTCCCGACGCTCATTCTGGAGGATTACTTCAAAGGCGGCGAAACGCAGCCTTCCGCGAAAGCGGCGGCAGAGAAGCTGAGTCCTTATCTGCCTGACGAGCTGTGGGCGCCATTTGGCTTCACCGCGGAGGAGGCGGACGAGAAGCAGGCGCTGGAAACGGATATTTATGCCATGGTCAGTCAGCGGACGGCGGAATTCGTGCAAGGAAAAACGTCGCTGGACGAGTTCGACAAATACGTCGAGCAGATTAAACGGATGGGTCTTGAGCGGTTGCAAGAGATTTACGGGGCGGCTTACGAGCGTTACACCAAGTAGTCATGATGCGGGCGGCAGCGAGGAATAGGGCCTGACAACCCCTCCATCCTCCGCTGCCGATAACGGCAAGGACTAGCGATAAGAAGGAGTGCTGTTATGACATCCGGTGCAAGGAGCAGAGAATCCAGATTGCTTATTCCCCGCTCGGTTCGCCGTAATTGGGATCTGTATTTGCTTATTTTTCCCGTCGTGCTGTATTTTGTTCTGCTGAAATATTTGCCGATGTACGGGATCCAGCTCGCCTTTAAGGATTTCAGCGCGGTAAAGGGCTTCTGGGACAGCAGTTGGGTTGGCTTCAAACATTTCGATCGGTTTTTTAATAACTACCAGTTCTGGACTTTGATCCGCAATACGCTGGGCATCAGCTTTTATCAAATCCTCGTTGCTTTTCCGCTCCCTATCATTTTTGCTTTGCTGATCAACGAGGTGCAAAGCCAGCGTTTCAGGAAAAGCGTGCAGTCCATCACCTTTATGCCGCATTTTCTGTCGACGGTCGTCCTTGTAGGCATCGTCATGGCGTTCTTGTCGCCATCGACGGGGCTGGTCAACAATATCATCGTCCGGCTGGGCGGCGATCCGATTTATTTTATGACGGAACCGTCGCTGTTCAAGAGCATCTATGTGTTCTCGGATGTGTGGCAAAATATGGGCTTCGCCTCGGTGTTATATGTTGCGGTTTTGGCGGGAGTGGACAAAAGCCTGTACGAAGCGGCCATGATAGACGGCGCGACCAAGCTGCAAAGACTGTTGCATATCGCCATCCCCGCGCTCATTCCGACGGCCATCATTATGTTGATTTTCCAATTCGGATCGATCATGGATATCGGGTTCGAGAAAATCTATTTAATGCAAAACGATCTAAACCGATCGGCTTCGAGCGTCATTTCCACTTATGTGTACGAGATCGGCCTGCTGGGCTCGCAATTCAGTTTCTCGACGGCAGTGGGACTGTTTAACTCGTTGATCAATTTTATTCTTATTATCGCCGTTAACCAAATCGCGAAGCGCGTAAGCGGCACGAGCCTATGGTAGAGGAGGGGGAGCATGAATCATCTCGGGCACAAGTCGGCCGGCGACCGTATCTATGACATCGTCATCTATACGATATTGACGCTAATTATGTTAGGTACGTTGTATCCCCTGATCTATATTGTCAGCGCTTCGCTGAGCAATCCCTGGGCCATCGTCAAGGGCGAGCTTTGGCTGCTGCCGAAGGACATCTCGCTGGATGCGTACCGCAAAGTTTTTCAAAATCCGGATATTTGGACGGGCTATCGCAATTCCATCCTCTATCTCGTCGTTGGCACAACGATTAATGTCGTCATGACGACGATGGGCGCCTACGCATTGTCGCGAAGGGATTTGGTAGGGCGACACGTGCTTGTTCTCCTGTTTACATTCACGCTGCTGTTCAATGGCGGCCTCATTCCGACGTTCCTGATCTATAAGAACGTGCTGGGCTTGTACAACAATCTTTGGGTCATGGTCATTCCGAGCGCGGTCAGCGTCTGGAACCTGATCGTGATGCGTACTTATTTCCAAACCTCCATCCCTTATGAATTGCAGGAAGCGGCGTTTATTGACGGCTGCAGCAATATTCGAACGTTAACCCGGATCGTGCTGCCGCTGTCGATGCCGATTATCGCCGTCATGACGATGTACTATGCCGTAGCCCACTGGAATGCGTATTTTATGGCGTTAATCTACCTGAACGACGACTGGCGGATGCCGTTGCAGATGGTGATTCGCAACCTGTTGATTCAACAGGACATGGGAGGCTTGGTTGGAGGCCAAGGCGAGAGCCTGGTGGAACAATTGCTGCTGACGGAGGGCGTCAAATATGCAGTCATTGTCGTATCGAGTTTGCCCATGCTGCTGTTGTACCCGCTGGTGCAGAAGCATTTCGTGAAGGGCGTCATGATGGGCGCGATCAAAGGATAAGGAAGACGGACACAATTACTAACCGAATGGGTGATAGAACGATGACAATAGAGCATTCGCGATCAAATGGAACGACAGAGTTCGTTCTGCTTAGCCAGGGCAAGAAGGCAATCGCCGAGTTCGAGATCGATGGCTGCAAGGCAGGAATGGCGGTAGATGGGCGCGAGGAAACCTGTTGGAAAGGTGGACCCTATTACAAATGGTGGAAGCTCGATCTGGAGAAAGTGCTGCCGTTATCGCGAATTCGAATCAGTGCTTACGCGGGGGACGAACGGTACGTTCATTATTTCGTGGAAGCCAGCCAGGACGGCTTGAACTGGACGGAGATTGCCAGCAAAAAAGACGATGCCGTTGCCACGTTGGATGGCGTATGGCATGAGACAAGCGCGGCCGCCCGATACATTCGGGTGACGGTCACCTATTGTTCGACGGACGAAGCGGCGCTGCTGCGACATGTCGAGGTGTACGGCTCCGATGATCCGTTGGAGATGGAGGCGCCGCCTCGAAAGGCTTCGTTGTTGTTTCCTGCAACGGAGTGGGACGAGGGGGAGGGCTTCGGGCTGCGGGAAGACGACGAGTTGGAGCCGGGACGCCGCGCGGTTGTGGCGGCAAGCGATCAAGCCGGCGCGTACCTCCTGTACCGGGACGTTGATTTCACCGCGCAGGGCGTCAGCCAGCTGAGAGGCGAGTTTGGCTTCGCTAACCCGGACAAGTCGCTCAAGGCGAACCTGGAGGTGAGATTGGGCGGACCGGAGGGTGTCGTAATTGGCGAGCTGGTGCTGTTTAAGCAGTGGAAACGGTGGTCGATTCTGGCCGGGGAGCTGTTCTCTTCGGACAACCAACCGCTTAATGGCGTTCACGATGTTTGCCTGATCCTGAAGTCGATCGATCCGGGTCAGACGTTGCTGATCCATTGGCTGGCGCTTGCGCAGGCGACGGCGTTTCCGGCGCCTCGTCCAAGGCCTGCCGATTTGCCTGCGCCTAATGGCGAATATCGCGTCTACTTCGGCAATTTGCACAGCCACACTGGCTTCTCGGACGGCATCGGCGTGCCGGAGTATGCGTATGATTACGCGCGTTATACGGCAGAGCTGGATTTTCTGGCGATTACGGAGCACAGCAACCTATATGATCATTATCTGGACTGGGACAAGAGCCGGAAGTGGCGGGAGATCCAGGAGATTGCCGAGGCGAAAACCGAGGAAGATGCGTTCCTCGCGCTGTACGGAGCGGAGACAACCTGGTACAACCAGTTCGGCCATATGAACACGTATAATATGGACTTCTTTATTAACGCTTACGAAACCAAGTTCAACGATATTCCGACCTACTACGAGTTGGTCAAACGTTATCCCGATTCCATCCAGCAATGGAACCATCCCTGGTCATGCGGCAACCGCCATCTGGACGGTTTCGCGCCCTATGATCCGGAGCTGGACAAGGTTATGCATATGCTGGAGATCAACACGATCGAATCCAAGGAACTGGGCGGCCTCTACTACTACGTCAAAGCTCTGGATTTGGGCTGGCACATCGCCCCGGTTGGCAGTCAGGACAACCACCATGGGCAATGGGGCACCGAAAATACGCTTCGCACAGGCGTGCTGGTCGATCGGTTGACGGAGGAGCATTTCTTCGATGCGGTGCGTCGGCAACGCGTGTACTTCACATCGGCGTTGTTCCTCCAGGTATGGTTTCGGGTAAACGGAGCCATTATGGGCTCGCGCATCTCGGAAACAGAGATGCTCTCCTTTGACATCGTGGCATCGTACCGCCGGGAGACGGGACAACGCATCGTCCGCGCGGAGATTATCGGCGAGCAGGGCATTGTGCTGCACAGCGTCGAGTGCAAGGAGCCGGAGCTCAGGCTGCAGCTTGAGCTGCCATCGGGTCAACGTTATTATTTCGTCAAGGTGTACCAGGAGGACGGCGAGTTCGCAGCGACGGCGCCGATCTGGGTGGAGTAGGACGCAAGGTTGTCGTCTGCGGGTATCTTCGATAGAAGAATGTGAATGAGTGAAGGAGAGGGATTGGGAATGAGAATGAGGCGATTGCGTCAAACGATGTTTCTGCTCTTATCGTTTATCTTGTTTATGGCATTACTGCAGCCCGTACCGCAGAGGGCACATGCGGAATCTTTGTCGCCGTCGGCGATTGCCCTGGCCAGCGCGGCGGATCTGGAACAGTTAAGGACGAACCTGGGAGGCAATTACAAGCTGTCGGCTGACATCGCGCTAAGCGGAACGTTCCAGCCAATTCCGGTTTTCAGCGGCACGCTGGACGGGAATGGCCATATCATTAGCGGCTTGACCGTGGCGGGGAGCGCGTCGCAGCCGAGGGCGGCTTTTATCGTTGACAATTACGGTTTGATCGAAAAAATCGGGTTCGCGGACGTAGAAGTGACAAGCCTCGATACCAACTCGTCCTATTGGGCGGCGGGCGTCGCGGCGCGCAATCTGGGCACGATCAGCGAAGCTTTCGTGACCGGCGAGGTGTCGGGCGGCTACCGGAGCGCTGCGATTGCGGTCTCCAATACGGGGACGATCCGTCACGTCTATGCGGACGCGGCCGTCAGCGCCAAAGTAGAGAGCGGCGGCCTCGTAGCGGTATCGGAGGCCGGTTCCCGGCTGGAAGGCTCTTATGTCGTGCCGAACGTGCAGTCAGCCGACAATAACACCGGCGGTATAACGGCTTATGCCTATACGGGAGCCGTCATTCGCGATAATGCGGTGCTGTCGGGCACGATCATCAGCGGGGGGAGCAATATCGGCCGGATCGTCGGAAGGCTCAACGGGACGCCGACGCTTGCGAACAACATAGCCTCGGTGGAAGCGCTGGTGCAGGGAGCGGCGGCTTCCGGCGGTACGGCGAACAATAAGCATGGACAAAATGCGACGGATGCCGCACTTGGCGATCCCTCGTTATACGAGAGCGCGTTAGGCTGGGATTTCGGCAAGCTGTGGAGAATGAGCGCGGTTCTGGATCGTCCCGTCTTGCTGAATGTGTCGGAGCAGCAATCGATAGAACTGTCTACCGCGGCGGATCTGGAGCAGCTCCGCACGAATCCAGGTTTGGACTACGTGTTGACGGCAGATATCGCGCTAAGCGGAACGTTCCAGCCGATTCCGTCATTCAGCGGCACGTTGGACGGGAACGGCCATGTCATCAGCGGTCTGACCGTGGCGGGCAGCGCTTCTCAGCCGAAAGCGGCGTTCATCGTCGACAACTACGGCGTCATTGAACGAATTGGATTAACGAACGTAGCATCAACGAGCCTCGACGCGAACTCCACGTATTGGGCTTCCGGCATTGCGGCTCGCAATCTGGGCACGATCCGCGAGGCATTTGTGACAGGAGCAGTGTCTGGCGGTTACCGCGGAGCGGCCATCGCGGTATCGAACTCGGGCACGATCAGACATGTCTACGCGGACGCGTCGGTCAGCGCGAGGGTGGAGAGCGGCGGCTTGGTCGCCGTGTCGGAGGCCGGATCGCGGCTGGAGAGTTCCTATGTCGTACCGGATGTGGAGTCGGCGGAGAGCAATACCGGCGGCATAACCGCTTACGCGCATACCGGAGCGATCATCCGGGACAACGCTGTGCTCGCGGGTACGATCGAGAACGGCGGCAGCAATATCGGTCGAATCGTCGGCCGCCTTAACGGCACGCCGACGCTCGCTAATAACATCGCTTCAGCGGGCGCGCTGGTGCAAGGATCGGCCGTGTCCGGCGGTACGGCAAACAATGCACAAGGCTTGAATGCGACGGATGTATCGCTGGGCGATCCGTGGATCTACGAAGAAACGCTGGGTTGGAATTTCAGTACAATATGGCGGTGGAGCGCGGCGCTGGACCGTCCCGTTTTGCGGAACGTGCCGGAGCAACAGGCGATACAGCTCGCGACTGCAGCCGATTTGGAGCAGCTTCGCACGAATCCGGGCCAAGACTATGTGCTGGCGGCGGACATTGTGCTGAGCGGAACGTTCCAACCGATTTCGTCCTTCAGCGGCACGTTGGACGGGAACGGCCACGTCATCAGCGGTTTGACCGTGACAGGCAGCGTTTCGCAGCCGAAAGCGGCATTCGTCGTCGACAATCATGGCGTTATCGAACGGATTGGGTTTGCGGATGTAGACGTCACAAGTCTGGACACCGACTCTTCGTATTGGGCGGCAGGCATCGCGGCGCGCAATCTGGGTACGATTCGCGAAGCTTTCGTGACCGGCGAGGTGTCCGGGGGTTACCGCAGCGCGGCTATCGCGGTCTCCAACACGGGGACGATCCGTCATGTCTATGCCGATGCTTCGGTCAGCGCCAGGGTAGAGAGCGGCGGTCTGGTCGCGGTATCGGAGTCCGGCTCGCGCCTGGAAGGCTCTTATGTCGTGCCGGATGTGTCGTCCGCGGAAAATAACACCGGCGGCGTCACGGCTTATGCCTATACCGGAGCCGTTATTCGAGGAAACGCGGTATTGGCCGGCACGATTAATAACACCGGCGGTAACATCGGCCGAATTGCAGGCAGAATAAATGGAACGCCGACGCTTGCGAACAATATCGCTTCGGTCAATGCGCTTGTGCAGGGAGCAGCCGCAGCCGGCGGTACGGCGAGCAACGGCCAAGGAGCGGACGCAACGGATCAATCGCTTGTCTCGCAAGCTGCCTATGAAAGTACCCTGGGTTGGAATTTCGGCCACATTTGGGTGTTGGACAAGGAAGAGGGCAGACCCCTTCTACAATCGGCGCCTCATGCCGGTCAGGCGTACCGGCCAATCGTCCTGAGCGTGCTTCGCGACGAATCGATCACGGTATCCGCCGGCGTCGTTCATCGACAGATGGACTTCATCGACCGGTACGGCCAACTGCAGAAGGCTAATATCATCGACGTCGATCTGACAAGACCGGATGTTTCCATTATTGTCGGGGTCAAGGATAACATGATCCCGCCTACGGATGCGAACGGCAACTATGTCCGAATCGAGGATAGCGAGGGCCATGATACGATCAAGGCTACGGTGGCGGCACAAGCCGCAACCACGCTGATTAGCGGCAAGAAGGTGGTCGCAGGCGTAAATGGCGAGTTCTATACGGAACAAGGTCCGGAAGGACACATGATCAAGGACGGCTCGTCCGTCATTAACGGCGTGCGGATATCGGGCGTCGATGGCAAAAACTATCCGCTCCACGGCTTCTTCGGCATCAAGGACGACGGAACGCCTGTCATTGGCACCTACGACGAGGATTGGGCGGACGTAAAAGATGAACTGTATCAAGCTTCGGGCGGCCAATACTGGATGGTGAAGGACGGGGAGGTTCAGGACTTCCGCGGACAAGTCATCGCCAGTCCGTCTCATCCGGATTACGACGAGCAAACCTACTATCGCCACAACGCCAGGCATCCCCGCACGGCGGTCGGCATCCGGAGCGACGGCAGCGTCTTCTTCGTGGTAGTGGACGGCAGAGGAGCGGACGGCTCGACCGGATTTTATATCGAAGAGCTGGGTCGCTATATGAAGGAGCTCGGCGCTTATCAAGCCTTGAACATGGACGGCGGCGGGTCTTCTACCTCGGTCACGATCAACGGCAGCGGAGGTTACGACATCAATAATACTCCGATTAACAAAGTCGACGGCATTAATACGCCCGGCGTGCCGCGTGAAGTGTTCTCCGGATTGCTCGTCGTCGTGGACGAGCCCTGAAATCCTGAATGCTAAGGTACTGTACCTTGGATCCCCGCTGCGAAGCGGGGATTGCTTCTTTTTGGGTAAGCGTAGAACAGAGAGGAGGAGAGCAGATGAACGATATTCTGGCAGGCGTTATGGATGATTTGGCCCGTCATATGGAGCATTATTATGAAGCGTATATTCGTATCGTGCTCAGCGCGCTTGTCGGCCTGGCCATTGGCTGGGACCGGGAGGCCAAGAGCAAGCCGGCCGGGTTAAAAACCTATATGTACGTATGCGTAGCCTGCACATTGATTACTCTGATTTCCATTAATAGCGTAGGCAGGCTAAGCGGTCAATATCCGAATACGATGATGGATCCGATGAGGCTGGCCGCGCAGATTGTGGCGGGGCTCGGTTTTCTCGGGGCAGGAGTTATCTTGAAGGACGGCTTGAAGGTAAAGGGACTCACGTCGGCGGCTATGATTCTGTTCGTCGGGGGAGCGGGGATTGGTTTGGGGGCAGGTTTCTACAGCTTTGTGCTGTTTGCCGTGCTGACGAGCATGACGGTTGCGCGAATTGCCAATTACGTCGAACGTCAACGGTTTCGGAAAGAACATCGAATCGATTCGGCGGCCGACTCGGCAACGATAGTCGAGCAGGGCTGACGATAAAGTGATGAAGGCTGCGCCCACGGCGAAAGGGTTAGCAGCCTCTTCCACACTCGCAGCCAGGTTCGAATCTGTATCGATTGTGACCTAGACCAGCCCCGCCATGGCTGCGTGCCCGCGACGAGTCGATTCGATAAAACCGCTCAAGTTGAAACAAACCGGCGACCGGTATCCGGGATTGGAACAAGCGACGGTGGATGTTATTCTCCGTACCGATACATTGGACCAGTCGCGGATTATCGGCTTCGACCATTTTTCCATAGCGCGTACCAGAGAGCTTGATCCCGATATTGAGTTGGGAATGATCTGCAATGGATCATACACCGCGGAAATAAACGACGAGACTGCCCTTATCGGACAGCCCCGTCGTTTATTTGTTTACCGCAATAGAATGTAATGCGTTAACCCAAGTTCACTTCCCGAATCGTCTCGATCGGGATCTTCGGCTCGCGGCGGTCGTTCATGACGCCGTTGACCTCCTGCTGGACGTCGGTGATTTGGGTGTAGCAGTAGCCGACGATATAGTCGGTTTCCCTGATGGCCTCGTGAATGCCGCGGAAGCGGGCAATGTAGCCCTCCATCGTCGACTCCTGGTTGCCGTAGCCCCAGCCGGTGCCCGTCTGAAGAGCGATGCCGCCGAATTCGCTGATGATGATCGGCTGTCCCCCGTATTTGTAGCCATCCGCATAAGCGTACCTCGAATTGTTGAAGGAAATCTCGTTGCTCGTAATGTCATCCTTGTTCGCGTACCGCTTTACGAACTCTTCCTTCGTTTCCACATAGTCATGCAGCGTTAGAATATCGGATACCGTGTGCTCCCAGCCGTCGTTGGAGATGACGGGACGATGGGGGTCGAACGCCTTCGTCAGATGGTAGATCGCTTCGGTCAGCTTCTGCTGCCGGACATCCTTGGCGATGTTCGGCACGCCCCACGATTCGTTGAACGGCACCCAGGTAATGATGGAAGGATGGTTATACTGCTGCCGGACGACTTCCATCCATTCCGTCGTAAATTTCTGGATCGTGTTGTCGTTGAACTCGAACGGCGCCGCCATCTCGGACCAGACGAGCAGTCCTTTCACATCGCACCAGTAGAGGAAACGCGCGTCCTCCACCTTCATATGCTTGCGCACGCCGTTGTAGCCCATGGCGAGCATCCGGTCTATGTCCTCGATAAGGGCTTCCTCGGAAGGAGGGGAGAGATGGCTGTCCGGCCAATAACCTTGATCCAGCACCAGGCGCTGATAGATCGGGATGTTATTCAGCAGCACCTTGCTCTTCTCGATGGAGATCTTCCGCATGCCGAAGTAGGCATAGACATGATCAAGCTTCTCGTCGCCACGATAAAGGATGAATTCCACATCGTACAGGTTGGGGTGATTCGGCGACCAAAGGCGGGACTTCCAAGGGCCGTTCGCCTCGTGCACGAGATCCACGTCGAGCTGCAGCCATGGGCGATCGATCGTCAGGCTGACCTGCTTCACTTGCCGCCCCTTCAGACTGATAACCGTCTCCAGACGGATATCGCCGGCTGAGAGGTCGCCCTTGACTTGGTAAGCGAGGCTGACCGAACGGGTATCGATGTCGGGTGTTATTTTGACGGAATCGACGTGGACGGAATTGACGCATTCCAGCCAGACGGATTGCCAGATGCCCGTCGTCTGCACGTAGAAACATTCGAAGTTGTTCTCGACCCACCGCTGCTTGCCGCGCGGCTGGGTGGCATCCAGGCTGTCCTCCGCTTTTACCGTCAAATGATTGGCCTCTCCAATGTTGATATAAGGCGTAATGTCGAACGAGAAGGCCGCATAGCCGCCTTGATGCGAGCCGACAAAGATGCCGTTGACCCACACCTTGGCGATGTAGTCCACCGCCTGGAAGTGAAGCAGTACTTGCTTGCCGGCCATGTCCGGCGAGATGTCGAGCTGCCGATGGTACCAGACATGGGGGTGATGACTCTCGTCGCCGATGCCGCTTGCTTTGGTTTCGTAGGTAAACGGAACCGTAATTTTGCGATCACCCGTGAAGTTGATGTGCCAGCCGTTTCTCTCCCCGATGTTGCCGTCATCGAAGCCGCAATCCCATTCGCCGTTCAGATTGATCCAGTTCTCCCTTACGAATCCGGGGCGCGGGTAATCTTTGATGTACATTTTGGTCGTCATGTCTGTTAGGTCTCCTATTCCCTTAAAACTCTATTTAATTAAAATGTTAGTCCAGCGGGTAGACGTTTACGTTCGAAAATACCCAGCCTGTCGAGCCCGTCCGGAGGCCGATCCGCCCTCTCAGGAAAGCGTTGGGGTCGGTCCAAGAGAGCAACGGTTCGTCGTTTTCTCCGGCGTATGCCGCGATGACATTGCCTTCAAGCTTGACGGTAATGCGTTCCGGATTGCCGGGTGTCAGTTCAAGTTGGCCAGAGTCGAGCTCTTCGTTGATTTCATAGCTGATACGTCTGAGGATGACTCTTCCGTTGCGGAAAGCCAGCTCGTAGCCCATAAAGGAATCCGCCACCTGGTCGCGGAAATCGGATTCGTTGCTCGTCCGCAGCAGCACCGCGGCTTCTCCAAGCGTATCTTCGGTTAGCGTCAGGTCGATTTCGACCTTATAATCGGTCCAGCGAGGATCGCCGGCGAACAGCTTGCTGTCGCGCGCCTCCGACATGACCCGGAACTGCCCGTCCTCCTCGATCCAGGTTCCGAACTGATCTCCTTCGTCGTAGGAGATGGCCGTCTCTGCCGACACGGCCGTCGTTTCCAGGCTTTCGATGTAGCGCAGGGTGACTTTGCCTCTGGCAGGAGAGAGGGTCAGCCACTGCGGTCCGCTCTCCAATTGGAGCGTGCCGAGCGGCACTTTGGTCCAGTCCTCGTCTTCGGCGAACCAGCGTTCCTCCACCTTAAATGCGCGGCTCCCGCCCGTCGAGGAGAGTTTGAGCTCTGCTCCGACGGAATCCCGCGATACCATGGCGGAGAACAGGTAGGAGCCGCTCTCCTTAACCGTGATAGGGAAGGAAAGTGGCGAGCCCTTCCCGAGCTTCACCGCGAGACTGCCGTCAGGCGTGGAGTAGCCGCCGAGCGCGGACTCGCTCGCATCGCCTTCCGCCGCGCCGTTCGAGCCTGTTGCATCGCCGTTTGCCGCTTTTCCGCCCGCCAGCGCAGTCGTCTTGCCGCCGCTCGAACCTGTTGCGCCGCCGTCAGCCCCTACGCCATGCGCCGCTTCCAACACGCCCGGCACATGCTTTACGACGGCCTGGTCGCTGCTGCCTCCCGCGTCGTTGGAGAACGCCGTGTAGTGCAGCTCCGGCTCCATGCCGGATGTCCAGGCGTAGCCGATCTTGCCTGGCGCGCCGCGCAGCTCCTTGTTGTCGATCAGCAGCAGGCCGTCCCAATAGACGCGGGTGCCGTCGCCGTCCGCTTCGATCCGGATCGCGTGAAGCTTGGCGAGATCCATGCCTTCCGGCAGCGGAGCGTTCTCTAGAGCGGTCGCCTTGCCGTCCGCAACTTCCTTCAGCGCCAGTTGCCGGGCGCCCGGCATGAGCTCGACGGCACGATAACGCCCCGCGTCTTCGTAAGAGAATACTGCCGAGAAGCGGGCATCCTCGGACAGTCCACCCGAAGGGGCGACGACGGCATTAAATTCCGCGGTGAAGCGGCCCGACGCGGCTTCGCGCGCTACCCACGCCTCCGCAGTCCCGTCGATCTCGACTTGCTCCCAGCGACTCTCGTCAAGAGAAGCTCCGTCCCCAAGCGCGTCATGAAAGACCGGCAAAGCCGGCGCTTGCATCGGGACGTCGTACGTGGGACCGTTGACCGACATTTTGTCGCCGTTGAACAGGAGCCGGTCCATATTGAACATCCGGACGGGAGGACCCTCAGCGGAACGGCCGATCAGATTGTGATAGACGATATAATACGAATCCATGTCGGGTCCCATAACGGTAGCGCTATGGCCGAGCCCGTTAAAGTCATCTTCGGTGGAGATGATAATGGGATTGTTCTCCGGAATCGTGTAGATGCCGAGCGGCGAATCCCGTTTCACTCCGTAGTTGACCCGATATCCCTTGCTAAATACGTGATTGCCCGTGTAGGTCATGAAGTAACGCCCGCCGCGCTTAATGATCGACGAACCTTCCGTCCAATGGCCAAGCGACGTGTTAAGTTTTTCGCCGGCAGATTCTACCGTTAGCGGGTCAGTCATCGCATGAGCCACGATGCCGCCGGTCTCGGCGCGGGTGAAGTACCACTTGGCATCGTCGTCGATGAAGACGGAGCCGTCGATCGTCAGCCCGAAGTTGTCTGTACGTACCTCAAATGGCCCGGTCGGCGAATCGCTTTGCAGCACATAATGGCCTTTGCCGGCAGGCGATGTATACATATAAAAGGAACCGTTCCAATAGACGACCTCGGGCGCATAGGCGCCTTCCGTCAGCGGATCCTCGGTCACCAGCCCTTCGTAGGTCCAGTCGACGAGATTGTCGGAGCTCCATGCCTTTATCCCGACTCGCCAATCCTTGGTACTGCAATACAAATAATATTTGCCGTTATGGCGCAGCACGTAAGGATCGCCGATGCCGTAATCCTCCCATTCGTCTTCGAGCTTCATGGGATTGCTGTATGTGTGTTCCATTGCAGGCGCCTCCCGTACGATATCCTCATCCTTATGTCCAAGCAGTTCGTATGCTGCCGCGCAGGCGATAATGAACACGGCTCCTGCAACCAGCAGTATCTTTTTTTTCTTCGTAGCCATGGTCTACCCCTTAATCCCGCTAATCGCCATGGATTCGATAAAGTATCGCTGCGCCATAAAAAAGACGATGACGACCGGGATCAGCGCGATAATGGATGCCGCCATGAGCGCCGGATAATTGGAGGTCGATATATAGGACGATTGCATGCTGGCGATGAGGACCTGAATCGTCTGTTTCTCCGGCGTGTGCAGGTAGATAAGCGGACCCAGAAAGTCATTCCAGATGCCCATGAAGCCCAGCGCCGCCTGAGCGGCAATCGCCGGCTTCGCGATCGGAATCGCGACCGTCAAAAACGTGCGGAAGTAGCTGGCTCCGTCGATCTTGGCCGCATCGATCAATTCACTCGGGATGGAGCCCTGCATGAACTGACGAAAGAAGAAGATCGTTACGATATTGCCGAACAATCCCGGCACGATGAGTGGAAGGAGGGTGTCGACCCAGCCGACCTCGGAGAAGCCGATGTACTGCGGGATCATGACGACGGAATACGGGATCATCATGGTGCCGAGCAGAGCAAGAAAGAGGCCCTCCTTAAACGGGAAGTCGAATTTCGAGAAGGCGTAGGCCGCCATCGTCGATATAAAAATGCCGATCGTCAGCACCGTTACGACGATGATCGTACTGTTTAGGAAGCCAAACAGGAGCGGCGCTTTCGCCCATACGTCCTGGTAGTTGCTCCATGTGGCCGGATCCGGAATCCATTTTGGCGGAATATCGAACACGTTTTTTTGCGACTTGAGAGAGGTGGATATCGTCCAGGCCAACGGTCCAAGCATGATGACGGAACCGGCCAGGAGCAAAATATAAATGAACAAGTTCGTCAGACGACGTTTCAGCGCCATGTCGCGGTCCCTCCTAATCCTGATAGACCCAACGCTTGGAGAAGCGGAATTGGATCAGTGTAACGATAAAGATAATAATGCCGAGCACCCAGGCAACCGAGCTCGCGTACCCCATATTGAAGTATCGGAACGCTTCCTGGAAAATGTAGAAGACGATCGTAGCCCCGCTATACTCGGGACCGCCGTCGACGGCCATAATGTACATCTGGCTAAACGACTGGAAGGTGCCGATGACGCCCATGACAACCACGAAGAAGTGGATAGGCGATAGCAGCGGAAGCGTAATATGCTTGAATTGGTGCCAGCGGGTCGCCCCGTCCACCTCGGCCGCTTCGTAATAAGTGGAGGAGATTGCCTGCAGGCCGGCCAGATAAAGAACCATCGTGCCGCCTACGCCGCTCCACAATCCCATCAGGATAAACGAAGGTTTTACCCAGTTGGGATCGCCCAGCCAGTTCGGTCCTTGCACACCAAAGATTTTCCAAATAAATTCGTTAATAATGCCGTAATCGTAATTCAGCATCCATTGCCAGAGCAGAGAAAGCGCCATTATTGGCGAAATGACCGGAATGTAATAGATGGTGCGGAATATCGAGATGCCCTTGAGAGAACGGTTCATCATAACGGCCAGCGTTAAAGCGCAGATCATGCCGAGCGGAATGCCGACAAGCAGCACAAGCGTGTTAAACAGCGATTTGTAAAATTTTTCGTCATCCAGCATCTTCGAGAAATTGTCGAGACCGATAAATTCGGCGGGAGTCAGCATGTCCCAAGACATAAAGCTCAGGCCGAACGAGGTGAGCAGCGGAGCGAGCCCAAAGATCAAAAATCCGAGTACGGGCGGCGTTACGAACAAGAGCGACCACATCATATCCTTGCGGCGATGCCCCGATAATTGATTCCACTTCAAATGATATTCCTCCCTGGCAGCAAGCGAGAGGGCAAAGGCGCTGCCGTGCCGACACTCCGCCTTTACCCTCTACTACCGCATTAACTTGCAATAAGCTCTGTGAATGAAGCGAGAAGCTTCAATGGATCACTTGTTGCCTTCGTCAAACAACTTCTGCAGCTTCGGCTGCTCTTCCTTGAGGAACTGAGCCGCTGTCACTTTGCCCGTCCATACTTGGCTGGCGTCCTGCCAGAACGTATCGAGCCACTTGACGTCCTTGGAGCCTGTCTCGATGGTCGGGACGCCGTAATCCTCGATGATGTCGAGGAAAACTTGGCGCGTTTGCGGCGCTTTGTCCATCGCCAGGAATTCGCCCTTTGCCATGTCGATCAGGTTAGGAACCGCTTGGCCTAACGTGTAGTTCTCGCGCTGCGAATCGGCGTCGAGGCTGAGGTAAGCCGCGAGTTCGAAGGAGGCTTCCGGGAATTTCGTATCCTTGGATACGACGAAGCCCAGCGATCCCAGCCAGGTTGCCGTCTTGCCCGTTTTCGGGCTGGCCGGCCATGCCGCGATGTCCCACTCAAACGGCAGATCCCAGAAGCCAGGCTGATCCCAAGGTCCCATTGGGAACATGCCGATCTTGCCGGCGACGAAACGTGCATAGCCATTTTGTGCCTTCTCGTCATCCGGCGAAGGGCTTACCTTGTGAACGAGGCTCAGATCTGCTACGAATTGCATCGCTTCGGCGAACTCTGGCGTATCGATCGTAATCGTGCCCGTGGTGTAGTCGACCCAGTCGCCGCCATTCGCCCATACGGCGGATTCCAGCGAGAAGCCGGCTACTCCGAACGTATCGATCTTGCCGCGCTCATTGGCAACCGTCAGCTTCTTGGCCGCTTCGAGCATATCGTCCCAAGTGTATTCGCCGGCTGTGGCGCTTGGATGAGGGAGTCCCGCTTGATCGAACAGCGTCTTGTTGTACGCAAATGCCCATGGCCCTACGTCCTTAGGGAAGCCATAGAGATCGCCGCCGCCTACCAACTTGCCGTCGAAGCGATATCGGTCGAGCGCTTCCTTCCAGACGTTGCCCGGATCGACCGCATTGGTGGCTGCGAGCAGGGGCTCCAGGTTAAGAAGGACATCGCTGCTGACCAGCTTATTGAATTTGGCGCCGCCGGCGTAGAAGACGTCAGGCGTCTTTTTTGCCGCAATTAAGGTCTCGAGCTTCTGATAGTATTCGCCTGGAGGTACGACTGTGTATTTCACTTTTCTGTCGGGATACTTTTTCATGTAGGAGTCGATCAACTTCTGGAAGACGGCTTTCTCGCTGTCTCCGCCCCAGCCCATAAATTCGATATCGGAGCCATCGGCGGGATTCTCTTGTTTCTGCCCATCGTTACCCTTGTCCGTGTTGCCGGTCTGTGCGTTGTTGGCCTTGTTTGTCGGCTCGCTGCTGGCGCCGCCGCCATTGCCGTTCGAGCTGCAGCCGCTAAGCACAAGCGACATGCCCAGAGCGAGCGCGAGCGACATTTTCCCCCAATTGCTTTTGTTTCTCAACATTGCGAAAAACCCCCTTAATTGAGTGTTATAAAATCGAAACAAACGTTGTACAAGTCGGCTTTCAGTAGAAACGCATACGCGATCAACGCGGCTATTTCCGAACGATATTGAAAACCTGTTTTGTTACAGATAATTTGTTTCTAAGCAGAATATAAACTCTTCATCATAATTTGTCAACGCTTTCTTACAAAAATATTGTAAGTTAAAAGTAAAAAAAATCAGATTCCCTTTTGTGTTACAGGAAATCTGAAATAAAGTGGACGTTCTATCGAAATCGGCTATTCGAATTGTTGTCTCATAATAATACCTTGCGGGTAATCGCCGAAGCTCTTGCCAAACAAGTTAATGCCGCCTTGATGCTGGGCATCGGGTTTAATGCCAATGCGGAACGATACGTATGGCTTCTCATGCAGCTTAAGGTCGGATAGGGTAACGGATGAGGTTTTTTCGTTGTCGACGGCGCCCCGGTTCGTGTCGATGGACCAAGTCTTGAGCAAGCCGTGCTGAGTACTGCTGTCCGCCCACCAAGGCGGATTAAGCTTTCCGCGATGATCGCCGAAGTCTCCGGGAGAAATCCAGGAGCCGATCTCGACGTCGTTGACCCACACCGTGATTTCGGAAGGCCAGTCGTTATTGTAATTCGGCGCCTCCGAGCACAGCTCGAGCGCGAATTCCAGCGACTTCATGACGCTGCCCGCAGGAATTTTGTTCGGGAACCGGTATTCGATCCAACCCTTGCGGAACCAGATGATCTCGGCCGATCGGCTGTCGGGATGATAGAAGTTCTCCGGTTCGTCCTCTATGGTGAGATTTCGTTCCGCGCTTGCCATGCCGCATGTGGGCTGAATGTCGAAGTTGATGAAATGGCCGATCGGCATCTCGACTTCTACCAGCTTGTTGGAATTTTGATAAAACGCGATGGGATTCAATATCATGCGTACATCGTCGTAATTCCGGCTGCATACCTTCATGGATCCTCGCGAGGCGGGCAATAGCTCCGTCAGGATGAGCTGGGCTTCCTCCAGCACGCGGACGTTGCTGGCCGCGGTGGAGACCGGGATTTGGAGCGCTTCCGCGATCTCCACCACGTTAAGCTTCGGTTTCTCCAGCAGGAGCTTAATGATATCGATACGGGTAAGCGTGCTTAACGCATGCGCTACCTTGGTTAGCCGTTCGGGATCGTTAATGGTTAATTCCAGCATGGGGGCACCGCCTTATGTATTTTTTCAATAGTATACAATCAAAACGGCTTATTTGTACAGTTTTTATGGAATGAAACAGAAGTTTTCATTCGTTGTTTACACTTTGTAATAAATTATATACTAGATCGGTTATATACTGCCCTCGGCGCATTTGCTATTCTGGGCGCGGCAAATATTTTATGACCTATACAGGCAATCACGTATGGAGCACGGCTTATCGTGTCGACTATCCAGCGGCAAAGTACAGTCGGCCAATTGTCATGCGAGTAGACGTGTATTCTTTGTCCGGTAAAATCTGATACACTAGCGATACAATGACGATCAAAGGAGAGTGCTTGCGAATGACGATCGCTCGAACGCCTGAACCGCCGTATTACGCCGTGATTTTCACCTCGCGGATGTCGGATGGGGACAACATGGGATATGGAGCCATGGGGAACAAGATGGTAGAACTAGCATCGCAGCAGACAGGGTTCCTCGGCGTGGAAAGCGTTCGCGGAGGCGACGGCTTTGGAATCACTGTCTCTTATTGGACTACGCTGGAGGCGATTGAAGCCTGGAAAAATCATTCTCTGCACCAAGTCGCCCAGGACAAGGGAAAGGCGGAGTGGTACCAACAGTTCGGTTTGCGAGTAGCGAAGGTGGAGCGGGACAACTTTATGGGGATGTAGATATTCTGGTATTCCATAATAACAGTAATGGGAGCACGTTTCTTGAACATTTGAAGACAAAAACAGGAACCTCAATAAACGGGGATCCTGTTTTTAAGTTACTCCTCTAATGGAAATATATTCAACTGGTGATCATATGATTAGCACGCCACAACCGCAACAATACGACAGCTGCTTCTGCTATTGTCGTGATTCCGTCAGGTCATTTCGTCAGTTTGAACCAGTCTACGACCAAGTCGGCGTTCGCATTCGTCTGATCGAGCACGATACGAAGGTTGTGCATGCCTCGGGACAGCTTCACCCAGCGACTGACCGTCACAAACGTATGGTTGCTTCCCGTATCCGGCACGCTCACCGTGTACGAGTCTCCGTCGGCTTCGAACCGGAACTGATGCGCTTCGTTAGCGGCGACGCGGAATTCGGCGAGGTAGTGGCCCGTGTACGGAATATACACATTGTCATATTTCGTATAATCTTTCTCCGTGTCGAAGGAGACGGCTTTTGTTGATCCGGATGACGGGTAGTTCGCTACCGTGACGCCGGTCTCGGGTCCGTTCCATTGATCCTCGAGATCGAGATTCCACTGCATGCTGTAATGCTCCGCTTCAATTTGTTTGACGAACGCGTCCTGATAGGAGAACCTCATCCAGTTCCAGATGACCTTGGACGCGGCGTCAGTCCAGACGATTCGGAGGGTGTGAGTGCCGGCCGGCAAGTAGACTACTTGGTCGGAATTCATCATGTTGTTGACGCCGCCGGTATCGGCCAGACTCAGTTCGGCCGTGGCGTCGACACCGTTAACCTGCAGTTTGTACTTTTGAACCGGCGAGCCTGAGAGCGTCGAGTAACGCATTTCGAACAAGTAATTGCCAGCCTTCGGAACGGTAACATTCGTATACTCCAGCCAGTCGCCTGTATCGAGGACCGAGACACCAGGGGTGCCATCGTTGTCCGTGAACTCAGTCGCATTCAGCCATACGCCGCTTGAACTGCTGGGGGTCTCTGCTTGCAGCTTGAATTCGTCCGCATGGTTCAGCGTGAATCGCATCCAGCTTAGGAAAAACCAACGGTCGGTCGCACCTCGCACGACTTTGAGCGTATGACGACCGGCCGTCAAATACACTTGCCTTTCTACCGTTCTGAATTTCAGATAACCACCAGAATTTGGTGTCTTGATTGTGCCGGTGGCGTTAACGCCGTCGACCTCTAGATGGAAGGAGTTGGCCTCCTCTGACGATACACGGAATTCCACCGTATACATTCCGGTCTGCGGAACGTCTATGTTGTCGTATTCGGTCCAGTAGCCGTTGTTCTGCATATACAGCGAGTCATGATCGCCTTCCGGTGAGTAATAGGCGCCGTATGCTCCACTCGCGGCCGTATAATCCTCGGCTTCAACTCTGAACTGGCTTGAGAGCGCAGGTGGCGTATACGTATCCGCGATAGTGTCAACGTTGATGGAGCCGAGCTTGTACCGCTTGCCGCTCTCATTGTTTATCGGCAGCTTGATGGCTGCATTGCCCGAAGCGTCTACCATCGCTACGTACAGATCATAGGTGCCAGTCGCGAGCTCGGAAGGAAGGTTGAAGTTCGATTGCCGCTCATGGAATTCGCCCTTGAACCAACGGGTCTGATCGAAACCGGTATCCGTTGCGCTCCACACGGTTAGATTCGTGGTCGGATTGACAAAGTATACCTTCAGTGGATATTGGCGAGGCAGAAAGCCTACGCCGTTGTTCGTCCACGTTTGGGTCAGCTCCAAGCTGCCGCCGGGAGCCACCTTGTCGTTGTATTGCGCCTTTGCAAGGAAAAAACGATAGCCGGAATAGCGCCCAAGCTGATAGAACCATTCTCCATATGCCGTCTTCATGTTGTCCCACTTTTCGAAGCCGGTATTGTTGACGCCTTGAAGATTGCTCCGGTAGTCTTCCAGTGCGTTCTGCACAACTTTGCGCGGATTGTTGAGCATGATGACGCTGTCCCAGTTAGCGCCTTCGGATACCTGGATGTGGTCACGTCTCGTCTTGCGGTTGTTCCAGGAGGCCTGCCCCCATGTCGAATAGTCCATCCAATTACCGGAACTGTTCACTGTGTCCGAGCGGAAGCCCCAGCCCGGATTGGTCGCGGCATAGTCGAATGCAAATGCCGTATATCGTTTGGCCTGCGTGTCCGCAGCCGGATCGGCGGGATCGACGGAAGCGCCTGCGTTTTGCATGGTCACCATCGTTTCCTCGAAAGCTCTTGCGTAGATATCGATAAGGGCGCGCAGCGTGTTCGTACGTGTTGTCGCATCCGGCCATGGAAAGTGCTGAGCATCGTACCAGCCTGACCATTCTCCAAACAGCGAGAAAGCTCTTAGATCGACCCATGCGATGCCTGGATTGCCGTCGTAACGCGTCGCGAACGCGTTCACAGCTTCCTCCAACTCTTCGAGATAACAAGAGTCGTAGTAGATCGGCTGCTTCGAGGAGTGCGTGCCGTCTCCGTATGGCGCATTCCGGTAGGGACAAGCGGCTGCCGACGGATCAAACAGCCACTCCGGCGGATATTTGTGCGGGAATCCAGCTTCGGTAGGGTCGGGACTTTCGGACATGAGTAATTGAATCTCGGCCGTCTTGCCTTGTTGATTGATCTTGGTCATAAACTGGTCAATCCGGCTCCAGGTCCATTGATCGTCGTTGGGCTCGAAGTCCGACCAGGCGATATGTACGCGCACGATGTCGCCATCGGCCGGGATCGTCTCGGTACCGGTTAGAAAGGCGGTAACTTCCGGATCGTCTGTGAACGTATACCCGCGTTTGTTAATGTCGAACGCAGTGCCTGTATATGGATTGCCATGAAGCACTTCGTAATTGTCGGTAAAATAGACCGTTTTGCGTGCGGCATCCGCCTGCTGCGCCGCTAACGACAATCCTCCCGCAATGGCAATGACGAAACCGGCCGTAAACAGGATCTGTTTTAATTTCATCATAAATCCCCTCCTAGCAAAGTTGGAACGGCTTATAAACGCTGGTATCAAAGCGAAGGCTTAGTTGGCCACAACAAAACCCGCCGGATTTCTGTAAGCGACGACGCAGCTGTAGGTCTCGCCGGATCCGACGTACATATAGGAGCCGTTTGGGGAGACGGCCACACAGGAAAGATAGTGGATATTGGCCCACTCCGTGTCGCGATTAACGAGATCGATGTTGTCCTTGATTACGCGAGGACGTCCAAGATCCATCAGCCCAAGTTCAGGGTGGTAATAAATGAGGTGTCCGGCATCCGCTTCCCCTCCATATATAGCGACTGCTGCATCCAGGCCGACCGCGACAAATTCCCGAAGGGGGCCGCTTGAATGCAGGCGACCGTAACTCGTAACATTGCTCAGATCGGAGGAGATTCGCAACAGCATGCCGTCGCGAGTGCCGCAGACAATGCTGCCGTCGGACAAGCGAACGCCGCCCGACAAGCCTGCGTAAAACCCCCTGCCTTTGACCGATGAGGTGCGGATCGTCAGTTTTTCCGCTTGTCTCTTCGCCAGATCGTAGCGGATTAACGTATCCCCTTCACCCGAGAACAAGAACGTTCGGTCGTCGAGCTTTACCACGGCGGCATCGGTCGGCTCTGTCAGAATGATGTCTGGCAGTCGCTCGCACGACATCGACTCTTGATGGTCGCCTGATGCTTGATCGGGGTCGCAGAGTAACAATTGACCGTTTTTGTCACCGAGCAGCAAGTGGTTACCATCCAATCGGCAATGAATTTTAACTAGATGGAGGTCGACCGGGAGGGAGAAGCTGCGCTGAACTTCCCGCCGAAGCAAATCTATGATGAGCAGCTTGCCGTCGGTGGTCAGAGCCGCAACATGCAGTTCGCCGATCGCACCAGTCTCGCCAGCCTGGGCGCCCGCTCTGCGATTGCCTCCCTCACCGAGCCCGACGCAAGAAACCGTACCGCCGCCTTGGTACAGACATGCGACATAGTCGGGGTGATCCGTCATCGGCGCCGCTTCAATCAGATTAATGCTGGACGTGCCGCTAATTCCATATAGCCGCTCGTTCGTTGCCGCTAGATAGCGGACCGGCGTCCGCTCCCAGACCATTGTCCGGTGAAGCGGCAGTACGAGGACCTCCTCTGCGTCAATATGCATGAACGTGCCCGTAGTTCCGTTCATATGCATGTCCGCTTCCCGAACCGGCTGAATGTGCGCCGCCGGCGTTTCTGGGTCCGGCGGTTTCAAAGAAGCGACGTCGACGGTTAGAATATACGGTGAATAATCGCCGCAGACGTCGACCATATGCAGCTTGCCTTTGTCGTAGATCATCTCGCAGATGTAGTGGGATTGTCGGCCGCCGGGAGAGACGAGTCCAAGATTTTCCGGTTCGCGGCCGTTCAACACATCCCAGCGGACGAGCCGCATCAGGTCGGCCTGGTGATAGCTTTCCAGTCCGTAGTACAGTACAAAGTTTTCGTCTGCCGTCAAGCCACCGATCGCGTGACGCAAATAGGGATTGCGCGGCTGCTCCGGACGCAAATGCATATAGCCGTGGCGAGTCACCTCTAGCGTCTCGGGGTCAAGCTCCAGCAGCTCGCCATCGACATTGTCGGTCAGGAACAGTGTGCCATACGGCGATTCCAAAGCAAAAATCAGCGCCCGCCGGTACTTGGTCCCATGCGGCGACTGAAAATGCACCTTCAAGTCGACCACTTTGTCCGTTACAGGATCGTATCGCCATAGCTCGCCCGTATACGTGCCGCCGTAGATTCGGCCTCGACGGTCCTTGACCAGGCGGCACGAGGCGAATTCGGTCACCTTGCCGTAATCTGTGACTTCGTTTGTCATTAAATTTAGACGATAGAAATGCCCGCGCATATAACCGAGAAAATAATAGTAACGCGGATCGTCGCCAAGGAGCCCGCCATAGATGCTCTCTCGCGGCACCGGGATGCCGCGCACCTCGACCGCGTTTGTATCCGGGTCGACGATCATCACGATTGAGCCTGGATAACCTTCCCATGGGTGCTCGTAATGCTGTTCGAACAACCAGAGTTTGTGGCTCGGCGCGGGTGATGTGTTGTGCGTCGCCATGATCAGCCGTCCGTCCGGGAGGAAGTCGAGGCTCGTATGAATTTTGCTCGGCGGCATCTGCCGACTGTCGACGATCCAGCATTTGGCGATATCCGCAACCAGCCGGATGGAGCCGTCCGTCGGGTAGAACTCGTATAGAAGTGCCGACAGCGGCAGCTCGTTCTCACCGCATACGCTGACAAAGTAACGGCCTTGCGGCGACCGCTGAAAATCCCATACCGCGTTGTGGCCGAGTTCGTTCGGCAATTGGACGAAGCGGGTAGCCCCGTCTGGCAACCCCGCCAGTAAATTGTGTTGTGTCATGACTGCCATCTCTCCTAACCTTTGATTCCGCTAGTTGCGATCCCTTGAACAAAATACTTCTGAGCACTGATGAATAAGACGATAACCGGTACGAGCGCCAGAGCGGAAGCAGCCATCTGCAGGCCGTAATCCTGAAAGCGGGAAGCCTGGAACATCGCCATACCGACGGTCAACATCTGTTTCTTCGTATCGGTAATGAAAATGTATGGATTGGTGAAGTCGTTCCACGCCCAGACGAAGCTGAACAGAATCATTGTGACGATAGCCGGCTTTGCCAACGGTAACACGATGCGGTAAAACACCTTGAGATGGCCGCAACCGTCGATGATGGCGGCTTCCGTCAATGCGTGGGGAATCGAGATGAAAAACTGCCGCAGAAGAAACACGAAATAAATATCGAATGCGGCAGGCAGCACAAGGGCCCAGACGCTGTCGGTAAGATGTAGCGTCTTGTAGATCATGTAACGCTGTACGATCGTGGCGTCGCCGGGCAGCATGAGCGCGGACAGGAATAAGATAAATAGAAAATCCCGTCCCCTGAAACGCAGTTTGGCGAAAGCATAGGCCGTGATGCAGACGATGCAGCACTTGAACGCCAGCGTCAGAATGACCATGACGAAGGAGTTTTTATACCAGAGCAGCAGATCGTATTTGTCGTCGAAGATATTTATATAATTGGTCCAGATAAACGGATCGGGAATTAGACGAAACGGATATTCGAAAATCTTGCCTAGCACTTTGAACGAGGAAGACAGCATGAAAATAAATGGGAAAACATTGGCGACAGCAAATAAAATTGACACAATATTCAGAATAATTACGCCACTGCTTTTTGTTGATTTGATCATGGAGCTCGCTCCCTTACGAATAGTTGACAAATTTCTTTTGCCCGCGCCACTGAATGATCGTAATGCACAGGATGATCGCGAACATGACAATTGCCTGGGCGGTACTGTAGCCCATCCGGTATTGCAGGAACGTCTCCTGATAGATATTGATCGACAACGTCGTCGAGGCTTGGCCCGGGCCGCCTTTGGTCAGCACCTGGATCGGGCCGAAGTTCTGGAACGCGGTAATGACCGCCGTGATTGTCAACAGGAATGTCGTTGGAGATACGAGAGGTACTGTAATGCGCCAAAACTTGCGCATCCGTCCCGCGCCGTCCATGGTTGCCGCTTCATATAGTTCTGAGGGCACGTTCTGTAAGGCGGCTAGAAACACAAGCATAAAGAAACCGATATTTTGCCAGACGACAATCAGCACGATGCTTGGAATAACGGTATGTTCTCCTATCAGCCACAGTGGCGGGTTGGAGACGCCGAGCGCTCGGAGAAGCGAATTAATAGGACCGTCCCGCACGTCGAACAGAATCGCCCAGACGACAGCGATCGCCACGAAGTTGGAGACGTAAGGCATGAAGATGGCCGTCCGAATCGTGTTGCGCATCAGCAGTCTGGCATTGATCAGCATAGCGCAGAGCAGTCCGACGGTGATGACGCCGGGTACGAACAGAGCAACGTAGTAGAAAGTGCGCCATAGCGCACCGATAAACTTATCGTCCGAGAACATGTGGATGAAATTGTCCAAGCCGATAAAATTTGCCGCTTCCAGGTTGCTGATGAAGCTTAGATCCGTCAAGCTGATCACCAGAGATGAAGCGAACGGAGCAAGCTGGAATACGAGGAAGCCGACGACAAATGGCAGGATCAATGTGTAACCAAGCATTTCCTCTTGCCGGGCCAGTGACCATCCTGTATTTTTTTTGGGTTTTCTCATCGCTAATCCCTTCTTTATATCCAACAACGAACCTTAATGAAGACAAGGAGGAGCGAATCCTCCTTGCGCTTATGCCGTTTATTGGATCGTGGACTGGTCTTCTATAATCGCTTGGTCAGCTTTCTTCTTCAGTTCGGTCATCGTCTCCTCAAGTGTCCGTTGTTTGGAGGCGTACAGCTCGCCTTCCGACGAGATGAGCGACGTGATCTTCGACATGCCAGGACCAACAATCTTCTCGCTGACGATGTCGAGCGATGGATCGAGAATAGCGGCCTTTAGCTCCTCGACTGTAATACCATCTTCCTTGAATGCGTCCGCCATTGGCTGGAACACCTGATTGATCTGCTCATCCGTAAGATCGACACGCGCAGGAACGATGCCGGGAAGCGTCCATTGATTTTCGGCCAATACCTTGACCGCTTCGTATGCCGCTTGTTTATTTTTGGATGTGGAAGCAACGGAGTAGCCGCCCATGATGCCCATAACCGCCTTGCCGCCTTCGTTGACCTGCGGCATGATCGCCACGCCCATCTTCCAGTCGCGCGGATATTGAGTGCGGTCCATTGCCGTTTGCACTGCCCAGTGGCCGACTACGAACTGACCGATCGTACCGGTCGTGAGGAACGAGTCCCAAGGCATTTTTTTTGATTTGAAATTGATCATATCCGGCTGCACCTGCAGCTCATTGCCTAGATCCGCGAAGAACTTCATTGATTCCGCAAACGCGGGATCATCGTAGTTGGATGTGCCGTCTGCCTTGTACTCCGGCACCTTCTTCTGCCTTGCTGACAGCAAGAAGTAGTTGTCCCAGTCGAGCATATAGGAGCCGTAGACGCCGGGCTCGACATTTGTAATCGCCTTGGCCGCTTCTGTGTACTTGTCCCACGTGTAGGTGGCGTTGTCGGGATAAGGCACATTCGCTTTGTCAAACAGATCTTTGTTGTACATCGTCACATGCACGTCACGGAAGGCAGGCAGCATGTAGATCTGGTCATTGTAAGTGGACATGCTGCTGCCGTATATCTTGTCCACGTCGTAGTCGTCTTCGGAGATATAAGAATCCAGAGGCTCCAGCAGCTTAGCCGTCGCGAACTTCTGGTACGTCGTCGCGTTTTGGTAGATAATGTCCATCTCGTCGCCCGCCATCAAGCTGATCGTCACCTTCTGGTTCCAATCTGTGCCTTCGCCCGGAATGATGAGCGGCTCCAGCCTGACGTTCCCCAGCTTCTGCTCAACGAGCGCCATCAAATCCTTTGTGCTTTGCCTGGACGCCATATCCGCTGAGGTCGCGTACTTGAGCACTATCGTTTCTTCGTTGCTTGCGGATGGCGAGGTGCCTTCGTTCGTTCCGGTATTGCCGTTGTTGCCGTTATTGCCGCAGCCGGCGATCAAAGCACTTGCTACAGCGACCAGTGCAACTTTGGATAAAGTACTTTTTGTAGACATATTTAGTGAACCTCCCTCTTGGTTTTCTTCATTATAGGTCGCGCCGAGGGATAGGCATATCTAGAGAGATGACAACCTCTTGGTAATTCTCCCACTTGTTTGCACCAAGGCACGATCGAAACGGCCCCGACTTGTAAAAATGGTAACTTTTATTCGGATCCGCGCGCCGCTGCGAATTTTCTGTATACGGTGGGTGGCATGTCGAAGTGGCTTTTGAATACCCGGTTAAAGTAAAAAATATCACTGTATCCGACGCTGGCAGCTATCTCGGCGATTTTGTGGTCGGTGGTCAGCAGGTAGTCCCCAGCCTTCTCCATGCGGACAGCTGTAACGTAATCTTGGAATGTCTGACCAGTTTCTTTCTTGAACAATCGGCTCAAGTAGTTTTTGTTCATCGCCACATAGCGTGCCATCTCTTCGAGTGTAATTTTGACTTGCATATTGCAACGAATATATTCTGCTATACGAAGAATTTCGTCTCTCTGCCTGTCGTCCCCCAGCAGACCCAGTGTCCGCTCGCATTCGTCTACCAGCTTGCCGCCCAACAGTTCCAGATCGACTGCCGATGTGCAATTGTGCAGCTGTGCGAGATCGAAACGCCAGGTCAACATCGCTTTATCGGACATTCGACGCAGTGCTTCCTGTAGCGAGCCGACGACAGAGACGAAATAGTTATTTAGTAGCGCCGGATCTGAGCGCCGGGAGCGGGCGAAGGCGACAAATTCCAGCCACGCTGCATCCATGGCAGTGCGATTGCGGTGATAAAGGCCGGATGTGAGCCGGCTGTTCAACTGGTTGTAGGCTTGCTCCATGTGTTCGGAGTCGAACGGGGCTTCGCCAATACGGACAACCGTGGCAGGCTCTTCATAGAAAGTAGTCAGACGGGCTGCATCGACTTGGTTCAGCGTTTCCATGAGCTGGTTGTACCCCCGGAAACACAAGCCGTATGCTAGGCGGGAATCGAGGTCTAGGTAGTCCTTCAGAGCGGTCTGAACGCGCTCCGCCAAGAATATGGCGGCTGCGTCGGAATCGATGGCGGCGGGGGAGCCCGCAGCAGCGTCGTCGGCGACAACGAAAGTGCCGGCGGTATCTCCGACATTCGCATCGACGGCAGCTTCGGCATTATTGGCCATGGTGACGCCAAGAAGCCAGCAGCCGGACGACCAGCACAGCGACTTTCCGGACTGGCGGAAGCGAATGAGCCCATCTGTTAGCTGCGTCACGACGGCGTTCAGATGGTCCCCGTCGCCGTCAAAGCGCGATTCCAGCACGCGGGCATAATCGTGAATGAGCAGAATGACCCAGAAACCGGTCGGCTGCTCGGAGTCGAAGCCAAGCTCTGATATCCGAGTCGCAAGGTAAGCTGGTTCCTGTCTACGAGCGGTCAAATCTGCGAGCAGCTTCTTGCCGGAGGAAGCTCCCTCGGCTGACAGAGCGAGCCGCGATGACTCCGGCTGCGAAGCCCTCATCGCCGAGGATTCTGCAGTCGCCGTCGAAGAGTTCGCGATCGGAAGTCCAAACGTATATGCTCTCGGTTCCCGAGGTTCTGCAGGCGTCAGCATCTCAAAGTCAGCCGTCCTCTCCAAATGCGGCCAAGCCCGATCTATCTCCCGATTCTGTTCTTGCGGCAGTTTGCCCAGCTTGGAGGCGACTTGGCGCAGCGCCTCCAGAAGCGTTTCCGTTTCGATCGTCACTTTCAGCAAGTAGTCCGCAGCGCCGTGCTTCATCGCTTCTCGGACGAGTGCGAAATCGTCGAAATTGCTCAGCACGAGACAGGCGACGCGGGGGTGGGAGACTGCCAGTTCCTTGATTAATTCGATGCCGTCGAGCTCGGGCATCTTGATGTCCGTAATGACGATATCCGGAGTCGTTCGGCTCACCAGCTCCAGCGCTTGACGTCCATTGGATGCTTCTCCTACCAGTATGAAGCCGTGCTTTTCCCAATTCAGAGCTGCCTTCAGCCCAATGCGGACGAACAACTCGTCGTCGACGATCATGATTTTAATCATCCTTCAACAGCTCCATTCCCAGTGTCGTAGGCTGCAGGGACAGAATCGGCAATTTCACCTTCGTAGAAGTGCCGCCTCCCGCAACGTTATTCATTTGCAGCGCGTAATCCGCTCCAAAGTGCAGCTTCAGGCGTTCGTTCACATTGCTAATTCCGATGCTGCTGAAGCCGTTAGAGGACGCGCTTTTGTCTCTGAGAAGCGAGGCCAGCTTCGACTCATCGCAGCCGACGCCGTTGTCCGTGATGACGATCTCGACATTGTCGTAGTGGCGGTATGCACGGATGTGAATCCTGCCTTTGTAGGAGATGTCGGCGAAGCCATGCAAAATCGAGTTTTCGACGATGGGCTGAAGAATCAGCTTCGGTATGCCGTATTGCAGCACTTCGTCCTCAATCTCGTACTCATCGACGAACAAGGCGGCAAACCGCATTTTCTGGATGGTGACGTAGTGGCGGATATTGTCCAGCTCTTCGGCGATCGGAATGATTTCGTTTTTCTGAACGATGCTGCTCCGGAGTAATTGGGCGAGCGAGGCGATCAGCTTGCTGACGTTGTACACTTTGCTGGCTTCCGCCATCCAACGGATTGAATTAAGCGTGTTGAACAGAAAATGCGGATTGATCTGGGAGTACAGCATCTGGATTTCCAGTTCGCGCTTCGCTTTCTCATCTTCGTTGACCTGCTGGACCAGATTGCCGATTTCTTCCGTCATTTTGTTGAACTTGAGCGCCAGCATTGCCAGCTCGTCCACGCCGGAAACCTCCACGCGGGAGTCGAGACGCCCCGTGGCGAACTCGTATGTAGCCCGTTTCAGCTTGCCGATCGGCTTCGAGATGCCGTTGGCTATCCAGAATGCCAACGTCAGGAAAGCGGCGATAAAACCAAGATTGACATACACGAGCCATTGTCTGACGGCTGCGATCTCCGCATACAGCAGCTTGTCAGGCACTTCGCCGACGACTGTCCAGCCGAGCCGTTCCATATGACTGACATTCGCGATAACATCGAATTTCAATGCTTCGATTGTATCTGTGGGACCCGCCTTCTGTATCTCAGCAAAATACGGGAGCACAGTCCCGATATCGGCTTTGTTCGTCGAGGAGAGAATTTCACCGCGCTCGTTGATCACGTAGCCTCTGATGCTTTCCCGAACGACGATACCGTTCAATATGTCAGAGAGGGCGCTTTCCGGAATGCCGACGATGATGTCTCCGGACTTGCCTCCACCGATGAAATCCATATAAGCACGAGTCAAAATAACGAAAGGAACGAGCTGTCCGTAAGGAAGGAAATTGATATTGTGCGTGTATTCGCCAAGCTTGATATAGTTGTCGTTGCGGACGACTCTCTCCTTGTCCAGCAAGCTGCGCATGAAACTTTGGAATTCGTCGTTCTCTTCCATTGGAATTGTCGAGAAGGAGAAACCTTCGGCGTTGAGGAGTGTAATAAAATGATTGGGATAGTTGTCGAGCGCTGATGTCTGCACGGCGAAATACTTGGAGCGCATGAGCCGGCTATTGCGGTACAGCACCTCCCGGTCGTCGTGGGACCGCTGCTTCATAATGTCCTGAATTTCGCTGTCCATCAGCAACGAGTTGGAGGCGGCGACCATGTTTTTGAACAAGAGCTCGATATTCATTTTGGCTTGAGAGATTGCCATCTCGTTGCCAATATTCATCTTGTCCTTAACCGCTTCCTGTAGGAACTGGAAGGAGATCAGACCGGAGAGTGAAATAGGCAATACGATCAGGAAGAGGAAGGATAATACGAGTTTTCTGCGAATTGAGCGGAGCAATAGCATTCTGAACAGCGTTCCGAGCTTCTTCAAATCCGGACTCCCTCCGAGTGGCTGAGTTTTTCATTACACATTCTATCATACCTGTAACCGATTACAAGATGATTTGGTTTGCTATAATTAGCTTGCGAGTGGCTCAAGAAGCAATTGATGGGGGTTCAAACTTAGTTCGAACCGAAGAGAAGAGGTCGCAGAGATTATCAACGATTACGAATGATGTATAATAGTTTTTGAGCATACCATGAGGCAGGAGAATAGAAGAAGATAACTTCGAACTAGGGGAGGATGACGCTCATTATGGCCATCTTGAAGAATGATTGGGCGGAGAAGCTGGAGGGGGAGTTCGAGCAGCCCTACTATGTGAAGCTGAGAGAATTTCTAGTTGATGAATATAGCAGGGGAGCGGTATACCCGGACAAATACGATATTTATAATTCGCTTCATTACACGTCGCTTGCCGATACGAAGGTCGTCATCCTGGGACAGGATCCCTACCATGGACCGGGCCAGGCGCACGGTCTCAGCTTCTCCGTAAAGGAAGGGATCGGCACGCCGCCGTCGCTGTTGAACATGTACAAGGAGCTGCGCGAGGATCTGGGCTGCTACATTCCCAATAACGGCTACCTGATCAAGTGGGCGCAGCAGGGCGTTCTTTTGCTAAACACGGTCATGACGGTGCGGGCGCACGAAGCCAATTCGCACAAAGGGCAGGGCTGGGAGCATTTCACGGATCGGGTGATACAGACCATCAACGAGAAGGACGAGCCCGTCGTGTTCCTTCTATGGGGCAGCCACGCCCAGAAGAAGGCGGAGTTCATCACGAACCGGCATCATCTGCAGCTTCGCTCGCCGCATCCAAGCCCGTTGTCGGCGCATCGGGGTTTCTTCGGCAGCAAGCCGTTCTCTCGGGCCAATGAATTTCTTCGCGCGAGCGGCCGCGGGGAGATCGATTGGCAGATTGAAAACATATAAGCCAATGCCTTTCGGGACCCAAACGACCGCCTAAAGTGTGAGCGTCTGCATCCAAAAAAGGAATGGGGAGGGATGACATTGCCGAGACTTGTTTGGAAGTGGACTTTATGGACGATAGCGGTTGTCATGTTGTTGCTTCTGCTCGCGGCAGGCCTTTTCCTCAATAAGGTTGGACTGGACAATGCCGGTCTCATGTATCGGCTTCGTTCTGCCGAAGGAGCAATCTTGCCCATGAACGGGGACGGAGAGTTCGTATCCAAAGCGAAGGGCCACCGAGAGCTCCTTAAGGAAAAAATGCATGAGGAAGGCTGGATCTATGCAGGCCAGGAAGGGTCCGGCTATTTTTTCGAGAAGGACGGAGAAACAACCATCGTGACGGCAACGCAAATCTGGAACAGGCATTATATCATGTATCGCGTTGTCAATCGGAAGATTGATCTGGCTACGGAGAGTTAGAATTTCCGAGCCGTATCGTTTATCATGGACTTACTTCATTAACATAACACTAACGATCCCTATAGAAAGGAACTACGCCATGAACACGGAACCGGTCAAACTGACTTCCTACTCAACCAAAGGAGGCTGCGGGTGCAAAATCGGACCCGGAGAGCTCTCCCAAGTCCTTCGCGCCTTGCCGGCCTCTATACCGAACCCAAATCTGCTAGTCGGTATCGATACGAGCGACGACGCCGGCGTTTACAAGATAAGCGACGAGTTGGCGCTTGTGCAGACGGTGGACTTCTTTACGCCGATCGTCGACGATCCGTATTCGTTCGGCCAGGTGGCCGCGGCCAATGCGATCAGCGATATATATGCCATGGGCGGCAAGCCGCTGACGGCGCTTAATATTGTCGCCTTTCCGATCAAGACGCTGGACAAATCCATTCTTGCCGAAATTCTTCGGGGAGCCGGTGACAAGACGCGGGAGGCGGGGATTACGCTCGTAGGGGGACATTCCATCGACGATGCCGAGCCAAAGTTCGGACTTGCCGTCACGGGCCTTGTACACCCGGACAAGGTGCGGACCAATGCGGGGGCGCTTCCCGGCGACAAGCTGATCCTGACCAAGCCGATCGGCGTAGGCATCCTGACGACGTCCATCAAAAAGGACAAGCTTAGTGCGGATGAGGTTCGTCGTGTAACGGAGGTCATGGCGACGCTCAACAAGACGGCCGCGGAAATTATGGAGCCTTTCGACGTGCATGCCTGCACGGACGTAACGGGTTTCGGCCTGATGGGGCATGCGCTGGAGATGGCCAAGGGCAGCGGAGTGGGAATACAGGTGAACGCTGCCGACGTCCCCGTCCTGCCGAGGGTCAGAGAGCTGGCGGAGTCGGGCTTCGTGCCCGGAGGCACGAAGAACAATTTTGCCCATGTCAAGGATTCCATCGACTTCGCGGATACCTTGGACGAGATCGGGCAATGGATCCTGTGCGATGCCGTTACCTCGGGGGGCCTGCTTATCTCCGTAGCCGGAGAACAAGCGGAGGAGCTGCTGGACAAGCTGAAGCAGGCCGGCGTGGAGGCTGCCATCATCGGCGGCGCGACGGATGAGCATCCCGGACGCATCGAGGTCAGATAAGTCAAGAAAACATAGCGCAAGGAGACGGTATCGTTGTTTCAGGATATGAGCATAGACGAGCTATTAAAGATGCGTCAGAGCAAGACGGTCGTCACTATCGACGCGCGTTCGCCATCCGAATTCGCCGAAGCGACGATTCCGGGCAGTCTCAACATTCCGCTCTTCGACGACGCGGAACGCGCGGAGGTCGGCACAACCTACAAGCAGGTCAGCGTTCAGGCGGCAATGGACCGCGGGCTGGAGCTGGTATCGGCCAAGCTGCCTGATTTCATTAAGCAGTTCCGCGAGATTCCGGGACAGAAGGTCGTATTCTGCTGGCGAGGCGGCATGCGCAGCAAGACGACGGCAACGGTTCTCTCCTTGATGGGCATACGTGTTCATAGGCTGACGGGAGGCTTCCGCGCTTACCGCAAGTGGGTCGTGGAGACGCTGGAGAATATGGAGCTGGCTGCTTCTCCGATTGTCTTGCTTGGCAATACCGGAACAGGCAAGACGGCTATTCTCCGCCAGCTCGCGGAGGAGGGATATCCCGTCCTTGACTTGGAGAAGATGGCCGGACATCGCGGTTCTATCTTCGGACATGTAGGGATGGCATCCCATAATCAGAAGACGTTCGAGTCGCTGCTTGTTGCCGACTTGCTGCAGCTGGAGCAGTCCCCATATGTCCTGATAGAAGGGGAAAGCAAGCGAATCGGCAAGGCGGTAATTCCGGATTTTATCGTGAGGAAGAAAGAGCAAGGAGAGCAGCTGTTGATTCGTCTGCCTATAGAAGAACGCGTACGTCATATCGTGGAGGATTACCGTCCGCTGGAGCATAAGCAGGAGCTGATACAAGGCTTTCAGCGGATTCGCCGCCACATTCATACGCCGGTCGCCAAGGAGATTGCGGCATGTCTGGAAGCCGATCAATACGAAGCAGCCGTCCGACTGCTTCTGGAGCATTATTATGATCCACGCTACGAGCACGCAATGAGCCAGTATAGCGGACCGACTACGATCATCGAAGCCGATACGGTTGCCGAGGCCGCGAGACTGGTCAAAGAAAGACTTACGAGCCGAGGATATTGAAGAGCGAAGAACATTCAGAAGCCGTGCAAAGTGGCTTGGCATTAACCGGATATGACATGCCGCTACTTGCCGTCGCATGAATTTCGTTTTCGGCGACCAGGATCAGCTCGCCCTTGCGTTCCATATGCTGGATTCCAATGTCTCAGGAGCGACTGGATTAGTTATGAGGGGAATGCGATCGTTACCGAGGATGATGACGGAGAACCGCGGAACGTATAGTTGTCTTTGAATACATCGCCATGAGGCTAATACATCATGGCGATGTATTTTCTATTTCCGGAATCAACACATAAATAACGCTCTTGTCCTAAAAATACTTACAAAACGGATCCGAGCGAGTATGCACTCGCATCCTCCGCGCTGCCCGTATATCCAGATAAAGAGCCGGAACGCGCAACTATAGCGGTGCTACAAACCTAAGTCCTTTGTCTCGGGGATCGATCAACATCGGTTCAACTCCCGTTTGTGCAAAGCAGGAGAAAATCAGAGTTCGCTGCTCATATATTCTTACAAATTATGCTATAATTAGACGTTGATGATCAGTTTCGGTGCGCTAATTGTAGCGCTGCTAACACTGGTTGTTGCCATCATTGCAGTATTTAATCAACAAAAATAGATCGCCCCGCTGCAAGGAATGCGATCTATCTCTGTGATTTAGATTAGGTTCCGAAGCCGACCGCCTTTGAAGCGGTCTACTGTGCTGCTGGAGTCGTGTGGTCGCACGGCTCCTTCTTTAGTTTTATTATAACTACCACTGTTTATACATGCAACATGGAAATGGTAATGAAACCATATTGGACCGGATGGCTAGACTACTGGTGATTAATACCGCGATCTAACGCCGCGAAAGAGCTTAATAAACCTTTTCGCTTCGATTTGAATCCTTTTTGCCGAAAATAAGGTACTATAAGATCAGGAAATCGTTGCAGAAGGAGGCTGGCATATGAGTATTCTATCCAGATTCAGGGATTTGATGACCAGTAATGTGAATGCGCTGCTTAAGCGTTCCGACAATGTAGAGAAGTCGCTTGACGAATATATGCGAAGCGTAAATGGCGAGCTGGGCAAGGTGAAGGCGGAGACGGCGTCGATTCTGGCTGCGGAAAGCCGGGCGAAGCGGGCGCTCGACGAATGCAAGGCGGAGATCGCCAAGCTGCAGCGATACGCGGAGAAGTCGGTTCAGTCGGGCAATGAAGCTCAGGCGATGAAGTTTCTGGAACAGAAGGCGGCGGAGGCTGGCAAGGAAGCCGAGCTGCAAGCCGCTTACCATACCGCGGCGGGCAATGCCGCGAACATGAAGGCGCTGCAGGAAAAGCTGACCGCGGATATCAACTTGCTGGAAGCGCGCCGGACGGCGATCAAAGGCAAGCTTGCGGCTGCGGAAGCGCAGCAAAAGATTAACGCCGCGGACACAGCGGGTATAGCGGGAGCGTCTATGCTCGACGAGCTGGAGGAGAGGGCGGAGCGAGCTTATGACGAGGCGATGGCGCTCGCCGAGCTTCGCAGAGATGCGGCCTACGATATAGACGCAGAATTCGCCCAATACGAGAAGGCGAAGGAAACGAAGCCGGAGGAAGAGCTGGCCGAGTTGAAGGAGAAGCTGGGGCGGTAAGGCGAATCACCCATCAGGCTGATTTTGTTAAGGGTATAAAGGTAGCCACAACAGTGCCAATCGGGAAGAGAAAGGGGTGTGATGGCACGAATGTCGGTCATTGCATATAAGTGTCCGAACTGCGGGGGCGAGATGGCGTTCGATAGCGCCTCCGGCATGCTGCTATGCCAAAGCTGCGGCAGGAAGGACGAAATCGAAAGCTATTCGGGCTCGAACAGCCACTCCGTTTTCAACGGAGACGAGGCGCACGAATACCACTGCACAAGCTGCGGCGCCGTGCTCATCACGGAGCCGGAGACGGTAGCGACGTCTTGCAGCTTCTGCGGCTCCAACGTCGTATTGGGCGATCGGCTGGCGGGAGAGCTGTCTCCCGACATCGTCATTCCGTTTGCGATTAGCAAGGAAGAGGCGCAGAAGGCGTTCAAGAAGTGGTGCAAGAACGGTCTCTTGACGCCGCCGGGCTTTATGACCGCGGATCGGATCCAGAGCATCACGGGCATGTACGTGCCTTTTTGGTTATACGATCTGCATAGCAGCATCCAGGTGCAGGCGCACGGGACCAAGGTGCGAACCTATAGAAGCGGCGACTACATGTATACGGAGACGCAGCATTATGACGTCTACCGGGACATCGTGCTGGATTATGTCAAGGTGCCGGTGGATGCCTCGGAGAAGATGAACGACGAGCTGATGGACAAGCTGGAGCCGTTCCCCTATGATCGGCTAAAGGAATTTAAGGCGCCCTATCTCTCCGGCTACGTCGCGGAGAAATACAATTACGACGACAGCGTATTGTATCCTCGCGCCAAGCATAAGATTGGCGATTATATCGAATCGTATATCAAGTCCACGATGCAGGCGTACCATGTACTGACTTACCAGAACAAAAACATCCGGACTTCCGCGCTGAAGGCGGATTACGCGCTGCTGCCCGTCTGGGTTGTACATTATGACTACAATAAACAAAGATACACCTTCGCGATGAACGGGCAGACGGGAAAGGTCGTCGGAAAGCCGCCGCTGAGCAAGGGCAAAATATTCGGCTGGTTCGCGGGCATCTTCCTCGCGGGGTTCGCGGCCATGAAAGCCATACAGCTGGCGATGGGAGGCGGAATATGGTGACAGGAAGACAATTTATCCGCCTTTCCCCGTTTGCCAGGATGGTCGCTATTATAGGGATGCTCCTCCTGTGCCTTCCGCTGGCCTCCGTGTACGCGGCCGAGGATGGGAAGCCACTAATTTACGACGAAGCGGGACTGCTTGACACCGAGCAGGAGGCCAAGCTTACGGAGATGGCAAGAACGTACGGTGCCGAAAGGGAGACCGACATCATCATCTATACCTCTCTTAACGAGTCGGGAGCCGATGTCATGAAGATGACGGAGGACTTCTACGACAACAAGGCTCCCGGCTTCGACAAGCCCCATGGCAATGCCGTCATTCTGACGATGGACATGAAGTTCAGGGAAGTTTATTTGGCGGGCTTTTACAAGGGCGAGGAGTATCTCGACGACGGCAGACTGGACCGCATCAGGAACCGGATCACGTCCGATTTGTCGGCGGGCGATTATTACGCCGCGTTTTCGGAATACATCGTAACGGCGCATCGTTACATGGGTTACAAGCCGGGCGTGGATCCCGATAATATTTTGTTCAAATGGTGGTTTCAGGTCGGCGCAGCCGGTGTTGTAGCGCTCCTGATCGTCTGGCGGATGGTGGCGAACTCGGGAGGAAAAGTCACGGTGCACAGCCGTACCTACGAGAACGTCGGATCCTCCGGGGTCATCGGCCATCGGGACCAGTATATAAGAACGACGGTCACGAAGCAGCATATTCCGAAGCCGAGCAGCGGTGGTGGAGGAGGCGGCGGCGGTGGCGGCAGATCGTCTGGCGGCCATTCGCATAGCGGAAGCAGAGGATCATTTTAAAAGGGGAAGGATGAGGCATAATGGTGTTTTTCAAAAACCAGTTCGCAAACGTAGTGGAATGGGAAGAGTTCCGCGACGACATGATATTCTGGAAGTGGAGCAACAAGGAAATCAAGAAGGGGAGCAAGCTGATCATCCGCCCCGGCCAGGACGCGATCTTCGTCCATAATGGCAGGATCGAGGGCATCTTCCAGGACGAGGGCGATTATAATATCGATTCTCAGATTATTCCGTTCCTCTCCACGCTCAAGGGCTTCAAGTTCGGCTTCAACAGCGGCATGAGGGTCGAGGTCGTGTTCGTCAACACGAAGGAATTTACGGTAAGATGGGGGACGCAGAACCCCGTCATGATTCCGACGCCGCAGTTGCCTGGCGGCATGCCGATCCGCGCCAATGGCACGTTCGTGTTCAAGGTAAAGGATTACGTGACGTTTATCGATAAAATCGCCGGCGTGCGGGAGAGCTATCTCGTTGACGACGTAAAGCTTCGCATTACCTCCGTGCTCGACAGCCTGCTCATGAAGTGGATCAGCACGGAAGGCAAGGATATGTTCAACCTCCAAGCCAATGCAGCGGAAATCTCGCGGGGCATTCGCGAGGATCTCGACATGGAGCTGCTGGATATCGGCATCACGATTTCGGGCTTCCAGGTGATGAGCTTCAACTATCCGCCGGAAATCCAGGCGATGATTACAAAAAACGCCTCGCACAGCATGATCGGGGATATGGGGCGCTACCAGCAGGCGTCGATGATCGACGCGATCTCTTCGGGCAAGCTGCAAAGCGGCGGAATGGCGGCCGATGCGGCAGGCATGATGATGGGCATGAATATAGCCAAGGAAATGATGAAGGGCATGAATGGCGACGGCGGCCAGCAAGGCGGGAACGGCAGCGGCTCCGGGCAGCAAGGGAGTTCCAACGCATCGGGGCAGCAGGGCTCCGGATCGGCTCCGTCCGGCGGGGGGAAGCCGAATTTCTGCCCGAATTGCGGCGCCAAGAACGAAGGCGCGAATTTCTGTCCGAACTGCGGTCAGAAGCTGGGCTGACGGCAGAAGAAGATTCACTGTGCGTCTAGTGGTCGATGGAGGAGCCTCCGTTGCAATCTAGCTGGCAGCGGTCGAACACTCATGACTCGCCAACCCCCAGGACAACCAACAAGCCGTCGCGACCATCGCGACGGCTTTTCCCTGGTCTTGCGGAGAACGCTCCCTATTTCGCAACTGCCGTGTCTCCCGACGATCCTACACCCGAACTGGGGCCGCGTTCCTTCGCCATCGACCAGCCGATCAAAATAAGCGATGCGACGATAATGGCGGTCGGAATCAGGAACAGCAGCGGATGATATCCTTCGATAAAGAGAGGGAGGACATAGCCAAGCAGCGTCGCCATCAAAATGATGCTTTCGTACAGGCTGGCGCCGAAACCGCTGCGGCCGAGGAACATGCGCTGCACATAACCCATCGCCACGCCGAATTTGATGGAGACGAACAGCGAATAGACGGGCTGCACGAGGAAGAAGTAGGCCAGCGGAGGCGCCGCAAGATAGACGGCGTAGCAGGCAATTGCGCACAAGCCGCCCAGCATTAAAATGCGCTTGGTGCCATAACGCGCCGCCCAGTAACCGGAAACGGTCATGAGCAGCAGCTCGAATACGGCCTGTACGCTCCAGATGTAGGAGGCGAATTCGGCGCGGCCGAACAGCTCTTTTACGACGAGCGGCAGGTATAGTCCGCGCACGGCGTCAGCGCATGCAATCATAAGAATAGCGAGAAGCATAAGGAGAGAAAAAGGTTCTCCTCCCTTCGGCGCCGAGACTTTTTTGCCCCCCGTCGGCGTTTCGGCGCCTAGCTCTTTGTGCATCAGAAGCAAGAGCATCAGGGCGGCATAACCGGCCAGATTGCCCCATAAGACCCCTTGAAACGTCGCGAGCACATACAGGTTGGCTCCGATCAGCAATCCGGCGAAGAAACCGACGCTCATCGACGAACGCAGCCAAATAAGCGCCATCTCGACCAGAGTGGGCGCCAGGCGGGCGAAGTGGTTACGCGCCAGCGCGAACAGCTGTCCCATAATGAGCCCGGAAGGAGCTGATGCCACGCACAGAAAGATAAGCGCCTGCGCGTAATTATCCGCCCGCATATACATCAGCAGCCCTATCATGCAGATGATAGCCGCGACGACGGCAATCCTCTTTTTGCTCCTCATCCGGTCGCTAAAGATGCCGACCGTTATCGTGACGATGAGGTTGAGCAAGGCGGAGATCGCGAATACCGATACGATCTGTCCTTTGGCAAGTCCGATGTTCTCGCTCAGATAGATGGCATTCATAGGCGCAAGTATGCCGAGTCCGATGCCATAGCAGAACAACGCTCCCAATAACCCGCGAGCTCCGGGTACGTCCGCGAACGTCCGCAAGTCCTTCCATATGTTCAATCGAATCGCTCCCAATCGGATCAGTGGATCATAATCTAGTTACGAGTATACCACCAACCTTCCGATCTGTATCGATCCTTATCAGGAAGACGCTCCCTGGCCGCCTTCCGACTTGCGCAAATACGCACCCGTTATCGAATGCTCGGCAGCGGCAAGCTGGACAGGAGTGCCTTCGAATACAATGCGGCCGCCTTGATGTCCGCCCTCGGGGCCCATGTCAATAATCCAATCGGCCCTCTTGATTACATCCATGTTGTGCTCGATGACCACCACCGTGTTGCCCCCATCGACCAGGCGGTTCATAATGTCCATCAGACGGGAGATATCGTACATATGCAATCCGGTTGTCGGCTCGTCCATCACATAGAGATTGCCCTCCTTATGCAGCTCGCCGGCGAGCTTGATGCGTTGGCATTCTCCGCCCGACAAGGTGCTTAAAGGCTGGCCCAGAGTCACGTACCCGAGTCCCACATCCTCCAGCGTCTGCAATTGACGGAGCAGTTCCTTCCTGCTAAAGAACTCCAAAGCTTCCCGTACCGTCATGGCGAGGATGTCGCTGATGGATTTTCCGTTCAGCTTGTATTCCAGCACTTCGTCGCTGAACCGCCTGCCCTCGCAGCTTTCGCAAATCGTCCTTATCGGCTCGAGAAAGGCCAAATCCGTGTATATCATCCCGAGACCCTGACAGTTGGAACAGGCTCCTTTGGAGTTGAAGCTGAACAACGATGCGCTCACCTTGTTGGAGGCTGCGAACAGCCGCCGGATCTCGTCCATCATTCCCGTATAAGTGGCCGGATTGGAGCGGATGGATGTGCCCACGGCCGACTGGTCGATAACAATCGCCTCCGGATGCGATGGCAGGAAGGCTCCGTTAATCAACGTGCTTTTGCCCGAGCCGGCTACGCCCGTTACCACGGTCAGCACACCGACGGGGATATCGACGGTAACATCCTTCAGATTGTGAAGCCTGGCGCTGGTTACGGTCATCCAATCCGTAGGCGTCCTTGTTGAAGTTTTCAAGGGCAGGCTTTGCTTTAAGTGACGGCCTGTCGGCGTATCCGCGCGGAGCAGGCCCGCAAAGTCTCCTTCGTAGACGATTTCTCCGCCGCGGGTTCCTGCAAGCGGTCCGACGTCGATGATGTAATCGGCGATTTCAATCACCTCGCGGTCGTGTTCGACGACGAGCACGGTATTGCCTTTGTCCCGGAGCTGACGAAGCATGCCGTTAAGACGATGGACATCTCGCGGATGCAGCCCCACGCTCGGCTCGTCGAAAATGTAGATCATGCCGGTGAGACTGCTGCTGAGATGACGGACCATCTTGATGCGCTGCGACTCTCCGCCCGACAAAGTGGCGGTCTGCCGGTCCAGACTCAGATAGTCCAGTCCGATGGAGACCAGATGGTTCAGCCGGGTCAAAATCCCGCCAATCATCGGACCTGCAACGGGATCCCGAATGGCTTCAATCATACGGATCAGCTCGCCGATCTCCATCGCCGCGCACTCCGCAATGTTGTATCCGTTAATCCGGCAGCCCAAGGCCGCTTGATTAAGCCGGCTTCCCCCGCAAAGGTTACACTCGCTATAGGATAAAAAACGTTCAACCGTTTCGCGTTTGGCATCCGATATCTCGCTGATGTCCCGCTTTACATACAGGCGGGTGAGCTTGGGCAGCAGCCCCTCGTAATTCGATTCGATATCGCCGCCTATCGAGCGGTATACGATTTTGCTTTCTTTGCCGTTTAGGAGAGCGTCCCATTCTGCCGGCGTATAGTCGGCAAGCCGCTTGTCGTTGTCGAACAAGCCGGAATGGGTGTACGTATTCAAGTACCAGCTTCCCACTTTAAAGACGGGGAAGAGGATGGCGCCATCATTAAGCGATTTGGACTTGTCGAGCAGCTTGTCCACGCTAAACTGCACCACCTGTCCGACTCCGGAGCATTCCGGGCACATGCCGGCCGGTTCGTTAAACGAGAAGACATGAGAAGAGCCGACTAAAGGTTTGCCGATTCTGGAGAAAAGCAACCGGAGCATGGCATAAATATCCGTGATTGTGCCGACCGTCGAACGGGAGTTGCCGCCGAGTCTTTTTTGATCGATGACAACCGCCGTAGACAAGTTCTCGATGAGATCGGTATCCGGCTGACTAATCCGGGGCAGCCGATTGCGGACGAATGCGGAAAACGTCTCGTTAAGCTGCCGCTGAGCTTCTGCGCTGATAGTGTCGAAAACAAGGGAGGATTTGCCCGACCCTGAGACGCCGGTGAAGATCGTGATTTTTTGCTTCGGGATGCGGACATTTACGTTTTTCAGGTTATTCTCGCGCGCTCCTTCAATTACGATATCATAGCCGTTCATAGACATCACCTCGGATTTCTATTTTCCAAGCTATCACAGTTTAACTGAAGTACCATGACAACATATGTCATGATTAAGCAAGCGAATGGTAAATTAGTTGTACAACGCCTGAGGAGAACGTTTTTGTATGAACCATTTTTAAATTCAACCGTTGTTGTATATCCGCAAACAGCGGTTTACCTTCTCCCAAAACAACAGGGTGAACGGATAATCTAAATTCATCGACAAGTCCTAAATGGATAAAAGTCGTAATCAAACTTGCTCCGCCATATAACCAGATGTCTTTACCCGGCTCATTCTTTAATTTAGCCACTTCTTCAAGAATACCGTCATTGATGAAAATGACTTGATCATCGGTACTCCCTTTCGTCCTGGAAAACACGTATTTTTTTTTGCTATGAACCAATTCCCAAAATTCTTTTTCAGAATCCGAATGTTCGATTTCCGGAGTATATTGTCCCCATAAATCATAGCTTTTTCTTCCATATAAAATGGTGTCGACTTGATCTAAAAAATGAGTAAACTCCATCTCGGCGTCCATAATGCACCAGTCGATTTCACCATTTTTCCCTTCAATAAAACCATCTAAAGTAACCGCCAAATCTAAAATGATTTTTCGTTTCATGAGCTGTAACTCCTTTCGTTGACCTACCCCCATTATAGATCCTCAAATACGTCACCTTATGTCATATTAAGCTTCTGGCCCTTCGGGCAGCCGAACGGCCTCCAGTATACGCTGCGCGGCCATGCAGAGCTCCACTTGACGGAACCCGAGACCGCGGGTGTTCCGTAGCGGACCGCTTATGGCGGTACGAATCCAGTCCGCGAAGGAGTAAACGGCGTATTTGTGCACGTCCTTTGCTGTCGCTAAAGTCTCTGCCAGAGCGATGATAAAGGCCAGAGACGACGCGTCCGCAGGCAACCGCATGCTGCCGGACAACCTGGGCACGATACTTTTGCTCCACAATTCCCGAGGCGGAAGTCCGCCAACGCCGAGCATGCGGCCGACACCCAACACTTTGGCTTCGGGGAGCGAGTCGAGCATCTCCTTGCACATCTCTTCGGTTAGTCCGCCGATGTCGATGCAATACGTTTTCCCTTGTAATCCTCTAAGCTGCCGAATGGCGTCGTAGTAGCCCATGTTCAAGCTGCGTCGTATCGACTCGGGGTTAAAGCTCATCATGCCGCCGAGCGGCTCGGAAGGCGAGATGGTCGTAACCGTCATGCCGGGATACCGGGCTTTGCGAGTAATCCCGAGTCCAAGCGTCCTGATCGCGACGACTTGTTTGTAGCCTTTAAGAGCCAGCATATTAATCGGACAGTTATCATACAGCCCCCCGTCGATAAAAGCCTCGTTGTCGATGACGGTTGTTTGAAAGCCGGGAAAGGAAGCGCTGGCCATCAAATAATTCGCCAACTGTCCTTGCGGTATATCTTCCTTGTACAGCTCGCGCGGGGCACGGCCCGTCAAGGATACCGTTACCAGCCCGAAGTCGGCAGGGGATTCTCTCAGCCGGCTTTCATCGACAACGGATGCGATCAATTGCCGCATCTTCCTCGTATCCATGCCTCTGCTCGCGATGAGCTTCCGGGTTCTCGAGGCCAAGTGGCGCAAGGCGCTTGTGTCGAGCCTGCGCCGCATCAGCAGATGGTATTCCTCATCGGTAATATCGAAAATCGCGCGGGCATCCAGCCGCTCCCACAAACGATAGCCGTTCTCGAAGTCGCCTTGCGCGATGACCGCTCCGTTAAGCGCGCCGATCGAGGTGCCGACTACCGCGTCGAACGTGTGGCCCGCCTCCAAGTACGCTTTCGCCACTCCCATATGATAAGCGCCTTTGGCGCCGCCGCCTTCAAGCGCCAGCCCCAGCCCCGGCTTTGCAGCTTCCGCCATGATGGCAATCCTCCCGTCTGTCTCGTTGCTCCGTTATGTATCCGCTTATAAAGATATGTATGCCGAACCTTGCAGACATTTCCATTATACCTCCGGCAATCATGCCATGCATATGCCAGGAAGGTATATTCGGCCTGCATAACGTCAGACAATATGTTCGAGTTCAAAAAGTTCGGTTTTCAGCACCGAGAAGATGGAATGCAAGTAGAAACTGAGGAGCGGAGCGTAGTGGAAGCTACGTGAGCACCGGAAGTTTCGCTTGCGTT
>NZ_BDQX01000017.1 GCF_003112455.1 Paenibacillus agaridevorans
TGGTTTCCCCCCCCCCCGCCTGCCGCATCGTAATCGCCGCACACAAAACCTTTGTTTACCCACCGCGACGATACCCGCTCCAGTGTGACCATCCAGGCGTTTGCCGTATAGTACCCCGTATCGGCATGGCGATATTCCACGTTTTTTTGCGTAAGAAAACAAATCCGGGGAGCATAGAAGCAGTATGTTGAATCCGGGTACACGACTTCCGTATTAATCGTTTCACCACGTTTAGCCATGATTCCTTCGATATGAACATATCTCACGTAGTCGTTATTTTCGGGCAGTGCAATGATAACCGCGTCGACATTGTAATTATCTACTGCGGCCCACATGGTTCTGGTACCTAATGTTGCGGCAGTCGTTGTCGTTTTTACAATGATCGTGACTTCGGGCCCTTCGCCGACGAGCGAATCGCCTGTTTGCACAACAAGCGGAGCTGATGTCATATATTTTCCTTTTGGCAGAAAGACCGTGCCTTGTTTGGCATCAATCGCTTTTTGTATCGCGATCGTGTCGTCGCTGCTGCCGTCGCCTTTGGCGCCAAACCATTTTACATTGACCATGCCATCAAAGTTCCTTTCGAATCTCTCGCCGTAAGCCGAAACAAGTATCGTCCCCCCATTATCTGTCGAAACCGTGTCCGTTGCATTTAGACGGAACACTCCTTCTTGCCCCGGGTCTGTTACATAATACAAATCTTTGGCAGTTTGAGTGTTCATTGCGCGCAATTCTGCAATCGTCAAGTAAACAACCAGCTTTTCTGACATTAAACTTTTAACCGTGTTGCGCTGCTCGCCACTGTCGGCATGAGCTGTGGAAATCGTTCCGCCAATCAATCCCGAAGAAGCAATGGCAACGCCCGCCAAACCTATCGAAGCAAGCGCTTTTCTCCTGCTGATCAGCCCGTGCTTCCCTTCCTGATCTTTATCTGGATGACGCTGACCCATTCCTTCTGTTTCGTTGTACATAGCTCGTTCCTCCTTGTTAATGAGAGATGGACGTTGATACATCGGTATCATAGCTACAGTTTATAGTTCGGCATGCGCGCACTTCCATAACCATCTCTCTACTTTTATGTACCTTTATATACAATCTCACAGATCCCACTATTCCCGTGGCATTCTATTGGATGGACGATTAGCCCGTATATAAATGCATATAAAAGTTTAGGAATGCCTATAGTTTTGCAACTTTCCCGGATTGTATAGTAGAAATCAGATATAAGAATCCCAACATTGGGAATGGAGGTTTTATTCATGTCCGGAATCGGTCCATCAGGTATCATACTGATTGTTCTTATCGCTCTGTTGCTATTTGGTCCCAGCAAACTGCCTGAACTGGGTAAAGCGTTCGGACGTACGCTGCGTGAATTCAAGAACGGCGCCAACGATTTGATAAATGAACCTAAAGAAAGCCAAGCAAGTCATGTGGGCGTCACGCATGAAGATACAGGGCAATTGAAGAAGGAGCAGAGCCAGGGGCGAATGGGATGAAAATAAAGCTGGACTCACTTCAAGATGATGACTGGATGCCGTTGACGGAGCACCTGGGTGAGCTGCGCAAAAGAATTATTTATTGTTTAATTGTATTTGCAATCGGGCTGATAGGCGGTTTGTTAGGGGCACAACCTATTTTCGACTATTTAGTTGCTGCCGCGCCCGCATACAACTTACATTTGAATGCGTTTTCACCGTGGGATGCAATCGGGTTATATATGAAGTTTGCCTTCGCGATTTCGTTTATTTTGGCTATTCCACATACCATGTTCCAGCTCTGGGCCTTTGTACGTCCCGCACTCAAGAAACAGGAGCAAAAGGCAACTTTGCGATATGTGCCGTGGGCATTCGTCATGTTCCTGATTGGATTAGCATTTTCATATTTCGTTGTTTTCCCCATGGCGTTCCTTTTTACAGAAAAAGTGTCGAACAATATGGGCTTGGAGCAAACCTATGGCGTCATGCAGTATTTCTCTTTTTTATTTAATATCCTTCTGCCTGTTTCCTTATTATTCGAGTTCCCGCTTATTATTCTATTTTTAAGCCGAATTGGAATATTAACACCCCATACCCTAAAAAAAGGACGTAAGATCGCATGGTTTATCCTTATCCTGGTTGCTGTTTCGGTCACCCCGCCGGATGTCATATCCGACATATTGGTGGCAGTGCCTCTCCTATTGTTGTACGAGTTCAGTGTATTGCTGTCAAAAATGGCTTACAGCAAACGTATAAATGCTCAAGAAAAACAAGATTTCGGGTTGGAAGGTTATAGCAATTAAAAATAATTAAAAAAGAACCTGACGGCATCCTCGGCAAAGGACGCTGTCAGGTTTTTTGTTTTGGAGCAGACCGAACGATATTGTATGGTAAAGGAACGAGCCAGGACTATCAGTACGGTGGCAAAATATTGCACGATGTTATAACTATATATTAATTTTCTACACACTCTTTCAACTATTCTACAAAATCGTTTTATATCCCGAATATTACCTATACTCGCTATGTATAGCAGGCTCTCAAGCATGTATATTAATACTAAAGATATTGATGCGAGTCTGACAGGGGGAAATCATATTGCTTAAAGTGATTATAGCGGACGATGAACGAATACAAAGAGAAGGCATTGCCAAGCATGTGGATTGGCAAGCTTATGGGATGCAGATCGTTGGTCTTGCAAAAGATGGCGTACACGCGCTGGAACTGATTGAGAAGAACGGTGTCGATCTTCTTATTACCGATATCAAGATGCCAAAAATGCATGGATTGGAGCTGGCCGAACGAGCCCAACAATTAAACCCCCAGGTTAAAATTTTGATCATTAGCGGGTATAACGACTTTGAATATGCAAGAGCCGCCATCGAATTGAAAGCGTATGCATTTTTATTAAAGCCAATTCTGTTCGATAAACTGATGCAAGAGCTTGATAAAATACAATCACTGTTCTTAAAAGAACAACACAGACAGCACACTCTCGCTTCCTTGAAAGAACAAATTCAGGAAAGCAAGCCGTTGCTTGCCGAGAAGCTGTTTCAGCATATACTGCACGGATTTCTAAGGGATGAGGAAATGATCCACAATCGTATGTGCACGCTTTCTTTGCCATTACCCGAAAATGGCTATGATACCTTGCTATTGCAAATTGACGCTCCTTTGGATTCTCCAGAGATGGATGCCAAGAAACAGTTAACCTATTTGCAATTTCTCGATCAACTCGCACGTTTCGCTGCCATCGAGCAGCAAGGGCAGGCCTTCCAAACAAAAGAAAACGAATTCGCAATCGTGCTTTATGCCTCAGAGCCTGACGGGCATTCTCCCGTTCCCGATGTGATCCGCGAGGTCAGGGAAAACCTGCTGCTTCCGTACAACGAAATGTTGACGATCAGTATTAGCAATCGGAAGGCCAGGCTCAGTCAATTGCATGAAGCCTACAAGGAATGCGAAGCGGCATCGAGACAAAAATTTTATCTCGGCAAAGGGAAGGATATCTACTACCTTGACAGTATGACCGAGCAAGCATTCTCCGCCAATTCTGACGTTTTCTACGAACAATTGATTCAAGCGGTGGAGATTGGCAATGTCAATCAGGTAGAACAGACAATTGAAGAAATATGTAAAGAATTTACCCAAATGTCTTCCGGCTATAAGCCGTTTATTAAAGCTTTTTGCTTTCGAACGATGAGCGATCTGATCCGAATTATCCACGAATCCAATGAAAAAATAGAATCCGTGTTCGGCGAAGAGCATCGGCTGTGGGATCGCATCTATTCTTTCGATACGCTTCCGGAAATTCACGAGTGGCTCAAGGAAACGGCCGTCTCCGCTTGCCGGCATCTTCACGCAAAGCGCACAAGGAAAAATACAACCATCATCGAAACCATCATTCAGAATCTCGAAACCCGTTATCACGAACCCATTACGATCGACGAACTTGCGAAGCGCATTCACCTGACTCCCAACTACATTTCCAATATCTTTAAAGAATACGTTGGGGAGAGCATTATCGACTACTTGACGAAGGTGAGAATGAAACATGCCATTCGATTGCTGACGGACGAATCCGTTCGAATCTATGAGGTCGCCGAACAAACCGGTTATAACAGCACCTCTTATTTCAGCGTTGTCTTTAAGAACATGTACGGGATCAGCCCGAAGGAATATCGAGACCAATCTCTAAAGTCGTAATCAAATGGAGCGAGCGCAGATGAAAATGCTAAACAACATAAAGCTTCGAAACAAGCTGCTCATCTGTTATGGCAGCTTGATGATCTTTGCTGTCAGTCTGGCCGGTTTGCTAACCTATCAGAAAATCCAATCCTATATTTATAACCAATCGAGCAAATCATACAGCCAGACCCTGGATCAGGTCGTCATGAATATCGATTACAAGATGAACACGCATCAAGAGCTCCTAAATCCGTATATTACCAATCACAAATTTATCGCCGCCTTAAATACAATCTACTATTCGCCTGCGGATTATACTTATCAATATTTTGACAATTTGCGCTCTATCTTTGAGTTGGAGCGCCGTTACCCTTCAATTAAAAATATTATTATTTATAAAAAAAATAAAACCATGCCCGATATCGGCACTTACCCGGACAAACCAAGCATCTCCGACGCGGAACATACCATTATCGATATTTCCTATGCCGAGAGAAACGATTGGTACCAAAAGTATTTCACCAATCTGGACGAAACAGACCTAGCCGGCCTCATCGCATTATCAAACGCCTCGATCTGGACAGTCAACGACAGCAGGACGCTCATTTCGATTATCAAGCCGATCATGTACAACAACGACCAACTCGTCGGCATTGTCGAGATGCAGCTGAAGATCAAGGATATTTTCCAGGATGGAATGTTTAGCGAGCATTCGCTCGAAGAATTTTTTTACATGATGAACGACGATGGGGATATCCAGTTCCAGAGCAAACCCGAGATGCGCCCAATCGCCGCTCCGGCCGGAAACCCGATGTTTGACAACAAAAGCTCCGGAAGCTGGCTGGCGGAAGGCGATCGCTCCAAAAAGCTGGTGTTGTATCAAACCAACAGCCATTCCGGCTGGAAATACGTGCTCGAGGTGCCTATGGACAGCCTGATGCTCAGCGCGCAATCCATCCGAAATTTCACGGTTGCGATTTTGATCGGCAGCATTTTAATCAGCATCCTGCTTACGCTTGCGATTTCCCGCGTACTGTCCCGCCGAATATCGCTGCTGGCTAAACATATGGATAGACAGGAGGACCTGACGCTAGAGATTGGTCCATCCGTGGACGGACGGGACGAGATCGGGATGCTGATGCGAAATTACAATCGCATGATCAAACGAATACGAGAGTTGATAGAAGAGTTAAGAACGAGTCAGCAATTGCAGAAAGAATCCGAAATCAAGTCGCTGCAAGCCCAAATCAATCCCCATTTCCTGTACAACACTTTAGCGACTATTAATTGGATGGCTGCAGATAACGAAACGAAGAAAATTATTGATATGGTAAACAATTTGGCGACTTTTTATCGGTTGTCTCTGAATTCGGGCAAGGAGTACTTGCGAATCAGCGAAGAAATACGCCACGTGCAAACTTATGTCGAAATTCAGAAGATCAGACTGGAGGATATGATCAACATCACCTTCGACATCGAGGATAAAATCTTAACCTTCCACACCCTTAAGCTGATCCTGCAGCCGTTCGTGGAAAATGCCATTTTGCATGGCGCCGAGCATAAGGATGGAACAACCAATATCGCCATCAAAGGCCATCTTTCGCATGAGGAGTCCTGCGTAATCTTCGAGATTATCGATGACGGAATCGGCATGGATTTGCCCACCCACAACCAATATGTCAGCAATGGCGGCTACGGCATACACAATGTCAACGAAAAGATACAGCTTCAGCACGGACATCAATACGGCGTCCGATTATTCAGCAAGCTGGGAATCGGCACCAGGGTAGTGATTCGAATTCCCGTCCTTGAATGAAAACAAAAAAACGGAACCGAAGGCCCTGCCCCCGATTCCGTTTTTTTGTAGTTGGCTACTTTTTCAGATATTCGTCGATCAGACGGAGCTTCTCGGCCGTAACCTCAGGAGCGCCGATTTTTTCGAAGTGGGCAAGCATTTCTTTCGTAATCTTGCGCGCTTCCTCTTCCGTTTTGGCAAATATGGCCTTGGCCTGCCACTTGTCGATTTCGGGCCACAGATTGCCCCAATGCTTATCCCATTCCGGACCCGTTCCGGCAGGGTTAAACAGATTGTCGTCAACCGTATAGCCTTCCGCCCAGATCGTTTCGCCCATCCGGAATTCCTCCGTGCCCGCCTTCACTTCCATCGTCGGAATAACAGGATATTTCAGCAGATTGTAGAATATGAGGCCTTCGCTTGCTTGGAATACGCTGTCGCCTTTGTCAAGCTCGACTTTCACTTCCGGTTTCGCCTCGTACAAGCCGTCTGCATTCTTCACGTAATATTCGCCATCGACGCCATGGCTCAGGAAAAATGAACCTTCGTTCGTTGCGTTCCAATCCAGGAATTCCATAAAACGCTCCAGGTTGCGCTCATTCTCCGCGAATTTCTTGGAGATAACGATGCCCTCGAACATGCTGTAGGACGTCGAAGCATAGATTGGAAGCGGCAGTCCATCTACACGGATAGCCGGGCTTGGTACATAACGGTTGTTCGGATCGGATGCTTTCAGCACGCCATTAGCCGTATCCATCGGCACATGCGTCTGGAAGGTGATCCCTACGCGGCCCGAGCTGAGCTTCGCCTGATACTGATCCGGCTGCTGCGTCAGAAACTCTCGGTCAAGCAATCCGTTATTGTAAAGCTTGTTCATAAAGACCATATATTCCTCGATGCCCGGATGGTTGAACCACCAGTGCAACGTTTTGTTATCTTCCGATAGATCATACCAATTTTTAGTCCACGTGTACATGAAGTTTTGTCTGCCCATATGATCCAAAGTAAGCGGAATAATCGGTTTTCCGTCCACATCCGGGATTTGTTCTTTAAACGCCATCAGCACGTTAAACAATTCGTCCGTTGTCTTGGGCGCTTCCATACCCACCTGCTTGAGCCAATCTTCTTTCACGAAGAAGCCGAGCACCTTCTCTGCTACATCAGGATGACTTGCCGAGTTGCTTGGGATAATATTCATCTTTCCGTCTTTCTTATTTGCAAATACGGCGGCGTTATATTTGGGATCGCTATATTTTAGCAGGTTCGGATACTTGGCCAGCAGCTCGTCGGTTGAAATAGAAAGCCCTGCATCCGCCCATTTGTTAGCGATCGCGTTACTCAGTTCATTGGTTGCATACCGCACGACATCCGGGATTTCTCCTCCGGCAAGCAGCATGTTCATCTGATCGGGAACCTCGCCGTTAGCCAAGGAAAACCGGATATCTATATTTTTGTTTTCCAATAGCCATTGGTGCATCGGATTATTTTCTTTCGGCAAGACCGTGTCTCCCATGAGCAAAATGTTGACGACAAGCGGATCTTCCTTTACCTCCGGAGCTGCTGTAGAGCCCGACGATGCAGTCGGCGACGGGGACTGGCTGGCCGAACCGTTGTTGCCCTTGCTGCAGGCTATTAGAGAAGCAGCCATCAAACTGAAAACAAGCACAAACGAGAGCAACTTCCATGACTTTTTCACTGTAAAACCACCTTTTCTGTAATTTATATATTATCAAGATTCCTCAGCCTTTCAAAGAACCGATAATAACGCCTTTAACGAAATACTTCTGCAGGAACGGATACACGCACATAATCGGGATGACCACGACCATCAATGTCGCCATCTTGATCGATTGCGCCGTGACCGTTCGTTTTGTGCTGCTGACCAGATCCACCATGCCGAAGGAATTGCCCGGCGTGCCGGATCGATTAAGATCGAGAATTTTCATCAGCAGCGATTGCAGCGGAATAAGATCCTGCTTGGTGACGAAGAGCGTGGCCGTCATATAGTCGTTCCAATGCCCGACAGCCGCGAATAAACCCATTGTGGCGAAAATCGGAAGACTAAGCGGGAATACGATTCTCGTATACACCGTCAAGTCGTTGGCCCCGTCGATATGCGCCGATTCCTCCAGCTCCTTCGGCAGCGCCCTGAAAAACGAACGGAAGATGAATACGGAAGAAGCGCCGTATAAGGTAGGAATGACGTAGACCCAGAAGCTGTTGAGCAGATGCAGCGACTTGTACAACAAGTATGTCGGGATCAGACCGCCGCCGAAGAACAGCGTAATGATAATCATGATGTTGATGATCTTCCTGCCCCTCAGCCTGTCCTTGGACAAGCCGTAAGCCATCAAAGAGACAAGAAGAATGGAAAGCGTCGCCCCGATCAGCGTCCTGCCGATGGTAATGGTGTAGGCGTCCATAATATCGCTTCTGGCGAAGATCGCCTTGTAATTATCCAGCGTAAAGGCTCTGGGCCAAAAATGGATCCCCCCCTTGGAGGCATCGTAACCCTCGCTAAAGGACAAAGCGGCGATGCGCCAAAACGGGTATATGAACAGAAACGAGAGCGCGGACAGAAACAGATAGTTGATCCATTGAAACACTTTTTCCCCTCTGGAAATAATCATGCCGGTGTCCCTCCTTTTTTAGAAAATGCCTTCTTCTCCTGTCTTCTTGATCAGGAAATTTAGCGTAAACAAGGCGATCATGCCGATCACGGACTTGAACACTCCGACAGCGGTCGCCATCTCGTATTGGGCTCTGAATATCCCCATCTTCATGACGTACGTATCGATGATTTCGGCTTTATCGAGCAGCATCGGGTTTTGCATGACATAGACTTGCTCGAAGCCTGCATCGAGAATTCCCGCCATATTGAGAATAAACAGCAGAATGATCGTTGGACGGATAGCAGGGAGTGTGATATGCCAGATTTGCTTGAAACGGTTGGCGCCGTCGATAACCGCCGATTCGTACAGCTCCGTATTGACGGACATAATGGATGCGAGATAAATGATCGTTCCGAAGCCGATTCCTTTCCAAACGTCTGACGCCACAATCATCCCCCAGATCAAGTCCGGATCGCCAAACCAGAAGATAGGCTCCTTGATCAACCCCAGAAAGACCAGCAGGTTATTGACGACCCCTCCATCCGTGCTAAACAATTCGTACCAGATGCCCGCCACAACGACCCACGAGACAAAAAAGGGCAAGTAGGAAATCGTTTGCGCGATCCGCTTAAACACGATGTTGCGAACCTCGTTTAACAAAATGGCCAGCAAAATCGGCGCCGGAAATCCGAACACCAGCTTAAGCAAGCTGATGGCGATGCTGTTGGTCATCACAACCGAAAAGTTCGGATTGTTAAAAAACTCCTTGAAGTTGTCGAATCCTACCCACTCGCTGGCAAAAACGCCCTCGATGATATCGTAGTCTTTAAAGGCGATGAGAACGCCGTACATAGGCTGGTAACAAAATACGAGAAACCATATGATACCCGGCAGGACAAACAGGTACAGATACCTGTTGCTCCATAGCTCCTTTCCCAATAGGCGGGAATTCAAGCGCTTACTTTTTATTGATGACGATTGCATCCATTAGCCTCCTTGCGTCTGTCAGTTCTGTCTTGTACCCTGCAAATAAAGTATAAGATATGGGGTATAAAATGATAATTCAGTATTCTACACTAAGTGCTAAGTATTCTATTGAAACGCTTACACGCAAAAATCCCCCGGATGCTCCGGCATCCGGGGGATTGGCTTGCATCAAACGAACGATTTTCCGCCTAATAGGTTAGACTGGCCGATCGTTCTCCAAATACGACAGCAGGTTGAATATCGCTTGAGCGGCTTCGGAGCGAGCCGCTTGATTCCGCGGGTAGAAATAACCGGATGAGCCGCCCTTCAACAAGCCGAGTCCTGTCGCTGCGCGAATGGCGTCCGCCGCCCAATCGGAGATTGAGGCAGCATCCTTGTAATGGGCACCATGCGGCTCATTCGTCGAGCCCAACTGAAGCGATCGCATGATCACAACCGCCATTTGCTCGCGCGTGATGATGCCCTCCGGATTAAACGAGCTAGCCGATTCGCCCGTTACCCATCCGGCCTGCTTCGCGGCCGCAATATAGCCCGCGTACCAGCTGTCCTCGGCAACGTCAGGGAAGCTCGCTCCTTCGATCGGCTTGATGCCCATGGCTCTGGCCAGCATCGCCGCGAACGTCGCGCGCGTAACCTCTCCGTTCAAACGGAACAAACCTCCGCCTTCCCCTTCGACAATCTGTCTGGCGCTCAGATCGCGAATGGCAGCATACGCCCAGTGACCGGACTGAACATCGGCGTACGATTTATCGTATTGGAACACCGCGTATTGACCAGGCTCGAGCAGCTCTGCTTCGATTTTTCCGCCAATACGCTTGCTCGGCACGTAGACCAGCTTTCCATCCGCTTGTATTTTGTACAGATACGCGGGGATGGCGCCGGTCGCGGCCTGTACATCGAAGGACAAGTTTACGGGCACGGGGAAGCTGTCCGCCGTCTTCTTGCCGTCTTCGCTCGCCGCGCCAATCTCGATGACGCTCGAGAGCGGCTGTACATGCGCCGATTCGGCTGCCGCTGCCTTCTCCAGTATGCTTTGAACGGATTGCGACGACAGCTCGTTTAACATCAAACGAAGACCGCCTCCGCTCCAGCCCTCCATCAGAGCCCGGATTGCCGGCCCCGATGCCGCCAGTGTCGCGCCGTTCTTCTTCAGCCTGAGCGTGGAGCTGTTCGACAATGGCGTGGAATGTGCCCGCAACAAAACGCCTCTCTCGCCCGCTCCAAGCTCGATATCAATCCCTTCGCCCTCGGACAGCTTCTTCCAATCCGCTTCGCTTATGGATTTAAACCCTGGCGTTTGCTGCGTGACCGGAAAATTCGGCTGCGCCGGCGTGTCTATCGGTTCTCCCGCTTTCTCGGCGAACGTCATATCCGCCCAATATTGCTGATTGTCGCCATCTCCCGCCCACATCATTTGGCCCCAATTATTAGGACCGTCATTATCGGTCGCAAGCACGCTCATGCCAATCTGCCGGTTCGTTGCGGGTTCGAATGGCTGTACTTGCAGCGATGACCAAGGAATCGCCACTTCCATCGTATAGCCCGTATCCGTGATAACCGCAGCAATGTCGCCATCCGTGTATGCGCGCTCCTGCGCACCGGCCGAATGTCCTTCGCGGATAAACATATGCGGCTGGCCATCCGGTCCGCTTGGCGTCATGAACAGCGCGTAATCTCCGTCCGCATATCTGCCGCCTTGCTTGTCATGATTGAGATCCAGGAACAGCATCGTCGCGTCGGACAAATACATTTGCGCTCCCGTTTCGGTAAAGTTCAGCGAGTCGTCCGTCCTTGTCTCCAATAGATACAGATGTTGTTCGTCCCAGCGAACGCGGTAACGCGACGTAAGATCGGCTTCGTCGTCCATGGAACCCCATACCGTGCCGTAACGCTTAACGTCGGCAGAATTCGGACTGACGATGATCTCATCGGCGTCCTCCCATTCCCCGGGATCCGCCACGCCGTCGACCGCGATAATCTCCGTGGCTTTCAAAGCATCGTATTTTTTTATTAAATCATTGGAGCCCGAGCTTCCGTCCGCACCCGCTTCCTTAAACAATCGGAAGTAAGTATAGGGATCGACCACCTCGAAATCCAGATCCGGATAAGTCTCTCTAATATAGTCGATTGCGCCGACAATGGCGGAAGGGCGAGTCAGCACGACCTTGACATTGAGGAAGTCCCTTCTCTTCAACTCATTAACCAATTCCTCGCCGTACTGCGCCGAATCCGATACGTCATGTCCCATCGCGATAACGGGCGCAAAAGGCGTTCCGTTTACGACTTTCTGCTCGAATCCCTCATGATTGCCGACGCCCATCGGCGAGAATCTGCTGTAGGTCTCCTGTACTCTCAGCGGCGTAATGCCGGAATTGCCGCTTATGAAAAAGCCGGTAATATCCAGGTCGAACTTATTGTACATCGCCGTGTTGTACTCCTCCCACACATTCAGGAAATCCGGAAGCCCCGCCGGACGATTCTCCTCCATCAGCATCATGGGATTCAAGTAACCCGAGCCGTTATTGCCCGCCACGAAATAATCGTTGGGACTCATGGTATCGTAAATATAATTGTAGAGCTGCGGCACTCGCTTGGATGTATTCCCCACCAGCGCCCAGCCTAGCGGAAGCTCTCCACGCTTGGGATCGTCCCACATCACCGGAAACGCCCCGTTGGCCCACGAGCTTCCGTCGAAATCCCCCATGTAGAACGTAATGTATTTTTTCCCTTCCTCCAAAACAATGTCGTTGTCTCCCTTGTCGTTATTCTGCACGTACGAGCCCGACAACGGATCATGCTGGAACACCGACGCATTGGACAAGCCGACATGGCCGAACGCGTCCGCATCCTTTTGCGCGTTGTAGGCGGAAATGATGTCCAGATACAGCCATTCCATTTCATACTCGGTTAAATTTGCTCCGACAGGATCGATTAAGCTGGTGTATTTGATATACCAAGGAACAAACCCGCCTACCGTAAAAATATTTCTGCCTGCTTTGTTATTTTGCGCGCTTAGCAATTCTATTAACGTATCGTAATCCGTGCCGAGCGGCTGACCCTTGTCATCATTCGGGATGCTTGTCTTATCGGGACTGAGGTCGAAGAAAAACGCCTTGTTGGAAATATAATAATCGGCATTGGGCAGCGAGCTGTTAAAAAGGTCGGGATAAGAGAAGTCATCCTTGTCTATAGTCTCCTCCGGCGGCAACGGCTTGCCCACCTGTATCGTTTTCTTGACGAGCGGACCGAATCGGGCCGAGCCATCTCGAATCATTTGCGCCTCGAAAGTAAAGGATCCCTCCGTGGACGGCGCTTCGATTGTGAAGGTAAACGTGTGATCTTCGTTCTGACCCGTCGTTCCGTTCATGAATATGCGGGCATTATTGAGGGCCAAAACGTAACCGCCGGTCAAATGGCCCCACATCAATCCATTGTTGTCCGTGGGAGCGAAACGCACCAAATCATCCTCGGACCACACGAAGCTATCGGTGTTCTCAAAGGTCATGGACAGCCTCATGATCGATCCCGGCTCCATCCGATCCGGCAGATTCTCCGCGATCAATCGGGCGGCCAGCGTGCCTTCGCTTAAGGCGACCGGCTGCGTCTCTACCGTTATCGGCGGGGTTC
>NZ_BDQX01000018.1 GCF_003112455.1 Paenibacillus agaridevorans
CACCAAACAGGCTCGCACCTGGCCAAACGTGTATGATAATTCATACACAATTCACCAAATAGGCCGGCACCTGGCCAAACGTGTATGATAATTCATACACAATTCACCAAACAGGCTCGCACCTGGCCAAACGTGTATGATAATT
>NZ_BDQX01000019.1 GCF_003112455.1 Paenibacillus agaridevorans
CTACTTTCCCATCGCACGACGGCAATTCTCTGGCTTCCAGTTTATTTAAGCCGTATTGGCTGCCGGCTCAACCGAATAAGCCTAAAAAATAGGTAATCCCAACCGGACAGCGCAAGGTTCGACCTCGCTGCCCGGTTTTTGCTTTTTTGAGAGTGGAAGGTTAGGGTGCATGTTATTACTATAAAGGGAAAAGAGGGATTTGAGCTGGAGATCAAGCTGTGGCCGGACGATCTGGCAGGAATTGCGACGATGCTGTTAAGCTGGGGCATACTGATAGGACTCGTGCTTCGCCGGTATCGTCGGCAATCGTCCGAGCGTCCGGCTCTATGGAGAGCGCTGCTCGTCGCGTGCATCAGTCTGTTTTCGTTCTCTATTAGTTTTCCTTTGGGAGGCTATGTCGCAAAGCTGGCGATCGTGCCAATTGGCGTGTGGCTGGTCTATTTATTCCTGCCTTGGGCATCCAGGATCCGATATCGTTCGTATGCTTGGACAGGCTTTTGGTGCAATTATGTTTTTCTTGTTATTGGACTGCTCGGGTTTTGGGGTCATGAGCTTGTTTATCCCAAGGATCAACTATCCACTTATTTGTCCAAGATCGATCATGCACGAATCGTCGGCATCCATCCATCCGCGGAGGAGGGCGTGTCGTTGCATGAAGCCCGGTTCAAGGAGCTTATTGATGACTTGAAGCCGCAGCGGCAATTCGAAGAGTCGCTGGATTGGTATTACGAGGCTCGCGACCAAGGCAAGGAGTTTTATCCTTACGCTTTATTGGGAGCAGAGCCAAAGCGGGGCAGCGGCATTCGTTATGAGGCGTACATCAAGTCGGACGGCTTGGGGCTCATTATTGCTCGGGACAATCAATATTACTATTATGAATCGAAGACGCCTTTACTCCAGTGGACGGACGGAAGAGGAGGGAGCCATTGATGAAGCGAGCGATCATTGCGGCTATCCTCGTGCTTGCCGCCGGTTCGTTTATTTTCTGGAAATGGATCGGGATCGGGCCGACGCCGATGAGCGACAAAGAGCTGGCCGCACGGATGATTAATGAGTTGAATGAACGGGCGGACGTCTCGGAGGTGCAGGACATTGTCATGCTGGACAGCCGGCATCTGTTCGTGCCGTTCGTGTCGACAAACGGGGATTACGGTATGAGCTTCTGGGTGTGGGATCGGTTCGATTGGGAGATTCGATCCATCGATAGCGACGGCAACCCTCAAATGTGGCATTTAAGAGAGGACGATCCCTCCAAACAATATTTGGTGTGGAACCTTGCCCCGGAATCCAAGGTAGAAGAGCTCGACTTCTATCTGATTCGCAATCGGAATGCGGGACGATCGGACGGCAACGATTTTTACAGCCCGCGCGTACAGATGGAGAAGGGCGTCAGTTTGCAAGATCAGCGTTACGGAGTCAGCCGTATCCCGGACGATTGGATAGATATTCAGAAGTCGGTTCCAAAACAGCAGGGGACGGGAGGCACGTTAGGCATATGGGAATGGAGCCGGACTGGCGTGAAGGACTTTCGAATCGGATACGTGCCCACGCTTAGCGGCGAACGGGAGGCGACGAATAATTCGAGCACGTGGTCGTCGACTTATGGAAATATCCATCTCAGTTATATCTTCCCCTTGAATGAAGACGAATTGGAACATCCGTGATGACAAGCTTCGACAACGATGAATCGAATTATACAGCTATTAATCATAAATACAGCCGGCAAGTAAAGCGATTCGAGAAATGAACAGTTTCGCTTCGCGGCGCGGTTGTTGCACGATAGAAGGGCGGGAATGAAGGAGAGTTTGCCGGATTCCCGCCCTATTCTATCTGCAAGAGAAAGAAAGATAATAGTTGGATCGCGCGGATGGGGCGGCACCCGGAGTTACATACGAGCAAAATAAGCAGACTCGTCTTGGCTAGGGCTAGATTGGCAAGGTGATGACAAGGAGGTGAGGCCGACAGCGGCGGCAATAGAGAATCATCACGGATTGTATACTTCACGATCAGGGTAGAGAGCAGGAATCATTCTGAGTGGAAGCCAATCTAAACAAAGCGAGGGATTACTTATGACAGCGATCATTCAACGACCGAGGCTGAAGCTGCGCCTATTCAGCGCTTTATGCGCCATGTCGATGCTGCTGCCGGCGCTGCCGACGCCGATCGCGCATGCCGCGACGTTCGACGTAACGAGTTACGGAGCCGCAGGCAACGACACGGTTTCCGACAGCGCGGCCTTTCAGGCAGCGGTCGACGCGGCATCCAGCGGCGACACGGTATTCATTCCCGCAGGCACGTATTATTTAACAAGCGCGGTCAGCGGCAAGTCCGGCGTAAAAATTACGGGCGCGAACAGAGACACGACGATCGTCAAATACAATTCGACCACGGCAAATACGTTTTTCTCCTTGTACAATCTGACGGGTGCGGAAGTGTCCAACATGACGCTCGACGCGAACAACAGCACGGTGCCCCAATCGGTCGTCGTCTCGGAGAACGGCAGCGGCAACAAGATGCTGAATCTGAACGTCAAAGACATGGCCATGTCTTCGGGCTTCGGACCATTCGCACTGTACGGCATCAACACCGACAATCTTGTCGTGAAAGACAACGTGATCACGAACACCGGCGTGAATTCCGACTGGGGCGGCGGCGTCCGCATCGGGTGGGGCTCGGACAATGCGCTCGTCGAGAACAACGTCATCCATCTGACGGGACGCGGCGGCATTTTCCTAAACGACGACAGTCCGGGAGCCGTCATTCGCAGCAACACGGTGACCGGCACGGGCAAGAAAATGGAAGGTCTGGGCATCGAGCTTCATACAAACGTCGACAACTCCATCATCGAGAACAACAACGTCGACCACTGGATCAGCGCCGTACGCTCCGCGTATATCGCTGTGCGGAATAACGTCGTCAGGGCGACGGACGGCTCGGTCGGCAACATGGGCCTGGAGGTCATGGTCGACCACGGCGTGACAAGCGGCAACCTCGTCGACGGCGGCCAGCAGGTCGGCATCCAGCAATCGCCGGGTACGGGCTACCAGCTCTGGAATTACAACACGATCCAGAACATGGTCATGTGGGGCATGCAGTTGCAGGGCGAGGGCACGGGACAGACGGAGCAATTCCAATATTTCTACAAAAATACGTTCGAAGACGGTCCCATCGGCCACCCGTCCGCGGCTTATCCCGGTTATGACGGCAACGCGGTCCGCATCCACGGCAACACGCAGAACATCACGTTCGACAGCAATATCATTCGCGACAACGGCAGAAAAGCGATCGAGATTACGACGGCAGGCGGCACGGATCGCCTGAGTTTCGTGAACAACACGATTACCGGCAACGGCGGTCCTTCCATCGATCAATATCCGTCGTCCGCGTCGCATCTGGAGTGGAGCGGCAATACGGTCAGCGGAAACGGCACGAATACGCAATTGACGAGCCGCGGCTTCAGCGATCCGAAGCCGGTAGCCAATTTCACGGCGCCGCTTACGGTACAGCTGGGACAGCCGGTCACATTCACGAACACGTCCACGGACAACGGCACGATCGTCGAGAACCTGTGGGATCTGGGCGAGGGCCTGCCCGTCACGACGGTCAGTCCGACATACACGTACCAGAAACCGGGTACGTACCAGGTCATTCTCGGCGTATGGGATAATGGCGGACGCGCGCATGTAAAGGAACAGACGATCACGGTCGTAGCCGGCCCGCCGGACACGACCGCGCCTACGACGCCGACGAATCTGACCTCGCCTTCGAAGACGAACACGAGCGTTACGCTGACGTGGACGGCATCGACGGATAATGTCGGTCTGGCCGGTTACGAAATCTACGCGAACGGCGGCCTCGTCGGCACGACGATCGGCGGCAGCACGACCTCCTTCAACGTGACGGGATTATCCCCGAACACGGCTTACAGCTTTACGGTCAAGGCGAAGGATACATCCGGCAACCTTTCGGCGGCAAGCTCGGCGCTCAGCGTCACGACGGATTCCACGCCGGTGCCGGTATGGGAGCTCTGCGCGGGCGAGAACAACTGGTGCAGCTTCACGGGCACGAAGGAAGTGCGCTACGGGGCAGGCAGCAACTGGAATTACGGCACGTACACGAACGGCGTCATGTGCTCCAACAATACGTTTGGAGACGCGGCGCCCGGCCAATACAAATCCTGTTTCGTGAACATGGCGACTGGCGGAGGCGGAGGCGGGGATACGCAAGCTCCGAGCATTCCGACGGGATTGACATCTCCTTCGAAGACGGCAAGCAGCGTAAGCTTATCGTGGACGGCGTCCACGGATAACGTAGGCGTGACGGGCTACGAGATTTACAACGGATCGGCATTGGCAGGCACGACGACTGGCGCAACGAGTTACACCGTGACGGGGTTGTCGGCCAGCACGGCCTACAGCTTCACGGTGAAGGCGAAGGACGCGGCGGGCAACATGTCCGCGGCAAGCTCCGCGCTGAGCGTCACGACGAATGCTTCTGGCGGAACGACGCCGACCGGTTCCATTACTCGCGAATATTGGACGGGAATCACGGGACCGACGGTGGCGAGCATTCCTTTGTCGACGACGCCTTCGGGCACCAGCTCGCTTACAAGCTTCCAGGCGCCGTCGAACTGGGGCGACAATTACGGTACGCGCATTCGCGGCTATATCGTGCCGACGGTGACGGGCACGTTCCAATTCTCAGTCGCGGGCGACAACAACAGCGTGCTGTACCTCAGCACGGACAATACGCCTGGCAACAAAGTGCAGATCGGCGAAGTCGTCGACTGGGTGAACGAGCTAAGCTTTACGCAGAATCCGGGCCAACAATCCGGCTCGATCACGCTGACCGCGGGTCAACGCTATTACGTCGAGGTGCTGCACAAGGAAGAGGGCGGCGGCGACCATCTCGCGGTAGGTTGGAAGACGCCGGGCAGCTCCACCTTCGCGGTTATCGACGGCGCGTATCTGGCTCCGTTGGAGTAGGCGAACTGTAGCGTCATCCTTTACTGAATGCTCGGGTTGAGTGGAGAACGGAACAGGGGGATGGCAGCATCCTAAACCGACTCCGAGCCGCATGCTAAGCCACATGCCAAGCCACATGCTAAGCCACATGCCAAGCCGCATGCCGAGCCGCATACTAAGCCCGCATGTAGAGCCGCATACCGAGCCGCATGCTAAGCCGCATGCCAAGCCGCATGCTAAGTCGAACGCGTGACCGACAAGCGGAAAAACGCCATCTACAAGCGGAAAAACGCCATCTAATTGCTGTGATTTTCCATGGATTGGAGGATTAAAGGGAATATCGCCCTCTAATTGGTCCAATTGACGTAGTGGAGCTCAATTTTAGCGGATTTAGAGGGATGTTTTCCATCTATTGTTGGCAGGGGAGGCATTCCGGCATAATTAAAGGGAGAAAACACCATTAGTAACGTCACCTCAAACGTAAAAGCATCTCCACCGGTCTCTTCAGGACTCGGCGGAGATGCTTTTTTACATGAGATGCGTTTTTATTTCGCGCCAGCTCCATACGCCGAACTTGCTCGAGTGCGGTGAACGCGGATGGATACTCGCGATTGACTCTGCCTACTTGATCACGCCGCAAGCGATACGCGCTCCGGAATTGCCCGCAGGGTCGGTCGCGTAATCGTCCGCTTTTTCGTGGATGATCAGGGAGGCGCCATCCGCCTTCACAATGGAGTTGGGGTGGCCGGGCTGGAGCGTCACGACGGCCGTCGTGATATCAATGGCGACTTTGCCGTTCGCGTCGACCTCGATATTAGGCAGATCGCCTTCGTGGAAGCCCTTCGGATTGTTGAAGCCATGCTGCTTCCCTTGCGGGTTAAAATGGTCGCCTGCCGATTTGAAGTCCGGCGCTTCGCATTTGCCGAATTGGTGAATATGGATGCCGTGTTTGCCTGGCGTCAGCTTCTCCGCTTCCAGGTGGATAACGACTTTGTCGCCTTTTTGCGTCAATACGGCTTGACCGATCGTCTGTCCCTCGGTATTGATGAGCGAGATCGCTTCGCTTGGCGCCTCGCCGCCTTCTCCCGCGTTCGCGGCCGCTTCATGCGCCCCAGGATGCAAGATAAGCATCAGCGCCGTTGCTATTGCCAATAGATTCATGTGTACCTCCGCATACGAGTCGTAGTATCTGCCGCAGGTGTCCAACATACGCCTTGAAGTTCGCGGCAGCCTACCTAGTATGCGCAAAAAAATGGAAACTATTCTCAACGCCCGCAGACAGCGCATGCATCGAATTAGAAGTCAAAGTTGTCCGGGTCCGGTCCCACTCGGCGATTCTCATTAAGCGCATCGATCGCGTCCATCTCTTCCTGCGAGAGGGAGAAGTCGAACAGATCTCCATTCTGGGCAATCCGGACGGGTTTGGTCGACTTCGGTATCGTCACGACGCCATGCTGCAAGTCCCAGCGCAAAATGACCTGCGCAACCGATTTTTCGTGCCTCTCGGCGATCTGCGCCAAAGTTTCGTTTTGCAGAAGCTGCCCCTGCATGAGCGGCGACCATGCTTCAAGCTGAATGCCTTTTTCGCGTGTATAGGCGAGGAGCTCCTTTTGCGTCAGGCGTGGATGGAATTCCACTTGATTGATGACGGGCTTGAGCTCGGCCGAGTCCATCAAATCCCGCAAATGTTGGGTCTGAAAGTTGCTCACGCCGATGGCTTTGACCCGACCGTCCTTGTACAGCTCCTCCATGGCGCGCCAGGTGTCCTTGTATTTGCCCTCGACGGGCCAATGAATCAGATACAGATCCAGGTAGTCCAGACCAAGCTTGCCCAGACTCGTCTCGTAAGCGGCTATCGTTGCCTCGTAGCCCATGTCGGCCGTCCATACTTTGGAGGTAATGAACAATTGGTCGCGCGTCAGGTTGTTTTCGGCGAGCGCTTGGCGAATGCCTTCGCCAACGCTGGTTTCATTGCCGTAGATGGCGGCGGTGTCGATGCTGCGGTAACCTTGACGGACGGCGGAACGAATGGCGTCGACGAGCTCCTGGCCTTCTTCCACCTGGAAGACGCCAAGACCTACCCACGGCATGGAGATGCCGTTATGAAGCGTTATTGTGCTTTGAAGCGACGTGGCTGGTTGCTGCGATTGGTTTGCAATAGTCATTTGTATAAGCCTCCAATTTATCAATAGTCTAGTTTTTCCGTCCGAGACGGATTGATACGCCGGCAAGCAACACGGCGATGAGAACCATAATGCCGCCAACCCATGGCGTGTGACGCAAGCCGATACTGTCTACGACGATGCCGCCGGTAATGGAGCCGATAGCGATGCCGACATTAAATGCCGCAATGTTCAGCGCCGAAGCTACATCGACGGCCGACGGTACATAGCGCTCAGCCAATTGGACAATGTATAGCTGCAGACCGGGCACGTTCATAAACGCGAACAATCCCATCAGACCAATGGCGATTAGTCCGGCGACTTGATAGGGAATCATAAAGGACATTGCGACGAGTACGAGCGTCTGAATGACGAACATCCGGAACAGCGCTCCTATGGGATTGCGGTTCGCCCATCTGCCGCCTATCTCGTTGCCGATGGCGACCGCGATTCCGTAGACCAGCAGCACAAGTCCCACTGTGCCTGGCTTCAGATGCATGACATCTTGCAGGATCGGGGTCAAATAGGTAAAAGCGACGAACGTGCCGCCGTATCCCAAAGCGGTGATGGCTAAGCCGAGCAGCAGACTGCGGTTCGCAAGGATGCGCAGCATATCGGCAAACTTGGAAGGCGGCGATTGTTTGAGGCTGGCCGGAAGCAGCTTGGCAATGGCGAGCAGGCTGATTATACCGAGAATGGCTACACCCCAAAATGTAGAGCGCCAGCCGAATGACTGGCCGATATAAGTGCCTAACGGCACGCCGGTCACGGTGGCGATCGTTAACCCCGTAAACATCAGCGCGATCGCGCTGGCTTGTTTCTCTTTGGGCACGAGTTGGACGGCAATCGTTGAGCCGATGGAGAAGAAGACGCCGTGCGAAAACGCGGTAATGAACCGTGCGACCATAAGCAGCGCGAAAGAGGTCGATAATGCGGCCACGACGTTGCCCACGATGAAGACAAACATTAGCGTCATTAGCAATGTTTTGCGATTCATGCGGTTCGTTAACGCCGTTAAGATAGGGGCGCCCACGGCCACCCCGATGGCGTAGCCGGAAATAAGCAGACCCGCAAGCGTGATGCCGATATCCAAATCGCCGGCAATGGATGCAAGCAGTCCGACGGGGACGAACTCCGTCGTTCCGATTCCGAACGCGCTGACGGCCAGAGCGAACAGAGCCAGCGCTCCCGAAGACTGCTTGCTTTTCGTTACCGAGGACTCCCGGACAACGGATTGTGCCATATCTATGTTCCCTCCCAGGAATAAGTGTAATTCGCAGCGACTAATGTGCGTTCATCATCACGTGAGCTGCTTGTGCAGTTCGCTGCATGGATGTTAGTATAAGCCTAACAGTATGCTTTGGTAAGTACGTACTTAAAAGTGCTATAGGCACTAAAAAGTACCCTGCCAAGAGTGAAAGGGGAGGAATCAAGATGCCCTACAATATTCCGGTCGAGGCGACGCTCGATGTGATCGGGGGAAAGTGGAAGGTTGTTATTTTGTGCCATCTGGACAAAGGGGATAAGCGGACCAGCGAGCTTCGCAAACTGATGCCGAATATTACGCAAAAGATGCTGACCCAGCAGCTGCGCGAGCTGGAGGACGACGGCATGGTAAAGCGGACGGTCTATGATCAGGTGCCGCCCAAGGTCATCTATTCGTTGACGGAGTATGGCTGGTCGTTCAAGCCTATTCTGGACGCTATGTGTTCCTGGGGAGAGACGCATATGGAGGCGAACAATCTAGAGTAAAAAACCGCGCGTGATTCGCGCGGTCTTGTTACGCAAATGGAGCAAAGAGCTAATGGGGCAAAGAGGTTTGCCCGTCGCCCTCTTGTATTATGTGGCTGCGTTACGAGCGCGTTTTTGCATGTTGTGCACGCCCATGACGACCGCGATCAACTCGTAATCGTCAAGCTGAGGTGATCCATTAAGGAGTCGGAAGGCGCCTGCCTGGAGCCAGTTGCTAACCCTCTGGAAGGTAGCGACCGTGGACTCCCTTTCATCCAGAATCGTATATTCCTGCGAGAAGGCGGGAGCCTCGATCTGATAGACTCCCCGATGTCCGGCATCGTATTCGTAACGTTTGCTGAACATGGAGAAACGGGCTCTCAACACGCCAATCTCGTTACCTGCGCCGTCCAACACCTCCCACTTATTGGAGAAAAATCGGAATTTCCCCGAATAACTCAATCGCGAATCATCCCGATAGATCGACAATGTTGCAGTCAGCATGCTCTCCAGATCCATCCTGCCTACCGACATCCCACCCTCGTTCATAATATCCGTTGTCCCCGCGCTGAAGAAACGATCGCTGAAATAAAGTTCCATATACATGCCGCCTTTCCCATGTTTTTCAGGTGATAAGTTATACGGCGAGTAAGGCGGGGATGTTTCGAATTGGTCTTTGGCGCTGAGCCCTTAAGAAACGTATCCGCAAGACTGGCCCTCCACCAAACGGACTTCTAGCAACGTAGAAAGATTAATGGGTTCCTCATGTAAAATATAGCGTGCCATGTGCTGGGCTGCAATATCGCCTAATTTTTCGAATTGCGTATCCACATGCGTCAATTTATAAGGCAAAATATGTCCCCAACCGTTTTGAACGCCACTGATGATGGATAGGTCTTCGGGAATACGAAGATTCAATTCGTCGGCCGCTTTCTTGACTCCGACAGCTAGCAGATCGTCCGCAGTGAAAATAGCTGTAGGGCGGTTCTCCGTTTGCAAAAGTTTTAGCGCTTCGATATAGCCGCATTCCAACGTCAGATTCGTCTCTGCTTCCAAAATTTCAAGCTCAGGGAAAGATCGGGAAATGGCAGTTACACCCTCGCGGAGGTCGATCGAAAGCGTCATATTGGAAGGCCCATTCAGAAAACCGATCCGTCGATGCCCAAACTGTATTAAATGCTCTACTGCTATTGTACCGGCTTTAACGTTATCAACATCCACGTAGGGAATTTGTGCAGTAAGGATACCTGGCCGACCGACTATGATGAACGGAATTTTCTCTGATAGAAGATAAATTAATTCTTCGTTACTGACTGAGGGACAAGTTAAGATCAGCCCCCCGACTTGCCGCTCTTTGAACAACTTTACGAACAACTGGCTGGAATCCTCTCGCGACATGGACGTAAACATCTGCATAATCAAATTATTCTGAGAACAAAACTGGCAGATGGTGGCCGAAAGGGTGGAAAAAAACAGACTTTGTTTGACCTGATCGCTCGAGAACGGCATAAAAAGACCAATCGATCGCGCTTTATTGTTGACAAGAAGACGTGCGGTTATATTTGGATGATAATCGAGCGCATTGATGGCGCGTTGAACTTTGTCCAACGTTTTTTTGCTGACCAGCTCAGGGGTGTTAATCGTTCTGGAAACCGTTTGCGCCGAAACGCCAGCCAATTTGGCAACGTCGGTAATTGTACTAGCCATTCGTGGAAACCCCAATCTATATTTGGTATCGTTAACATTTGTATTTAAACGTGTTGCATTTCTTTACTAAGCTTATGCGTTATGGCGTAAAAATACAAGTCTTTGGGAGAATAATCATTTGAATTTTCTGTTCTAAATGTTATGTTGAGAATATTGACAACGCTTTCTGCTGCTGATATGATCAATCCAGTGTTAACGTTAACATTTTAATCAATTGAGAAGGAGAGGCAGCAAAGAGCGACAGTAATTGATCAGTATCATACCAGGCAACAAAGAAAAGATTGACAAGAGACACAATTCATAAGGGGATGATAGCCAATGAAAAAGTCCAGCACAGTTTGTTTGATGTTAGCGCTGATCGTGACGACTTTGTCCGCATGCAGCGGTAATTCCGGTTCTAGCGGAACTCCGACTCCGTCCGAGACCTCCGCTTCGCCCGTCAGTTCGGCGCCTGTTGCCTTTACAGTCGTTCATAATCAAGGCGAATACGCATGGCCCTCCTACGAAAAGATTGTAGCCGGTTACAATGAAAAGTCCGGGAATAATGCCACCTTGAAGTACATTCCGGCGCAGGAATCGGAGAGCTGGCTGCAAGCCCAATTCATCGCTCGTTCCGAGCCTGAAGTTGTAAGCGGTACCTCGAAGTTTGCTGACGCATATAAGAACGGCTGGATTGTCGATCTGCTGCCTTATTTGGACGAAGTCAGCCCTTACACGAACAAGCCATGGAAAGAATCGTTCCTTCCCGGGCTGATCGAGTCAGCGACGGATATGACCGATGCGAATAACCCCCGCCTGTTCGGCATTCCGACGCAGGTCGTCACGGTGAACTTGTATTACAACAAGGATATTTTCAATGAAATCGGCGTTACGCAGCCACCAGCCACTATTTCGGAATTCCTTGAAGTCGCGCAGAAAGCAAAGGATGCGGGCTATATCCCGTTCAGCATTCAAAATTCCATGGATTGGAACCTGGGTTGGCTGGCTTCTGACGTATTCGGCTACTTGTGGAAATCGCGCTTGGCCGAACTGGATACGAACGGTTCCGGCAAAGTGGAACCGAAGGAATGGGCAGAAGCCGTCCTTGCGGACAAAGTGACGAAGGACAGCCCGGAATTGAGAGAATACTTGCGGCTAATGAACGACTTGAAACCTTTCTTTAACGAAGGCTTCAACAGCGCTAGCTGGGAGTTTGAGGGGATATTCAACGACGGAAAATCCGCGATGGTGCTTAACGGCAGCTGGTATCCGAATCAACATCAGCAAGGTAGCTACCCGGTCAATTATGGCGTGGCGCCGATGCCTTATCTGGACACTGCTTATTCGGAGTTCGGTCAAGATGTCCGCTATAAATACAAGATCGGTTCGACGCCGAGCTTTGCCGTCAGCCGAAACGCAAAAGACAATAAGGCGGAAGGTGCGTCTGTTGAATTCTTGCAATACTTGACTGCCCCCGATGGAGGGGCCAAGGTGCTCGCCGAGGATCTTAACCTCATTCCGGTCGTATCGGGCGTTGAAGTTCCTGAAATTTTGAAGCCCATCGTAGAGTCCTTCGGCAATGACGAGAATATGGGTTTCCACGCCCATGAATTCACACCGGAGCAAAAAGACAGATGGTTGAAGAAACAGCAGGAATTTTTGGCGGGCAAGGTGACGGCGGATGAATTCTTGAAGGACTTTGGAAAAGACTTGAAAAAGTTCGCTGAAGAAGCCGTCAAAAATCATCCGGAATGGAACGCTGCGCAGTAATATTTTGAACTTGGGATCGTTTCCGGCGCGATCGGCAGATGTATGGTATGCCGATCGCGCCGGATTAGGACGAGGAGGCAGTCATGAGCAAGACGATGCGCTATATGTGGCTTTACGCTTGTCTATTTCCTACTTTTTTCTTTGTCGGCTTGTTCCTGTTATACCCGACTGTAGAAGCTTTCAGAATGTCGTTTCTGGACTGGAACATGACCAATTATTTGAATCCGACATTCGCTGGCATGGATAATTATGTCGAATTGTTGCAGGATCCCATCTTCCGAAGCAGTTTTATTATTCTGCTGGCCTTTCTGTTGTGGAACATTATCATCCTGCAAGGCGCATCCATCTTGGGGGCGTACCTGATCAACTACCTGGGCAATACCGGATTGGCCGGATTTTTTAAAGTTTCCTTCACGATTCCGATGGTGCTTCCGGGCATGGTCACAACGATGTTTTGGCTTTTCTTCTACGAACCTGGAAACGGGATGCTTAATCATATGCTCGGCTTGCTGGGTTTGGAAAATTGGCAAAAAATTTGGCTGGGCGATAGCCAATTAACGGCGATGTTGTCCATCATGATGAAAGGATTTCCGTGGGTAAGCGGACTGGGATTCCTTATCTATTTGGCCGGATTTCAAAATATCGACGAGTCTTTAAGAGAAGCAGCCAGAATAGACGGCGCCTCTGCATGGAAAATCTTCTGGACCGTGGACTTGCAATTGATTTTGCCGCAAATCAGATTGACGACTGTATTGGTATTAATCGGCGGAACGCAACAGTTCAGCGATCAGCTTATCATGACCAAGGGCGGTCCGGGTTACGACACAATGGTTCCTGGATTGTACATGTTTAATAACGCATTTACTTACGGCAAGCTCGGAACCGGTTCGGCAATCGGCGTCATTCTATTCGTGATTACGCTTGGATTGACCTTGCTGAATATGAAGTTTATGCGGGAAAAGAGGTAACGCAGATGAATAGCCAAAGATTTTCGCGCATCATTGTCATTGTGTTCCTGTTCGCGTTGTTGTTTTTCACACTGTTCCCCATGTATTTCATGCTCGTAACGGCGTTCAAAACGAATTATCAGTTATCGATCAATTATTTTGGACTTCCTTTGACCCCGCATGTGGAATTTATCATCGATGCAGCATCCAAAATCGGCGTTTATTTAAAGAATTCTTTAGTTGTTTCCGGGGGCACGGTCATTGGCGTTTTGGCTGTTTCCAGTCTTAGTGCGTATGTGTTCGCGCGATTCGATTTTCCGCTTAAATCTGCTCTGTTTATGATATTGTTGTCTTTCTTAATGATACCGGGCATTCTTACGCTCATCCCGCAGTTCGTTCTGGTCACGAATTTGAATTTGATCAATAGTCCATGGGCGGCGATTCTTCCTTATATCGCAAGCGGGCAGTTGGTCGTCATTTTTGTGTTTCGCACCTTTTTTGAGGAAATTCCCAGAGAACTCACCGAGAGCATCCGAATGGACGGGGGCAGCGAGCCGGTTGTCTTTTTCCGGTTGGTGTTGCCGCTTGCGTTTCCGATTTTTTTATCGATGGGTCTAGTGAATATCTTGTCGACATGGAACGATTTCATCTGGCCGTTGCTGGTCCTTTCCGATCAATCCATGTTAACCGTCACCGTAGGCTTATATCGGTTCATGGATCCGCAGCAGATCATTTACGGCTCGATGTTCTCCGGGATGACACTCGCCTCGATCCCGCTTATGGTATTGTTCTCCTTTACAATGAAATACTTTGTTCAAGGCATGACATCTGGTGCTGTAAAAGCATAAGAAGCAGGGGGAAAGACTGTTTATATGAGCACATACAAATCGATACATTTAGTTGCCCACACCCACTGGGACAGGGAATGGTATTTGCCGTTTGAAACTTTCCGGTTTCGGCTTGTCGGTCTGATCGACCGTCTGCTGCGCACGATGGACGAAGACAAGGAATATCGCTTTCATTTCGACGGTCAAGTTATAGCTTTGGAGGATTACCTTGAAATAAGACCGGAGCGTCGGGCCGATCTTGAACGGTTCATTCGCGAAGGTCGATTGACCATCGGTCCGTGGTACGTGCTTGTGGACGAGTTTCTCGTCAGCGGGGAATCCATGATTCGCAATCTGGAGGAAGGAAGGCGAATCGGCTCGTCATTTGGACCGATGTTGGAGGTCGGCTACTTGCCGGACACATTCGGCCACATTGCCCAAATGCCTCAATTGTTGAAGGAATACGGGTTTGAGTACGCTCTCATCTGGCGTGGCTTAAACGGAACTCCCGAACAAGTGCCAACCGAATTCGAATGGGAGAGCCCGAGCGGGCATCGGGTCAAGACCGTACACCTGTCACACATGTACGGATATACGAGTGCCATGAACTTGCCTGTCGACCAGGAGCAGGCCGAGGAGCGGCTGCGAGAGCTGATTGGCCATATCGGTCCGTATGCAAAGAGCGGTCATGTGCTGTTGATGAATGGCTTCGATCATATGGAGCCGCAGCGGCATATTACAGCAATGATCGACCAATGGAACACAAAGCCGAATGAATCTCCGATGAAATTCTCTTCTATTGAAGGCTACGTTCGAGACTGCTTTGGCGAATTGCCGAAGGTTCCGGTGTTGGGCGGAGAATTCAGACGTACGAGCCATACGCCTGGGGGCGTAATTAACACGATCATTCCGAACGTGCTTTCGGCCAGAGTGTATCTCAAACAGCAGAACGCGACCGTGCAAAATTTGCTGGAACGATTGGTCGAGCCTTTGGAGGCGTTGGCGCTCGCAGCCGGGGACGGGCATCATCCGGCCTTTGTCCGGCAAGCCTGGAAATACGTTTTGCAGAATCATCCCCATGACAGCATCTGCGGCTGCAGCATCGACGATGTCCATGACGAAATGGAGACGCGTAACCGCAAAGCCGGTCATATCGGCGAGCAACTGGTCACGGAGACGCTTGCGCGGATGTCCGACAAAGTCGCTCTGTCGTGGCTGCCACCGGGTGGCAATCCGGTGCTGCTGTTCAATCCGTTGCCCTGGCGCAGGGACGCGCTAACCGAAATCGAACTTGACGCGGATGACGCCACGCTATACAGATCTGTTAAAGTCACGGACGAGGCCGGCGAATCGTACGAGGCGGAAATCGTCGAATACGAGAAGGTTTGTCCGATCGAAACCGATTCGTTGCGGTATCCGCTGGGCAAGGGAGAGACTTACAGACATAAAGTCCGCATTTTCGTTCGCAATTTGCCGCCGCTCGGCTATAAGACGATTGCCGCTCAACTGCGAAAAATACCGGAATTTGCGCACATCCCGGCGAGGGCGACCTCCAATTCCATTGAAAACGAGTTCGTTCGGATTACGGCAGAACCTGACGGAACCTTGACCTGGACCGATTTGGAGACCGGAGAGCATTTTCGTGGTCTGCATCGATTCGAGGACAGCGGCGACGTTGGCGACGAATATTTGTACTCCCGCCCGCTGCTAAACGAACATTTCACGTCCGCGACGGTCCGAAGCATTCGCGTATCGGGAGAAGGCCGCGGATGGCAGCGTTTGACCGTTTCCTATGAGCTGCTCGTACCGCGCTCGGCGGAACCGGATGCGAGAAGGAGAAGTTCGGATTTGGTTGCGCTGGACATCCGGACAGAAGTGACGCTAGTGTCGCGCAGCCGCACCGCGTCGGTCCAAACGACGGTGGATAACCGCGCGCTTGACCATCGCTTGCGTCTGTTGTTTCCGATGAAGAAAGGGGAACGGCCGATTCAGGCCGGAGGCGCGTTCGATGTTTCGGAACGGCCGGACCGCGTGCAGCAGCCCCCAATGGACGTCTGGGTGGAAAATGAACCGACGACTTTTCCGTTCCAGCATTACGTGTTTGCCGACCATGGTGAAACCAGAACGATCGTTAACGCGCATGGACTCCATGAATACGAATGGATTCCTTCCGACCGCGCGGCTGATGAAGGGACGTTGGCGATTACCCTGTTGCGGAGCGTTGCCTATCTCGGCGGCGGTGATCGCGGGATGGCGACGACCAATCGTCCCGGCCCCGGATTAAAGACTCCGGGAGGACAAGTACAAAGGGTGCTGACCTTCCATTATGGTCTTACCGTCGATCGTCAGGATCGCGCTATCGCGCCTTGGCGCGTGGCGGATGAACAGGCCATTTCGGTTCAAAGTCGGGGTATCCGCATTCCGGATCCAAGTGAGGAAGCCGTTCCAGCGATAGCGGAATATCGACAAAGCGGACAGCGCGGTTGGTTGGAGATCGACAATGCGCTATTGCATGTCACCAGCCTGCGTCCGGCTCCGGATGACCGGGAGGGCATCGAACTTCGGTTAGTCAACCTCGGAGAAACGGCTGCCAGCGGCTCCATCCGCGTCCGTCTGCCGATTCTTGGCGCTCATGCCATCGGGCTGAACGGCGAAGTACGCCGTGAGCTGACGTTGGAGACGGACGGCACCGATCGTTGTCTGACCTTAGAATTGAAACCTAAGGAAATTGTCACGATCCAATTCACGATAAAGGAATGATTCGAATGTCGGACATTTACATAAGTCAGGAACGAACTGCAGCATCTGTCTCCGAATACGATCAAGTGCAAGAGAATTTGTCGTCCGGCTGGAACACCTGGTATACCCGCAGCGTCCTGACGCATGTGCTGCTGCCGGAGAGCGCCGCGATTAAGCTCGGCATCAAGGAATACCGGGAAGGCGGTTATCTGGCGGAAGCCTTGATCGGACGGCAAGACAAGGATCAGGAAGTCGTTCGTCCCGGTTTGCGCAGCTACGACGGGTCTTATACCGAGCTGACCTTGCAATGGCGGGACATCGAGCTTCGTGTCGAAAGCGCGGTAGAAAACGGAGAACTTTTTCTGCTTGTCACTCCGCTGCGCAACCAGCTCAAGCCCGCTGTTCTGATAGCCGAATGCGGTATCCTGTGGAACCGCAAAGGGTATGTCCAACACGCGAACGACGGTAGCATCGAGGCTGTCTTTCCGGATCGGAACGTTAGACTCTATTCGACCGGCTCCGTCGTCGAGGAATATCATGTTCCCGCATCCGGACCCTATATCGCCTTGTCGCTCCATGAGACGGTCGGCTTGTCAACCGGCAAGCCGACCGGGTTGGAGGCCATCCAGGCGCTCATCGATCAGCGGCGCCGCGGAATTGCGGAAGCTCGCCGATTGGCATTTGGCGATGCAGCGGATTTGTACGCCTCCATGCAAGCCTGCATGGCATGGGATACCATCTACGAACCCAAATATCAACGGGTAGTCACGCCGGTAAGTCGAATCTGGAACGACCAGGGCTACAAGCTTTTCTGCTGGGATACCTACTTTGCCGCTTACATGTGCATGGAGGACAATCGCGACCTTGCTTATGCCAATGCGGTCGAGATCACCCGGGCGGCTGTGGCTGACGGCTTCGTGCCGAACTTCGATTGGTCGGGAACGGTCATTTCGCGGGATCGCTCACAACCGCCGGTAGGCTCGTTTATTGTTCTGCAACTCTATCGCAAGTACGGTGATCGTTGGTTTTTGGAGGAAGTATACGAGCAATTATGCGCCTGGAACGCCTGGTGGCCGGATAATCGGCAGATCGAGGAAGGGTTGCTGGCCTGGGGCTCCAATCCGATGACGCCGGTAGCGGATAACTTATGGGAAACGGCGGGCGTTCACGATACGTTTGGAGCAGCGCTTGAATCCGGGCTGGATAATTCGCCGATGTACGACGAAATCCCGTTCGATAAAACCAAAAATACGCTAAAACTTGCCGATGCCGGTTTGATGGGTTTGTATATTTGGGACTGTCTTGCCTTAGCGGAAATCGCGGATATTCTCAATGATCGCGAACGGGCTGAAGCGCTTCGCCGGTCGGCGGATCGGTTTGGTTCGGGCATGCAGCGGCTATGGGATGAGCAAACGGGCATTTTCCGTAATTTGAGGACCGATACGGGTGCATTCAGCGAACGTTTGTCTCCGACGAACTTCTATCCATTGCTGACGCCGTACGTTTCCGATGAGCAAGTAAAGCGCATGATCGACGAGCATTTATTAAACCCGGAGGAGTTCTGGGGGGATTGGGTACTGCCTTCCATCTCGCGTAATGATCCGGCTTATCCGGATCAGGAATATTGGCGCGGGCGAATATGGGCTCCGATGAACATGCTAGTCTATCTCGGTCTGCGCAACCAAGGAGAAACAGAGACGGCCCGGCTTCTTGCGGACAAATCGGCCGAACTCATCCTTAAGGAATGGGTGATGCACGGGCATGTCCATGAAAATTACAACGGCGATACCGGCGAGGGCTGCGACGTAAAAAACAGCGACCGCTACTACCATTGGGGAGGCTTGCTTGCCCTGATCGCCTTAATGGACCGCGGCTATGCCGTTTCCCCTCAGGAGACGACGAAGCAATCCCGTTAGAAAGCAGCAGATGCAACGGTTCATTCATAAAAATGGACCGTTGCAACTGAGATAAAAAATTGTTCCGTTTGTACCTGATCACTTAAGGAGCGTGAAGTATGGCTACAAGAAGCAAACGCCTCGTCTCATGCGTGCTAGCCTTAGCAATAGGATGGACGACAGTATCCACTGCCTTTGCAGAAGATGCAATAACAAAGCCGGCTTTGGTTGAAACCCAACGTACAGAGGACGTCCATTGGGCGGCGGCCACTATACGAAGTTGGAAAGATTACGGCTTGATTAACGGTTATGCCGACGGTACATTCCAACCAAACCGATCCATAGGACGCGCAGAATTCATTGCCTTGCTTAATCGAATCTTCAAGTTTACGGAGAAACCGGAAGCGGAGCTCGCCGATGTTCCCTCGCAAGCCTGGTACCGAGAGGACCTGCTGAAGGCAATAGGAGCAGGCATCATACAAGGGGATGGCGACGGCAAGTTTCGGCCGCTAAGCCCGATCAGCAGAGAGGAAGCCGCGGTTGTTCTGGCCAAGGCGTTTCACGCGAAGGCATCGGACAAGCAGGCTTACCGTAAGTTCAAGGATGCCGATACAATCTCAGGCTGGGCGAGAGAAGCTATAAGTGCATTATTAGAACTGAAAGCGATTACAGGTTTGCCCTCTGGTCATTTCGCGCCTGCATCGCTGTTGACCCGGGCCGAGGCTTTGACGATATCCGATCGGTTGATGGGTCGATTGGTGAATGCAGCCGGCGTTTTCTCCGAAAATATCGACGGTAATCTGGTAGTGAACGCAGAGGACGTTACTTTGCGGAATATGACGATTAACGGAAATCTCTACCTTGCCGCGGGCATCGGGGATGGCGATGTGACGCTTGACGGCGTTACGGTCAAAGGGACCGTTTACATTGAAGGCGGTGGCGAGAACAGCATTCATTTGATACGTACCATTCTGGCCTCCCTCGTTGTCAATAAACCGAACCAACGGATTCATATCATTTCCGAAGATGGGTCCGTCATCGCTGTTACGTATTTGTACTCGGGTGTGAAGCTGGACGGAAACTTCGAATCGGTCATTATTCAGTCGGAAGGGTTGACGGTTCAAGTCCTGGGAGGCACGATCGCCCAGCTGCTTATTCCAAAAAACGGAGCTTCGGCGAAAATAAACTTGTCTCCCGGCGTCCGAATTGATCGCTTTACTGCCAAAGGGAAGGCAGAAGTGACGGGCGAGGGAGAGATTGTTGAGGCGGACATACAGGCTGATGGCGTAACGTTTGAGAAATCGCCCAGCCGGGTCGTGGTTGCGGACGGGGTCTCGTTCTCTGGCGGAACAACTGTTTCCGAGGCGGAGAATGAAGGAAACCCGGGCTCCGGGAACGGGCCAGGCGTTCCTGCACTACAGGAACGAGTCATCAACTTTGCTTTTGGGCAAACGAATGATGAACAACATGCAAATTTGATTGTGCAAGGCAACTCGGGAATCGATGAAATCGACACCAAAGTCGGAGAGCTGGCGGACACGTACACCGTTCGATATCTAGAAGAAGCGGAATCGAGTATCTCTTTTGAAATGGATCATCCTTATCCCGGTCGTGAAGTCACACTGGAGTTGGAGGAAATTCATACCCGTTCCGATGAGCTATTGGCCTATACCGTTCTGGTCAATGGCGAAGAAGTGTATTTCAGGACGTACGAGGAAGCTTCGGAAGGTCCCAATCATTATTTTATTGAAGTGCCCGCTTCCGTTGCCGGAAGCGCGGGCAAAATCGAGGTAGAGCTTCGGAATTATGGGGATGCGCGCGTTCACTTCAACCGGCTGTGGGCGTACAGTCGATTTGACCGTTTGCTCGAGAACGAAGAAATCGGCCGGCAGATGACCGTCGGATTGCTCCAGCCGGCGCTCAAATGGGACGACTATGAGACGGATCTGCAGCTTGTTCGGGATATCAAGGATGAATATGCCGGAATGGATATGTACAAGCCGGCTCTGGGGTTCGAAATTCTTTACATGCAATGGAGCGAAAAAGAACTGGAGCGTCGTCTGGAATATTTAATGCGCTTATCAAGCGATGCCGACATCCCGATCCATCTCAGCATCAATTCCTGGTGGGGAGGCACGCCGAGCGGACCTGACGGCAAGGGCGGTCGCTGGACGGATATACCTTACAATCAGATCGTTTACGACCCGCTCGACATCGACGGCAGAGGCAACTGGAAATTGACCACGCCGAATATATGGTCCAATACGCCGTGGCTGACGATGAACAACGCGCACTACAACCAAGTGCGCGCCGACAAGGTCAAGGGTGTTGCAAGCTTTATTTCCGGCAAGACGGCTGCAATGAAAGCGAGTGGAAGTTCGCTGCCGCCTGTCGTCATTTTTACCGAAAACGAACCATTATATTGGCCTTATTTTGCTTTTAATGCGTCGCCGGAAGCCGGTGGAGACTTTGGGCCGGACACCATAGCTGCCGCGGCTGCCGACGGCGTTGCCTTGAATCCTGAGGATGGCTTGTCCCAGGAGGAAAAGCTGTGGATGTCGGGCAATCTTACGACTTATATCGGCACGCTTTCCGGCGCCATTGCGGAAGGTTATGGTTACAATGCCATCGTCGTCGATCAGGGGCAAATCATCTATCCCGACAGCCAGTTGGTAGAGAATGCGTACACGCATATGTTCCCCACGCCAAACTATCCCGATTGGGACGAGAAGAGGGCGCACTGGGAAACGCATATGGTGAATGACATCCGTTTCGGGGCGGAGTGGGCGGGGGGGCTGGATGCCCGCTATCTGGACTATATCGTCGCTCGAGGCAAATACGCGGATGTAAATGCGGAACGAGGCAGTCTCACCGACATGCAGACGCTGAAACAAGCGTACATGTACGGAGCCGACTATGTGAACGTGTACAACTATCATGCGGGCGATCGTCAGTTGATTGACGATTATGACGGCCAACGCGCAGAACTGGTCGCTGTACCCGCATACGACAAGCCGTTTGGAAAATATGATTTCAAAGCTGTGGATTCGTTGACCGTAAATGCAATGCTCGTCGGTGTCGAAGGCGTGCAGCGAGAAGTGTTGGTCGAAAAATATGTAGCGACTCCCGATAATGGGAACGTCGATGGCGGCCGTCTGACCTTCCGACTGGACAACGATGGCGATTCGTTCGCTTCCGGTCTGACCGTGAAAGTGGAAGGACGAGCACTGAGTTCGCTGAATGCCGATAACCGGGTCGAAGTTTGGGCCGGACCGGAGGAAGGCGATTTAACGCTGGCGGCGACTTTAAAAAATTTCAACTCGGAAGTGGTGGAGGTTAGCGATCATATCGATCGCGATGCGGATGTTGCTTATGTCGAGCTGAGGTTGTTTTCTCCGGGGTTGCCGTCCAGTTTGTACAGTTGGACCTCCATCTGGGCATTCGAAGCTTTTCTGCCTTGGGATAAACAAACCGGGCATTCGGATGGGACCGTCTACACGGTCGATCAAATGCGCCTTCGGAATTTGTGGATCAGCTACCGGGCGGATGTCGAGCGGCTAATGAACGCGTATCGAATCCAATCCGGCGAAAATGACACTTACCAATCCATAACGGCTCTCTACCGCGCGGGGAAGTATCGGACAGCATACGATCGGCTAATCCGCGAGCTTTCCGAGACCTTGCCGGCAAAATATACGGTTAAGGGGGGAGGAAAACTCGGCAAGTTCCCGATTGAAATCGATCTCGGGGGCAGTCAGCGCATCGCCGATATTGTCCTCTACGAAGCCGATGAAGAAACGCGATTCTCATTGAAGGCTGAGGTTGTACGGGATGCGACAGTTACGTTGTCCGGTCTCGTGAACGGACAATATTACAAAGCCGTTTCCGATGATGGCGGCATCTATACGGTTCAAACGACGACGGCGGGAGATTCCGGGGCAGTTCTGGCTGTCGGAGGAAAAGCGGTATTTATACTGACGGCGTTTGCCGAAAGCGAGAAGCGGTATCCCGAGTCTTTTGAGGCTGCCTTTGTCAGCAAGAACAAGAATTTAAACAAGCCGACGCCAAAAGGATACATTTATTTGGAATCGCAAGACCCGGAAATCGGAGAATATGTCAACTTCGTAGAGCTGAAGCTTGCGGATGACGCCGTTATCGAAAGAGGAGCGGCAGGTGCGGAGGACGGCGAACTTGAAGAGGTGCCAATCGAGATATTGAACGATGGGGAATTGCTCAGGATAACGACGAACGAGAATAACGAGGCCGTCCATGTTCGCGCTTATTATGGCCAGATTTTCGGCACCGTTACGGACATTCGGCCGATCTCCATTCGGGGAGTGTCGAGCAATGCCGCGATTGAATTGGATGGACTACACGAGTTCGAAATTGGGGCGGATGCGGTGCTTGATTCGCCTAAAGCGACGGGGAGCGGCATTCTGACTGCCGATCTGGACGACTTGGGCTTCGAAATCGGGGATCAGGTTACGGTCACTTATAGTCCGTACACGTATGAGGGCAGTCCTGTCAGGGCACTTAAAATCGCCGAAGTGTACGATACGCTTGTCGCCGAAACGTTCGAGCTTGCGGATGGAGATTGGATGGAACGCGCATTTTCCGTTGACAACGTCCGCACTGTGCCTTTGGATGCCAATTATGCGGACAAAGTGGTCAGACCGGATCATATATCCGAAGTCGGCAGCATCGTATGGAGGATCAACAGCGGAACGCCAATGTCCGAGCTGGCGATCGAATACAGCGGCAGGGCGATCATGGGGAATCCGGACCCGCAAAGCGTCAAATGGTCGATCAGCGACGACTTGACGGAGTGGACTGAAGTCGGCGGAATCGAGCCCGGCGGAGAAGAAGGCAATTTCACCCTCGCCCGCGCAATTCGATTGACGGATGATGTGGCGGGGCTGACAACGCTTTACGTTAAGGTCGAGCTTCGAACAGCTTCCAATGACACGTGGGCTAGCTTGAATGATGTCAAAATCAAAAAGAAAGCGGAATTGCGCGAACTCGATTCCGCCGTGATCAGCCTTCCTGACGGTACGCTGTTCGCCGGGCAGTCCATTCCGCTTACGATCGAAGCCAAGTATAGCAATGGCGACCCTGTGTACTTGAAGGATGCCAAGATCGCCTATATCATAGGCGATTCCGATCTGGCGGAAGTGTCCGGAGGCGGTTTGAAGCTGAAACAACCGGGAACAACGACCGTTCAAGCCTATGTTTCAATCGGAGGCAATGTCGTCAAGTCCAATAAGCTGGGTTTGGAGATTGCTTCCAACAAGCTCTCCGAATTGGAAGCCGTTCTTGACAAGAATGTGATCGGCGCGAACGATACGATCGCCATTGCCATCAAAGCCTACAACGACCAAGCGGTGGAAATGAACTTGCAGCTGCTCAAGATCGATATGGCCAGCAGCGACGTATCGGTGGCCACCGTTTCGGATGAAGGCATCGTTACCGGAGTGACTGCGGGAACAACCGAATTGACTGTTAGGGCGACGCAAGGCGAAACCGTGATTGAACGGAAATTGGCGTTGACGGTTGCCAATGTCCGAACGATCTACGAAAGCCGGTTTGATCAGGTGACTTCCTGTTCGAACGAATCGGTGTGCCGCACGCTAGAGGCTAACGAAACGTACAAAGTTCCGACGGACGAGGTTGTCGTCATCGCAGATAAGGCGATTTACGGTAACGTGGAAGCGGCCGGAGGCGTATTCGTTCCGGCGATTCGCGGGTTTTACAAGGGGCAGGGCGGTCCTGACAATACGTGGCCCATACATGAGCAAGCCACCGTTATATACAAACTGGATAGCGCGGGCGACGCATTTCTGAGTCTGAAGAGCGAGATCGCGGTCAGAGCGGGCGTATTCGGTTCCAAAATCAGCGTATATGTCGGTGACAGCGCAGATAACGCAAATGAATTTGTAGGAGATCTTACAGGCGGGACAACTCAACTGGATTTCACTTCATTTGTCCAACAGAAAAAAACCGCTTATGTGAAACTGGTCATTGCTGAAACCGCATTTGATTGGGGAGGCATCGTTTCCGTTACATTTAACGAATTGACGATCGGCTCCTAAACGGAGACAACCGGTGCGATCGGATCCAACCAGGTTTATGTAAATGGATCATTGGTTTCCTCAACGGCTAACGGTGCGGGGAGACAGTTCAATTATTCTCATACTGCCGGTGCGACGGTTACTGTGGAATTTAAATAGACTCACAATTGAGAGAAGTGGCTGTAACCCGACGGGCAAGTGCCGAGAACTTTCCTCTCGGCACTTGTTCTCATGTAAGAAAGGAAGTTGTTCATATGATTAAGGTAAGTTCGCTGACAACCGAATACGCAAATAATCCATTGGGCATAGACAGGTCCAATCCACGGCTTGGCTGGATAAACGAGTCCATGCGGCGAGGGCAGCGTCAATCCGCTTATCGGATTCTGGTTTCCATGATAGAGGAGAATCTGGACTCCGGGTTCGGGGATGTATGGGACTCCGGTAAATGCGAGAGCGGCCGCTGTGTTTGTATCGACTACGCGGGAGAAAAATTGCAGTCGGCTACCCGTTATTACTGGAAAGTATGTGTATGGGACGAAGAGGACCGTATTTCCGCATGGAGCCCAATCGCTTGGTGGGAGACGGGACTCCTGCATCCGGAGGATTGGTCCGGTGCGTGGCTCTCATCCGACGGCGAACATGCGCCGCTTTTCCGCAGCGAGTTCCAAGTTGAAAAGCCCCTCAAACAAGCCAGGCTGTATATAAGCGCGGCCGGTTATTGCGAAGCTTATCTGAATGGCGGCAAAGTCGGGGACCACAAGTTGGAACCGGCGTTTACCGTTTATAATAAGCGAAATTTATATCATGTCTATGATATCGGGCCGCAGCTGTTGGCGGGAAAAAACTGTGTCGGCATTGAGCTTGGCAGAGGGTTCTACGGATTGCGGACACCCAATGTCTGGAACTGGCATAGGGCAGAGTGGAATGACAGCCCTCGGTTTATTGCCCAATTGGTCATTCAATATATGGATGGATCCGATCTGCTCGTCAAGACGGATGATCGTTGGGAGTTGATCGAGGATGGACCGACCCTATCCGATTCCATATTTGCCGGTGAGCGGTACGACGCAAGAAAATACCGGACGGATTGGAATAAGGTCGATTTTTGTGCCGCGGATGCATGTAAACCGAAGATAGTTCCGCCACCATCGCCGCGGCTTGAGGCCCAGTCGATGCCGTCGATCCGAGTCGTGGGGCATGCGGATGCTGTAAAAATGACCATATTAGGGGACGGCCACTATGTTTTCGATATGGGAGACACGATAGCGGGTTGGGTGGAAGCGACAATTCGAGGTGGGAGACCTGGACAATCCGTCTCATTTATTTACGGCGAAAAGCTGGATGAAACCGGCCGCGTCGATAACCGTCAGACTGCGATCGAGGCGGAAATACAAACGGATCACTATTTGAAATCGAGCTGGCAGGCTGAAAAATGGGAGCCGAAATTCAGCTATAAGGGTTTTCGGTATGTAGAGATTTCGGGACAAGGAATCAATATGAAACTTTCAGATGTGACAGGCAAACGCGTGCATACCGATTTGCGGTCAACGGGCCGTTTTCAATGCTCCAATCTTCTGTTTAACCGGATTCACGAGGCAACCCGCAAGACGCTGCTGAACAATTTTCACGGCATTATTACCGATACGCCCAAATATGAAAAAAATGGCTGGCTTGGCGATGCCCAACTGATTGCCGAAACGGCTGCCTTTCAGTTTGATATGGCCTTGTTCTGGGAAAAGTGGCTGATCGACATGCGCGATTCCCAACGGCCCGACGGGTCTATTCCCGTTATGGTTCCCGACAGCGGGTGGGGTGACTTTCACGCGCCGGAATGGAGCAGCGCCTACGTCCTGATCGCCTGGCGTTTATATTGGTACTATGACGATATGCAGGTGCTCCAGGAGCATTACGGCAGCTTGAGAAGGTATATCGAATATGAGATCGGCTTGCTTGACGGAGGAATGTCCAGCAGCGACTTGGGCGATTGGTTGGCTCCCGGCTATTCGGAGGGACGTTCCCCGGAGGGCGGCCAAATTACTTCATCGTTCCACCTCATTTTGGTGCTTCGAACGATGGCCGGCATTGCGGGCCTATTGGGATTTTCGGCAGATAGCGAGCGGTACGGAGAATTGGCTGAGGAAACGGCCGAAGCACTGAACCGCGAATGTCTCGATCGGGAGAATGGGCTTTATCATACGAACCAGGAAGCGGGATACCGGCAAACGTCAAATATACTGCCGCTTGCACTCTCCTTGGTACCCTCGAATGTCGAGAGGCAGGTCGAGAAGCGCTTGCTCGAAGATTTTGAACGGCGAATGGGCGGTCATGCCGATGTAGGCATTATAGGTCATAAGTATTTTTACCCGACTTTGACCCGATTGGGATATGGGGAGGCGGCTTATCGGGCAGCGACACAAATCGCTTATCCGAGTATGGGGCTATGGTTTGAGCAGGAAGCGACCACGTTATGGGAATATTGGGACGTTAACACTCGTTCGAGAAATCATTATATGTTCGGGACCATCGTGCAATGGTTTTACGAGTACATAGCCGGTATTCGGCAAACCGCAGCCGGTTGGTCCGAAATGGAATTCAAGCCTCACGCGCTTGGCGATCTGACGTCGGCCGAAGCCACGTTGGACACGGTAAAAGGGACTGTACATGCTGCATGGAGCCGTACGGCGGACATATCGTTCGAACTGACGGTGCATGTCCCCATGCAATCGCGCGCGATGGTTTACGTTCCTATATTGCCCGCAGGGCAAATAACGGAAAATAGGCTGCCGGCTGATCAGGCCTGCGGCATTCAATATATCAAAGACGAAAACGGATTTCGGGTTTATGAAATCGAAGCAGGCCGTTACGCATTCGCAAGCAGATAAACTCTGAAATATCAGCAGCTTAAGGAGCATGATTCATGTCCAGTACAATAAACGATGTAGCTAAGTTGGCCGGTGTATCCAGACAAACGGTTTCACGGGTCATCAACAACTTGCCGCTCGTAAAACCCGAGACAGTCTTGGAAGTCCAAAAAGCAATTGCGTTGCTCGATTATCATCCTAACGCGGTAGCTCGCAATTTGGCGATTAAAACGGTCAAAACCGTCGGTTTGTTCATGCCTTTCGACGTGGAACAAGTGAGGCAGAATATGTTCTTCTCCACGATATCCGCTACAATATGCCATTATTATGCAAAGCAGGATTTTGTGCTTCAATTGTTTACGTCGCCGGATGATCGCAATTATAGCGAGTTGTTTAAAAAACTGTATCGCGAGAAGCGAGTCGGCGGGTTGATCCTAACCTGTCCATCCGTGAATAACGAGGACGTGATGGAATTGCTTGCCGCAAAAATTCCGTTTGTGATCATCGGTCGGCCGGGGTTGGAGCTCGAGCAAATCAACTACGTGGATGTAGACAATGTCAAGGCAGCCTACCTTGCGGTTCAAAGGATGCTAGAGCTCGGTCATCGCAAAATATGTCTTCTAAACGCGCCTTCATCTATGACGCTAGCGGTAGATATTCGCAAGGGAGCTGAAGAGGCTTACCGAGAAGCAAACATGCCTATAGGAAACTTAAGCGAAATGCACATCGATCTCACTTTGAAATCAGCTTATGAAGCCACATTACATGTTTTGTCCAAAGACGATCGTCCGACTGCATTCGTGACCGCCGACGATTTAATTGTATTGGGTATAAAAAAGGCAACGGATCATTTGAATCTGTCTATCCCTACGGATCTTTCCGTCATTTCCGTGATTAAAAACGGCTGGGCCGACTTGTTGCCGATGCCCCTCACATACATTGACGCTTCCTTTGAGGATTTGGGCACGCGATCCGCTCAATTCATGTTGAAGACCATTTCCGAGCCTGAAAAAAAACATATGATGCAAAAAAAGCTGAAACCGGAACTCATATTGGGGGGAACGTGCGCGCGAGTTGCAATGCCAGTATGAGAATATGGAGGAAGGGCAGACAGCCGGGGCAAACCGGCACCCCATTGTTTAAACTGCCAGCTGAAGTTAACCGAGAGAGCCCCTGAATCCAATCAGAGGCTCTCTCGCGCTCTTGGCAGCGCGGTAGGGGTCTCAGCAAATTTTATCCTTCTGCCATCTTATGGATTCGTCAAATGAAACTTGCTGCAGCTTCTCATCCGTCCAGTAATATTGCAGATCCTTGCGTTCCCAGCCCATGTACAGCTCATCCCACGTATAGGGTCCATGCGGCAGCAGGGATAAGGCTTCAATAGGCTCGCTTGCAGGCTGAAATCGTAAATCGCAAGAGAGCCTTATCCGACCCGGCGTTTGATTGCGAAGCGCTTTATGGACGGTCAGGCTGTTGAAGGCAATGACATCGCCCGCTTCATAGTCCCCTCCGGCCCATTCGTATCCGAGTCCGCAAAGAATGGATTCCAGTCCTCCGGCGCCGGAATTCGCTGTTACCCCAAGCAGTCCCGCACGGTGACTTCCTTCCAGAATCGTCAAGCCTCCAAGTGTTCTGGGGACGTCGCCGAGAGGCACCCAAGTGGTCCAAGTCTCATAGCTTCCCTGAATGTGGATGAAATCCTGATGGGACGGCGTCGGATACGCCATCTTGTGAGGAAGCATCAGCCTGCCGATATTGCGGGGATGCGCAATGGCACGCTCGCCGAACAGCGTAGTGAATATAGACAACAGCTTCGCTTCATGTGCCAGCCCATGGAACGCTTCGAGACGCTGCACTTCCTTATAGATGTGAAGCGGGACTCCGACGCCATTCCAATTCGCCTCTTCTTCGCTCAGACTGTCGACAGCGGCCTGGTTCGCAGCGCCTGACAAAAGCGGATGGCTCCGATCCAATAGTCCATTAGCATCCAGGATGGTCAGAAGCTGGCGCCTCACTTCCAGAATGAGCTCGCGAGGGAATAATCCTTTAAAGAAAAGATATCCATCTTTCTGCGCTCTATCCCTTAACGCTTCGGCATCCTGTAGGAGTGTTGTAGAGTCCTTGAACGTTCGCGTTACTGGTTTGTGGTCGGGATTGGAAAGCGACTGAGACATAGCTAATCCTCCTTATTTATCAAATATCGATCTATAGCTTTTAGTATAAATACAGTATTTACAGAAGTATTTAGATAGTGCAGACTTATATTTAACGATTATCGATATAATGAGGAGCTATGTCCAATGCCTGACAAGCCCAATCCGGCCCGAATTCCGTGGCATATGGTTTCCCCCGTCGTATCTTATGCAAACTACTTGAACTGTCATGCCGGCGACAGCTTCGGGCCGCGTGTCATCGAAGATTATCAGTTCTTGTTTGTTGCATCGGGAAAAGGCCTCGTATGCATTCAGGAGAAAGCATACGAGGCCTGCAGCGGAGATTTATTCTATTACGGACCTAACGTTGTACATTCCATCATCGCGGATGAAGCGGAGCCCTTCTCTCTGTACGGCCTTCATTTCAACTGGAGCTCCGAGCTCGTTCCAATCGATCGCCGCATAATGCCGCACATTTCTTTCGTGAAGGGACAAGAATACACCCGCATGGACAACCGTATTTGCATTGGCGACAACCTGTCGGAGACGCTATTTATTCAAGATTATCAGAAGTTGTCCAGACAAGTGTTCCTTCCTTATTTCGAAAGACTTGTCCGTGTCTATGGCGCCAATGAAGCCTTTGCTCCATTGCAACTGCGGGCTTATGTAATCGAGCTGCTCATTGCGATGAAGAAAACAGGCGAAGCGTCCGAGTTGTCGCTTGAGACAACTAATCCCGTTGTGCTTGCTATAGCTGATCAACTGGATCAACGGGTGAGAGAACGCTACGACAGGCAATGGTTAAGCCAATATACCGCTTATCACCCTGATCATGCGTCTCGTCTATTTCGCGAACATACAGGCCGAACACCTTATAACTACTTCATGCAACGTAAAATAGAGCTTGTAAAGCAGCTGCTTGTAAGCACAAACGATACTCTCCTTGAGATCGCGGACCATGTTCAGGCCGGCTCTATTCATGCTTTTACAAAGTGGTTCACTCACATGACGGGCTTATCGCCGGGCCGCTTCCGGAAGCGAAGCAGGATGATCTAAGAGGATCCCTACGAAAAAGACCGCTCCCCACTGTATATAAAAATACAGTAGAGAGCGGTCTTCTGTTCCGATACGGGTTCCCGCATCGACTACTATGATCGGAGTAACACGATTCGAACGTGCGACCTCACCCACCCCAAGGGTGCGCGCTACCAGGCTGCGCCATACCCCGACGCTAAAATAGACAGCGTTTTCTTAAACGCTGATTACTTGAAATTATACTACTCGCCCTTCATACTTGCAAGAGTCAAAGTAGAATCTTCGGAGCAGGACATAATGATGTTAAAAAACACGGCTTTTCCTGTCTGTAAGGTTAGGAAAAGCCGTGTTTCATTATTCCTTGACGCTGCCGAGTACAATCCCTTGAACGAAGTATCTTTGTAGAAAAGGATATACAATCAGAATAGGTAACGTACCCACGAATATTTGAGCCGCTTTGGCTGTTCGGTCAGAAACTTTGGACATGACGATTGCATCCTGCCCGCTTAATTTCGTTAAGTCCATCCCTTTAATGATTGTCTGTAAGTAGGTGGCGAGTGGATATTGATCGGATCTTCCCATCAGGATCAGGCCATCGAACCAAGAGTTCCAATGATTAACCATTGTAAATAAGCCGACAGTGGCCATCGCGGGTAATGAAATGGGGACCATAATTTTCCATAAGGTTGTCCAATACCCTGCACCATCGATAAAAGACGATTCTTCAAGCTCTTTCGGTATTCCCCGAAAAAAGTTCAAGAGTAGAATAACATTAAATACAGGGACAGCGCTTGGCAAGATTAATGCCCAGATGCTATTCATAATTCCCACATATTTAATCGTCATATACCAAGGAATGAGACCGCCTCCGAACAAGATGGTAAAAATAAAAAACCATGCATAGAGCGTTCGGAACTTTAAATCTTTCGTTTCCTTGGACAAGGGATACGCGATTAGAACGGTGAGAATCATGTTTACAGCAGTACCGATAACAAGCCGTTGAAAAGTAACGGTCATTGATTTCAAAAATTCGTGTTTGGAGAGAATGAATTCGTAAGATTTTAGCGTGAAATCAACAGGCCATAGTTTGACAAGACCAGCCGAAGCGGCAGCGCTTGAGCTAAAAGAGATGGCCAATATATGAAGCAAAGGGAATAAACATATAAAAGCTAGAAGAATCAGGAAGGTATTATTAAACCACGAAAATACTTTCAAAGAAGAACACACCTTTCTGTTAAGCAAATCTTCTGCCAACAATATGGATTATTAATTAGAAAATCCGATAGTTTGCAAAGCGATAGGCTAACCAATAAGAAGTCGAGATTAAAATGAAAGAAACGATTGATTTGAATAAGCCTATGGCAGTTGCAAGTCCGTACTGGAAGTCAATCAAACCGATGCGATAAACCATTGTATCGATGATATCGCCGGATTTATAGACAGCAGGACTGTATAAGTTGAAGATTTGATCAAAGCCTGCATTCAGTACATTTCCCAAGCTTAGTGTCGCAAGCAATACAATGATCGGGCGCATGCCTGGCAGGGTAATATGCCAGGTTTGCTTCCAACGATTGGCGCCGTCAATTTTAGCAGCTTCATAAAGAGCCGGATTAACACTCGTGATCGCGGCTAAATAGACAATGGTATTAAAACCAAATTCTTTCCATACATCAGATATAACGATTACATATGGAAACCAGTCATTTTTTCCGAGAAAAAAGATGGGCTCTAGTCCAATGAAAGTGAAAACCTTTGCGATGATGCCGCTGGAGGGGGACAAAATATCAATTAAAATGCCGCCCAATACAACCCAAGACAAGAAGTGAGGTAAATAAACGATCGTTTGCACACTTCTTTTCAACCACATCAAGCGCACTTCATTTAGTAACAGGGCTGTAACAAGTGCCGCAATTAAGCCGACGATGATTTTCATAATCGAGATAAAGAGCGTGTTTTTTAGTACGATTGATAAGTCTGGTAATTGAAATGCATATTCAAAATTACCCCATCCAATATATTCCGAGCCGAAAAGTCCATTCGTAGGTATAAATTGCTGAAATGCAATGACAATACCGACCATTGGGATGTAGCTGAAAATCAGGATCAGAATTATGCCCGGTAGCAGCATGAAGTGCAGCGGGAGCTGTCTGACTAATTTTTTGTTCATTCTTCATCCATCTCCAGATCTTGAAAGATAAACGGCTGTGTTTTTCAAGTACTGAAAACAACAGCCGTTTTTGAAAGATTAGGTTAGGCTTATTGTGCAGCTGCCCATTCATTTACTTCATTCGTAATATCAGAACCACCCAGTTTATTCCAATTACTCACGAATTTATCGAACTCGTCTACACTGACTTCACCCATGATGATTTTCGTGAATGTTTCCATAAGCATTTTGTCTAGATTTGCATTTTTTTGACTCATTGTTGGCGTTGGTGCACCGAAGAATTGATCATGTTGAATGAGATCTGCATCGATTTTTTCCTTGACAAAAGGCCAAGCGCTATCTAAACCGTACATACCTTCATTTGTCCAGCTCTTAGGATCGCCAGCACGATATGCCATAATTTTTTCGTAGTAGCCTTTTTCTTCTCCAGTTAATTTGGAGTCATCTTTGTTTTCTAAAGCGGGCTTCATATTCAAATGAATATTGACGTTACCATCGGCTGGCGAAACGAATACGAGCGGATAGTTGTTATAAAGGAAGCCATCTTCAGCGATAAAGTATTTTTCAATGTTTGCATTTTTGGAGTAGCCATTTTCAACAAGAATATTAAGTAGTTTGATGATTGCTTCTGTATTTTTCGCCCCTTTTTTTACAACGTAATATTGTGCAACGGGGAAAGAAAGTTGAAGCTTGTTTGTTGTGCCTGAAAGTGCAGGAATGCCATAAGCTTTCCATTCGGCTGTTGGATCTTGATCCTTTACAGTTTGAAGTGGCCATGCAGGGTTCCACCATGCGCCATAGGAAAGACCGATTTTGCCGGAAACGAGATCTTCCATGACTTTAGATCCGTCTTTTACAGCGAACTCTTCATCAATGTATCCAGCTTTATACATTTCTTGTAGCTTAGCCAATCCATTTTTAATTTCAGGTTGCACGCTTCCAAATGTAAGCTTGCCGTCACTACCTTGAATCCAAGCGCCTACATATGCGTTGAAGCCATTAAGGAAACCTTGGATATTAGCAAAGCCGCCCTTATGAAGGTCCTTCGTTAAGGCAAAGCCGTAAGTATCATCTTTGGAATTTTGATCTGGATCTTGTGTTGTGAACGCTGCTGCAATCGCAACAACATCTTCTAGAGTTTTGGGCTCTGGAATATTGAGATTTCTGAGCCAATCCGCACGAATCCAAAGCACTTGGGAAGAATCATACGGTGAACCAACACGCGGTAATGCCATTAATTTACCATCGAATGTTGCGGATTTCATTTGGTTTGGATCTTTTAGAATAAGGTCTCTTGCTTCAGGAGAAACATACTTTTCAAATACTTCCGTTAAATCTTCCACTTGACCTGCATCAACGAGTTGCTTCAATTGAACAGCGTCTACTGGGAAGATATCCGGCAAGTCACCTGAAGTGATGGAGACATTTAAACGTTGTGAGTAGTCGGAATTGCTCGTCCACAAATACTTTATTTTGATACCTAATTTTTCTTCGTATTCTCTGCTCCAAACGTTGTTGTCGATATTCTCGCCTTCTCTAAAGAGAATACTTGCAGGCAAGTCTCTTACAGCTGTAACTTCAATAGGTGGATCGTATTTAGCGAATGGATCAATTGATTCAGCAGCACTATCATCCGGTGTGCTTGTTGCTTCAGATGTAGCCGGTGTACCAGGACTTACTTCGTTGTTATTTTTACCACAAGCAGATGCTAAAACTAATGATGCACTGAGAGCGAGACAAAGCATCCATTTCGTTGATGTAGTTTTCATGTTTTCAGCTCCTAAATATGATTTGGTGTTGATTTAAGGTTGTACGTTGTGTTTGGATCTGCTTTACAAAGAGTGGTGACCTGTTCCAACATACTTCCGGTGAAATATAGCTGAGTCGGTAGGATACCTGTTACATGCACAAAGGTTTTCGTCTTAGTTAAAGTTCGACAATTCGTGAACTGGGCAGTATGAACGTCTGCCAGATACACGAGTGGAGTTTCTGTAAAGACAGTCTCGCTTTCATAAACGAGACCTTCGACATATAAATGGTCAACCTTCATACATTTGATCGTGTACCAATCATTTGGCACAGTACTCGTACATTGTTTCATGTGAACTTGAGTTAATGATACGTTTGCCGCATTACGAATATAAAATCCGTAAGGGGCAAAGTGATGCTGCGCATAACTAGGAATGGGATCGGGGATATCGTATCCATACATTTTCTTCTTAGCTGTAAGGTTAAAGTTCATGTGAGAGAGTGCGACATCTGTAATTTCATCTTCCGGTAAGCCAATTATTGTACATGCGCCATTGCCATTAACGTACCAGTGTTGAAGATGAATGTTGCGAATTTTCCCGTTACTCGCCATTAGGAAAATCGCTGTGCCTTCTTGTTCCATCCCAATCGTCATATTGGAGATGGTAATTCCTTCAATACAGCCATCTTCCGCAGTTACATTAAGTACACCAGCAGCATTGACAACCGAGCAGTTCGTTACGGTGATGTTGCGAATTTCACTATAAACGGCCTCTCTTACCCATGGATCTAGCCCGGTATAGATTCGAAACACATTAACGGAGGTATTGAATGTACAGTTGCTAATCGTAAAGTGCTGTGCGTTTTGTTGACCATTGCTATCGATGGCAATCGAATCATCACCTGTAACGAAATGACAAGCATGGATGTTGACGTAGCGACAAGAGCTAATATGGAAGCCATCGCTATTAGGTCCATAAAAATCATTTTGAATGAGTAGATGGTGTAAGGACACATAATTGCAATCAATCAGCCAACCTGCATAGACGGGCGATGCTGAAATTGTAATGCCTGTAATTTCGACGTTATGACATTCTTCAAGCAGGAGGAGCATGGGGCGCCAATCTTTTGGATCATAGCGTGGCGGTGTGCTGTTCCAGCCCTCGCCAATTGTTTCTTTTGGTGTCCAGAACGCTTTATCCTGACCATCTATACGCCCTTTGCCTTTGATCGTGATATTGGTAGCGCCTTGTGCAACCAATAAGCCGTAATAACGGGTCGAATTCGTACATTTTGCATACACATCAACGATTTGATAGTCTTGTTGGTTCGTGCTTGCAAGGAGTACGGATCCAGCCTCAAGCCATAGCGTGATATGGTCTCTAAGTTCTATACGCCCAACAAGATAGTTTCCTGGTGGAACATAGACCGTTCCTCCACCCTGATATGCACAGGCATCAATGGCTTGTTGAATGGCAGCAGTATCTGTTGTTACACTGTCACCCAATGCCCCGAAATCACGCACATTAAAAACTTGTTGAATAGCAATTCCTCCCCTTTAGGATCGTTATGTTTGTAAGTATAGGTTAATACGCGTTCCGCCAGATACGAGAAACTTGTTACCTTTCTTGACTTTTGTTTACCACTTTACATAATTGATTTAGTGATCAAGTTCACGGTATTCTGTCGGCGTCAAGTTAGTCGCTTTTTTAAAGAAACGTGTAAAATACGCAGGTGATTCGAAGCCGAGCAGATCCGATATTTCATGGATTTTAAGTTGTGGTTGACGTAATAATGTTTTTGCATGATGAATTCTCACTTCAAAAATGTATTCAGATAACCCTTTGCCGGTCATTTGTTTGTACAGCCGTGATAAATAAGAACGATTAAAGCCAACCAAGCTGGCAATTCGTGTTAATGAGAGATCTCCTGCGAGATTTTGTTTGATGTATTGCTTGATTTTGCGTACGACCTCTCGGTCACGTTCGGCGATATCCTCTTTTTTATGAGAGAAAATGACCTCAGCTGTTTGTTGTAAGTAATGAACAGCACTTTCAAAGGTAGGGTGACCTTCAAAGTGGGTTAGCGTCTGGATATCAATACGATGACTTAGTTCATGTAAAATACCTGATTGATATAAATAGGCAATATAGATCGATACAATGGTGTAGTACAAATGAAGTTGAATACCTTGTTGCTCCTTCGAATTATCTTGGACAAGCTTAATTAGGCTGACGAAAAGCGTAAAGTAGGGTTCGCGTTGTCCTGTTTCAAGGTAAGTACCAAGCATCGGTATTTTGCTGAGCTGAATTTGAATCGATGTTGTGGGCAAGGGAATTGGTATATACTCTTCAGGTTCTAAGAGTATAAATTCTTGTTTTGTTGCAAATTGAATATTGAGTATTCGTTGTAGTTCCAAAAACTTCGAAGCAGACATTGACCAGGAGACAACATGGTTAGCAGCAAGCATGGATAACGTGACGCCAAGGTATTGTTTACACGTTGTCATTATTGCTTCCAAATTTTGATAAACATAGGATGGAATAGATTGATTTGTGATTATCTTGCTTTGATCCCCTTGTTTAACTTGAATAAGCCATATGAACTTATGGTTGTCATAGGTTAGGGAGTAGTGAGTAGTCATAGAACCCATATATTCCGATACGATATTGGAGATGGCATATTGCATCAAAAGTCGATCATTGGTGGACGACTTATTACCCCAATCATCGATTCTTGTGAGTACGAGTAATACAGGTTGGTCAGCACATAATGGGATTTCCAAATCAGTTAATTGATTTTGGAGTTGTTCAACCTCGGTATATTCATGTTCATTTAAAATACGCCATAAAAACTCTTTTTGTAAAATCGGTTGAACTTGTTTCATTTTCATTTGTGCATTTGCAAGAAATGCTTCTGCCTGAAATTGATTGTTCAAGCGTGTAATCGCTTTTTGGATGGCGTCAAGAATGACAGTATCATCCTCTGTTTTGAGAATATAATCTGTACTCTCATTGCGGATCGCTTCTTGTACATATTCAAAATCATTAAATCCTGTAAGAAAAATCATTTGACACTTTGGCCATCGATCTTTTACTTCCTTTTGCAATTCAAGACCTGTCATAGCAGGCATATGGATGTCCGTCATGAGAATATCCACAGGATATTTGTGCAGCGCGGCTAAAGCCTCTGATCCCGAATAGGCTTTACGTACCTCAACAGCATCAAGAAAATGATCCTCGATTAATTGGACCAGCCCATTTACGATCATGCGTTCATCATCAACGACCATTAATTTATAGGGATTTTCATTCATTGTGGTCACTCCGTCTTGGGATTTGTATTTAATTTGAGTGTAACGTTCAAGCCTCCGATTTCAGTTCTGGAGAGTGTGATACCGTATTGCTGACCATAGATCAGTTGGAGTCGTCGATGGACATTAAGCATGCCGGTCGTATCCGCCAGATCATTGGGATGACTGAGTTTGTCTTGTAGAATTTGGAGTTGTTCCGACGACAGCTCTTGGCCGTTATCTGTGACGCATATATATAAATCTTTATCCGCAAGCTTAAAGCTAATTTCAACAAGACCATTCTGAAGCGTGTTTTTAAGTCCATGCTCATATGCGTTTTCAATAATGGGTTGCAAAAACAGTTTGGGGACATAGATGTCTCGACAATAATCCGGTATTTCTTCGCAAATGGTATGGATACGTTGATCGAAACGGTACATTTGAATTTGAATGTAAGCAAGTGTGTGCGCCAGCTCTTCTTTGAGAGTGACGGCATCTCGATCGTTCTTGGTAATGTAGCGGAAGTATTCCCCTAAATGTCGGGAAATCCGTACGACATTATCGATGTCTGGAATTTTAGCAAGTCGATGTACGACAAAGTAACTGTTGTATAAAAAGTGCGGATTGATTTGAGATTGTAATTGCTTAAGTTCAGCTCGTTGAGACCGTATTTTCTGTTCGTAGACTTCCTTTACAAGAACATTGAGTTCACTAACCATTGCGTTAAAGCGATCATATAGGTAGCTAAATTCATCAGATCTACGGCGTTTAATGGATACAGTTAGATCACCGTGTTCAACTTTACGGAAAGCAAGAACGAGACTAAGCAAAGGACGTTGAATTAAGCGGTAAGTCCATATGGAAAAGCCGAATAGAATAAGAATAGAAGCGATAGAAATCCACCAAATCCAGGTTTTGCTGTTCTGTAATGGCTTCAAAATATCACTTTCCGGGAAATAAATGAGCGAGGTGGAGTTTAGCAGAGAGGAGTTCTCCGCAATTACCACATATCTTTCATCATTAATTTGATGATAGAAGGTGCCCGTCTTTAACAAGGCTTCGTTGTTTTGATAATAGGCGTATAGGGCTTGTTCAATTTCTGAGGGAGTATTATGTCCATAGATTGCCCATTGATGCGCATGGTCAATAAAGATCATGCCGCCTTTATTGGTTGTATCAATTTGTTTCAAGGAAGAGCGAATATTAGGAATAGAAAGTTGAACCTTAAAGACAATGATCGGTTCTATATCCTTGCTAATCAGTTCCGGAGAAAATCCAACAATCAATAACTTGTTTTGCCAATTTACGAGGGGAGCTGTTAGATTCGATTTCCTTAATTGAGTAATTTCTGTTTCAGTTGGATTGGCAACATAACCTTCCGGTGAAATCGTTCGGTTAATCAGTGGAATGTAAACTTGCACATCTTCGACATATAGGCTGGAGGTTTTCAACAGTAATAGACGATTCTTGATTCGAAGAATCGCCTCGGCGAATTCATAGTCACTCATTTGTTCACGTGAGAAGCTGATTTTCGCAAGATCATTATCGTGTAGATACTCGTTTTTCAACTGAATGACACGTTTAATATCCGTTTCTAGTGAATTGTGATAGAAATGAACGCGAGATTGCAGTGATTGTTCAATTTCTGTTTGAATGGTTTTGGAAGCCGCATTGTTCATCATCCAATACAGGAAGTACAGTGCAATAATAATCGCAGAGAAGGACAAAAATAATTTCATGAACACGGATAGTGTCGTCTTTTGTTTAATGAACAAGGAGGATCATCCTTTAGTAAGTAGATGTCGTTAATGGGTCGAATGCAAAGCCTTGTGTTTATATTGAATGGGTGTAACGCCGAACTGTTTTTTGAATATTTTCGAAAAATAGGCTGGATGATTAATACCGACTTCATAACAAATGTCTGCAATTCGCATATTGGAATGCAGCAATAGCTCCATTGCACGACTGAGACGCGTTGCTTGTAAATATTCTTGGAAGGTTTTGTTCGTAGCGCGTTTGAACAAATCGCAAAAAACGGTACGTGAAAGATGCGCCACTTGTGTAACATCCTCGATCGTTAATTCCTCCGCATAGTGCATATCAATATAGGAAAGCACTTTTTCAATAATATTGTGATGTCGCATGCGATTGTTCGGATGACTAATTTGTAGACTATTAAGCCGAGCACGCATCGTGATACCAACGAGATGAAAAATTTTGCCCATAATGATTGTCTCGTAGTGCGTTTCTTTTCTTTCATATTCAATAAGCATTTTTTCCAATAGTTGCTGAGCCTCTATGTCGGCGCTTCCGCTTAAAGTGATTTTGGAATAGATTTCATCGTCATCCGCAAATAACATTTTGGTTGTTTTATGCAAGGTCAGTAGTTGTGGGATGAATTCACATCCGATGATTTCGATTTGCTGTGGAGATAATATCGTAAATCGGTGAATGATATGAGGCGGAACAATAAATAGGTTCCCTGGAACAAGCTCAACCTGCTCATTATACATGGTGTGGACAAGATGCCCCTTTTTGATGTACCAAATTTGGACATAGTTGTGTTTGTGATCTCCTAATTTCGGATACGATTCGGAAATGCGATAGATTTTAAAAGGGAGGCCGTCTACCATCTCTTTATTAAAATCAAAAAACCTCACGTTATCCTCAGCATAAGCAGAGCACATCACATCTTGAATAGCGAATTGGCTCATCCATTTTCACCTCTGTAAATAGGAACGATTGTATAACATTTGTGAACGATAGTGTAATAACGATTTCGAAATCATTGCTAGAATAATGTTGCGCAGGGGCGTTTAGAGAATGATTAGCAAGTTGTTTCTTTATTTAAACGACTAAACCCTGTGGAGTCAATAGAAAACGTTTACATCCATGCTGTTTTTCTATCACTTTGTTGACATTTATTCGATTTGGAGGTGAAGCGTAATACATAATTGGGAAAAATGGGTTCGATGAATTAATTAAGGAAATTTATATACTAGGATGAGGTGAATTTGCTTATGAAGTTTAAGTTGGCAGTGGTATTAATTGTGCTTCAATATTTTATATTTTCATCGGGAATTGTTCCGACACCATTGGCTCATGCTGAGACCGTCGATTCGGTTTTTTATGAAACAAGCGAAGTATTTTATGAAACATCCTTTGAAGATGCAGAGGACTTGGCATTTATCACTGATTTCACGGAACGTGATGCAAGCGATATGCATACAGGCTCTTATTCATTGAAATATACGAATGATGGTAATAAGCCTGTTAGTTTTATTCGTATCCCTGTCAAAGCAGGCTATGCGTATGATGTAAGCGTATGGATGAAGACAGCGGAGCTTACAGGACAGTGGGCAGGCGGACGAGTAGCGATTGATGCCTATGATCAAGCAGGTAACTGGTCGTTCGGGAAATATATGAATCCAGTGAATAGCGAAGAAGAATGGCAATTAGTTCGTCTTCCGACGTATGTAGCGGGTGAGAATGTCGTATCTGCACAATTTTCACTATATTCAGAAGGTACGGGTGGAACGATCTGGTTTGATGATTTGCGTATTACGGAAAAGCTATTTGTGGAAGAAGATACGAATGGCAACTATGAAACTTCATTTGAGGATATCACAGATACGACATGGGATAAATCTTTTACCGATTATGATACATCTGAAGTTAATAACGGTGAATATGCTTTGAAATACACGTTTAATGGTAGTAATCCGACGGTTTCCGTTCGTATTCCGGTTAAAGCAGGCTATGCCTATGATGCAACAGTCTGGGTAAAAACGGCAGATCTTACAGGCATGTGGGCAGGCGCGCGTATTGCCGTGGATGGATACGATGAAAATGGTGGCTGGAAGCTAGGGAAGTACATGGATCCAATGTCGAGTAACGGTATATGGATACAGCTTCGTTTGCCGACTTATATTGCGGATAAAGGCACCGTTTATGCTGATTTCGCATTGTATTCTTACGGGGAGAGTGGGACAATCTGGTTCGATGATTTGAAAATCGTTGAATATAAACCAGATCCGCTTATTGCGAAGTTAGTTACACCGCAATATAGAGGTATACTCATGCCGGATGGTAATCCAATTGTTACAGTTGCTACGCGTGGAACAGTTGGTCTGACAGCCGAAGATTATACGACAACCGTTAAATTAGTAAATGCGGATGAAGAAACGATCGAGGAGCAAGTTTGGACCGAGAAGTTAGATACGCTTGCAGAGTTCGATACGACTGCGTTAGCTGCAGGAGATTATGAAGCGGTCGTGACAACCTATGTAACGAATAAGCCAGCGGAAGCATTTGTTGAGAGATTTAAGATTAAAAAGGTGAGTACAGTTAGTGAATTACCGAAATCTTATGTAGATGATTATGGTCGCTTTTGGCGAGATGGTGAGCTCTTTTTCCCAATTGGCATTTATACAGCTAATATTGATGAGAGTGAACTGCAAGATTTAAGCGACAGTCCATTTAATACGATTATGCCTTATGACTATCCTAATCTTGACCAACTTAATTTAGCTGAGCAATATGGGCAGAAAGTTATTTTTTCACTCAAAGATTTCTTCTACGATTTCCCATATGCGCCGCCGTTTATTGAGGATGAGGATGATGAGGTAGAAGCGATTACTTTGATGGCAGAGCAATATCGCAATCACCCGGCTTTATTAGCATGGTACTTAAGTGATGAGACACCGACGGATAAACGGTTATCGACACACTATAAAACCATTGTTGAAAATGATCCGAATC
>NZ_BDQX01000020.1 GCF_003112455.1 Paenibacillus agaridevorans
CTCGATACGTTGCCGTATACACGATTTCCAATCGTGCTCCTTCGACCACTCGGACACCTCTCTGCATGGCTCCCCGAACAGGACTCGAACCTGTGACAACTCGATTAACAGTCGAGTGCTCTACCAACT
>NZ_BDQX01000021.1 GCF_003112455.1 Paenibacillus agaridevorans
TGGGCCGGCCCCGCTCGATTTTAGTTCAAGAGCAACGACCTTACATGATCCAGCGACTGTTTGATACTGACATATCCGTCGATTGTCATTCGATCCTGCTCTACAACGACCCATTTATAGTTCGAGGCTTGAGCTTTTGCAAGAATGCCGCTCAGATCCAGAATGCCTGTTCCGAGCTCGGTCATTTCTTTGCCTTCCCTGCTTACCATATCCTTTAGATGGACGGTCTTGCAGCGCGAACCGAATTGTTCCATCACTTCAACCGGCTTGCGGCCAGCATGTGTAGTCCAAAACATGTCAATCTCGAAGTTCAACTCATCTTCGGTCGTTGCTTCCTTTAAAGTCTCCAGGATAGGCTTGTCGCCGAAGTCGTTAATGAACTCATGATAATGGTTGTGGTATAGCAAATCCATGCCCGCAGCTTTAATCTTGGGGGCTATTTCCTTGACAATACCGATCAAAGTCTGCACATGCTCCTCGGATGTCATCTCATAATAAGGAATGACAATGTAGGAGGAACCGATCGTCTGGTTGTAAGCAATGACTTCATCGAGATTGTTTAGCAATTCTTCGATTCGTATATGGCTTCCCATGGAAGTAAGCTGCAGACGATCCAATATCGCCTTCATCTCTTCCGCAGGAATATCGTCGTAACCTGCGAACTCTACGCCGTCATAGCCGGCCTCGCGGACTTTTTTTAATTTTTCTGCAAAATCTCCCTTATCGTAATCGCGCAGCGTGAACAGTTGTAAGGCTACCTTTAAATGGGTCATAGCTAATTACCCCTCGCTTTTATTAGTTGATGAACCGTATATGTTTCAATGAAACTTATCCCATTATAGCGACTACTAGGTTGTTTTAGCGGTCTCATTGACTAACAAGTCATTATTTTGATTATATAGGACATAATTTTGACAGAGATAAAACACTTTAATCTGCTAAACTAATTTCATTCTATAACTAAGAGGGGTGTCTTTTTAATGAAACGTTTACTTTCAAATGTTCTTCTCCTTGTTTTGACCATGAGTTTGATTGCAGCTTGCGGAAACTCGAATAACAACAATAGCACGAACGGAGAACAAGGACAAAATGCAACGAACGGCGCTGCACAAGAAGGAAATGATTTGCGAGAAAAAGAGCTTGTTAAGCTTAATGTCGTCATGATGTCGAACGACAAGGAAGACAAAGATTTAGTTGTGGAGGAAGTCAACAAAATAACTAGAGAGAAATTAAATGTTGAAGTTGAACTAACCTTTATCTCTTATGGCAACTATGTGCAGCAGACGACGATGATGCTGTCCTCCGGCAAAGGTGTTGACCTGTTGCCGATCTACATGACTCCGCTGGCAACGATGGCGAACAACGGACAAATCATCCCGCTGACCAAGCTGATCGACAAGTACGGTCAAGAGATGGTGGAAGCGATTGGCGAGGAGTATATTGAAGCGGGCCGCATCGGCGAAGACATCTACGGCATTACAACGGGTCGTGATTTGGCCAAAGCCTATGGCTTTGAAATGAGAAAAGACTTGGCGGACAAGTACAACATCGATTATGCCAATATCAAGACACTGGATCAATTGGAAGAAGCGTTAATGATCATCCGCGCTAATGAGCCGGACGTCATCCCTGTTGTTCCTTCCAACGGCGAGCTCGTACGTAACTGGGGCTGGGATACGCTAGGTGATGACATGACGAACCTTGGCGTATTGATGGATTACGGCAAGGAATTAAATGTGGTCAATCTGTACGAAACCGAATTTTATAAAGAATTTATTACTCGTATGCACAAGTGGTACAACAACGGTCTCATCATGAAAGATGCGATCAACAATACGGAAAATGTAGGCACGATGATGAAAGCAGGTAGCGCATTCGGAGGATTCATGAACTTGAAGCCTGGATTTGATGTACAGGAAACAAGAAACTATGGAACTGAAATTGTTGTGTCGGAAATTATACCAGCATACAAAACAACATCGGATGTGCAAATGGCTACTTGGGCAATCAGCAACGGATCTAAACATCCGGAAGCAGCCATGAAGCTGTTGAACTTGATGTACTCGGATCCAGAATTGTCGAATCTGCTGATCAATGGTATTAAGGACAAGCACTACGTTGCGATTGGCGAGGCATCAAATGGTCAATCGATCATTGATTATCCGGAAGGCATGGATGCTACGACTACAGGTTACAGACCGAGCGGCGGCTGGTTGTGGCCGAACCAAACGATTGGTCATGTATGGGCAGGCAATGCGGCTAACTATTGGGAAGAACAAACGAATTTCAACAACACAGCCGCTGTATCCGCAGCATATGGCTTTACATTCGACTCAAGCAAAGTACGTAATCAAATGACGGCAAGTTCTAATGTTGTGGCGAAATACCACGATGCATTAATGACAGGCATGCTAGACCCTGAGAAAGCATTGCCAGTGTTCTTGAAGGAATTAGAATCTGCGGGGATCAAGGATATTGTTGCAGAGAAGCAAGCTCAACTGGATAAGTGGGCTGCAGCTCAGAACAAGTAATTCGGTCGTCTTGCGGTAATGAGGAAGGTGAACATCAATGAACGCTGCGCTTGGGACGAATAAACGGAAGCACAAATATAAACGGTTTGTACCCCTGTATGTAATGATGGTTCCGGGTCTGCTTTACTTGCTGATCAACAACTACGTGCCTATGGCCGGAATCATCATTGCATTCAAGCACATCAACTGGAACTCGGGCATTCTGGGCAGTCCGTTTGCAGGACTAAGCAATTTTGAATACCTGTTTAAAACGAAAGAAGCCTGGGTGATTACTCGCAATACGCTTGGTTATAATGTACTGTTTATTGTTTTGGGGACGGTCATTTCCATTGGAGTTGCCATCCTGCTGAATGAAATTCGATCGAAGTTTTGGAAAAAGAGTTACCAGACGGTCATTCTGCTACCGTATTTGATCTCTATGGTTATTGTCAGCTACTTGGTGTTCGCTATGCTCAGTTCAGAATCCGGATTTGTGAACAACAGCATTTTGGAGCCGTTAGGTTTGGACGGTTTAACCTGGTACACCGAACCTAAATATTGGCCTTTTATTTTGACTATTGTGCATATCTGGAAAGTGTTTGGTTATAGCTGTATTATCTACTATGCAACGTTGGTTGGTATTGACAGGGGCTACTATGAAGCGGCGGTTATTGACGGAGCGAACCGGTGGCAACAGATTGTGAACATTACGTTACCCGCGCTTAAGCCGACAGTCATTACGCTCGTCCTGTTGCAGGTCGGTACCATTTTCTACTCCGACTTCGGTTTGTTCTATCAAGTGCCAATGGATTCGGGCCCGCTATATGATGTAACGAATACCATTGACACGTATGTATACCGCGGTCTGATTAAGCTCAACGATGTGGGAATGTCCTCTGCGGCAGGCGTATATCAGTCCCTCGTAGGTTTTACGCTTGTCTATATTGCGAACCGGCTCGTAACCAGGTTTAGCAAAGAGAATGCTCTATTCTAAGTAAAGGAGAATCGACATGGTTGAGAATGGAAAAGGTTTTCAGGTTTTTGCAAACATCATTATGCTAGCATTGACCATCTTTTGTTTATTTCCGTTTGTACTGCTTGTTGTTTCCTCATTTACAGATGAGAGCACGCTCATTCGTAACGGATATTCTTTATTCCCGGCTAAACTAGGTTTGGATAGTTATGCCTATATATTTAAGAAGATAGAAACCATTGCGCGAGCTTACGTCATAACGATCGTCGTCACGGTATCAGGTACGTTGATTAGCATGATGCTTACGGTGCTGCTCTCCTATCCATTGTCGAGAAGAGATTTGCCGCATCGCAACACCTTTGCGTTTCTGGTCTTTTTTACCATGCTGTTTAACGGCGGGCTTGTACCTACGTACATTATGTGGACCCGGTATTTGAATATCGATAATACGATTTGGGCGCTCATCGTCCCTGCATTGCTACTGAATGCCTTTTATGTCATAATGATGCGTACGTATTTTATGACCAGCATCCCGGAAGAAGTTATTGAGGCAGGGCGAATCGACGGTGCGGGAGAGTTGCGAATTTTGGCTCGCGTGGTACTGCCGATGTCGGTGCCTATGGTCGCTACATTATCTTTGTTAATAGGGCTGGGCTATTGGAATGATTGGCGGAATGGTTTTTATTATCTGACGGATTCGAGTCTGTTCAGTATTCAAAATATGCTTAATACGATGCTTCAGGATGTTCAATTCCTTGCCAGCGGCGGAGCTGGCGGGAACGCCGGAGAAATTGCGGCGACCATGCCAAGCGTCGGGATTAAGATGGCAATTGCGGTAGTAGGAGCTGTTCCTATTTTGATTGTATATCCATTTTTTCAGAAATATTTTGTCAAAGGAATTACAGTCGGAGCAGTCAAAGGTTGACGTTAGACTAAAAGGCCGCCGTGGAGAATCTTCCCCATGGTGGCCTCTTGCTATAATTTGAGCAGCTAGGAGATCACTTCATGAAAAAAAGGGTCAGTGCATCATTCCAAATGAATGTGTTGCGCAACTTATTGTTGATTACGCTTCCATTGATTGGCTTACTGTCGGTCTATAATTTCTACTCTTACTACACGTTTAACGCCAAATTTGTAGAATCCAATCAACAGTCGCTCGCGTTATACGCGCGGAATATGCAGATTGATCTGAATGCGCTGGACACGCTATTAACTCATGTGACGATGATGGATCATACCTTTCGCTTATTTAGTCATCCTACCGATAAAATTCAAGCCCATGTGGCGGCACATGAATTGATAATTCAGTTTAAATCGGCGCTCAGTACCTACAAGATGGCAGACGCATTTTTTGCATACAGCGATGTCAGTCAAACCTATCGCGATATTTTTGCATCCGATTATCCTTATTCATTAAAAGAAGCGATCCGGGAGCAGATGCATGCGTTGACCCAAACCAGTGATAACTTTTATTATAAAGGCTGGTTAGCCTATGAAGTTCAAGGTAAAAACTATTTGTTCAGACTGCTCGGCAAGGAAGGGACTTATGCAGCCGTCATGGTGGATCTTGGGCGCATCTATTCAACGGATCTGGTGCATGACGGTGTCGAAGTCATCCACGCGACAAAGGATCAAGTTGCCCTGACAAATCGGCAGTTTGTGGAAGAAGAAGATCCCTGGAACAATGACGATTATGTGATCGTCAGCGCCCCGATCGAGAACAGTGAAATTCAATTGATGTTTGCCGTTCCCAAACCTAATGCATTTAAGGGCGGGTTCGCCATTCTATTCTCCTTGTCGCTGGTTGTGGTTGTACTCGTCTTTATTCGCCTTGTCATGTTGAACCGATCTTTATTGCTGCCGTGGCTGCGGCTGGTTAATCGTATTGGAAAGGGTTCTGATCCCGAGCGGCGCGAGGAATATCGGATTGAAGAATTCAAGCAGGTAGATGCTGCCTTTACGCATATGTCGAATGAAATTCAGCAATTAAAAATTTCGGCGTATGAGGAGGAAATAAGGCGGCAGAAGGCAGAAATGCAGCATTTGCAGCTTCAGATTCGCCCTCATTTCTATCTCAACTGCTTAAAAAGCTTATACGGTATGGCGCAGCAGCAAAGCTTCGGGCGGATGCAGCAAATGATTTTAGCCATATCCAATCACTTGCGCTACAACTTTAAAGATAATTTGCAGCTGGTATCTCTTGCTCAAGAGAAGGAGCATGTACAAAACTATATCCGTATTCAGCATATCGCTCATCACATTCCGCCTGTGTGCGAATGGCAGGTCGATACGGCTTTGATGGATTTTTCCTTGCCTCCGCTGTCTATTCAAACTTTCGTAGAGAATAGCGTGAAATACGCAACGAGACCGGAAGAGCAACTGCATATTCATGTGAAAGCCGTTATACTGGAAACGGATGAAGGCAACTATGTAGACATTACGATTCAAGACAACGGAGATGGATTTGACGATTCGATTCTGGAAGAGCTGAATGAAGGCGATTCCACGATCTATACCGATGTTCATGTTGGAATCAGTAATCTGCGTCATCGTATATCTTTGCTGTATGGTGACAAGGCATGGCTGATTTTCTTTAATACGGAAAACGGAGCAGCAGCCGAAATGATTTTGCCGCTTAGGTCCAGACTGCAACGGGAGGACGGGACAGAATGAATGTACTAGTCGTAGATGACCAATATGATGTTGTGCAAGGCGTCTTGACAGGCGTGGATTGGCAGAAGCTTGGCATTACTTATGTCTATCACGCCTATAGCGCGGATGAAGCGAGGAGGCTGCTCCAGGAAAAGGAGATACAAGTACTGCTCTGCGACATCGAGATGCCAAGGGAGAATGGGTTGGAATTGTTCAAGCGGGTGAAAGAAGATGATCCGGACTTGCAGTGTATTTTTCTTTCTGCCCATTCCGAATTCGAGTACGCCAAAGAAGCCATTCAGCTTGGCAGCTTTGACTACATTGTTCAGCCGGCCAGCTACGAAGACGTGCAAGCGTCGATCGAACGCGCAATTCTGCAAATCGAGGCGAACTCAGAGCGGCGGGAGCTTTATGAATATGGAGCATATTGGCGGGAAAACGAGCCTTTTTTACTGGAGAATTATCTTCGCAGCTTTCTGCTTAACTCAGGCCACTCCTATCAGCAGCTCCAGCGCGACTTAAACAATCTGAACATACGCCTTACTGCCCAAACCTCTTTTCGGTCGGTGCTCATTCAATATGCAAAACCGAGCGAGCAGGCAGGCAAAGACGAGTTGAAGCGCGAAGTGGTTCAGTTGATGGAGCCGTATAACTTAAAGGTATTGTTCGCTCAGTTGGATGATGCGAATTACATGGCCATTCTATATACGGAAGGTTCGTTCGACGCTCCAGTTGAAAGCTTGCTTAAACATTTGATCGTGAATGTTCAAAAGAAACATTCCTGCTCGATCATTTGCTATTTCTCGGATATTGGGCTGGCCGACATGCTTAAGCAGCATTATCAGACGCTCTGTCAGATGCGTCAGCACAATGTTGCTTTGTACAGTAAAGTATTTACGAGACAAAATATGAACTACCTTAAGGAAGGCTCATACGGAGTGCCGGATATGCAGGAATGGGTGATGCTCATAGCCAATGGCGGCAGCCGGAAGGTGCGCAGCGAAATTCATAATTACATGGAGCAGCAGAAAGGGAAAGGCAGGATTCACGCCGAATTTCTTGCGCGCTTCCATCAGGATTTCATTCAGCTTTTTTTTGCCGTCGCCAAACAGATGAAGCTGGATGCGAGCGAAGTTTTCTTTAATCGTTACCCTTACTCCGAGTACATTCAGGCCTACACGTCGCTTAGTAAAATGCTGGATCTGGTCAATTTTGTATTGGACTATGTGGAAGAGCATACCACGGATGCGAACCTTGTCCCGGATCCAATTGAGCGAGTTATAGCCTACATTGATCAAAATATTGAGAAGAGCTGCAGCCGTGCGGAAATTGCCGAAGCGATTTACATGAATCCAGAGTACTTGTCGCGGTTGTTTAAGAAAGTAAAGGGGATAGCGCTTAATGATTATATTACGATGAAGAAGACGGAAATCGCCAAGTCGCTATTGACGAATACGAACATTCCGGTCAATCTCATCGCATCCAAAGTGGGCTACTCCAACTTCTCCTACTTCTCGCAAGTATTTAAAAAATATTGCGGCCTAGCGCCGTTGGAATATCGGCAACGGAAGGAACAGGAGTAACGGATTTACATCCAATCCGTTACTCTCTACGGGCAGTGGGATTTATCCTCCGAACACGGAGCGAATAGCTTCGAGGTAACCTAGGCCGTGTACGGTGTCCGGCTCAATGTAACTACCCTCGGTCCATTCGTTCCAAGAGTTGATCGTAACGATTGGCGGGAGGGTTCCGCTGCGGTCTAGGAACTCCTTTACTGCGGCGAGCGACTTGCGAAATTGCTCGGGTGTATTATCGACCAAAATGGGTGTAAATGGGTAGCCAATATTGGCGTGGATATCCGATTGAACGGTACGAGGACTGCTATCCCAGCCCATCGATACGTTAGGGAAATAAGGCAGTCCGTACTTGCCGAAATCCTGGCGATAGTTCTCCCAACCGTCTTCGGCTAGTTTGGCATAAGCCGGATAATCTACCGTTGGATAAGTGTCCATAGGTACATTATGAACCCATACATAGGAAGTGACGCTATCGAAGCCCAGGTCTCGCACGCGTTCACCGGGATTCTCCAGTGTTCGTTCGCCAGGCAAGTTCTGAATGCCCCAGACGACCGCGTTTAGATGCAACTCTCCAAGACCCGCCGCCCGCACTTTGTCTCGAAAGGCAGCCAGCGCCTCCTTTGTCTGAGAGAGACCGCCGAGGCTCTGGATCAGGCTCATTAACTCGTATACGGAGAAATACAAGCCTCCATTTACTCGCCAGTAAGAGGGGTGGCAGAAGTAACGTTCAATCATATAGTCGCAGGCTGCTTCGAACGCTGACAGCGACACCTGGCCACTGTGCAGCAGGGTATGGTCCATTCCCCGTTTGTATGGAAAGATGTTAATCCAATCGTGGTTAGCCCACATGAGGGAGAATTTGAGCCGATCGTTGTTGCTCGCTTTAAGGAATCCTTCCTCCAGTGCCCGATTTAGAAATGGACCGTCCTCGTACCAATACCAATCGTAAATAAAGGTGTCGATCCCATAATCCGCTGCATGGGCGATCTGCTTCTCTGCAGTCTCGGGCTTGGACTCATCCAGATATCCCCACAGCGGCACCTTGGGTTGCTCATGACCTGGGAAGCGAGGTGTCGCCCGGCGGACAAGATCCCATTCTGTCCAGCCTTCGCCATGAACGGCTTCGTTGCGCGGATCGACATGATAATTCGGAAAGTAATAGACGGCGACTTCGTATTTGCTGCTCATGCATCCACCTTCGTCCTTTGAATTCTAGTTCTAGTACGCACTTTAAGTGTAACGAAAGGGGGAGTGAGCGTATTTGGACAAATCGACGGCTTTGTTGCAATATTCACCGGAATTTGGAACGGAGGGATTGGGCGTAATGGAGTGGCGACAAGCCTTCAACGCGCTTGAACAATCGGCTGAAATAATGAATGTCGGGGTAACCGACCTCTTCGGCAATTTGCCCTACCGACAGCGAAGAATGAAGAAGCAGATCTTTTGCCCGTTTCATCCGGATAGCAACAAGCATCTCGATAGGCGACTTGCCCGTTTCTTCCTTAAACAGCTCGCGAAAGCGGCTCGGGGACAGATGAACGGATGATGCGATGTCATGAAGTTGTATCGGTGACCGATAATGGGTCTCCATCCACCGGATGGCTTGTCCGACCCGTTCGCTGCGGGGATGATATAGACTTTTGCCACCCGTCGCAGTCAGTTCACGGACGATCAGCGCGAGCAAGTTAAGCAATTCGCCTCTAAGCAGAAGTTCCGCTCCGAATTCTCTTTCCGCAAAAGCAGCATACATCGAGCGCAGCAACGATTCGCAACCATGACGATCGGAGATTGAAAAAACGTACGGCAGCTCGATATCGGATAGACGGACGATTGGGCGATCCGTTAGCTCGGGCTCAACGGGTATAAAAGCTTCTTGCAGGTAATTCCAGTTGAGGTAGACATCCTCGACAGAAAAATCGAATGCTTCTCCCATATAGAGAAGATCGAAATGGACTGCGTAGTAGTGAAACCTATTGTCCTTGGGAACGATGCATGAATGCCTGACCATGGGAGAGAGGAATATCATATCTCCCGGTCCAGCTTTATAAAGCTTTTGGTCGATCGTGTACTCGCAGCTGCCTGCTACGACAAACTTCAACTCGTAATCGTAGATGATGCGCGGAGGAAGGCGGTAGCTGTCGTTGCTTTGGATGTGCTGCACCAAGCGAACATAGGGCGCCAGTTCTAGCAGGCTGATCGTTCGCACCGACGTCGCATTTCGCTCCATATGAATCCTCCTCGCCCCCCATTGTTGGCTAAATAGTATCATAGGAGCAGAGAGTCCGTCCATCCTCTAAAATATAGAATAGGTAATGCAAAATACAAACATGTGAATGATAGAGCAGTTCCCTTACTCTATATATGAAACCGCTTACCAGGGAGGGGAAAAGATCAATGAAAAGACGAGTATCGTTAGTAATTGCATTTCTTGTCATGTTTACTTCACTTGCTGTAGGTCAGTTATCATTTTCGGTTCAGAACGTTCATGCAGCGTATAGCACGGAAATATGGAAAGCAGTAGACATCGCTTTGCATAGTTCGAAGAGCTATTCGAATCCTTTTATGGATGTAGAAATCAGTGCCACATTTACTGGGCCCGGAGGTATAGCCTTGACAATACCGGGGTTTTGGGATGGCGGGAATACATGGAAGTTTCGGTTTGCTCCTACCGCTACAGGCACCTGGTCGTATACAACGGCTGCTTCGGATCCGACGGATACGGGGTTGCATGGACAAACCGGAACCGTAATGAGTCAACCTTATTCGGGATCCCTGAATATTTATAAACATGGATTCGTAAAAGCGGATCCTTCGAACCGCTACTTAACCTACAACGATGGAACGCCTTTCTATTGGTTGGCGGATACTCATTGGATGGGACTTTCTTATCGGGAGAGATGGGGGTCATCTAACGATTCGAGATGGTCGTCACAGTATAAAGGTATGGTGGATAAGCGTGTCAAACAAGGATTTTCGGTTTATCAGATGAACTTTTTCGCTTTCGAGCAAGGTGATGTGGATGCAACCGGAACCTACAATGAGGGCGGTCATGTTTGGAATTACGAGCGGTATGATGCTGATGCTTCGAGTTTTATTACCTCTAGCACCACTTACGATAGTTATGTGGCTCACCCAACCAAAGCTCTGGACAATCGAGAAGGGACAATGTGGAAGGCTGCTTCGAATGTTTATCCTCAATGGTTTTCTATGGATCTAAAAACAAATACGGCACTTAGTAAAGTCGAAACCTTATTTGGAGAGAATGACACTTGGAGATACAAAATTGAAGGTTCGACCGATAATGTATCTTATACAACTTTGGTAGACCGCACATCGGGAGTTTCGGGCGATACCTTCTCCGATCCTGTATCGGCTGCGGTTAGGTACGTCAGGATTACGATAACGGGAGCAACAGGAGGCAGCACTCCTTCCATTCGGGAATTCAAGGTATTTAATGCTGCGAATTCTCTAATGAATTGGAGTGGATTCGCGTCTGACCTAAATCCCGGGTTCTGGCAAAACAGCGATCTTCGCATTCAATATGCGGTCGAAAAAGGGCTCGTCGTTGCATTGGGCATCGACTGGGGAAGGTTGTTGGAGAGCGGTAACGAAGCGGATTACAAAAGAATGGCCAGGTATATTGTAGCCAGGTATGGCGCTTATCCAACGGTGTGGACAGGCGGCGGGGAATATGGTCAGGGGAGTGCGGCCAGCTGGAAGAATGTACTCGATTATACCTACGCTATAGATGCATACAAACGGGCCAATACTCTTCACAATGATTACACGAATACGATAGCGTTTCGAAATGACGATGCTTATCATTTCGATTTTCTGCAGGGAGGTCATGGCGCATTACTGGACAAAAGCTACTGGTTGAATCATTACAATGAAACGCCGACCAAGGTTGTCATTGAAGGCGAAGCCAATTATGAGAATATCAACGGCATACCTTCTTATTATACGAGGGAAACAGCATGGAATGCGAATATGGCTGGCAGTGCCGGGTTCTCATATGGTGCTGAAGGCTTATGGCAAGCCACTTGGGATAGTCATGACACTTGGCAAGTTTGGGGAGGAACTCCGACTCCTTGGTACAACGCCATAGATAAGCCTGCCGGAGAACAAATGCGCTATATGAAAGACTTCTTTGAAGCCGCGAATTGGTGGACGCTGGAGCCCAATCATTCTGTTATCTCCTGGAGTGGAGCTCCTTCGGGAACACAAAGCCCGGCAGTGAAAACAAACCCGGATCGATCATCGATTGTTGCTTATTATCCGTCAACGACAACGACATATAGCGGAATTTTGAATGGACTGAATGTTTCGGATACCTATATGGCAAGATGGTTAAATCCACGTACCGGAAAATATACGATGATATCCCCAAATTTTCTGCCGAACGCATCGGGGCAGTGGAGTATTCCCTCCCAGCCCTCTACGGAGGATTGGACATTATGGGTTACCAAAATAACAAATAGGGTGAGTCCTCCAATTATGAGCACCGGGGGAGGAACGTATGACTCCATGTTGGGCGTGGCGATGACTACGACGACTAGTGGCGCAACCATTCATTACACTACCGATGGGACGACTCCGACGACGGCAAGTCCTGTTTACACAGCTCCTTTGCTAATTACGTCTCCTTCACCCGAAACGATCGTTATAAAAGCTATAGCTGTTAAATCAGGAATGACAACTAGTCCTCAATCGATTGAATATTATAAGCTGTTGACGCAAAATGTTGCTTTTAACCGGACTTACAGCAGTTCCTCCCAATACGATGCGAGTCAAACTGCCGCAAAGGCGTTCGATGGTACTGCTTCCAACTGGCAGGCAGCATCGGGCAAATATGCAAATGAATGGCTGCAAGTCGACTTTGGCAGCAATGTAACATTTAACTCCGCCGTAATTAGCGAATATGGAAATCGTACAACGGGATTCCGCGTCGAATACTGGAACGGTTCCGGGTGGTCTACGGCTTATACGGGAACAACCATTGGCGATTATGGTTCTCCTTTGACTGTAACTTTTCCAAGCGTAACCGCAAGTAAAGCACGACTGTTTTTTATTAGCGGTACTGGTTTTCAACCCATCATTTACGAGTTTGAACTCTTAAATCGAAATCATGCATTAAATAAACCAGTGTCCAATTACACCAGCTCTTCGCGGTACGACGATAATCAATCCGCCGATAAGGCGTTTGACGGTTCATCTTTAACAAACTGGCAGGCTGCCAACAATCTTTTTTCGGGGCAATGGCTTTCGGTTGACTTCGGTCAATCGGTTACCTTCAGCAAGGCGGTAATAACCGAGTACGGAAACCGCACGACAGGCTACAGAGTTGAATATTGGAACGGTTCTGCATGGGCAACGGCATACACGGGAACGACGATTGGTGATGTAAACACGCCAAGGACCGTAACTTTCCCCGCAGTAACCGGAAGCCAAGCGCGACTCTACTTTACCTCCGGAACCATGCAACCTATTGTATACGAAATTGCAATCTACTGAGGGTTGCGCTTGAACGAAGACATGAGGATCGGGCTCCTTCCGGATATAACGGAAAGGAGCTCTTGCCGTTATCAAATACAATCCGAACAAGTTCAACGCATCATTGACTGACAACAGTGCCTTCCGTGAGAATAGAGATTGGATATGGACACGAATTCGATGCCAATCAATGACAAGGAGAGGTTCGCAAGTGAAAATCGTTCGTTTCATCCGATCGAAATTACATTACAAAATGATTTTAATCTACTCTCTATTAACGCTAGTTCCTCTGATCATTGTGAGTGCAACCTTCTATGTAACGTCGAAAGGAATTCTTGAACATAATGTTGATCAATCATTTAAACAAACCATGTCCGAAACATCGGATAAAATCGATGGCGTTTTTAAGGCGTTTGCTAACGAAGCTTCTGACATCGGTGACAATTTGTTCGTGTACACGCTGCTACGCAACGCTTGGAATCCTGATCAATATCCACTATCGCCAGCCGAACGAGCGGCTTTGACGGAACGAGTGGAAGCAATGCTGTGGATTGAGTTGGGCAATATGAGCAAAAACATTGGCGATTTCGTCGATTCCATTCACATTTTTGACGTTCAAGGCAAACAATATTTTGCGGGTGCCGAATCTGGAATTCAGTATTACGATGCAATTGTCATTATGCCGTTCGAAAAACAAGGCATTCCGGAGTGGGCGTTTTTTATCGATAATCGTCGGCTCATCTGCAACTTGCAGCTCGTTGATTCAGCAACTGGTACCGTACTGGGTAGTTTGGTTGTCTTGTTAGACCCAATCAAAGTTACTGCTTTATACGACTCTTATGAAAGCGGTTCGTTTTTTATTACGAACGCCAGTAATATTGTGATGTCCACCGACAATCCAAATAGAATCGGCCAACTCATTCCCACGCAAGCTATGGGGGATACGATCGCGACGGAACTAAAATCCAAATCGACGGGATTTAAGTACGTAAGCCGCATTCCTGTATCCGAAGCAAGTGCTGGCATCCGAAAGTTGGCAGTTTTCTCGGTCGTGGTAGCGCTCGCATCTTGGGTGGCGGTAATCGTCATTACCTATTATGTACTGAGAAAAATAACAAGTCCTTTGGCTACTTTAAGCAATCTCATGCGCAAAGCGCAGAAGGAAAACTACCAGCTCATCGAAAATTTCGGTTCCCATGATGAGATTGCCCAACTTTGTCATAGTTTTAACCGGATGATAATGGAAACAAAAGAATTAATCCAGAAAGTATATAAAGCGGAACTCGAGCAGAAGGAGGCCCAGTTGGCGGCGATCCGAACGTATTTCAATCCCCATTTTTTGCACAACACCTTGGAATACGTCAGTATTTTGGCCAAATCCAAGGACAAGATCGATCGGATCCCCTACGTCGTGAAAAGTCTGTCCAGCATCATTCGTTTTTCCATTTCGCCGGGGGAAGCCTTCGTTTCTTTGGACGTCGAAATGAAATTTGCGAAAATCTATATGCAAATTCATCAATATCGATTCGAAAACCGATTCGAATATCATATCGACCTGCCCGATCACTTGAAGCAGGTCGAAGTTCCGAAATTAATTCTTCAACCTATTATTGAAAATGCGTTCATTCATGGCATCGACCATATTCGCGGGAAAGGCCGAATCGACATTAGAGCTTACGAAAGTCAATTCAACCTCGTCATCGAGATTGAGGACAACGGCGGTTCTGCACAACCCCGCCCTCGCGAATCCAAAGGAATGGGATCAGGCTTAAAGGGCATAGAATCCCGTATTCGGCTGCATTTTGGGAATCGTTATGGCATTGAGAAACTGCAAGGCGAACAAGGAATGGTCGTAAAGCTTCTTATGCCTATCATCATGAAAGAACCAACGGATGTCCCAACTGAAAAGGAGATTGCAGCGCCATGAAACTATTTATCGTCGATGACGAAAAGGCGGTTAGGGATTATATTGTCTCTTTGCCCGCTTGGAATCGTCTTGGTTGTACGATTGTCGGACAAGCGGCTGACGGGTGGGAAGCTTACGAAACAATATGCAGGGCAAAAGATAAGAGGCCGGATGTGTTAATCACGGACATTCGCATGCCCTCTATGGACGGCATTGAATTAACTCGTCGTATTCTCGACGTCTGTCCTGATATGAAAGTGATATTTTTGACGGCACATGGCGAATACGAATATGCCAAGCAGGCCGTAAAGTTAGGCGTTGTCGATTTTATAACGAAACCGTTTCATGAAAATGAACTCGTGGATAGAGTTCAATGGATCAGAGATCATCGATTGGATCGTCGAAGACCGGATTGGGTCCAACAGGAGGCATGGATCCAATCGCTTTTGACAATGCCGCACCGGGAGATGCCCGGATCGCTTGACTTGCCCAATACGTTGAATCAACCGGTCATTTTCTTTTTTATTGAAATCGACAATTCAGGTTTACTGGACGATTTGGGTAAACCGTTTACCAACCTTACTTTACGAGAATTCATCGCCGATGTTATGACATCGTTTCCTCATACTTACTGGTCGGCCCTGGCGCACAGCGGCCTATATTTAGTTTTGTTCATGTCCCCCTCTGCCACGAAGGAGCAATCCGTACATGAAGCGATGGAGGTAGCCCGGAAGATCCTGGGAGCTATTGGCGAGTCATGCGGCTTTAGTATTTCGATCGGCATTAGCGATTTGCTGCCATCTGTGACGGAGCTTCGCAGGGGACGTGAAGAAGCCAAGAAATGTTTGGAATACCGGATGTTGATAGGACGGAATTCGATCGTTGCTTATTCCGCTATGCTCTTAATGCAGGAGCAGAAACGAGAGCAGTCGGAGATGAATCGTTCCGAGCTGTCTGATCTCTTGCGCAGAGGAGAACAGGAGCCACTCTCCGATTATTTAAGATCCAAGAGCAGAACGTTCATGATGGAAGGCATAAGCAAAACGCGTATCCAGGAAGCCTGCATGGAGATGGTGGAGACAGCGGGCCAAATTCTGCATTCGTTTGGTATCCAGCCAAGTCCGGAGGAAACGATTGCTGTCCGCAAAGACGTACTGTCTTATACCATCCTTTCGGATTTAATGGCATTTATGGAGTCGTTTCTAAAAAATACGGCATCTCAAATTAGTGCTGTCAGACAGAATACGCCCATCCATTATATCGATGCCACGATGAATTTCATCGAACGACGTTATATGGAAGACATCACGCTGCAAATGTTGGCAGAAGAGCTTTTCGTCAATTATTCGTATTTAAGCAGGTTGATAAAGAAAGAAACTGGACGGAATTTTAGCGATGTATTGTGGGAACACCGTATCAACATCGCTAAGGAGAAGTTGTCGACGACAAGCATGAAGCATTATGAAGTAGCCTATGCCGTAGGGTTCAAGGATGCAGCCCATTTTAGCCAATTGTTTAAAAAAATGACTGGAAAAACCCCCAGCGAGTATAAAGGGTAAGGAAAAATACAGAACAGTTCAAGACAAATGGACATATGTCGATTCTTGTTTCGAAACGATAAACTTATGGATATGGAGGCTAGTCGACGGACGGTGCCAATCCTAATCACTTCAATATGGAGGTCAAATCTATGAAAAGAAAAAGAACGCTTCTCGTACTGGCAAGCCTATTGCTAGTTGCGCTGATTTCGGCATGCGGAGCAAATCAATCGAACGAACCCAAAAATGCGAATGCAACGGGTACTACTTCTGAGGGGAGTAAAGCTACGCCCGAATCCAGCGGCGGAAAAGACGAATCCTTTACGATTCGAATCGGGACCTGGTTTATTGATGATCGGCCCTTCATGCAAGAGTTCAAGACGAATGTTGAGAAGTCCTACAAACAGAAATATCCGAATGCTACGATCCAATGGGATATTACACTCGGGGATGCGTACGCAGATAAGCTGAAGGCGGAGCTGGCCTCGGATACGGCGCCGGACGTGTTTTTCCACCAAGGTAAGACAGCCGTGTTCGGAGAAGTAGGATATTTGTCGGATTTATCCGGAGAGGCATGGGGGGCTAAGCTGAATCCGGGAACGAAGAGCGCTTATTCGTACAAGGATACGGTATACGCACTTCCTATGGGCATCGCCTCGAGCGGAATCTGGTACAACAAAAATATTTTCGCCGATCTAGGGATCGAAGTGCCGAAGTCATGGGCGGAAATGGAAAGCGCTTTCGAAAAAATACAGTCGGCAGGAATTACACCTGTGGCTGCAGGATTTAAAGACGCTTGGACGGCAAGCATGACATTTAATCTCTGGATGCAGCCTCATGGCTACGAGAGCAGTCCAACGTATGGCAAGGATCTTTACGAAGGCAAGAAACGACTGGACGGACCGGAAGTTCAAGCGGTCATGATGCATCTACAAGAAATGGTCGAGAAGGGTTACTTGAACAAAAACGCGCTTAGCATTGATTGGCCGCAATCCGCGGATCTGTTCACTTCGGGCAAAGCGGCCATGATCGCTCAAGGTCCTTGGATGCCAGGCACCGCTCAGGAAAACTTCCAAACGAAAGGCCATACGGCATTCGAACTCGGATACCTCCCGTTCCGAACAGAAAAAGGGTATGCCAAGCTGTCGCTAGGTATTGACCAATCGCTCTCGGTGAACGCCAAAACAAAGCTCCTTCAGCAAGCAAAGGATTTGGTAGCTGTTATCGCGAGTCCAGAGGTCTATGGGCCGTTTAATGTGGGTAGCGGAACCGTGCCTGGAATCCAGGGCATGCAGCTCGAATACCCGAATGCCGCGTTAAACGATTTGTTGAAAGTTGTTGACGAGACGGAATCCGGTATCGGATACGAAGCTTATTTGCCTGCTTCGGCTATGACTTCGCTGACGGAGACTTTTACGAAGGTAGCCTCGGGCATCAAACTTGATGTAAAGGATTTGACGGAAGCCCAGAAAAAATTGGAGAAGGACATCGGAACTGTCATTCTCCCCGCAGAGTAATCGAAGACCATATCCATTCGACCGGCCCTCCTCGAGCGGCCGGTCGAATACTAAACAGGTGATGTTATGATGAAGGCAAGCACCCGGGAGTGGTGGGCTGGTTTTTGGTTCATTCTTCCGGCAACGGTATTATTTTCGGCATTTGTATTTTACCCTTTTGTTTCAAGCATCTACTATTCGTTTACAGAATGGGACTCCATTCGTCCTGCCAAGTTTATTGGTTGGGACAACTATGCGTTTTTGCTTGAAGACTCCAAAATGCTTCAGGCGGCCAAAAACACGATCTTGATCACCATCTTCGGAATTGTTGTCCAAAATCCCTTGTCCTTACTGTTGGCGATCTTGTTGAACCGTTCTTTCCGTACGAAAATTTTGCTCAGAGTCGCGTTTTATTTACCGGTTGTCGTAAGTCTTGTGGTTACCTCTATCGTGTGGGGCCATATTTTGCAGTATGAAGGCTTGCTTAACGGATTTCTGGAACGTATGGGGCTGCATAGCTGGGTGCGCGATTGGCTAGGAGACACACGTTCTGTATTTCCGACCATTATCGCATTGACGCAGTGGCAAGGACTCGGGTACTGCGCGGTGATTTACTTAGCCGGACTGCAAACCATCCCCCAGGATTTGTACGAGGCTGCGAAAATGGATGGCGCTAAGGCGTTTAACCGATTTAGACATGTCACGCTTCCGATGCTTATGCCCGCGACAACGATCGTCGTTTTTATGACCATCGTCGGCGGCTTAAAAATGTTCGATATTCCATACATCATGACGGGCGGGGGTCCTGGTTCTGCTTCCTATACACTGACGCTTGCTATTTATAATGCCGCATTCCGGGAAAATACGTACGGCTATGCCATTTCGGGCGGAATTGTCTTGATGATTTTTATAATGATAGTTACGCTGATCCAGTTAAAGATCATGCGACGGAAAGAGGTGGAGATATAATGAATACGCGCTCCGCCAAGCGGAAAAACCCTAAGGGCATAACGTTGGAGATTATTTTAATCATTGCTGCTTTCCTGTTTTTGTATCCGATATTTTATCTCATTCTGACAAGTTTTAAATCTCCAGCTCAAATCAATCAACCTTTAGCAATGCCCGACTCTTTATATTGGGGCCATTATGAAAAAGCGATTGAAAAAGTAAACGTGTTGCTAGGTCTGTTTAATACGTCCGTCATTAGCGTTGGATCAATCGGACTGTTGGTCATTATCTCTTCTATGGCAGG
>NZ_BDQX01000022.1 GCF_003112455.1 Paenibacillus agaridevorans
CGCTGGGCGACTTCGTCGTCAAGCGCGCCGATGGCATGTTCGGCTACCAGCTCGCCGTCGTCGTTGACGATGCCGCCATGGGCATTACCGATGTCGTGCGCGGCGCCGATCTGCTCGACTCCACGCCCAGGCAGCTGGCGCTCTACGATGCGCTCGGTTTGAAACCGCCAGCCTTCGCCCATGTGCCGTTGCTTGGCGATGCCGGCGGCGAGCGTTTCTCCAAGCGCGACAAATCGTTAACGCTGGCCGCGCTTCGCGGCGAAGGCGTCATGGCCGAACGGCTTGTCGGCCTGCTGGGGCATATCGCCGGTTGGCTCGACATGCCGGAGTCCGTGCGCGCGTCCGAGCTTGTCTCTTGCTTCGCGCCGATTCGGACTGGCGATCAGCCGCTGCCCATCAGTGACAATATGTTGCGATGGCTGCGGAGTTAGTGCCTGACGCAGTAAAACGCCCGGCTCACTGAGACGAGGCCGCTGCAGAACTTGCATTTTTCTTTTCTGGTAAGTCAGTCAAATTGAAAAAAGGCATCCCATCCCTATATCAAGGAGATGGATGCCTTTTTCTTTTGCTTTAGTGGACTGTTAGCTTGGAACGCCATATGTCTAGTTGGACACCAACTAGGCTACTCGACAGGCTTAACGCCGAACCGCTTGGCGTTGCGCTCGCGCGCCCGCTCCCGCTCGACCTCGCGGTTCTTGGGCTCCGAGTTTGTAACAAGCGATTCCAGCAGCCGCTGGGATACTTCCGTCACTTCCGCCACGGCGCGGCGGAACGCTTCCTCGTTCGCCTTGGAGGGCTGGATGAAACCCGATATTTTGCGCACGTACTGAAGGGCCGCCGCCTCAACCTCGTCCGGCGTTGCAGCGGGCTCGAAATTGAACAGCTGCTTAATGTTCCTGCACATGTCTCTCGCCTCCTATGGACTAATCTCCGATCACTTTCACATGGAATTTCCGTCTCCGCGGTCCGTCGAATTCGCAGAAGTAGATGCCCTGCCAAGTGCCCAGCACCAGTCTTCCGCCCGAGATGAGCACCGTCTGGCTCGTTCCCGTCGTAATGGCCTTCAGATGCGCGGCCGTATTGCCTTCGGCGTGCCGATCCAGACGATGCTCCCAGGGGTACAGCTCGTCGAACCGGCGCAGCACGTCTCTGATCACGTCGGGATCGGCATTTTCGTTAATGGCCATGCCGGCGGTCGTATGCGGACAATATACGATTGCGTAACCTTCGCGCACGCCGCTCTCGGCCACCGCCTCGCGAACGAACGATGTCACGTCGATCATTCCATCCCGCTCTGTTGTCGACAACTCATAAGTTCTCATCATCCTACTTCAGCTCCTCCCACTTCGTCCACAGCTCTCGCGGATTAAGCTCATAAGTCTCATTCTCGCGGAACATAAACTGGTGCATAATAAACTCCCGTCGAATCGTCGCGAAATCATCATGAACCAGCTTGATAAAGGCGTTGATTTCCGATTCCCCGTATTTCCTTCCGTTCTCCAGCCTGGAGACCAGATGCTCCAGCACGATCAGCTTCTTCTTCATCTGGCTCGGAATGCTCTTAAGCCTGCCCTCCGCGTCGAAGAAGTTGCGAATGACCGAATCTCTCAGCCGCGTATATTCGTCTTGCTCCATCATATCAGCATCGCCCCTCTTATGAAATACAAGCCCCAATACCCCTTCGGCTCCTCGCTTCAGGAAATAAGGATTTAACGAGAAGTAGATCGTATTTTTTTCTCTTCGCTCGTAAATAAGCGCCGCCTCCCGCAGCTTGGCGGCATGGAAGGTAATCGTCGCAGGCGTAAGAGCCAGCTTCTCCGCCAGCACTTGCCCGTTTAGCTCGCCTTCGGCGAGCAGGGCCAGCATGCGTATCCGCGTCGCGTCGGACAAGGCTTTGTGATATTGCACGATTTTGTCCAATTGCATGGCGTGACGCCTCCCTTGATATTTGATTAGATATTTATCTAATTAGATATTTATTAAAATACAGTATTGGGATTGGATTGTCAATCCAAAAAGCAATATCACGTGACGCTCATCCAAGTTGTTTTCCGGGCCATCGGCGTTTTTAACGCCTACAGCAGCTCGTTCGCCTACTTTTTGGAGCCATAGACGTTTTATACGCCTATGGACGCTCATCCGAGTTACTTTCCGGGCCATCGGCGTTTTTAACGCCTACAGCAGCTCGTTCGCCTAATTTTTGGAGCCATAGACGTTATTTATGCCTATGGACGCTCATCAGAGTTACTTTCCAAGCCATCGGCACTTTCGTTTAAGTCCCTTATAGCTGCAGGCTCATTATCCACAGCCCGATATGCCGCATAATTTCCCAAACAAAAAATAGGCGCTCCGTCAACCGAAACTTTCGGTCGGGAGCGCCTTGCATTCAATTAAACCCGTCAATCATTAAGCATGCCAAATACGCGGCATCGGCATGGACTCCTTGCCCAGCTCCGCCCAAGCATACCGAAGCAGGAGCTCCGACTTAAGTCCGGCGCTGGCGGGATCGTCCCATAAGTTGCGAAGCTCTCCGGGATCCTCCTGCAGGTCGAAGATTTCTCCATAGGTCTGATTGTAGTAGACGGTGATCTTGTAACGTTCGTCCACGTACGTTTTCTGGTGAATCGTCGTCGGCTCGTGGCGGAACTCGCAGAGCGCGTGATCCCTGGCGCTTCCTCGGCGGCCGAGCCAGACATCCTTCTGATCGACGCCCGTCATGGCGTGCGGAACCGGAATGCCGCAGAGTGATAGAAAAGTCGGCGCCAGGTCGATCAGGGATTGAATCGCGGACGATTGAGCGCCCGCCGGCACTTGTCCCGGATACCGCACGATGAACGGCAGCTTGATCAGATCCTCGTAATGGAAGCCGCCTTTCTGCTGCAAGCCGTGCTGTCCGAAGAAATGGCCATGATCCGTCGTGAACACGACGACCGTATTGTCGGCCAAGCCAAGCTCGTCGAGCTTATCCAAGATGGAACCGATATATTTGTCCATCATGCTGATCATGCCGTAGTAGACGGCCACCAGCTTCTTCCGGTCCTCTTCCGTCAGTCTCTTCTTGTCACCGTAGATAGAGTAATGATGGGAGCCGTAGCCATGAATGCCTCTTCCCGTCTCCATCCAGGCGGTGAAGTCCGGGTTCTCCTCTTGCGTCATGCGGAAGTGCGGCGGGTTGTTGGCATGTTCGCCCGGAACGGTGCTTGGAATAGTCAAGCTGTCCGGGTCGTACATTGTATCCCACGGCTCCGGCACCAGATATTCCGGATGCGGATCGAAGAAGCTGGACCAGAGGAAAAAGGGCTCGTCTTCCTTCGCGTATTGCTCCAGCATGGCATTGCTCCGTTCCGCAATCCAGGTATTATAATGATACTCCTCCGGAATAGGCCACTTGTAGGTCTGGTTAGGATCCATATTCCCCGTCGGCGGTAAGAAATAATCACGCCAATTGGCGCAGCCCTTTTCTTCCATCCATAACGCGTAATGCTGCCCGACATGCGCCTCGTTGGTATGATTGCGGGCCAGCTCCGCATGCTCAAAGCCGTAGAACGGCTCGTCGAATGTTCTCCACATGTCCAGATCCTGCAGCACGGGATAGGCTTCCAGCGATGGATATTCCTTCGTCGATTTCAACGGCTGGAAATGGCCTTTGCCGATCAAGGAGGTCCGATAGCCCGCCTTCAGGAAATCTTCTCCCACCGTATGGCGGTCCTCCAGCAGCTTCGTGCCTAACGTCCAGGCTCCGTGCTGGCTGGGATACATCCCGGTAATAATGGAGGCGCGCGTCGGCGTACAGGTCGGGTTGGGACAGTATGCCCTCGTAAAAGTCGTGCCTTCCCGCGTCAGCCGGTCGAGATTAGGCGTATGAAGCTCTCTATTAAACGCGCCGATCGTATTCCAATGCTGTTGATCGCTCGTAATCAACAGAATGTTAGGTTTTTTCATCGTTCATCCTCCTCTTATGCTAAGATTATAAATAAGAATCAACAGAAATGACCATGTCTCGATGTTGGGGAAACCTATCAATTTCTCAGATTGTTGGAGGAGGAGGATTCGCTTGTATTGGAAGGATTACGGCCATGAGCATGCGGAGTTTCTTTATCATACGCCCGGCAGCTGGGAGCAAGAACAATCGGTATGGGTCGTGCGAGGCGGGCAAAGCGTAACCAAACCCGGTTATCAGGCCGGTCCGAGGCGCATGGACTGCTACAGTCTCCATCTCGTGACGGAAGGGCGGCTTATTCTGCGGGAAGCCGAGCGTGAGATTCAACTGCTGGGAGGGGACTTGTTCTGCAAGTTCAAAGGGCGATCCTACACCTATCATCGTGATCCTCATTGCAAAAGATTGACATTGTCCTGGCTCGCTTTCGACGGACCCGGCGCAGAGTCCTTGCTAGGATCTGCCGGCATCACGCCGAGCGTTCCGTATTTGCGAGGCCGGATCGGCGCCGCTTTGCAAGCGGCGCTAACGGAGCTGTTTCAACTGATCCGGAACACGCCGGGCAGCGACAGTCTGCCTTATGCGCTCGAGATGCAAAGCTTGCTGCTTAAGTTTTTCGCAAGCCTTAACCGAACTACGCTGGAGAAACAGCCTGCCCCGTCTACTATGGAATGGGTACGCCAGAGCATCCGCTACATCGAGCTTCATGCGGCTGAGGGGTTGTCCGTGGAGCAATTGGCGGCGCTCACCGGCATGAACCGCAATTATTTTTCGACGGCATTTGCGGAGCAAGTCGGCCTGTCTCCTCTTCAATATATAAGCAAGGTACGCATGGACAAGGCGGCGGAGCTTCTGGACAGCACCGCCGCCTCGGTCACCGAAATTGCCTACTCGCTTGGTTACGGCAATCCTTTCGCTTTCAGCAGAGCGTTTGCCAAATATGCCGGCATGCCGCCCTCGGCTTATCGGAAGAGAGCGCTGGATAGATAGAAAAGATGATGCAAACAAACTAATTAATCTCGGGAGGCTTACTTCATCATGAAACCATGGGAAATGATGCGGGACATGAACCGAATGAACTTCAAAGTTATGCTGGCCGGACATTCCCAGAAGCCGGCGGGCTGGCGAAACGGCCCCTACACGCATCGCTTTCACAGCCTGTGGCTGATTACAAAAGGAAAAGCAACCTTTGTGCTCAATGGCTCCTCCTATACGGCCGAGCCGGGCAAGCTGTTTTCTCTCCCCCCCGGCATGATCGTCGAGCGGATCAATGAAGGCGAAGGCCCCATCGAATTTTTTTTCGTTCGCTTCGCTTACGCCGTTGCCGCCTACGAGGAGGATGGAAGCTGGACGCTGGAGAGTGACAGGGAGCTGCCGTTCCCCTTGTCCGGAAGCTATGCCATCACGAATATCCCTCCGCTCCTCAATACGTTCGAAGGGATTATGAAGCTGATGAAACATCGCGGCCAGATCGTCCAAATGCGGCAACGCATCCTGTTTCTCGAGATCTTGACACAGATCATCTCGGATTTGCGCTCGCAGGCCGTGACGGGACATACAAATACGATGATCGAGTCGACCATCGATTACATGGTTAATCATTATGCCGAGAACATGACCGTAGAGGAGCTGGCCGCCATGGCGGGGATGAGCAGCAGCCATTACTCCCGGCTGTTCAAGAAATACGTCAGCGCGAGCCCCATTCATTATTTGACCCAGCTGCGCATGGACCGGGCTAAGGAGCTTCTCATTCTGTCGGATTACAAGCTGAAGGCCGTCGCCCAAAGCATCGGATACGAAGACGAGCTGTACTTCAGCCGCTTGTTCAAGAAATTTACGGGGCAATCGCCCTCGCAATATGCCAAAACGCACAAAGCCGCACCGAACAGCTAATCCGCTGCCGGTACGGCTTTGTTCACGTATAGGACAGACCAAGCGATTGGGAATCTAACGGACTCACGCGGCACTATTAGCCCGATTTACTCCAAGATTAAATGCTAACGGACAGGAGCGACATTATATGGCCAAAATATAGCCGAAAGTTGTGCGGATGATGCAGATAAGGTCGTGCGTGTCCGTAAGATTTTGAAACATCATCTAATTGAAGAATAGCGACGTTCCTGTCCGTTAGAAGGACAGCCTCGCACAACGGAGAGATCGAACCACCCGTAAGGGTGATTATCGCCACTTCGCGGCGATCGTCACGCCCAACCTTCCATCGCTACTTCGCATTTGTCGCGGCTAACGTTCCGCCTGGACCCATCGCTCCATCGCGATTGTCGCGACTAACGCTCCGCCTGGACTAATCGCTACTTCGCGATCGTCGCGGCTAACGCTCCGCCAGCTCTCGCAGCCGCGCCCCGCTGCTCCTTCGGCCCTTCATCGTTCTGCAGCTCGTAAAGCTTGCGATAATGCCCGTCGCGTCTCATCAGCGTATCGTGATCGCCCATCTCCTGCACGCGTCCCTTGTCCAGGACGATAATGTTGTCCGCATGTCGAATCGTCGACAGCCTATGCGCCACGATCAGCGTCGTCTTGCCCTTCGACAAACGCAAGAGCCCGCGCTGCAGCGTCTCCTCCGTCTCCGTGTCGATATGCGAGGTCGCTTCGTCCAGGATAAGAATGTCGGGGTCGCTTACGTAGACGCGAAGGAACGCCAGCAGCTGCTGCTGTCCGGAGGACAGCTTGACGCCTCGTTCGCCTACGGGCGTCTCATACCCTTGCGGCAGCCGTTCGATAAATTCGTCCATCTCCAGCTCCCTTGCCGCGTGGCGAATGTCTTCGTCGCTCAAGTCCGCCCGGTTCATCCGGATATTGTCGTAGATGTTGCCCGTGAAGACGAAGGGATCCTGCTGGATAACGCCGACGGATTGCCTCAGTTGATCCAGCTTGTAGTCCTTCACCTCTACGCCGTCGATCATCAGACTGCCCCTCTGAATATCGTAGAATCGGTTAATGAGCCCGATAATGGAGCTTTTGCCCGCTCCCGTCGCGCCAACGAAGGCTACCGTCTCGCCCGGCTTAATGGAGATGTTGATATCCTTCAGCACCCACTCCTCCTTATTATAGGCGAACCAGGCGCGCTCCAGTCGAATGGCTCCTTTAAGCGGCCGTTCGATCTCCTTCGCGTTCTCTCTGTCCACGATGTCAGGGCGTTCCTCCAACATCTCGAAAATTCTCTCTGCCGAAGCCAGCGCCGTCTGAATCTGCGTGTAACGGTCGGCCAGCGCCGTCAAAGGCTGGAAAAACTGTCTAACGTAAGTCGTGAACGCGTACACGACGCCGAACGTGACTCCGGCAGCCAGTACGGAATGGCCGCCGTACCAGACAACAAGCGCAAGGGCCAGATTTCCGACGAAGCCGATCATAGGGTTAAAGATGGAGTTATTGACGCTGCCCCGCATCCCGGCGCGATAATGCTCGTCATTAAGTTTCACGAATTCATCGAGCTGCTGCTTCTCCCGGGTGAACATTTGGACAATCGTCATGCCGCTGAGGCTCTCCGCAAGGAAGGAATTCAATCTCGACAGCATGAGCCGCGATACGCGCTGAGCTTCCCTGATGATCCCCTTGAAGTAGAAGGTTACCAAAACCAGCAAAGGAATAACGGCGAACGATACCAACGCCAGCTTGACGTTAAGCACCAGCATAATGGAAGCGATGCCGACCAGCATCAGAACCTCCTTGGCAAGATTGACGATGACCTGGGAATACAGCTGATTGACGGCTTCCACGTCATGCGCCACCCTTGTCACCAGCCGTCCGACGGGGTTGCGATCGAAGTAGGAGGTTTGCAGCTTCGACAAGTGGCTGAACATTACATTGCGCATGTCGAAAATAATTTTTTGCCCCGTATTCGACAAAATGACGGACTGCCCATACGTAAAGATGCCCGTTACCGCCACATTCAGTACAAAGAGCACCGCAAGGATGATCAGACCTGAATAGTCCTGCTGGCGGAACGCCGCAATCTCTTCCTTGGAAAGCGCATAGCCCTCTCCTCCTGCAGCAGAACCCGACTCCCCGCTCCGGCCTTCTTGCAAATAATAAGCGCCGTCGCGCTGAGAGATGCTGGCGGGATAAATGCCCTCCGGCCAAGTTTCCCCGCTCTGACTTACGCGGTAATACGTCCGTTCTCCCAGTACGATCGGCTTGCCCTGCGTGCGCTCATCCCCTGCCAATCGAGCCGACGAAGCGGCATCCGTTACATAAACCATCGGCTTCATAAGCCCGTTAATCCGGTCGTCAATGGCCGACTTTACGAGCAACGGCTGTGTGACAGCCGCGCCTGCGACAAGAAGAGCGAACAGCAGCGAGACGGCGAGGCTTCGCCAATACGGGACGGCGAAGGCCATCATTTTGCGCCATAACAATCCGTCCTTCACGCCGGTTAACCGTCGTTCATTATGAATATCCAAGCGAACCCTCCATTCCGGTCTTCATTGTCTGCTTATTGTAAGTCGAAGCGTAGAGTCCCCCGCGCCTCATGAGAGAGGCATGATCGCCGCGCTCCACAATACGTCCCTGATCCATAACGACGATCTGATCCGCATGACGGATAGCCGAGAGGCGATGACTCGTAATGATGGTTGTGCGTCCCTTCATCGCTTTCTTTAGCCCTTCCAGAATCCGCTCCTCGGTCTCGGCATCCACCGCCGACAAGCTGTCGTCGAACACCAATATGGCCGGCTCCTTGATTAGCGCCCGGGCAATACTGACACGCTGGCGTTGACCGCCGGACAACGATACGCCGCGCTCTCCAAGGGAGGTGTCAAATTTCCCGGGAAATTCCACGATATTGTCATAGACCTGCGCGACCTTTGCCGCTTCCTGAATGTGCTCCTGTCCGTAACCTCCAGGATGGAAAGCAATATTCTTGCCGATTGTCGTCGAGAACAGCATATGCTCCTGCGGCACGAAGCCGACGGACTCTCTCAATTGCCGCAATGGAATATCCATGATATCGTGACCGTCGATCACGATTGTGCCTCTTGGCGGGTTATAAAGCCGTAGCAGCAGATTGACGAGAGTCGTCTTGCCGCTTCCCACCTTGCCTACGATGGCAAGACTGCTTCCTTCCGGCACGTTCAGATGAATGTTGTCGAGCGCTGCCCGCTTCTGTCCGGGATAATGGAAGGTCAATCCCTTCACGTTTATGGCGCCTCGCATTTCCTCTACGGAATGAACATCCTTTGCATCGGCCACTGCAGGCTCCGTATCGAGTATATGCCGCAGCCTCACGTCGACCGCTTTGCCCCGCTGCAAGATGTTAATGACCTTGCCAAGGTTCTCGACCGGTGCGACAAGCATGGTAAGGTACGTGTTGAAAGCGACAAAATCGCCCATGCCGATGCTTCCCCTCATCACGAGCAAGCCTCCGAATACGACGGACAGCAAATAACTGACCCCTACAATCGCCGAGCTTATGGCCGTAAAAAAAGAATTGGATTTGTTGAGCTTGCAGTTCGTCTCCAGATTGTTCCGGTTGTCTTCCTTGAACTTATTCATCTCAGGCTGCTCCTGAACGTAACCCTTCACGACCCGAATGCCGGCAACAAATTCCTGCACGCGGCTCGTCAGTTGACCAACCGCTTCCTGCACAAGCGTCGTTCGCTGCTCGATCTCGCCCCGGAACCGGTACGCAAGATAGGTCAGCGCGGGAAGCGGCAGCAGCACCAGCAGCGTTAGACCGATATGGACGGTGCCCGCCATCGCGGCGATGGCGACGCCGATCAGCACAGTTGCCTCGATGGTGGAGAAAACACCCATCATGCCTACCTCGCGCATAATGTTAATGTCGTTCACGGCATGGCTCATGAGGTCGCCGATCCGCTGCTTGCCGAAGTATTCGCTTGGCAGGCTCTCCCACTTCATAAACAATCTCTTCCGGATATGCTTCTCCAGCAATCTCGCCAGCCGGAACAAGTAGATCCGCCCTGTCGAACGGAAAAACGCCGCCAAAAATCCGACGACGACAATCCACAAGGCGATAGACAGGATTTGACCCGCCGTGATGCCCTCTTGCACGAGGTCGGCGAAGCTCCCAAGCAGCTGCGGAATGACAAGCTGCAGCAGACATGATATGGACAATAATACCGCGCCAAAGACGTATTGCATTTTGTGATTCATCAGATGTTCTTTGAACAATGGCTTGGACTTCACCGTCACGCCCCCTATTTTCTTTGCTATTGCATTAAGTTTACTCCTCATCCCCCTCATAAAACATGGATATTCAAGCTCACTTTTATGGATTATTCTGCTCACTCGAACCTGGAAAAGCTGGCTGTTCGACACAAAATGCCGCTCCCAACAATAGCGATTTCTTCCTTTTCGAAGGTCATCATCGCTCTTTATGGATTAGGGGAAAAATGCCTCTTAATTTCCCCATCCTCACCATCTTGGGGGGCTTTAGAGGGGAATCCTCCCACTAATTCAGGCGGAATCAGCGCATTCGGACAGAACCCACGCGATTATAGGGAGCTTTTCCCGTTATAACATCCCGACAACGCGATTTTTTAAGATTTGATGGAGCTTTTCCCTCTATTTTCGGATTATCCATACGTTTAACGGGAAGAGGTTTATCGCCAACCGAGCAAGAAAAACAAAAAACGGCCAAACCCTTAACGGGCTTAACCGTATATCGTGCAATAATAGGACAGTTAGATGTTCTCCATACTTGGCCTACTATTCTCATAAATGTTACGCACTGAGCCGCCAGAAGGCGGCGACTGCCGTTTCACCTTTATTCCATGACGTAAGCGAGCAGCAGCGCCGCCGTATTAATGACGGCTTCCTTATGCGTGCGCTCCATGCTGTGCGACGCATGAACGCCGGGTCCGAGCAGCGCCGCTCGGATGTTGCTTCCCCCGCGTAACGCGGCCGTGGCGTCGGAGCCGTACTGCGGATAGATATCGACCGCATAAGGCAGCCCTTCGCGCTTTGCAAGCTCGATCAGGCGGGTCGTCATGCCGTAATCGTAAGGCCCGCCGGAGTCCTTGGCGCAGATCGACACATGCCGCTCGGAGCCGGATAGATCATCGCCGAGCGCTCCCATGTCGACCGCCAGCAGCTCCGTAATGTCAGGCGGGATGTAGGCGTTGCCATGGCCGACCTCCTCATACGTAGAGATGATCAGCTTCAGCGTATGCTTCGGCGTTCTCCCCTCCCGCTTCAGCCATTCCATAAGTCCGAACAATGCCGCTACGCTTGCTTTGTCATCGAGATGCCTGGACTTGATCCAGCCGTTATCCAGCACCCTCGTGCGAGGATCCCAGGAGATAAAGTCGCCGACGGAGATACCGAGCTTCTCTGTTTCCTCCTTCGTCTTCACGGATTCGTCGATCCGGATTTCCATATGAGCTTCCTCGCGCTTTAAGTCGCGCGCATCCGAATAGACGTGAACCGACGGCTTCGTCGTCAGCGCGGTACCTTCGTACTTGCGCCCGTCTCTCGTATGAATAAGGCAATATTCGCCTTCCACGCTGTTCATCGAATAACCGCCGATCGGCGTAAAGCGAAGCATGCCGTTCGGCTTGATCGACCGCACCATAGCGCCGAGCGTATCGACATGCGCGGAGATGCCGATTACAGTCGACTCATCTTCGCCCGGTATTGTAATAATGCCCACGCCTTTGGGCGTCAGCTCCATTTCATACCCGAGTCTCCTCGCCTCTTCTCCCACATCATTCATAATCTCCATACAATAACCGCTTGGGCTTGGAATACCAAGAAGCTTTACAAGCTGCCGCACCATATATTCTCCGTCTAAACTTGGGTTTAGCGAATTCGTCATAGGCTCGCTCCTTCCTCTTATCAGCCTCCATTGTATCGCCACGATCTGACGGACGCAAATCTACGCTCACAAGTGGGATCGGATACGTTATAATGACGGAAGATAGAGTGCCGCAGAGAAGCGGCCTATGCCAAAGAGGGGGGTATCCAGGCTAGATGCAAAGCACGATGTTCCACCTGACCACAGCACGCTTTGAAGTGTTATCCCCAAATATCCAGAGGGAGATCTATCAAGAATATTACCGATACGTATACCCCAATATTATTTATATGGTACAAGATCATGCGACGACGGAGGACATTATCCAGAACGCGTTTATGAAAATCATTCGGAACGTGCCGCAAGCTGAGAGCGAAGCGCAGCTCAAAGGCTGGATGAAGGTCGTCGTCAAAAACGAAATCTATAATTATTTTCGAAAACATAAAAAAAATCGCAACGTAATCGATTCTGACAGTGTTTATATTAAAGAAAATGCAGAACTGGCAACCGATTCCTCTGCGCTGGAGGACGAGATCGAAATCAAGCTGATGGCGGAGGAGCTCTCCTCCTGCCTGACGGAGCTCAAGCCGGAATACCGCGCATTGATCGAGCTAAGGTGGAAGCAGCAGCTCAGCTACAAGGAAATGGCTGCCGAGCTCGATACGACGGAGGACAAAGTGAAGTACAAGTTATACAAGGCCAGAGAAGCGATGAAAAAACATTTTGCGAAAAGATGGGGGGAATAGAATGAATCGCGAGGAATTCGATCAATTATTCGATCAAGCCTTCGACGAAGCTGCGCACAGCTCCCAGCTTGTACCCGACCCCGGGCCTTCCTGGGCCAGAATTCAGAAGAAATTGGCCCGAAGGGCCGTATTGAAACGCCGTTTAAAACTTGTACCTTATATCGCCGCCTCCTTCCTGCTGGGAGCATACCTGTTCGGAACGCCCGCTGTAACCACTGCCTTCAAGCCCGTCATCGAAGCGGTTACCACAATCAAGGACGGGGTCCTGGAAATGACAATCGGACAACCGAAGGCAAACAGCACGCTTCCCAAGACGGCTCCCCCTCCCGGCATTGCGGAGGATGGCGGATCGATTAAGTCCGACGGCCAGGATATTTCGTACCGCGGTACGAATCCCATTCGACATGATACGCTTAAGGCAGCGGCGAAGCATCTGAATTTCGCATTGCCGAGTATCGGTCATGTTCCGGAGTCGTTTGCGCTTACCGAAATTATATCCTACCGCCATCAAGATTCGAACAAAGGCGATCTATTGTCGCTTCTGTACGAACGGGAGTCGGGGGAGAGCGGCCTATATCGCATTTCCATCCGGAAGTTGGAAAAAGATCAGCGAATGAAGCTTTCATCGGACGACCCCGACATTGAATCGGAAATGACCACAATTAACGGATACGAGGCTTTTCTCCAAATCACCAACGAAGGATATGCGAGCCTTCAGTATTTCGCGAACGATCTGCTTGTCAATATTTTCGGCATTTTGGACCGGGAAGTGATCTTGGAGATAGGCAGCAATATCCGATGGCGTTAGCGAAAAAATAGACAAGCCTCACGAAAAAATTTCGTGAGGCTTCCAAACGATCGGCCAGCCAAAGTTGTCCCGGAGCAGACGATGCTTCGGGGCAGTCCTTCTGTTAACTAGCTAGAACCGTGACCGAATATTCGATTTCGGATTCATTCACGCTGCCATGCGTGACGTAATGCGTGACTTTGGCCCTGTAGTAATAACCTGTGCTTACCACCTTGTCGACATAATCGGTCAAATAACTCGTATTGCTGGCCGTACGCGTTGTCGATGAGCCGACGTCAATCCAGGCCGTTCCCGTATAACGCTGCAATTGGACCGTCGCGCCTATAGTGGTCACGCTGCTCTTCGACGAAGTCGTTACCGAGATACGCATAGATCCGGTATTATCCTGTACAGCAATCGACGAGCCGAGCAAATAAGTATACCCGGTATAGAGCGCAAGCGGCTGAATCATGTCGGGCGGCGGTGCTGTGAGCGGCTTTGTTTCCCCGTTGTCCGCGAAGACAGCTTGTCCACCTGCCATAAGCGTAACGAGCACGACCAGAATTAGGAGAAACGACTTACGAAGACCCTTTGTTGCCATGTTTACCATCCCTCTCTCTTATGAGAATAGTCCTACAATGGTATAACACCGCAATCATGGTTTAGGTTGTAAAAATTACAAAAAATATTTTATTTCATCTCTCTAACTAATGATGAAATAAAAAATCCCGGAGCAACCTCTATCTCCCTCTTCTCCGTAAATCCAAAACGCTTGTACAATGCGATCGCGGGAGCGTTCTCCCTGCCTGTGCTTACGGTCGCACGGTCCGGCGCCTCCTGCTCCAGCACATGCTCCAGCAGCTTCGTTGCGATGCCCCTTCGAAAGGACGAGGGATGGACCACCAGTCGGCATATGTCGAGCTCCGGCCCCGATTTCTCATAAGCAATAAGTCCCAGCAGATTTTCCCCATCGCGATATCCGACAAAAGTTTCGTTGCATGCCATAATATCCGCGACGGTGTCCCGCAGCGCGGGAATGCCGTCGAATCCGAGCAGCTCCGCCTCTATCCGATAAGCAGGAAACTGTACGTCCAGAATAGCGGCAGCGATCGTTGAATTCCCGTGCTCAAGCTGATGAATCATAGTCGTTACTCCAGACCGTGTTGCTCCCGAATATTATACAGTCCCTGGATCAGAATCTCTGCCGGATCGCGGTTTAGCAGATGATGCGTAATCAGAACATGCAGCGGAATGGCGCATACATTGTTGCCATCTTTAATCGACGGGAATCCCGCTTCGAATACGGGGCCATGTTCAGGTACGAAGCCCAAACCCGCATGAACCTGCTCTGGAGCGAATTCCTCGCGCACGGCCGCAATACAATGCGGGACAAGCGTTTTGTCGATCAACGCCTTCGTCTCTTCTTCGCCCGACGGCGGATTCGGCAGCCCTTTGCCGCCTTCCTGCTTCATCATCTCGAAGAAGAAGGAAGACAGCCACTGCGCCGGGTCATTGCCCGATTGGAATCTCTGAATCAGCTCCTGCAGAAAAAATCCGCATGCGTACACGTTCTTTGAAGCATCCCGCACTTGGAATACGAAGATCGGCCCGTATCGCTCCTGATTGACGATCTGGCCGGCAACCTCTTCGAAAAACATTTTTAATGCCGTCATGCCGTTATGATATACGGCTTTGAGCAGCTCTACCATCTTTTCGTTGTTGTCATTTGTTTGATTGTCATTGCCGGACGCTTGTGTTTCCGGCTCGGTCGTCTCTTTAGACATGTCAGCATCACCCACTACCATCATATCACTACCGGGCCGCATTGCTCCAGTCCTCATTCTCGAGGCGGCTTGTTATATCCTTTCTCGCCATATGGCTGAAGCTTTTGAAGCCACGGCTTCTCCAACTGCTTCAACGCCCACTTTATATCCGTAATGTCGCTTGTATCCTTCTGTTCCAGAATGTCGAACGCGAACGCCGCTTCCCCCAGCTCGCGCCAATCCTTCTGCAGTTCGAGATTCTTGAACCTCCCCATCTCAAGCTGCGTTTTTATGCTCGGCCATTTATTTTTGAGATTAGGATAACTGGCAATATACAACTTGCCGCTCTCCTTATTTTTGATTTGCACGACGCCCATATAGGTCTTCATTTCCTTATATGCTTCCTGCAATTCCTTCCGCCTATTCCGATCCATTAGAGTTCCCAGCCTCCTTACTTATCCTTCTCATATCGCATTCCGGATTTCAGTTTAGTAATTTAGTAATTTAGTAAATCACTCGTTTATTATAAAACGACTTCCTCTTATCGTCAATCCATCAATCTTTAGATGATCACTCAACTCCGGGTTGAATTTTCGAAAAGCTCAATTTACAGGTTATTGTTCCGGAGATCCTTCTCGCCTACAATGAGAACAAAGCAAAAGAAGGAGCGTACTGCATGAAGGAAATGTTGGCGAGAAACATCAGTATATACCGTAAAGAAAGAGGCTTGACGCAAGAGGAGCTGGCCCGGAGACTTGGCCTGTCGTTCCAGGCTGTGTCCAAGTGGGAAAACGCTCAATCCATGCCGGATGTGGCCCTGCTGCCGGAGCTGTCGAGGACGCTTCAGGTCAGCATTGACAAGCTGCTGGGTTACGCCTTGCAGGAGAAATCGATTACGATCTACGAGGAAGAATATCAATCGGGAAACTATTATTGGGGGACGGAGCCGAATGCGGCTTGCTACGAGGTGCTAAAAGCGATGCCTCCGGTAAAAAGGCTTAAGCTGCTGGATATTGGCTGCGGCGAAGGGAAAGATGCCGTTTTCTTTGCGCGGAACGGATACGATGTATCCGCGTTCGATGTGACGGACGCCGGCATCGGCAAGACGAAACGTCTCGCCGAGCAGGCAGGCGTCCAAGTAAATGTGTTCAAAGCCGACATTCTGGATTACCGCCTGAATGCGCACTACGACATTCTGTACTCCAGCGGCGTGCTCCATTATATAAAGCCGGACTTCAGAGAGGATATCTTCGACAATTACAAACGTTTCACGAGTCCAAACGGCATGCACTGCTTTAACGTGTTTGTCGACAAGCCGTTTATTGCGCCGCCGCCCGAGAAGGAGCCTTACGCCTACAAATGGCATTCCGGCGAGCTGTTGTCCCACTACCGCGATTGGTATATCGAAGACAGCTCCGAGATTGTGTTCGACTGCAACTCGTCAGGCATTCCCCATCAACATGCGATGTCAACGATCATCGCGAAGAAAGTCGCGGCTCTCTCCTCTCTTTAGAACGGATTCGGAATTAGCAGCGATTGCCCAAGCTTGATCGTTCCGGAGACGCCGTCGATTCCGTTGCTCTTGGCAATCGCGGCCACGTAATCCGACTGTTTATAATACTTGGCGGAGATACTTTGCAGAGTGTCTCCTTCTTTCACTTGATACGAACGCTGTCCGGAAGGCATGGGGATACTAAGCGTCCTGCCTTTCTTAAGTTCCGTGGTTCCCGTCAAGCCATTAACCTGCATCAGGATGCCGATATAATTGCTCTGGCTAAAATATTTGCCGGCGATGGCAAACAAAGTGTCGCCTTTGGCCACGGTATAATGATCCAGCACAAGGGGATCCTTCAGCTTCAGCCTTGCGCCCACTTTTAGCTTGGCCTTGGGATCGAGACCGTTCTGCTTCGCTACCTTAACGTAGTCGCTTGTCAAATAATGCCGCTTCGATATGCCGTATAACGTATCCCCGGCCTTGACCCCGTAATAAATGCTAATCCCCGCATCGGCCTGCCCGCTCTTCGCTTGAACGAAACTCGGCGACGATGCAAGCGCGAGTACAGCCAGACTAATGACCCATTTTCGCATTCTCGTCATCCTTCATCACACCTTCTGCCATATTATTTGGGGCTCACTGCTTTCGCCGCCATACGGCAAGAATCCTTTAAATTTCGCAAGCGTCCCGGGAAAATAATCCAATCGTAACAGGCTGCCCGGACACGTCCCCAAAACTCGGGGCGTAAGGACTGCGTCCCGAGCCTCCCACTCCAACCGCGCATAAAAAGAAAAGAGCGGGCAGACGTCGGAGGCGTCTGCCCGCTTATATTTCACTGCATTCATCATCAATGGATTATTCCAAATCGTTCATAAACAGCTTGTTGGATTGCGAAAAAATGGATGGCTTCAGCCTGTCCAGCTCATACTTTAGCAAAGCTTGTTCCTTTAACGTATGCTCGCACAGCGCCTTCACGGTATCGAGCTTGGCGTCGGTCATCTGGAGAATGCCCAAAATATCCTCGGCCTGTGCCTCTTCCATTCGATCGAGCTGAGCCTGCACGGAGTCAAACCGAGTATCCATCGTCTGAAAGCGGTGCTTCATTTCACCATCCAACTCATCCAAACGGTTATCCATGACTTGGAACCGAGCTTCGAACTTTTGATCCATCGCTTCGAATCTCTGATCCATTGCTTCGAACCTCTGATCCATTGCATCGAACCTCTGATCCATTGCTTCAAACCTCTGATCCATTGCTTCAAACCTGACATCCACTTTGTCGAACTTGTCCATGACTTGCTCGGTTAAGGTGACCAACAACGATTCGATTCGAGTGAGCTGCTCCGACATGACCCTGACCTCCATTCTGCGATTGGATCCAGTATACCATAATTCGACCTTTTTTTGTCAACAAAAAAGGGAACAAACGTTCTGTTTAATAGTTTGTGGAGGATCGTTCTCCCTGCAGCATTCCCCTCATATCCGCACCGGAAGGACTTTGGAAGATACGAAGACCGAACTCGGGCGCCACGGCAAAAATATGATCAAAAATGTCGGATTGCAAGCCTTCATAGACCGCCCATGCCGTATCGTTAGAGAACGCGTAAATTTCAAGCGGCAGTCCATGTTCCCCTGGCTCCAATTGTCGAACCATACGGGTCAAGCCTTTGTGCACCTTAGGATGCTCTTCGATGTAACGCTGCAAATAAGCCCGAAATACGCCGATGTTCGTAAGAGCTCTTCCGTTTACCCTGTTCGCCGTATCGATCTCATGCTCCTCGTTGTAGTGTCGGATTTCCCGTTCCTTGTCGAGGATATAGTCGCTTAATAGATGAATGCCCTTGAACTTTTCCAGCATCTCCGGCGTGCAGAAGCCGATGCTGGCGGCGTCGATATGGACGGAACGTTTAATGCGGCGGCCGCCGGATGCTTGCATCCCCCTCCAGTTGATGAAGGAATCCGAGATCAGGGCGTAAGTGGGAATCGTCGTAATCGTTTTGTCCCAATTTTGCACTTTGACGGTGTTCAGAGAGATGTCCAAAACGTCTCCGTCCGCTCCGTATTTCGGCATGCTGATCCAATCGCCCACGCGTACCATGTCGTTGGAGGTGAGCTGGACGCCGGCCACGAGTCCCAGGATGGAATCCTTGAAGATGAGCATGACAACGGCCGACAAGGCGCCGATTCCGCTAAGCAGAATAATCGGGCTTTCGCCGATCAGACTCGAGATGACCAGAATGCCCCCGACAATGAAGACGACGATTTTGACCACTTGAATGTAACCTCGGATCGGTCTCATTTTGGAAATATCGTAAGTGGTGTATACGTCGTTCAGCATATCCAATAGGGCATCTAAGACGATTAACATAACGACGACCATATAAATCATGACGCCTTTAGCAATCAAATGCTGATAGGTCGGGAAGCTGAATGAGAAATAATAAATAATGATGGCCGGAACAATGTGCGAAAGCTTATGGATGACTCTTCGTTCCAGCAAAAAACGTCTCCACTGAAGCTTGCTCTTGCCTACATAAGGCGTGATTACGCGAAGCACGACCTTCTTGGTCAGCCAATTGGCCAACATGCAGATCAGCGCGATCCCCGCAATCGTGATAATCGTCGCGAGATAACTCGCCATCTTCTTCTGAATGCCTAAATCAATGAGAAAATCGAGAATGTATGACATGTTTGCCTCCTTACTACTTGAACGTTCTAATCTGGTTGCGCGAAGCACTCGGCTCGTCGATGCCGTATCGTTTTATCCTAACGAAACCTGCCTTCCGCGTCAATTCGGCCAGGCTCTCGGCAATATAGAGCATACAAAAAAGCGACACGAGGATTTCCCCCATGCCGCCGTCGTATTCAAATCCTAAACCTCAACCAACTCGACAACCGCTCCCGCGCGAAGCGTATTGCCGATGGTGCAAGCCCGCTCCGTCACCGACTTCAGCTTCTCCTTGTAAGCCCCGTCCAGACCGGAAGGAAGAGTTACCGTAACTTTGAAATCGCTGAAGCGATTGCTTTTATCCTCCGGCTTCGTCGCCGAAACTTCGATCAGGATTTCGTTGCGGTCGTAGTCGACGCCATCGTAATCCATGATTTTCTGCAGAGAAATGGATACGCATAACGCCAGCGATGCTTCCAGCAGCTCCCGCGGCGACAGCCCCTCCGAGTTGGGAGACCGGCTGCCGATTAATTGAAGTCCGGCATCGTTAAAAATGTGATCTTGACCGTCGGTTACTTTGATCGTTGTCATCGTTACTCTCTCCCATTGTGTATGATTAATCCGCTCAAGCCAGATGGCAGGCTACCCGTCGCCCCTCGCCAAGCTCCCGTAGCTCCGGCACCTCGCTCCGGCAGGTCTCGGTCGCATGCGGGCATCGCGTATGGAACACGCACCCCGACGGCGGCGAAAGCGGGGAAGGAATTTCCCCTTGCAGAATAACGCGCTTCTTCAGCGTCTTGCGCGCAAAGTCGGGCACGGCGGAGAACAAGGCCCGGGTGTATGGGTGAAGCGGCCGATCGAACAGCGCTTCCGTCGGAGCCTCTTCCACGATTCGGCCCAAGTACATAATGCCGATCCGGTCGGAAATATAACGAACGACGCCGATGTCGTGCGTGATGAAAAGGAGCGTCAGCCCAAGCTCCCTCTGCAGGTCGCGCAGCATGTTCAGAATTTGCGATTGAATGGAGACGTCGAGCGCGGACACCGGTTCGTCGCAAATCATCAGCTTGGGATTCAGGATCAAGGCACGGGCCAGTCCCAGCCGCTGGCGCTGGCCGCCCGAAAACTCATGCGGATACCGGTAATAATGCTCCGGCTGGAGCCCCACGGTACGCAGAATGTCGAAGACTCGCCGGCGTCGCTCCGCCTTGTCTCCTAGCTTATGAATGATAAGCGGTTCTTCCAGAATCGAGCCGATCCGCTTGCGAGGATTCAGCGATGAATACGTGTCCTGGAATACCAGCTGGATCTCCTTGCGAAGTTTGTTCATCTCTGCCTTGGACAGCTCGACCAGATTCCGATCCCTGTAACGGACCTGTCCGCCCGTCGGGGGGAGAAGTCCCAGCACCGTTCTTCCCGTCGTGCTTTTACCCGAGCCGGATTCTCCTACCAAGCCGTAAGTCTCCCCTTCGTGCAAACGGAACGATACATCGGTCACCGCATGGACGTGCGAGCTCGTTCCCAGCCACTTCCCGAACGGCCCGTAGACGGGGAACTTCTTCTCCAGGCCTTGCACATCCAGAAGAACCTTCGGTTCGACCGCGCCGTTATCGACCATGGCCTGCCGCCTCCTCTCTCCAGCCTTCGGCAATGGCTTCGTAATGCCAGCACTTCACGCCGTGATCGCTTCGGTGCTGCCGCAAAGGGGGCTCCGTCTCGCGGCACTTCCCGTCCGCGTAAGGACAACGCGTGGAGAAGCCGCAGCCCTTCGGCGCGTTCGCCAGCGAAGGCACGGAACCCTCGATGACATGGAGCTTCTCACGTCTGTCTCCGTCCAATCTGGGGATGGACGCGATCAGCCCTTGCGTGTACGGATGCAGCGGAGACTCGAAAAGCCGTTCCGTCGTCGTTTCTTCGACGATCTGCCCCAGATACATCACCTTGACCCCGGTGCAGATCTCCGCGACGACGCCCAGATCGTGCGTAATGAATAACACGCCCATCCCCAGCCGCTCGTTCAGCGATACGATCAAATCCAATATTTGGGCTTGTATCGTGACGTCGAGCGCCGTCGTTGGTTCGTCGGCGATCAGCAGGCGCGGCTCGCAGGAGAGAGCCATCGCGATCATGGCCCGCTGCTGCATCCCGCCAGAAAGCTCGTGAGGATAATCGTCGACGCGGACTTCCGGCGAAGGTATGCCCGTCAGACGCAGCATGTCGATCGTTCTCTGCCGGGCTTGCTTCTTGGACAGTCCCTGATGCAGACGGATGACTTCCCCGATCTGTTCTCCGATCGTGTACACCGGATTAAGCGAGGCCTGCGGATCCTGAAAGACGATCGCGATGTCGTTGCCGCGAACGGCTCTCAGCTCCGCCGGGGACAGCCGCAGCAAATCCCTTCCGTCGAACAGGACCTCCCCCTCGTAGCTGATGTCGTCGGTATGGTCCAGCAGCCGGACGATGGATTGCGACATGACGCTTTTCCCGCAGCCGGACTCTCCGACGATTCCTATAATTTCGCCTTGCTTCACGGAGAAGCTTACGCCGTTAACGGCGGTTACTTTGCCGCGCTCCGTATGGAAGTGGGTTTTCAGTTGATTGATGGCAAGCAGCGGCGTCGGCATGCGTCCCCTCTCCTTTGTCCGCTCGCGCGGTTTAAGTTCGTTTCCCCTTCACCCGGGGGTCCAGCCAGTCCCTCAGCCCGTCGCCAAGCAGATTGAGGCTCAGCACCGACAGCACGATGATGGCGCCGGGGAAGACGACCATCCACCAAGCCTTGTAAATGACGAGCTTGCTCGCTTGAAGGATGTTGCCCCAGCTCGGCTCGGGAGCCGGAACGCCCGCGCCCAGGAAGCTGAGCGCGGCCTCCGAGATAATGGCTTCCGCGAATACAAAGGAAGCCTGCACCAGCAGCGGCGACAGCGTATTGGGCACGATATGACGCCAGATGATTCGAAGATCGCCCGCTCCTTGCGCTCGCATGGCTTCAATATAGGTCTGTTCCTTAACGATGAGCGCGCTCGACCTTACGACCCGGGCGATATTGGGCGTAAACACGATCGTGAGCGCGATGACCACGTTCAGCGCCGACGCCCCCAGCGCCGCCATAAGCGCAATCGCGAGCAGAATGCCGGGAATGGCCACCAGGCCGTCGCAGATGCGCATCAGCACGTGGTCCAGCGTTTTGTAATAGGCGGCATAAACGCCGATCAGCAATCCCAGCAGCGAAGACAGCAACGCCACGACAAGCCCTACGCCGATCGACACTCTCGCGCCGTACATCAGGCGAGTGAGAAGATCGCGGCCAAACTCGTCCGTCCCCAGCAGATGAGTGCCGCTTGGCGCGTTAAGCCGCTCCGTCACTTTCATATCGTAAGGACCGTAGGACGTCAGCCATGGCGCGAACAACGCCAGCGCCGCCAGCAGAAGGAAGATCGCGGCTCCCGCGACGAACGCCGGGCTGCCGCCGATTCTGCGGATGGCCAAGGACCTCTGCTCCCTGCGCATCGCTCTGCTCAATTCCGCTATAGATGTCTTGCTTTCCGTCGTCTCCAGTTGCTTCTCCCCCTATTTGCGGTCCAGCCGCACGCGAGGATCCACGGCGCCGTACAGCAAATCGATGATCAGATTAATGCCCACGTACAGGAGCGTCGCGACCAGCACGACGCCTTGAATAACAGAATAATCCCTGCGCGCGATGGAATTCAGGATCAATTGGCCGAGACCCGGAATGTTGAAGATGCTCTCCACCACAACGGCGCCCGTGACCAAAGTGCCGAACGTTTGACCCAGCACGGTCAGGATGGGCAGGAACGCGTTGCGGAACGCATGCTTGAGCAACACGCCGGACTCCCTTAAGCCTTTGGATCGCGCCGTCTTGATATAATTCAAATTCAGCACGTCCAGCATGGAAGAACGGGTCATGCGCGTAATGAGCGCCGCTTGGATCGTCCCGAGAGACAGTCCCGGCAAGATCAGATGTTTCACATGCTCCCAGAATCCCGCGCTCAGCTCCTTGTATCCCGCGACCGGCAACCATTGCAGATGGACGCCGAAGAGCAGCATCAGGAACAACCCCAGCAAAAAACCGGGAACGGCCATGCCGAGCAAGGAGATGCCCATAAGCGTGAAATCGGCGGCGGTGCCCCGTTTGTACGCGGCCCATATGCCGAAAGGAATCGCCAGCGCGATGGCGATGAATTGGGCGATAATCGCCAGCGAAAGCGTGGGACCGGCATGCTCCCGGATCGCCTGCGCGACGGACTGGTTCATGAAGATGGAATTCCCCAAGTCGCCTCTGAGCACTTTTCCGACCCAACTGACGTATTGCAAGGCGATGGGACGGTCGAGTCCGAGCTCCTGGTTGAGCTCGGCGATCTCCTCCCCGGATGCCTCCAATCCAAGAATGGATGCGGCCGGTCCCCCGGGCGTCACGTGGATGATCAGAAACAGCACGATCGTGACGACGAACAGGACAGGAACGAGCGACAACAACCTTTTAGCGACGTAAGCCAGCACTTGATTCCCTCATTTGCGCTTTAATGAACGGCAGAGGGCGTTCCAGCCGCCGGCGACTTCGAACACCCTCTTCCCGACTTTATTGTTCCAGCTTGGCGTTCCATACGACCGGAGCCTCGAACAATTCGAAGCCTTCCAGCGCCTTGTTGACGGCCACGATGCCATTGTAATGTCCGATAACGGTCGAAGACGCGATTTCGTAGAGATAACCTTGCAGCTTCTCCCATTCCTGTTTTGCCGCTTCCTGCGTCGCCGCGCTGCGAATGTCCTTTAGCGCCTGCTTCACGGTGTCGTCGTTCAAGCCCGCCCAGTCGGGGTTAACCGCGAGCAGCTGCGGAGGCGTCAATTGATAGCCCGTGCTTGCTACGAAAATATCCCACTTCGTCCGGTCGTCCTTTGTCTCCAGGAAGGTAGGGAAATCGAAGTTCTCTACCTTGACGTTCACGCCGATCTGGCGCAGTTGCTCCTGGATGACGAGCGTTGCCGTGTACATCTCGTTATAATCCTTCGTCGTCAGCAAAGTGATTTCTTCGCCGTTATAGCCCGCTTCGGCCAATAGCTGCTTGGCTTTCTCCGGATTCGACTGGTTGTAGTATTCCGCTCCGGCCTCGTTCGACCACGAAGTTTGGTTCGTATTCAGGTAACCCGGCGCCAGCGAATACAGTTCCGGCTTGGCAAAGCTCGCCAGCAGGATTTCTTCGTTGTTGAATGCGGCCAGAAGCGCTTGGCGGATCTTCACGTCGGCCAGCAGACCTTCCGATGTGTTCAAGAACGCCGTCAGCGCGCCGCCCGGGAAGGACTGCAGCTCCAGATCCTCGACCGCAGCAAGCTCGTCGTAGCTCTCCAGCGGAATGCTGTCGGCTACGTCGTATTGGCCCGTCTTAACGCCCGCGATCCTCGTGGCATGATCCGTCACGAAGTGGAAGTACAGGTTCTCCGTCGGAGCTTCCTTCTTGCCCGCGAAGCCGCTTGCTTCGCCTTCGGGCGATTGGTAATCCGCGTATTTGACCAGATGAATATATTGGTCCTGCTTCCACTCCTGGAATTTGTAAGGACCCGTGCCCACGTATTCGGTGATGCCCTCCGCAGGCGCGTTATCGATGATTTCCTTCGTCGTGATCGACGGGAACTGGGCTTGCGATGCGATCAGAATGAGTACGTCTGAAGTAGCCGTCTCCACCGTCAGCTTCACCGTATGCGGATCAACTTCTTCGAACTTGGCATTCGTCAACAGCACCTTCGCGCGGGAAGATGTCGTCAGCCAACGGTTCATCGACGCGACCACGTCTTCGGCGAGCAGCTCCTTGCCGTTATGGAACTTGATTCCCTGGCGGAGAGGGAATGTATACGTCAAACCATCCTCGCTGATTTCCACCGACTCCGCAAGAACGGGAACGGGCTCGTAATTCGCGTTCAGCGTGTACAATTGTTCGAAAATATTCCCTGCCGTATCGAGCGCCACCGCGGATACCGTCATGGCCGTATCCAATGTCGGAGGCTGCGCCGTCAATGCAACGTTAAGCGAATCGCGATATGTTTTCTCCTCCGGCGCCGCCGTCGCTTCCGACTGCTGACCTCCGTTTGCGGCCGTGGCCGAAGGAGATGGTGTGTTTTCTTTGGAGCAAGCCGTTGCGATTGCCAGCAACAAGACCACCGTTAATACTTGCACCCATCTTTTTCTGTTCTTCGTCATTCTTCTGTCAACCCCGATCCTATGTGAGATAACCTATTTCATCCGAAAAAGCTAAAACCAATAATTCATAGCTGTTTTGTTGGATTAGTAGATAGATGAAATCGTAATACACGATATAGATCTTGTCAACGACGGAATTTTCGATATTATTGGCTCAAATATAATCATTTTAGAACTAAATTAAACTTAATTTCATAATGGAATTAATGAGACAATGCGAATGATTCACTTTGTTGATGATTCACATAGATAATGGGATTCTTGTATCATTCTATCTAATTGGCTTGACAAGATGTGGATTCGATCGTGATATGTTTTATGGACTTCTTTCCGTTTTGAAAGTAACCCGACCCAATCGCGCAAACGTGTTAACCTTTTCCATAATCATGACCATTTCGTGAATGCTCTCCAATAACTGTTGCTCCAACCAAAAAGAGGCCGGACGACGTTAACCTCCGACGGCTACTGAGTAACTACTAAGTAAGTGGCGAAGTCCTTTCTTTCTCTCAATAAAGAGTCTTATCTTTATTCGTTTTACCTATAAGATCATTCCGAATAACTATTTCCCCTTAGCCATAAGCAGGCAGATAATAAGAGACATCAAAGACGGAAAGGATGAGCAAATATGGGGCAGGCGGAGAAGGGCCAGGCATGGGATGCCAAACATTACGACGATCGAATCGGATTCGTATCGAGGCTGGGTAAAGGACTAATCGAGCTGCTAAAGCCGGAGCAAGGAGAACGCATCATCGATCTTGGCTGCGGAACGGGAGATCTTGCGCAAGAGATCGCGAATACCGGCGCGGCTTGCGTCGGTCTCGACTACTCGGAGGATATGATTAAAGCCGCCAGGAGCAAATACCCCGAACTGTCGTTCCGCGTAGCCGACGGGGAGCAGTTCCGATTAGAGGCGGGCGAACAGCCGTACGACGCCGTATTCTCGAATGCTGCGTTGCATTGGATGCTGAAACCGCAGGAAGTGATCTCCTCCGTATGGCAAGCGCTTCGGCCAGGCGGTAGATTCGTCGCCGAATTCGGAGGCAGCGGCAATGTCGGTACCATTATTGCGGCTCTGACGGCGCAGCTGGAGCTGGCTCGCGTGGATTGGAGGGCTCGGTTTCCGTGGTATTTCCCCACAGTTGGCGAATACGCCCCACTGCTGGAGAACCAAGGCTTCGAGGTTCGTTACGCAGAGCTGTATGATCGTCCTACCCCGCTCGGCAGCGGCGATGAAGGCATGCGCAATTGGCTGCGCGCCTTCGCGGGACCGCTGCTGCAAGGCTTTCGGGAAGAAGAGCGGAACGCCATTATTACGCGATGCGTTAATGATCTTGCCCCTCATCTGTTCCGCGACGGCGAATGGATCGCCGACTACCGGCGCATCCGGATTGCAGCCGTGAAGAGATAGCGGGTTCATAGCGGAAGGTAGGCGGATGCTGTCAGGAATTCGGCTTGGACAACCGATAGAATTCCCGATAGAGCTGGAGCAGCTCCGCCTCCTTGACGGCGATCAGACTGGAAATTTCCTGCATGGTGAAACGAATAAACTTCTCTTGTTCATGGTCTTCTTGAACTTCTTGGACTTCTTGATCATTTTCTTCTTGTTCTATTTGTTCTTCCGCCTCATCGCCATGCTCAAGACGCTCCGTCGCTTCAGATTGTTCTAGAAACGCATTGTCGTCATCGTTCTCCTCCCCCTCATCTCCCGCTAAGAGCACGAAGCCAAAGGTCGCTAGTACCCAACCGTCCGCCTTGTCTCTGCCATACTCCCGATAGATGCCCGCATATCTTTCCAGAATCGCATTCACCGTTTGCCGGCGTTCCCACCCCAAGATCGACATGGCGTCCTTTGCTCGCGAGACGGCCAGCATCAGTTGGAAGTCGTTGAGCTTCCCCCGCAACTGTTCAATATGATCAATTTGATTTATAAGAATGGGATATACGTTAGAGAACTCCTCCGTCTCCAACACCATCTCCTCTTCGGTTATAATAATAGGGTCCATTAACCTTCATCCTCTCTGTCTGTTGTCATGGGTCCAGCCCTCTATACGATTCGCGCCGACTGGGCGAATTAAGGCCGACCGCTTCTGCTGCCATTCTGTCAATTCAGGCGGAAGTGAAAGTCGTCGAGCAAGTGCGACACGTCTATGCTTGCCGCCGTTGTGAGCAAGCAGCAATTCGCACGACGATGCGAGACTGGGTGGAGAAATGCTGATGAGCTCGCGAACCGCCTTCACCACCTCCTAAGCAGCCGATTGGAAAAGAGATAGCTGGTTATAAGCAGGCCATTTAAGACAAGGCTGTCTCAAAAGTATCAATGCTCGCTTGGCGGGAACTGGTCGAAAAAGGAAATGGAGATGCGGGAAGTTATCCCTGCATCTCCATTTTTGATTTCTGATTTTTGATCTATTGCCTCCTTCTCGAGCAGATTGGGCGAGCGAAGTCACCCGACCTCAAGGCTTACTTTCGGCAGACCTCGGAGCGGACAACGCCGGAATCTCAGGGACAGCGTATACCCTTCCTCGCTCCTGAGTTTCCCGTGCGCTTGTATCTTGTAACGCAGATACTTCGGACTCACACTAATTTCCTGTTCCTTTGGCTTTTGCCCATCTGATCAAATGGTTCTTTCATAAGCTTGCTTTGCGTAATGCATGGATACTTTTCGAATCGCTTGAATGATCTCATCAATATCCTGTTCGGTAAAAAATTCATTAACGGCGATCCGTACAGCCGTTTGCAAAATCGCCTCCGCATTCGGACAAATACCTCGTTCATAAGTGACGCCAGTTATATCAAATGGGAATGTACTATCAGGATAAGCATGACGTTGTTGGAATAACGGCTGCATATAAACCACATCGGGAATATAGCCGGGTTGATTCGGTATGCCTTCGGCTGCCAGAGCTTTCGAGAAGTCCTCTCTCGAGCAATTCAATTCATCTTCATCAAGCCTCAGCATATAGAACCAATAGGTGCATTCATTTCCTTCCTCAACCTTGTGGGCCTTAATGCCGGGAAGAGTTGCTATGCCCTCTGATATCAAGTTTCCATAGCGGCTGCGCTTCTCACATATATCTGTAAGCTTCTTGAGCTGGGCAATTCCAACCGCTCCTTGAAGTTCTGTCATACGATAATTCGGTGCAAGCAGCTGCAAATCACGAGAGACGCTGCCTCCGAATCTTTCATAGTTTTTGTCAGCGAATGCATGCACTTTCCGGAATTGTTGCTCGTCACCGGAATTTATGGTTACAATTCCACCGTCGCCAGTTGAAATATGCTTGAAATCATTCGTACTGAAACAGCCATAATCACCAATTGTACCTACAAGTCGGCCCTTGTAACGAGTAAGATAACTCTGAGCGCAGTCTTCAATCACCTTAAGTCCATATTTTCGGGCAATCTCCATGATCGGATCCATGTCACATGCATTCCCTGCCAAATGAACAACAAGAATAGCTTTCGTTCTTGAGCTAATTCTGGATTCAATCGATTTCGGGTCCAGATTATACGTATTTGAGTCAAGATCGGCAAATATCGGAATCGCATTTTGATACAAGATTCCAACTAAAGTACCTTGATCTGTAATAGGGCTAGTGATAACTTCATCCCCAACCGTAATGCCTGCAGCGCCCAAGGCTACATGTATAGCTGCTGTTCCTGACGAAACTGCAACGCTATGCTTTATTCCATAGAGATGATTGAAATCATTCAGGAAGGTTTTGACTTTCGTCCCCGAATGATAGAACAACGTATTCTGCTCCAATGCTTCAATAAGCTCTTTCACTTCCTCATCGCCAAATCGCTTCCCTGTGCCAAATGGTGTATTCTTTACCTTTTGCCCGCCGAAAATCGCGAGAGTTTGCTGCGAATCCGTTACATCACTGTTCGAGCTCATGTATATGTCCTCCTTATGACTAGGGACCTGATTCTTCAGTCTCTGTGAATTCAATTGTTTACGTTGATTTGATCCAATTAGCCGGTAGAAAAAAGCGCACAAAGTGAAATGACCTCTGTACGCATTTGTTCATTCGATACAAGCTTAGGTTGTCATCGTTGATTGTTCATTTTCTACGACGACAAGCTGTTTTTTGCACTTGACGCCGTAATGTATATCCGTGTTACTGTCATCCTGAGCATCCTCGGACATGATAACTGGAATCCAGACAACTGCAGCTTGTAATTGCTCTCGCCCTCTTACTACCGCTAAACCATGTTCATTCAATGATTCAATTCGAAGCTCCCGTCGCGAGCGATACCAATCATTAATCTGTTCCCCCGTCCAGAACTTGAAATCCCGCTTTCTCGCTTCCTCCACGAGCTTTCTAAAGGACCTCCGCACGGGCTCTTTCGTTTGGATATGAGCCTGATGATAGAGGAAGTGCGCAACTCCTCCAACCTTGCATACCCCATCCAATATCGGGTTAATAATGCTGCTATCCGCCCATATGGAAGAAACATCCAAATCTTGCGTTAAAAATCCCAGCTCGACAACATCAATCATACGGTTCGACTCGTTCGACCATGCGATAGGAAAGTATGGCTGGCAGGTTCCAAACAAAAATCCGACATTCCCTTTCTTGCTGGGACCTCTTGTCTGATCTAGCTGCAAACCGTTATTTTCGCACCAAGAGAAGAGCTCAGACCAACCTTCAAATCGAGTATAATGATTTTTGTTCGAGCAGCATGTCTCTATTCCCGAAGCCTGCTTCAACCAATCGAGTTGACGGCTGAATTCTTCCTTATTCCACTCCCCGCCATCCGCTTCAAGCGCATTGTAGTGGAATCCAATCTCATGACCATCCTCTAGCAATCTTTCATAGAGGTAAGGGGAATATCCGGGTTCAAGCATGCACCAGGTCGATTGAATATCACATTCGTTAAGAAGCTCTAATGTTGCTTCTGCATGCACATCCTCGTTGAGATCAGAATCATGCGAGATCAGCGCTACATGCTTCACTCCATCCGGCCAAAATCCAATGAAGGGCAATATCTTGCCCAAGCGAGCTGCTGTGCGAATGAGATGGCCGATCATAAGCTCACGCCAGTAATCCGCATAGGGATGGGCAAAGTAAGAAGCACCTGTTTCTGTACGGAGTCGATCGTATTCCCAATCCTGCGCGATGCGATCATCGGCCTTAAGCAGATTATCGTTAACAGGACCTGTTCCATCGGGCGCTGGTACACCGTCTGTCAAGACAGGCCCAGTTCCTTGCTGAAGCATGACGACCGTGCTTGCCATGTTTATCGCCCAACGCTCGAAGTAGCCGTTGCCTACTTTGAAGCTCTGGAGAGCTGCACCTAGAGATTGTTGACCAGTTCCGGCATGCACGAGACTTCCATATTCAGCAATCGTTGATCGGTCAGTTGTGGCCAAGATTCTCCACGGCTCTGCGCTGAGAAAGCGGAGCGCTTCCGCCTTCTCATACATAGATCCCATCCGCGCATAGCCAGCTCCAATGATTCTTGATGGTTCGCAACCAAGTTTACCGGCAAAAGCGTTCAGTTCGGCATAAGATATCACTATCCCACCTGAAACAGCATACTGCCAAAGTTGGTTTCGTGTTTGTTCAGTCTCATCGGCAAGCGCTACGATTATCATATCGAAAGAACTCATCTGCGACATATCGATCTCTTCAAACCATTGAAATGGGATTCCGGCATGCGACAGCATCTCGCCAACATAACGTTCGAATACATTTAATCCAAAATCCCATTTTCGTGCGGCAGCCCGATTATCTAGCAATATACCGATGCGAGCCATCTCCACCGAAATCCCCTCCTCTCCAATCAAGCTTCAATTGTTTATTTCCACTCGCCTTGAATACTTGCTGCTTTGACGGCATCATTGATTTCTGTAATGATTTTCGCTCCGCCCATATTCTTCCATTCATATACCATTTGGTCCCAATCCGAGATTGGTTTTTCGCCTACGATCATTTTTGTCTGGTCATCAAACAACTTCTTATCCAAATCGGTGCTTTTCGCTGCACGCGTTTCGGAGAAAACCTGCGAACCAGGATTCAAGTAATGTTTTGTTTCCGCATGCATTTTTTCTGCTTTTGCTGTAAGCTCCGAGAGAAGCGGTACTTTATATTGCTTCGAATATCCGTTAGCAGCATCATTAGGCGCCCAGGGAATAGCGTCGAAGTATGCAGCCGGAGTTAGACCTTTTTCTTCACTCTCCTTCTTGACTACACCATCTTCGATGGTGTACCCGACGCCATAGAGTCCATTAATCCAGTCAAAATCCTTGTTATCCTGTGTCATCTGATCCGCAGCATAGAAATTGCGTCCATAATCCAGCAGCTCGAGAATTCGTTTCACCTTCTCCGGATCATCCTTCAATTTCGCGCTGAGCATAACTTGCTTGTAGTAGCCGCTGCTTGAGGAGAAGCCTTGCGAGCCATCCGGTGCAACGAATGGAGGAATCATTTCCAACTGCACATTAGGATTAGCTTCAATTAAAGAGGACATGTATTCCGAGCTCATCCCGCGTGGAGTAGCAATGAAGATCCCTGCTTTGCCTGAATAGAATTCTTTGTTTGTATTCGCCCAATTCATAAGAGCAAAGTCCTTTGTGATTGCTCCTGCCTTGTACAAATCAGCAAACCATGCAATTACATCCTTACGAGCATCCGAAATTATTCCAGGAATCAGATTGCCTTGAGCATCTTTGTTGTACCAAGCACCTGGGTCCCAATATGCTCCCATCGCCATAGAAGGATTAATATTCTGAGACATTGCGATACCGTATGTGTCATTTTGTCCGTTTTTGTCAGGATCATTTGTAGTAAAAGCGATCGCGACCTGTTTTAATTCTTCATAGTTTGTAGGCATTTGCAGACCAAGGTTATCAAGCCAATCTTTACGAATCATTGGCGTAGAGGTATACGTCAGAGGAAAGTAATGCGGAAGTGCATAAATATTCCCGTCAACAGTAAATGTCTTCAATACGTTTTCTGGCACATTTTTGAAGGTTTCATATTGGCTGATGAAATCATTGAGCGGCAAGAAGGCGCCTTGTTTGGCCCATTTGTAGAAATTAGAGTCAGGTGCTTCCATCGAAATAATGTCTGGAATATTCCCTGATGCGACGACCGCGCTCAACTTCTGCACATAATCCGATTGCACAACCAGGGTTGGTTTATATTCAATGTTGAATTTTTCATTGATCATTTCCAGCCCTTTTCCGTCCGATGGCGGAATATTACCATAAACAAATTTCATTGCTGTAATCGTCATTTTTTTGTTGCTGTCAGTTGCAGGTGGATTTTCGGCAGTCTTGCCCTCATTGCTGTTCGCAACGTTGTTGTCATCCTTCTTGTTGGTAGTCGAGTTGCCATTTGAAGAACAGCCTGCGGCGGTGAGCACGATTGCAGTGATGAGAACTAGCATAGCCAAGAGTTTCAAATTCGTTTTCATTTGGATTACCCCTCTCACTCATTGTACGTTCAATTTGTAGACAACCTTGCTTACTGAACTGCAGGATTGTTAACCCTTGACCGAACCTAACATCACTCCTTTGGCAAAGTGTTTCTGAAGAAACGGATACAGAATAAGAATCGGTACGGTTGCCAGCAGAATCGCTGCCATTTGAACGGTTTCCGCCGGAGGCGGATTCTCTAATAAAACTTGTGCATCTGCCAAGGATGCACTTGCTTCATTCTGCGTCACAATTTGTCTAAGAAGCACTTGGATCGGCCACTTCTCTGGCGTATTCAAGTACAAAATTCCGGAGAAATAATTATTCCAATGAATTACCGCATAGAACAAGCTGAAAGCGGCTAGCGCAGGCTTGGACAATGGAAGAATGATTCGCGAGGCGATCTGAAGATCATTGGCTCCATCAATAATGGCCGCCTCGGTTATTTCTTTCGGAATGCCTAAGAAGAAATGGCGCATTACGATCAAATAGAAGGAACTAATGGCCGACGGCAAGATAAGCGCCCATATGGAGTTCAACAAGCCGGTTTCTCTTACCACCATGTAGGTAGGGATCATGCCGGCTGAAAACAGCATCGTAAATAAGACCAAGAATAACAGCAAACGTTTCGCCCAAATATCTCTAGAGAGTGCGTAGGCTAAGGAAGCGGTCATAGCCAAATTGACTAATGTTCCGACAACTGTAATATACACAGTGACACCGATCGATCTTACGAATGCGCGAGATTCAAATATAAATTGATAGGCCTCCACCGTCCAGGTTTTCGGAATGAGGATGAAATTACTTTGTAGAAATTCCTTATATGTCGAGAAAGAAATCGCGAAGACATATAAAAATGGAATAAGCATAATTAAAGCTGTTAATACAAGCAAAACGATATTGGTCCAGTCAAACAGCTTATCGCGGGTCGAGCTGTATTTGATCATTTGGGAACCTCCTTGCAGTGGCTATGAATTTGGAAATGGAGGTCGAACTAATACACCCCCTCCTCGCCAAACCGCTTCGCAAGCGAATTTGCTGATAATACAAGAATGAGCCCCACAGCACCTTTAAATAAACCAACTGCCGTTGCAAAACTGTAATCAGATGATTCAATTCCTTTCGTGAAAACATAAGTGTCCAGTACTTCACCCGTTTCTCTGTTAAACGGATTAAGCATAAGGAAAATCTGCTCGAATCCTGAATCAAGAACACTGCCGAGTCTTAGAATAAGCATAATCACAATCGTACTCCTGATTGCTGGCAGCACAACATGCCAGATTTGTTGAAATCGGCCTGCGCCATCAATGGTAGCGGATTCATGCAGCTCTGGATTGACAGCAGCAAGAGAGGCAAGAAAGATGATGGTTCCCCAGCCCGCTTCCTTCCAAATGACTTGGGCAACCACCATAGGCTTGAAGAAGCTCGGATCCGTTAGAAAAGGTACGGCATCCAGGCCTAACCAGCCTGTGAGAACACCGTTTATGATGCCTTCTCCACGAAAGAATATGAAACATATGCCTACAACGACTACCCATGATAGAAAGTGCGGCAAGTAAATAATAGATTGGATCATTCGCTTTACAAAGTCATTGCGCAGCTCATTAAGCATGACAGCGAGCAAGATCGGAATGGGAAAAGCAAATAAGATTTGTAGAAAAGAAATGAGCAGCGTGTTCCAAAGCACACGATACACTTCTGGATTATCGATAATTCGTCTGAAATTATCCCAGCCTGTCCACTCGCTGCCCGATATCCCTAAAAACGGATTGAAATCAAGAAAAGCAAGGGAAAGCCCGAACATAGGCACATATTTGAATACGATATAGAATAAGATTCCTGGAAAAGCAATCAAGAACAAATAACGATCCTTCCACCATCTTCTGCGGGTCCTGTTCCACCATGTTATTCGCTCCATACTAGCTTGACCCGAATAAACATTCGTTCGTGATTCCATCGCTAATAACCTCCCTTCTGAACGGTTTGCATAAAGTGTTTCCTTGTGATGATCAAACTATCTCATCTTGACTTATTGTCACGCAATAATCAGTTTACGGTCCCTATAGAGACAAGAAATGACGAATGCGGTTCAAGAAAAGATAAATGCCTCCTGACATACCAGGAGGCATTTATCTTTGCTCAACTTCGGAAACGGTTACGGTATTGACCTGGTGGCATCTGGGCGTATTGTTTAAAGGTTCTTGCGAAGTTTTGAACATTGGTATATCGGATGCGATCTGCAATTTCCTTAATAGGCACATCAGTCTGCGCCAGCCACTTCATTGCAAGCTTCATACGGCATTCAATTACATATTCAACGAAATTTTGTCCAGTTATATCTTTGAATACCTTGCTTAGATGCGATGTGGAAACTTCAATTTCATCGGCGACGAGTTGGAGCGAAATATCGGATTCCAAATGATCTCGTACATATAAGATGGCCTGATGAACCAATGTCGTTTGTCTGCCTGGAGACTGAAGGCGGTTAATCACCTCTGGGAACAGCTGACAGTCGAACCACTTGACGATCTCTTCAATTGAAGTCATTTCATGAAGTTCTCGATAGGGATCTCTCTCAAACTCTTTCACCGTATCATGGCCCAAGCTTTGCATGAGAAATTCCAATTCTCCAAGGAGATGCGAGAACAAGCCGCGAACGGTATTTGAATCTCTTACATTATTAACAACGGTATCTGCGAGCTCCGCTAGCTGCGTTCGAGCTGCCTGCAGATCTCCGCCGGAGATACTCTCAATGATCAGCTTCTGCCGCTTGACAATTTCATAACGCGATTGCTTTAAATCAGGCGCAATATCTTCAGGAGCGATCATCCTGCCGGTTCCCAGCATCAGACGATAGCTGAGCAACCCCTCAGCTTCCTTGCCAGCTTTATGAATGCCCGGATATCCTTTGTGTGCGCTGCTGATTGCCAGCGACACACCAAAGGAGAAGAATTCCGCGACAAATTTCAATATATCGCGTCCAATTCTTCGCAATTGCTCATCTGTACTTGCTGTTGGATGTTCAAGCCCGATAACGGCCGCAACCTGTCCCTGCATCGGAGCAGCAGTCAATACTTCAAAGTGATTGGCAAACTGTTCTTCAATCATCTTGCGAAAGGCGAAGTGAAGCAAGGAACGGTCCTTCACATTATAAGTATTCGAGAAATCCGAATAACCATCAATCTCGGCCAAGCAGACGAAGAACATACTGCTGGAAATAGGGAGCTCAGAGAGCTTGGAATGAGAAAATATCTCTTGTTCTGATAATTCCCCACGCAGCAATCCAAGGAGCAAAGATTCTTGAAATCTTGGAAACAAGACGCCAATAACCGATTGAAGCTGATCATTTGTCACAACCATATGCTGAATATAGGAATCAATCTCCTTCAGCCCGTCACCTGTTTGCGCCTTCTCATCCATAGCTCCCCCTGACAGCTTGCTAGTCAACCGCTGAATGGGAATATACAATCGGTTGGAACTGATAAAGACCACAATCAACCACAGAACAATCAGTATGCCAATGAAGCCCCATGTCATATTTAGGATGTAGTTGGATTTCTCCTTCAATTCCTTCGACGGCGTAAGCGCGATATAGGTCCAGTCGTTCAGCGTTGATCGTTGAGCGGATAGATTATACTTCTTATCGCCTAACTCCAGTGTTTCGCCGATGTCGCCGGGATTGTTCCAGAATCGATACAGCTCAGAGGTTGATGTCAACTTGCTCCCCACCTCCGATTGCTGTTGGCTAGCCACAATGGTTCCATTTCCATTGACGACAAGAAGCTTGCGATGCTTACCCAGATTTGCCTGTTTGAATATGTCAGTAATGTGGTTCTGATCGAGTCTCACGACCAGTATGCCAGCCGGATGTTCCTCGAACATTGGAACTGGCCGAATGAGGAGGTATTCTGATTGATTCGGATAGGAATTGGGTGGGATAATCGTCATCGAAATAAAATTCATTGGCGCCAGATTGATGTATCGCGCAGAGGAGAAGTCATCCTCGCTGATTAATCCGTCCCAAGTCGTGAACACTTTTTGATAATCTCGGAGCCATAAGGCAATATGGAAGGGAATATCCGAATAATTACGCTGCTTTTGAATTTTTTCCGCCATCTCCATCGCATTGCCGACACTATCCAGAGACGGTCCTAATTGAACGGCTTTGATGACTAGCTCGTCACTAGCCAAGTGAACAGCCACTTGATCGAGCCGTTTAACTAACTCATCCACCTGCACCTGTATCTGTGTAAGAATAATTTGATGATTGCGGTTTACTTCCTGTTGAACTGTAGTCGCAGCTATCCAGGAAGCTGCCCCCCCGAGCAGAAGTACGGGAATAACACTAACGGCAAGCAGATAGAAGAACATTCTGCGCTTGAACGAAGTTTTGCGTATAAAGTAGAGTCGTGAGAGCAGTCGTGCAAACATGAGCGTCACGTTCTCCTTTCTCTATTCTCTATATATTTGCTTATCTATGTATTATAGCTTGCCTCCTTTGGAAATAGTAGATTGTGCCTTTACAATTGGCTGACACAGGGTCATAAGGAAAGATCGCTATAAAAGTGATCTTATACCGATCTTTCACTTACTCAAGCACTATTTCATTAATAAGTTATAGATTGCTTTAGCGGTCTCACTGCGGGCAGCATCCGATTTCGGATCAAATCGGCCATTTCCTTTGCCTTGCATTAAGCCCAGGGCGATAGCTCTGCTTACATCCTTTTTGGCCCAATTCGATATTTCATCCCGGTCTTTGAAGCTCAGTAATAAGGTTTCATCGGATAATTCCTGTATAGGATTCTTATATTGATAGGCTCTTAAGAGCAATACAGCCATCTCTTCCCTTGTCATCTTTGCGTTAGGTGCAAAGCGGTTGACAGAAACGCCATTGACTAGTTTCGCCTTATAGGCGGCAGCAATATCTTTCTCATACCAAACGCCCTCAACTACATCATCGAATGGCAGTGAAATGGATTCGGAATCAAGACCAAGCGTTCTTACAAGCATTGCGGTGAATTCAGCACGCGTAGTGCTGCCAGTTGGATGGAAAGCCGTTTCTGTCACACCATTCACAATATACTTGGCTGAGAGGATCTGCAGGGTTCGGAATACCCAATTCGTCTCTGGAACATCATCAAACGATTTCACATATTCCATTACGGTATAAGGACTGAAGTGAAATAATGAAGCAGAAATCTCATTTTCAGCTGGATAATATGTACTTCTTATATATCCCCATTTTCGAGTCTGTTCATTGTAATGGTATATGCCTAATAAATCTTTGTCCGTATTTTGATTAAGCGAAAAGGAGAGTACAACGGGTACGGGGAACGAAGGCAATTTCTTAACCGTACCATCCTGCAGCACCAAGCTCAGATTGCAATCCATCAAAGGCAGGACCATCCTGTACTTCTCTGAATGATTAGTTGATGGAACAGGAGGCATGTTCTCTTCTACAGGCTTTAATTGGATTTCAATATACGATTCTTGCTCCCAACTAGCTAAGTTCCCAAGCGCTTCCAAAACTTCTTTGGGCAGCGTTAACGTCGCAGAATCCTTCTTAATTCTCACAATATGACCATCAAATCGTGTAGAAATATCGACAGGCAAAGCCAATTTCGATTCTCCATCCAGCATCCCGACTTGAATGCCCCCCTGGATGTACTCCCAATCTCGTTTCTCTACTTTGCGAGGTTGATGGTTGATTGAATGGTTAATCGGACCATTTAAATTCGTATTGCCTGCTGGCGGTGCCATTCCACCACCTATCACAACCTGACTTGCAAGATGGAGTACGGCGCTTTCACTGACAGCATGAGAATTTGCGATCTTTGCTTCCACAAGCTTTAATACTGCGGTTCCTTCCGCCTTAATCGTAAAAGTAATCGCAGCCAGTGAAGCCGAGCCGGTTATGCCGCCACCTTGTCCCATCTTGGTGGAAACCAAAACGAGCTTCCCGCTCGCAATCTCAGCTTGGTTAGATACAAAGCTGAATCCGCTTATCGCGATCGGACTGAAGGAGTCATATTGCAATACTTCCTTGTTGAATTCAAGTGAAAACTCATAGCCGTAGGCATCCCGAAGTCCATAGGCATCCAGCGTGTAGGTAATCTTATCTCCCGTTTTCATAGGCCCAGAAGATGCTGTTAATGTAAATTCAGGAGATTCTGCTGCGGAAGTTCTTGAAGGAGCAAATGGAAAAATTAAAATGCATATTAACCCAAACTTCATCACAACGGATAGGAAACTCATGACGATAAACTCCCTTCAATATCACTCAAGCAAGATGTAACGAATCCCGTGAATGGAAAATCAGGAGGAATGACATGTCATTCCTCCCTATTTTTCGACTCAAATGATTGCTTGATATGAATTAACCCAATAGTAGCGACGCCAAAAAGACTAGATCATCGAGATCAATGACACCATCCACATTCATATCAGCAGCCGGATTCCAATTACTGTCTCCAGCTACTGAACCATAGGCGGCAGCCAAAATAGCTAAATCCCCGATGCTTATGCTTCCGTTGCCGTTAAGATCATAACTCATGATCGCTACTTGCGCAGATGCAGGATTCAAGCCTAATTCATCTCCATCAGGATTGGATATCGTAATCTGGTCGACCATGATTTGTCCCTGGCCGGCGGATGATTTGGATTTGAACTGTAATTCAAGCCAGTCGCTATTGGCATTTACAACATCGCCAATCTTAACGCCAAGGATACGCATCGTTCCCGCTGTCGGACTCTCTTGCGGAATGATCGTTAAACCCTCGATTAAAGGACTGACTCCTTTCCACTCCAACAGATTCGGATCATAATGTATCGTAAGGTCAATCGCCTTGACTTCTTCATGAGTGCCATCTACTAATCCCTGGATGCCGAACTTCAAAACGAACTCCCGATTCAGGAACACCTGCGCAGGACCAGACAATCGTCCGCTCATGCCGCCTGTCGCCATTAATGTTGTTCCCTGAACAGCATTGCTTTCATCCGACAGAAGGGCTTCTGCGTCATGTGCTCTTACCGTATAAGTGTAAGTTGTTCCAGGCATCAATTCCAGGTTATCAATAAATGTAGTTGTTGTTGAAGCGCCAATCTCTACACCATCGCGATAAATCTTATAGCCCACAACTTCCTCGCTTTCAGAGGCTGTCCAACTCAGATCAAGCCTTGCTTCGGAAACAGGATGAACAATTAAATTTGTCGGCGCTGCGATGCTAGACCCTTCGCCTGTGTCCGTCGAAAGCATGACAATCATTGCGGCAACACTCTCTCTCCATTGGCGATAGAGAACGGGATCCTTCGTATAATTGGTCTGTGACACAGCTACTGTATTAGCATTAAGCAGCTCCTGGGCATCTGATAGGAGATCAACCGATACATGATCCCCTTGCGCATCACTGATTCGACTCTTCAATAGGTCAAGAAGATTGTAATCCTCCATTCCGTCCCGGAAGTTCTGGATACGCTGAGAGGCAAGCGGTCCGTCTGGTCCTGGATAATACAGGGACCCATCTCCATCCGCATTTGCATAAGTTCGCGGATCCCAGCTGCTCAAGATATCATCACTCATTGGAGCTCGGCCAAGCCAGCGGTTGATATTATAATAGAGGAAACCGTCTACTTCTTTTTTGTGCGACAACGGACCGAGGAGAACTCTCGTATCGCTTGGCGAATACCCATTGAACCAGTTGGGGTAAGGCTGCTTGACTCCAGCATGGATATACCAGTACACTTGATCACCGCGCTGCTGCGCTGCATTCTTCACGCCTTCATTGATCTTGTGCACGCCCGGCACCCAGATATCAATATAGTCTGCAAATCCAGTGTTCGTACCGAGTGAGTCGTCGAATATGGTAGACATGATAGGCAAATTCGGAAAACTCGCTTTAAGCTGCTGAAGAATATTGAGCACGATAGGGAAATATTGATCCCTCGTCTCATCAAAGCCATATACATATGCTTTGTCAGCTAGTCCGGCAGCCTCATATTCCGTCATTGCATCTCCAATTGTTTGTATAATTTGATCGATTTTAGGCTGCCATGTTGCAGGTTGCGCAAGATCGAATGTTCGCGGATCAATATAAGTTATATTGAATTGTTTAAGTCCCCATTTGCTCTGAAGCGCTAAAAGCTCCTCTACCGTAGGCGGAGTAGAGCGATAAATATTATCCGGCTCTATCTTGAACGTTTCCAGGAAATCAACATACTTTTCATACATTTGCGCTTTTTGATCTTCATTACTGAGACCATATACATCTAATATGTTGAGCGGATTTGTCGTTAAGGACGTTGGAAGCAGCGGACGATCCTCGATTTCAAATGGCCAGACCTTGATGCTGACATTTAGCGTTTGAGGTTCTGCTCCCTCCGCTTGAAAGTCGATCGCTACTTGGTAAGTACCGGGCTCAAGCTGCTTGTCTGCATAAAATTCAAGCCAAAAGGACTGCATCGTACCGACAGGGATGTCCACCGATGATAGATCCGAACGAATCGGATCGGGAATCCATCCATAATAATTGTCAGGACTGTTAACCAATCCAGGCAGTGTATAGAGGCTGGACGGTTTGACATTGACAGAACCAACCGGTGCGGCAGTAACGGCTAACAAAGACTGGGAGACTGGTTGATCATCTGGACCCGTTACAGCTGCAATCTGTGCGCCAACATTGTTTAACGACTCGCCATAAGGCATCACAACGGCTTGTATATTCTCATATTCTCCTTGTGCAAGCGATAAGCTCGCCGGAGCAGAAGAACATTGGCAGGGCAGATCTATTGGATAGACCAGGCTCATTGAATCGGAAGTAGCTATGCCAAACTTGCCATTGGGCCGAGCTTGTCTCACCTCCGTAAAGTTGGCAAAGCGCTTAATTTCCCATGCTAACGCATCAGCATCGATAATCAATGCTTTGGCGGCTTCATATTCAATATCCGGCTGTTCGGCGATGTCTCGCATAACCTGAATTCGATTTGCAAGTTCTGCCGATTGCTGTCGCAAATATTGATCCTCGGCTGCGTTGCCTGGAAGAAGCTTTGAGTCTGCAGCCTCCAGCAAGACAAGACCACTGTCAAGTTTACTGTTCACCTCCTGTAGAAGCTGAGCCGTTAAATCAAGAAACACCTTCAGTTGCTTCAGAGTCAAGTCAAAGCCGCCCGAATCCGTATGTTTCCCTGTGCTTACCAGCTTGATCGTATGAAGTCCCGCTGATAACGATAAGGCCGCTTTAAATTCAATGACGTCATTCCCTTGACCAAAGAAATCCATTTGTCCAATCGATGCTCCATCAAGGAATACCTCCGCTTGTCCTCCTAATGGAGAACTTATCCCTTCAAGTCGCAAATCGAATAAACCCGTTCCGGTCACGGGAAACTCATATTCAGCAAATTGTCCAGGTTGTACAACCTTAAACAGCAAAGCTTGATCGACAGGAACGATTTCCAGTCCGTCAGAACGAGACAACTCATTCAGACTAGCGAAGTCATGAATGGCAGGTTCTATCACTAATGACGCTTCGTCATAATAAGCAACGCCTTTATTGCTTGCATTCTGATATAACAGCAAAGTTGCTGCAACCGCATTTGGAGGAGCTTGCAAGGAAACCTTTATCTCTCCCCACTCATTGAGCGTTGCGTGCGAAGCTAACTTGACTCCGACCCTGCTATTGCTGCTGCTCCAATATTCCAGATAGAGCTCCGACGTTCCGCTCAAATTATACGATTGGACGGAAGCGGTGTAGCTGATTCCTGGTGTTATTGCTACTTTGGAACTGCGAACTCCATTGCCGAGATAGTTATTCGTGAGCTTGACGCTCCAATTCCCTCGATAGACGGAATCCGTTGCCGATTGATAGGTTGAGGTGTTGAATACGAGCCAGTTCGCAGGCTTGCCGCTTAAAACCTCTTCAAAGCCTGGATTGGGAATCAGATTAGCAGAATTGATGTAAGGCGCCGCAGAAGCTGGAGCTTGTGAATCCTCAGCAGATGCCATTCCCGCGAAAGCGGTTGCAATCCAAATCATGCAACACAAGACTATGCACAGGAACATGCGAGAATTAAATTTCTTCAACATTATCATCATTCACCTCTCATTTGATATTCTTTCCACCTAGCAGTTGCGCATAAACGCGTTCAGAAATACCCTAGCTGCATATTGAATGGATTC
>NZ_BDQX01000023.1 GCF_003112455.1 Paenibacillus agaridevorans
ACTAATTATTTTAAGCTTGAATTTCCTGTGGAGGGAGCTTTCTTTTATAATCCGCAGCTGTCCAGTGTGAAAATCGTTTATGCCGGAGAATGTGGCTGCTCGGATCCCTTGACTTATTCGGATGAGCTCAATGATTGGTCAGTTGCCGACTCTCACAGCAATGGCTTGCAATTCGACACAGGCAACAGTGAATTAGTGAGCGATTCCAGCAGAGTCATTCGGTCAGATGTTAGTGGGACATTACCCGAATCTATCGTTTATCATTTTCAGGATAAGGGAATCACCGGCGCAACCGCGTCCGCCCTTTTCTCCGAAGAAATCGAAGCGATCCGGGATTTTAAATTCTACACTTCGAAAGACGGAAGTATATGGAGTGAACATACTAGAACAGGTTTAATCGATACGCATCTGGAGGCTATTCCATGGATCAATCGCCAATATAGACTGACCGATATAGCTGCGGGTACAACTTATTTAAAAATCGAATTCCCGCTAGGCGGAATTAATTACTGGCTGCCGCAGCTAAGCCGTGTATCGATCCAGACCACACCTTCAGCGCCTACTAATGTGACCGCGACCGCAACGGGAATGACAGAGGTTCAACTGGGCTGGTCCGCTTCCACGGGAGCTGTATCGTACAACGTCTATCGCGCTCTCAGCGCTGAAGGTGCGTATGAAAAAATCAATCCATCCCCAATAACAGCAACGGCCTACGTCGACTCCGGTCTAACTGCCGGCTCAACCTACTATTACAAAATCTCTGCTGTTGGAAACACGGGGGAATCCGGCGCAAGCGATGTTGTCAGCGCCACAACGCCATTAACGCGCACCGTCGTTTATAAGGATGAACTTGATGATTGGAGCATCGCACATTCTCATAGCCCGGGCCTGTCATTCGACACCCAAAACGGAGCTTATGTCGACGATAACAGTCGTGTGATGAGAGCAGATACTACATCTGTCGAATCAATCGTTTACCAATTTGACGGTATGCTGCGTGCGGATGTAAACGGACTCTTCTCCCATACTCAGGAGGAGATTAACGATTTTAAATTTTACCTGTCACAGGATGGTACCAATTGGACCCCCTATATCGGCGCAACTATCCACGACACACCGATCACTACGATTGTGTGGACCAATCGAAAATATACGTTGGACAATATCCCGCAGGGTACTGCCTATTTGAAGATCGAATTCCCGCAGGGGGGCTTATATTTTTGGAACCCGCAGTTGAGCCGAGTGGAAATTCATGCGCCGGAGAATGAGGAGCCTGAGGAGCCAGAAGCCCCAACAGGCTTGGCGGCAAGCTCATCCGGCACGTCCTCTATTGAGCTGGGCTGGACGGCTGTGACTGGGGCAAGCTCGTATCATATCTACCGGGCTTCGGCATCAGGCGGTCCTTTCACAAAGGTGAACACCGAACCCGTGACCGCTACTTCTTACATCGATACCGGCTTGACGGCAGGAACTACTTATTATTATCAGGTGACGGCGGTTCAAGGAGGAGTAGAATCTACGCATTCGGCAACAGCTAGCGCTGCGACAGCCTCCCTCCCTCCGAATCCACCATTAGACCAGCCTATTGGTTCCGGGCCACAAAAGGATACCACATCGAGTGAGCCGAAGATCATCGTATCGGACGGCAAGCTGCAAGTCGATGCAGCAGCTAGCAATAGCGGGATGGTAAGTCTGGATCTGCCAGATGAGCAAATCAAACAGGCGATAAAAACGACCATGGAAGGCATACTCACGATTGAAGTCATTACAGGGGAAAAACGGCAGACAAAAGATATTGCGCTCTCGATCCCGCTTCAGTCGTTGTCAGGCGCATCCGGTACGATCCACACCATTCGGGTTCGTACAGGATCCGCCACCATGGAGATCAAAGTCGATCCATCAGCAGGTATCGTAGGGGCTGATTCTTCCAAGCTATCGCTCCATATTTCGTTAGTCGATCCGTCCTCGCTGACTAAGGAGGCAAGACAACGAATCGGCAGCCAGACGGTTTACGATTTTTCTCTATCCGTCGATGACCGCGAAGTGAACCGGTTTGATTATCCAGGCGCTATTGTCCTGTCGTTAGCCTATACGCTTGGCGACGGAGAGCATCCGGATCAGATCGTAAGCTATTTCATTCGGGAAGACGGTGCTTTGGAGATCGTACAGAACTCCAAGTATAAGGCGGCGACCGGCGAGGTGACCTTTCAACCCGCTCACTTCAGTCTGTATGCAGCTGCGCATGTCGATGTGTCGTTTATCGATCTGCATCAAGCCGCCTGGGCGGAATCTGTTATTCGCACGCTTGCGGCTAGAGAGATTGTAAATGGCAAGGGTGATGGAAGCTTTCAGCCGAACCAATCCGTCACACGTGCAGAGTTCTTGCAGATGCTGATGAAAGGGCTAAACCTTATGGATGCCAACGCATCAAGCCAATTTAGCGATTTGAAGGAAGGCATGTGGTATTATCAAGCCGTTGCAAGCGCAGAGGCGCTGGGCATAACGCAGGGGCGTGGCAACGGAACCTTCGATGCAACGGCCACGATTACCCGCGAGGAGATGGCTGTCATCGCTTATCGTGCAGTACGGATGACACAGTTGCTTAAATTGTCCGCAACAAACAATAGCAAGCCGTTCACCGATGGCACGCAAATATCCGCATATGCGGAGCAGGCAATCAGCAGCATGCAGCAGGCAGGCATCATCAACGGGTTCGAGGATGGATCGTATAGGCCGAAGGCAACCGCAACACGCGCCGAATCGGCATCTATTCTTTACAAATTGCTTTTCTAAGACAAAAACTTATACTTTCGTAAATTTAAGTAAAGATGGCCGGCCAGGAGTAGATCCTGACCGGCCATTCTTTATTCAAGGAATCGCTGCTATAAGTTCCTTTCCGCTGTTGTTCACAATTCGAACCTCATAATCAGACGGAGTATGGAGCGAGTAGTAAATGCGGTCTCCTTCCAACCGCCATTGCAGCTTAATGAGCTCTGCACCTGCGGGAATTGCTCCTTCACACCAATGCAAACCATTATCCTCAAACTGAACAATCAGTTTCTTGGCAATAGGGTCAATCCCCTTCAGGCCCAGGGCATCCTGGTATAGCCAATAGACGACGTGGGATGCGAACCCATGATTGCAGCTGGCCAGATTGCCCGCGTGTTCCCATAGGGTCCCGGTTCTTTCTGCCATATGAATGAAGTATCCTTCCATCTGCTCAAGCAGCTGCCGGCTTCTACCATAAAGCGATAGCAGATCCAGGCGCAAATAATTCCCAATGAAAGCATTGGCCTCCGGAACAGCCGGATAGACCTGCCTCGCGTCGCGCGATGGGCCGAACTGATCCATAATAATCGTCCATAATTCAGGATGCGAGTCCGGCGTTGCAATGCCGAAATAAAAGGCGTAATATTGGCACACCTCGGTTGTATGGTTCGTTAGCTGCAGCTTGCCGTCGATCCTAACCGCATTATCAATAAAAAATGAGCCATTATAAGACTGTTCCGCAATAGTATGACGAATTATCGAGGCCTGTTCTGCGAGCCGGAAATCGTCGTATATACTGCCGGCTGCATCTAACGCTGCCGCATACAGCATGTTGCTGGGATAATTAACATCCTGCACATAGTCATTTGCCTTAGACCACTCGATAAAGACCCACTGCTCCAGATTTTCCAACAAGTTATCCTCGTTAAGGAATGGACGGAAGTAATCAAATAAAGCATAGACCTTAGGCTTCAAAGCCTGAACTAGCTGGAGATCCCCCGTTCTGGCCAAGTACTCTTGAAGCTCCAAAATGAACCATAAAGCCCAGTTCGGAATAAAATTGCCGTCATCGTGATCGGCGGGATAACACATTGGCAGCATGCCGGCTGGAAGGGGATCGAAGCGCTCAGGAAGCAGGTAGTTCTCCAGAAAGCTTCGCTCCATTTTGGAGCCCCCCGTCAGAACATGCTCCACCCTGGCCGTAAAAAAGCTGTCGCAAAGCCAGCCAGCTCGTTCACGCGAAGGACAGTCCATCAATAAATCCGATGCATTTTGCCGGAAGGTTTCCGCTCCAGCGGCATAAACGGCGTTTAACTCCGCACGATCGCATTGAAATACGGCTCTTTCGGTATCGGGATTGTTGTATTCCCTAAGATATAACGCCTCCACTTCGCAATGTCCGTCCATCACCAGCAGCTTTACATAACGCATCGTATAAGGCTCGAAGCTTTCCAGATCATAGCTCCCAACCTCTAATTCGCAGCCTATGACGTTGGCGCAATCCATACGTGTAAAGTCGATGTCCCCATCGGTTACAAGCTCATCGAAAATGAGATACAGCTTGGTTCTTTCCCTGCATGTAAACTTGCCTCCAAGGAAGCCGGTTCGGTTAAGTCCCCAATCTATGATTTGACACGAAAGGGCCGAAAGCCGCAAAGCTTCCTCCGCCTTATAGGGGGAGGAAGTCAGCGATGTTTTTATGGTCCTTACTTCTTGCATTTCCAAGGTAGGGACAACCTCAAGCTCGCCTTCGGCGTACCCCCCAAGTGTAGGTCCGATATCGGTTAACGATCGGTCCTTCCAATAAACCTCCGGTACATTTCCAATCGTAAAACGCTCTCTTTCCTGCTTGGCTACGGGACTTCTTTTTTGAAAGGTCGAATAAGAAATCCCGCGGGCAATGACGGCTTTATGCTCTGCTTCTGCACAGGTCTCGACTGCGAGCGCAATGGTATCGTCGGTGCGCCAGGCGTGGCTGCTTTCTCGCCATCTGTAGTACTCGATAAAGGGTCTCTGGAAGCTGTATCGTTGTACCTTTTGTATCCGTTCCGACAATAGTGCGGCTTGAAAGTCGTCCGAGTCCTCGGAGGTTGCGCGAAGAACCGTCCCATCCACCCGGATTTCGGCTTGCAGAAAGGCAGGCTGGTTGGGCAAATAATAGCTGTTAACGTTATAGCCGACCACTTCGATAGCGACCATATTTTTCCCTGCCTTAAGATAAGGGGATAACTCCCATTCGTCCATGCGGTAAAATCCGTGCGGGCCTCTCGCCGGGCCGTGGCCTGCGAATTCTCCGTTGACATAAACACGATACAGGCTTGATCCCGTCATACAAAGCAGAGCATTCTGCGCAGCATCCCAATCAAAAACCGCTCTAAAGCCTACGGTCACGTTCATTTCCTTATCCTTGCCGCGAGGCCAAACGGGCTTCGCCTTAATAAAACCAATTTCGGACATAAAGGATACCACCCTATTTTTGATCTATTTCAACTGCCTCAGCGAGCAACCTTTGTATCTGCAGCACGAGCACGCCAGGTTGTTCGACGATATGCAGCTCCAGACCCTCCTGCAGCGTTTTCCCGTTAAAATAGCCTACCAAGGAGCCCCTCAAAACATCATAAACGGCATACCGTTCCTCGGCCTTCATCCAGGGAAGCGCATAGGATTGGTTTGGCTGCTCGGAGTGCTCTGGACGAAAGACGACAATCAGTCCTTCGCCATCTTCTTTCAGCTTGGCGAAGCCGTCCCACTCCTTGGCCGTTGATTTGACCCGGGCAGCCTCATAGAAGGAGTACGGATGGAAACGACGGTCGACATGATCGGGCGCATCCGAAGCGGGGAATGTATCGGATACCTGGTGATACGCCAGGAAATCGAATTCCGTCCGGTAATCCTTGACCCACTTGATCCACTTTCCATAGTGTTCCCGGTCTGCGCCTGACAGCTTTCGCAAATCGCCGTAATATAAACCGTGCGCGGCTAATGCCGACCAAAATCCGACATGGCGGGACAACGGATCCGTCAGATGGCAGGAGCCGAAGTTTAACGTATAGCTCGGAACGACTCGGCTTCTTGTATGGATCATCCGGCGCAAATTGTCCAGCCACGCTGTATCCGAGTTGACAATCCAATTTTGATGGGCGTGCTGGATGAGCGCCAAATCCATGTTATGCAACACGCCGTAAAGCTCAAACGTCAAATCCAGCAGGCAGTCCGGATTTCGGTTTCTCAGTTCGTCCATGATCCAAAACATGCTGCGGTATATCCGAAGATTGGACGACTTCTGCGTTCCATGATGATGGTCCCTGCTATGGCAGCCAATCGACTTATGGGGATTGTAAGGGTCGCGAACGGCAGCAAGATCCAGCTTCAACAGCTTTACATCGTATTTCTTTACCGTCCGGTCGATCTCATCCAGGATCCACCCCTTAAAGTCCGAATCCAGACACATGATGGCCGTGTCCTTCCACCCGACCATAAAGCCATGCTGCTCGTTCTCATCCGTCAGAAACCATTCGGGATGCTCCTTGGCGATGGAGGAATCGATATGCATATTGCTGACCGACATCCAAAGCCCCAGCTTGATGTTAGATGCCCGGCACGCTTCCACGATAGGATCCAGCCCGCGGGGGAATTTAACGGGATCGGGCTCAAAATCGCCATGGAGGAAATACCATCCGCAATCCAGCTGATAAGCTTCAATGCCCATTTCCGCAGCTATTTTAATATTTTCCAGTACAATTTCCTCGTTGATATCCGAATAGAAGGTTTCCCAGGTATTGACGGTAAACGTTGGCACCTGCTCGGGGAGACAGACGGACAATCTATTTTTTACGAAGCTTCCTAACTGCCGATCCACAACATCCTGCCATTTCTCATGACAGAAGGATAAAAAGAAGGAACAGTCGGATTCAAACGTCTCGCCGGGCTCCAACTGCCATTCGAAGATGGTTTCTTCCTTGTCGTTATAGCCGATATGAAGATGGTCTCCGTTCGCGAACAGCTCCATATGCTTCATGGACCCAGGCGCTTCCGTCGCGACAAGCAAACCTTCGTTTGCATCCGGCCATTCGATCGCCATCACACTATCGTCCATACAATTGGATACGGCAGCGGATGTTTGGGTGAAGAAAGAGTGGTGCACCTGTCTTCCTTCTCCTGGAGACAGTGCGAGCTGCTCCCAGCCCAAATATTGAATTCTGACCGGATAGTCCGCTTTGCTGCTAATCGTCATCCTTTTGCGGATGACGGGATGCTGATGATAAGCCTGGTAAATAAGCTCCACCGCAAGGAGCGAACCCGCAGACCCCCAACTTCCGATCGCAAAGGGGAGATAGCCGGCGTCTCCTCCCGCTCTCAGCATCAGACGAACCGTTAACGTCTCCGATTCTTCCGATGAGATAAAGCGATGCGACTCGTAGCTGAAGTCTCTCGTCTTCAGCACCATCATGGCCTCACCATAATAGCAAATGAACGAAAATTCCTCTTCCGTATCCCTTGCAGGCTTTACGTACTCGAATCCTGTTGTTTTGTTTTGAAGCGATACCGTACGAAACAGTCCCTCTTTGTTAACCTCAAACCCGCGTGAAAGCCACTCATTTTCGATCGAAATTTTTGTCATCTCATACATTCCTTTGTTATGGACTAGGCTTGCCCTATCATCCCACTATCCTTTTACCGATCCCAGAACCATGCCTTTAACGAAGTATTTTTGCAGAAACGGGTACACAAGCAGAATCGGAATTGCTCCGATAAAAATTTGGGAAGCCTTGACTGTCGCATTCGAAATTAATTTGACATCCTCCGGCTGCAGATTGATTTTGCTGAAATCTTGTGTGACGACGATGGTCTGCAGCAGGGTGCTTAATGGCCATTTTGGGGCATCCGTCAGATAAATCATCCCGTCAAACCAGGAATTCCAATGAGCGACCATCGTAAATAACGAAAGGGTAGCAAGGGACGGCAGAGAAAGGGGCAAATAGATGCTGAGCAGCGTTCGGAAGTGATTGGCTCCATCTATCGTTGCGGCCTCTTCGATTTCTCTTGGCACGTTTCGAAAGAAATTCATCATGAGCACCATATTCCAAGCGGATACCGCCCCCGGCAACACCAGCGCCCAGATGGAATTCATCAGCCCCATTTTTTGCACGACGATATAAGTGGGAATCAGGCCTCCGTTAAATAACATGGTAAATACAAAAAACCAGGTATACAGCGCTCTGCCTCGAAACCTCAAGTGCATCTTGGAAAGTGGATACGCCGTCAAGACGGTAACCGCCATCCCAATTCCCGTTCCCAGAACGACTCGTTCAATCGAAACCCCTATGGAGCGCATGAAGTTGGGGTTGGAGAAGGTTTGTTTGTAGGCCTCGATATTGAAGCCTTTTGGCCACAGTCCGACAAGATTGGCGTTGGCAGGCGCTTGGGCGCTTAACGATACAGCGAAAATATGGACTAACGGCAGAATGCAGGTAACCGACATAATCAGCAGAAACGCGAAGTTGAACGCATAAAAGATTTTATAGGATCGAGCTTTGTAATACATGCAGCAGCCTCCTTGATTTAGAATATACGGTAGTTGGCAAATTTGTAGGCCATGCGATAAGCGACAACGATAAGGACGAAGCTGATCAAGGCTTTAAACATGCCAATGGCTGTCCCGAAGCCGAACTGGGTTTGGAGCAAGGCAACCCGGTAGGCAAAGGTATCGATAATGTCTCCTTTATCGTAAACAAGCGCATTGTACAAGTTGAATATCTGATCGAAGCCGGCATTGAGAATGCTGCCGAGCGACAATGTGCCAAGCACGACGACAATTGGAGTGACGGCCGGGATCGTAACATGCATCGTTTGTTGCCAGCGCCCGGCTCCGTCCATTTCCGCCGCTTCGTATAGAGCCGGATTGACGGCAGTCAGCGCCGCAAGGAACAGAATGGTGCCAAAGCCGAACTCCTTCCAAATATCGCTGGCGATTACCGTAAACCGGAACCAGTCCCCTTGGACTAAAAAAGGAATGGGATCCAAGCCAAACCATGAGCCCAGCAGTTGATTGACGGGCCCGCTAGTGCCGAGCATGTTAATCAAAATGCCCCCAAGGATAACCCACGACATGAAGTGAGGAAGATACACAAGCGTTTGCACCATACGTTTGAAAAAGATGTGGCGCAGCTCATTTAACAACAATGAAAAAATAAATGGAACAAACAATCCGAAAATGATTTTGAGACCCGCAATAAAGAAGGTGTTGCGAATGACCTGGAGACTGTCCTCCCGGTCCAGCATGCGGCGGAAGTTATCCAGACCAACCCATGGCGAATCAAAAAAACCTAGCCACGGCTTAAAATCTTGAAACGAGATGACCAGTCCAAACATCGGCAAATAAAGAAAAATAACAGCCAAAACGATCCCGGGAATAAGCATCACATGGAGCTGCCACATCCGCATCATATTTGATGTTTTTTTGTTTAAATTCAAATTTCCTTCCCCCTAAACGTATGTTATTTTTATTGTATAGGACGACGTTTTAGGCAGATACGCCAATCTTTCAATAAAAAAAGCAATCTGTTAACTTTATTTTTTCGATTTTTCATTCCCGTTAAGGAATTGCTTTTTTTCTTGATTTTGTTTTCTATTTTCGATATTCATTTTTCGCTATGCTTGGTTTGCACTTACAAAATACATGAGGAGGTCAACAAATGATCAGATTCAAAAAAGGGCTCTCAGCCGCTTTGACCTTGATGTTAACGGTCTCTGTTCTAGCTGCATGCTCAGACAATTCCAACAGTCCTGCCCCTCAGGAAACCAAAGCAAGCGAGACCCAATCCCCCGGAAATGAAGGCGCTCCCAATCAAACCGACGAACAAGGTGTAGAGACTGCGCCGTTTAAGGACGGGAAATACGATCCGGCTATTCCAATGAATATCGTCGTTCCGATCGGCGATGATACGATGTATTTCAACGGAGAAACGGCCGAAAAAAACATATTGTTCGATCAGTTCAAGGAAAATCTGGGTTTGGACATTAATGTGTTGTGGACGGCCCCTACTAAAAATGAAGGCTTTAAAACAAAGTTATTGCTATCTCTGTCCTCCGGCGAGAAGCTGCCCGATGTCATCAATACCATGGGAGATGTCGAATTAACGAATCTATTAATCGAATCCGGAAAATTTATGGATCTGACCGATCACATCGACAAGTATGCATCCGAAGGTGTCAAACGAGTGTATGACGAAAACCCGGAATTGTTCCATTCCGTCACTCGCGACGGCAAGATCATGGCATTGCCGATTCCTGCCTGGGGACCAAACGGAGCGCCAAACATGTATGTTCGCCAGGATTGGTTAGACAAACTGCAGTTGAAAGCGCCAACAACAATTAAGGAATTGGAAGCCGTTATGGAGGCGTTTGTCAACAACGATCCGGATGGCAACAACGTCAAGGATACGGTTGGTTTGGCTGTTCAGCTTAAAAATCCAACCAGCGAAGTCATAGCGGATGCAACCGCTTTGTATGGAGCCTTCGGGGTGCTTCCAAGCAATTGGGCCAAATCGGAGGACGGACAATCATTGATATACGATCCGATCCAGCCGGAAATGAAAACCGCGCTCAGCACATTTAGAAGCTGGATGGAAAAGGGCTATATCTCCAAGGATGCACCACAGCAAGATGGAGGAACTGCCGCACAGCTGTTCACCTCCGGCAAAGCCGGCATTATATTCGGACCGAACTGGCTGCCGTATTGGCCGCTGCCGGATTTGGCAGTCAACGTTCCCGGAGCCGAATTCAAGGTGTATCCTATTCCAGTTGGCGAGAACGGCAAAGCGGAACGCCGCGTATTCTCTCTTGTCGGCGCAAGCGTCTTGGTCAACAAGGATTACAAACACCCGGATGCCGTATTCAAGTATGCCGATGTCATGTTCACGCTTGCCAATGTTGGCGGGATTTGGGATCTGGACACGAAGTCTTTAATGGATAAAGGGTATATGGAGGAGGGGGCAGGCTCTAACTACCATGTAGTGAAATATGGATTTATGCCCAATTATTTCGTCGATCCATGGTATCAGATTGATGGATATTTGGATTTAATGCTGGCAGGAAAACCAGGAAGATCGCCTGGTGAACAGGAAGGGTTCGACAATTGCTTAAGCAATCCGCAATGTATTGACGGGCAAATCGAATCCATGAAGGTTTGGAAGGCACAACAAGATGCCGACGTTATGAGCTTGTACTCGGGGCCAGTGACGCCTACTCAGAAGACGCAAGGCGATTTCCTGAGCAAGATGGAATATGAAACGCAAATGAAAATTATTTTCGGCACGGCTCCGGTTGAGGAATTCGACGTGTTCGTAGAAAAATGGAAGTCCGGCGGCGGAGATAAAATTACGGAAGAAGTCAATGAGTGGTATAGAGCAAATATTTTAAAACAATAGATTGCAATAGGGAGGCGAAAACATCATTCGCCTCTCTTGTTCGTTTCGTATTTTCAAAGCTACAATGAATAAAACATAGATGAGGCGGTTCCTTCATGATTAGAATGAACAATTTCACCAAAGTCAATATATTGATTCTCATCCTGTTGGTCCCCGTCCTCATTTTGTATATCTACTCCAACCAGAAAAACATTGGCGTTATGGAGCAGCATATCCGCGATTCCCAAATGAACCGTTTGTCTTCCCTGCACAAACAGTTGGACGACAACGTAAAACAAATATCGATGATGGCGTACGTGCTTCTCAGAGATCCGAACGTAAAGGAGTTCCGCGACCTGGACTTGTATGCCAAGGACGCTAATTATACCGCGTTCAAGACGGAGCAAATCATTAGCCAGAAGCTGAATTTGCAAAGTGTCGCCAACGCGTTCACGAATTCTATTACGATCTATGCCCCTAGAATTCAAAAGGCGATCGGCCAGCACTCGCTTGTTCATTATAACCAAAATGAGATTGACCGATATGCCATGCCAGACTGGCAGTATAGCCAAACTGATAAGCAATTTACATTATACGCCTTTGATCCCATCCATGAGCATAACCTCGTGGCCAATGCCAGTCTAATCGCCAAGGTCGGATTCTCGGCGGATAATATTGTAAAGCTGCTGGACAACTTTCATGGCGAAGGGAACGGCGGAACGTTCCTGTATAACCCCGCAGACAGAACCGTGATTCCATCCGGTCGCACGGCAAAGTTGGCAGATGGAATCGCGAATGAGATTTCGAGCTGGGATTTAGGAAATCAAGGCTACGAAACGGTTGATATCGATCAAAGCAATTATTTTGTCAATTACGTGAAGTCGGATGGGCTTGCGTGGTATCTGGTCGATTACGTGCCGATGCAAGAAATTATTACCCCCATCACCTCCAGCAACCGTTATTTCTTTTTATTTCTTGGCATTTTAATGTGCGTCAATCTGCTCATTTTATATATATTGCACTCGAATATCCGAAGGCCGATCAAGGAATTGATTCGCGGCGTCCAGCAGATGAAGAAAGGCAACTATGCTGCGAGAATTCAAATAGAATCCGAAAATGAGTTCAAGTTTTTGTTTCAGCGGTTTAACGAAATGGCCGGGGAGATCGAGAATTTGATCGGCAAGGTGTACGCGGAGCAAATCTATTCGCGCGAGGCGACATTAAAGCAATTGCAGTCGCAGATCAACCCCCACTTCCTGTACAATTGCCTGGCTTTCATTAAAAGCATGGCGGTGTTGGAAGAAAAAGAGTCGATCATCGCCATGTCCGTCAGCCTCAGCAAATATTATCGTTATAATACAAGAAACGAGAAGCAGCTCGTTACGATTCGGGAAGAAATGGAGCTTGTAAACAGCTATCTAAAAATTCAGGGTCTCCAGATGAAAAGATTACAGGTGATAGTCGACATCCCTGATGACATGCTAGACCTCGCCATACCGAGGCTGCTGATTCAACCCATTATCGAAAACGCGATCATTCATGGTATAGAGCCGCACCCGGATGGGGGACAGCTTACGATCCGCGGCGAGCGCCGAGAAGGAGAAAACCGCATTATCGTCGAGGATGATGGCCCCGGACTGGATGAACAGGGAAGACTCATGCTGTCGAAAAAGATCAATATGCCTCTGTCAGATGAAATTGGCTGCGGGTTATGGAACGTGCATCAACGGCTGCGGCTTCAATTTAGTCCAGAGTCTGGCTTGCAATTTGAGTCTAATTCTTCCGGAGGTTTAAGGGTTATTCTTTATTGGACATAAAAGGAGGAGATTCGAATGTTTCAAATCCTGATCGTGGATGATCATGAGCATTTGGTCGAAAGCCTGGCGAAATCCATTCCGTGGGAGGAGCTGAATATCGGCCAAGTCTATAAAGCCTTCTCAGGCAAGGAAGCGTTGCAAGTACTGGATACGTATCCTATCGAGATCGTTATTACGGATATCCGAATGCCGGGCATGTCGGGGCTGGAACTGATCGAACGCATTCGGCAAAAGCGGAAAAGAATCAAGTGCATTTTATTAAGCGGCTATTCCGATTTCGAATATGCCAAGCAGGCGATCCTCTATCATACCGCCGACTATATCCTCAAGCCCGCCGACGATGAAGAGATCATCGCATGTTTGCAGAGAGTAACCGAATCCATTAACAAGGAATGGGAGGAGATCAGCTCACATCAACGTACGCTCTACACCCTAAAGGAGAACTTCCCAAAGCTGAGAGACGGCTTGCTCAACGAGCTGCTTCAAGGTCGCAGCTTTCCGCCGGCGGTATTGGAGCAGCAGCTGGAGTCGTTCGACATTCCGTTTGCAGCAGGAGACGGGGTTACGCTTATGATCGTCCGTATGGACGAATCGTTCTACACTTATAACCGCCGGGATTTTCACTTAATGGAGTATGCGATAGGCAATATGGCCGAAGAAATATTTCAAGATGATTACATGCTGTGGACGTGCAGAGATCCCCATGATTACCTGATTTTTTTGATCAAAGAGAAGGCGGAGCCGCATGATCACCCTCATGCTGGTCATACCTCCACCCCTCTCAGACCTTTGAAACTGGAACGCGAGGCAAGCGAACTGCAAAACAGTGTCGGAGCGTTCCTTCATGGCCGTATATCCATATTAATCAGCAATAAAGGCCTATTTCCGCAAGATATTCCGAAGCTGTACCAATCGTCTCTGAGCCTGGTCAGACAACGCTTTGGAAGAAACGAGGAATTTCTTATATCAGCGGGCTCGTTTAGCGATTCGCTGCCCGTCGACTCTTCCATCGGTTTGTACGATTCTCCGACGCTTGTTCAGCTTTTGGAATCGGGGCGCTGGGATGCGATAGAGGAAAAGCTGCAAACGGTGTTTCAGATCCATGATCCGGATAACGGGCAGCCCTCTCAAGAGCATATTATGGAAATTTATTTTGCCGTGGGGAGCGCGCTGATTCATCTGTCCCACAAAAACGGGAAGCGGCTCGAGGACATCATCGGCGAAGATTTCGGTTTGCTCCTGCAGCCTGTGCCCTTTCGAAACATCGATCAGCTGCAAGTATGGGTGTCGCGAGTGCTAGAAAAAGTAAAAGCGGATATGAACAGCGAACAAGGCGAAACGTCTGCCTTCCTTGTCAGGCGGGCTCAGGAATATGTCGAGTCGCATCTATCGGGGGATACTTCCCTACAAGCAGTCGCAGATTTCGTTTATGTTCATCCCGTCTATTTATCCCGCATCTACAAATTCGAGACCGGCGAAGGGCTAAGCGCCTACATTTTGCGTCTGAAGATGATCAAAGCGGAAAAGCTTCTGCTGGAAAGCAATAAAAAAGTCCATGAAATCGCCGAAGAATTAGGCTATGATAATCCGCCCTATTTCATTAAAGTATTCAAAAAACATTCCGGGCTGACCCCGAAGGAATTTCGTGATCAAAGAACAGGGTAAGGCACGCGATAGCGGCTCTCCGCCACCATGGGTGAACACGGAGAGCCTTTTCTTTTTTTCGCCTTAATTCCAAGCGTGCAGCTCGATCTCCCGTTTTTCTTGAGCCCCGGCAATCGAATAGTATGGAACGGTCTTGGACTCTCCTGGCAACAACTCGAAGTAATTGTCCGAGAACACATACTCTCCATGCAGCATAACCGAGTGAGCATAGCGATTTGCGGTGACGATCAATGTGCCGCCCCCTTCTGCGTCCGTCCTCTTTGCGATGCGCGCTTCGGATGGCGCAAGCTGCAGCTCCGCAGGCCGTCCCGTAAACCATACGGAACGGTCAGTGCCGAATGCTCCTTCGATTTCCATAACAAGAACATGACGATTGTCCAAGTACGATCTCAGCTCGGCATCATCAAACGTCGCTGCCGCCGCCGAAGAACCCGGAGCAACAGCGAATTCAAACTCGCTGGACCACATTGCCTTATCGGTTGCTTCCGCATCCAGAGAAAGTACGAACAATCGGCCGATTCCGTTTGATTGCTCCAGTCGTTCATTGCATACCCAACATAGGATGGAACCGTTCGTCCGATCCCGCTCCACCGAAGCGATTACCGGTTTGGAGGCAGCCTTTATTCCATAGTAGCCGCCTTTCGGATAACCATAGTAATCAACCAAACTCCAGCCGCTGGCCGACCAACAGTCGTTGTACATCCAAAAGAGCAGTCCGCCTGTATAGAAACGGTTGCGCCGATAAGATTCTACGACGATTTGGGTTAGTTCCCGCTGCACGAACGACATGCGGCGAATGCGCTCGACTATATTATCCGTGGACGGAGTCAGCTTTTCTCCCAGCAGCTCCAACGCTTTGAATAATGAAAAATCCGTTAGGCCGGGATGGTTTTTTGTATGATATTCAATCATTTTGAAAGTCGGGTCTTGCAATTGCTCCTCGCTCATAAAGCGCCGCATAGAATGAATTTCCGGCGTTCCGAACATCGGAAACTCCGGGCAAAACCGGCTTATAAACGATGAGAAATAGTCGCGGTAATCATCCATGTCATGCGTTCGCAAATATTCGATCATCTCCAACATAATACCGGTCACATGAGACGTGCCGACCGTAAATGAGAGGTTGGGCGAGCCGCCAAACGGACTGCTCGGCATAAACGGCCTTGACGGATCCAATTCCGCACATAATCGTCCCGTAATCGTCTCTGCTACTTTCCTTCCCGGATATGCCGGGTTTTCTTCGTCATAGAACATCGCATTTTCGTTATCCCCGTTCCACCACACGAGGCTCGGATGATTTCGCAGCGCACGGATTCCCGTTTCCGCCTCGGCGCGAAGCGAACGGGTCCATTCTTCATCGTCTTCCGGATATTTGCCGCACGCCATCAAAAAGTCTTGACTGACGAGCAAGCCAAGCCGATCGCATTCCGACCAAAATATTTCCGGTTCGATGATGCCGCCGCCCCAACAGCGAATCATTGTAAAGTGACTGTCTCGAGCAAGCCGCAGCAAATGCGCGTAGTGTTTTTCATCCACTCGGGACGGAAACGGATCGACCGGCACCCAGTTTGCGCCATTGCAATAGATCTCCCGGCCGTTTACCAGCAGACTGAAGCTGCTGCCGGGGCGATCACCGTTGTGATCCCACAGCGAAAATTGTTCGCGCAACCGCGTTGTCATCTCAGCCTCGCGGCTTCCAGGCGCATCTTGCAATTGCTGGATTCTCACCGTGCGAACGCCAAATTGAACAACACGTGTTTGCAGTGCGCGGCCTGAGGCCGTTCGAATCGTCGTCTCAACCGTATACAGCGGCTGATCGCCGTAGCCTGCCGGCCACCACAGCTCAGGCTCCCGCAAAGAGGCTGTAAGCTCCAGCTTGTCTCCAAAGATCGGCTTGTCGGCTTGCCAGACGACATTTCCTCGTGGATCACGCATCGTCGCCTCGGCGCGCAGCGGTTCGCTGAGGCGACGGCCGACTTCGAGGCAGTAACGAATGGCAGCGCCGCTTGCGTCTAAAGACTGCGTATAGACGTACACGTCGGCAATAGTAGCAGCAGGCTCGAACGCCAGACGAACCGGCCTCCATATGCCGTAGCTTACGAATCGGTTAACCCAATCCCAACCGAATGTGCATTGCATGCGCCGGACATACACGCGCTCATTCGTAAATGCCGCTTCATAATTGCCGTATGGTTTGCCCTTTAGCGCCTCATCGACGGTAGAAAAGACGACCTCCAGCTCATTTCTCCCTGTTCGCAATACCCCTGCAACTTCAAAGCGATAGTTCACAAACATATTGTCCGTGCGCCCGAGCCGTATTCCGTTTAAATAGATGGCGGCGTAAGTATCTACTCCTTCGAAATGAAGCACAGGATACCCTTCCGGAATACGCTCCAATTCGAAAGTCTTTTTGTACTTCCACTGCATCGATTCGATCCACTGGCATTCTTCCGCGTTGTAACCCACCCTTGGATCGGCGATAATACCCCCCAGTTGCAAGTCATGATGCACGTGGCCTGGAACCAGCGCCTCGACCGTAACGGGTTCCCGTTGTCCAGTGGCATCGCTCCCCGTCAGTTCCCATTGTCCTCCGAGATTTATCGTCTCCGACATACCCGATCCCCTCTTCACTTCAAGATATCCTTATGTTAATATAATTAATTTTAATTTAACTAAAAATGATATACAAACATTAATTTTAGTTAATTTATGATATAATGAATGCAAAGATTCCCTCAGATCGGAGACGAAGAGATGAAAAAAAGAAAAAAAATTACATTGCAAGATATCGCGCAAAAGCTGGGACTATCTACCGCTGCCGTTTCCAAAGCGTTAAGCGGCCATCCGGGAATCGGCGAACAAACCCGCCGGGAAGTGGAGGAAACCGCCGCGATGCTCGGGTACGATAAAAGAAGAAAGCGGAGCGGTCTGTCCGCTAACGACGAATCAGAGGAACAACTTGTTGTTCTGCTCGTCGTCGAACGGCACAATTTGACCGATCCGCATTTCACTTCTGTTTATTTGTCCCTCGATCGCGAATTAAAAGCCGGCGGCTGCCGACTCGATCTGCTTCCGGTCGACCTGGCAACGGACACGCCATCAGAATTGAGACTGCCCGCTGTCAAACCGCATGTGAACTTGCTGTTTGGCTTAATCCCGGAGGGAATTGCGGCTAAGCTGATTCAATCCGGCATACCGTCAATCGCCTTCGACAATGAATATCATCTTGCCCCGCATATCGATTCGATCGGCGCAAACGATTATGCCGGCGCCTATTTAGCCGTGCGCCATTTGTTCGAAAACGGACATCGCCATATCGGTTTCATCGGGGATCATAACCTTTCGCCAAGCTTCTGCCAGCGCGGTCACGGCTTCCTGGACGCTATGCGCCGTTTCGGACTGCCGATAGACGAACGATGCATCATAAATTTGCAGCTGCGAAACGCCGATGGGAGCATTAATTTGGATAGCATTCACGAATCGCTCCTGCTGGAGCATATGCCGACGGCCTTCTTTTGCGCAAATGACCCGATCGCCTTTCACGTAAGCCAAAAGCTGGTCGCGCGCGGAATCGACGTTCCCGGCCAAGTGTCCTTAATCGGTTTCGACAATTTGGAAGCGGCCAAGTGGAATGCACCGCCGCTGACCACGATACATTTTCCAAGGGAAAATGTAGGTATACTCGTCATGGAGATGATTCGCCGCCGCCTGGCCGAGCCTAATGGCACTACCATTCGTACACTGCTCAATCCGCATCTCGTCGTTCGACAGTCGGTTGCCATGCGGCCTCAATCTTCACATCAGTCCGATCATTAAACGTCAGAGCCTAATCCTCTTCCGGCGGCAGCAGTTCTCGCAGCAAGCTCTCGAAGTCGGCGACCGGCACGGCCAAACCGGCCCGTATCATTTGGTCTTGGTGCGGGATATCGGTAGTGGCGTAAACGACGGCGATGGCTTTGCCATGCTCGTTGATGACGGGAGAGCCGCTATTGCCGCCATAAATCGGCGCATCAAGGGCCAGGACCGGCTGGTGACGGCCTTGAATCGGAACCAAGCCGATTACAGCGCCTTCTATGGCGATTTGCGTAAAAAACAGCGGATTGCCAATCACGTTGATAGGATCGCCAGGCTCCCATTGCTTTTGATTCCGCTCCATTTCAATAAACGGCAGCTGTTGATTCCCGATGTCCACCTTCAGTATGGCGATATCCAGATCGGGGTCGCTGCCCGACAGCTCCGCTTTATAACTCTGGCTATGCTCCGGAAATTTCACTATGATATAGCCGTTGTCTTCGATTACATGATAGTTTGTCACGATATATCCGCCGTTAATGTGAAATCCCGTGCCTTTGCCATTGTCCGTGCTGACTAAGACAACCGCTTCTTTATAGCTTTGGATTTCTGTCTGGCTGGATAATTCCTTCGACTTGAACAAGAGGGGCAGCGTCTTCATGTTGTAGATTTGCGGCCAAAATGCCAATATATTGCCGACCAGAGCGGCCACCAGCAGAAAAATGATCGTATTTCTGATCCACTTGCGCCGCGTGGCAGATGAACCTCCGTCATCTTCCTCCTCTTCCGACTCAAAGTCCCACTCCTCGTCCTCATATGGGTTGTGATCCTCTTTGTTGTGATTCGGATGATTTTCCATGCGTATCCCCCCTACTCGCCGTTGCCTTGTCCCGTTATTGTAACATCAATCCCGCAGCGATTTGGTTAAAAAAATAAAAGGCGGTACAATTGGGAAAACGACACTTCCTTTAGGAGGATGAACGATATTTCTGGATCGCAAGCAACAGCTTTACTTTCATTCCTGCAATCCGAATCCTTTATTCTGAAGGAGGGGGAACGGGTAGACATTGACTGTGGACGTACTTCGGCGTTCGGCTTCGTGCTGCGGGAGAGCGTGCATTGCCTTGCCGAAAATGAAGCCGCCCTGTTCGAGGCAGCGGCGGATGAATGGTTTTATGTCCCGCATCTTTCCGGGTTCTCGGTTCGCAATCGGGAGGTAGGCACGGCCGAGGTGCTGATTATCCGATTTGAAGAGTCCGGAGCGCTCGCGCTGGGGGAGCAAAGAACTTACTCTTGCCGTCTGCCGCACTCCCGCATGTGGGCCGAGGCGTTCGCGGCGGCGGTTGACATTCCCTTCGAGTCGTTGCCGGACGTAACGCGGCTTACGCTGCAGTCGCATCTCTACGCGTTGACAGCCGCTTGGCTGCTGCGGTCGAAGGAGAACGAAGCGGACGGCGCCAAAGCGTTGCTCCGACTGATGGAGAGGACGTACCGCCTGATCGGCAATCGTTTCAACGAGCCGCTGAACCTGGAAGAGATGGCTCGCGAATCAGGAGTCGCTGCAAGTCGATTTTATCAAGCGTTCAAGGAGTATACGGGTTTCACTCCTCACAAGTGGATCACCGCTACGCGTCTTAACGCGTCGTTATCCCTGCTGTCCAATTCGCCTGCCTCGATTATGGATGTGGCACATTCCGTAGGGTACGCCGACGAGTTGTACTTCAGCAGGGTGTTCAAGAAGCATATGGGGTTATCTCCTACGGAATATGTGGCCCGCGCAAACCGACGTATCGCAAATTTATGTCCGGTGTTCGAAGGGGATTTCAAGGCGCTTGGCATTACGCCCGCCTTCTCGCCGCCAAGGGGCTGGACCGAGCGTTGGCAAGAGCTGATGCCGAGACTTCGGGACGCTCAGCCGGACATCATCTTTACGCAGCCGGTGTCGGAGGAAATTTTATTGGAGCTGCAACGCATTGCACCGGTCGAGATGATTATCTGGAAAAATTCGAATCTTTCCTGGAGGGATCGGCTTTACCGCATCGGGCAATTGCTGGAGCTCTCCGGCGTCGCGGACCACTGGCTTACGCAATTCAAGCTGAAGGCAGCTAACGCCCGAAGACTTGTCCGGCTCGTGCTCGGCAGTACCCCTTTCCTCATTGTATCCGCACATTCGAGCGGGTATCGCGTATACGGCCGGCTAGCGAAAAAAATGAGCGATCTGTTCTACGACGCGTTGGGCCTGACATCTCCTGCTGCAGTGCAGCAGATCCGAATTCTCGACACCGAACGGCTGGAGGACATTTCTACGCTTTGCGACAATGCGCTGCTGCTCGTCCCCGACACCTTCTCCGAGCGGCAAGAGAGCAAGCTGATAGCAGACTGGAATATCCTGCATCCAAACCGGGCAGAATGTCTGATTATCCGCCATCCGGCGCCGTCCTTATATAACGCATCGTTTTACGGCGGTCTTGTGGACGAGACGGTGAGCCGGCTGATGGAGGACGAAAAATAATCGCGCAAAAGAAAAATCCATCCCGGCGAAAGGGAAAATCCATTCCTCGGCGTAGAAAAAGATGTAGAATAGGAAATGGTGATAATGATTATCACTAACGAGAAGTCGCGTTTTTGGACATAGAGGTAAGGAGAATGAGAACGTATGGCATTAACAGATATAATGAAACATTGGCGTTCTGCCCATAAGTTCCAGGATACGCCCGGAGAAAAAATCGCAGGCAGCCTCCATGCCGGTTATCCGGCAGCACTGCTGCTCACGGTAATCGAGAGCTGAAGAGCCGCTCATGAGACTATGGATTGTCATTGTCGCCGCGGTCTTGCTGTCCTTCGTATCCTTATTTCTCGGCGCTATCGATATTAAGATTAGTGATCTTGTCAATGGAGATACAGATAAGATTGATATTTTCTTAGTTAGCCGGGTGCCTCGTTTGATGGCCATCATTTTGGCTGGAGCCGGCATGAGCATAGCGGGCTTGATTATGCAGTCCCTGAGCCGCAATAAGTTTGTATCTCCTACGACTGCAGGCACATTGGATGCAGCCAAGCTAGGCATTTTAATATCCATGCTGTTTTTTACGAATGTCACCTACACGGGGCAGATTTTATTTTCATTTGCATTTGCTTTGGCGGGGACCTTCGTCTTTATGCAGATCCTGGATCGAATTAAATTCAAGGATGTCATTTTCGTTCCGCTCATCGGCATTATGTACGGGAATATCTTATCGTCCATCACGACGTTTTTCGCTTACGAGGCCGATCTTCTCCAAAATATTTCGGCTTGGCTGATGGGCAGCTTTACCCTTGTTATTTCCGGCAGATATGAGCTGTTATATATAAGTGTTCCAGCTCTTGTTCTAGCTTATCTGTATGCGAACAAGTTTACGGTAGCGGGCATGGGCGAGGATTTCGCAAAAAACTTGGGCTTAAGCTACAAGGCCGTCATGAACATAGGTCTGGTATTAGTGGCCATCATCTCCACAACGGTGGTGCTGACTGTCGGAGTTATTCCGTTCCTGGGTTTGATCGTTCCGAACATTGTGTCGCTCTATCTAGGCGATAACTTGCGCAAAACGATCCCACACACTGCGGCGATGGGCGTCGTTTTTCTGCTCGTTTGCGATATTATCGGGCGGATCGTGATCCATCCTTATGAAATCCCGGTTAATGTAACGGTTGCGGTGATAGGCAGTGCGATCTTCTTAGTGATGTTGATTAGGGGGAGAGCATATGCCAAAAAATAGTATGAAGCTTGTTATTCTCGCGATATTATCGATCGTCTGCATCTTGTTATACGCGTTTTATGATATCAAGGGCGGCTTTGATTACGCTTTTCCCAGACGGATGCTTCGTATTGCGGCTATGGTCGTAACGGCAATCGCGATTGCCTACTCTACCGTCGTATTCCAAACCATCACGCGGAACCGGATATTGACGCCATCGGTGATGGGCCTTGATTCCATGTACGAAGTGGTGCAAACGTTCATTTATTTTTTTGCGGGCTCCTTATCCGTTTGGGTCCTCAACAAGTATTTGAATTTTGGCGCCGCAATAGCTGTCATGGTGTTGTTTGCGCTGATTTTGTACCGGTTTTTATTCCGGGCCGATAAACATCCGATTTATTTGCTGCTGTTGATCGGGATGATTTTAGGCACGCTGCTGGGCAGTTTCGTCACTTTCCTGCAGGTGCTGATCGATCCGGTCGATTATTTGAGCCTGCAAAATCGATTATTCGGCAATTTCATGAATGTGAAGAAGGATCTTCTGTACATTTCCGTTGCCATCTTGTTTATCGCGTTTATTTACGGATACAGGATCATGGATAAGCTGGATGTCATGTCGCTCGGTCGGGAAAATGCAATGAATTTGGGCATTCCCTATGACCGGATGGTCATGAATATTTTAATCCTCTCCTCCGTGTTGATTGCAACCTCGACCGCGCTCGTGGGACCGATCACCTTCTTTGGACTCATTGTAGCGAATTTGGCTTATCAATATTTAGTGACGTACAGGCACTCTATTCTCATCCTGGGAGCCAGCTTGATTGGTATTGTCGCGCTGGTGGGAGGACAATTCCTCGTCGAGCATATTTTCGAATTGAAGACGACGCTTAGCGTCATCATCAACTTTATCGGCGGGATTTATTTCATCTACTTATTACTTAAAGAAAGCAGGGCAGCGGGATGATCGAGATCAAGGGTTTAACCAAGTTGTTCGGCAAAAAGCCGGTTGTAGAGGATGTTTCCATTACGATTGAACCGGGTACGATTACTTCGTTCATAGGCCCGAACGGCGCCGGTAAATCCACGCTGCTCTCTATGGTGAGCCGGTTATTAGATGCGGATACGGGAGAAGTATTGCTGGATCGCAACAATGTTAAGAAGTGGAACTCCAGCGAATTCGCCAAACGGGTTTCCATTTTGAAGCAGGCCAATCATATCAATGTCCGATTAACGGTACGAGAGCTTGTCGCATTCGGACGATATCCGTATTCCAAGGGACGGCTGACCTCGGCAGACGAACAGTTTGTGGATCAAGCGATCGCTTATATGAATCTCGGCGAAATGCAGGATAAATTTCTGGATGAATTGTCGGGCGGCCAGAAACAGCGGGCTTTTATCGCCATGGTCATTGCTCAGGATACTGAATATATTCTTCTCGATGAGCCGCTTAACAATCTGGATATGAAACATTCCGTGCAAATCATGAAGATTCTTCGCAATCTTGTAGATGAGCTGGGGAAAACCGTCATTATCGTGCTGCACGATATTAATTTCGCCTCCGTTTATTCCGACCGTATTGTGGCGCTCAAAAATGGCCGTTTGGTCAAGGACGGCCCGACGCACGAGATTATTAAGACGGATTCGCTGCGAGATATCTTCGATATGGATATTCCGATTCAAGATCAAAACGGATGCCGAATCTGCGTCTATTTTAATTCCTAGACGCAAGAGAAGCGGCGGATGCGTAGCCGTAGTTCTAGTGACCATCGAGTGGATTCCTACTTTTCGCGCACCCTTTTTTTGGATGATATTGATAATTGATATCAATTATTTTATATAAAATGAAAAACAAGGAGAGATTCGTAATGATGAAAAAATGGAAATTGGTAAGTGCAATCACGGTGATGTCGCTTATGCTGGCAGCCTGTGGCGGAGGTAACAATAATGAGGCCGATCAGAACGCCTCAGGCGGTTCTGCCGCAAGCAATCCGCCTGTTACAGAACAGCCGCCTGCCGACAATGACGCATCGGCTCCCGCATATCCCATGACGATTAGCTCAACCATTGCTTCTACAGAGAACGAAGAAAAAGGAACAATCGCATTCCCGGACGTAACGTTCGAGAAGATGCCCGAAAAAATCGTCGTATTCGATTACGGGTTCCTGGATACATTAGATGCGCTCGGCGTAGAAGGCGTCGTAGGTCTCGCCAAGGATTCCAGCTTGCCGGCTCATCTCGAACATTTTTCGGGAGACGAGTATACGAATATCGGCACGCTAAAAACGCCTTTGTTCGAGGACATCGCCGAACTGGACCCGGACGTTATCTTTATCTCCGGCCGTCAATCCACCTTTTATGAGGAACTGAAAGAAATTGCGGATGTCGTATTTGTCGGAACACAGCAAAACGACTACTGGAACACCTTCCTGGCTTCCGTAGACATCGCAGCTAAGATGTTTGGCAAGGAAGCAGAGGCTGCCGAGTATCTTGCCAAATTCGACGAAGCCCTGAAAAACATTAATACGTTAGCCGGCAATTATGAAACATCATTGGTTACCATGTATAACGAAGGAAATCTGTCCGGCTTCGCCTCCAACTCCCGCTTCGGCTACATGTATGAAGTATACGGCTTTAAGCCGGTGACGGACGATATCGAAGCTTCTTCCCATGGCTCCAACTTCGGCTTTGAAGCCGTACTCGAGTTCAACCCGGAAGTGCTTCTCGTCATTGACCGTACCGCGGCAACGGCGGGCAATACATCGAATATCGAGGCCGACATGGAGAACGCGATTATTAAGAAAACAAAAGCGTATCAAAACAACCGCATCGTTTACCTTGATGGTCCGCTCTGGTACCTGGGCGGCGGCGGCTTGCAATCCGAGCTTGCCAAAATCGAAGAAGTATTGGCTGAACTGAAATAATAACAACGCAAACAAAGCTGCTCCGAAGTTATGAATCTACTTCTGGGGCAGCTTTTTAATTTGCTTGCCACAACCTTATTAGCGGTTGTCCTGCAAAGCCTCGATACGCTGACTAATGGAGATGCAACTCGGGAGAATCAGTCCCGGACCGTCATCACTCGGTTCTTCTCTTCTCCAGCTTCTCCATAAATGACTCTTCGTTGTCGAACAAGTCGACGCCCATGAGATAAGAGAGGATGCGCGGCAGGTCGATATTGTCGATCAGGCCTACGAATTCCCCGGAGCCTGCGCCGTATGCGTACACCGGCAGCTCTTCGCCCGTATGGTTGCGGGAGCCCCAGCTGATGAGCGCATGCGCGGATACGACCGTACCGATCTCATTCGTCAGCGTCGTGTTGTTGTTCCAGTTGACGCTCGTCAGATAAGCTACGTCTTCGTCAGTAAGCTCGAAGCCGACGATCGGCTCAACCACTTGCTTTACGTCGACAAGATAAGCGGTTGTCTCTTCGGGCTTATCCGCCGTTGTGCCGACTGCAGCTTGCAGCCCGATCAAACCGGCGATGGAATCAAGAGCGATATACGAGGTTCCCTTCTCGATAAACAGATCGGCATCCAGCGTCTGGGAGCCTGCCACGATCTTCTTGTCGCCGAGATCGACACGGAAGGAAGCCCCACCGATAGAAACGTCTGCTGCAAAAGCCTGCGCATGGTAGGTCAGCTCGCCGTCCAGCTCCGCTACGATGTCGCGCACCGGAACGTAGTAGCTGCCGTCCACAACCTTGGCGTTTTCGATGCCGACAGTCTGGGCCTCTTCTTTGAGGGTGCCCAGGACCGCATTGGAGCTGCCTTTGGCATTTTTAAGAACTTCGATATTCTCCTTGTAGCCGCCTGGCGTATTGCCGATGTTCATACCGCCAGTCTCGTGATCGCCGACAACGACAACCAGCGTATTTTTGTCCTTCTTCGCGAACTCAAGGGCTACGTCCACCGCTGCCTCGAATGCAAGCATATCCGTAATCAAAGCAGTCGGATCGTTGGCATGGCCGGCCCAGTCGATTTGGCTGCCCTCTACCATAAGGAAGAAGCCGTCTTGATCCTGGCTAAGCGTCTCTACCGCCAGCTCCGTCATTTCCGACAAGCTTGGGACATTGACCTTATCGCGGTCGATATCGTATTTCATGTCGCTCATGGCGAACAGCCCCAGAACTTTATCCGATGTTACGTCATCGAGTTCACTTCTGTTGGTGATATAATCGTAGCCTGCCGCTTCCGCCTCGGCAACAAGATTACGTTCTGGCTGCTGGCCGCCTTCCGCCTGCGGCAAAAACATATCGCGTCCGCCGCCCAGAATGACGTCGACATTATTGATGTATTCCGTCGCAAGGGCAACTTCGTTGCCTCGGCTCGGATCATGAGCTGTAAATACGGCCGGCGTGGCGTGAGTGATACGAGACGTAGCAACGAGGCCAGTCGACTTGCCTTTGTCTCTTGCGGCGTCCAGAATGGACTCAGGCCGTTTGCCGTCCGGAGTTACCGCGATAACGCCATTGTTTGTTTTGTAACCGGTCGCCATTGCCGTGCCGGCCGCTGCGGAATCCGTAATGTTCGTGTCGTTGGAATATGTTTTCATAAGACCCTTCGCGTAACGCTCGAAGGATAGCTCTTCCCCTTTGTAAATACGCGTTGCTGTCAGATAGCTGATCCCCATACCGTCGGGAATCATAAGAATGACGTTTTTCGTGCTCCCTTTGTCCGCCGCGTGGGCAACCCCCGCCAGACTGCCGAACAGTAGAGAAGCTGCGATCATCACTTTGCTTGCTGTTTTGCCGTTGAAATTACGTAACATGGTTATTAATTCCTCCCTTTGTACAGATAGGTACAATATAGAGGAACAATATTAACGGGTTATTATCGAATTAATAATGTTTGATAAAGATCCATCGTTCCGCTTCCTATCCTATCTTGCGCCCGCCAGATAAAAAACGATTTTTTAGCGAGGCCCGAGTATGAATCAGCATCATGGGTATTAATGCTTCCGTTTTTCGGGCGACGCGCCTTTGGCCATCCGGATGCATGGCTGTTAACAGCAATCGAAGATAGGCCGTTGTCATCTGCCGAAACACCCCGTATTTCAACGCCTGCTGCTCGAAACCCAAGCCATGTGTCAGCCCCCGATGGAGCAAAGTAATGCCAACCAAAGCTTTTACCTCTCGAAATTCGGGCTGATCCTCAAACGCTTCGCTGATTTGCATCATCGATCTTCGGGCAAGCCGCGCTGTTTTAAGCGCCGCGCGGTCCGGGCCCTCGGCTTTAATCAACGCCAATATCGTATCGTTATTAAGATGAAGCTCCCCGATCATATCTCCGTCATGAATGAGTGTGGAATCTTGACATAGAATGCTGCTTCCCCGATGTCGTTTTATCATAACGGTACATATGCCAAAATGCGTAGTATGCAAGCTGCGAAAGCGTAAAACCCATCCAAAACCTCGTTCCCAGACCATCCAAACGGACTGCATCATGGATTTGCCAAAGCCGACCATCATAAAAAACATCTCCTGTTTTAGATTGAACGAATCATTCTGTCATGCGCAATCCGATGATTTCATTATAGCTGTACATAGAAACAACCCGAACGGACTGAGGTATAGAATTAGACTACGACTTTAGGCGGAGCAGGCATAGGGGCTGCCACGTTCGTACAACCCATCCTAACGGACATGCACGACATAATTGGCATCATCATAGCTCAAAATTGGCTCCATTTCGACCCAAAAGTGTCTTTCCTATCTGTTAGATTTGTCAGAGGTTAAAAATCGGATAAATAGCGTCGCTGGAGAGGCTGTCTATTAATTATGCAAAGGTGAAATTGCGAGCAAGTGTCCCGTAAGAAATGAACGGGAGCAACTGTAGCGGAAATGAAAGGCGTTATTTCAGCAAAAACGCGGCACTTCGCAGATCTAAAGGAACTGACAGCCCTTACGATGGGCAAAAGTCCGCGGTTCGCCTGGATTTCTCACGAACAACGTCGAGGAGTTCCGTTAGATTTTAATATCACGCCAAACGATCCCTATAAGGGCCCTCATTTCCGCTAACAGGTTGGCGATGATGGATTGCAGCTTCATTTCCAGTTTTGCACACAATGAATCGACGGCCTCACAGATGACGCTATTCTTCGATCGGCGCTGGTGTCTGTAACAAAAAAACTCGCCTTCTCTCACCTAAAACGCAAGATAAAGCGAGCTTTTCCCAAAGAAAAACCGCCAGACGGACGGCCTCCTCCGCTACTTCGGTGCCGGTCTATTGAAGGGGACACGTAATGACGACCTGAGTGCCGATCCCCGGACGGCTAAACAGTGTGACGCCGTATTCGGGACCGTAAGCCAACTGGATGCGTTCATGCACGTTGCCAATGCCGTAGCCGGCTTCCTTGTCTCTGCGCATAATGTCCGCGGCTCGTTCGGGCGACATGCCCGCGCCGTCGTCCACCACCTCGAAGCGGATCGCGTCGCCGAGCCGGGACAGCCGAATGACGATGTTCAGC
>NZ_BDQX01000024.1 GCF_003112455.1 Paenibacillus agaridevorans
GGTTTATTCGAGAAAATAATGCTGGGTATGTATGTGAATCCTTATCTCCCGCAGAGATAGCTCAATTACTTGCTGATATTATTGAAGATAAAGAGAGAAATGAACGGGGTATAAAGGGGTATGAAGCTT
>NZ_BDQX01000025.1 GCF_003112455.1 Paenibacillus agaridevorans
AAATTGCACCCGAGCTTTTTGCATTCTTGCTCGATTCCTAAAAGTATGTCAGGGATGTGGTAGGGGTTGGTGAAAACATTGATGCCTTTTTCGGTCAAAGGGAGCAAGAAAACGATGGTCGGCGTCGTT
>NZ_BDQX01000026.1 GCF_003112455.1 Paenibacillus agaridevorans
CCCGCTCCCCCCCCATCGATTGGCGGGGGGGCTCCAGATGGAGAACGCCCGCCGATCCAGCTCGAATCCTCAATGATTTCTCATTCACCTCCAGAAACTCGCCGCTAATTTTTCAAATGCGACATCAATGACCCAGACGTTTGATCCCCTCCTTTACTGCCGCTTCCTTTCCCAAATCAACAATAGATTCGATCGCCCTATATTTTACGATTATAGCCGTATATTTTTGATGGAAACGCTCCTATACAATATTGTCAAATACATTGTATACGCTTACAGACGGCGGCGCAGACTTTGAAAGGGGGCTGATTCGGGTTTTAGGATTATCCGCTTCAAACTAAGGGAGGGAAAACGAAATGTTGAAAAGAAGAATGGGACTGCTGTTGGTTATTATTATGATTTCAAGTTTATTTGCAGCTTGTACTAACGGTAATACTGAAGGTACTGTTAATACTGAGGGTACTGTTACCCCGTCGGGCGGTAATGATCCCACAGCAGAACCTCCGGCGCCGGAAAATGCCGAAATCACTTTTTCTACAATATTTTCCGATGAAGAATTTGAAGCAAATGTAGGGAGTTACGTGAAGAAAAAGTTCCCTACATACACGATTCACCATTTTTCGAATAGAGGACTTTCATTGGAACAACTAGTAGCCGCTCAAACAAAGTTTGATATTTACTTCACAAGAGCCGGTGGATTTTTGAATGCATACGAACCGATGAAGCTGACTTTCGATATGGCGGAGCTGGCTAAAAAACATGGAGTTGACTTAGCTTCGTTTGCCCCGGGGTTTATTGAATCTGCCACGTTTGATAACCAACTTTACGGCCTTCCTATTTTTAACGATTCTCTTGTGTTGTACTATAACCGAGATTTATTCGACAAATTCGGGATTCCATACCCGAATGATGGCATGACATGGGAGGAGACGTTTGCACTCGCCCATCAATTCGATCGGAATGAAAACGGAACGCAGTATATGGGACTTTGGATGTCTCCGAAGCACTACTTCCGCATGAATTCCTTATCGCAAGGTTTCATTGATCCGGAAACGAACAAGGTGACGGTAGACAACGATAATTGGAAGAGGATTCTTAACCTCTTCACTGAATTGAGCAGAAATCCTGGCGTGCAGACAATGGCTAAAGGAAATTTCCCAAGTCATGATCACTTTAGAGGAGCAGCAGGCGTTGCCGCCATGTACGTATTTTTAACCGAATGGATCGCGGTTTCGCAAGATCAACTTCCGCTGAACTGGGACATGGTTTCGATGCCGGTCTTCAATGATCTTCCGGATAATGGCACTCAACCTTACGCCAACTATGCAGGTATTACTTCCATTTCCGAAAATAAAGACCCGGCCATGCAAATTTTAAAATATTTAACGTCTGAAGAGTTCCAAATGGAAGTATCAAAAAAAGGAAAGATTTCTCCATTGAAATCACAGCAGGTTAAAGATCTTGCATTTGAAAACCATCCAGACCAAGATAAAAACTTCGACGCAGTGTATGTGAACGGAAATGCTCCAATGCGTCAATTACATCCATTAGAAGATCACATCGTTGACTTAATGAATGATAAAGTAACTGAACTTGTAACAGGGCAAAAAGATGTCAATACAATCCTAAGAGAGGTACAAGAACTGGGGCAACAAACGGTTGATCAGGAAATGGAAAAATTGAAGTAACGGGAAAACCCCCGACTCTGAATATGGAGTCGGGGGTTGCTCGTTCAAACCCTCTATTGATTTACTTCTTGTCAGCCTGTCCTTTTATTCTAAATGAGCGATTGATCGAAGCGTGGCTTACATTGCCTGCAGCATCGGTTGCCGTTGCGGTGACGGTATACGTTCCGTTGTTCAGTCTTGTTGATTCGACACTAAATGAACTGTTCGAGTCAGCCGTTGTCGTCAACGTTTTGTTTTTTGTCGATCCTGGTGAAGTGCCTGTTAATGTTATCGTCACGATGCTGCTCGGTTCTGCCGTTCCTCTTATGCTCGGCGTACGCGTGCGAAATACCGCTGACTCTGCCGGATCTACAATGACTGGTGCTTCTGGCGCTGTCATGTCCTTGTTGACCGTTAGACCGGCGTACCGAGTGACAAGAAAAGGAATATCCTCGGCATCATTCAGATCGTAGGCGTAGGGCGGATTGGTAAAAGGCGCCACGCTATTGTAGCCCTCAGGCGTAACGGCTCCCGTTTCCATTAATCCGCTTGTGTTGTCATAAATATTGCCTGCAGCGGTGATGTACGCCGGACGACGGTCTGGGTACATAAACTGGTGTGGATTTCTCACGTCCTTGAAATAGTTGTTTTCCACCAGCATCGACGCGAAGACGCCTACGCCAATGGCGTAATTGTTGTTACTGGCAGTGTAGTAGTTGTTGTAGGCATGCGCTTGTCCGAACAAGACGCGAGGCATCCGCTGATCGGTATTGTTGGCGAACCAGTTGTGATGATAGGTTACCTTGTTCTTACCTGTGTCGGTAGCATCATGTTCAGCGCCTCCGCCATTCAAGCTGACCAGACGGTGAGGATTATCCGGATCGGTGTAAAAGAACTTGTTCCATGAGACGGTTACGTAGTTGGTGCCTTGGGTGAGGTCCAATAAGCCGTCACTGGCATCCCAGATGTTCAGGTGATCGAACCAAAGATGATGAGAATTTCTCACGGCGATCGCGTCGGCAGGGCCGAAAATGGGCCAAATGCCTTGGAAGTTCAAGTTGCGAATGATGGTGTTGCTGCTATCGTTTATGGCGATGCCGCCGCGGATGGTCGCGTACTCGTTATCCCCCGTTATTGTCTTGTTGCTACCTATGTTGATAGGTTCAACCCCGGACGTGATTGTTCCGGAAACGACGATAACTCTCGGGACGTCGTCGCCAGCCAGTTGCTCCAGTTCTTCCAGCGTTGTCACCGTTAGAGGTTCGGCATCGCCGCCACCTTTAGTCCCGTCCTGCCCTTCGGCCTCTACGGAGGCCCACCCGTATAGTTCCTTGGAAGGCTCCGTATGGTGCCTTAAACTAATATAAAGCGTCAGGCTTTCCTCATCCCAGGCGACATCCAGTCCCATGGCTTCGGATATTTCTCGAACAGGAAGCATCCTATTGCCATCCAGGACAAAAGGCCGTACGTCCGGATTGATTTCCAAACCGTTCACGATCAACTGAGTCGACTGCTGTTTGAGCCTAGCTTGGCCCGGCATGGAATTAATCAGAACGGCATTCTTTTCCTCATTCCAAACAACATCAGCGCCAAGTTGTTCCGCTATGAATTTTACAGGCGCCATGACTTCACTGTCCGCTTTAACCAGCGGTACATCCGACTCCGCCTCTTCTCCAAAGGCAACAATGGTTAAGGGAGTCCTATCAATGTCCGGAAGCGGTTCTTCACTTCCGGGGTCAACGGGATCAATAGGAATCGGTACGTCAAGCGACTTGATATTAATATAGTTGATCTTAATGTTTTCCGTGGCGGTATCTTTCGGATCGAGGGTCAGTTTGCCGTCAGTCACATCTGCTTCTACCGTTTTGGAAACGTAAGTTTGTCCAACCGGTTTCACGTGTTCCCATTTACCGTCAATTTGTTTGTTTTCGAAAATGACGGTCTCTTCGGCCAAAAGCAACAATTTCCCTTTGATTTGGTCCGGGTACCGAATATCGCCTATGCTGACCGTCACTTCATACTTACCGTTCGGAACAGCTATCTCCCAAATAATACCTTGACCAAATTGGTTTAAGGTTGCTAGTTTAAGATCCGGTTCGATTAAGCTGTAATCTCTGGCGGCTCCGACAATGCCCGGCGTCCATCCATACGTAAAGCCATTCCCGCGTTCGCCGTACACATCCCCGTTGTCGGGCAGATAACCTTCTGCCGTTTGGGAACCTTTGGTCTGGAAGTCAATATTGATCTCATCGGTTGTATCCGGATTTGTAACCGGATCTGTGAGCGGAACGATTTCGTAGGATTTCGCAGCCGGAACTGATGAAGAAAAAAATATCATCAATGGAATAAAAAGCGACAGTACCAGAAACGAAACTTTTTTTGACGCCTTCATGAACAATCCCTCCTCATTCATTCATTCATAGCATCTCGGCATTCGCCGAGGCAGATGGGACAAGGGGTTTCTTGTACCACCAAACTTACGGTCCAGGCGTAGTCCTCATCAACAAGATGGCCCTCCTTTATCCCCCCTCTAGAAGTCGTTTGTCGTCACAGTCAAAAATTTGAAGATTTTTTCTTGTAAGCGCTCTATTCTTCTCATATTATACGGACTTCACAATTGAGAAACTCTAGCGGATATTGCTTAATAGTTAAAAGATTTTGCTCTTTGTGCTTTGCCCCATTCGTGCTGAGTTCGCGAACGGCATCTTATAAGAGGCGTTGCAACGTGCTCTTGGTAATTTTATAATAATCAAATTTTTCGTTTTCGAAGTTGATTTTACAAATAAAACTAAAGTCAGGATCCCAAGTGAACCTGACTTTTTTAATGTGACTGCGAATCTAAAAACCTCAATGTATTTTTTCCATCGCCATGACATCTACGAAATTACTGTCAACAATCCCTTGTTTATTAAAAGTGCCTGCTTTGCTGAACTCATTCCGACAAACCGGTATTATCTTAGTTTTTTCCATAAAAATCGACGAACTCCACTGGCGAACCGCAATTAGAAACCGACTGCAACGATAGCGCGAATACCGAGCTCCAGGTCACTGCGTCGTAAACGTCGATCGCAGGCTTTCTGTCCTCCAGGATGGCAGAGACGAACTCTCGGATAATGAAGAAATCACCTCCGCCGTGTCCGGTATGGAGAGCTTCTTTCTCCCATGCTCGCCAATCTGGATGATCCCATTTTGTCTTATGATGCCATAACGAATCCCATTTCGGGTCGTTCCCGGATGTGTATGACCCCTCGTTGCGCAGCCAAATGAGCGGATCCTCTCCATCGAATCGTGGTCCGAGATACGCTCCTTCCGTCCCTTGCAGTCCATAGTGCACCATATTGTGTGGACGAGCGGACTGGATATCGACGCGGAGCGACACGACAACGCCCTTCTTCGTGCGGATAAGCGTAGTGGAGCTGTCCCCCTGCTTCCAGTAATCTGGCTGCGAGCCTGGGTGATCCGATCCGAACATTTCTCGAAAATAGTTGGCCGTTGAGCGGCTTTTCGTATTGAAGGTGACAAATTCCTCGAAACGATCACCACCCGGTTGATGAATGCCGAGCCATTTGGCGATCGGACCGACGAATGGGTCGGGTATGTACAGGCATTAAAATCGTGTATACACTGTCCACGCCAGGTCAAACTCCCGTCCGCTCCATGCATTAAACTTCGGACATCGTGAATGTATCCGCATTCCGCATAAGTAATCTCGCCGAAGGCGTTTGCGTCAACCATCTGCTGAACCATTTGGTTCTCGCGAGTGTAGCAATAATTTTCCGCCATCATGTACTTCAAGCCGCTCGCTTCCACCGCTTCAATCAGCTTCCAACTGTCCTCAATGGTATGTGCGGCAATTACTTCACTCAGAACGTGTTTTCCTGCGCGGAGCGCCTGAATCGCCTGATCGGCGTGAATCAACATCGGGGTCGCCACGTAAATGGCATCGACCAACGGACATTCCAATAGCTGATCATAGCTGGAGAATGTAACGATGTCGGGGTATGTTCTCTTCCAGTCCTGAAGAACCTCTTCTTATGGAGTTTATCCTGGTCTTCGTCGAAGCCTAGGATTTTCTTTCCCTAAATGTAGAACAAAGAGCAAGATCTCTTTGGATCTTGCTCCTTGTTTGTTATGTTTTGGTGCAACGATATGAATATTCCGTGTTCCAATCAAAGTGAAAATCTCCGATTTAGTAAACAGGTATTAAAAATTACCTATGTATTTATTTCCCCCCATTTGTCCATAGCATTTTTTTTATTGAATCATATATTAGTGTATGAACACTTGTCTTTATTGAAAATGGAATGGAGGGATTTTATTGAGCCACAATCATAATATTTTATCAACTGGTGTGTTACGAAGACACTCGA
>NZ_BDQX01000027.1 GCF_003112455.1 Paenibacillus agaridevorans
TCGGCGGAACTAAGATGATCGCACCATCGCCGGGAGTGAGGCGGCGCGGACCAGGCCGCGCCGCCGAATTAATAATCTATTTTGTTTTGCTACACTGCTGCATTACTCGCCGCTTCTGGACTCGCTGAGCGCACCTTCGTAAACCGCTTTTTTGCGCAGCTTCTGCCTGTATTTGTATTTATATTTGTCGCTGATAATGAAGCTTTCGCAGTATTCGATGATCTGCTCCTGCGCCGTTGTCACTCTTGTCAGATGCATGACGGCCGCATTTTTTTTGATCTGCAGCTGTACGGCAATGTCCGACGGGCAGTTCGCCGCCTCGATCTCCACTTCCGCCTCTTCCGCCATTAGACCGGAGCAATGAAAAATTGTCATATACAATCCTTCTCGGTCCAGATCCTCTTCCGTCGCCTTCTCCAGGAATTTGCTTGGCGTATAGGAACGCTCCCATGCAAAAATCTCACCGCCGATGTGCCGGAGCCTGATCAGTTCATGAATCGACTCGTGCTCGTTTACCTCCAGGTGTCTCATCAATGATGCCGACGGCTGTACTTGCTTGAACGAAATCAATTGGAACGAAGATTCCAGCCCGCTCTTCTCGAGCTCCTTGGACAAGCTATAATCGCTGGACAACTCATGCTCGAATTTAGGAAGGGACACGAAGGTCCCTTTCCCTTGCTTGCGGACAAGATAACCCTCTTGCACAAGCCCTTTGATCACCTCTCGCACCGTTATCCGGCTAACTCCGTATTCATCGCATAATTCCCTTTCGCTTGCGATCTGTTCTCCCGGCGCCCAAATCTTGCTTTGAATCTTCTCCAGCATCTTGCTTCTGAGCTGATACTGAAGCGTAACCGGCAGCTTGTCATCGAGCATTTTCCCAACCCCCTTTCTTTGTAAAGGATTTATTAAGTGGTTATAACCTCTCGAGTAACTGGTTATAACATTATATCATCGCGAGTGGGATGTCAATATACTTTACAACAAATAAATATGAGAAAACTTCTATCGAGGCCTTTCAGAGATGATCGACCGCGTTTAGAGGTAGTTTTTATCGCCAATAAGAATTTCACTTCTCCGGCAAGCTCGGGAACTATAAATTCTTATGTGGTAAAGAAAAGGATGACCTCCTTGGGATTGGGGGTCATCCTTGAATCTCTTGCATCTTGCTACACGATCGCCTTTTTGGCCGCCGGAACCATAGACGGAGGCAGCTCTTCCTTCAGCCGCCAGACGAAACTGATTGGCTTGTTGCCTTCATGACTCACGTATTCCGCTTCTCCAAGGAATGTAAAGGGACTCGTAAATCCGCCCTCTTCCTTGTATTCCCGAACGAATAACAGGATGCGTGACTCACGTTTCCGGTGATGAATATATCGCTGTGCCGTCTTCGACTCTTCTGAAGTACGACTCTGCGTCTGCCAATGGAACAACGTCTCATTAATGGCGTAATCCTCATATTGCGTTGATGGGGAGAAGTCCTTGTCCGACTTATTTAGAGTGATAAGGAAAATGTCGGTTGACTTGCTCTCAAAATATTTGACTCCTTCGCGGAAGCTAGGCGCCGCTTCATCGTTCCAATAGCCGAAAGCGGCCATCACCTGGTCCAGCGTATAACGGCAATGCACATAAAGCGGTAGAGCGTAAGGCAAGCCGTGCGGTTTGTTGACAAAATCGATATTAGAAAGATTATAGTGCAGGATTGCCGTTACTTCTTCTCGGAATGGGACGCATGAAAAGATTTGTAGAAGCGCGTCCTGAACTCCCGCAAACCCCTGCTTTTTAGGCTCCGTCCTGTAAAAAGTATAATAAAACATTGTAAGCATGAGCTGCTCTTCTTCGGACTGCACTAGCCGGCTTGTTGCCATGTAATCGAGTAGGAAACGCAGTAGTCTGGGTTCATTGAGCTGCAGTAACGCCGGGATACGCTTCGTCAAATATTCGCCTGTTTCCCATAGATACGGCTCCTTTAATCCCGCTTCAACCAATAACCCCTGAAAGCTTCTTCGTCCCGTTCTTCCGCCATACAATTCCTGCAGCGTGAGCCCGTAATGTCCCACGAAGTTTTCTAGCGTCACGGGTAAGCCTGTATCTGCCTCGAAGTATTTGAGTCGATTCACCAGGCTTCTTCGGTTCACGGACATACTCATAAGATTGCGCAGTATGTAATGTTTAGCCTGCTTTTCGAGCTGGATAAAGCTGCCTCGCGGCAAACTTGAAAACCCATTCTCTACATAATGTTGAACGGAATGTTTTGTCCTCCCCACCAACGCACGGAATTTCTCCTGAAAATTATATTCCTGGTGGGCCTGTCCTATAAAATCCAGTACGGTGAGGCATTCCTTGCCCTCATGCAAGCGGAGTCCGCGTCCAAGCTGCTGAAGGAATACGGTCAAGCTTTCCGTCGGGCGGAGAAACAATATCGTATTTACAGCAGGAATATCAACGCCTTCATTGTACAAATCCACGACGAAAATCATGCGTATCTCGCCTTGCTCCAGCTTCCTCTTGGCTGATTGTCTCTCCGTATCGCTAGATCCGCTATATAGGGATATGCTTGGTATGCCGGCCTCGCAAAAGACGGTTGCCATATAGCGTGCGTGATCAATGCCAACACAGAATCCCAGCCCTTTGAGAGCGTCCATGTCCGTCGAGTACTTGCGCAGGCTGTTTAGAATTTGTACGGCGCGAATCTTATTATGCGTATACAAATTTTCTAACTCGTTTAAATCGTATCCGCGTCTCGACCAACGCACTTGCGTCAAGTCAACCGCATCCGTCACCCCAAAATAATGGAAAGGACTCAATAACTTCCGATCGATTGCATCCGTAAGCCGAATTTCGGCCGCGATGCGGTTGTCAAAATAACCAAACACGTCCTTGCCATCCATACGCTCAGGCGTCGCCGTTAAACCTAGCAAAATACGAGGACGATAATGGCTGAGCAATTTTTGGTAGGACGGCGCAGCCGCATGGTGAAATTCGTCAACTACGATGTAATCGTAATAGTCCGGTGTCGTTCGCTCCGTAAGTTGCATCGAATTCAGACTCTGAATACTAATAAACAGACGATCCAGGCTCTGAGCTTGATGATTGCCAACTTGAAGTTCGCCAAAGTTCAAATCTTTCAGGATATAGCGAAACGTATCTCTGCTTTGCTTCAGAATTTCTTCGCGATGCGCAACGAACAGCAGCTTCGCATTTGGTTGATTTTGTGCAAATTTTTTGAAGTCGAACGCCGATACGACCGTCTTTCCGACGCCAGTCGCCGCCACAACCAAATTGCGTGTCCGTCCATGCAACGTTCGCTGCGCCTCTAATTTCTCCAGGATCTCCTTTTGGTAGTCGTAAGGATGGATCTCGAACGGAAATGAAAGTCCCTCTTCATCCCTGGCCGACTTTCCCTTGCGCAGCGCTAGCAACAGCATCTCCTCGTCAGTTTCATCGGTAGGGTCGAAGAGCTTGAACGCCCGATCGTTCCAATAACTTGCGAACGTGGCGTCGATCTTGTTCAGTACGTCGTAGGAATCCTTCTCCGTCACCTTCAAATTCCATTCCAGTCCGCTGGTAAGCGCCGGATTGGACAAATTGGACGAACCGACGTATGCCGTCGTAAAACCGGTATCCCTCTTGAAAACGTAGGCTTTAGCATGCAGCCGAGTACGATCGGTGTCGTACGAAATTTTGATTTCTGTATTCGGCAACTTGCTGAGCTCCTGAATCGCTTTGTAGTCAGTAGCTTCCATATACGTTGTTGTAATGACGCGTAGCTTTCCACCTCTGGTCGTGAACTGCTCCAGTTGTTCCATTAAACAACGAAGACCGCTCCACTTGATGAAGGACACAAGCCAGTCGATCCGATCCGACGTCAGAATTTCCTGTTTTAACTCGTGGAGCATGTTCGGCTCCGCATGCGCGCCGGTAAATAATGAACTCTGGGACAACGGCGTCGCTGGCCGAATTACCTTCTCGTCTTTGAATGCACGAATGTGATTTATCCTGGAGTAAATATGCGTCAGCACTTCGCCCTGCTCGTCCAGCTTTAGCGCTTCGGCTTCCTCTGCTCCGAGACTTTCCTTCAAAGACGCTATAACATCATTACACGTCCGTACCTGTGCCAATATCGCCTCTTCGTCCTGTGTCCCTGCCTGCTCCCTCACCAGTTTAAGCGCCCTGCGGGTGACAAGCCCGATGTAGCTGGATAACATTTTCCGAGCTTCTTCGCTGTCCAGCTTCTCCTTTCCAATAACGAACTCAGAGGCATTTAGCCGAAGCAGTTGCTCCGATGTCAAACCGTTGATGACTTGTTCGTATAGGCCTTCTTTCATGAGTAGAGGTACGCCTCCTAGTTCTTTTGGAATTGCTGCATATAGAAAAAGAGCAACTTCTAAGGTTACTCCTCTTACTTTAGCTTATATTCTTCGTAACCCCCGATTACCTGCCCATTTCTCTCGAAGCTTAGGTTCTTCTCTCGAAGTGTGAAAGAATCCCTATTCTAAATGAGGCTGTTCCCGATGTAATTAAGCCGATAACTGTGATTACATTTTTCTTATTTTAACATAATAGGTTATTCTCCCGGTATATCAGGTTGGCCATTTTAAGTGCTAAGGTACCGGAGAATATGAATCTGGTGGTAGCACCAATAGCTAAAAAATAGGCTGTTTATAGGCTCCTGGCAGCCTGTTTTGCGTGCAAACATATTTTTTACGCTAACAAGTAAACAAAAGACCGAGAAAGTAAAGAGACGGAAATAGATTGGGCGGAGGTTCAATCTTATAATAAAACAAGCGTTAAGAAAACGATTACAACATTTTTCGGAAAGGGAGGTGATTATGATGCGACGGAAAGCTTCAGATTATTTTACAGGCTATTTATTCATTATGCCGTATGTGATTGGCGCTTTTATGCTATTTATAATTCCAGCCTGCATGTCCTTATACTATTCTTTTACACGATTTAAAGTTATTTCGCCGCCGATGTTCAACGGGCTGGACAATATACGCATGCTTTTAGCTGACCAGTTGTTTATGACTGCCTTTAAAAACACTTGGTATTATTCACTCATTTATGTGCCGATTCAGGTTGTCATTCCGCTTGTTTTTGCAGTTATGCTGAGTTATTCCAAAAAATTGATTAGAGGCAAATGGTCGGAGTGGCTTCGCGCAATCTACTATTTCCCGGCTATTCCATCCTGGTTTGTAATCGGTATGGTTTGGATTTGGCTGCTTGCTCCGGAAATTGGCATCGTCAATCAAATTATTGGCTGGTTTGGCAAGTCCGATATTGCTTTTCTGGGAATAGGTTCGGATTCAATTATCCCCAGCTTAGCGCTAGTAGCCGTGTGGAAGGGTCTTGGCTATGCCATGTTCATTTATTTCATAGGACTTAACAATATTCCAGATTCGCTATATGAATCAGCAGAAATTGACGGTGTGAACGTTTGGCAAAGATTTCGAAACATTACCGTGCCTATGATATCTCCAACGACCTTTTTAATTGTCATTATTTCGATATCCAGTGCGTTTCAAGCTTTCGATCAGCATTTTACAATGGTGTTCAATCGCTATAACAAATATTCGGATACGCATCTGATGGTATATCTCTATGAAAAAGCATTTCGTTTTATGGATATGGGCTATGCATCGCTGATCGCATGGGTATCGTTCCTGTGCATGATTATCGTAACGCTTATCGTCCTGTTTTTACAGAAACGATGGGTTCATTACGAAGAATAGGAGGCAGAACAATTGGCAAGTATCGCCGCAAACAAAAGAAATGGAACAAAGATCGGTGTGAGTACGATCATCTTTACGATCATTTTACTGCTTGGGGCAATAAGCATGCTATTGCCGTTTGTGTGGATGATTCTAGCATCCTTAAAAACAAATGGGGAGTTTTTGAATGCATTCAAGTGGCTGCCCGCTGCTCCGCAATGGGAAAATTATACGAGGCTGCTGTTCCCTGAAAAAGGGCATCCGTTTATGCTGTATTTTTTCAATAGCGTGAAGGTGACAGGGCTAGCCATGATCGGCACCGTATTATCTTGTAGCCTGGTAGCATTTGCTCTCGCAAGAATTTCATTCCCAGGGAAAAATATCGTTTTTGGCTTTGCCGTTATCTCTATATTTCTGCCGTCACAGGTGACGATGATACCGCAGTTTTTAATTTTTAAAGAGCTGGGCTGGCTGGGCACCCATTATCCGCTGATCATACCTGCTTTTTTGGCTTCAGCCTTCGGCATTATTTTATTAAGGCAATTTTACCGTACCATTCCTAAGGAAATGGATGAAGCCGCAAAGGTTGATGGAGCCGGTTGGTTCACCATCTACTCTCGCATTCATCTGCCGCTGATGATTTCTCCATTGATCACTTTAGCAATTCTGACCTTTCAAGAAAAGTGGGCGGAAATATTGTATCCGATGATCTTTATTGGAAAAAACAGCGATTTGTGGACGATGGTATTAAAAATACGCGATCTGTCCACTGGACAATATAACTCACGCCCGGAGCTAGAGATGGCGGGCAATGTATTGCTAGTGCTGCCGGTTATTATTTTATTTATTACAGCACAGCCCTATTTCGTGAAAAGCATCGCAACATCCGGTGTCAAAGGATAATAATCCTTGATGCATATACATCAAATTCAGGAGGGTTAACATGAAACAAGCAACGAAGGCAGTCACAATTTTCATTTTACTATTTACTACTATTTTGGCGGGCTGCTCCTCCAATAGCGGAGGAAATGCGGGAAGTTCTTCTACGCCGGACAGCGGCAAAAATCAATCGCCGGCGCCTAGCGAATCGACTAAGGAAGAGCCGGTTACGATTCAGGTTGCTTATTACGCTGACGAAACAGCAAGAGAAACATTTGGAAAAATTATTGATAAGTTTATGGAGAAAAACGAACATATTACGGTAGAGGATTTGGGCACAGACTGGGGAACGCATTATACAAACTTGAAAGTGGATTTAGCTTCGGGCGATGGCCCTACTGTATTTTTGCTTGATGGCCCATATATTGCACAATACGCCGAAGAAGGCGCCATTGAAAATTTGACAGATCGCTTGAAGGAAATTTCGCTTCAGGACTATTACGGATTCGATGCCATTAAAAATGCAAAAGGCGAGTATTTCGCAGTTCCCCAAGCAATTCAGGTAAACGTCTTGTACTATAATAAAGATATGTTTGATGAGGCAAATGTTGCATACCCGACAGCTGACTGGACGACGGACGATGTGTACGCTGCTGCTCAGAAGCTGACGGATAAAGATAAAAAGCAATACGGTATTGGCCTTGCCAATCATTTCCGTTACGGCTGGTATACGACGATCCGTCAGTTTGGAGGAGACCTTCTGGACGAAACTCGTACAAAGAGCACATTTGCCAGCGATCCGAAAGTAAAAGAAGCATTGATTTACATGAAAAAGTTTTGGGATGAAGGCTTAACGCCAAGCTTGCTGGAGCAAGAGGGCGAAGTTACGCCAAATCATGGCACATGGTTTCCGCGCGGCATTACAGCGATGTTCTATGATAATTTTGCCAGAAGACTTTCAAATGATCAGGAAGGCATAAATTACGATGTAGCGCTTATGCCAAAGGGTGTTGGCGGTGTGAATTACAGCGCGCTCGTTGCTAACTCTTGGGTGCTGGATGCAAAAGCAAACGATACTGAGAAAGAAGCAGGCTGGAAATTTATCCAGTATTTCCTTAGCGATGAAGCTCAAGAGCTGAACGCTTCATTGGCAGAAGGCATTACAGCCAATAAAGCGATGGCAGATGCGGCTTTATCCAAACACCAAGGAAACCCAGCCAATATCAAGGTATTTTTGGACAGCATGGAGCATGCCTCCAATGTTGGAGACAATCCGCTATGGGAAGAATGGATTGGCGCGATAGATCCTCTGTTTACGGAGTATCTGGCGGGCAAGCTGGATATAGAGGAGCTACTGAAGAAAGGCGACACGGCTGCACAAGCTGTACTAGATAAAATCAAAAAATAATGAGTTGAGCTTTTAACGAAAGGAGTACATGGTCATGTTTAATCGGAAACGCGGACTAATTCTAGCAATCGTGCTGGCAGGGTTGGTTGCGGCTGGACTGTATCTGACTGAAAAAAAAGATACGGCCGAAGAAACTGCACAAGTAGGCCCGTTTCCGAAATATG
>NZ_BDQX01000028.1 GCF_003112455.1 Paenibacillus agaridevorans
AATTTGCCGGGCTGCCGTTTTTTTGGTGATTCCCCTTCTGCCTCTAATCCCTTATGGTTATTTCTAATAGCACATTCATGAGAAACTGCGCCGCTTCAGCACGTGTTGCAGAATTCGCAGGATTTAACTTACCTTCGGTCGTGATCAGCTCCATTCCTCCCATGATCGGCATTTTAAGATCTGTAATCACGATCTCCGGCTCCAATTTCTCGTAAACGCTCCAAGCTTCCGCACCGTTGGCAACGTCGGCAATGACTTGCATGTCGAACCGTTTCCAGTCGATTGAGTTTTTCAGTCCGAGACGGACGAGTATTTCATCTTCTGCAAGTAGGACCCGATACATCGTATCCCTCCATTTTCCGATCCGTCAGTCATTTCTATCCTGTCGAGACGGAAGCCATTGATTAATTGAGCTGGTCTCTTCGGTCAAAATATCCAAATAAATAGATACGAAATCATTCGAGTTTTTCAAGCTTTGACCTGTAATCTCCGATATTCGATTGAGGCGATAATTAAGCGTGTTAGCATGAATATGCAGGAGAGCAGCGGTATCCTTGGCATTGCAATTGAGGGACAGATACGTTGCTAACGTTTTCATAAAATCGCTTTTGCTTTCACGATCGTGCTCTCTTAATAATTGCAGCAATGGGCTGCTGTAATCGCTATTTTTTTTTTGCTCGATAATAGATGGGACATGCATAAGAAATCCCAGATCATCATAATGGACAACCTGGCGAGTATGAAAAGGGAGAAGTTTCTTCAATGAGAGAATATGCAAGGTTTCTTTGTAAGCATTGGAAGCTCGCGTATACTTATCGTATTTGCCGCTGCAGCCGAATGCGATAATGTTAACTTCTTTTTTTCCGTTAACTCCCTGAACAAAAGTGTGGATGAACGAGGTAAGATCTGCTTTATTGGAGGCAGTCGAATATAACGATAGGATCGCTATCAAATGATTTTGACTTGCCGTCAGGCAAGCCAAACGAGCCTGCGATTTAGCAGTAAGGGCTAGCCTAAGTCTCGCTACCTTCTCATCGTTGATCGGTACATCACATTCAAAAATTACGATATGATAACAATCCGGAAGTAGAAGAGGTAAGGCTTCTGCATCCTTTCTTATCATCGTTTCGGATTGATAACTGTCCGTCAGCAGCTTCCAAATAAACTCATCATGCGTTTTGTCCTGCTTCGCTTTCCAGCTTCTTTGCTTCAATAAGAACCGCTTCGCAATTTCTGCAGACTTTTCGATGACCCGTTCCGCATGACCCTCTATTAAATTCCCTGAATCTACTACCCATATATAGCCTAGAACAGTATGATTATTTTTAATACAAACAGCCAGTCTCGCCCCTAAACCAATCTCACTAATGGCTGGAATTCTGACGGAGTGGGCCACGGATTCCAATAGCTGCAGGATACCCTTTTTACGTAAGCCTGACAGAACGGAATTAGGAACACGCCTCTCGATAATTGTGGAAAGCCTCGCCGTATCACTCTCCAGTTGATGAGAGCTATATCCTATAACGTTATGATGATCATCTTCAATCGTTACCTGGGACTGAAGAGATTCGCTAATCGTATCCGCGAGAGCTTCTAGACTATCAAAGGCACGTTCAAAGGCTCGTCCAAAGGAAGCATCTAATTCCGTCATAACCAACCACTCCTGGAGTAAAAATCTAACATTCTAATCGATTGTACCATTTCATAACCGCTCTAAATAGTCCTTTCTCGTATTCCTTAGAAGCGCCTATTTGAACACTCTTGGAACGCGCTTGCCGATCAGACATACCACCTCATAATTAATCGTTCCCATCCAATCGGCCATTTCATCCACCGATGGCGCCAAGCCTTCGATCCCAATCAGTGTGATGACTTCGCCAGGCTTACAATCTGCAATATCCGTTACATTAATCATCGTTTGATCCATACAAATACGCCCAACAATTGGCGCTCTCTGATCACGAACTGCGACACACCCCATATTGGACAGCGCACGAGAAAGCCCATCTGCATAACCAATTGGCAAAGTGGCGATCAGACTCTCTCGATCCGGCTTACAGGTACAACCATAACTAATCGACTGCGATTCGGATACTGTCTTTACTGAAACGATCTTTGATTTCAAGCTAATCGCTTGTTCCAATACGACAGGATGCTTCTTCATCGATGGATCCGGATATAAGCCATATAAGGCAATACCTACTCGAACCATATCCAAATGCATATGCGGGAAATTCAGCGTGGCGGCGGAGTTGCAGCAATGCTTTATGGGGATTTCGTACCCTTTTTCCTCAATGAAATGTATGTAGGACATAAATCTCATAAATTGCTCCGCCGTAAATGGACAATCCTGCTCATCCGCAATGGCAAAATGAGTATATATCCCTTCTAGTCGTACAAATGGACTTTTACTAGCCTTCTCTACAAGGGATAATGCCTCCTCTCTCGAACTTACCCCTATTCGACTCATTCCTGTATCCACCTTCAAATGAATCGCCGCCACAATGCCAAGCCGAGCAGCTTGCGTAATAATTTCTTCGAGCACATCCTCCGTGTAGACTGTTATTGTAATATGATGGCTGACTGCTACAGAGATGGATCTTATCGGCGTATAGCCTAGTATAAGAATTGGCGCTTCGATGCCCGATTCTCTTAATTGCAGAGCTTCATCCAGGATGGCCACTGCTAAATAATCGACTCCCAATCTCAGCGCCAACTTCCCCACCTCAACCGCTCCATGCCCATAACCATCGGCCTTTACAACCGCCATCATTTTCGTCTCGGAGCCGATGTAGCCTTTTATACTTTTTATGTTGTTCGATATGGATTCCAGGCTGATTTCCGCCCATGTATCCCGAAAGCTCTCTCTCTTGCAACGCATTCATCACCTTGTCTGACTGCCTACACAGGAAAAAGACAGCCACCCCTCTATTTGGCCGTCTTCCCCTTGCAGCAAAATATTAATTCGCTAAAAATTCCTGTTTAAGTGCTTTCTCTATTGATACATACTCTTCTTTAAGATCCTTTGCAACAGCCTCGCAGGTAATTGATCCGTTAGCTACATTAACACCGCTCTTTAATGCGTCGCTTCCCGCGATTGCACGAAGGAGACCCTCGTTCGCAATTTGCAAGGCATAAGGAATGGTAACATTGGTTAATGCCATTGTCGATGTTCTTGGAGCCGCTCCGGGCATATTGGCAACCGAATAATGAAGGACACCGTACTTCTCGAATACCGGATGATCATGTGTCGTTATTTTATCAATCGTTTCTACGATTCCTCCCTGGTCAATCGCAACATCGATAATGACAGAACCAGGCTTCATCGTCTTTACCATCGCCTCTGTAACTAATTTCGGAGCTTTTGCTCCAGGTATTAGAACCGCACCCACTAACAAATCTGCCTCTGCCACAGCCTTGGCAATATTAAATGGATTAGACATCAACGTTTGAATCTGCGTACCAAAAATATCGTCCAATTGCCTTAATCGATCTGCACTCATATCAATAATCGTAACATCGGCCCCAAGACCGATCGCCATTTTTGCGGCGTTAGTGCCAACCACTCCACCGCCAATAATACTTACCTTGCCACGGCTTACTCCTGGCACTCCCGATAGCAGGATGCCTTGACCGCCATTGTTTTTTAGTAGAAATTGTGTGCCTAGCAGGATCGACATCCGACCGGCAACCTCACTCATAGGCGTTAGCAATGGGAGCGTCCGATTAACCGAAACGGTTTCATAAGCAATCGCGACGACGCCCTTTTCCTTGAGTGCCGCAGCCAGCGCAGGCTCAGCAGCCAGGTGCAGATAAGTAAATAGAATAAGACCGCGACGGAAATAACCATATTCGCTTGCCAGCGGTTCTTTAACCTTCATAATCATATCCGAATCGTTCCACACCTCAGAAGCATTAGCGATGATTTCTCCGCCGGCAAGAATGTAATCTTCATTAATAAAACCGCTGCCAATGCCTGCATCCTTTTCAATTAACACCCGATGGCCGGCCTTTTTAAGGGTCACGACTCCAGCAGGAGTAATGGCAACTCTATTTTCATTGTTTTTAATTTCCTTCGGAATGCCGATAATCATCATGATTGCCCCCCGTTCTGTCAGTTTTCTATTTAATGTAAAAACAATAACACATTTTGTTTTTAATGATTTTGTTTGAAAAACAAAACTTCTTTCGTTTCTTTTGTGTTTGGAAACAAACTCCGCGCTTTTCCGCTGCTTATTCCGGACTAATCGCCAATCGGCCGCTTTTTGCCGCTTCCTTGTATTCGCCGGGTGTCATGCCCGCATGCTTTTTAAAAAACCTGCCAAAATAAGACATGTCCTCAAACCCGATCATCCGGCCAACATCCTGCGCCTTCATATCCTTCGACGCTAGCAACCGTTTGGCTGTGCCTACCTTTAGATCCGCAATATAATCGGCCAGTGGATATCCTTTAACCCTATGATAGATTCTCGATAAATAATGAGGGCTCAAATGTACGATGTCCGCCAGTCGCGGCAGCGATAAATCCTTATCCAGATTTTCAACGACATAACGATCAAACTTATCGACAATTTCTCTTTTTTGGTCGGTCCGCTCCTCTTCGATCCGGTCAAACAGCGTTTCGCCCAAGCGCAAATAATAGTCTAACAAATCACCCCATGTATCATGGGCATGATACGAAGACAAGGAAGTCAGTTCAAAGGATTGTCCAACCTTCTGCGCCAGCTTGCGCTTATTCATAAAGCCTAGGAGCATCGCCGACACGGAGCTAAATAACTCAAGCTGCACAGAATAGCCGACAAACATAGTCTTCTGCCCCCACTCGAAAAGCGCAGACAAGGTTCTGCCGAACGCTTCTCGTTCCCGAGTTTCCAATTGCAGCCGCAACTTGCCGACGGTATCCTCGATGTAATCGTACTCCCCGTCCAGCTTATCCTGATCTGCCGTCTCCTGTTTGGCCACGCCGCTTATAATAATTTCTTCGTCCAAGCCGATTCCTTGCTGGAGCAAAACGCACATCGCGCGGTATTCGTAGGCAAGCGCGTCCCACGCCACAGCGGGCGACGACAGCACGATCGACATCGGCAGCCGGAGGAGCTGCCGCACGGATTGCTGTATTTTTTCCAGCATTTCACGAATGTAGAGATGATGCCGCGCCGATTCTTCGTCATCGCTCACGGACTGTACGAGCCAAACGAAGCTCTTTCCGTCTTTGATAGATACGATCCGGCTAAACGATTGTAAATACTCCTCCATAATATTGCAGGCGGCGTACTCCAGCAGCAGCCTGTCCTTAGGCGCCAGATGCATGGGCCAACTGTCGATACGCCCGACGAGCAGGACCAGCGGGCTGCCGGACCGCAGCGGAATATCGAGCATCGCCAATTGCTCGGGCAGTTCGCCAAGCGCATCCGCATCTCCGGACAGAAGCTTGCGCATGTACATTTCAATAAGTAAAGGACGGGCGTCCTTTACTTGCTGTCGCGTTCTGTCCATGACGGCCTGTTCGCTGATTTCCTCCGCGATGCAGTCCATCGCTTTGCGAAGCAAACCAAGCAACGTCTCTCTATCCGACGGCTTCATCAGATAGTCGAACGCGCCATGACGCAGAGCAAACTGCAAATATTCGAAATCCGCATGCCCCGACAAAAAGATGACCTTGCAACGCGGCCAAAGTTCCCTGACATGCAGGGCCAAATCCAGACCGCTCATGCCCGGCATCCGCACATCGGTTATTAAAATATCGATGCGGCTCTCTTCGGCAATTCGTCTCGCCTCGCGAGGATAATAGGCATATCGGATATGCGTCTGCTCCAGTTCGCTCAATATATTGCATACCCCGCGTACGATAAGCGGCTCATCATCCACTACGAGTATATGATGCATGCTGCCACTCCCCCTCTTCTCCCGTTCCGGCAGGCCCGGCTTCGATCCGCAGCGTGACCGCTATCCCGTCCTTAGCGGCCGGATCGATGCAGACTCCGCTCGCGCTGCCGTACAGCAGCGTCAGCCTCCGATGGACGTTGGCAATGCCGTGCGTCTCCATTTCGTCGCGCCGAAGCGTCAGACTTTGCCGGACTTCCGCCAATCGTTCGGCGCCAATTCCTTTTCCGTTATCCTCCACCGTAATCGTAAGACACTCACGTTTACAACTAATACGTACGGTGATCCGTCCGTTCTCCTCCGTATGCTCGTGACCATGTACAAATGAGTTCTCCAAAACCGGTTGGATGATCAATCTAGGTACATACCATCCGGATAGATCGCCTTCTACTATATACTCGCACGATATGCGGTTGCTAAAGCGAATTTCCTGTATCGCGCCGTATACCCGGGCATGATTGAGTTCCTGTTCGAGCGGGATCATGTCGGCTTTATTGTGCGTAATAAATTTAAAATAGTCGCCGAGATGCTTGGACAACGTCCGAATCCCGTCGTAATTCTCTTCGTCGGCCATCAAATACAAGATATACAGGCTGTTGTACAAGAAATGCGGATTGATCTGCGATTGCAGTTGCTTCAGCTCCGATTGTTGGCTGTAGATCGTTTTTTCGTACACTTCCTGAATCAATTCGTTTAATTTCCCAACCATCCGGTTGAACTGCGCATACAAATAGGCAAACTCGTCATGCTCGCGGCGCTCAATTACAATATCGAGCTTGCCCTGCTCCACCTTGCGAAAGCCGGTAATAAGCTTTTTGAGCGGTTGATGAATTAGCCGAAAAATCATAAACGAAGCGACCAGCACGATAACGATCGAAACCGCCGACAAATACCCGTACCAACGTTTAAACGAATAGACGGGATCGAGTACGATATTTTCTGGCAAAGCCGTCTTTAGACTCCATTGCAGCATCTCGGATCGTTCGACAAATACGAGATAGGGCGTGCCGTCTATCGAAAACTCGCCGCTCCCGTCTCGCTCCAGCGCCTGAATTTTGCCTGCCGCTTCCGCGCCGCCCGAATGCGCAAACAGTGTCGCTTGATTATGATCGTCCGTCAAATAAGTTACATTGTCTCCATAAGAGCGGAACACGTCCATCTCCCGAGCGATTTTTTCGATCGACAGCTCGATGACCAGCAAATATTGGGAGCGAGTCGCGCTTGGATAACCAAGTGGAAGCAATAGTCTACCACTGTAATACACCGGGTTAAATGTGCGACTTTCTGCCTTGAGCAAACTCTCGTACTCCCCTTGATCCATCGTATCGACGTTAAACCTGGATTTGGCCGACAGTCTTTTGTCCAGATTCGGCATCAAGACAAACACATCCTGAATCAACTTGCTGGATTCGGCCAGCATAACGATTTTCGACTGCAAGTCCTTAAACGCTTTGGTCCGCTCGTAATCGGTCAGCGTCGCCGCCCGTATGCTCAAATCGTTGAGATCGGCGTCGTTGATAAACGTTTGCTGCAAGGTCGTAATTCGTTCGATCTCGTTTTCTAGCGATGTCATGACGTAATCTGTTTTTTGCTGCATCGAATTGGAAATTTCCCGCCTGACGACATTCGCCCCCTGCTGATTCATCCAGAGGCTGATCGCATAGATCGGAATCAAAATGAGGAGGAACGTGCCTACCAACTTTTTGTGAATACCCCATCTCGGCTGCTTGTCCCGTGACATCGTCCCATCTCCCATCCTGCTTCGAACGCTAAGTCAGCCTGGAGCCCATCATCAGTTCCTCGATCAAGCCGCCTATCTCCTCGTCCGGCAATGCCGGCCATATCCATTCCCGCTCCGGAGCGGACGCGTTTACGCTCCACGTATAACGATTTGTCGCGGCATCGTAATGGATCGAATACCCTTCCGTTACCTCAAACAGCTTTGCCCTTCCGCGCACGGCATACAGGGCAGTCACCTGATCCCAGCTTGAGCGGTTGCGGGCGGGCGGTTCCAAATAAACCTCATACGCAAACTTTATCGGATGATCCGGCGGCATTTGTTCCATGAGCCGGGCGCCCGTCAGGATCGTCTCCCCCGCGGAGCTGACGGAGAGCGGCCCCGGCCAGCGGTTCAGCACATTTTCGGCAGCCTCGGGATCCATCTTCCAGTTAAATGCATCCTCGCCTTCCGGAAACGTACTGCCGCCCATCACGACAAGCCGCTTTACACTCCGGCGAATCAGCTCCATACCGCTCATGCCGCTGATCGCGTCCGGGCCGGACTTCATCAGCGCGGACAAAACCGTCAGCAGGCCGACGGCGCAAATGACCACTTCCGAATGCTCGGCAAGCAATTGCCGGTATAAGGCGACCGCCTCCGGCACAGCCTCCCCGCTCCGGCCGAAACGGTTTGGATAGCTTTCGGCGATCCGTTTGTTGTACCTCCGGGCGGGAGTGATCTGTCCGGCTAATTCCCTGTACGGGCCGAGCCTGCTGGCTTCGCCGTTCCGACTATCATCCTCGTCGCAGCTCAGCGCGCCAACCGGAATATCCCCTCTGCCGTAATAGTGATTGATCGCGTCGATGCACGGCGCGCCCCAGCGCGTCGGCGCGTCGCAGACGACGGCGAGCAGCTTCGCTTCCTCCGTGCCGCATAATGTATGCAGCAAGGCAAGCGTCCCCGCATCGTCGCAATCCGTGTCGATATCCGTATCCAATATGACGTTTACCGGAACATTCATCCGATCTACTCTCCTCTCTTCTCCGTATTTCCCCCCGCTCTCCCGGTTGCTAGTTGGCGGCATTTACCCAGTCGTTGACCTCCTTGGTCATGATCTCACCGCCAAGCTCGTTCCAGTCCTTGACAAATTTATCGAACTCTTCGATACCGGACTGGCCGAGGATGATCTTGATCGTCATGACAGACTCCATCTTGTTAAGCGTCGCCATTTTCTCCGCCATCGTCGGGGTAGAACCGCCGAGAAACTCCGTGTTTATTAGCTTGTTCTCATTCAAGTAGTAGTCGATAATTTCCATCCCTGCCCCGTCCATGCCGAACGAGCGGTAGAAACCCCAGCTGTTGCCGGCGATGTCGCCTTTATCGAACCAATTTTGAATCGCGTCATAATAAAACCTTTGCTCCGTATCGAGACCTTCCGGATTTTTGCTCTCCAGCGCAGCTTTAACGGCACGATGCGCCTTCACGTTTTTGAGCACCGGAAACGCTTTGACCAGCCCGTATGGCCACGTTTCGATTTTTGTCTCTGCGCTACGCGACAGCATCACATCCGCATTGTCCCAGCTTTTATCGTTCCAGAAGTTCATCAGCTTTACGAGCGCCTCTGGATGCTGGTAACCTTTCTTGACGACATAAAAGGAGGTTGCCGATACGCCTACCTGAGCCAGCGCCGGCTGATCGTCCGCCGACGGGAGCGGATAGGCCCGCCATTCCGCGTTCGGATCGCTCAGCTTGTTGTTCTTGAGATTCGCAAGCGGAGCGTACATCGGCCCGTACATCATGCCGACTTTGCCGGAAGCGATCAACTCGTCGTATTTCGGGCCATCCTTAACCCCAAATTCCTTATCGATGTAACCGGCTTTAAACATGTCCGCCAGCTTCTGCAGCGCAGCTTTCATTTCCGGTTGCGTACTGCCGTACACGACTTTGCCGTCCTGCCCCTTCACCCAAGCTCCGGGGTAAGCGTGGAAGCCGTTAAAAAATCCGGGAATCTGCGCCTCTTTGACGAGCGCAAGCCCGTACGTGTCGTCCTTCGAGTTTCCGTCCGGGTCCTGCTCCGTAAACGCCTTTGCAATGGCGATCATGTTGTCCATCGTAGTCGGCTCCGGCAAATTAAGTTTCTTCATCCAGTCGTCTCGCACCCAAAGCATCGGGACTTCATCCAGGTTGCTGTTCGTGAGCGGGAGCGCGTAGAGCTTTCCTCCGAACGTGGATGCTTTCATCGCAAGTCCGCCGTCTTCCTTCAACAAGTTTTTTGTAAAGACCGATGCGTACCCTGCATACACATCGGTCAAATCCTCGATCAAGTCGGCTTCCACCAAACTTCTCAGCTGCAGCGCATCAACAGCCATGATATCCGGAGTATCGCCCGAGGCAATAGCGATATTCGTTTTATTGGTGTAGGCTTCGCTGCCTTTGACGACCCACTCGTTTTTGATCAGAATCCCAAGCTCGTCGCGGTATGCATCGTACCAGATGTTGTTGTCAATCGAACGTCCCTCTTCGAATTTCATCGTTTCCGACACTTCCCGGCCCGTCGTCAGCACGATGGGCGGGTCGTACTTGCCCAGCGGGCCTTCCATCGGCCATTCCTTCCACTCTTCGGTTTTCGTGCCGTTCGTCGGCTTCGCCGATTCCCTGTCAATCGGATCCGTCTCTCTGCCGCTGCAAGCGCCGAGCACCAAAAGCATAATCGCCAGCATTGCGGCTCCTGCTGATTTCATGGTGATGTTCGCCATGTCGTTTCTCCCATCCTTGTATGATCAGAACCGCAATGCCGAGATGTTAGCTCAGCGGAAATAAAGAGATTCCAGGTCAGCCTTCCGAAACTTGTACGATCCTACATTTCAAGGCGAAATCATATACTTTCCTATATCTCAAGAAACCTTTGCATAATGGCTGCCATCTGGCTGCGCAATGCGTTGCTTTTAGGTGTCAGCTTCGCGTCGTAGCCCAAGATAAGCTCTTTGGCGTTGGCCCAGGCCATCGCATCCTTTGCATAGACGGCAACGGAGCCTGCATCGACAAACGTAGAGAGGTCGGCTCTCGCGGACACGTCATAACCTTTAAAGGACGCGTAACGGTACAGGATTGCGGCCATTTGTTCGCGGGTGATCGGGTCTTCCGGGCCAAACTTGCCGTTGCCGTATCCGCCCACGATCTTATTTTCGGTCGACCAGATCACCGCATCGGCATAATACTTATCGGCCGCTACGTCGCTAAAAGGATTGGTTGCGCCCACGGCGGGCGAACCTTCCAGTCGATACAAAATCGTCACCAGCATAGCCCGTTTGGTAGTTGCAGCGGGGCTAAATGCCGTGTCAGAGACACCCTTCATCAGGCCTTTTTCATAAACGTATTTTACCGCGTCGTAGAACCAGTCGGTTTTCTTAACGTCGGTGAACTGATTTTCCCAGACCGGCTGGGAAGTCGGCTCTTCTTCCTCTTCTTTGACGGGGATTTCCGGATCTTTGATAACTACGTTGCCTCCGCCGGATGAACCGCCGTTTATGCTCATCTCCTGCAATGCGCTCGCATAATCGGTCTTTTTGTTGCCGTTTGCGGCTTCGGAGAAGACATAGAGCTTATCGCTCGCACCAAGGATAACGCCGGACAGGTCAATCTTTGCAGTGCCGCTTGCACTCTGCGGCTTTACTATATTTCCATAGTATTTCATAGAACCGTTTTGGTCTATGACCACTGCCGAAATATAATCATTAGCCCCCACCGTTGCGCCTGTATAACCAATGGTCATCACCTTGCTTGCAGGGTTATATTCCGTTCTCTCTGCCTTGAAATTTCTGCTGTTGTCCCGAAGGGTCAGCTTCCACTCCGACGGTGTGCCGGCCGAAACTGCTTTCAGTGCAGCAGCGCCTACCGTCCCGCTCTGCTTGCCGCCCTGAGCAGCGGAGGAGAAGAGAACCGAAGACAGTGACAAGTTGATAGCCGGACGAGCGCCGTCAGCGTAGGACACACGGGTATGGCGCTGAACGACCGAAACCACTCCAGCGTTGTGGGGCTTGTCCCCATACGGCGACCGCAGCCACCACCAGCCCGTATTGCCGCTGGCCGGATTTGTGATGTAAGCCGCTTCCCGTTCATTATCGTTTTGGAAGTAGGTCGCCGCTTCCTCCCCCGAAAGGAAAAAAGCCTTTTCACTCTTCAACTCGCTTGCGCCATACTCCATATACGGTCCGTCCGTTTTGGTTGTTGCCAGCATAGCGGAGAGCTCTGCTGCCGTAAAATGATCCGATCCTGCAAAGCTTCTGCTCCATGTCTGGGCGTCACTGTTCTGCCACTCGTTGGGCTTAGCCTGCCCATCATTGTCGTCGCCGTCCCAAACGGCTTCAAAAGGCGTGCTGCCAAGCAGATATTGGGAAATGAGGAACGCGCCCCCTGTGTTGGTGTTGGTTTTATCGGCATCCAGCACGAGCCAGGGCATCTCATAGCTTATACCGCCCTCTGTATACTGACCGTAATAAATGATGTTGCCGTCGGCGATCCCGCCCGTCCCGGCCATCGCCCCGGTTCCGGCAGCAAACGCCGCCGTGGGCAGCAGGGTCATCATCATACTCAGACCGAGCATGGCCCCTATTATTCTTTTTTTCATACCGTATTTGCCTCCTTCTTTATCTAATTAGGGAAACCGATAGATGGCCATTCAAAGGGGTATCTTACCGGATTTTCAACGCTTTCGGGAGCCAATAATATATACTTATAGCGCCAGGATTTCTCAAAATGCACCGTCAACGTATTTCCATCCAATAGCATGTTATCCCCATTGATGGCGTCGGTTGCCATACTTCCGGGCAAAATCAGACCTTCGGGCAGTGTAAAAGTTACATCCCTCGGCTGGTCTTCCTGGCTCAAATTCGCCGTAACCGCCACCACTGCGCCGTCTGGGCGCTTGTAGTACGACATAGGCGTCTCCTCGTTGGATCCTGTAATTTGACTGTCGCTGTACAAAACAAACGGCGCATTGTTTAAATCATAGTATTCCATCATCTTTGAACGCAGAAGCCCATCCAACCTCACCGGAATATCCAGCACCGCATTTACTGCCGATGCGGTATCGAGCTGATGATAATTGAGGAAATTAATGGCCAACCCGGTCTGTTTCCCCATAGTGGCACGCAGCAGCTCCGGCGTGACCTCTCTGCGGAAGGCTTTTTCCGACGGATTTGCTTCTGCATTAAGGAATTGCTCACCTTTCCATATACTATCTACAAATCCGGCAGTCGGTGTCCATGTGCCGAGAGGCGTGTGCAAGTCCATATAGAAATCAGGACGAATGGCTTTCCCCATCGTACGAATGCGTTTCATAAATCTTCTGTACTCAAAGATCGGATAGGACGACTGCAAAGCTCCGTCCCGATCGTAGTAGCCCGTGCCATGGTGCAGGTTTCGATCTACTGGCGGAAGAGCGGTGGCGTCCATGTATAAACCGCCGATGCCATCTTCCTCGATCAATTTATTAATGCTCCACAACATGAAATTCTGGTACCGCCCCGCATAGGAGATATTCGCCCCGATATGGTTTGTATCCGACCGCACCCATCCGTTGGGCAGGAAAAACGGCTCCGTCACAATTTCGTCCTTGTAATACTTAAATTCCGGCGTATTGTTCCCCAGTTGGAAGCCAATGTACGGAATAATAGGAATTCCATTGTCATTGGCAGCCCCCGCCAATGTATGGAAGGCCTCTTTTCTCCCCGGCTCTCTCGTCATCGGATAACCTTGCGATTCCGTCCAGTCTTCATGGATTTTGATTAACTGGTAGTTGTCTTTCTTTAAGCGATTCAAAAAAAACGGCCAGTCGCGGTTGTTGTTAAACTCGGGACCCCCTACAAAAATTCTCGATGGGTTGCTCGCATCAGGCAGCAGCTGATAATTCCCTTTCAGTGCTCTCCCGGATTTGCTCTCATCTTCTACCTGGATCCAATCGATTGAGTCTCCGTTTTTATCCTTTGCAGAAAAATCGTTGTAAACAAATCCGCTGCCGAAAACAATCTTTGCCTCTTGGAGAGAAGCATTCATCAGGTTGAAATCAAAGGGGATCTCTGCTACTTTTTCAAAAGTGCCCGTATTATCCGTGATCCACACCTCCAAGGTGGATTCGTTCCAGACCAGCCTGACATAACGCTCCCACCAGAAGTGCCATTCGTTCGTATAAGTAAATTCTTTGATTTTATGACGAACGCGGTTTGTGTTAAAACCTGTTTCCGTAGTCAAAAAGAACTTCGGAGAAGCCATGCTGTAATACAGGCCAAAGCTGTTTCCGTTAGGGAACTGGATCGCAACGACCGGCGTCGCCATTTCATTTTGCGGATCATCCGGATATCCGCCAGACCAGTTCGCGGTGACCGCATTGTATGGCGCCACATTGACCGTCAGGTCGCCATGCTCTGCCGTCACATAATCCTTGGCGGGATAGCTCAATTGACCTTCGTTTTGCGAAAAGGTATTCATGGACCATTGTTCGGCGCCATAAGCACTGCTTCCATATATGAAAACCTGCTTATTTTCCGCCTGAGGTCTAATAGGGGAAGCCTGGATGGCAAAGGTAAAGGTCAGGGGCGTGTCCCGGTTAACCTCGATCGCCTTATCAATCACATTCATCTCCAGCACATGAGCTCCGACTTGCTTTTCCAACGCCAGCACCGCATCGGGGTTATGGAACGACCAATTTTCTGTCGATTCGGCGACCCACGTCAGTCCCACCTGATCATTTCCCATAAAAATATGCGGCGTAAAGCTTCCTGTAGTCGCATCGGGAAACTTGCCCGAACGCCCCCCGCTCCAGTATGGATAGCTGCCCCTCAGGGGGGAATCGGTCGTATCCGCGTCAAACAGCGTCGCAGCTTCCGGCTTCATTGGTATTTTCACCTTGAGGTTTTGCAATTGAACCGGAACGTCAGCATCGGAGGACAGCTCCACATCAAAACGGACAAATCCGTCATACTCCACCGTGCTGTTTACGCTCAGCTTCAAATCATCCGACACCGACTCATTCAAATATTTTATTTTGGTATCCGTTTTTTCCACACGAATGTCATTGGTTTCGTAAAACTGGAGTGCCTGCGCATCCGCCGCCCCCTCAATCTGTATCGGCGCTGCCAACAGCTCCTGGCCCTGACTGGTGATCTGACTAACAAAAGGAGAACCGCCGAAAGCATATTCCCTTCCCCAGACCTCTACTTTATTGCCAACCGTTTTCACGCCGGTCCATGGAGCGAGCACAATATCCTCCGTACCCAAATCAGAATCCCACCATTCCGGCGTGACCGGCTTTTCCAGGGACACGGGAGGTAGCGCAAAGGAATCTCCGCTTCCCTTCAGTGTTGCAACAATCTGATAATTCCCCGCCGGATGAGAGCCCATATCAAACGAAGCTTTAAATAAACCGGCAGGATCGGCGCTCACCTCTAGCTCGGAAATGACTCCTTGCTCATTCTTCAGCTCAAACAGACTGCTTTCCGCAGTAAATTCTGTATTAACATCATTTTTGTCCAGGCTGAGTTCCACCTTCTGCTCGCTCCAATAGGAGCGCACTTGGAGCGGAGGCTGGATATCAACCGGTATTTTTCTGCTATAGTATACCTTTCCGCTGTTGACGTCAGTAACGATCAGGGCGCAATCCCAATTGCCTTGCTGCAAGGGGTTCGTCAGAGTAAAATTACCCGTGGCTCCGGCAGCCACAACCAAAGTCTGTTCCTGCGCAATCCCCAGAACCTCGCCGGTACTCCCGTTCTTCACCTGTTGAACCGCTTTGATCGTCACTTCACTATTGGATAGATTCGTAAAGCCGGAAACCGTCTGAAATCCGTTTTTCAAATCATTGGCATGGACGGTCTGACGTACAAAATTATTGTCCTGAGACCCCCGATAAAGTCTGCCAAAAGCTGCGGGATCATGAAATGTTCCATTGTAATAAGGTGACCATGAGCTTTGAATCATGGCAGGAATCGACCAAGGTCCGGATCCGCCCTGATCTCCCGCCGACTGGGAACGGCCAATATTAAATCCGTATTCCTCTGCGGAAAAGCTGGTCAGCCCAAACAGACTTGCAGAAAGCTCCACTTCCAGGTCCCAGTATCCGTTCCCTGTTGTCGCGCTCGCTCTCCAATCCTCGTTGCTCCCCCAAGAGGCGTTTCTTCCCTGACCCTCGAATTTTGTTCCTATGGCATTGACAATAAACTGATAATAAGTCTGTTGCGCAAGGTCCGGCTGGAAAAAAATCTCTACCGAATCTTCGGTAAACACCGGACCGTCGTGTTCCGTCACCTTGGCGCTTGGCTTTTCCTTTTGAAAGGAACGAACTGCAATATACAGCTTGTCCCCCGTAAAAAAAACTTTAAAGGAAGTGGGCTCTGGCACCGCCTCTGATTTGGTAAAGGTCGCAAATCCCGCGCTTTGCGCCGCCTCGCTCCATTCTGTATCGTCAATTACTCCGTCTATGACGGGGGTCTGATCCGCAACCGTAGGTACATGGATCGCTGTCATCGGCGGATCCGCCTCTGCGGCCCGCACCGACGGCACCGTATAACCGGAGGTCAACAGGATCGCGAACAACAGAACACAGGATATCGATTTATTAATAGTTCTCCTCATAGGATTAACACCTTCCCTGCACACTTTATTTTTTTGAAACGGCTTGAATGGCCGTTCTTTCGCCGCCTTGCACGTTTACCAGCAAACGCTCATCCGTTCCGATCTTTCGTCCGCCGGTGAATACAACGCGAAATACGCCTTTGCCATCGGCGTTTGCCTTGCCCAATTCCTGCCCCGCTCTGTCAGTCACAGCAATGCTTGCATAAGGCAACGCTTTTCCCCGAATTTCCCCTTCACCTTCGTGTGCAGGTTCATAATCATATTCCAGACGATTTTGACGGAAAGCATACTCTCCAATATGATCCGCCAAACCTTGCGGCAGGGTCAGCTCCGAGATTTGATTATTGGCAAAGGCACGGTCGCCGAGGCCGGTCAGGCTAACCGGCAAAACGAGCTCCGTCAGCTCATTGCCCCGGAAAGCACTGCTGCCGATGGTCAGAAGACCTTCCGGCAATGTAACATCGGAAAGCTTGTTCTGCTCAAAGGCGCTGTCACCGACAGCGAGAGATGTTTCGGGGAAATCCAGTACGGTAAACTGATTATAAGCAAATGCTGCCGCTCCGATATGAGTCAAACCTTCGGGCCAAACAACAGCAGAAAGCTTATTGTCACTAAAAATCCCGTCCGGTATCTCCTTCATGTCCGCTGGCAGCTGCGCCTCTTCAATTAGATTGTATTGGAATATCCACCCGCCATAAGTTTGGATCCCTTCCGGCAGGGTTACCTCGCTCAGCTTATTCCCGGAAAACGCCGATTCTCCGAGGGTCTCGATTCCTTCCTGGAATGAGAGCGCATTCATTTGGTTTAAAGCAAATGCCTCGTCGCCGATCTTTTTCAAAGCTGAGGGAAACGTGATCGTTTCAATATAATTGCTGTAAAAGGCGCGTTTTTCTATACGCTCAAGCGTGTCCGGAAGCGTAACGGATCTAATCTTTTTTTCCTGAAAGGCGCCTTCCCCGATCGCTCTCACCGTTATGCCTTGTACGGTTGCCGGTATGGTAATATCCTTATAGGCCGCAAATTGATTATTGGCTACCACGTACTCCGTGATAACCCCGTCGTTATTAATGCGAAATTGCTCGTCCGGCGTTGCGGCGACAATCAGTCCCATCGCCGCATTTACGCCCCCAAACAGCAAAGCAACCGTCAACACGGCCAGCAATCCCCGGTATAAGCGCTTCTTGTTTTTTATCATTTTCTCCTTATTCTCCTTTCTGTTTCAAACCTCAAGTACAGCCTTTGCTTAACCTTTTACGCTTCCAAGGACAATTCCCTTGACAAAATATTTCTGCAAAAACGGATATACCAACAGGATCGGAACGGAGGCAATAATAATTTGTGCCGACCTCGTAGTACGGTCCGAAATGCTTTGGAGGTTTTTCCAGTCGTCTGCCTTCAGGTATTTAAAGTCCGGCATAGTAATGACAGTTCGCAAAAAGGTTTGCAAAGGATATTTCTCCGGCATATTCATGTAGATCATGCCGTCAAACCAAGCGTTCCAGTGACCGACCACCGTAAACAGAATAAGCGTCGCCAGCGCTGCCATAGATGTGGGCACATAAATTTTCCACAGCGTCTGCCAATGCCCGGCGCCATCCATATAGGCCGCTTCGGATATCTCCTTGGGAAGCTGCCGGAAAAAATTAAGCAAAAGGATGACGTTATAGACCTGAAGCGCTCCGGGGAGAACCAGCGCCCAGATGCTATCCAGCATATTCAGCTGTCTGACAAGCATGTATGTCGGAATTAATCCTCCTGCAAACAGCATGGTAAAAAACATAAACCAGACATAAAAGGTTCGAGGCCTAAATGTAAGGCTCTCCTTCGATAATGGATACGCGGTGATGATCGTAAGGAGCATATTTAGCGGAAGCCCGATGGCGATTCGCTTGAGCGTCACACCAAACGCTTGCCAGAATTCCTGTCGTTCTAAAACAAAGGTAAAAGAACTCAAGGTAAAGCTTTTGGGCCACAAAGTGACGGCGCCCTTAACAACTTCGTTGTTATCGCTAAAGGCGATGGCAAATATATGCACCAGCGGGGCCAGGCAGGTAAGCGCGAGTATTCCCAAAATGGTTCCGTTAATCACGGGAAAGATATATTTTTTATTTGTCCATGTTCTCATCGTTAAGTTCACCCTCCCTTCTAAAAAATTCTGTAATCGGCAAATCTATATGCGCAATAATAGGAAACGGTAATAAGGATCAAAGAAACGATCGACTTAAACAGTCCCACAGCCGCCGCCGGTCCGAACTTGGCATCGATCAGCCCCATCCGGTAGACAAAGGTATCGATAATATCACCGGTTTCATAAACTCCGGCGTGGTACAGGTTAAAAATCTGATCAAATCCCGCATTTAAAATATTACCAATGCTAAGAATCGCGAGCATCGCAATAATCATGCTCATTCCCGGCAGCGTAACGGATATCATCTGCCTAAACCGCCCGGCCCCGTCTATTTTCGCCGATTCGTACAGGCTTGGATTAATCGCCGTAATTGCCGCCAAATACAAAATAGTCGACCATCCGAATTCCTTCCAAACATCCGTAATAATCACCGTAGGCTGGAACCACTTTGGATCGCCTAAAAAGAAGATCGGGTTAAATCCCAGTGACTTTAGCAGATTGTTTACAATCCCGGTGGAAGGAGAGAGGATGTCGATCAATATCCCGCCCAAAAGAACCCATGATAAAAAATGGGGCAAATAAACCAGCGTTTGCAAGGTCCGCTTATACGCAGAGCTTCGAATCTCATTGAGAAAAATGGCAAAAGCAATGGGAATCGCCAGTCCCAATAGGATCTTGGCAAAAGCGATAATAAGGGTATTCTGCAACACCCGGTAAACAAAGGGGTTGGTCGAAATCAGCTCAAAGTTTTTAAGACCTACCCATTCTTGATTTCCAAGAAACCCTTTGGCAGGAATAAAATCCTGGAAAGCAATGACGATGCCCGCCATCGGGATATAGCTAAATACAATCAGGAGTATCATCGCAGGCAACAGCATCAGATGTAGAGATAAATTTTTCGATTTTTTAATCACATTCATGTTGATCATCTCCGCTAAACGGGGGGCATAAGGAGCCCCCCTTACTTTGCATATGCGCCTTATACAAACATGCTCATCATTTCTTTAAGTCGAGCTATTTGGCATTGGCATACCAATCATTGACTTCCCGAGTAATATCATCGCCCCCGAGCTTCTTCCACTCGGTCACGAATTTGTCAAACTCCCCTATGTCCTTCTGTCCGGTTATAATTTTGACAAAAGCTTCGGATTCAAGAGTCGACAAGGTGGAGCCCTTATCGCTCATCGTCTGTGTCGGAGCGCCGCGGTATGCATTATAGACCCACAAATCATTATCAAAGTAGTATTCGATAGCTGCCTGCGCGATTTCTCCCACTCCGCCGTTACCCAGCATCCGGTAAAATCCCCACACAGTCTCGTCTTTTTTATCCGTCCATTGCTTAACCTTGTCAAAAACAGACTGTTCGACTGCATTGGCCGGAGTCTCGCCCGATTTAACCAATTCGTTCATTCTCTTGTGATAGTGCAGGTTCTCTTCTAGAGTCGGCACGGATACAGGGGACAGTTTCCATAATTCTTTGCCGTCCGCGGAGTTGCTATATTTGTTTGGATCTTTTGGTCCAAGTGTTTTTAATAGGTTCATCATCTTGACCAAAGCTTCGGGATGCTTAAAGTTTTTGTTTACAACATAGTAACCTGCTATTCCCGAATCGGCCTTCGGCTTGGCAACCGAGCCGTCCGCAGCCGGAATCAGATAGGGCCTCCAGTCAGCCCCTGGATTGTCGCGACGGCTGTCCTGCAGCGGATAGATGCCGTTCCACATAAAACCGTACATCATTCCGTGCTTTTGCGAAGCAATGTCCTGTGCAATTTTGTCTGCCGGCTTAACATAAAATTCGGGGTCAATCTGCCCGTCTTTATACATCGCCGCCAAGTTTTCAAGGACGCCCTTTGTTTCGGGAAGGATGCTTCCGTTAACAAGTTGCCCGTCTTTTTCCATCCAGGATCCCGGATAGGCATTGTAGCCGTAGAACAGGCCTCCTAAATCTTGTATATAATCTTTGCTGATCGCCAGTCCGAAAGTGTCGTTTTTGTTATTTCCGTCCGGATCATTATGGGTAAACGCTTTACTGATTGCATAGACATCATCCATCGTTTTCGGAGGAGTCATGCCTACCTTTTCCAGCCAGTCCTGACGAATCCACAAAATGCCGCTGGCATTGTCGCTGACCGACCACATCTGCGGAACGGCATAAATCTTTCCGTCGTTCTTTGCCGCAATATACGGGTCGAAATTATAGGTCGTATAATTTTGTTTAACCTCGTCTATTCCATATTGTTCAATAATGCCGCCAACGTCCTGTATGATATCGGCTTTGATCGCGGACTGTAATTCAGCCGTATCCAGCGTCATCACATCAGGAATATCTCCTGACGCCAAAGACAGATTAAGTTTCTGCTTGTATTCTTCTGGGCTCTTGGCGATCCACTTGTATTTCACCTTGATGCCAAGCTCCTCCAAAAAAGCTTTCGTCCATACATTGTCTTCCAACGTAACACCGTCGGTCAGAGTCGTTTTTTCGAATTGGTCGCTGATGCTGCCGACAAAAGTGATCTCAATCGGTGGATCATATTTCCCAAAGGGATCTACCTTTACTTCTTCTGGGGACTGACTTTCAGTCGGGGCCATTGCCGATGCGGTGGCAGTCGGATCAGAGGTCTGTGTATTGTTTGCACATGCAGCGATCGTGGATACCACGGCTGCCGCACTTAAAATCGTAATCATCTTCCTGACTTTGTTTACCATATTCACCCTCCTAATTAAAATAGTATCTATAAGGTAGAGGTGCACGCTCTACTATAATTGTAGAAACAACGGCGGAAGCGGACAATCGGATTCTGTTGACTCGACTGGGACTTTGTTGTCCAGTTTTGGCGCATGACGAATCCCTTCTATCGCCCCTTTGATCCATAAAAAAAAGACTCGCATTCAGCGAGTCTCAATCGATAAATTAATAAATTTCACTCTAACATCGCGCTCAGACGATTACGCGGTAATGAAGATGAACAATACCGCTTCGGAAGCGGCGTTCGCCAAGCAGCTCTAGCCGCATGAGGAGGTTGTCCGGCAATGCTCGCTTACCTCCGCCCAAGACGATCGGATTAAGAAGCAGATGATACTCGTCAACTAGTCCCGCACTCATCGCCTGCCCAGCAAGCTCGGTGCCGCCAATCGTAATGTCGGCTTCTTCAGACTCCTTTAGCCTCCGGATCGCATCAGGATCGAATTCACGCTCGAGCCTGGTCCTTGCGCTTGAAACCGCCTCAAGCGTCCGGGAATAGACGATCTTCTCAGCCGCTCGCCAGATCTGCGCAAATTCCCGCATGACCTCCGGTTGATCGCCTGGCTTGGCGCTCGCCGTCTCCCAGTACACCATCGATTCGTACAATCGACGCCCGTATAGGTAGGTGCCAATCGACCGCTGGAAGTCCGTCCAGAACGCAAACTCCTCGTCACCGGAGATCGACCATTCTAAATTGCCGTTCTCGTCCTCCATGTACCCGTCCAAAGATACGTTGGTAGCGTAGATCAGATTAGCCATTTCAATAACACCCTCCCACTTTCATTTTCAACGAGATCAGGGCTTGCTTGAAACATAGAAACATCGTTTATATATTAACACATAATGGAAATATTTCACCTTAATTGTTGCTCATCAATTTTTCCTCCTCGAGATTCATCATTCATGTTGTAAAGCAATTGCTTATTTATTAGGATAAAAGCATGGGCCACTTCTAGTGGCTCTCTGCTATTAGATAATAACCAAGGGGTGAAGCTCGATGCCGTTTCACTTTCAGGCCGATCAATATCCGACAAGCGCTGGCTGCTACTTAATGAGAAATAAGGAAGGCGAGCTGCTTTATATCGGCAAAGCCAAAAACATTAGAAACCGGCTTCGTTCTTATTTCACCCGTCAACATACGGAGCGCAAGTTAATCCAACTGGTTGAGCAGGTTGCTTCTATAGATGTCATGCTCGTCAATAATGAAGCCGAAAGCCTGCTTCTCGAAAATAATCTCATTAAACAGCACAAGCCTCCGTTTAATCGCGCCTTGATCCGAGAGGATAGCGGCTATGCGTATTTGCAGCTGACAGAGGAGGAATTTCCTCGTCTAGCTATTTATTATAGAAATCGTGATGATCAAATACCTGCTTCCAAATCAGCAGCCGCCAAAAAGTTCGGCCCCTTCAAAAGCTCCCGTTACCGCGATGAGTTGGCCAACTACATAACGGAACAATTCGGACTGCGCTCCTGCGAAATCATGCCGAAAAAAGTATGTTTGCTCTATCATATTCACCGCTGCAGCGGCATTTGTGAAGGGCTGATCGACAAGAAGCAATACCAGCTGCAGTCCGAAGAGGCTGCGCTGTTGCTTTCAAAGCCTTCGCATGAAATAATCGCTTCATTATATGAGCAAATACAAAAGTGCTCTGATGCGCTGCATTTCGAAAAGGCGCAAAAGCTGCTGCTGACGGCCCAAAGCCTGGAGGCGGCGGCCAAGGAGAAACAAATCGTCGAGCGCCAAACGGATACGAGACAAGCTGTGCTCTATTTTGGCGACGATGAGGTATGTATACTCGCTATTTCGCATGGTCTCATAACCGGCATTTATATCGAACAGCTGCCGAAAGGATCTCATGATCACGCAGAGCTGTCAGACGCTTTTATTGTTCAATATGCTGCTGAGCATGACCCGGATGAAATCATCGTTAATCGTATTGGCAACCGTCAGCTTCTGATTGATAAAATACAACAGCTGCGCAAGCAGAAGGTTATAAAGCGCCAGCCTGTGCTTACGATCCCCAAGCGCGGCGTTAAATACGAGCTGCTGCAGCTTGGGGAACGCAATTATTTTCATCATAATCGCCCATGCCGGGATAACCAACCCAAATAAGCAAGTCCCTGGTTTGGGACTCGCTTATTTGGTTTTCCAGAAGGAGCGGCCAGCCCTTCTTCCTCTTTAAGCTAAACGCGGAACCAACGGTCCTGCCAAGTTATCTCCCGCAACAAGCCCAGCCCCGTCTGTCACCAGATGATTTCCGCCGCTAAATTTAACTCCATCCTCGAAGAAGATTATCGCAAGCGCCCTGCGCGGCTTGGCGGTGTTGTTGGCGTGAGCGTAGTGGAAGGTCATGCCGTCGTGAAACGTGCAACTGCCAGCTTTCATTCGGACGATGACGGCGGTGTTCCGATCCGCATTGGAAGCACCCTCCTGTCCGAAAATGTCTTCGGGCGAAACCAAATCCACGCCTTTCAGATTTTTTATCTTTTGCGACTTGGGCACGAACATCATGCAGCCGTTGTTCTCGTCTACGTCGTCGAGGGCGATCCATATAGAGAAAGCTTGCAGCGGCTTGCCGTTGTCGACCATCGGCCAGTAAGGACGGTCTTGGTGCCACGGCGTCGGCTTGGAGTCTCCTGGCATCTTTAATAGGGCGTGATCATGAAACAACCGAACGCCAGAGAACCCCGTCAGTTGCTTGCCAAGTTCCGCGAAACGATTACGCAGTACGAACTTCCCCATACCACCGTGATCTCTCCACGTATTGACCTTCTGGTTCAGAACCTTACTGTAAGCCCCTCCTTGTTGATCCGTCTGAACAGCTTTTCCGCCTTCGCTATTCATCACCTCGTCCATGTACCCACGAAGCTCTTCCAATTCCTCTTGCGATAATACATGATCCATTTGCACGAATCCGTTTTCACGATAAAACCCTACTTGTTCCTCTGTTGCCTTTACCCTTTTCCCCGTCATTTCCGCTTACCCCTCTCAGTCATACTTGTGCTTCTTGACTTGTGCCTTGGCTTTACTTTACAACTTCATTGGCTTACAATCTTGGGGTATTGAAGAAAAAACTAAGACTATCTACCAAAACACTTGGGGGTAATCAGGAAATGATCGAGATGAGGGGGCAGCAGTTTTTCGATGATCCGTCTTTCCCTTTTTTTATTGATCGGTACACCATAAAACAAAATGAAATCATTGCTCCGCACAAACATGATTTCGTGGAATTCGTCTACATCGTATCCGGAAACGCGATGCACGAATGGATGGACAAAAACAGCCCTCTCTCTCCCGGTGATGTGTTCGCTATAGAACCAAACACAGTACATGGCTATATCGGGTCTTCGGATCAGGAAACTATCGTTTACAACATTTTGTTTCATCGGACGTTACTCGAGCGGGAAATGGAAGCTTTGCTTCGTTTTCCGGCATTCATCGACTTTTTCTACCTTGCCCCTTTTTTGCGCAACAACGCATCGTTTGTCCCGTATACCGCATTAGACAACTATCAACGTCTGCAACTCGAATCGCATCTTCGGGTTATGCATGAAGAGTTTAAGCAGCACCGCGACGGGTTTTCCATCATCATTAAAAGCCGATGGATAGAGTGTCTGGTGCTGCTCAGTCGTTACCATAATGAAAACCGTGAGTTGCTTCAAGCCCCAAACACGCCATCCAGTTACGATTGGATTACGTCGATCGTCGACTTCGTCGAACGGCATTGCGAACAAGAGTTGACGCTTATCAGCCTCGCGGAGACATGTCGCATGAGCGTCTCTTCCTTTACCGCAAAGTTCAAGCGCGCGACCGGTATGAGTCTGGTCGAATTTAAGCATGCTGCCCAAATTCGTCGCGCCTGCCAAGCATTAAAGCAGTCTGACGACAAAATAGCCATCATCGCGATGAACGTCGGCTTTAACGATATTAGTTTTTTTAATCGTATTTTCCGTAAATACACAGGTTGTACACCGAGGGAATTTCGAAAAAATAAGAATTAAAAAATTCTATTTGCCTGCTAAAAAAGCATCCAGCTGTTTTTGCAGTTCTTCGATTACTTTTTGGCTGCCCGCTCTTTCCATTTCCGATTTGTATTTCGCAATGCCGTCTTCGAATTTGTGCAAGCCTGCCGCCATCGGCGAAAGAATTTGTTCGTTTAACGGCGTGATCTGCGCGATTTCCGTCTTCACCGCATCCAGATTAGCCGTAAAGCCCGTCGTAACGGCCGGACTGAAGTTGTTTGCGTCTTTGGAGAAATCGACCCATTTTTTGTCATCCGCAATCATAGTGGAAGGCGTTCTCGCCAATTGCGGTCTCCATGTCATCACGTAACCCGGGAACGAATAGTCGCTAATCGATTCGTATCCGCTCTCTCCTACAGGGTTCCAGTCCTTTCCTTGGATGCCGTATTCGAGAAGATCATGGTTTTCTTTGATCGACAGCCAGTTCATCACGTCCATGACGAGCTCTACGTTTTTGCTGTACTTCGGCACGGACAGGAAATTCCACTGCTTAAAGTCGGACAGCGGCTTCCAGCCGTCTACCGCAGGCACAACAATTTCCAATTCCGCTCCCGGTACGTTTTTCAGCAAATCCGTGTAGTTGACCACTCCGTCCGAATAATAAGGGTAGGAAGCCGCTTTGCCTTGATTAAACAGTGTGGCCGCGTTCTGCTCTTGCATGATGTTTTTATGGAAAATGCCGTCTTTATAAAATTGCTCGCTGTATTTGTACCCATTCTCGTATCCTGGCCGCTCGTAAATCGGAATCACTTTTTTGTCGCTTGTCGCCAAAAATTCGTTGGTTACCGCAAATCCGTCGTAATCGTTCGTATAATACAGACTGTTGAATCGCTGCGCGTTGTGGCCCGCGGTTCTTTGGTCGACGACGAACGGAATGAGATCCTTGTCATTCTCCTTTACGGCATAGAGGAAGTTGACCATATCGTCCAACGTTTTGATTTCAGGCAATCCGTACTTCTCGCGCAAGTCTTTGCGGACTTGGAAGCCATATACCATCGTTTGTGTCGTGCCGAGCGGAATGCCCATAATCTTGCCATTAAACTTATTCGCTTCCCACATCATTTCGGGGATCGACTGTTTAAGCTCTTCCCGTCCCTCCACGAACTCGTCCAGCGCATAGATCGAATCGGAAGCGATCATCTGCCCCATATGGAGCCAAGGCGCTTCAAGAAACATATCGAATTGCTCGTTCGCGGCGATCTTTACGCTTGTCGTGTTGCCGTAATCGCTCCATGGAATGAATTGAATCTTTAAGGATGCGCCGATATTGTCCTTCTTCAGCTTCTCGTTGACCGCGGCCATCACTTCGTCGAAGCCTTGCGGCGTGTCGCCCGGGAACAGTGCTTTTAATTCCACGATTTCCTTCGGCTTCTCGGCGTTCCCTTCACTCGCGGTCGGCGTCCCTGCGCCGTTCTCCGCATTCGGCTTTGAATTGCCGTTGCTGCTGCAGGCGGACAAGCTCACTGCCGCAAGCAGAAGTACGACTGTAACCGCGCCCATCCATCTCCACTTTTTCATTGCGTTTACCCCCTACGGTTTGATATTTATTCTATAACCGGAACGTGTCCGGGTACAGACTTATCGCGCATCAGCCCTTAACGGCGCCAATAGTTAACCCCTTAACGAAATATTTCTGCAGGAGCGGATACAACAGCACGATCGGGCCGATCGTCACAATCGTCGTCGACATCCTGACACCGAGCAAAGGAGATTCGATGCTAATCCCTGCATTACTCGGAATAAGCGATTTGGCCGCTTCCAGGTTGGACACCATTCTCCGCAAAATCAATTGAAGCGGATATTTGCTCTCTTCATCAATAAATAACAGCGACATAAACCAATCGTTCCAATAGCCGAGCGCATAAAATAGCGCCACGGTTGCCAGAATCGGCTTGGATATCGGAATCATAATTCGAATAAACACGTTAAACTCATGGGCGCCGTCGATTCTCGCCGATTCTTCCAGCTCCTTCGGCAGCGTCCGGAAAAAATTGACCATCAGAAACACAAGGAACGGCTGGCATACGAGAGGCAATATAACGGCCCACAACGTATTCGATAAATGCAAATACTTGGACACGGTAATGTAAAACGGGATTAATCCCCCGTAAAACAACATGGGAAAATAGACGAAAGCCAGCATGCCACCCCTGAGCGTATTTCGCCCGTTCGCCAGCGAATAAGCCAGCATTGCGGATATAAACAACGCTAACGCTGTACCCACAGCTGTAATTAAAGCTGTATTTATATAACTGGACCACAGCAGCTTCGATTGAAGAAGCACGGTATAGGCAGTCGTCGAAAACGACTCGGGAAATAACGAATATCCGTTTAATATAAGCTCGGTCTCTTTCGTAAACGATCCGGAGATCATCATCCAAAAGGGCAGAAAGCAGAGCAGTGCGAAGACACCGATAAACACATACGATATGATTCCAAAAGCTCGATCCCTTAAGCTATAGTTCATAGCTCTACCTCCCCCCCTAAAATAATGCCGATTCCTTCGACACTCTTCTTACGAAACTATTGACTGCGAGTACAAGGACTAGGCCCATAACCGACTGGAACAAACCAACGGCTGAAGACATCCCAAAATCATTGAGTACCCTCATGGAGCGGTATACATACGTATCGATGACGTCGGTTGTAGGAAACAGAAGCGAATTGTCGCCTACGATTGCATAGATCATCGCAAAATCGCCGTTAAAGATTCGCCCAATGAGGAGCAGCGTCAAGATGGAGATCGTCGGAATCAGCAAAGGCAGCGTAATCTTGCGAACAGCTTGAAACCGCGATGCGCCATCTATCTTGGCAGCTTCATAGAGATCCTCCGGAATGGATGTTATGGCGGCCAAATAAATAATCGCGAAGTAACCCGCGCCGTGCCATACTTTAATGACGCTAAGTATCCATGGCCACAAATGCGCCTCGAAATACCAATTGACTTCGGATAATCCCAGCTGGATCAGCCATTCGTTGACGGTCGGATTTTGCCCTCCGAGCATCGACTGCGTGATCATGCCGACGACGATCCAAGACATAAAGTACGGAAGAAAAATAACGGATTGCGATAGACGGGCGAACCATTTGATTCGAATTTCATTTAACAATACGGCAATCGCCAGCGCGGCAATCGTCTGGGAAACGATAAAAGCGACGTTTAAGAGCAGCGTGTTGCGAATGACGACAAAGAGTTGACTTGACGTTAGAAAGTATTCGAAGTTTTTTAGACCTACCCATGAGCTTCCCCAAATCCCTTTCGAATAATCAAAATCCTTGAAAGCGAGAAGCACCCCGTACATCGGCAAATAATTGAAAATAAATAGTGTAATCAAACCGGGCACCGCGAGAAGAATCAGAAACGGAGATTTAAACGCCTGCCGATATGATTCCATTATTTTGTTTTTCAACGCAACGATCTCCTTAGTCCTCAACACCGATAATGCAAATGCAATCGCAGGTGAGTTATTAGCCAGGATCGCTTGACTCATCCTGACAGAACCTAAGCTACCATAGCGCCGCCACGTTGAATATTCATCGTTTTCAGTCTTTATCAGAAAGCCATCAAATAGGGTCATTCAGATATCCATCACTATTCATCAAATAATCGAAATCCATCAGAAATGAAGGGGGACGGTTCTTGGAACGGGGGATGTATGCTATTATGTTTCTGCGCAAACGTTATGATGGCAGCTTCTTAAATTTTTTATGGAGGTTATGGCATGAAATTTTCGATATCCCACTTATGGAGAGGTGCGAAGAGGCGTAAAACGTATGCTCAAATTTTGGTCTACTTCATCGTGGCTTGCGTGGGCATATTGGTTATCAGCACGTTATTCCTTTCTATCGTTTCCTCCAATACCTTAATGAGGACAATCGGAAATCATTCGAAATTGCAGCTCCATCATGCGGTCGAAACGCTGTCGTTTACGATGAACTGGAATATCGATTACGCGCAACGATCAAGTCTCAGCACGCCCATTCGCTCTTATGCTTTGCGGTCTTTAACGACTCCGCACGAGGATAACCTCATATGGAACGCTTTAGTCGAATTAAAAGATAACAATCCTTATATCGATTCGATTTATTTGATCAACCATTATAACCGCAAAGTCGTCGATACCCGGCACGGCGTCTCGGAGAACGATGAGTTTTACGATCAGGATATCCTGTCTATGCTGGACCGGGCAGCCCAACATGCCGACGAGCGGAAATCCATCGTCCCTCGGCTGCTCGAAGCGGATTACATCACGCCAATAGAACCCCGGATTATTTCTCTTATTATTCCGTTAGAGTTCGATTACTCGGGCTCGACTTTTGTCGTAAACATTAACGCTGACGCGCTCATTTCGGCCAACCGTACGAATACGGCTAACGCCGGGAGTCAATTATATGTGCTGGACGGCGACCAGAACATCATTTCCGGCAATACGCAAACGGATTTTCTCAAAAACTTCTCCGAGCTCGGCTATCACTATAATGTCGCCAGAAAACCTGGATTTTACGAGCATGAGGGGGATCAATCGGGTTATCTGATCGTACAGGAGGAAATTCCGTTAAACGTTCTCGGCCCTTGGACAATGATCGAAATTTTCCCCAAAAGCGAAATCTTAAAAGATATCAACACTTTGAAATCGCAAACCTTTATCTTCTTCGGCTGTATTCTGCTCGCCACGATTTGGATCATTTGGAACCTGTCGCGAAAAATTTATTCGCCGATTCAAGAGCTGATTGTCGCCGTCACTTCCCGAAATCGTCACATGGTCGAAGACCATCGGCTTTCCAATGAGTTTGCCTTTCTTTCGGACGTATTTACAGAGCAGTCTCAAGAGCTGGATGCCTATTCGCGCAACCAACGGTTGCTGGCAAAAGAATCCTTCCTGCAAGAGCTGCTGGAAACGGATATTGCCCATCGTGCCGAGCGGATGGAGCAGCAGTTTAATCAATTTCGGTTGACCATCGCTCCAGAGCGTTTAACCGTTGCCATCCTTCGCATCGATCAATTCCAGAGCTTTACCGATCATTATACGGATCGCGATCAGCGACTTCTTCGGTTTGGCGTTTCGAATATCGCCAAGGAAAGGCTGCAGGAGAGATGGCCTGTCGAAACCGTCGATATGGGCAAAGATCATATTGCCGTCATTCTCAATCTGCAAAATGAGTCGGATATCGTTGAGCTGTGCCAGAAATTTAAACGCTGCCAAGGCGATATCGAGCATTATTTATCAATCGGCACGACTGTCGCTGTCAGCCCGCTAATCGAACAAGTCCACGAGCTGCACGAAAGCTATAAGCAAACCTACCATTTGACGGATGCCCGGTTCCAATTGGGCTGGGGCAGCATCATATCCGAAGCCGTCAATGCCGAGCCGTCTAATCCAACTTTCCAATACCCCGAAGATAAGGAAAAGCTCATTGTCCAATGGCTGAAAAAAGGAGAAAGCATCCCACTGCTCGCGCAATTGGACGCCTTTGAAATCCTTATTCAAAAGTTTCATTACTCCGAATCGAAGCTGGCGGCAACGATGCTGCTGCTCAGCATTGGGAAGACGTTGCGGCAGCTTCCGATCCGGGCATATCAGGCCAGCGACTGGAGCTTATCGGCGATTCAGAAGCAGTTGGATCAACTGGAAACCTTGGAGGCCGTGCTGGATTGGATAAAACGTCTGCTCGGGCAGGCTTGCTCGGAAATTTCTTCCTTAGAGATCTCGCCTAGAAGCTTAAGCATCATTGAAGAAATTAAAAACGTGGTCAATCAGCAATACCAGGATCAAAATTTGTCGACCAAACTGATATCCGATCAATTGGGCTTATCCGTTAATTACGTCCGTAATTTATTTAAAACGGAAACGAAACAATCGCTTATGGACTTTATTACGGATAGAAGGATGGAAGAGGTAATCAAGCTAATGGCAGATGCCACGCTGACCATTGATGAGATCGTCCTTCAATCCGGCTTCACATCCACCGTTTCGTTCTATCCGATTTTCAAAAAGAAATATGGCATGACTCCTGCTGCGTATCGGAAGGAGATGGAATAAGAACGTCAAACAGCCGCTAAACCCGACGGTTCGCGGCTGTTTTTGAATCGAAAATGGATTAGTAGACTTCCAGTTCATGAATGACGTAACCAAAAAAATGACCGTTGACGGGTGTTCTCGCGATCCCTTGCCATTTGACGTATCTGGCTGTTATCGGATTAAAATGAATCGTCTGCGCCCCGTCCTGACCCAACAGAACGGCATCGTTCTCCATGACGTTGGTCCAGTTCACTTGATCGTCGGATACGAGCAACTTGAATTGAGCGGCATAGGCATCGCCCCATTTAATGACGGCTTTTCCGATTTCCTGTTCCGCTCCGAGATCGACCGTCAACCAAGCGTTACCGGGATTCGGCAGGAAATAATCGGATCCCCACCTTGTGCCATCCAATCCGTCGACCGCTTTATCGTTGCTGACGCTGGGCGCCTCGGCCCCCGAAGAAGAAACCGGCTTGTTGAGGGCAAGGTTGATTTGCTCGATTTGCCCGAGAGTCCTGTTGTGGATCGTAACTTGGTCGATAGTCCCTTGGAACGAGTTCGTTGCGCTTCCTATTCTCTGGAGCGGCAACACGAAGGTTTCAAGCGTCTCGCCCTCCAGTCTTTCAACATACTCGTCTCCGTTCACGTACAGGGTGGTGCCGTTTCGATCCCCTGTCAGAACCAAATGCGTCCATATCCCGGTCGGAACCTGGTAGTTGAACACGCTGTTATAGTTTTCTTTGGAAAATCCCAATTTCCCCGTCGTTCCCTGCTTAAGTTTCAACTGACCTTCGGGCGATTCCATGAGGACGGCATTAGAGGGATTGCCGGCATCGGGCTTTACCCACATCGATACCGTCCATCCGAAACCCAGCGATCGCAACGGCGTCTGCACATAACTGCTGCCACCGCCGAATTGAATCCCCTGCCCGAATTTGCCGGCGGCATACGTTACATTATTTCCGGTCCCATCAAATCCGTTGCCCGAATTGTCCGTATAATTGTTCTCGAACCGGTACTCGATCACCTTGCCGTTCGGGTTGTCTACTTGAAGCTTGTGAGAAATGTCGGCATTCGGAGCGTCGCCGATTGCGGACGCCCTTCGTTCAAATTGAGCGAAGTCCTTATCCGCTCTCGTTCCCGTCCACGTCTTCTCGGATAGGGTCTGTACGGCCGGCAGCATGCGTTCGTGAGAATCATGCATGGAAACGCCGCTGGCATGGGAAACGTCGTTCCAGAAGGCAAACTTTCCGCCTTTTAACTTGGGGTGTCCGTACGGCAATACGACCGTCTCCCACTTGTTGGGCTCCCATTCGTTATACAGCAGACGGGAGTCGAGGTAGTCTTTCATCGTGGGAATCATATAGGTGTACATGGAATCGGCGTTCACGATCTCATAGCCGGCGTCGATTGCCTGTTCCGGTCCCCCATACGGGGTATGCCAAATATCCATGGTCGCAGCGTTGCTAATCGGGGTGTCGCCGTCGAAAGCCTTCAGCCCTCCCCACAAGTGCGGACGTTTTCCTTTACTGTTTATATAGCCAATTAAAGTATCCGTGTACGCCCTGAACGCCTCCACATCATCCTGTGTATGGACTTTGTATTCATCCGTGGCGATATGAACATCCGGGCCGATGAAGGTAGGATTGCTTCCGTCCAGATACTCGTCGTACAAGCTTTTGACGAATTGAACGGTTTCCTCCCTTCGGATATCCAGGTAGGTTTGGCTTCCCAACAACGGATCATAATTAATGAAAGCTCCCGAATGACCCGGCGTCTCGAATTCCGGCACGATATTGACGCCGTAGTCCATACCGAGCTGCTGCAGCTCCCTGAACTCCTGCTTGGTATAAGATCCGGTTTGACTCGTCAGATTCGGGTACAGGTCGCTCTCCAGTCGGAATGCGGAGAACGTGCCGTCGTCGAACGGCTTGCCGTTCTGGCCGATATCGTCGTTCAAATGGATTTGGAAAAAGTTCATCTTATACCAAGACATCAGCTTGACGTAGTCTCTTAAAAAATCGATCGTATAAAACTTGCGGGCCACATCGAGCATCAATCCCCGGGTCTCGTATTTGGGGTAGTCTCTCGCTGTTCCCTTCGGTATGCGCCGAAGCTCGCTATCCTGCTTCAAGATTTGCAGCACCGTTCTCGTTCCGTAGAATGCGCCTTGGACATCGGCCGACTTGATCGAGACATAATCTTGGGCCTCGAACAGGTACCCCTCGTCGCCCAGATGCTCCAGGGAACTGTCCAAGGAAAGATAAATATCGCCCGGGCCCGGAGTGCCGTAAACGATATTCAGATCATAACCGTTAAGATCCTCGAGGTCAGCCTTCGTGATTGAAGCCGTTGTCTCCAGGGCAGCGGAATTTAACGGATTGACAACGATTCTGGACGACGTTGAAAGCTCGAAGCTTCCGGTCCCGCCGTACCATTCTCGCAAGGACGGAATGACCCCCGGCTCCTCGTTCAAACCCGAGACTTGCGTGTGCTGGCCGGGAACCGTCACCATCACATTGGATGAAACGGCTTTGCGACCGGGATCATGCTCGTCTTCCACCTGAAACAGTAAAGAGACTTGGGCATCTGTAAGCGGCGCGTGAATGCTGCCCGTCAGATCGATGACCGGCTGCCTGTCGCTGCCATAAACGGAAACCTTGTAGCCCGCTGGAACCTCCGGCATCACGATAGCGGGCTGCCCCTGGGCGATTGCCGGTATTTGGGCAATACTGTCCGCGATAACCTTCAGCTCATCCTGCTCGTGGTATACTTCAAGCTCGGCGATGACATAACCGAACAGATGCCCGTTGACGGGACTTCTTTCGATCCCTTGAAATTTGACGTATCTGGCGCTTACCGTATCAAAATAGATTGATTCTGTTCCGCCAAGTCCCGTCAAAATGGCATCATTGTCCATCACGTTGGTCCAGGTTGCTTGATCGTCGGATACGAGCAGCTTGTATTGACCGGCGTAGGCGTCGCCCCATTTGATCACAACATTGTTGAACGCCTTCACCGATCCCAGATCGACCGCCAGCCAGGCGTCGTCAGGGCCCGGCAGAAAATAATCGCTCCCCCATAACGTGCCTTCATTGCCGTCTACCGCTTTATCTTCGCTGACGCTAGGGGCTTCGGCTCCAGAAGAAGATGCCGGTTTGCCGAGCGCCAGGTTCACTTTGACCGGGGGCTCTCCCCCCGGTGTGACATGCTGTATGATGCCGTCCGACACGACGACCTCCCAGCCGTTCGGTACCGTGATCTCATAGACGCCAGGGCTCACCGCAACCAAATCCGGCTCGTCGATTTCCCTGCTTGCGGTCACGGTATATCGATCTCCGGCGTACACCACGTCTCTCATTCCCGCATAGGACAATTCGGAGGGCAAATCGGGACGGATGCTCAATCCTTCCGTTCCCGGTGCAAGCCCGAGAAATCCGCTGGACATAACGAGCGGCACAATGCCGGACTCGGGAAAATCCTTGATAATGCCATAGATGAAGTCCCAGCCGACGGCATTGAGCGGATTGCGGCGAAGTTCGTCTTCCTGAAACTCCGTAATAATCGTCTTCATGCGGGCAAACGCGCTGTCGGCGCCTATTTTAGCAATCCGTCCCATCATATCATCGTAAGCCGTATAGAAGATTACGCCCCCGTTTTGTATATGTCCGCCGTAGTAGGCGTTGCCGTTCGGAAACAACCCGCTCCCGTAATTTCCGTACCACCAATAGGGAGAGTCGGATTCGATCGCCTTGGTGATCGTTCTGGGCGCAAGATCAAGCGCGTAGATATCGCTTCCCTGGGAAGTATCGCCGGCGACGATGCGCTTTCCGTCCAGCCAGTCGTAGATCGTGCGCGCTTTCCCCGTATCCGCCAGTCCGTATTCCACCGCCATCGTATTGACGAGCGTAAATCCGTAGTCGCGTTTGACGCCATTGATATCGATCGAAGCGACATACCTTCCTTTAGCGGGATCCCAGAACGTGCTGTTGAATCGAGTTTTCAGCGTGCTGGCGTAGCTGCGGTATGCGCTCGCATTGGCGGGATAACCAAGCGCATCTTCCAGTCCGGCCATATTGTTCAACGCTTCATAGAACAAAATATTAGCGTAGGCATCCTTGTACCCGAACGGGAAGTTATCCCAGTAGTTGGACGGCAATCCCGTCTCGGTCGCGTCATGTCCGGGCTCGTCGAAGATGAACACGCCGGACTGGCTGTCTATTCGATCCACATAATAATCGATGGACTTGCGAAGCTTATCCATCAGATTGTTGACCCCGGGCGGATGAGCCGGTGCATTGGGATTCGTGAGCGGCGGCAGCGGATCGGTCAGGAGCGACTGGTCCTGCGTCCACATGAAGTACGTATAAACGCTCATCACGTACAAGGCGTTGTACGTATTGTGCTTGGATACGTCTAGATGCTCCTCGCCCCTTGCGTGCGCCCAAACGTAGCCGTCCGGATTCATCGGCTTCTCGTAAATCATTTCCTTGAACTGCCGCTTCAGCTTGTCTTCATCCGTCCAGCTCAGCTTCTGGGCATTCCACTGCAGCCATTCCGTCGAAGGGATGCCGAGGATGCCCCCCGGTCCGATCGTCCACCTTGAGCCTTGCGGCGACAACTCGTTGTTGGCCAGTCCGTATATCGTCCACATGTTGCTCCAGGCCGCATCGAACTGGCCGCCTTTGGACGTGAAAAACTTCGTGCCTTCCTCCCCGAAAAATTCCACTTCCGCAAGCTGGAAGCGGGTATTGGCGTCGTAGCCGATCCGATCGCTGAACAATCGCACGTAGCGGGCGGCGATCCCGCCCGTTTCGACGACTTGGGGCACGTTCCCCGGGTTCGGATAAACCTCGTGTACACGCGCCGGCAGATCGAACCAGGCTGCGTTATCATTGCTGTACTGCAGCTTGAGCGCCAGGGGAAAACCTTCCCCTGCGGCCCGCGGCGTAATTTTGACGCTGTCGAGGGTCATTACGCTGCCCATGTCGAACGCGAGCCACTGCGGCGCAGCGCCGCCTGTCCCCGCGCCGCTGGACCAATACGACGAGGAGTTGCCGTCGATCGCCTTCGACGCCGCGAAGGAGGCCGCGTCCTCCGAAGAAGCGCTTGCAAGAACCGGAATGATGCTGTTGTCCGGTAACGCATTGCCCGTGACGGTCACCTCGATCGCGGGAGACCATGCGGCGGCCGGCTCGCCGTAAATATCGTAAGCCAGCACTTTAACCTCATAAACTCCCGGCTCGTTATAGGCATGGGAACTCCGTCCGCTCGCTCCTCCGCCCGGGGGTGTCGGCGCGGTTGGACTGCTGAAGGTTTGCGTACCGTCCCCCCAATCGAACAAATATTTGACCATCCCTTTATCCGCCGGATCCACGCGTTCCGCTTGAGCTTCGAACTCCATCGATTGACCGGTGACGCCGGTCGTCGGACCGGCCGGCGCTCCCGCCGGCTCGGGAGCAATGGACACGTACGCTTCAGCCAAGTAGTCGTAATTTTGCGGAACGCCGTTATGGTAAGCGACGACCCCCGGCATATCGCTGCCCAGGTGAGCCCATACGCCGACCGTTTCGACCGGGTCGCTGAGCTGCCACAAGTAATCTCCCGCCGGCTGAGCGGGGAAATCCAATTCCAGCCAAGCGTTATCCTCGAAGTTGACAAACTCTTGCGAGGCAATCGGCGTGCCTGCCACTGTTGTCGCATAATCCGTATCCCAGCTGAATAGCTTAAGCGTTAAGTTGCCTATCGCATTGCTCCAGCTCGGAGACGCAACCCGAAGCCGACTGAAGCTCTGCGTAGTGAACTTCTGGCCGCGCGTCTCCCCCGTCTGGATCTGTCCCGGCGATAGCTGCAACGCCTCATACTGTTTGACCCACCCTCCGGCAGCGGCCAGCGAAACGGCCGGCGCCACCAAGGCTGAACTGACGACAAGCGTGAACATGATGCAATACAACGCAATACGTTGAAATTGTTTCATTACCCCACCGCCTTGTTATTTGATGAATCCGAGCTCCTTGAACTGCTGCTCCGTGCTGTCGAGAAGCTGCTGACCGCCCGCGGCGAGCCAAGCTTTCTTGAACGCCTCATAATTCGTATCTTTACCCAGAATATAGGTGATGTCGAACTGCTGCTGAAGCTTCGATACGTCGCTAATCAGTTGCGGGTCGAGATGCAGGAACGATTCAAAGTTTTGATACGTCGGCGCGTTCATCGTCTGCTGGTCCAACTCAAGCATTTTTTGTTCAATTTTCCCCGCTTCCTTGGCGGTGCTTTGCAGCACGCCGTCGCGATTGGTGGCGATCCAGGTGCCGTAATCCCAGGCGCCCGGGAATTTGACCCGATAGTTTTCCGGATCGTTTCTATGGTCGCTAAAGAACTTCGCGCCCCCATCCAGATCGACGACTTTCTCGTCCGTAACACCTACGCCCCACCGCAAAGCCCAATAACCTTCGTTCGGATAGGCGACACCGTCGATCAGCTGCAAAATGCGGTCCAGCTTCTCGGGATCTTTGGCCGCCTGCGCGGAAATGCTCAGCATGCCGCCGACGGGAGCGGACGGGTAATGCTTCCCTCCGATTTCGGAACCTTTGGGCATCGGCAAGTTCGTCCACATATCCGCCGCCTTGCCCGTTCCTGTGTCGTTCATGTCATATTCGGATACGAGAACGCCCGGATACCAATCGACGCCAATTTTATCCGTAACCAGCTTGGCTCCCTTCTGCCCCCAGCTTTGGGTATACCAGTCCGGATCGATCACCTTCTCCTTGTATAGCCGGCTCATGAATTCGAGAAATTGCTGATGGGTGCCGTTCAAGATCGAATGATCCGCTTTGTTGTCCGAGACGATGAATCCGCCCGGCCCGTACATCGCTGCCAGGTTGCCGGCGACATTAAGCCCCTTGCCTTCGCCGGCCGAGCTGATGCCCCACGTATCGTCCTTGCCGTTGCCGTCCGGGTCGTTGAACGTGAATTGCTTGAGTACCTCGAACAGCTCTTCGTCGGTTGTCGGCATCTGCAGGCTCAGATTATCCAGCCAGTCCTTGCGAATTTTGAATGACCAGTTGCTTAAATCCGGCTGTTTCGGAAGCGCGATCATTTTTCCGTCTTGGCTGACGAATACTTTCATGGCGTCGTCCAGTGCGCCGGCAAGGGTCGGAACCTTGTCGAGATAAGGCGTCCAGTCGTCTAGAAGCACGCCCTGGTTGTAGAGCTTCTGGAGCAAGCTGCGGTCGCCGCTGAAGATAATATCCGGCGGTTCGCTTGCAAAGCGGGTAAGCAGCTTGCTTTCGAAATCGGGGGCTACGATATTCGTCAGCTTGAAATCCACATTGTACTTGTCGCTGATCCATTTCTTAAACGGATCCTGTTCGTCGGTCGGTGTATTCACCCATCCTCCTTCCATCAATTCAATGGTAATCCGCTTTTCGTAATTGCCGGAATCCGTACTGCCTCCTTTCGATGGATCTTCCCCGGCTGGCGAACTGGCGCCGCCGCTCGACGGTTCACTGCCGGTTCCGATTGACGATCCGGCTTTGTCAGAGCTCGAGCAACCCGCCAGCATTAAAGCGATTGCCATAAATACAACTACGAACGTATTAAGCCTCTTTCGGTTATGCATGGAAATGCCGCCTCCTCATATTTTTTATACTTGTTAGCCTTTGACCGCCCCAAGGTACATGCCTTTCGTAAAATGCTTTTGCAAAAAAGGATAGACGCACAGAATGGGGATGGTGCCGAAAACGACAAGCGCCATTTTCAACGTTTCGATCGAAACCCGGTTGTGCGCATTCATCGCGTACGATGCCTGGCCGAGATTTTGCTGCACGGACAAGCTGGCGTTCGTAAACATGTTGCGAATCAGCAATTGCAGCGGATGCAGCTGAGCGTTATCGATATAGATCAAAGAATCGAACCACGAGTTCCAATGACCTACCGCGGTGAACAGCCCGATTGCCGCCATAGCCGGCGCAGCCATCGGGATCATGATCGCCCACATGAGTCTCCCTTCTCCGGCGCCGTCGATTTTGGCCGATTCCTCCATCTCCTCCGGCAAGTTTTCGAAAAACTGCTTCAATACGAGCACGCTCCAGCTGTCCACCATCGAAGGAATAATTAACGCCCAGATCGTGTTCAGCATCTGAAGATCTCTCACCACAAGATAGGAAGGAATCAGTCCGCCGCCGAACAAAATCGTGACAAGGACAGCGAACAGCAACGCTTTCCTCCCAGGCAGCGACTTTCTTGAAACGGCATAGGCAAGGATCGTCGTCATCGATAACGTGAGCGCGGTGCCGAGCACCGTTCGGATCATGCTCACGAACAGCGCCTGCGTGAATGCGGTGCCTGCAAGCAAGCGCTCATAGGCCATCAATGTCGGTTTTTCCGGCCAGAGGATGAATCCGCCCTTTTCCATCCACTCCTGTTCGTTTACCAATGACCCATTTATGACATACCAAAGCGGCACAAGCGAAAGAATGGTGATCAGTAAGACAATGGAGGCCGCCGTCCATTGGTAAACCCTTTCCGACATGCGAATACCTCCTTACCAAATTCCAGTTCCGACCGTTCTCTTGGAAACGGCGTTCGCGACCAGGATCAGAACAAGCCCGATGGCCGACTGAAACAACGAAACCGCCGTCGCCATGCTGTACTGCAGCTCATTGAGTCCTTGCCTGTAAACATAAGTATCGATGATGTCTCCAACGCTGTAGGTTGCCGGGTTATAAAACAGCAGGATTTGTTCCCCTCCCGCACTCAGCACGCCCCCAAGAGATAGCGTCAACAAAAATACCATGACGTGGCGAATGCCCGGCAGCGTGATGTGCCATATCCGCTTGAGCGGTCCCGCTCCGTCGATTTTCGCCGCGTCGTACAGCGTAGAATCGATCATCGTCAATCCGGCCATGTAAATGATCGTCCCCCAACCGATTTCTTTCCAGATAGCGGAGCTTACAATAAGTGGCCGGAACCATTCGGGCGCCATCAGAAAGTTTTGCACGTCGCCTCCGAATTGTTGAATGATCTGATTGATCAGGCCCGTATTGGAAAACAAGGCGAATATGAGCCCGTACATCACGACCCACGAAAAGAAATGGGGAATGTACAGTATCGTCTGGCTTACCCTGCGAATGAACCTGGACTGCAGATCGTACAGCAGAATGGCCAGGATAATGGGCGGAAAAAAACCGAACAAGAGCCGCAATAAACTGATGATTACCGTATTGGACAACACCTGATAAAATTCGTCCTTGGCGAAAATATAGGTGAAATTGTCCCAGCCCACCCACTCGCTTCCCCATACTCCGCCCAGCAGATTGTACTTTTTGAACGCGAGCACAAACTGCAGGAACATCGGATAATAACGCATCACCCCGTAATAAATCAGGATCGGGGCAATCAGCAAATAAAGAAACCAGAACCTTCGTATGCGAATGATGAGCTTTGGTTGCGTATGCTTCACCCCCCTTCTTTTCTATAATTGTAAGGACATATCGAATTATAAAAAAGGAGGATATAATGACAAAAAGGAACATGAATTGTCCAGCTCCGTTTGGATAATTGCGGAAACCGGGCGCATGCGTTATATGTTAAATAGGAGGGAGTCGATTCGCATTGGGCACAATCGGACTGAACCATAAGCATTGGCCGATTTTTCTAAAAATCACTGTGGTGTTTTCGGTCATGGTAACCGTTATTATATTGGTGACGGGATTGATGTCCTACCAAATCTACCGTCAAAGCATGGAGCGGCAAATCGGCGAATTTGTTCCGCAGGTTCTTCTGCAGGCCAACCGGCAAGTGGAGAGCTATGTAAACGATTTGACGACGGTTTTGCAAGCCGCCCTGGTATCTCCCTACGATAAAGTGACGTTCGAAGCGTTCCGCGAAATCAACCGCAGCCAAACCACGCCTACGCTGGAAACGACGCTGAAGCTTCATGAACTGGTGGAATTGATCAAATTTCGCCTGAAGGACCGCATGCACGGCGTAACGTTCTATACTCCGAAAGGGGACGCTTACGTCTATGAATACACGGGCGGGATGTGGATGAACGACCGTCCCTACGAGACTCGGCCCTGGTTCGGGAAACTGGATCTGGACGATTTCTCTCCGCTTGTGCTCGGTACGGTGCGGCAGCCTTCCGGCAACATCGGGCATGCCGGCAACAACTTTTTCTTCTCTGTCATTCAGCCGGTCCGTCTTCCCGGCAGCAAGGAGCTGATCGGCGTCATCCAGCTGTTCGGCATGTTGGAAGCGCTTAAAGCGATAATGAACGGCATTGATCTCGGTCCGGGTTCCAGCCTGTACATTCTCGATCATGAAGATAACATCGTGTACGCTCCGGCACTAGACCAGCTTGGGAAGCGCTGGAATTCCGCTTACGGCATCGACGCCTCCCGGGAATCCTCCGGATCCCGTTCCGACGTATTCCGGCAGGACGGCAACGCGTATCTGGTCAGTCACCACCGATCTCCCGAGACGGGATGGACGATTATCGGAATTACGCCCCAGCAAAATTTCAGCAAAGGGATTTCAACCGTTCGCATATGGACCGTTGTCTGGATCGTTCTCGGCGTACTGGCGGCCGCTTTGCTGTCCGTCATGGTATCCTATACGTTTACCGGCCGTTTGCGGAAGCTGAGCAGGCAAATTCGCACGGTACAGCTGGATGAGCTTCATCTGAAGCTGGGCAATGTCCAGTACGACGAAATCGGCTATTTGTCCGATTCGTTTCGTACAATGATCAACCGCATCCGCAACCTGGTCGAGGAAGTTTGGAAGACGAAGCTGTTGAAGCAGGAGGCGGAAATCAAAGCGTTATACAGTCAAATCAATCCGCATTTTTTGTACAACGTGCTGGAAACGATTCGCATGACCGTAAAGAAAGGAGATGCGGACGAAGCGGAGGCGGCGCTCGTCTCGCTCGGCCACGTGTTCCGCTATCAGGTGCTGCAAAAAAACGATCTGGTTGCGCTTCGCACGGAATTAGAATTTATCGGACAATATTTGTACATTCAGCAGTTGCGGTTCGGCGACCAGTTGGAAGTGGAGCTTGATATTGCGCCCGAGACAAACGAGGTGCTGATCCCCCGCATGATCATTCAGCCGATCGTCGAAAATGCGCTGAAGCACGGTCGGTCGCCTTCCGATTACTCCATCCGTTTGACCGTACGCGTAAGGCTGGACGAAGGCCGGCTTATGGTGATCATCATTGATGAAGGCGCCGGGATGACGACGGACAGGCTGAACAAGGTGCTGATCGGTATGGAGGAAGATTTCTCATCCGGACATCGCATCGGTCTCGCCAACGTCTATCAGCGCATCAAACATATATACGGCGAGCAAGGGAGCATGTCGATTCAAAGCGAGGAAGAAGTAGGTACGATCGTCAGCATTTCACTGTCGGCGGCCAGGTCGCTTGCCGCCGATCCATTCCCGGAAGGAGCTGCTATTGATGAAAGTACTCGTCGTCGATGACGAAATAAAGATCCGGGAGGGCGTCTGCGCCATGCTGCAAGATTGCGAGCAGGCCGGCATCCGCATCGAAGTGGTCGGCTCGGCTGCCGATGGAAAGAGCGCATTGAATCTGCTGAACAATTGCGAAGCCGACCTGCTCATTACGGATGTGCGCATGCCCGGGATGGATGGCCTGCAATTGCTGGAGAAGGCGCGGATGCGCTATCCCGACATGCAAACCGTCATATTAAGCGGATACGATGATTTCGCCTACGTGCAGCAAGCTCTTCGTCTTGGCGCGGCCGACTACTTGTTGAAGCCGATTCAGAAGCAAGAGTTCACGGCTATGCTTAGCCGTCTTCTTGAGCTCCGGACCAAAGAGAAAAAAGAGACTTTCCTTGGTTGGCCGGAATTCAACGTCTTGGACGGCTTCAAAGCCGTTATCGCCGCGGACCCTGACAATCTGGACAACGCCCGGGCGCGCGAGTTCGGCGACGAACAGACCGTTGCCTGGATACTGCGGAAGGCGTCTATGGAACTGTTGGAGGAAACGGAAGGCGTTTATTTTCTTGGCGAACAGAACAAACCCGATCCCTGCAATATTCTGTACGGGCTTATCGCCTCTTCCTCCGAAGCGGCGAGTCAACAGGCCCGGCGTTTCGCTGATCGTTTATCCGCTTTTTGGACCGGTAAAATGCGATTGCCGATCAGCTTCGGCATCTCCCGTCCTTTCCTTAAGGAGCAAGCGGAAGGAACTCCGTACCGGGAGGCGCTCACTGCCCTGCTTGCCCGCTTGCCGCACGGCAGCGGCGTCTATTTCGCCGACCCGGGCCCGAATGCGGCACTCTCGTCCAGAACGGAGTCCGACCCCTTGCAACAAATCCGCGCCTCGCTTGATGTCCGCGATTACGACAGGGTATCGGATACGGTGCTCGGAATCGCCCGCAGAGGGATGGAAACAATGTCTCCCGCCGAAACCGTCCAGACGTTGGAAAAAATCATATTCACCCTCCACCACTGGGCGCTCGCGGCGGCGCCGGGACGTATTCAGGCGAACGGTCATCAGACGGCCGACTTTGCCGCCAGGCTCCTTTGGTCCCGCAGCACGGGCGATCTTCTGCAAGCGGTGGAGCAATGGATGCACGATTTTTTCCTGCTCATCGATCCCGACCAACAGGAAGGACAAATAATGAGCAGAGCCAAAAAGTATATACGCGATCATTTGCAAGAACCGATCACCTTGGAACAGCTCGGCAAAATCACGTTTACGAGCAAATCGTATCTGAGCCGACTGTTTCGCAAGCGTACCGGCCAAACGTTTATCGAATATTTGACCGACATTCGCATGGAGAAAGCCAAAAAGCTATTGGCGGAACCGGGAATCAAAATCTATGAAGTAGCCGAACAGCTCGGCTACCAGGACTGGAAGCACTTCAGCCGCACCTTTAAAGACCGGACCGGCTACGGGCCGGCCGAATATCGGAGCAAGCTTCAAATCAACGATTCGGAGTAGCTTCCTCGGCTGGCCTGTTTGGCTGCCTTGACAACGGCTCGAACAGAACCTATAATTTTTTTGTTGGTTAGTTGCTTTCCGATACAAACGTACCGATTTGTAAGCAGAGCCGATCTCTGCGCAAGTCGCATAGATGAACAATTTATTGGGGAGGCGAACGTTCCGGATGAAGAAAGCCAACTCCGCCAACCCGTCGCTGATTCGCGATATCAACCGTACCAGCGTGCTCGATGTCATGCGGAGGACGGGGCCGATCTCGCAAGCGGATATTGCAAAAATATTGGCGCTTCAACCCTCGACGATTATGCGGATCGTGACCGAGTTATTGGAAGAACGACTGATCGTATCTGTCGGTCAGGGCAAGACAACTTCCAAAGGAGGCAGAAAGGCAACCTTGTTGGAACTGAACAAGGACGGCGCGTATGCCATCGGCGTCGATCTTAATGCCGACGAAGTCATTGCCGTGCTTCTCGACTTGGGCGGCGTTATTGTTGCCGAAGTTCGGACAGACTGTCCCTCGGAGTCTGGACCGAATCATGTCATGGATACGGTTAAACAATCGATCGAAGCGCTCCTTGCCCAATCCATCGTGTCCGCCGATAGAATGATAGGCATCGGCGTGTCCGTTCCGGGAAAAGTGGACAGCGTTACAGGTACGTCCGTCATGGCGATTAATTTTCGGGATTGGTTCAATGTGCCGATTGGCGAGCAGTTGGAGCAAGCTTTTCAATTGCCGGTATATGTCGAGCATGATATGCGTTCCATGGCGTTCGGAGAAATGTGGTTCGGCAACGAATACGATCATATGCTGTGCCTTGGCTTCCGAAGCGGCATCGGTCTCGGACTCGTTCTAAACGGCGAGCTGTATCGGGGTGCCCATCAGCTTGCAGGAGACGTTGGCCATATGATTGTCGACCCTGACGGTCCCCCTTGCAGCTGCGGCAGAAAAGGCTGCCTGGAAGCCGTCGCAAGCGAAAAAGCCCTCCATAATAACGTTCGCCGCTACGTCCAACAGCATTCGCTGTCATCGGCCGACAAACTTACGATTACGATGGAGGAGCTGAATATTCGCTTCATTTATGAGACGTTTCTCCAAGGGCATCCCGATATAACCGCAATGATCAAGGAAGCCGCGGATTATATCGGAAAGACGCTTTGCGATCTGATTCGGGTATACGATCCCCAAGCGATCGTAATCGGCGGAAACGTCCTTGCTTCAAGCAGCGAGTTTCTGGACCTTGTACGTTCCGCGTATCAATCCATGCAGCCGAATTATGCCGACGATATTCCAAGTATCCAGCCGGCACGGTTCGGAGAGCAAAGTATTGCCATAGGCTCGGCTTCCCTGATGCTGTCCCGGCTGTTCAAGCCAAACGGAGTATGATAGAGCGTGATGGAACGCCGACAGATCAACGGTTTTCCTCGGCTGCATAATAAACAACATATTCATGCCCCGGTTTGTCCAATCGAAGTTCATACAGGTTAGGTTCCAAACGGTACAATACGCCCCCGATGCTTTCGGGGCTTCTGCCGCTGCGAAACTGCAATCGTCCCGTCCCCGCCGGCACCGATACCCGAATGGTTGTGGTATCCATATAAAGCGCGACCTCTCCTGCGGGTACGGGAACTTTCCCTTCCATCCACTCCAAGCCGCCCAAGGCGGGACGAATAAGGATCTCTTCATACCCCGGCTTCGCGGGCGTAACGCCCAGAAAATATTTGCCCGTTAAATAAAGGGGACTCGCTCCCCATGCGTGGCACAGACTCTTGCCGTATTTCCGGCCATACATCGCATATTGTTCGGACAAGGTTGCGTGAGGGTCGTACTCCTCCCAGAATGAAGTGGCTCCGAGCTCCAGCATGCCGCCCCAATATCCCAGCATCTCGTCAAGCACATAGGCATGCTCCCCGATCTCGCACATGGCCGCAAGTTCATAAAACCTCATATAAGGCGTCGTAATCGCCGGAACAGCCGGATTCAACATCACACTGCGCTTGACGGTTTTTTTCTTCGTCGGATCCAGAAATCCGAACAGAAGCGCCATCATATTGGGATGCCTGGTTACGGATGAATCGATTGCGCCATTCACCCTGCGATGGATGTAAGCTTCCTGTTCCTCATCCCAGAAGATGTTCTGAATATGGCCCCGAAGCTGGCCGGCCATAAAATGATATCGAACCACAGTTTCTGCTTCGCCAAGCAACTCCGCAAACATCGAAACGGTTTCCAGACTGAGGCAGAACAGCATTTGCTCGAATGCAAGCTCTCCCTCCTTCTCGATATCCGCCCAGTCTACGAACACCCAGTCGCCGGGTTGCCCTTCCAGCATTCCATCGGCATTCGTCCGATTGATGCAATAATCCATCAGTCCGATCATGCGGCCATATTGCTCGCGTATAAAGCTTAAATCTCCCGTGTAAAGATAATAATCTTTTAACCCCATAAACCAATACAACGAATAATCCAGAATCGTATTCAAATGATGATCCACAGGATCCTTGCCCCTAAGAGCAACAATCGTGCGACGGGTGGTTGGGAGATCGAAGAATAAATAATAATTCATTAAATAGCTCTGATAAGCATCTCCCGACCACACCCAGCGATCCCGTTTCAATCCGTCCAGGAAAAATTCGCGCGTGTTCAAATGAAGCGTGTATGCGGCGACATCCCAAATCCGGTTCATCGTGTCATTCGAACAACGAAAACTTCCCCGGTATTCCACAGGCAAGTATTCGTACAGCAATGACGCGCGGTCGATGCTCACACCTTCTTCCCATGAGATACGAACATACCGTAAGGCACGGGAATGCTGCACGATCGCTTCCTGGCCCTTTTTCGAGGATATGACCAGTTCATCGAATGTCTCACAATTCTCGAAATCATTTGCTTCTTCCTCCGACTCCCCGTATACGAGCCGTATCTTCCCTTCGCCTTCGATGTCATGCAGTTGCATATAACCGAAGGTTTGCCGGCCGAAATCCAGAAACAGCGAACGGTCGCCCGGCTCGATTTTGACAGGTTCGATGGGCATCGTTTCGAGCCGAAAATCCGAAGGCGGAACAGCCGCGTCCGTAAACCCGGCCTTGCCGGCTTTAACAAAACCAGAAAAAAACAATTGGCTGACTTCCCAAGAATCGTCCGAGACCAGCGTCTCGCCTTGTACGAACAAGGAAGGCACGCGTGTCAGGTGGTGTACTTCAACCGTCAAGGCGTACTCTCCCTTGCCGAACCAGATACCTTCCTCCGGAATACGGTCAGGCGTTGCTCCGTTTACTTGAAGTCTCATAGCGCCATCGGCGCTAAACTTGACCGTTTCTCCCGTGTCCGTGACGAATGTTTTACGAAACCGCACCGAAGTATAAGGACCGTCCACTCGCCAGATCGGCGGAACGATGACACCTCTTTCGTCTCTCCTGAATTCGACTTCCCTGCGCAGCCAAATTTCGAAATCTCCCGGATACCAGATCCATTGTGCTTGTTTGTCGCCCATGACTCCCCTCCCGAATTCAACAATGTCTATGTGATAACAAATCACTGCCTGAATTGCCCCTTACCGGGAAACGGACCGCAGGTTTACAAGTTTCCTGCCGTCGCGATCCGGTTGTAGGCGTTGATGCTGCCGATCGAATGCCACTCGTTCGACCTCGGACCGTCGAAATATAGCCGACATTCTTCCAGCTCTTCCAGGCGTTCGAGCCTCCCGCTCAAATAGCCGGCCAGCCGTTCGATCGCCGTATCCAATCTCGCCAGCGCGCCGCCGTAACGGATGTCGAGCACTTCCCAGCCAAACGGCTTGCACGTGCCCATCCACAATTCGCGATGCGTCGCGCGAAGCGCTGTTAGACGCATGTGCAAATCCGGAAGCACTTCGTCCGCCAGCTGCCGTAGTTCGTCGGACAGAACGCCATCGTAAGCCTGCTTAAGCCTCAGTCCGATTTCACTCTTAATCTTCAGGACGCCGCATAGCCGGGCGTAGAAACGGAACAGCGGCTCGTAAATCCCGGATCGCTCGCACGCCGCCTCGATCGCGCGCTCCAGCTCTGCATAATAGGCGCCCAAGCCCCGGCCTTCCGCATGCTTGTCGAACAAGCCGAGGAGCGGGTCCTGCCAAAGCAGAAATTTCGACGGATTCGGCGGACTGTACAGGGTCAGACGGTTTCCTTCTTCTTCCGAGATCAAATCGGGTTTCTCTAGCAGCATGAAATCGTCGAATCGGCCGCCCGTGCAGAAAGAGAACCTCGCCGCCAGCTTGTTCCCGTCGACTTCGCGCGCGTAGCCGTGCTCGGCGAACAGCTGCATGCCGGGCAGGGCGCAAAGCAGATTCGTCTCGCCGCCGTTGTCCCCCCACATCGTGGCGAAAACTTCGCGGACGCCCTCGGCTTTGCATACCGTAAGGGCGGCCTCCGATGTCAGCCAAGTTTTGCGGTAGCTGGGGCACAGGCCGTTCCACGTCCAGATGCCGCCCGCGAAGACAGGAACGGAACCGAGCGTCTGGTGCTTGCGGATAAAGCGCGCGTAATGATCCGCATCGTGATGGTAATAATCCCAATAGACGAAGGAGACATTGTCGGGAATGCCCGCCACGACGTTGTCGGGAAAGTCCACGGATTGGTCATAGTAGTCACCGGTCTTCGACCCGAGGCGGAAATACATATCGCTCCAGATCATCGGCTTAAGGCCAAGCGCTTCGGTAATGCGCAGCACGCTCCGAAGATGCGCGTTCATGATCTCGAATCGCGGTTGGACGCCGTTCTTGCGCAAATACTGTCCGAGTCCGAGGGCGTGCGCCTCGTCCATCCCGATATGGATTCGCTTGCTCCGCAGCGGGGCGGAGGCGTGGCGGATCATCTGTTCGATGAACGCGTAAGTTTCCGGTTCGCCAACGAGAAAAATGTCGTGCGTATCCCGGATGTCCGTCGCGTTATTCCACTTCAGCGCATGTTCTACGTGGCCCAGTGTCTGGATGCACGGAACGACTTCGATGCCGAAAGTATCCGCCAGATCGTCGAGCGCCTTCATTTCATTAAAGCTATACTTGCCGCGCATATAACCGAAATATTCGTTGTCATCGATCGAGAATGTATCCTCGGTATAGAGCATGAACCCGTTCAGGCCCATGACAGCCATATTCAGAATGAATTGCTTTATGTTATCCAAGGATACTACGGCGTTGCGGGACACGTCGAACATCATTCCGTTGAAATCGAATTGCGGTTCTTCGCAAATATCCACTGCGACCGTCTCCCCGGCATTTCGCAGCGCTTCGATCAATAATCCCAGACCGCGAAAAAAATGAATCTTGCGATCGTACTGAAGCTCCGCTCCCTTGGTCTCGGCGCAAACCTCGATGCGGCCCGCCCGGTGCCGAACGCTAATCGGGTAACCGTCCTCGCTTTGACGAAAGCCGAGCTTGTCTTCGAGCAGCCGAACGCCTTGCTCCAGATCGGCGGATAAGCCGTGAAATCGTAGTTTCATCGTAATCTGCTCCCTCATTTTTAATGAAGTTATCTTTTGACGACGCCTCGGTCAGTCTATCAAAAATGTTCTCTTACCGCCGCTGTCGGCCAGTAATCAGGAGTAGCGAATACGCGACCGGTAGCAAGCGAGCAACGCTTCGTTATGCCGGTCGCCGCCATCCCGGTTCGCGCTGGCAAGCACCGGCGGCTCAATGCCCCGGGCTACGAGCTTGTCGATCACCGACACGATAAGCGCCTGAATGAGCAATATGCCGCCGATTGTCGAAGAAGGACCGGTTTTCCGCCCGGAGCCGTCGTATTCGAGCAATGCGTCTCCCGGCTCTCCGCCGTTATCGAGTACAATATCGGCGATTTCGTAAAGCTTCTTCGCGCTCGGCGAGCGTGAAGCGGTTGTCGTCGAATGGCGCATCGAAGTGATCGCGACGACATGGAGCCCCTTCTTCTTGCAAGCCTCGGCGACCTGGACCGGCACCGCGTTGATGCCTGAATTTGACACGACAACGATCGTTTCACCCGGCTTTAGATCGTAGCCGGTCAGCAGAACTTCCGCGTACCCCGGCAGCCGCTCAAGCAGTGTCGCCCGGCCGACGTTCAGCTCCATCAACGAATCTTCGAGCATGGCGTTGACACAGGCCAGGCCGCCCGCGCGATTGAACGCGTCTTCAGCGATCATGTGGGAATGGCCGCTTCCGAAGACATGAAGCACGCCGCCGCCGGCGATCGAATCGGCAACGCGTTCGGCAGCTTCTTCAATCCGATCGCGCTGTGTCGTTCGAATGTTTGCGATAAGCTCGACCATTCGGTCGAAATAACGTTCCATTAAAGTCATGGGTATCCTCCCGCCATATATTTATGTTCCTGCATCGTCAGGGGGGCTGTCCGGCTGCGGCAGCTAACGCCGGTTTCCAACAAACGATTTGTTCGTCCCGACGGATCTCCGTTATTCATCATTGAGCTTCTCTTCCGCGAAGACGGTCGCGGCCGCGCCCATGACGCCGGCCAGCGTTGGGAACTTCGCCAGTACAAGCTCGACGGGACTGACGGCATATCGGTAACGCGCCGCGAGCTCGTCGCGAACGGGATCGAGAAGAAGACTCCCTGCCTGGCTGACGCCGCCTCCAATCACGACCGCCGTCACGCCGAACAGTTGCATGCAGTTTACGAGACCGGCCGCCAGCTTCTGCCCTGCGTCGCGAAACAATTCGGCGGCTTGGGGGTCCCCCGATGCGGCTGCCTGTGCGGCCGATTGAAGGAGGTCCGAGTCCGGACCGCCGCCCGGACTTTGAGCTTCTCCGTTCAGTTTCATGCGCATGGCGGGAGCCGAAACGTACTTTTCCAGGCAGCCTTTGTTACCGCACGTGCAGGGGAGGCCGTCGAATGCGATGCTCATATGGCCCAAATTCAAGGAGGATACTATGCCAGCGCGATACGGCTCGCCGTTCACGAACAAGCTGGCTCCAATCCCCGTTCCTATGCACACATATAGAAAATTAGGCAAACCTTTGGCCGCACCGTAATGCTTCTCGCCTAGCGCTCCCGCGAGCGCATCGTATTCCAGGTACACGGGAACATCTCTGGGCGGTTTTACGAAGCTGTCGAGCGCGACGTTCTCCCATTTCAAATTCACCGCGTGCAAAATCTTGCGATTGCTAGTATCCAATATGCCTGGGCACGACACGCCAATTCCGGCGATGCGGCAGCCATTCGGCAACCGTTGGACGAAGCGATCAACGTGTAAGGACAAAGCGCGGATGTCGGCTTGCCCGTACGGGTTCTTCTGCAGCGGTACGGATTCGTGCGCGAGCAACTCTCCGTTTGGCCATACAGCTCCAAGCTTCAAGTTCGTTCCGCCAATATCTACGCCAATGGCAAGCTCACGACCAACATTCATAATCGATAAGGCTCCATCCTTTTCATATTAGTTTCTTTCCAAAAGCAACTAATTAAAATTTAAAGGACATCGTTGAACTTGTCAATTCATTTTTTTGATAAAAATTGGAGGGCGTTATTGAAATGGCCAAACTTCCCTCCCCTTCGAGTAGCCTATAAGCTAGTTACCCGAATGGTGGTTAATCACGCCATTAAATTTACGAGTTCATTTTAAATCGTTTCTTTTGGAAAATGAAAATAACCCCGCAATTAAAGTGAATTGCGGGGTTATTGAAGCTCTTATACTTTCCTATATTTCGAGCCCCCCTACTCTCGCGTGGTAAATAAGGGGAAAAGCTCCCTTTAGTTGGCTGCCCTTTCGTTTCTTCGAAGTCTTAAAGGGAAATTCTCCCTCTAAATCAAGTGGATTAGAGAGCAGACGTCAATTGGATAGAGATTAGAGGGAGAATTTCCCTTTAAAGCCGCAAAATCCAGTATAAAAGCGAGATTAGAGGGGGATTTTCCCATTATTCTCATCATGACTTGCTTTGGCTTATTTCGGTGCCGGGCATTGGCATTGCGGCATGCTGGACGAACCAGTCCAGAACTCCATGAAACATGCCCTCCGTAAATTCATGAGCGACATTAAATACTGTAATCTCGAAACGGTCAGGGGATACCTTCCTCCATTTGCTAGCTTTGACGGATAAGCTTCGTGATGCGGCCATCAAAAATCCATTCTGCAATATAGACATCGCCATGCGAGTCGACACACACGCCATGCGGGGAGCTTACTTTATCCGCGCGATAATACGATTTCGGCAAGTTCGGCCATCCAGCCTGCTTATACGCTTGTTGATCTTCTCCAAGATGGGTAATAAGACGATCATTTTTATCCAGAATCGTGACTCTGCTGTGGAGATCCGGCAGATAGATCTCATCTCCGAAGAAGTAAAAGCTGCACGGAAAATCCAGATTATGATCGATAAACCGCTTATGCTCGCCTTCTAGCGTAAATACCTGAATGCGATTGTTGCTGCGATCCGCAACATATAGCTCCGGCTCATCTCCACGCAGGTTAACGGAAATGCCATGCGGCTCAAGCAGCTTGCCCGCTTCGGAGCCTCTTCCGCCCCAGGAACGCACATAGTCTCCCGCAGAGGTAAATTGATGTACATAATATTGACCATAGCCATCTGATACATAAATATCTCCATTAGGCGCCACGCATACATCCGTCGGAATATACTTACGCTCTGCATCATACAGATCAGGCCGATCCGGCTGACCGACTTCTAACAGCACCTCACCCTTAAGAGTTGTTTTTACTAATAGCGCTCTTACCGTATCTGTAAAGTATAAGTACTCTATGCCGTCCGCATCCCGGTGCAGATAAAATCCATGCGCTCCCCCTTCGAACTCATCGCCGAATGAATACTTGAAGTTGCCCTCGCGGTCAAACACGACAACAGAGTGTTTGTTTGTATGATGGACATAAACATTGTCCTCCGCATCTACGCAAATACCATGTGTATAACCATAAGCGATTCCCTCCGGAAGCCGGCCCCATCCCTCGGCCACTTCGTATTGATGCGTCTCGTTGCCAATGAATTTCCCCATATGTATTAACCCTCCCTTTTAAAATCATGCGGCTCCAAGCGGCTTGGAAATCCTGTCTATCATTATACAATGTCTTGCTTTTATTACCAGTCACCCAAGTCACCAAACTTCTCCCTTGCCAACCGGTGAAATCCTGCCTTTGTTCTAACATAATCGGAAAGACCACAACAAACAAACCGCCTCTCTGCAAAATAGAGGCGGTCTTTTGCTGCTCGGATGATTACATCGTACCGTTGCTCATCTCGGCGACAACGTCGATTTCGACAAGCAAATCATAGTTCAAGTCGCAGTATACGGTTGTTCGCGCTGGATAAGGAGCGGTGAAATACCGAGCGTATATTTCGTTAAACTCTTTGTACAGCTCCCGTCTGGATAAGTAGATGTTTACTTTCTTGACATGGCAGAAATCAAGATTGTCTTTTCGTAATATTGCGAGAATATTTTCCATCGTTTGTACCGTCTGTTCTTCCAACGTAGGACCGACAACCGCACCTGTCTGCGGATCGAGCCCGCCTTGTCCGGAAACGAATATGGAGTCGCCGATACGAGAAGAAGAGGAGAAGGGCAACACTTTCGGCACGCTACTCATGTAAAAAACCACCTTTTCTATTAATATATGGTTCAACTAAAGCTGTCCGTTATATTTGATATGCAACGCAGGAGTTTGAATCGTCGCATTGTGATGGAGGGATTCCATCGAATAATGAATCATTCCGGTTGTAAGCAACGTCCTTTCGATCGGCACGGGAGATTGCCCGCTAAGGACCATATCCTCAATCCTTGCCGTTAACGTCTCGAAATGATTGAACGGACGCGCCAAATCTGATTCGAACCGTACCGCGTATTCCTCGCTTGCAAGTGTTCGCCATGCAACGGACCACTGCTGAACTTCGTTCGGCAGTTGCAGCACATACCCCGTTACCCCGTCCGCGTACCTCGCTGTCATTAATACAGGATCGTTTACTCTTGTCCGCGGATGTCCAACCCGGCGATCCGGATGAGTTGCGAGCGCCAGATGCATCAATTGTTCCGGCCACTCTCCCCGATCCATCTCCTCCCAGACTTGTTCGCCTTGGACAACTCGAATGGACGTTACGCCGGTTTCTCCTCCCGAACGTCTCTCCGCTAACGACTGCAACGCTTCCCATGCATGATAGCCGTAATCCTCGGTTCCCCCAAAGCTGACCGCAAGCAGTTCCTGCGGCTTCTGCAACGACGCTTCGTTGACGGCCGGAACGAGCGGAACGAGCGGAATCGAAGAGCCTCCCAAAAAAGGAATTCCGCGCGCTTTCAATGACCGGTATATCCATAAGGCATCGTCCATGTGCCACGACAAGTGCTTATCAGAAAAGATCGGGACCCGCACGCCAATCTCATCGAGCGCATTCAGCGTTTCCTCCGCAAAGCGCCGGCGCGGATAGTCTTTCTGACCGTTCGGGACCATCGGATACTGCCCATGCTCTCCTATAATCAGAACGCCTGCAAGCCCCTGACCGTGACGGTTAGCTTCGACAATCGCTTCTTTAATCGTCCCGCAAATCGGTATTCCCGCACGCGCCGCCTCCTCCCTGCTCATATCGTTATCAGGAAATTGATCCAAATAAAGCGACGCGACCTCGATGCGCGGCTTGAATCCGAGCTGTCCGAACAGACGCCCGACAATGACTTCGGCATGTGAATTGTAACGATACTCCGTTATAATAACGGCTACTTTCGGCTTGGCCGATCCACCCGTTTGCCCCATTATCGATTGCCCCTTTTCTCCCGATCCACCTTCTCCGCACTCCCTGCCTGCCCAATGTTCTCCATAGAACTGCAGCAAGAGACCAGCCACTCCCCAACTGCCCTTGCAATTACGTAAAAAAAGTGCTCGCCCAGCTCTTTCGTCGCCCCGCCCGGCGAGTCGGTATAACCGTCCCAACCGGTAATGATGCCGCGACGGCCGACGAAGACATTCGTCATCCCGCGCGCGATCGAAGTAATGGCGGGATGCTCCTGCTTCTCGAAGGGGCCGGTCACGACTTCCGGATTGAGCGCCATCATCATGGCTGCTTCGAATGCGCCAGCATGGCCAGGCACCGGACCGATCTCCCCGGCATTTGCGTCCGCCAATGCTTGCTTCGCCAAGTTCCAATAAGACGCGGCAGCCGTCCACATCGGATATTGTAGAGCCAGATCCACTGCTGCTTGCTGCATCACCCACTCGTTACCGCCGTGGCCGTTCACGAAGACGAGCTTCCCGAAACCATCAAGACTCAAGCTCCGTCCAATGTCCATCAGTATCTGCAGGTATACCTCTGATGATATGGACAACGTTCCCCCGAACGCGAGATGATGCTCCGAGCAGCCGATGCCAAGCACCGGCGCCATCAGGAGTTTCGCCCCAGCACCTGTGGCGATTCCAATTGCCTCCCGGCATATTCGTTCGCAGATCACCGTATCCGTCCACACCGGAAGATGCGGGCCATGCTGCTCCGTAGCGGCCAAGGGAATGACCACAGTGTAACCGTCATTGGCGAATTGCTTCAATTGTTCGCGCGTGTATGCGCCAAAGTCTATTCCGTTCAACACATGAATCCTCCATCTATTGGATAGAGTGAGCCTGTAACGTAAGCGGCGTCATCCGAGAGCAAGAATGCCGCCAAACAGGCGACCTCTTCCGGACGGCCGCTTCTCCCGATCAGGTTATGCGTGGACTGAAGACCATCGGGGGATTTGATATCTCCCGGCACGATCGCATTAGCACGCACGCCGAACGGCGCTTGCTCAACCGCGATAATACGAGTCAGATGATTGATCGCTGCTTTCGCCGAGCTGTAAGCAATCGGAGCATTCTTGAGCGGAATATTGCCGAGCACGGAAGATGTATTGACGATAGTCCCTCCGCCCGACTCTTTCATCATCTCCACGACATATTTATTGACGATAAACGTGCTTGTCAACGTTCCCTCGATGACAAGGTTCCACTCCTGCAACGACGCCTCGGAAATCGTCTTCCAGATTTGGGTGTAGACGTTATGGAACAAACCATCCAATCGGCCGTATTTGATCTTTATTTGCTGAATTACATCTTTAACTTGTTCTTCATTTGTCGCATCTGACGCATACAGATCCAATCGTTCCCCGTACATTCGTTTCCATTCCAGGAACTCATCAACTGTGGAGAGCTCGTGCAAATCCGAACCAATCACCCATGCTCCCTCTTTCAGGAAGTGTTCGACTGAAGCTTTGCCTATCAGTCCCAATGCGCCGGTAATCCAAATAATCTTATTCTCTAAGCTCTTTTTGTACACGTATGATCCTCCTACCCTCACCGTTCTCCGTCCGTTACCCTTTCACTCCGCCTAGTTATTATGATTTAGTCATGATGTTGTAGAGTATCTGTACAAATTGCGCTCTGCTTGCCGAATCTTGCGGCAGGATGTTGCCATTGGTACCGGAGATTATTCCCGCTTTCACAAACTGTTCAATGGCGTGATTGGCATAATCGGCAATCTTCCCTGCATCCTTGAAGTCTGACAGATTTTTGACGTTGCCTGCTGCCGGCCGTTCATTGATGTTCGTAAGCGCATTGTATACCAACACAAACAATTCCTGTCTGGTCACCTGTCTGTCAGGGGCAAATTTATTGCCGCCTACCCCGTTGGTAATTCCCAAATGCTTCGCCACTGCAAGATATCCGGTGTAGTAGGTGTTCCCTGCATCACCGAAGTTGTTTCCGGTGTTTTCATCAGGACTGATACCGAAAGCTCTCATCATCATGACCAAGGCTTGCGCTCTGGTTACACTGTCATGCGAACCGAAGTTTCCATTGCCCACCCCTGTAGTGATTCCTCTTGCCGCCGCAAAGGTAACCGCATCATAGTACCATGCGCCCTCTGCCACATCTGCAAAGTCGACCTTGTTGTACGCGACTGCAAACCTCGAGGCTCCTTCTATCTTGAAGGTCAGTATTCCTGTTGCCGGGTCGTAGATGCCACTGGTCACTATCACCGGTAGCCCCTCTTCGTTGATGGCATAAGCGACAATGGCATTCGGATTTTCTCCTGCTTTCAGTGTATACGGAATAGCTGCTTCCGCTTTGCCTACAAGCTGTGGTATTCCCTTTTCTCCGCTTGCAATATCAAAGCTCACTACCGGTCTGCTGCCAACCTGGCTCCGAATTCCAGCCGGCAATTCGGTGTCTTTCTCCTTCGCAGCCGTAATGGTTATGGTCCCCGCCGACTGTTTCAGAAGTCCTTCTGCCGTCCTGTCATCCAAGGTCATCGTTCCAAACGGTGTAGAAACGACCAAGGTATCCGCCTTGCTATCTATGAATGCTTTTAGGGCTTCATCTGTCAGACTAATACCCGCTGTCCCGGCATCCGCCCCCGCGTTCACTTCAATTCTAACTGTCGTCACTGTTCCTGCACCTTGCTTTGCCGCTTCAGCCTCAGCCTTCGCGATGGCATCCTCCACCTGTTTCTCGGATATTGGCGCTACAGCCTTTCCGTTCTGATCTGTCGCGGGTTTTACAGGTATCGTCGTTGTTACACGTCCATCCTCAAACGTTGTTCCAGGCACCGATGTTGGTGTTGGTGTCGGGGAAGGCGTCCCCGGACTTGTCGTCCCGTTCACCATCTTTATCAGCACGACATCTTTAATCCCGGATATATTTCCGGCCGCATCAATGGCCTTTACCCTGTACCTGCGTACCGTACCGGTCTCCAATCCGGCGTGAATATATGTTGTTGAATCCGTTCTGACCGTTCCATTAATCCCGCCTATCTCCGGCGAGTTCAACACTTCCAGAATATATCCGACAACGCCTACATCATCAGTAGCCGGCGACCAGCTTACACGAACTTCGCTGCCGGAGATTTGCTCGGCTTTCAAACCCTCCGGAGCCGTTGGCGGTGTTACATCCAGTTCCGTATTGACCTGCCAAAGCATAGCAGGACCGGTGATGCCCCCGGTACCCAGTTCATCCAGGACTTCATTTCCCACATCAACGACAATCAAATTCGGTTCGCCAAATTTAATCGCCGGCGTAGCGTCAAATTCCCACGGTTTCATCAGAGGAGAACCCTTCTGAACTAATGTCAGCTCTGTACCGTTCATCCATACTCTCGCTGTCTCATCAATACTGCTGAACCAAAGCCGAATCGGCTTTCCTGTATTAAACTCCGAGTCCACATCAACCGTTGTTCTGTACCAGGCATGTCCTTTGTAATAACCAATCCCCTGATCGGACCAGGACTCCGAATAGGTTTTCAGTTTCATCCAGGATTCCGTTCCCAACCCAGGTTTCCAGAGCCCCAATTTATCCCCGGAACCATTCGGGAACAGCATAACATGCCATTCGTCCGGCAACTCGGCAACCATTCGGTTGCCGTTGCTGAGCCGTTGACTTCCCTGATTTGTGATTTTATCAAAGAACCAGTCCGTATAATTATAGGAGGCAAGGGTATTGAGCATGACAGGAGAGTGAATAACAGCCTGTTCTCTTACTTTAGAGATTTGATCGAATTTTTCCTTAGCCTCAATAAACTTAAAGCTGTTAATCCGTTCCTTCATTTGAAGGAAGTTATCGCCAAAGCTAAAAGCAACGCGCACCATATTGACCCGTCTGGCATATACGGGATCCGCTGCCCGTTGCGCCGCATCTTCAGCTTCCCTTAGCGACTGCTCCATCGCCTGCATGACACTGTCACTTAAAATATGCTGAAAATCATGGATACTTCCCGCATAATAATCTGCTTGGGCAAAAGCATTTTCCAAAATGTCAAAATGTCTTTTCATCGGCTCTGCGGCAGATCCATAAAACGTTGTAAAGTAGTCCTCCAGCAAAGCAGCCACATCCAGATCGGGGTTCCACATCATCTTGGCCGCCAAATAGAGCGTTGGTCCATGATAGGCCCACGCCGGAAGCGCCTCGCCGCGTATGCCGATAATACCCTGTTCGTAGAAATACTTGTATTCTGAGCCTATTCTTTCTGTAAGCGAAAAAGGTAGCCCCGGATCAGCAAGATTATAAAGATAATCATATATCATTACGTTAGGACTCACCCTTTTCCAGCCGTCAATCATGTCCTTGATGTGCTGTCGCTCCCACGAAAGCGGATTGTCAATGCTTTTCATCCTATCCGTTCTAATGGAAGCGATGATCGGCACTATCCTGGGATCCGGCATATGCTTTACTGGCGGATAATAATACTCGTCATAGGCAAAGAAAGAAATTTTCACATCATGATATCCGGCATCATCAAGCTTTTCCAAAACAAGATTAAAAAATTTCATATAGCGATCTGTTAACGATAATGTTCCTCCATGTATGGCACCCTTAAAATCCCCGTCCCACTCAGGGTCAGGCTGGAGTACCAATACAGGTCCGTCATTGGGTCCCATTCTTAGATATTCAAGCTTGGGATCTGCATCCAATCTTCTGATTGCCTCCGCCACGACAAGGTTCAGTACTTCCGGCTTGGTCACATCGTATTGTCCGGTCGGATTTCCTTTGGCATCAGGCAAAAACAAATCAGGACGTTCTTTATTCGTAGGCGATGTAATCAGTAATCCATGATTTCCTAACGTTTTCTGATTCAGACGCATATGTTCGACCCAAGGTACACCTTCTGTCAGATTGACGCCCACCGGCAAACCGGCACCCACGACATATGGCGCAACAGCTTGCAAAAAGCGGAAATCAAAGCCCGGGTGCTGGATGTTGTCCTGATAACCGACCGCAATTGTACGCATAGACGGAACTACGGTGCCGATATCACCGGGCATGAACCACCGCACGCCAATTTGCTCCAGGAGCTCGTAAGCGGCATAAAGGCTTCCTTTGTCATCGTCATCCAATCCTGCTAATCGAATGATCCCCTCCTTCACATATAGCTGGAATGAATCGGGTTCAGTTCCTTTGGCACGGATTGCGGCCTTAGCTGCATCAAGATCTGGAGCAGCTCTTCCGATATAGATCTTTGTGCCCTGTACCTCGGCCGTGTCATCAGCCACAGGCAGTTCTACTCCAGATATTTGCCGAATAAAGTCTTTGAGTTCCTGCATCGCCTTCTTTTCATATTCGGTTGCACTTTGCGACAAGATGATCGTAGACCGTGATTTTCCGTTCTCCACCAATACGAGCTTGGGATCCGTAGGGCCATTTGCAGCCAATGCCTGGGGCACCGAAGCAAACAACAACCCAATGATTAATCCCCAGCAAAGAAAAAGTTTTCTTGTCAAGATGCTCAACTCCTATCATCCATAATTTAGAGGGTCATTGGGGCTGCATGGTGATTTCCACTATGTCGCTAGAGCTGGCAATCCCTACATCAGATGTCGCCGGATCCCAGCTTAATTTCATCGCGCCGTTAGCCAGCGGCTCCGATTTCAAACCCGTTGGGGTTGTAGGTGGGCCGGCAGGTGTTACATTTTCCGACATTGTTATCTGTACTACGGCACTATAATCAGCAGACATATTTCCGGCAGTATCGATTGCCTTCACCCTGAACCTGCGTGTCATACCGGGTTGCAGTCCGCTGAGGATATACGCATTCGTTGTCGATTTTATCGTTTCCAGCACTCCCCCCGGAGGACTCTGGTTCAGCACTTCCAGGCTATACCCGGCAATTTCGAAATCTTCATAAACGGTAGAAGGGTCCCAGCTTATATAAACCTGGTCGGCGGAGGTTTGCTTAACCTTCAAACCCGTCACCGTTGAGGGCGGATTCATGGTTACACGTGCGTAAGCACTATAGTTAACCGATTTATTTCCGCCAGTATCGATTGCCTTTACCCTGTACCTGCGCTCCATGCCGGGTTCCATACCGGTGTCGATATATTCATTTGTCGTAGTGATGACCGATCCAAGCACTCCCCCTACGCTCTCCCGGTTCAGCATTTCCAACTGATATCCTGTAACTCCTGTATTATCTGCGGGTATATCCCAGGTTACTTTCACGGTGGTGGTACCGGGGATGTGTACTGCTTTCAAGTTCTTCACATCCGCAGGCGGGAGATAATCCAACTCCGTATTGACCTGCCAAAGCATGGCAGGACCCATGATCCCCCCGGTACCCAGTTCATCTATGTCTTCATTACGCACATCAACGACAATGACATTGGGCTCGCCAAATTTAACCGCCGGCGTAGCGTCGAATTCCCAAGGTTTTGTCAAGCCCGTCCCCTTCTGCACCAATGACAGCTCTTCGCCGTTTATCCAAACCCTGGCTGTCTCATCGATACTGCTGAACCAAAGCCGAATCGGTTTTCCTGTGTCAAATTCCTCGGCGATATCTATCGTTGTCCGGTACCAGGCATGTCCCTTGTAGTAACGAAGCCCTTGGGCGGACCAGGTCTTTGAATAGGTTTTCAGCTTCCCCCAGGATTCTGTTCCCAAGCCAGGTTTCCAAAGCCCCAGGTCAACTCCGGATGCATTTGGGAACAGCTTGACATTCCATTCATCCGGCAACTCAGCAACAATTTGGTTTCCATTGCTGACCCGTTGTTTTCCTCCATTTACCATTCTGTCAAAAAACCACTCTACATAGGTATAAGCTTTATAGCTGCTTAAAATGGCTGGGGAGTGAAGAACAGCCTGTTCCCTGAAATCATAAACGTTATTAAGCTTTTCCTTTGCCGCATCAAAATGAAAAAGATTGAACTGTTCGAGCATTTCAAGAAAGTTTTCACTGAAACCATTAGCGATGCTGATCATATCAATCCGTTTGGCATATACCGAATCCGATGCCACCTTCGCCTTTGCTTCCCCAAGTGTTCTTGCCAATTCTTGCATGACTTCATCGGTCAAAATGTGTTGGAAATCATAAATGTTTCCGGCGGAATAATCCGCTCTTGCAAAAGCATTTTCCAAGATTTCAAAATGCTCCTTCATCGGCGATGCCGCAGGTCCATAAAACGTTGTAAAGTAGTCCTCCCGCAAAGCTTCCACGTCCAGATCGGGGTTCCACATCATCTTGGCCGCCAGATAAAGTCCCAGGCCTCCATACCCCCACTCCGGCGTAGTCTCGGCGCGTATGCCTATAACTCCATGTTCTTTGAAGTACTTGTACTCTGTACCTACTCTTTCTGCCAGCGAAACAGGCAGGCCCGGATCGGCAGGGTTATACAGATAGTCGTAAATCATTACCGTGGGACTTACTTCATTCCAGCCATCAATAACTTCTTTTAGATAGTTGCGCTCCCATGCAAGCGGATTTCCGATGCTGTGTATCCGATCCAGGGTGAGGGAAGCAATCATCGGTACAATTCGTTGATTTGGCGTCCACCGTACCGGCGGATTATAGTAAGTGTTATAAGCGTAGAAAACAATTTTCACATCTTGATAGCCTTCTTTTTCAAGTTCCTCCAAAACAAGATTAAAAAACTTTATATAACGATCCGTCGTTGATAATGCTCCTGTTAATACATCCCTATCATCCCCATCCCATTCAGGGTCAGGCTTGAGTACCACCACATGCCCATCGCTTGGTCCTATACTCAGATATTCAAGGTTGGGATTTTTCTGCATTTTTGCAAGCGACTCTGCTACAACCATATCCAGCACCTCCGGCTTCGTCACGTCGAGGTGTAACGAAGGTGTTCCGTCGGCGTTGGGCAGATACAGATCCGCTCGCGTTGATCTCGATGGAGGGGAGCTCAACAATTCATGCGCACCAACTGTCTTTTGATTAAGGCGCATATGCTCGACCCAGGGTGTAGCCTCTTCGAGATTGCTCCCCATCGGCATACCGGCAGCCCACAAATATGGCGTGGTAGCTTGAAAAAAACGGAAAGAAAGACCCGCGTGCTGGATGGTGTCCTGATAGTTAACCTCAATCGTTTCCAGCTCCGGAACGACAGTTCCGATATCGCCAGGCATAAACCACCGTACGCCAATTTGCTCGAGGAGCTCGTAAACGGCATAAAGGCTTCCTTTGTCGCGGTCGTCCAACCCTACCAGGTTAATGGCTCCCTCCTCTACATGCAGCCGGAATGAGTCGGGTTCATCTCCCTCCGCCCGGATCGCGGCCTTCGCTGTATCAAGGTCTGGGGCAGCACTTCCAATATAGATCTTGATTCCGTCCACGCCGGTCGAATTGCTCACAACAGGCAGCTCAACTTCAGCTATTTGTTTGATGTAGTCTTTGAGTTCCTGCGCGGCCTTCTGTTCCTGTTCGGTTGCACTTTGCGACAAGATGATCGTGGACCGTGATTCTCCGTTCTCGACCAATGCGAGCTTAGGACCCGTATCATTCGGCACTGCGTTCAAAGCATCCATACCAATCTCCTCAGGCAAACCGGTTGAGCCATTTTCCGCCAAAACCGAGGGAACTACGGAAAACAACAGCATAATAATCATCCCCCATACAAGAAAGCGCTTTCCTATCACATTAATCATCTCCTTCTAATCGTGATTTGAGTGAGCAAAATTGGACGCAACAAAAAGAAACCCACGTTCCGCATGAAAGCGTATCCGTTTTTTTCATGTAGAACGTGGGGCAAAAGGATATCTGAGCAAACATCCTGCTACTTATTTTTTGTTTTCAATTTGGTCAATATAATCGTTCATTTCCTTCAGATACGTTTGACCGAACTTCGTATTCCAGTCCTGCAGCACCTCTTTGTACTCGGATGACTGCGCATCGCCGATAATGATTTTTGTCGTAACCTCGCTGAACTTTTTGTTAAAGTCGAGGTAAGGCGGCGTCTTCGCAATGGCTGGCGTGTAATTGCGATCTTTGGACATCACGATTCTTTTTACGGCTTTCTCGATATTCGGCACAAGCTTCTGCTTCAGTTCCTCCGACATAGCAGGATTAATAAAGAACATGAAGTCATTGGCGCGGCGAACCATATTTTTGCGGACGAATGTCTCCAGCGGTGTCGCCGAGTAGACGCGCTGGTTGTTTTCCACCTTGTAGTCATGCCCTTCAATGCCGGTGTAGATGGAATCCCAACCTTCATCCGAAAGCATATAGTCAAATACGTCAACCACTCTTTGCGGGTCACTCGCGCTGCTTGTTACCGCCCAGAATCCCCATAAGCCCGTACCTTGCCCTAATCCCTTCATCTCGCCTTGCTCGTTCTTGACGAAAACATAGGCAAGCTCAAACTCCGGATTGATCTGTTTACCGGCATTCAGAAAAGTTTCGTAATGACCTGCAAACCCGTCAATTACACCCGTTTTACCGCTTTGAAACTGTTCCAGAACTTTGCCTCCGTCGAGCGTAGGGCCATCCGGATCGATCACTCCTTCTTTGAACAGCTTGGCCGTCAGCTCCAAAGCCTTCGTGTATTTATCCGAGTTCAGATCGTATTGGGGATTCATATACTTGTACTCTCCCCCGTCGGACTCCTGCCAGCCGTAAAGTCCCAGCTCATTCTGGAAAACCGGTCTGATCGATTTGTCAGGCTGCGCGGCCCATCCATATCCGTACGTATCGTGTTTCCCGTTGCCGTCCGGATCTTCCTTCGAAAATTTGGTCATGATATCGAGCATTTGATCAAATGTAATCTCGTTATTATCCGGGATCTGGATATTCAATTTATCGAGCCAGTCTTTGCGGAACCAGTACCCGTCCGAACGGATTACGGTTGTACGCGGAATGCCGTAAACTTTGTCGTCGCCGTTTACGCGCAGAGCGTCCCAGGAAATGTCGTAGGAATAGTTCTGGATATTGTCGGCTTCATTCAAATATTCGTCGATCGGAATGATAACGCCATCCTTAACCGCTTTCAAAAACGAGGCATCATCCGGACTTGGAAACCAGACGACATCGGCAAGATCGCCGGTTGTCAGAGATAATTGCAATCGCTCGGTATAACCAGTCGACGGCGGGATATCGAATTTGATCGCCGTATTCGTCGCTTCCTCGATTGATTGAACAAGCAGCTTGTCCGTTTCCGACAAGTTGGATGACGCGAACTCTCCCATAATCGTCATGTTTACTTTCGGTTTGGCGGTTTCCCCCGCTGCCCCCGACGTCGGCTTCGGGTCGTCGATTTCCGCCGGACCGCCTTTGTCTCCACACGCGGTAACTGCGACAAGCAGCACTGCAGCGCCCACGCAAGCTATTGCTTTTTTTAATTTCACCTTGATTCAGCCTCCCTTAATTATGTTTATCTATGACAGGGGCCGGAAGGAGTTATCCCTTGACGGACCCGAGCATAATCCCTTTGACGAAATAACGTTGCAGGAATGGATACACCGACAAAATCGGTAGAATGACGATCATGATCGTCGCGTATTTCAGCGTCTCCGGCATGACGTTCATATTGCCAATCTCGGCATTGTTGCCTCCTGCGGAAATTTGCAGCATTTTGGCTCCCTCGATGACCTCCCGCAGAAACAGCATGAGCGGCCAGTTCTCCACGCTGCGAATATAGATGATCGCCGAGAAAAAGCTGTTCCAATAACCGACTGCTGCGAACAACGTCAATGTCGCGATAATCGGCATCGAAAGCGGGACGACAATTTTAAATAAAATGTAGGGCTCTGAGGCTCCGTCGATTTTCGCGGCTTCCTCCAGCTCCTCCGGTATGTTCTGCATAAAATTGATCATCAGAATCAAGCTGAACGCCGAGAACAGCGTAGGAAACACGAGTGCAGCCAGCGTATCCACCATGCCAAGCGAGCGGATCAAATAAAAATTCGGAATGAGTCCGCCGTTGAACAGCATCGTGAAAATAACCAAATTGATCATAATCGCTCTGCCTTTCAGATGTACCTTGGAGAGCGGATAAGCAGTAATAATATACAGAAATATCCCAATTGCCACGCCGCTGATCGTAATCATGATCGTATTGAGATAGCTTCTTGCCAGCACGGGATGCGAAAGGATATCCTTATAGGCATCAAATGTGATGTCACTCGGCCATATGCGCATCGGGTTTTGCATATACGCGGTGTGCGAGCTGATCGAGACTGCGGCAACGTTCAGCAGAGGATACAGCATGACCATGCAGATCACGGATACAATCAGATAGACGGCGATGTCAAAAAGCTCGATTCTCTTGCGCAAGTTCCTTCACCTCCTACCATAATGACTTGCCGAACAGACGCGCAATCCGATTAGCCAGCACGATCATAATGAGTCCAACTACCGATTTAAACAAACCGACCGCAGCCGTAAAAGCGAGCCTTCCTTCCAGCAGCCCCACCCTGTAAGTGTACGTTTCAAACACATCGGCCACTTTGTACGTGGCGGGATTGTACAACAGGAAAATTTGCTCGAAACCGATATCCAGAATGCTTCCGACCCGCAAAATCAAAATGATGATGATCGTCGACGCGATGCTAGGAAGCGAAATATACCATATTTTTTGCAGCCGGTTGGCTCCGTCAATGGTGGCCGCTTCGTAAAACGACGGGTCGATGGTCGTCAGCGCGGCCAAATAAATGATCGTTCCCCAACCAAGCTCCTTCCATATTTCTGCGGAAATGAGAATCGTCCGGAAATATTCCGGCTTGAGCAGGAAATGAATCGGCTCCCCGCCAAAATCGACAATCAACCGGTTGACCCAGCCTGACGACGGGGACAACATATTAATAACGATGCCGGCAATGACAACCCATGATATGAAGTGCGGCAAATACAGCACCGTTTGCGCAAATTTTTTAAACAGCAGACTGCGTATTTCGTTGAGCAAAATGGCCAGCAGAATCGGCGCCGGGAATCCGAACAACACCTGATAAAAGCTGATGACGAGCGAATTTCGCAAAATCATGAAAAAATCGTCCGACTGGAACAGATAACGAAAATTTTCGAAGCCGATCCAGTCGCTTCCCGTTATGCCTTTAATCAAATTGAAATCCTGGAATGCAATAATAATTCCGAACATGGGAACGTACTTGAAAATAAACAGATAAAGAAATCCCGGTATAAGCAACAGATACAGCCATTTGTTTTTTCTCATGTAGAGCCAGACGGAACTGGCCTTGCCGTTATTCATCCACATTCTCCTCCCGAGGACGCTGCCGCAAAGCAATTACTCGCAAACGATTTCAACCACTCGCGCATGGTCCAATCCATTCGTCGCGATGACCTCCAGACGCAGCGTCTTCAGATTTTTCAGCATTGTCGGCAAATGAACCATTCGCTCGTAATTATCCTTAAAATGAGCCACTTCCTTTCTTCCATCTTCATCCTGCGCAATCAACTTGAATTCCTTCAGCGTCTCGGCTTGCGGCCGTCCCCACTGCATATGCTTCTGGAGCACGTCCAGATGGCATAACATAAGCAATCGGTGCAGCCCGGTATCGAGTACGATTGTTATCCGGGAAACCGTTACCGGCTCCGCCCACTCAAGCTCCAGCCACGGACTGTCGTCTCCCGGCTCCGACATCCAGCGATGCGTGCCCGCCGTCGTCAAGTCGGGACGTACTCCCTTCTCTCCGTGTACCGCGCGAGTATGCCCATTCACCACATTACTGCATTTTCCTTGCTTTTGCTCGGACGATGCGGAAATTCGAGCAAGCTTCGCGATATTGCCTTCCAGCATACGGCCCGGTAAAAACGCGCCCTGTCGCAACAATTGCTGCTGCGCCTCCTTCACGACACCGCTTTCACAAAATGCTTGCTCTAGCGGCAGCTTGCGTTTTACCGCCGTTGCCGCGAATGTGCCAAGCCCTTCTCCCATGACCGCACAAGTCGCCATTACCCTCGTGCTGGAGAAGGCGATATGAGTAGCCGACAAATTGCGGCCCGCGAACATCAGATTCGCAATATTGTTGCTTATCATCGAGCGCAGCGGAATACTATACAAATATGGAGTAAACGGCTGATTGCAAGGCTCTTCGTTTTTCGCATCGATGCCCTGAGGCGGATGCGTATCCATCGACCAACCGCCGTAAGCGATTACATCGTCGAAATCGACAGCCTGCTGAATATCGTTTTGGGTCAGGACATGCTGACCGATAAAACGTCTGGACTCTCTTTTGCCTGGCAGAAAACCGAACCAGTCCAGCGCCCAATTGGCGGAATCCGGGTGATTGCCGCTGTTTTTGATGTGATCCCATACCCCAAGCATAATCGCCAGCAATTCGTCGCGAATATGTTCATTATGCTTGATCGTATCCAGCGTCCCTCCGAATTCCACCCACCAATAACCGAACTCCCAAGCATTGTGGTCTCTAAACTGCAAATCCTCCTCCGTAAACTTGCGAGCCCACGGCGGTGGAACAAAAGGCATCGGGCGGCCCATATCCCTCGAGGTGAATAAGAGGGAGGATCCCAGCCGGTATGCGTCTCTATTCAGATTCGCACCGGATTCATTAAATTCATGAGCCGCTTCGCGACCGGTCGTAAACGCGGCGCCCGCTTCAAACCCCAGCCTGCCGTCGCCCGTACAATCCGCGTAAATGGCAGCATGAATCGTAAATCGGTCTTCCGTACTCTCTCTAACCGCATGAACGGCAAGGATTCGAGAATCCTCGACATCGGCTCCGACAACCGCCGTGTTCAACAGCAGCGTCAAATTCGGTTCGGCGCGGCATTTCTCATACAGGATCAAATCCAGCATGCTCGCGCTTCGTTGCGGATTTCGTACAGCGCATTCCAGCATAATTTCCTCAATGATACCGCTTTCTCTTCGTTCCGCTTCCAATATCGTTCCGATGGTTGAAGCGCCGGATATATTCATGCGAATCTCCGACGAGGCGTTCCCGCCCAGTACGGAGCGATCCTGACACAATATAACGCGCGCGCCATTGCGTGCTGCCGCTAATGCGGCTGCTACTCCCGTCATCCCTCCGCCGGCGATCAAAACATCCGTATCCCATATTTTCGTATCCGTCTGTCCCATCACTTATTGACTCCTTTGCTTGCTATACTATATCTTTAATTCAATGATACTATCTTTTAATATCGTATTTGAATTCATAAAATTTACTTTTCATATCCAAAATTTCATCCAATCGACGAGGTGAACCAAGATGCCCGCAGCCTTGCCCGAGCTCATATGGCATAACTATTGGATCAAAAAAGATAAATTTCTGATGGAAGCGGATAACTATGCGACGTGGGTGCTTTTCGCGGTGGAAGAAGGGAGTTTTGAATACCAGATCGGAGAAGATTACGGAGTTGCGGAGTTCGGAGACGTGGTCGTGTGCCCGCCTCAAATTACTTTTCATCGGAATGTGCTGACGCCTTTATCCTTTCATTCCCTTACGTTCCTGCTCCACGAAGGAGAATCGCAGCAGATTCAGCCCCTCCTTGCACAACGAAAAATCAGGCTGCCGCAAATCCGGCGACTGTCCGAAAATTACAGTGGTTTACGACAAACGGATCAGCAAATGTCCTACAATCCGAAAAGTCAAAAGCTGCGGCAGCATTATTTGATCGATATTTGGCTTATGATTACGCGGCAGGCGATGGAGTCCCCTGACACCGATCTCATAGCGGGGCATGACGACTCCATGCGCGATGTCGCGGACTATTTGCACAAACATGCCCATGAAATGCTCGAAATCCGCGATGTCGCGCAGCAGTTCGGGATGACGCCCGTGAAGCTGATTCGCAAGTTCAAAAAGAGCTATGGCGTCAACCCGCTGCAATACTTAACGTCGTACCGGGTCAAGCATGCGTGCAGACTGCTCTTGACCACGGAGTGGACGCTTGACGTCATTGCCGGAAATTGCGGCTACGAAAACGGCTTCTACCTCAGCCGCGTGTTCCGCAAAGCGATGGACATAAGCCCATCCGAGTTCCGCAAGCAGAATCGGTATTAAGAATGCATGCGGAGCGGTGCACAGATTGGTGAAAAGGTCGGTTATCAGTATAATCCATATCAGCCATTCATGTAGGACAGCTGAAAAGGGCTAAAAATCAGCGGCAGTCTAGGATTCGTCCAAGATTGCCGCTGATTTTTAGCCCTATGTGGAATAGCCTCCGTCGCCAGTGTTCTTGTGAAGTCTTCAATTCCACCCTTGGCAGCAGCATACAAGGAACATGATGGCTCTGAATGACCTTGATTCCTTTAAGTCGCTATCGCAAAACTCGCTTATCCAATCAAGCAAGTATCGCGCCGTATTGTTTCCACATGCCTGGCGTACCTAAAGTCGTGCAGATGAATCCCGAATACCCGCCAGCAGTCACATTTTTGATCGTCACACGATCGCCAACTGCCCATCTGCCTGCCGTAGGAGCCGAATTAGTGCCTTCTACTACCAGGTTTTCCGGATAATAAGTCCCTTTAATTTGATTCACATTCACGTCGATAAATTTCATGCCCGCTCCATTCGAAGATGCTACGATGTAGGGGTTGGTTACAAGTCCAGTAAAGACATATGATCCTTCCGCTGGATTGCCTATTATCGTATCTTGTACAATAAGCTGGTCGATCTCATTGAGTAAATTGGATACGTTGAAGAAATAGGCTGTGTTATAGTTGCGAATGACATTACTAGAAAAATTCGCAAGCCCCCCTGTCCCCATTTCAATCGCGATGGCGATGCCGTTAATTTTATTTCCTTCAATGTGGAGCTCCTCAAGTCTCGTTGCTAAAATAGCAGTACCTGACTTGACTGGAGAATAAATGGTATTTCCGGTAATATACAATTTACCGGTTCCCCCTTCTTGATACAACGATTTGGCATATTGTATAGCCGTTGATATTTTCTTCGATCTTATTTGATTATTGGTCACATGGATAAATGAAGAGGCAGCCTTTTCCGCGCTGTTAGAAATATCCTTTAAAGAGATAAGCTCGGCGATTGGAAGTTGACCTGTCGGATTCCTGTCATTAACGATTGTGTTGTTATCGATCTTAATCGTAAAGGGAGAGGTGTAGGCATTCGTATCCCACTCCAAGGAAATCATTTGATTATTGGGCTCATGTAGGTCTAATACTTGGTTATTATTTTGATTCAAATATTTAAGTGCAAATGAAAAGCTGTTATTCACAATCGATACACTTGATCCATTTAAAATCTTTACACCATTCATAAAAATTTCTTCAAATATGTTGTCCGCAAGATGAACGTGCTCACAATGGAAATTGGATAAAAATCCATAATAGGTTGGTAGAGACTGCTGACCGCCTACTGTGGATATGCCACCATCTCTTTTGCCATTGATAATATTACCTACGACAGTGACACCAGTGGCATTAACTGCTATAGCAGCATAAGCAGCTGCCCGAACCGTATTGCCCACAACAGCGATGTTGGAATTTTTGTCATCCAGATCAAATGCAATAGCTCTGCCGCCCATATCACTGACCACATTGTTGGCAACAGTCACATTCAACACATGCGTTCCGCCAGGGGTATCATTATCACCGTACCAATTATCGAAACAAATGCCATTCATCGACTTCTCTACGAAATTATTCGTAACGACGACATCTTTGCATTTGGATACGTAAATATTCCCCGAACCTTCTCCGTTGTAAGTAAAATAGCAATTGGTTATCACTACGTTCCTACACCCATAGACCGCGAGCGTAACGCCCTGACCCTCCATCACTCCAGGTACCGGAAAAGGATTACCAACACCGTATACCCCTTCAATCCATAGGTTATCGATCGTAATATTCACTTTATCCTTCGCGGAAATTAAATTTACGCCGTTGGGATTCGTTGACATGAATATCTTGGAAGACCGAGTACCTTCTATCCGGGAATTATCCTGCAAAAACACGTAATCTGTTATTCTGTAGGAGGAGGGAGAGAAATAAATGTGTGAATACGAATTTATAGCCAACTGAATAGCCACTGTGTCGTCTGTCGTTCCGTCACCTTTCGCTCCGAACCATTTGACATGGGCAGGTCCTTCGAAAATCCGTCTGAATCTGGCGCCGGAAGTCGATACGAGGATAATCCCCGTATTATCTGCGGAAGACGTATCGCTAGCATCGTAATAATAAGAACCTTCCTGATCGCGATCCTTCACGAAATAAATACGATCGGTTTCCGGCGTTGTTAGGGCTCTCAATTGTGCGATCGTAACCATCTTGCAGCACTCTGCATATGCCCCGTTTGCGTTTGCCTCAGGCAGTTTTCCTCCGAACGATCCCAAGAGCCATGCTCCTGCCGTGACCGCACCTGCCGCGCCAATACTGCCTAGTACTTTCCTTCTGCTAATCAATCTCCCTCCGGTATCTTGACTCCCCTCTTGTTCGGACTGCAGATAATCTTGATTGTCTTCTCTCATCTAACATCCTCCTCATTGTTCATTGTTCATTTTGCATTCAACGAGAAAATCCGAAACGATATCCGGAGATCGAAAAGGCACCTGATTATTTCTCGATTTGCGGTATATCTTTGTTCTCATACACGAGTTCTTTGTCCGACGTTAATTCCTTCGCACTGTTCTTAAACTCCTTCAGCGTGCGGCCGAATGCCCTTCCTAATTCGGGCAATTTACTTGGACCGAACAAAAGCAATGCTACAAAAACTATGACGATCAAGCCTGTCGTTCCGATTCCTGCCATTATGCTCCCTCCTTTCCGAATGATTTACTACGTATACTGCTGAAAGGTCATTCGTCCAATCCGGCAACTGAATATCCGTTTTTCAGCGATCAACCACAATCATGTGGTCACCACCACCTTTCCTGAAACTACATGGACTATCGGTGCTTGACCCGTTCCGAAAGGAACGAAGTGGTAGTGATCACTCCAGGTTACGTCCGGCGGATTATAAGCAAAAATGTGATCCTCCCATCCACTCTTCCCTTTAAAGCTACTGGGCCCAACGAAGGAAGGGTTCCCGTCGACATGATGATGCGGTCCTAACAAATTACGCAATCCGCTTGTTAGCCGAAGCGTCACAACGTTATTTCCTTCCCTTAGGTATGGTGTTAACCGGAACAAATAGGGCTCCCAAGCGCGTGAGCCTAGCTGCTGACCGTTCACATCCAGCCCAATTACGGTTGCCTGAGGGGATGCCAGCTCCAAATAGATTTCTTCTTCATCATCGCCGGCCGCATAAGGAAGGTTCGTCTTGATCTCAACTTCCCCGGCATAAGACCAGAAACCCTGCGAGGTCAAATCTTCTGGCTTAACCTTGTTCTGCTGTGGAGCAATGATGAAATGCTGCGTCCGACAAACGTGCACTAGATTCGTATCCTGAAAGCTGCTGCTGCCCGGAATAACCGCGAATTCCCCCGTCACATAGATGCACTCCAGCTCCGTCGCTTGGAAATACCGGTTCGTCTCCGTCTCGAATACATCGTCTTCATCCGAATAACTATGGTCGGATTCCCCGGATCGGAAAGTACGATGGATGATTAATTCGTTAATGCCGTGCTTCAGCCCCGAAGGAAGCTTGATCGACAGCATCGCCGGATCCAGCCATTCGTGCGTATCATCGACAAATAACGGATTACCGTTCAAATAAAGGGTGCATTCCTCCGCATCCTCTAGAACTATACGGAGAGAATGCCGTAGGTCGAAATCTTCCTGAATGTGGACCTCGTAGCGAAGTTGGATTTCCACTTGCCGGCGTAGCTCGGTTAGCTGTTCCTGAAGTCGTAGATGATGAATTCGTTCGCTCCATTGCTCCGATTCGTGTAATCGATATTGGCAGTAATCGAGCACTAGCCTATTATCGAGCGGCGTTGTCAACTCCCATGTATCCGTGAGGGCTATGGTCGTCCTAGAAGAATAGTGCGCATAGGGTGTGGGGATGACCTCCTGAGAACGATGCAACACGCCTGGTCCTCCCTCTGCTTCAAGGTTAACGGGAACAACGACTAGCAATGCGGACCCTCCTCCTTCCATGTCCAAGCGCACTAACGATTGATCGTCTTCATAAGTGACGGCGAGATCCGTTGCATCATCGTTGCCGATAGTAATAAGGCTGATCCGGTATGTGCCCTTCCACTGCAACATTCCCGACCATTGCCTGTGCTTCTCCCGGTTATACAGGAAATAAATGCTTGTTTCCCCGTCATGTCTTTCATTAGCATATAAAATATCGTCCAGCGCTCCGCTGCGGTTATAGATTGTCAGCTGTCGCAGCTCTTCGGGAAGTACGGCTTCCAGCGCTTTTCTTATCGGCATGACTTGGCGGATATGCTCTCTGCACCACAGCTTCAGCTCCGGTGATGGCGAACCCGCGATTCGCGCCGGACTTTCCCCTGCACTAATAATCGTTCCGCCTTGTTCGCGGAATTGCTTGAGAATGGCAAACGTTGCAGGCTCTATGGATAGCAACGAGGGCAAAATGACTGCGCGATAGCTCATCTCGCCGATCCGCAGCGTACCCTCGTTAACTCCACCATACTTCTGAAGCAGATGCTCATCACCGTAATCGAATTGAACCTTCATCGAAGCCAGAAGCTCTGTCAACTCTCCCAGGCGCCGATCCAATTCCCAGATCTCCCGGGGATTTCCAGAATCATGTACGCACCAAGCACTGGTCAACGGATGCAACACAAGCACATTAGATGCGGCTTGGCCGCGGGTAATCCAGCGATGGGCTTCCTCCGCATAATTCGTATATAACGTATAATCCTTCCACCACGGCTGGTGATAAGACAAGGACGGAGGGTAATCGCGCTTTCTTCTCCCCCGCAGCGAATAGGCGGCCAAGTGCTGACATTGGACATTAACCCCCATGCTGTAATGCCAGTCGGCTATATATTTCAAATCGCGAAAGCTCACACTCCAACCGCTGCATCCGAACATTTCCGACAGCACTTGTTTTTTGCCCAACTGATTAGCTACACTCGCAACCTGCTTCAGAATGACCGGTCTAGTCGTCCGATTGCCTAAATGATCAATACCGGGCATATGCATCCATTCGTACTTGCGCATGACGTCCCCGACTGCCGTCATTTGAAATTTCAGCGTATCCTCGCATGCGAAGTGTCCGGTGAAGCAAAGACGATTCTCGTCGCACCACATTCCGACTTGCTCGGCATAAGACTTCACAAACAAGCTGGATATCGTCTGCCAGTAATCATGTTTGACGGGCATCGCATCTTCGCAGCCAACCAGCAGATCCGGCAGGATTGACAACAAGTCATACCCTTGCAATTGAGCAAAATAAGGAGCAATCGCCTCCGACCATGGATATTTGCCGGCCGCATACTGCGGCTCATCCGTGAATATACCGCGAATAGTCTTGCCGAAATCTTCGGAAAAATTTTTCTTATATACTTCGTGAGTCGAATCGATGAACAGACGGACGGTCTGAGGGTTAAGCAGATCGCTGTAATAGGAATTGCAGTTATAATAGACATGGAGCAGTTCCTCGTTTGCCTGCAGCGATTCTGGACGACTCACGATCGTCCAGCGTCCCCCATCCTGCTTGCGATACAAAGCGATGGTCCGGGGGCCTGGCGCCGCCAAACCTGCAGCAATCCATTCGTATTCCAGCCATTTCTGTTGGTGCCGCTCCCCTGTCCGCGGTACTTTCCCGCCGCAAAATCCGCTCGGCCAAGCATCTTCGTCATACAGCCATATTTCCATGTCATATTGGCGAGCATAGTCGACGCAAATTCCGACCGCCGCAAGCCAGTCTTCTCCCATATATTCGGTTTGCAGCCCGCCCCTGGCATGCAGGAATACGCCGTGCATGCCAGCTTTGCGAAACTGCTCCAGCTGTCCGATCAGTTTTTCCGGTTCCAGCTTATCGTTCCAGGACCAGAACGATAAGCAGCCTTTTGTCCACGTTTCCCTGTTTTTCAACATTCGTATGGCGCCTCCTGAGCCGACAGCGCCACCTTAAATTTCAGTTCTCGACGGGGAGCAGTCAAACTCAGCGTATTCGCGCTCAAGCTTCCGCTCCACTCCGTTGCCTGACCATCCATGCTTAACGCTTCTACCGCTTGTATTACGTACTCGTCTTTCGTAAATAAATGTAAGGACATTTCCTCGATCCCGGCAGGCAGGTGAATATCCACGTCAATCGTAGTCTGCGAACTTCTTTCCAAGCGGAACGAAAGCACTCCATTGAACGTAGCCATTCCGCTTACTTGCACGGCTTTGCCAACATCTAGCCAATCCGCAGGAATACAGGGCAGAAGATGAAGCGTATTTCCCTCCAATAAATATAGGGAGTTCAATATCATTTCCATGATCCGGCCATTCCCGCTGCCGTTCGGCTGCCAAGGCGACAACCATTGCAGCTGCGGACTGAATCGTTCATGTACGTGCATTGTATCTAGCGTCGTGGAATAAGCCATCGTCGCATAAAAGTAGCGCAGCGCTTTTTCCCGCTCGCCCCGCATGCTCCAGACGCGGTGCCATATTTTATCCGTATTGTTCACGTAATACAGATCAATCGGCGCTCCCGCCCATGCCTCCTGCAGCTCTCCTAACTCCGCATCCTCCATCCCCGGCAGCTTAACGGCAAACAAATCGCTCATGGCATAGCGCTTGCGCATCACGTATTCGATCTCCGGAACGATATCGTCCGAAGCATCGATAAGTCCCGTTTCCATTAAATATGTCGGGCCGTCTATCGCATACACGGCTGCCCTGACATCGGGCTTCGTGTACACTTCGTTGGATATCCACCTGACGTGCCTATCCTCGGGCAATTCGTAGGTTGCTTGCTTCACTGATGCAAGAATGCATTGCTTGTAATCGTTAGCCTCGGCTACATACTGGGCGGCAGCAGGATGGCCGATGTCGGCCAAGGCAGCAGCCATGAGGTCGAAGCCCTGCCACGTCGACGCGTTCGAGAGGAAGAAATAGCCTTTATCCGGCCAATCATGTACGCGCCCTTTGGGCAACAATCCGTAGTGGGCCACTTTAGTGCCGTCCTCTTCGTACACTTTAGTGGCATTGCGCTCCCTGCTCACCCAGTCGCAGGCTTTAAGAATGATGGACAGATTGGCTTCTAACCATTCCCGATCTTTGGTCATCAAATAATAATCCGCCAGCAATGCCAGAACCGATCCCGTCTCTCCCATCCAGAAAATATGCGCGCGGAACGAACCCTCAGGTGACATAATGTCGCCTGCAGGACCGATACTTCCAGCTTGCGTGCTTAAGAAGTATTGTAGCGTTTTCTTGACGGTATCCGTGGCTCCTAACCGGCTGAGTATCCGTAAATACACAGCTGCTTCCCATGTATACACAACCGTATAATCATTAAAACCGCCCTGTCCCGGAAGTGCCGAGCCATCATCCTGCTGGGCGATCAACTGCAGTGTATTCGTCTTGGCGGTATCGAAAATCGACTGAATCACCTGTTCAGGAACTTGGATCCCTGCCATTCCCGATAAGGCATCTCTCCAGATTTTCCTGGATTGCCAAATTGCGGATTGCTCATCCAGGAAAAGGTCATTCCCGCTTGCTTCAAGATTGCCTCTCTTGTGAACAAGCGTGTCGAAAATCTCGATCTGGATTTGCTTGGTCTCGCCCGGAGCAAGATTTATTTGGAATTTCAGGACGTTCCGGTAATGCCCGACTTCCGCTACATACTCCACGTGGGAGGAGGGATCGGTTTTGTAACGAAGGATGGTTTCGCCCTCCCCATCTATCAAGCAGCCGGACGCTTCATTGATCGCACGCTGTACTAAAGGCATTCCGCCAAACCAAGCCTCGGCCCTACTTTCGTAGGGCACATAGTCCTCATTCACATGTCGATAGAAATCGCGATGACTAGCCTCGACGTTCAGGAAATACCACTCGCCCATTCTCGCTTGCGTCGGGTGCAGGTTCGTTACCGACAAATATTGATAGATGCGCAGGCTGCCATCCGACGCTTTTAACGTTAAACTAGTCACGTTATGATCGAAATCCGCTTGCTTGATCGAAGAACACAAGATCGGTTCCTGAGGCGACAACAGCGATTGCTCGACGCTTTGAAAATCAAGAAACTGCGGCTCCGCTCCCTGCTCCTCGCCGATAAAGAAACCGTGTCCACGCCGCAAATCCCCTCTACGGCCAAGCGCGTCTTTGATCAATAAGGTGAAATCCGGCCGAACTTCAACCAAGGTGTCTGACAAAGGTGGATGGATATAAACGCGTTTAGATCGGGTTCGCGGGTACAGTCCTGAAATCCGGTTCCAACTGGATTCGGTTTGACGGGAATCTGACACTAAAAAAACAACTCCTTCTATTAAAATTCTCGAATGGTTAATGGATGCTAGCCGCCTGCTAATGGCTATTCATTATCTGACCAACGGCAACGTAATTTTCCGGCCGCTCTCTATGGACTCATCGATAGCGAAACACGCCTCCATCGTTTGCATGGCATCGAAGAAATCACAGCGAGACCTGGTCTTCCCTTGAAGGGATATCATGAAATCATCGATTTCCTCAGCGAAGGGATGGTGCGAGACATCACCGCTATCCGGTAAGATCGTCGGAATTAAAGCGAAATCCGTCTGACCCGGCAGCTTGTGGCTGTACAGTTGATTGTTCATGATGGCGCCTTTTTCACCGAGCAGGTGAATGTTGAATTTGTATGTCGTCTTGCATTCCAGTGAAGAAGATACTTTGCCGATCCCACCGTTTCGGAGTTTTAATATCGCAATCGCGTTCGAATCAAACTCATATTCGGAATCCGCCCATGTCCGGCAGCTGTATGCGGTCACTTCTTCGATCTCTCCCGCGAAGTAGCGGACAGCATCTACCGCATGACAGCCGGCAGATAGCATGCTGCTGCCTCCAAGCGCCTTCGTCTTGCTCCACCGATACTGCGGATAATGTGGACCAATGTTATGCCAGTAATCGATCTGCGCCATGAACACCCGGCCGATTGCATCATCATTGATCAACGCTTTCGTATTGTTGAACGAGGGGTTCCATCTGAGAACAAAACCGGCGATCGTATGCACCGGATTATCTTCAAGTGCCTTCGCAATCTCCCACAATTCTTCGCGATTCATAGCCAGCGGCTTCTCAAAGACGATATGTTTGCCATGACGCGCGGCCAGCACCGCTTGTTCCGGACGGATGCCGGGCGTGGAGCAGAGAACTACGGCATCCACTTGCGGATCCGCTACAGCATCCTCGTAGCGCTCGAATACGCGCGCATTTATGTTCAACTCCAAAAGTCTTTGCTGGGCATATGCCTGATGGGCGCTGACTACGGCATAAACCTCCGCGTCTTGGCGCGCATCAATCGCTTTCAAATACTCACCCGCTACCCAACCGGTTCCTACCACTGCGAATCGCAAGATTGACATGGAAACGCCTCCTCTTATTATGGTTGTTACAAAGATAACCCGGCTTGTTCGGCCGAAGAACGGTTCGCGGCCAGTGTAACCTTCAACGTCTGAAGCGCATCGGCATAATCGCATAAAATCGAGCTTTGATTTCCAGACTTCACGGCGTCGACCAACGTTCTGCACTGCTCATAGCCGGGATCCGATTGTGCCGTTACGCTTAAGCTCTGTTCGTTGTCGATCAGCGTTAAGTGGCTACCGTTTTGGCTTAAATGGACATAGAAATCAGGACCGAAAAACTTAATGTCCGAGCCGCCATAGAACGGCGACAAACAAGTTTCTGTAAGCGAGCCTACAGCCCCGCTGTCCATCAAGAAGTTGATGGCGCCGGCATCGGGAATCGTGCTTTCCGGCTCCATCTGATCAAAGGACACGCGCCCGAATGCAGCCTGAACCTCGCGGATCTCCCCGGCGAGATAACGGATCATATCGACCTGATGGGTGGCGGTGTCTACCAAATGCCCGCCCGACATGTCCAACTGCTTCCACCACTTAGCGGGATGCGAGCCACCTATGCGGATGCCTTGAATGAGATGGGGGCGCCTTCCCTGCAAATATTGCTTCGCTTGTTGAACCGTATCATAGTAGCGCAACACATAACCCACCGCATGAATGATTCCCGTCTCGCGAATGATCTGCTCTTTCTGCCGAACCACCTCTGCATCAACCCCAAGCGGCTTCTCGACGAAGAACGGAATTCCACGGCGAGCCGCTACGACCTCCAGGTCTCCTCTGGCAAACTGCGGCGTACAAATAAATACGAGATCGATCCGTTGTTTATCCAACACTTGATCGGCGCTGTCCATCACCTCAGCTCCGGTCGCCTCGGCTGCCCGCCTTGCATTATCCGCATTCAGATCGAACACGCTGACGATCTTGGTATCTTCCATCTTCATAAGTACGCGAATGTGATCTTGGGCAATGCCGCCCACGCCAATAAATCCGATCCTGATGCTCATCTCTAGCTCCATCCCTCTCTTAACCAACTAATTTATATTTCCGACCATAACCGCTTCAGATTGTCCAGTCCCACTCTAGTACCTGTCAGGCAATCCTCCATGCCTTCGAATTCCAAAGACAGATAGCCGTCATAGCCGGAAGCTTTGATCATGTTCAATATTTCCCTAACATTGATATCCCCATGACCCAGAATCGCCCCCCTGAGGTAGTTGCCACCTGCAGATTTGCTCCATCCTTCTCCCGGATCGAAGTCCGAAGGGCGCACGTAGAAATCCTTCACATGAACCATCGATGCGTAGGGCACGTTGCGCTTGCATGCTTGAATTGGATCTTCATCCACGCACATAAAATTCGCGATATCCACCGTCGTTTTGAAATTAGGTAGATCCACATGGCGAATTAGACGTTCAACCCGCTCACTTGCCTGAATGTAATGTCCGTGGTTTTCTACACTGGTTGTAATGCCGTATTGCGCGGCATAATCGGCAATTCGACGGCAAGCATCAGCCATTCGATCCAGATCGCCAAGGAAATAGGACTCCGTCATTTCCTCGGCCGGCCGGAAAGCCACATCATGGCGCATCAGCTTCACGCCGAGCCGATTGGCGATATCGACATGCTTCATGACACGCGCGATTTCAGCCTCGCAAGCCTGTGCATCCCCTGCGACAAAGTTAGCAGTGATCGCGTAGTTGGATATATCCAACTTCAGCCCCTCAGCTTTAAGCCGAATAGCATCAACAAGCTCCATATTGTTCTCCAAGTCGTATCCCGCGGGAACAATCTCGACATGCTCGCCACCTTGATCAGATATCCATTGGATGACGTCCAGCACGCTCATCTGCCTGGATACGATTTTATCTACCAAACTATAAGTGCTTACGCCCGGTTTCATGCCTATAATCACTCCTCATTCATCAAGTCATCATCTTTCATCACTCCACGATACCCGTGCGCTCAATACCTTCGACAAAATATCTTTGCGCGAACATATACACGATTAGCGGCGGAGCGATAATCAAGAAGGCTGCCGCCATCGTAATCGACTCGTTTAAGCTGAAATAACTTCCGCCCATGGAAGAACCTGTGGCAGCAGCCGAATTTAAGTTCCCTTGCAAAAACTGCATGCTTTGTGCCAGCAAAGTGAAATCGCCGTTTTTTAAATATAAAGCAGGCTCGTAGTAGTCGTTCCAGTGCCACACGAAAGAAAACAGGAAGACGATCAACAGCGCGGGTCTAGCTAACGGCAGCATAATACGCCAGAACGTCTTTAGAGGACCCGCTCCGTCCATGCGAGCGGATTCTTCCAACTCCTTAGGCAAGGTAGCAAAAAACTGACGAAAAATAATAATAAATATCGCGCCCTTCAGCCCTTGTGCAAACAAGCCGGGAACGAGCAAGGGCAGCGGCGTGTTTAGCCAACCCAGCTTGGAATAGAGTACATATAACGGAATGGATAACGTTTGTGGCGGGATCAGAAAAGTCAGCAATACGATGAAGAAGAAAACGGATTTCCCCGGAATCCGCATTCTGGCAAAACCGTAGCCCGCGATCGCGCACGAACCCATCTGCAAGAGCGAAGCGGCGATCGAAATCCATCCCGTCTGTATAAGGGACTTCCAATAATGCAAGCCGATGATAGCTGAAGCATAATTGGACCACTCCAGCTTACTCGGAATCCACTGGATCATGGGATTCACTAGATCGGTTCCATGCTTCAAGGAAGTCGTCAACATATAGACAACAGGATTCAGATACAACAACGCAGCTGCGGATAGGATGATGTAGATGGCCAGTTTGAATAACCATCCGTCATTAAAGTGCCTTCCGAATATAAGCATGCGGCTTTTTTGCATTCCTTCGCTTGTCCTCAGCCTGATGCGCCAATCGTCCAAACGCTTCAAGCTAGAATGTCCCACTTTACTTTTTTCGCTAGTCGGGATTTGCCCATCATTCATCTCGTCGCCTCCGTTTTCTTGCTTTGACGTCTTGCAATAAAGACAAGTGCTAATATTGGCAACATAATAAAGGCAAAGTAAATCCATCCTAAAGCGCTGGCATAACCGTATCCTGTATTTGCATCCGTTGTATTTTCCAGAATATGGCTTATAATGGGGTTGAACGGGTTGGAGGACTGCTCCACCAACGTATAAATGAGATTCAAAATAATAAACGGTGAAATGGCTGGAAACGTAATTTTCCAAAATGATTCCCATGGCGTCGCCCCGTCGATCTGAGCTGCTTCGTAAATCGTCTTGGAGATTGTCTGGAACGCCGCCAGAAACAAAATGATTTGCACGCCGGAGAACCAGAGTATTATGACGAATTTGCTGAGCAAATCCACAACCGTTCCGGCAGCGGTTAACGGCAGTACATCATAGATCACATCCGTCAGATTGTATCTCTCCACTAGAGGCAATGAGCCCTGCCCTTGATTGAACAATTCGAGCAGCACCTGACCTGAAGCGAAAATAACGGGAAGGAAAAAAACGGCTCGGTACAGCATTCTTCCTTTGAACTTCTGGTTCAGCATGATAGAGATCAGGAGAGCAAAAATGACGGTAATCGGCACAACCAGTATCACTTCACGCATAAACAGAAACATTTCTATCGGAAAAACGTTATCAACTACAAACGCATGTTTATAATTGGTCATCCCTACAAAATCGTATTTCAACCCTGATCCGTCGATCTTGACTCCTACCTTATGAAAGCTGATAAAGAAGGAATAGATTAACGGATAGGCGACAAACATAACGATCCCGATCATCCAGGGCAGGAGGAAAAGGTAGCCTCGCAATGCATCCTTTAACGATTGCATTCTTCTGTGCCGGGCATGATCTTCTTTAGTCATTAACGTACCCATGTTCATCCGGCTCATCTTTCCTCCTCCTCTGCAACTTGGTAGAACATGGGCTCAATCGTAAAACCTTCCCCCTGATACGGGTCATTATTGTAATTCACCCGAACCTTTCGCCCGTTCTCATAGCGGGTCTCAAAAACGCCTTCAGCCAGCTTGCGATGCCCGGTGATGAAGCTGTTCCTGACTCCCGTCTTCGATAACACCTCGTATTCGGCCAAAATTTGTTGTTCGAGAACATCATATTGGGAGCTGAAAAAGTTTTCATACGACGTCCTCTTCAACATTCGCGGATCCTCGTAAGTCAGCGAAAATCGCGGAACTGCCCCATATTCGATTTCCCGCAAAAATTGCACAGCTTGATCTTCTCTCAGATTAGCCGGGCCTGAAGAATAGGGGACCAGGCCATGTACGGCTATCGGATAAAAAGGGACCTGCTCATCCACAATCAGATCGAAATTATATTCAAGGGGAAAGTCGAACATATGATCAACGTGGCCTAATAAAAAGTCAAACCCTCCCGATACTTTGACACTCCCTAATGCTTGGCGCACAGTATCCGTTATCTGGAGCGAGTAAGAGATGGATTGCAGCCTGCTTATTTTTCGATTCGGGTGATAATCGCTGTTAAGCTGGGTCCCCATGTTAACCAGATTGGCACTTTTTATCCCTATTTCCTTCCATTTCTCGATCAGGTCGGGCACGTATTTCTGTATATTCCTAACCGGACTGACCAAGTATATGGTTTCGTCCGCGGCGTTCCTATAGATTAGCGGCGTACCTACGATGGATTGTATACCATCGTCTCCGGGAGAAAATCCATTGTTCCGGGAGATGGAAGCCGTGTCAATACGATCGTTCAGGCTTATCTGAATGCCTTGCGCACCCAACTGGGCAATCAGATTTCGAAGCTCCTGCTCGCCTCCCGCCTCCCCTTCAATCGGGAAACGCTTCGGCAAGTTCCCCGGATCTCCACCGTTCTGCCAGCCTGCCAACCCGACCTCGATGTTGGTAACGCCCTGGTCCACAAGGCTTAGAACGATTTCCTCTACCTGCTTGAAAGTTGTTGCGACTCTAAGCTTCTCTCCCAGCGGCGTCGATTCGCCTGCTCCTATGACGAACTGGAGCTGCAAAGGCGACTGATTGAGTTTCGAATCGAGCCTCTCTACTTTACGATGTGTCATCAAGTAGTCCCTATAGGCTTGCGCCATGCCCACATAGTCCGCATCCTTCTGATCGAGGAAAATATAGCGAACCGAAACGGCTTCGTACGGCATCTTTTTTTCATACGATAAGATACTCGATGTCTGACCTGTCGGCTGACTATAAATTCGACGGTATACGAACTTCGCATGCGCTTCATTGAATTGCGTCGAAATACCGGCCGGAGTAGCTACAATATTCGCTCTGGAAGCTCCTTCCTCGATAACGGCAACATAACCTTCCTCGCCCGAATTAAGACCGAATACCGGATAGGAAACCGGTGTTCTTCTCGTTGAGGGAGTCGTGGCGGGAATCGACCAGTCCTGACCGTACACCGGGTAATTATAGGCATTTATTAAATCGAGGCCTTCTTTGTTAAAGCGGATCAGACCGCCCGGACCATCCGGTACGAGCAAATAACCGTCAGACCCATTCATGGCTGCCCCCATAAAAGGAAGGAAATTAAGCTCCATCAACAAATTCTCTTTCGTTTCTATAATCCCAAGCTCCGGGATGCGGGCAACCAGTTGATTGTCTTCCAGTCGGTATTCGACGTAAAACTGGAAGCCGAGTTCCTCGATAACGTACATCAAGGCGACTCCCTCTTCGATGCTATGCCATTTTACAGTCGTCGGATATTCTTTCAAATTCGTGTCTTTGATTAAAGTCCTATCGGCGTTAAAGTAACTTAGAACGATAGGAGACTCCAGATGAGAGCGCCATAATCCTTTTGTTTGATCCATCGCCAGCGCCGCGGAATCCGGATTGCTTCGCCACATCTTTCCGCTGCGTTTATCCTCGACCGCAACCTGTCCTGTCTGCGGATCAAACCATAAAGCAGCCTTCTTCTGCTCATACGCTTTGAACCATTGCACGCCATCTAAATTACGGGACTCCACTTGAGGTACATCCGATGTAACGTCCAAGCTGGAGAAGAAGGCCATAGCATCAGTCGTTGAATAAATGTCAGAATTCACGACAACGGAAGAGGGCCGGTTCATCCACAAGACAGCTGAGATGATGATCAGAATGGCGGCCAACGCCGCAGTTCCTTTTTTCCAATGCCTCCGGTCGAACATCTTTATCGCTTTATCGAACACGTAACCACACCTCCTGCCCAAAGCCAGTAACAAAGTCGGTCGCCTGATAGACCAATCCGATCAGAATGAAACCGAAAACCCACAGGCAGAGAAACGTGACTACGGAAACCGACATCATGCCGATCGCTTCTTTCAGATTATAATTGTGCGCATTTTGGGTGCCGACAAAGATCAGAATAAACACCCAGATGATGATCAAATAATGAGCCGCAGTGTAAAAAATCCCTTCTTGCAAAGTCAGCGCGTTCGACAACCATTGTATCGGTAAAATAAATAATATGTACGGCGCCAACGCATAGCTGTTCACGACAAAAACTTTGCCGAACGAGCCTTCGCCGCGCATAACTGAGCCCGTCAAATAATTGGCGACGATCCAGGAAATCCAGGGCAGAAAATATTTCATGGCCTCCGTTGTCAGATTCAATGTCTCGAACCGCTGCGCGGCGAACAGCATGCTTACGAGTGCTTTGCCCGCAATGATGACTACAAATCCGAGCACTACAAAGAACAAAGCGAATCGCCATCTGACCTGCGTCGATGCAGTAATGTCGTACATCCCGTTCATCGGATGCCGCAGCATGGCGAGCATCTGCTTCCACGGCTCGGCCAGCATGCGTGCCCAGAATGCCAAGCGACTATTTCTCTGCGGTAGATTTACCGCCGATGCCTCGCTCTGATCGTCGGTAAGCCCCGGTTTCTTGCGGCTTCTAATGATTTTCTGGCCAAGAATAAAGCCGATAAGAACAATAGTCAGCACCGTCATTGCCGTACCGAAGTATTGAAGAAGAAAGTTCATCCGCACCTGCCAGTACGATTCTGAATAGCCTTCTTTATCCTTCGCTTGTTCGAAATACGCCATAGCCTGTTCGTATTCCCCTGCTTTAAACATAGCTTTGGCTATACCCAAGTAAGCTCTGTCGTACATCCCGTTCAAGCGATGAATTTCTTCCCACAGTCCCCTTGCTTCTTCGTATTTTCCCTGGTTATCCAAATAAGAGGCTTGATGGACCAGTTCTCCGAAATGCGTACGCTTCATGACTTGGATGCGATTTAGTTCCCCATCGGCTATATAGAGGGTGCCGTTCGAGTCTGCAACGATACTTGTCATCCGTTTGAACATTCCTAGCCGCTGTTCCGAGCCTACGGAAGTCGCTCCGAAAAGGAACAACAGCTGGCCGTATTTATCATACTGGTATATTTTCCCCTCAGCAGTTTCCACCACCGACATAACCCCATGCGAATCCACGTGAACATCTTGAAAAGAAAACCGCTCCAAAGGCTTCACCCAAGGTGCGAAATTATGATTCATCAGGAGATCGACCCCGCCGAAGTTAAGCCGCTTCAACTGCCCGCTCTTCAAATCTTTGTTGACCGTGAACATAAATTTCTTGGCGTCAAGAGTCACATTCGTAACCGCGCCCGGCAAGCGCGAAAGCTCTTCCTTCAGTTGCTCCTCCGTGAAAAACTTCCTCTTCAAGCTGTCCAGCCAGCTGGTCGGAACTTTATTGGCTCCATAAAAACCCGCAAACGTTCCATCGGGCGCAAGCTGCAACAGTCCCTGATAACCGCCTTTTGTAACCAAGTAAATATATCCGCGTTGATCGACAACCACTTTCAAAGGCGCATACACAAACGTTTTCGGCAGCAGCTCAGAAGACGGGGCAAGCAGCTCTTTCGCGAACTTCCCTTCACGGTCGAAAACGGCGACTCTACGGCTCCCGGTATCCGCGACATAGATTACGCCTTCTTCCGTCACGAATACGCCTTCCGGTTTTCGCAGCTTTGCCTTGGGATCCTGATCAGTCGATTCAGGTATCGTCCGTACAATACGCCCCTCCAAGTCAAGCTGCACGATACGATTATTGCCTGCATCCGCTACATACAGCTCATCCTTGGATGTCATGAATAAATCCTCCGGATGGTTTAGCCCCCCCCATACGGCTTTCGGAACGAAGGCATTGGGGGTTCTAATCCATACGTCATTCGTATCGCTTGAATAGGTCGTATAGGGCAGTTCGGCATAAGCTGGCCGATCCGCTCCCAAGAAGAGAACGACTCCCAAGACAACGGCCAACAGTATTTTAATCATTCGCCTGAGCGTCTTGCTGCTTGTAGGCATCGTTCCACTCCTTTATTTGATGCCCGAATGAGCCATCGTATTCAGTACTCTGCGTTGAAACAGCAGGAAAACGACCAAATTCGGAGCAAACATAATCAATCCCGCAGCGGCAGCAACCCCTTGTCCTACCACATTATTGGCCAACCCGTTCGTTAGCGTCATCGTGTAATAAGGAAGTGTTTTCATCGATTCGGTAGAGGTGAACAGTACCGACGTTTCTGTCTGCGCCCATGATCCCTGGAAAGCAAGAATCCCAATGGTGGCTACCGCTGGCATGCAAATCGGCAACGCAATTCGGAAAAAGACGACCCATTCCTTCGCACCATCAATTTTCGCCGCTTCGATCAGTTCGTTAGGAATTTGATCCATAAACTGCTTCATCAAGAAAACGCCTACGGGCGCGGCAAGAAGCGGCAGCACATGAACAAGATAAGTATCCATAATGCCCAAATTCGCTATGACCAAATAGCGCGGAATAGCGACAGTTTCCGGAGCAAACATTAGGGCGATTATTGTAAAGGAAAAGAAAAGCTCGCGACCTATGAACCGTTGCTTGGCAAACGCGTAGGCGGCCAACGAGCTAACGAAAATAACCCCTGCTACTGTAACTAAGGTCGTAAGAACGCTGTTAAACAAATAACGGGAAAACGGGATAACCGTCGTCTGCGATTTCAGAATCAGCTGTTGAAAGTTGAATAACGTCGGTTGATTCGACCAGAATCTGGGCGGATATAGAAATAATTCACTAATCGGTTTAAAAGCATGGTTGATAATAAACACTATCGGCAACAGCATGAACAACGCCAGCAAAGTAAGCCCGATCATTGCAAGAACTTGAAACAGATCGATCTTTTTCCAACGGATTCGCAAAAGTCTTATCCTCAATCCGGTCTTGGGTTTCGGAATATGAACAAGATTCGGCTCCATCTTATTCATCTCCCTTCGTTGCAAATAACCGGAACGACAGCCTAGAGCTTCCGTAGACGAGAAGAAGCAGAACGACGGACAACGCCGACGCGTAACCAAGCTCGTAACGAATAAATGCGTAGTCATCGATATGGTTTGTAATAAGATGACCGGAGTACTGCGGCGTAATCGGTGAACCGGCCAACATGGCACCGATCGATCCCGCCTTCAGCGTCCCGACGACCGACATGATCGCGCCAAACAGCATTTGCGGTTTAATAGCCGGAATCGTAATATAATAAATTTCCTGAAGTCTGTTCGATATTCCATCGATTGCGCCGGCCTCGTACAATTCCGTATTTACAGTCTGCAGGCCGGCAAGCATCGCTAGGAATCCTACGCCCATACTTGCCCACAATGAAACGATAATCATAATATTCATAAAATATTGCGGATCCTGAAGCCATAGTTGCGGATCTCTCACCATACCGATTGACAAAAGGAAGTTGTTTAAGTAGCCTACTCGGTCACCGTTGAAGATGACTAGCCATACGACCGACATAGCAACACCTGCAGATAAAGATGGCGTGTATATTGCAATCGTGAATATATCGCGGATACGTTTGGGAAGCTGATGAATCAACCATGCCAGTATAAAAGACAACGCATACCCCAAGGGTCCGACGATAATCGCAAATTTAAATGTGTTCGGAATCGCATTTTGCAAAAAGATGCGATCCCGCGCCAAAATGGTCAAAAAGTTGTCCCATCCGATAAAGGTCGGCCTAGAAATAGCATCGAACGAGAAGAATGCCAGTGCGTTTGCCAGAACGATCGGAATAACGATAAAAACCGTGAAACAGATCAGAAAGGGCGCGATGAACAGATAGGAAACCCGCTGCTTCCATAACGTCGTCGTGAATGCTTGCCATCTCTGTTTGATTGATACAGTGGAATTCATGGCGCTCCTCCTTTCCAAGGTTGCACAATTTGCGGAATATCAAGTGTACGCAGCACTGTACCATCGCGATCTCTCAGCTTGAACTCGACCTGCTTCCGTTCCAGTTCCCGATTAATATCGGCAACCGCTTGTTCCATAACGACGCGCGGATTTTTCTTCTCCAGCACGACTTTATTCCACGCGATATCCAAATACCTGCCTGTAAAGTAACCACCGGGAAGCTGGGGAACCTCTTTATACCATTGGAGCTGCTCTCCTATCGATTTGAGGTCTTGCTCAGGCCACGGCAGTTGTTTGAATGCCTCCATATTGGCCGTATTCCATCGGTATTCCGGTCCGTACAATGCTTCGATGTCATTGCCAAAGCGCCGCTGGGTGTCCGTAGAAGTCCACCATTTCAAGAATTCCCAAGCATCCGACTGTTTCTCGGATTTCTGAAAGATAACTCCGGCCTGTAATGCTCCTCCGGCCCAGCGAACAACCGTCCCATCTGCCTGCTTCATGCCGGGGATCGGGGCGATCTTCCAACGCCCTGCAAGCTCGGGAGCGGCAAATTGAACTTGCAAATAAGTATTGAAGTCAACGACACCTATCGGAATGTCGCCGATTCGAAAGTGACTATAGAAGCTGGGCACTTCCTTGGGCATTTGGTACAAATTGAACATATCTGTCCATTGTTCGAAGCCTTGCAGCGCTTCTTCGCTGTCAAGTGCGGAGTACAAACCGTCGGCAGTATAGTAGGAAGCGCCCTGTTGATACAGGAAGGGCAATCCGTCCTTGGGCGGGATATAGAAATCGAATCCGTTCTGCTGCAGCGTCGGCAGCATCCGCAGGACATCTTCCCATGTGTCCGGAGCGTTCAACTCCAATTGCTCCAAAATATCCGTACGGTAGAGCAGGACATTAAATCCTTGTATTTCGGGCAGTGCATAGTCTTTCCGATCATAATGAAACACCGATAACGCACCGGGGTGGAATCGCTTGGCGACCTCATCGTAGTCGGGAAAACGAGATAAATCCGTCAATGCTCCCCGGGTTGCAAAGTCAATCGGCATCCCTGCGTCGACACCTAACGCCACGTCTGGCTGCCTGCCGGATATATTGCCCAGAATAAGCAGCTGCGGGTCCGGTACAATGTTGATATTAACCTGGATGCCAGTTTCAGCTGTGAAAGTTTCATCCGTTAATTGTTGAATCACGTTGACGTAATCCCGATTACGATTGACCCATACATCTATTGCTTCAGGCTTGTTACGAACATATTCAAAATTGTTAGTAAAGGAACGAAAGAAATTGCCTAACATATGGCCGGTTCGTTGCGACCAATTGGGCTTGATCTTAGGAAGTTGTGCACCGGGCTCGGCGATCCACAGAAAATCCAACAGCAGCGGTTGATCCAGCATACGAAATGTCCATGTTCCTAAATTGTTCTGTATGGATGCAAACAGATTCAATCGATTCGGGATCGTACGCGGATGGTCTCGTAAATCAGTTAGATCTCTGGCCGCCGAATCAAAAGCATTCTCAATATCCGATCGCCCGATTGTAACTTCACCAAGCAAGCTCGACAAATCGGATAAATCCTCAATAATAACCGTCATTTGCTCATAGAGACCGGGAATATATTTCTCCAAATCCCAATCTCGATTGAGATCCGTATTTCCCCCTGTCGAATACGATTTCTCGAAGTTCCCCGTAATTTTCCGAATGGTCTGTTCCAGCTTGCCTATTTTCTGCAAGTTGTGCAGCAGTCCTTCATAAACCGGCATAACTGGAGCGGAGCTGACGGTCATTCTGAGGGTATGCTTCCCTTCCGTCAATTGAAACGGTAGAGGCTGTTCCTCTTCATCTGATAGCGTCAATCCCTTCCAATCCCATGATGAATTGTAAGGGAAACCGACCTGCTGCAATTGCTTGAACGGAGACTTGCCGTCGATCGTAATGGTTCTGTAAGCGTATGCATTATTGGAATATGCCTGTAAATATTTAAATCCGATATGATAAATGCCATCTTTGGGCACATTGAATTCCCATTCAATCCATTCCCCGCTTCTGCGGAACTGGTCGCCTCCGATCGTGTTGTAACGAATATGACCGTCTGCCGCTGGAGATATCAATGCACTATCCGTCGATTGCAGCTGAATCGACGTATTCGACTTAAGCGAGATTTGCTCGGCCTCAACCTTCTGCAGCCATTTACCTGAAGCTGTCGTTGCTGTAAGCTGATCATTTTCCCGTGTGAGCTCATCTGAAAGCATTGGATCCTGAGGGGATACCAAATATAGTCCCTGTAGCTTCATTGCATCCCGGCTAGATATTAGTCGGACTGTGTGTTTCCCCTTGGTAAAAAACCACTTTAAAGGTCTCGGGTCAACTGCGTAGTCGGTTAGTCGTACATTCTTCCAGCCATTTGCCTCAACGGAAGCAGGCCTGCGATCGTTATCAAATTCATCTCGTTCCGGTGGATAAACACTGTCCGAGTAGTGGCGTTTAAGTACAATACGCTCAGCCTCCAGGTAGGGAGAAATGCCATCGATTTGAATCCCTAACCGCAAATCGGTCTTATGATCATCGGCACTATCATAGATCACACCCATGTTGTAATAGCCATCCTCCGGCAATTCTACCGTCCATTCAATCCACCCTTCACCTCCCTTTGACAGCAGACCTATGTCATCCGACAAGAGGTTATATAGCTGCGGATCGGAAAGGTCCGCGTAGTCTTCGGCAGGAAGCAGAAGTGGCTGTTTCAGCAAGGTCGAATCTTGCGTTCCTTCGGGCGCCAACGCCAGCCATTGCAAATAGGTGGGAATTCCGTTCACTTTCTCGATCGGACGTGTTTTGATTTCATTATGTGTATCCCCGTTCACAATCTGCATGGGCAAGGGACCTGTAAAGGAGAAAAGTAGGATAGAAGATAACACCACAGCTTTAACGTATTTCCAACGCCTCAACATATTAAAGCCTCCGAATTTTTATCGAAGAACAATGCATGGTTCATATCAACGCCAACGACGATCCGTTCTCCCTCTTCGAAACGGGTTTTAGGATCTACACGCACAACGATTCTCTGCTCTTTGTTGTTTGTATACAAGTAGGTATCCGCGCCTAACAATTCCTTAATTTCAATAACAGCCTCGAATACATTCATCTGCTGCTCAGGCTTCGCCAAATCATCATTTCGATAAAGCAGGTTTTCCGACCGAATGCCTAGAATAATCGGCTTATCGATTGATCCGTTATCACGCAGCATTTTGCTCTTATCTTCCGAAATGCGCAGCGTATGCTTGCGTGTTTCAAATAAGCTATACCCATCGCGAACCCTGACCTTTCCTTCAATAAAATTCATCTGCGGTGATCCGATAAACCCGGCCACGAACAAATTTGCCGGCCTACTATAAATTTCCTCGGGCTTCGCAACCTGCTGGATAACTCCATCTTTCATAGCTACAATGCGTGTTCCCATCGTCATTGCCTCTACTTGATCATGCGTAACATAAACCGTTGTTGTACGCAGTCTGCGATACAGCTTGCCAATCTCTTCGCGCATCTGAATACGCAGCTTGGCATCGAGATTCGACAAGGGCTCATCCAAGAGGAATACTTCAGGTTCACGAACAATGGCCCGCCCCAAAGCAACACGCTGTCTTTGTCCGCCCGACATTTGCTTTGGCAATTTATGCAGTTGCGATTCGATGTCCAATATTTTGGCTGCGCGATTTACACGCTCATGAATTTCAGCTTTCGGTAGTTTACTTAGTCTGAGGCTAAACGCTATATTCTCATATACCGTCATATGCGGATATAGCGCATAGTTCTGGAATACCATTGCAATATTGCGATCCTTGGACGAAATATAATTGACAATCCTGTCTCCGATAATAATATTTCCTTCCGATATATCCTCCAATCCGGCCAACATCCGGAGCAAAGTGGACTTGCCGCAGCCAGAAGGACCGACAAGCACCAGAAACTCGCCATCCTCAATCTCCAGATGAAAATCCTTAACTGCTACCCGCTGCTCCCCGGCGTATTGTTTATAAATGTGTTGAAACAATACTTTAGACACGGTCGCTCCCCCCTTATGCTTAGTCAAGCTTCGGGTTTATCCAAAGCTTGACTGTTATCCTCACTGTTGCCTAAATCTCTTCTCCTACTTGCCAAGCTTCTCTTTTAGAATTTCATTAACCTTTTGCATTCTTGATGGGAAAAACTCATGCGCACTGATCTCTTCCTCATAGGCTATGGATCCAAATTCCGTAAAGCTTAGTCCTATTTCTTTACTAGCAGGTATGAATCTTGCAGGATCGAAATGGGTAATTCCCGGCGTATACATTAATACTTCTTTATCGAAGCCCTCATATACTGCCGCGCTCGCGAAAGCTTCCACCAATTCCGGGTCATTGGAATTCGGGAACGAGCCGCCGAATTGAAACAATGTCTTCTGACCTTCCTTGGTCGCATCCCAGAACTTGATCAATTCCCAAGCTGCCTCTTTATGCTTGCTCGCTTTCGAGATCGACATTGGACTGAGCCAGCCGAAATTAACCTGCTTCGCTGTCCCTTTAGGCATAGTGGCGATGTCCCATTCGAATGGGAATGCTGCTTTAAAGCCTGGGAGAACGGGGCCGATCGCAGTGAAGAATAAAGATTGTCCGATATGGAACGCATTCATTTCAATTTTTGCTTCCGCCGCGCGTTTCGTATTGATTAGTGATCCGTCATTAACCATCAAATCATTAAAGAAGTTCAAATCATCCAATACTTCAGGAACGGAGCCGTCGGCAAGATTTCTCGAGAAATCTTCATTCATCGCCGCCATGTTAGGCGCATGTCCATTTGCCATCGGCAATGCCATCGACACGAAGTTATGCCACCATACGCTGTTGGTTACGCCGAAGTGACCAGCACCCGGATTGGTAGCAGCTTTGGCCATCGTTCTGAAGTCTTCCCAAGTCCAATCTAGTTTCGGCTTCTCCAAACCGTATTGCTTTAATAAATCTTTGTTATACAGGATGAAAAATCCGTCATTGCCGCGGCTTAGCGCATAAAGCTTGCCATCTCTCTTGAAATTATCCAAATACCCATCGCGATACGGATAGCTTTGGAATTCAGCGTCCTTCTCGGCGTACGGCGTTAAATCTTCGATAAGATCTTCTTCGATCGCCCGATCCAGCGAAGTATTCCAGATAACATCGAGCGGCTGTCCCGCTGCAATGCTTTTAATTAACTCATCTTCGCCATTTTCCGCATACACGCCCTCCACCGTTATCCAAGGAAATTTCTTGGTGAAAGCTTCGAACATTTTAGGCCAATCCTGATTTTCTGGCGGAATGACCCAACCTACTCTCAGCGTGATGGGCTCTTGCGATTCTGGCGTTGCTTGCGATTCTACCGGGCTAGACTCTGGCTGCTTCGTCGGTGCCGTTGTAGCTTGTGGTTCATTTTTACTGCTGCATGCCGCTACAACCACTACAAGCATACAAATTGTAAGCACTTTCAAAACCTTTAATAATCCATGCTTTTTCATAGATAACCCTCCCGAATTCCATTTTATATTATCTTACATTGAAACCTAATATTGTACCTACTATTTTCGTGTTTTGTATCAATATTAGTTATTCGACTGATCCAAACAGGATATCTGTAAAATAATAATTGCCTCCGGGGGTCTTCGTCTTGGTGAATGCAACTGGCAGCACAAACAGCTCCAAGGGGTCTTTCCCCTTCTGGGCTTCAATTTCCAGTACATGCTCTCCCTGGGGAAGTTCCATCTCGAATAGCCTGTGCATATAGCTGCGATGATAGCCTGGAATGAAATCTCTCATTTCATGATCTTCTAATACGATTTCTCCATTCAAGTGAACTTTTACCGGAAACGGAGTACCGATGATCAACCTGACATTGCGCTTACGTGGATTGACCAACATTGTCTTAGCCTTATATGTTCCCGGCTCTTCCGTTCCCAGTAACTTGGAGAAAGAAATTTGATTTCCAGGAATGACAACTTCAGTATGTTCCGTGCTGTCTGGCCCCCATAGCCTCCAATGGCCCGCTGATAGTAATATAAATCGAACGGTATGGCTGTTCCATAAAGAGTTGTCGTGAAAGCGTTCGATATGGAAGGATAGTTCATAGAATGGCTGCCTATCGCTTCCCGTTTCAACAACCGTTTCCCATACCAGTTTTTCATAAGGTTGAAGCTGATAGTTAGGGGCTTCTTCCGAACTCCATGAGGACGGAACTTCTAACGCAAGCTTCCCCTCCCATGGCTCCTCTGATTGGTTGCTTAGCGTAATAATCAGTTTTTTCCGCTCCGTCATTCCAACGGTAGGTCCTTCAGGCCCATAATCTATCGTCACCTCCAAACCTTGATTTAAAGCAGCTCCTTCAGGAAGCAGGTAGCGGTTGACTCTCACATTTTGCTCCAGCAGCCCACGAGGATTATAATCCCCGATCCATGCACCAGGGACGCGAATGTTGTCCTCCTCAACGTAGGTCGAGCACTGACTATCGATCATAACTGGAATATTCCATATAGCGATGACCTCATTGCTCACTTGCAGCGTGCGTCTTGTGAGCTCATCCAGATCGGCGGGGACAGAAAATCCTTTGATTTGCGGACTTACGACTACACTGTGCCCGATCGGTTTGACCCATCGGTCCGGTATACTTTCCGCTCCGCCAATGATTCCAAGAATCGCACCGAGCGTTGCGGCCGTGCAGTCCGTATCGTAGCCGCAATTGGCCGCTTTAAGTATACAATCCTCAAAATTATCGCCGTAAATCCAGCCAAGGATCGTAAACGCTACATTCTGGGGGGCATCCGTAAAATTGTAATTCCCATACTTGCTTACAATTAATTCCCGCGCTTCAATCCACGATTTCCCCATTGTCTTGCAATCTAGGATATCCTTAACCGCATTCGCGATCCGGCATTGCTCAGGAATAAAGGCTAAGCCGATTTGAATGAGCCGATCCCGGTCGGATTCGAGAAAAGCCGCGCTCTCGATCGCCGCAAAGAACATTTCGCCGTATACGCCTTCGCCACCAGCATGATCGACAATCGCGTCCTGATAAGCGTAATAGGCTGCCACTCCAGGTGCTCCTGGCGCCACCATAGCCCAAATTTCCGAACGAATCGGCGATCCCATGCAATCGGTAAACGGATTGTTGAACCATCCGCTTACCGGCGCTTGCAATCCATAGCGCAAGTTCGTGAGGCTATAACCGTACTCGTCAAAAGGGAAAAAGACGTGCTCGACCCATTCCTGTCCCAGTTCCTTCGAAGTGATTCTTGCGCCATACTGTTCCAGTACATGTAGCCAGACGAGCTGCAAATCAAGATCGTCGTTAGCTGTAGGCTTATCCGGGATTTCGGGGTAGAAGGTCAAATTCAGTAGTTCTGTTCTTCCCTCGTCATGACCACCCAAAGTACCGCCAATGTTTTTACCGAGCCACCCACCGAATACTTTGCGATAATAATCTTGTTCGTTTAATACGCTTTTTTTCAATCCGCTCACCTCCTCTTATCTTCAATGAATACAACTCAACATCACCATCACCATCATGTCGAATGGATTGACTCAATAGGTGACTCATCTGTATAATTGTAAGTGTTTTCATTATATGGCTTCCTATTCAATAACAACATTGCTAGGATTAATGTTTGCTTATCGAAGAATGTGTAAAGGAGGCTTCAGAATGGACTACTTTTCTATAAACGGACTGTCCAGACTAGACGTAAAGTGGTCGCGATTGTACAACATAGACCCAAACTTTCTGATACCGCGGGCAAATCCGCACTATGAACTGATCATGGTTGCTGATAGTCCTGTATTCATTCAAGTCGGACAAGAGAAATATACTTTGAACGGCGGGGACTGCTTACTCTTGTTGCCTTGGGAGGAGCATTTCGCCTGGAAACCCGGGGGCGGCAGCTTCTTCTGGGTTCAATTCTCATCCGACCCGTCACTTGAATTAATAGATGCAGGAGATAATTTAACCTCGCTGCTTAAGATTTGCCATACGAGTTCAAATTTTTTACGTACCTCTACGAATGAACATGCAGGGAAACTAATTATTCCTCGTCTTTATACTCCGTCGCGTCGTTATGAATGCTTGCATACGTTCGAAATCATGATCAACGAATTCAACAAACCGAAAGGTTATTACCATTATCGATTAAATCGCTGCTTGGCCAAATTAATCGAAATATCTGCGGAGGATTTACTGGATAAAGTCATGTCCGACATCAACTTGCCCGCATCCATCATCACTTACCAACGACTCGTGGAAATATTGAACGAAAGCTATATGCTGGAATGCACCGCTGCGTCTATAGAGAGAATGCTAGACCGAAAATACGAATATCTCTGCAACATATTCAAGAAATATTCGGGCATAACGATTAACCTGTATCTGCAACAACTCCGAATACAAAGGGCTAAGTATTTGCTTCGTGAAACCGAGAAGTCCGTGCAAGATATTGCCTTTGAATTAAGCTTTGAGAACCCTTTGTATTTCAGCAAAACGTTCAAAAAGCTGGAAGGATTATCGCCTTCGCACTATCGTGATAAATTCCAAACACTCTTATCTGCTGGTAATCCATCCTTAACTAAAGCAACAGCTCCTAATCTTTATTAGATAGGAGCTGTTGTTCATCTATTCAAGAATGAAGCCTTTAAAGTCCACTTTTGTTGACGCTCCCGTGAATACTTCCAATTTATATAAGCCTAGATCCAATTGATCGATAATCGACTCTTCACCAGCTAAACGTTGGATGTTGCCGTTAATTTTTACATAGGTATCCGGCGAACTACCTTTATATGCCTTCAACGTCAGCTTTCGCTTGGCGTTTACGAACACCCATGCGGACATAATAATCCTGTCCATCGAATCCGTCTTCGTGTAGTCCACAAAAACTTTGAAGCTGTCCGTCGGCATCTCAGGTATTGTCAACCAGTCGTCAGGAACGCTGTCTTTGATTTTCTGACTAGAATAATCGATTTTGGTATAGCCGTCCACGATGATCGTACGAGGGGATAAGCAAGTGAAAAGGACTTCCGCCTCGTACCGATGGCCGATGTCTCCAAAGTGCAAATGGTCTGAAATGATTTTCTGCGCGCTTATAGAAGAATACAGGAGAAACGTTTCCGTATATGCATTCATATCAACGAGCTGAAGTCCGTACGTTTCCGCCAGTTCTCTTTTCACTTCATTGGCTATGCTCGCGATATGCTCGCTCGTTCTCATCGGGTAGTCTTCCGCATATTCCGTTTTTACCCCCGGCTCGAGTATCGCTTGGGTCGTCAGGAGAAACGGTTGGATGTTCTTCGAATAGCACCAGTTAATCATTCGTTCGATACATCCTTTGAATCCGTCCCTATACGCTTTTTCGTTCGGATAGAGAAGCCGGTCGTTGATTCCGAAGCCTATTCCAATCATTTGAGCATCATGATAGGCGGAAGATTCACCAAACTGTTCCTCCAAGACCGTTATCGCCCAACTCGCATTCGTTCCGGTGAAGCCCGAGTTATAGATGCGCAATATTTCGTTATTAGTAGCTTGGCGAAGCAATTCCTCCAGTTTCTTCGAAAAAGCGTTAGGCGAAGTGCCGTCTATTCCAATCGTATTGGCAACCCACCCCGTCGTATTCGCGCCGTCGACCGTACTATCTCCGAAAAAAGCAATCGGGAACTTGCTTCCTTGCAGCCATTGCGTCCATGCATCATTGAACGTACATATTTTTTGCGGTATCCGAACATCATTTGATTGAACTCTTGAATTTGTATCCAAAGCAAGCTTCACCTCATTAATTAGAATCATGTAATATGTTTATTGCCTTAATAATAGCAACTTTTATTGCCATTAGAAATGATCTGGATTAAGATTTGCACACTTTAAAATCATAGAGGTCTATAGTATATCTGCAGAAGTCTTGAAGATCGTTGGCAATGGGCAAGAGATCGTCATCCAATATCTGACCCCATAAATCGGAACAGCGACAGTCAAAGGACGATAAAGTCCTGGACTGTCGCTGTGTTATCCCTTATTAGTACCGAATGAATACTTGAAGTTGCCTTCGCGGTCAAACGCGACAACAGAGTGTTTATTTGTATGATGAACATAAACATTAACCTCCGCATCTACGCAGATACCCTATGTATTAGCCCTCCTTCTACATTCATACGGCTCCAAGCGGCTTGGAAAACCTGTCTATCATTATACAATGTCTTGCTATTATTACCAGTCACCTGAGTCATGCTTATTAGCCTTTGACTGCCCCTAACGTCGCTCCTTCCATAATGGAGCGCTGCAGCAACACATACATAAAAACAAGCGGTAACAGTGTAATCATTAATCCGGCAAAAAGGGTAACCCAATCCGCCTTATATTGCATCATTATGCTGGCTTGATACATCGCCACACCTATTGTGTACTTGACAGGATCGCTCAAATATATAAATGGGCTAAGAAAATTATTATATAACCCCAGTATCTTAAAGATCGCAACGGTTACAATGCCGGCTGTCGACAAAGGCAATATAATTCTAAAAAACACTTGAAATATGGAGGCTCCATCCATATACCCGCTTTCCTCGAGCTCTTTTGGCAGAGATAGCATAAACCCGCTCAACATCATGAGAAAAAATGCGCTTTCGCCCAAGCTGTCGAGAACAATTAGCCCCGTCAAGCTGTTTGTCAAATTCAAATCCCGCATGAGAATATACTGTGGAACCAATGCGTTAATCCCAGGTAAAAACAGAGACAGCATGATGGCTGCCCATAGCAGCTTCCTTCCCTTAAACTCCAAGCGGGTTAATATATAGGCATTAATAGCTGTAAGAAAAGTACCGATTAACGTGCTGAAGCCGACATAATACACCGTGTTAATCATGGCTTGCCCAATACCGTATCCTTGCCATGCTTTTTCATAATTGATCCAGTTCATGACCTGAGGCAGCTTCCAGACATCCTGAAAAAATTCCCGATTCGTTTTGAGTGATTCGTAAAATACCCAGATCAACGGAAACAAGATGGAAACTGTCCAAATCAAGAGAAATAATGTCCACACGATATCCGCAGCATTGCGTTTCTCTTTCACTACTCTTTCCTCCTAAAATTCCGCTGATCGATTTGCCGTAAATTTATCAATAATCAGTTTTGCGCCAACCATAACAACAAATAGTAACATCCCAATCGCTGATGCATACCCATAGCTTTGTGATCCACCGCCAAAAGCAATGTTGAACATGTACAGACCAATAACATCAGTTGAACCTGAAGGGCCGCCATTTGTTAGTATCATGATGTTCTCAAAGCCTTTAAATACGCCTAACATTAAAAACAAAGCAGCGACTCGAATGATTGGCATGATTAACGGAATGGTTATCTGAAACAGCTTGTTCATATGATTAGCCCCTTCCAGCGTAGCCGCCTCGTAAAGCGACTTGGGAATGGTTGTCATGGCATTCATAAAGATAACAAAATAAAATCCGACCATCCCCCAGACCGAAGGAGGGATCGTAGCCCAAATGGCCGTGCTTTTTTCGCCCAGCCAATAAAAATTCCCAATATCTACACCTATTATTTTTAATCCCGCATTAAGCAGGCCAAAGGTTCCATCGTAAATAAAGGCCCATAACAGAGAGATCGCTACTGTCGACAAGACGTTAGGAAAGAAAAATATGACTTTAAATATCGAATTGCCCTTATAGTTTTTACTTGTTAATAAATAAGCCAACAGAAGGGAAATAAGAATCACGAGTGGCGGGATCGTAATCATGTAAATGAGGTTATGCCAAAGCGCCCTCCATACATACGTATCCTGAAACATATAAATGAAATTCTGTAGTCCGACAAAACGTTTTGCATTAATGCCATTCCAATCCAGCAGAGAGTAATAAACCGATAACAGATTAGGATATAGCGTAAACAATACATAGCCGCCAAATGCCGGAATAAGGCCTATCAGAATAAAAACCAGCTTTTGTACCTTTTCCTTTTTACGCCAGCCGTTACCTAACCTTCTCTCTTTGATCAGCATCTCAGTCAAGATGTCTTTCCCCTTTCTCTCGAGAGTGGGATGCGGGCCAAGCCCTTGGCTCGCCCGCATCCTTAACCTCGAACTAAATTACTGCTGAGCGTCTACCGCTACCTGCAGTAGTTTTTCCGCTTCTTCCAGCTTCGGGAGCGGATCCTGCTTGCCGGATGCTATATCATTTAATGATTCTCTAACTAATTTCATAGCTCTGTCTGCATTTTGATGCGTCAGTGACACGTCTCTCAAATCCGGACTTGCCCCTTTCACATTATTATTTTTCAAATACTCCAGTACCGCCTTTGGAGCATCTTGCAGCTTGTCGGCTTTTGATTCATCATTTAAAAAGTCGGCGCGAACAGGCAATGTACCCGCCTTTTCGGCAATTTGCAGCTGCACGTCCAGATTATACAGCCACAAAATAAACTCCTTCGCCCATTTCTTGTTCAACTCGGGCTTTGCGGACCAAATGTAATGCCCGCCGCCTGGATGCGAGCTGTAATACTTCACATCCTCCGCCTTCTCTCCCATCGGAATCAGCATAAAGCCCCACTGAAATCCTTCCGGAATGGAATCCTTCATCTCATTTTGCACCCACTCGCCAGTAGAAGCCGTTGCCGCTTGTCCCTGCAGCAGCTGCATCTGTGATTGCGTATGGCTTAGCGCCGCAACACCATCCGGGAACGCTTTCTTTTTCCCTAATTCATAAATTTTGTTATGAACGTTTACACTCTCTTCGGACATATAAAACGGCGTTTGATAGTTCTTGTAATTTTTGTTGAATGAATCTAGATTTCCATTAATATCAGCTGTTGCATACATCTGATTAACACCTAGAGAAAATTCCAAATACCCTGGATACTTGCCCGGATACGTAATTGGGATGATATTGTCTGCACGAATGGTATCCACCAATTCGGTAAACTCGGCCCAGGTTTGCGGGCTTTGATTCCAGCCTTTTTCCTCAAATAAAAGTTTGTTATAAAATAAACCCGTTACATTCTGACTGTATGGAAGAGCGTATTGTGTACCATGTAGCGTCGGCGTCGACTTATTTAGTGCATTCGTTAATTCGCCAAGTGTCTTGCCGTCGCCATCATACAGCTTGCGCTCCCACAGATCCTCCTGCGGCACTATTTTCCCTTCCTTGGCAAGCGCGGCTGCGACTGCAGCCGAATTTTCCCCTAGAAAAGCAGAGAAGATATCAAACATATCGTCGTCATTATTCGCTGAAATTTTAGTTGAAATAATCGTATCGATCTTCGGAGAATAGGTTGTATCGATTTTTACGTTAGGGAATTTTTCTTCAAAAGTACTAATGGCATAATCAATCCATTCCCGGCCCGTACCGCTTTCCCAATAGGCGAACTTCAACGTCACCTTCTCGTCTTTAGGCAAACCGTTTTCTTCATAAACAGCCGGTTCCGAATTTCCAGGAGCTGCAGTCGTATCTGGAGTCGAGCTTGACGGTGTACTGCCATTCCCTGGTGTTGCTCCCTTGCCCGAACATGCGGCTAGCATTGCAATCGATAGAATAGAGATGAGTGCCAGCTTCCAACTTTTGTGTTTACGCTTCAATGTTGACCCCTCCAAAAAAGAATTAGATTCGTGTAGCTACTTGAACAACTTTTGCCACGCTGCAGCTTTCATTTGGCATAATCAACTTAGCATTTCAAGCATTTTTCCGTACATAGCTTAAATGTAATGTGATAGACAAAAAGGAACTTTTGCCTTAATAAAGGCGCTAAAATCAATAAACAGCTAGATAAGATCCGATTTTTTTAGTAATCTTTGAATGACAGCAGCAACCTCGGCTCTAGTAATGAATGCTTTTGGTGCAAGGAAGCTACCGCTTCTGCCAGTAAGAATACCTGATTCGACGGTTTTGATTATGCTGGCCTTTGCCCAAGCAGCTACAGAATCGGCATCTTGATAGGCTGCTAATAAATCTGTGTCAGCTGCGGAATCAAGACCGTCACTCATCCCTGTTAGGAGCATTGCTCTAGCAATGACTGCCATCGTTTGTTCACGCGTGATGCGATCATTTGGACGGAAAGTACCATCCTCGTATCCAGTAATCAAACCATAGGAGACAGCTGCTTGAATAACTCCAGCGTACCAAGAGTCGGATGCTACGTCAGAGAATTCGGACTCCCCTTGTTTAAGCGGGATTCCTAGGCCACGAACAACAAGAGCAACAAATTCGGCGCGGGTAATCTCACGATCAGGAGCAAACATTTGCTTGCCGATTCCATTAATAATCGTACGTGAGCTCATATCTAAAATAGCTTCTTCTGCCCAATGGTTCATCGTATCCTTATACGTTACCGATTTGCTGATCAAAGCGTACGTGCTGTTGGTTAAACTGTTGATTTTAGCGTAAGATTTTCCATCCATACTTACGATTTGCGTAGGTACATGACGGGTACTTCCATCAGCATCAATAACTATAGCCGTTGTAATGCCGCTTGGGTCAATGCCGTCTGGAATAGCAATTAGTCGCTCCACGAAAGCTGTGAAGGTTGAAACTTCAATTTGTTTACCGCCATAATGAGCAGTGATTACAAAGTTAACCGGCGGAACCATAATGTCAAACTGTCCGTTTTTGGCCGCAGCTTCAACAATACGAATCATTTCTGCGGATGCGGCGCCAATTTCGATCTGGAAGAAAATATCCTTTAGCACTGCATTAGATCCGAATTGTGCTGCAAGTGCGTCCAAATTGATTTGTTGAGCAGGCAGCGTATACGTGCCACGATCGGCTACAACTTCTAGCGTCGCTTGGCTGTTTTGTAGAAGCTTGATGATTTCGCCATTAAGCCGAGCGATTATTACATCAGAGTCTCCACCGACAGGTATTGTGACTTTTGAAGCTTGTCCATTTGCTGCAAGTACATTCGCAACATGGTTTTGGTTAATCTCATACGTGACGACAGATTGATCTCCGCGATTACTTTTCACAATCGATATAAATTTATCTGCTTCTTTTACGGTTCCAGCGCCCGGATTTGGATTAGTGCCTGAACCAGGATCAGAGCCGCCTGGTTTTTGAAGCTTGATCGTATGGAAGGTGTCTGGGCGCCAAGGCTGACTTCCCCCCCATCCGATATATACCGAATTGCCGTGGTAATTCCGGAAAAATAGACCGATCAAGCTGTCCGTTTCATTCGGATCTACACCAATCTTTTCAAACGGAATAGCTTGTACAACCTTCCAGCCTGTTTCGTATAAATCAGCATTCGTATCAATTTGCTTCGTCGGTTGATAGCTTTGGCCTGCACCTGCGTTATAATACAGTACGTTAATTGCCAGCGGATTTGTCATGTAGGCATAATAGGGACTGAAAGCGTCTTTAGCAACAAATGTTTCTACAGAATCATCTGCCCCGCTTGTCCACCAGCCGCCAGCTGTAATGGAATTACTGATTTTGACTTCAGGCGAATTGATATTGTGATCGACATTATCATAACCAACGTACAGGTACTCTTCGTCCCATAATAGATACACCTTTGTTTCCGCAGGGGCTGCCGTACGTTTACTCATGACCAGGAAATCCGACATAGGCTGCACGCCAGCCCAAGGACCGGACGTGAAGTCTAATGTATTCAAAATATCCTCTTTGTCAGCAGTCGTTTTTACGGCAGTTGCTAGATATTCTTTGTAACCAATTTGCATTAAGAAGCTGTTCAACTCGGCCTTAACAGCAGTATGTTGAGGATTTTTCTCCAAATAGGAGAGCAATGCCTCAATCATTTTGGATTGAACACCATCAAATTGCGCAGGATTCAAATAATCGGAGATTTCTAGAATCGGATCGCCTAAAAATCCATTACGCAATTCAACTCGCGTTTTAGCATATTCATAGCTGTCTTTAATGAAGGCGACGTATTGTTCAGCTTGCTCAAGATTTTCCGGTTCAACTGCAGACGTTCTTGGGAAAGATTTTGCAGAAGCCTCGTAATATTCGAAGGATTGCATCATCTTGTCAGCACGAACCTGTTGTTTGCCGTCACCAGCATGTGCAACTACTTGTTCCATAAGCGCACGAGCTTGCGTCAGCTCTTCTTCTGTTACATCTTGAAGATAGCGCAGGTCGTCAAAGGAGAGCCAGTTTGCACGAATTTCACGGTTTGCCCAGGTTTGGTACCACTCCGTATCGAAAATGCGATTTGTCCAGAAGTTTTCCCAAATGGCGTAGTAATCCTCTAGATATGGAGCCGCTTCTTCCCCTACTGCTCGCTCATACCATTCATACATTAAATCGTCTACATTGAGATCAGCATCCCATTGCATCTTCGCCATTGCCCATGGTTTCGCGCCTTCACCGCCGAAATTAGGGAACAACTCGCCAACATGCCCGATTACGTTGTTTTCTGCAGCGTATTTGTACATGTCGGACAAAGTTTCCATATAAATACGCGGAACATGATATTGAGAGCCATAAATGTACTCGTAGAAACCAAGATTAGTCGCAACTGCTGACCAAGCCTCTGTTAGTGCGTGTCCGCCTATTTTTTCATCAGGATTCCCCCAGATCATGCGGTCAACCGTGATATACGGAACTACATTCTCATGCAGCTGGAAGGAAGGCGGTTCTAAAACATTCCAATACGCAAGCAAGCCAAAATATTTGTCAGAGAATTCGCCATTATTATAAGTAGTTACACCCTCTGCAATATCGTTTACCCATGCATAGTAGACATCTGACAAATCGACAGCACCCATGGAGTTAATCTTAGGGGAGCGTGCAATGTCTGCTGCACAATAGTTTTTACTGTCATTTACACCAAGTGAATAAGAAATCTCATCCGGATTGTTTTGAAAGAATTGAACAATTCTCGCAATAGCCGCTTCTGATGTTTGATCGCTAAAGCATGGCTGCCACTCGAAAGCATGAGTAGGAACTTTTCCGTCTGTATAGTATTCTGGATGGTCGGCAAACACAGACGGGTTAAATAGCTCCGTCATATTATGATGAAAATTCAAGCTATCGTGCATCAGATTTCGTACAGCCCACTCTGCGTTGGCATGTAATCCCCATTCGGCTTCGGTACCGAAGAAATGACGGGCAATTGCATCAGGTTCATCCGTTAACGTACCACTTGGAACAGAGATCGTATCATACGAAAGTACATCCTCTCCGTCCGGCCCCGGCATTAACCAAATCACGCCTGCATATTTCTCAAGGAAACGATATACCCCAAACTCTGTACTCCACTTGTCTGCGCCGATAATTGTAATCGAGTTGCCGCTGGCATCGATAATAAATGCATCTTTTTTAAGCCCGCTCAACATAGCTGTATAATCTTTGTATGGATTAAAGCCTACATAAATACGATTAATGTCGCTTTGCAACGCTAACGCCCAGTCACGCGACATTACTTGCAGAGTAACGCCCGTGGATTGTTTCACATAGTTCTGCAGCGTAAAAGCTGCATCCATTACTTTTGTTTCTGCTTGCTCCGGGTACACAATGACAGCGTTAGCTATACGATCGTCAACAATCGTTACTGCTTCCGTTTCTAGTTCTTCGTATTTTACAGCGATAACCCGATCGATAAATAGCTTGTCGATTTGCGTGTTAGCTGTATGGAAGAATAGTTGTGCGTCGGTTTGTGCGGCAGCATCATAGATCCAGGGAATTTCCAGATAGCGATACTCTCCACTTGCTAGAGGAGCTTTGCTAATCGAAGTTCCTTCGGCCGAGTTCGGCGACAAACCAACCTGCATCGCATTGCTGTTAGAAGCAAGTCCTGATTCTACACGAACATTGGCATACAATTTCCATTTGCCAGCGGAAGGCAAGTCTGCTTGATCAATTGTAACTGCATTTGCTGCTGTTTTACCTGGGATTTGTACGGCATGCTGGTTCCAAGCTTTCGCATCTTGCACAATTGCAGCAGGTGCAGAGACATGGAAATCGCTCTCTTCAATGCTCAACCAATCATTAGCATCCAGGTGGCTAACAAATGCCGGGACTTCGGTTGGTGCTTGTTCTACATGTTTGGCCAAGTAAATTCGGTCGATATTTAGTTTCTTGATCGAAGCGCCGTTCGTTGAAAACCATATAAATGGGTTGGCGGCATTCGCATCATACTCATATGTCCATGGCAATTGAATCGTTTGGTATTTACCGACCGCTTGCTCTGGGACGTAGAAGGATCTGGATTGCGAATTTGCGTCCTCCATACCAGCGGTGAAGGCTTGTGCTCCGCTTTGCGCTTGACCTTGCTCTACATAGACATCTGCGTAGATTTTCCATTCCCCTGCGGTAGGAAGAACGGAGCTGGGAATTCGAATCGCTTGCGTATTCACATTGCCGGCAAGCTGCGCCGCTTTGTAATTCATCGCTTTTTTGTCATCACGAATAACCGCAGGCGATTGCAGTTCAAATTGATTCTCTTCAATGGTTAACCAATCATCCGCCGAAAGCCAAACAGCGAAATCCGGTATGTCCGTTTTTGTTTCTGGAGTATAGCTTACGGCATAAATTTTATCTACATATAGATTAGCGCCCAGTGAATTGAACATTGAGAAAAATAAATAACGTTGATCTTCTTGTTCCGAATCAATGATCCATGGGAATTTCAAGTAGTGATATTCGCCATCGGAATAATCAGCGTAGTCTGCTAATTTACTGTTCTTTGGTACGTTATAGAAGCCGTAATTGAATGCAAAGCCCGAAGCGTCAGGCGCTACTGAACCTGCATCAATTCTTACCCTGGCATATACTTCCCAATACTTCTCTTGAGGAAGTTTTGTCTTAGGTAATTGAATAGCCCAATCATCCGAGTTACCAGGCAGCCTGGCGGCTTTACCATTATCCGCCTTGTTATCTGACGCTATAACTGCCGGATTATATAGATCGAACTCGGTTTCTTCAAGCATCATCCACTGATTGACTGGTACTCCTTCCAGAAACTCAGGCAGATTCGGATTTACCTCAGGGATATGCTTTACAAGATAGAAGTGATCCACATAAAGCTTATCGATATTCATGCCATCCGTAGAGAACCAAATAAATTGATTGCTTACTCCTGCTTGATAGCCATACTTATAATCAAACTCCAAATAATGGTATTGACCATCGGCATATGTTTCGATATCCGCTACTCTGCCGGAGCTTAATGGAGGATAAATCCCATAGTTGAAAGCATAAGCAGGGTCCTGATTTCCAATGTCTACTCGAACACGAGCGTATACTTTCCATTCTCCCTCTTCAGGAATAGCGTTGTTTGACACTTGTATCGCCCAAACCGGACTGTTGCCAGGCAATGCGGCTGCCATGCCATTTTCAGCTTTTCTGTCGGTTTCCAATTTAGCTGGATTGTGTAATTCCATTTGCGTCTCATCGACTTTGATCCAATTCTCGGCAGGCACTCCGTCCAAGAAGTCAGGCAGATCAGCGGGTTCTTCCGTATTGATTTTAACTGCATAAGCATGATCGACATAGAGATAATCCGTAGATGCGCTTAGTGTATTTAGGTAAATCATTTGTCCGCTAACACTGGAATCATAGATCCACGGAAGCTTCAAATAATGATATTCACCATCAGCATAGGCAGCTGGGGAAGCAAATCCAACTTCTCCGCTTGGATGATGGCCATATACAAAAGCGTGGGTTGGAGTCATAGTTGCACTAGGATCAACACGCAAACGTATGTGCAGTTCCCAACTCCCGGTCTTGGGCAGGTTCTCGTTATTAAACATAATGGCCCAGTCGGCGAAATTGGCGCCTAGCTTAGCCACTTGTCCGTCGTCTGCTTTCGCATCAAGCGCAATGCTTGCTGGACTTGATACTTGTATTTCACTCTCATCCATTTTTACCCATTCAGTAGAATCTAAGCCTGTAAGGAAGCTTGGAGTAGCCTCAGGGGTTTTGGGAATTTGCTTCACCGCATAAACATGGTCAACATAGAGGTTCGCTGAGGAAGCATTCTCTGTAGTGAAATAAATAAGTTGGTTACTCACGCTTGGGTCATAAGAAAAAGCCAGCTTCTGATAGTGGTACTGTTCATCTCCAAAGGTTTCAAGAGAACCAAATTCGATCTGCCCCGATGGATGCTGTCCATATACGAACGCATGCGTTGGTGCGGCACTCGGATTATTGTCTATCCGCATACGCACATAGATATCCCACATATCTTGTTTGGGTAACATGTCATTGTTCAGCTGAATAGCCCACTCATTGTTATTGGGGCCAATCCTTGCAGCCGAACCGTCTGTGGCAGTTGCATCAGCAACATTGATCGCATTTCCATGAAGGGCTAATTCACTGTTGTCGATTAATACCCATGCATCGTTAGGCAGTCCTTGAATGAAATCAGGAAAAGTGACGGATGGGGATGGGTCATTGAGTGGGGCCATTGCATAAACGTTTTGAAAGGTCGTTAATAAGATGGCTAAACAACAAATGATAGACATTGCTTTTTTGTTCAAGTTAACTGTACCCCCCATTTAAAATTGATTAAGCGCATAAAATGGTTTAAATGAATTTCCTTTCGTTTGAAAGCGTTTGCCAGGCTGCAGCTGCCGTTTGGCATAATCAACATAGCATCGCAACCTTTTTATCGTACATAGCTTAAATGTAAGACGATAGACAAAAAGGAACTTTTGACTTGATAAACCGCGCAAAAACAACATAAAGCGGCCTTGCGCTAACGCCGCAAGCCGCTCTATCGTCCCTTACTTGTTCATTTTCATTTTACGATATTGTCCCGGTGTTTCTCCCGTCTGCTTTTTAAATACCCGAATAAATGTCAAGGATTGCTCGTAACCGACTTCCTGTCCAATATCCTGAATCGTTTTATCTGTTTCGACCAGCAGCTGCTGCGCTTTCTCTATTCGATAGCTTGTCACGTATTCTAGAAACTTTACGCCAAATGATTCCCGAAACAGTCGGCTCAAATATTTAGCATTTAAACCAAACGCCTCATTCAAATGCGTTAACGATAGGTCAGGATTTTGAAAATTATCAGTAATATACTGCTTAATGTTCATTACCATTTGATGCGAGGTTTTGTTTTCACGGATTTCATTCATTTTTAAAAGAGAATTTTGCATGATTGCTTTAAACGCCGCAAATATTTCATCCAATGTTTCATTTTGTTCCAGCTCTTTGATCAGGTTTTGATAAGCTTCGTCTCGCCAAATCGCATATAGCTCTTCCGGCAGCTCGGATAATTCCTTTTGCAAATGACTAATGAGCACCTGCATTAAGCTGGTCAAATCATCATACGCATACAATTGCAATTTCAAATCCTCATACATTTCCTGAAAGTGCAGCTCCCATTGGCTGTCTCCAGCCCGAAACAGCTGGCTGGTCGAACGAATACACTGCAGCTGCTTAAACAGCTCTCCTTTTGGCCGGTTTATGACCTGCGCAGCCATAATGACCTGATTGATCCCGAGTGACGATTTATAACCTACAATGACAGCGGCTTTCCGGAAGGATGATTGTATCTGCTCGATATGCTGCGCGAGTGGACCAATGCCAATCGTTATAGTAAAGTCCAAATTTTGCGCAACCCAATCTCGCAAGAGCTCACAATTATCTTTAAGCGCATTTTCTTCCCCTTCATTCCCCGCCAAAAAATACAAGATAACCATCCGCGATTGGTCAATCCACTCCGACCAGACGGAAAACCCTTTGCTTTCGGCAACTTCTCTGGCTACGTTGCTGAGCACAAATTTTAGCAAATGGTGATCATTCTTATACTCCTTAATAAATCTCGAATATTGGTCAATCTCGACAATTACCGCAACAGCTCCGTGCTTGGTCCAACGAAGTCCTAGCAGCTTTAACTCCTCTTCCCATTTGGTAATGCCGTTGCCCTGTTCAAGTCCAAGCATACTTAGCAAAATATGTTTTTTTCTAAACAAAGAGGTTTCCTTGTATTTTTCCTGTAATGAGCTTGATTCCTGCATAAGAGAATCGATCGTCGTCTCGATATATTGAAATTCGTCGATATCTGCATTGGACCGTTTCGTTTCCGTCTCCTTACTCCCAGGCAAGACCGATATACGTTCCATTATGGTTTTAATGGGGCGATAATTTCGTCGCGACACATAAATAATCCATATGAGCCCGGCAAGCATGATCATAAAAGAAAGGACCATCCACAAATAAAATAAGGAGGATACAAACGCAACAATACCTCCTACTTTACTGCCGCTGCTTACCAGCCATCCTGTGTAAGCCGATTTAGCAGAAGCAATTATTTTCCCGCCACTAGGCGAGCTATTATACTGCTGGCTGGGATCAGTAGATACAATCACTTTTCCTTCGGGATCAATCAGATGGATAAAAGTCGTGTCCTTGTCTATCATGCTGTAAAGCAATTCACTAACTTGATTAATATTCACATTAACAATCATAAAGCTATAGTTTTTTAAATTGGTATTTTTGGCTAGACTGACTACCCGTCGTTCTGCTATATCCGCGTTTCCGTTCGCTTCTACTGACGTCTTGACTGTTCTTGGCTTCCAGCTATAGGCCGTTCTGCTATTAAGTGTGGCGCCGATGTACCCCTTATCGTCAAACTGATCCAGGTTGACCAGTCTTGATGGTGAAAGCACCATTTGATCAGGAACCCGAAACAGGTAGATGGATTCGATAAACGGGTTGTCGTTAAGCAGCTTCTTGACAGCTACCGCTGCCTGGACATCGGTGTAATAGCGATCGGAATTGAAAGCGTCATCATAGAAATTATTGATGGCGACATTATTTTTGATCTCATAATTCATCAGCGAATTAACGCTCTCTAGTCTCTGATCAATCAGCTTGTTGACATTTTGGACAAGGGCCGTATGGGCCTGTTCAGTTGATTTTTTAGACATTTCCATCAAACTCAAATAACTCATTAATAACATGCTTAAGCAAATAATGACAAACGCCGGCAGATAAGACACAAGCAGCTTGTGGAACCAGTTGTTTTTCACATGATACCCTCCCGAACGACAATTGCATATATAAGGCTGGCTGAAATCGCTTCTTGCACGTAGCCTGGTTACACGCTATGATATATTTCAATTATTGATCAAGTCAACAATCTTCATGATCATTGCACAGGGCAGGAGGTCTCCATATGCGCAAAAAATATATATTTGTCATTACTCCTCTATTGTTGTTGCTTGTTTTCATAGCCATTATTTGGGGAACCCTTACATCGCAGAAGCTGCAAAATTCTGAGCCCCAGGCCACTGATATACTCAACATTCGACTTCTTATCAGTGCCCCCGAGCATATTGAACTCCCCCCGGCTGATCAGGATTTTGTCTTGCAAACGATCGAAAACAAATTCAATATTTCTCTTGACGTAGAATATACGTTAGCCGGAATCGATTATACAACCCGCTTAGCCGATTTGATTAATGGCAACAACCCGCCGGATATGTGGTTGGAGCTTAGCAACGATGGCGGTTCCAAGTCGGCGTTGGATGAAGTTATTGCGGATATGTCGCCTTATGTAAGCCCCTTTTCGATGCCGAATTATTACAAGTATTGGGTTGGCGAACAAGTTCTCAAAGACTATCAACTTCATAATCGTTTCTATCGCGCGCCAATCCCCTATGACAAAAATGCATATAGAAGCTATTATATTCGGGCAGACTGGCTGGAGGCGTTGAATCTCAATATTCCAACCAATTATGAGGAATATCTGTCCGTACTGCGCGCCTTTACGTATCAAGATCCAGACAATGACGGCCTTAACAATACGTATGGTTTTACGACATCAGGCAACAGTGCGACCCTTTCGACCGAATGGCCTGAATACATAAAGAACGGGCTGATATACCCTTCTTATACCGTTAACAACAAATTAATAGACATGGGTACTGATCCTCAATTCGAATATGTTATCAATGACATGATCAAAATCATTAAAGAGGGCTTGGTTGATCCGGACTGGTTCTTGAACCAGAACAGCGAGCATATCGATAAGGCCGTTCAAGGTAAGGCTGGTGTTATTCTTGGTGAAACTGCCGACTTTGCCTATGATTCCAATCACAGAAGCATTCAAGTGCGCAGCCGCGCGTACAATCCTAATGCCAATTGGCTGCCCTTTAATCCGTTCGGCAATGAGCCGTTGCGTTCAGGAATTGACCCGGGTTATCCGTTTGTATTCTCCAAGATGACCACTGATACTCAGCCTGAAAAAATTAAAAAAGTGGTTGAATTGTTAGACTGGCTGGCTGGTCCAGAAGGTTTTTTACTTACTCATTATGGCATTGAGAATCAGCATTACACGCGGAGCGGAAATACGATTACCCTGATACCCCCGGACAAAGAGGAAGACCGACAAAAACTGGATTTTTTGGACATATGGAGTTTCTTCACTCCCGAGACGCCGTCCGTTTTAGGCTTTCACCTGGTCGATCCCGCATTAACGCAAAGAGACAAGGAAATTAAAGATTATTTGGCGTCGCTTCCCACAAAGGACAAGCTTGGCACAACATTAACCCCTCCGATGGAAATCGATGTTGATGCCTTCCGCAGCAAGCAGCATGAATTCCATATTAAAATGCTTTTTTCCGATCAGTCCGGTCGTAATTGGCCCCAATACCGGGATCAGCTGATGAATCAGTATCATGGTGCGGAAATTTTGAAAAATTACGAGAAAAAAATTAAGCTTTCCCGGATTGCCAAGAAATAAATTTCTGCGTTCTGCCTTTTTGTCTATTGAGTAGCAATTGAGCTATATACGAAAATTTGCTAGAGATGATACGCTAACCTCGCTGATATCAGTAAACATTAAGGAGCGAGAACATATGTCTAAAGCAACATGGATATGGTATCCCGGAGATTTCGAAATTTGGCTAAATGAAAAGGTACATATACGGCGCAAGGTACGTGGAGCTATCTATCCGGTATTTTGGCGTCTTGACCGGCACTACAGCAGTGTGTCTTTTTGCTGCAACGTTGATTTAAAGCAGGAGGAGGAGATTTCCATTTACGCCGATGGAGAGTTTTCTCTCTATTTGGACGGCAAGGACAGCCAGCGTTTCACCCAGTCCAAGCTGCTTGTACCTGCCGGGAAACATGAGATCCGCGTTGCGGTTTACAATAACGCTGCAGCACCGGCAATATTTATACAGGGAGATACTATAGCGACAAATGCCGATTGGCTGGTAACTTGTCAAGATAAACAGTGGCATCAAGCTGGTTTCTGGCATTTTGATCACCCCGATCATCCCCCTTCTGCCTACAAACTAGCAACAACGGAGATTTTCCCAGAACGGCTAGAAAAAAAACAAGAAGGCTGGGTCGTTGATTTTGGCAAGGAATCAATCGGTTATCTGAAAATCAACCAAGCAACAGGTCATGGCGGCCTCACTATCTATTATGGCGAATCGTTGGAAGAAGCATTGGACGATGAAAACTGTCTTCAAACCGACTCCTGTCTGTTGCATGAATCTTCTCCGCAAAACTACAACTTTCCCGAGTCGAGAGCATTCAGGTATGTGCGTGTTCAGGCTGACAAAAGCCGGGAGAAGGAGCTCCAGATCGCTTCTATATCCATGTTATATGAATATTTGCCCGTTCAAGATCGCGGCCACTTTCAATGCTCGGATGAAACCTTGAATAAAATATGGGAAACCTCGCTTTACACGCTGCGGCTCAACACCAGGGAGTTTTTCCTTGATGGTATTAAACGGGATCGCTGGGTATGGTCAGGGGACGCATATCAGTCGTTTTTAATGAATTATTATAGTTATTTTGATATAGACATCGTTAAGAGAACACTAATTTCCCTTCGAGGCAAGGATCCGATCACCACCCACATTAACACTATTCTGGATTATAGCTTTTATTGGTTTATTGGCCTGTATGATTATTTTGTTCACACAGGAGATGAAGCATTTATACGAGCCCATTATGGTTCAATGGTAAGTCTGATGGATTATTGTTTGACACGTCTCAATCAAGACGGATTAATTGAAGGACATGAGATCGATTGGGTATTTGTAGACTGGGCGGATATAGATAATCAGGGGGCTGTTTGCTTTGAACAGTTACTTTTCTGCAGAAGTCTTGAAGCTATGACTCTATTTGCGGGGCTTGCCAATGATCCCTCTCGCGAACGACAATATCAAAATTTGGCTGTAGACATCAAGCAAAAAACGTTTGACCTGTATTGGAATAATGAACTCGGGGGGCTTGTTCATCAATATAAAGATGGACAACAAGGCGCACAAATGACTAAACATGCCAGCATGTTTGCCTTGCTGCTTGGTTATCTGAACAATGAGCAAAAAGAAAGCGTCAAGCAGAACATACTGTTAAATCCAAACATACAAGCCATTACAACACCGTATATGCGTTTCTATGAGCTGGCCGCTTTATGCGAAATTGGCGAGCACAAACATGTAACAAATGAAATGATCAACTATTGGGGAGGCATGCTCGCACTGGGCGCAACCACCTTCTGGGAGACTTATGATCCAACGGCAAAGGATTTACAGCATTACGAGATGTACGGCTTGCCTTACGGCAAAAGCCTGTGCCATGCCTGGGGGGCAAGTCCTATATACTTGCTAGGCAAATACTATATTGGCGTTAAACCTTCGGCAACCGGTTACGCCACCTATGATATTGAACCAAATCTTGGCGGCCTGGGCTGGATAAAAGGTACAGTCCCTATCCATAATGGCGAAGTCAGGCTGTATATGGATACGACCTCCATACGCATAACAGCTACAACTGGGTCGGGGACTTTGCGTATCCATAGCTTAATGATGCCAAGCACAAATAAAAATGGCTGCATCACTCCGCTCGGCAATGATGTCTATGAAATCGAGATCGTTGGCAACGGGCAAGAAACCGTCATCCAATATCTGACCCTATAAATCGAAACAGCGACAGTCAAAGGACAATAAAGTCCTGGACTGTCGCTGTGTTATCACTTATGTCTCTGGTATCCTGACCCCCGGTATCAGACCCCCGATACCGGGACAATGTTTCTGAGCCCGTTCAGCTGCTCTTCGATGCGTTTGCATGCGTCCTCTGGCGTCTCCATATTGGCCCACAGCAAGCTGAGCTCCTTCTGAACAAGCTCGAGCTCCGACTGGCTAAGCGACAAATCGCGGAGCGTCGATGCATACGGCAGTACCTCTAGGAATACGTTGTAGCATTCCGGATGAATGTCGGGGTCGAGGAGCCCATCATCCTCCGCGACCTCGCGCAGAATCGGGATCGTGCAGCCCTGCTGCTTCAACATCGTCTGGGCGGTCTTGCTCGTCATAAAGGTAATGAAGTCCTTGGCAATCTCGGGCTGATTCGTCTGGCGATTGATGGCCAGGCTGCCTCCGATCAGCAAAGTAGCAGGCTTCTTCCGCTGCGGCAGCGGCAGTACATCCCAGCGAAGATCATGACCGCGGAACTCGTTCATAAAGTAATAGGTTGTGAGAATCATCGCTACGCGTTCCTTCTTGAACAAGCCCTCCGCCAAATAGCTGCTGCCGTGCGAATAGATCGGTGAAACCTGATGCTTATACATCAGGTCGACGCAGAACTGCAGCGCTTCAACATTATTGGATTCGGAGAATACGGATGCTCGGCCGTCCTTCTCAATGAATCTGCCGTCATTTTGAAGCATAAATACGGGCCAGCGGTTCGGCGATGCGGAGAAGCAGAAGCCGAATCGATCGATAACCTCGTTATCCTTGCGCTGCACGGTGCATCGCTCCGCCAAGCTCAGCAGATCGGACCAATCCTTCATCGAATCATGCAGCTCGGCGCTTGCGTCCTTGATCAGCCGCTCATTATAACAAATGACAGTCGGCGAAAACACGATCGGCGTCGATACCACTTCTCCCTGCACCGTAAACATGTCGAATACTTTCTGGTAGCTATCCCGCTCGATATCGATACCGGCAGGCATATAGGGCATCAAGATGTCCAAATGATCCTTCTCGATCAAATGGCGAATATGAATATCAGAGAGAATGAACACATCGGGTCCAAACCCGTAATTGATAAGATGAACCAAATTATTAATATATTCTGCCTCTGTCAGAAGCAGAAGCTCTACCTTGACATAAGGATGCGTTTGCTCATACAAAGCAATCAGATTACGAATGATATCAAGCTCGTAGGACGTGGAGAACCAAGCGACGGTCAATGTCTCGCGCTTAAGATCCTCGCCCGGAATGCGCACTCGGTTGCCCTTGCCCGCAATCTTCTCGATAAGGCCTTCGTCGACAAGCTTAGCCAACACCTTGCGAACCGACACGCGGCTGATCTCGTACTTCTCGCTAAGCGTATTCTCGGGCAAAATAAATTCGCCAGGAAGAAGACTGCCTGTAAGAATCTCATTTCGCAACTCCTGCTGTAATCGGTTATACCGATCTTCAAAACTATTGGTACGTTTCAGCATGCCGACCGGCTCCCCTCTCTGCCGCATTCACGACAGTCCATATCCACCAGCTATATCTTCCTTATATTGTATATTAGTCTTCAATATTGTAACATATTTTCACTTGCAGGTCATCCTTCCTCAACCGCGTCTTTCAGCCATCGATCAAGAAAAGCATAGGCCGCTTTCCGAATCGTAGGGGGGAAATCATGACCGCTGTTGCCGAACAGCACCTCAAGCCGGTCTTCTGCTCCGAGCACCCGATACAACTCGCCGAGCTCCGCCAATGCCTTCGCTGCCGACTGCCAATGCGGGAAGATCCGATCCGACATGCCGCTCCAATTAAAAAATGGTGTCGGAGCTGCAAGCGCGGCGATCTCATGATACTCGAACGGCACATAGCCGGACGATAAGCATTCGCTGATTCGCGGCAAATGAGAGAACCAGTCCCTCTGTCCCCAGCGGTTCGGATCGGGATCCCCCGCAAAGGTCGCAAAGCCGCAGCTTGAGACAACGGCCTTTACTCGGCGATCGAAACCGGCAAGAAAGAAGCCGTTGTAGCCGCCAAGCGAGTGGCCGATCGCCCCTATTCGCGTCGCGTCCACGAACGGCAAAGCAGACAATACATCCAGGCTTTGCCGATGGTCATGCAGCATCTTCCCGACTGCCGTCGAAGTCGGATGCATGGCGTAAAATGGCGCAGTCCGGAATGCTTCTTCGCCCTCGTAGATGCGTTCTCCTGCCGTGATCGTATCTGGCGCCAGCACGACATAGCCCCGCGCTGCAAGCTCCAAGCCGTACGCCCGATTGGCACGCGCCTCGGACGACGCAACATCGGCTTTGCCAGACGCATGCGTCGGATGCAGCGCTAATATAGCAGGGAACAGAGACTGAGGCGCCGGATCGTCGCCGGGGATTAGCAAATAGGCGGTTACCTTGTCGCCGAAGCCGGTAGCGTATCGCAAATGTACGCGTACATGATTCGGCTCCCGCACCGTCTTCAGTATTTCCGGCTGCGGATCAACGGGCGCGGGAAACTCCCCGACATATTCCCTCCATGCCGCCTCAATCTCCGCGCGCCGTTGCCCCCATGCCTCGGCGGCGCCGGCCTCCTTGCCGATGGCAAGCTTCGGCACGTTGCCTTCATTCAAATCCGATAATCGATACTTCATAAAATCCCTCCTTTCGGCTTTCCGCTGTTTATTCTTCCAATTGATAGCTCCACAGCCGCGAGCCCGATGCAAAGAAAAGCTTGTCCCTGGCGACGGCCAGACCCGCCGTTATGGCAACAGGAGGCTCCGTCAGCTTCACCACCATGGACAGATCCGGATCAAGGCGGAATATCGCCCCACTGAGCGCACCGTAGATCGTTCCGTTCGGATCGGCTGCGAGACCGACCCGCACCGGCGAACCCCACTCCGACAAATCCGCTTCGGCGCAAAGCCTTTCCTCCCCAGGGTCGAACACAAAGTAACGAGAAGCCTCGGTCATGCCATGAATACGTCCCTTGCGGTCTGCATAAATCCAGACGATCTCCCGCGCTTCTACGGGAGACCATACCCCATTCACCGTTCGGCTATCCCAGTGCAGCCGATACAGCTTGGCTCTCGTCTCCTTAGGCGCAGCTCCGCCCGGCGTCTCGATACTGGTGGCCCCGAATATATGACCCGACTGGCCTTCCGCAAGACTGATCGTGCTCTGGAAGGGAACTACCTGGTCATGCGTCAAAAGCATGTCCTCGCCCGTCGTTATATTGTAGAGGCATAAGCCTCCTCCGACAGCGCCGTAGCCAGGATAACCGCCATACAACACGTGCTCCCCGTCCGAATGCGCCAGCGCGCAGCGTGGGCGGTGCACCTCAGGGTGACTGGCAACAAGGCGCGGATTGCGCGCTTGGTTCGGATCCCCGGCTTCGGCCCGGACAGGAAGCCTCGTATCCATCAGATGCAGGTGCCCTCCCGGATAAGCGGCTCCGGCTAGCATCGGACCAACTGAAGCATAGGCGCACAGGTTGCCGCCGCCGCCGAATTCAATGACTTGCCCTCCGAAGCTGCGAAGCCGCTGCTCGCCTGTCTCATATCTAAAGAAGTGAAGCGGATGGTTGCTCGTTCCGTATACATGCCCGTCCGCTCCCGTACTGAGCGGAGACAGCTGCGCGCCGCCGCATTCGTATAGAAGCGGAATCATACGCGTGCTTGATCCCTCCATCGCCCGCAGCCTCAGCTCTCGTTCGGCCAGATCATGCTTCTCGATTTTCCATGCGCCCGATAGCTGACGATGCAGCCGATAAAACGCCGCTCCGGAATATAAAGAAGGCGGGACATCGCGCCAATGAACCGGCGTTGCCTGCCCGCCGCGAAGCCGCATCCAGCGGTATCGTTCCGGCGTCTCCGCTTCCCGCAAATCGGCGAATGCCCAATGACCGTACACGGAACCGTCCGCAGCCGCGTAAACAACGCCCATCCCCCGCGTCCGCTCCTCCGTCGGGACAAGCTGAACCGTGCGTCCATCGGACGGCCGAAAGGCGATCAGTCCCCTCCGTTCTGTGCCGATGCCCGCATACACCCAGCCTGCTTCATCAACCGCGAGATGACTCGGGTACTTTTCCTCTGCATCAAGCTGGCCTAACGGAATAACCCGTCTCTCCGAAGGCACATAACCAAACAATCTGCAATGAGGATAGGCCGCAAAATATATCGTACCCTCCGCCGACTCCGCATAGCTGAAGCCGACCAGTTCACCCTCCATGCCGACATCCTCGGCATGAAGGAAGCTGCAATCGAACGGATCGAACGCCATGAACTGCGTCCCGGCTCCGGCATAGAACATGCCTTCCGAACTGGCAAAGCACATATATGGATATTCCGTGTTGCCATTCGGGAACGGAACCTGCGTGCAGCGTTCCGTTGCCGGGTCGACAACGAGCAGAAATCCCTTCGCCAGAATGACGACGCGCTCGTCGCCGTTGCGGCTTCGGCATACCGCAGCCGTTCGCGACTCTACCACAGGCGCAGGAACGCCATGCTCTGTATACTGCTGCATGCTCACCATCCCATTTTCACAAGTCATCGATTTCGCTTTCGCAGATTTACTTTTTGTAATACGATGCGACCTTGCGCACCCCTCGAATAATATCTTCTGCATCTGTATCCGAATAAAACTCTTTGATCGGAATTTGTATGGCTGTCTCTAAAATTTCTTCGGCTACCGGGCAATCTCCTTGTTGATACGAACGATCCGTCAGATCAAACGGGAAGTGGCTGTTCAGATAGGCCTGCTTCCGCTGGAACAACGGCTGCTTGTAGACCACTTGCGGGATATAGCCGGGCCGGCTCGGAATCCCCTCCGCTTCAAGAGCCTCGCTGAATTGCTGCCTCGTGCAGGATAAGGCGGACAAGTCAAGCCTCATCATGTAGAACCAATACGTGCAGGCCCCGCCTTCAGTCACCTGATGAACATGTATGCCCGGAGTTCCGCGCAGTCCTTCGGTAATCCGATCGCCGATCGTCTGCCGACGTTCGCAAATCCATGACAGCTTTTTCAGCTGCGCGATGCCGACAGCGCCTTGCAATTCGGTCATTCGATAGTTGGGGGCAACGTAATGGAGCTCGCGCTGCACCTCTGTCCCGAATCGATGATAGTTTTTGTCCGCGAAGCCGTGTGTCCGATAATAGTCTGTCTCCTCGCCGGAATTCACCGTAACCATGCCGCCGTCGCCGGTCGATATATGTTTGAAATCATTGGTGCTAAAGCAGCCATAATCGCCAAATGTACCCGCATAACGCCCCTTGTACCGGGTCAAGTAGGCTTGAGCGCAATCTTCGATCACCTTAAGGTTGTGACGCTGCGCAATCGCCATGATCGCATCCATGTCGCAAGGATTGCCGGCCAGGTGAACAACGACAATCGCCTTCGTGCGCGGCGTAATTCGCGCCTCGACAGATGCGGGATCCAGGTTGTACGTATGCGGATCCAGATCGGCGAATACCGGGATGGCATTCTGGTATAGAATGCCAATCAGCGTTCCTTGGTCCGTAATGGGACTCGTAATAACCTCATCGCCAACGGTTACGCCCGCCGCGCCGAGCGCCACATGAATCGCCGCCGTTCCGGACGATGTCGCAACGCTGTGCTTTACACCGTAGATGGCATTAAAGTCATCAAGAAACGTTTTGACCTTATTGCCAAAATGATAAAACAGCGTCTCTTGCTCCAGCGCCTCCAGAAGCTCGCGAGCCTCCTCGACCCCGAATCGTTTGCCTGTGCTAAATGCGGTCGTCTTCGTCTTTGGCCCGCCCAACAGCGCGAGCTCCTCCGTCTTGCTTATCATTTCATTGCCCCTTTCGGCCCTTCGGCTTTATTGTAATGAGGATAACGCAACGGATTGTTGCCGCGATGCTCCTTCGAACTCGACCTGCAGCAAAACGCACGGGAGTCCAAATCGCTTCACCGCGCCCTCGGACGACTCCCCTGCAAGCAGCGGACGATAAGCGGCGATTGCCGTTCTTTCGCCTTCTACGCGCAAGCGTCCACCCTCGCCAAGTCCAATAATCCGCAGCCCGCGCTTCACCCTCACCCAGTCATTGATCTCGGCTCCGGTCCAGAACTCGAATCCGAGCTTCTTCGCTTCGCTTGCCGTAGTCACCAACGCTTTCCGAACCTCCGGCAGCTCATGAATATGCTTTTGATGATAAAGAAAATGCGCGACACCGCGAACCTCCATAACCTTCTCCAGGAAAGGCGCAATAACAGACGTATCCGATAAAGCCGGATGCATCAGATCCTGCGTCAAGAATCCAATTTCCAGCACATCGTAGAGACGATTGTATTCGTCCGCCCAGGCGATCGGGAAGTACGGATGGCTTGTGCAGAACGGGAATCCAACATTCCCCTTTTTGCTTGGACCGCGTGTTTGGTCGGACTGAATCCCGGCCTCCTCGCACCAGCGGAACAGCTCGCCCCAGCCTTCAAACCTCGTATAGTGATTTTTATTGGATGTTGCCGCCGGAAGACCGGTTGCCTTCTTGAACCAGGACGCTTGGCGATTAAATTCCTCTTGCGACCAAATGCCTTGCTCTATCTCCAGAGCGTTATAATGAAGCGCAAGCTCATGACCCGCCTCCCGTATCATCGGATACAGTTCTGGGGAATATCCCGGTTCAATCATGCACCATGTCGATCTTACGCCGCATTCGCTTAACACCTCGAGAGTCGTCCGGCCCGCATCGTCGCTATTAAAGTCGCTGTCATGCGAGATCATAGCAACCGCCTCGACTCCCGCCGGCCAGTAGTCGACGAAGGGCACAATCAGATCGGAGGCCGATGCCGCGGACAGAAGCTGATGCATAAACGCCTCTCGCCAATAATCGGCGTACGGATGCTCATAATAGGGCATACCCGTTGCCGTGTGCGTTCTGTCGGCTTCCCAGTCCAATTGGCATTGGTCGTCCGCCTTCAGAATCCCTTCATTGAGGGCCCCTGATCCGTCCTGCGCCGGAATGCCGTCTTCATAGACGGGCAGCTCGCCTTGCTGAAGTCGTACGATCAGAGTAGGAATATCTACGGCCCAGCGGGCGATTATCCCCTTGCCAACCCGGAACGTCTGCAGAAGCGGCCCAGCGACGGCGCCATCTGCAGCTCCGACGCGAACCATGCCGTCTTCCTCGCAAGAAAGCGCAAGCGAACCCGCATCCGAGGACGTATGCAGCCATGGACGCGCCCGAAAGTATCGCATCGGGCGACCGCCGCCAGGCTCGCCTGATAGTGATGCATAGCCAACCGGCACCTCCTGCAGCTGCCGGCAGCCGAGCCGAGCCGCCAAGTATGGCAAACCCGCGAAGGAAATGACGATACCTCCTCGCTCTGCGAAGTCCCATAGACTGCTTTCCGATTCCATACCGCCGGTAAGCGCCGCAATAACTATATCAAAATCGCCAGCGTCCATTTCGTCCGCCGAGTCGAAGCTCCTGAATGGAATACCCGCAAACGTCATCAGCTCCTGGATGTAGAGCTGAAAAACGTTAGCATGATGCTGGTGAATACGAGCCGTAGCCAGCGAATCGAGATAAATTCCGATTTTTGCCATTTTCATAGATTAAACGCACCTTTACTCTTCGTAATAATTTCCATCGATAGCAAATCGGGCTATGATACATAGCCCGATCCGCTATACGTTATTTCCAACGGCGCTCTGTATAGCCGCGTTCCTTGAACACTGCATTATATTCTTCGATGATCTGAGATCCGCCGCGTGACAGATATTCATTAACTACGGCATCCCAATCGGAAATCGGACGTTGGCCGACGATCATTTTGGTCTGTTCGTTCATGAGGAACTGCATCAGCTCTGCGCCTTTCGCCGCTTCCGTCTCGGACACGACCCCTACGTTCGGCTGGAAGTATTGCTTATAGTCTTTGCTCATCTTCACGAGATCGGTTGTTGCCTGAATGAGCTTCGGCTCCGTGTAGGCCGACTCGAACTCGGGATCCTGATCCGGAAGCACCCATGCCGTGTTGTCCTGGAAGTAGTGGTAAGGCTGACTGCCCTTCTCCGGCTCAATGACTTTACGCTTGCCGTCCGCAACCTCGTAGCCTGCGCCTTCGCCGCCGTAGAACCAGTCATGATCCGCATTGGAAGCATTTTGCTCGGCCATTGGGTAGAACTGACGGGAGAACTCATGCATGTCGAGAATTTTCTTCAGCTTCTCGGGATCATCCTTCAGCTTGGCGTTAAATGCATTGAAGCGAGCATAACCCTTGCCGCCAACAAATCCTTGAGAGCCGTCTGGCGCCAGGAATGGAGGAAGCACTGCAAATTCCGCATCCGGCGAAATCTCGAGCAAGCTTGTCATGTAGTCCTGGGACATGCCTCTTGGCGCAACCAGGAACAGGCCAGCCTTGCTGGAATAAAACTCATTATTCGTATCCGCCCAGTTAATAACGGCGAAGTCCGGCGTCAGCGCCTTTGCTTGATACAGCTTGTTAAAGAATTCGATAAGTTCCTTGCGGCCTTGCGAGATCATGCCAGGAATGTAATTCCCTTTCTCGTCCTGGTGGTAGTAAGAATCGAACTGCCAGTACGGCCCCATAGCATAGTTCGGGTTAATGTTCTGTCCGATTGCCATGCCATACGTATCCTTATTGCCGTTTTTATCCGGGTCGTCGTTCGTGAAAGCGATGAGCGTGCTAGCCAGTTCCTCATAGTTTGTCGGAACGGGCAGACCCAGGTTGTCGAGCCAATCCTTACGGATATAGAAAGAGCTTGACTCTGTCGGAGACCAGGACGGAATGCCGTAGATTTTGCCATCGATGGTAAATGGCGCCCAAAGCTCATCCGGAATGGCCTTCAGCGATGGATACTGATCGATATAGTCGTTCAACTCAAGGAACGCGCCTTGCTTTGCCCAGCGAGGGAAATTATCCGCGCGGCTGGCCTCGAAGCCGATCATATCCGGCATCGACCCGGAGGAAACGACTGCGCTCAGCTTCTCTGGATACGTTTCCGCCGGAACCTTTTCAACGAAGTAGTCCACGTTAAACTTTTCATTCAGCTTCTTCAAGCCTTCACCGTCATTAGGTGCTGGGTTTCCATAAATGTACGTAATGCCGCTAATCTTATGAACCTTCTCTGGCGCCGCGCTTTCCGCCGGCGTCGACTGCGTCGGACTTGGCTTCTCGCTGCTGCTGCCAGCATTGTTTCCGTTCGAGCATGCTGCCGAAACCAACATTGCGGCAGCTACTGTCGATACGAGGTACGCTTTCTTTTTCATCGTAGAACCCTCCATTTTTGTCTTTTCACAACTTTCCATCATTGCCTGCTCATGCTCGCCTAGCCAATCGGACTGCCCGCTACAGCACATAGGCTAGCCCTTTACCGAACCGAGCATCACCCCCTTGGCAAAATGCTTTTGCAGGAACGGATACACAATCAAAATCGGGAGCGTTGCCATTAAAATCGCAGCCATCTGGATCGTCACCGGAGGAGGCGGATTCTCTAGCATGAGCATCGCTTCGTTGCCTAACGCTGCGGTCGCCTCGTTCATAATGACAATCTGCCTCAGAACGACCTGGATCGGCCATTTGGAGGAATCATTCAAATAGAGAACGCCTTCAAAGTACTTGTTCCAATAGCCTACCGCATAAAACAATCCGAAGGCAGCCAGCGACGGCTTGGACAGCGGCAGCATAATGCTTGTAAATATCCGCAGCTCGCTCGCGCCGTCAATTAGGCCGGCCTCCGTCAGCTCGTTCGGTATACTTAAGAAAAACTGCCTCATCACGATCAAGTTGAAAGCACTGATCGCCGACGGAATGATAAGCGACCATGTCGAGTTCATCAACCCGACTTCCTTTACGACCAGATACGTCGGAATCATGCCCGCGTTAAACAGCAAAGTGAAAATGATGAGCAGCAATATAATGCGTTGTCCAGTCACGTTTCTCGTAAGACCGTATGCCATGGTGGCCGTCAGCAGCAGACTGACAACGGTGCCCACAATTGTGATGTACGACGAGACGCCCAATGAGCGAATAAAATTGTTGGAGGCAAGAATCGTCTGATACGCATCCGTCACCCAATTGGTCGGCCACATAATAAATTCTTTCTCCAGCACATCCCGCAAGGATGAGAACGATACGGAGAAAATATGCAGGAATGGGAACACCATTAACAGCGCAACGATAGCAAGAAGCAGCCAGTTGGCAGCGTCAATCATTCGATCGGTTATAGACCGGTTGTACATAGATGCAAATCACCCGACCCTCTCTTTAGAATTAATACAGTCCATCTTCGCCGAACCGCTTGGCGATCCGGTTTGCAATGACCACGAGCACGAGGCCGACGGCGCCCTTGAACATGCCTACCGCTGTCGCAAAACTGACATCGCCTTGCTGAATCCCCTTGAAGTACACATAAGTATCAAGGACGTTGCCGGTATCCATATTAAATGGATTAAGCATGAGGAAGATCTGCTCAAAGCCCAGGTCTAGCACGTTGCCCAAACGAATAATAAACATGATTACAATGACGCCGCGAATGGACGGGAGCGTAATATGCCATAGCTGCCTCCAGCGATTGGCGCCGTCGATAACGGCTGCTTCATAAAGACTCGTATTGACGCCGGCCAGCGCGGCCAGAAATATAATCGTGCCCCATCCGGATTCCTTCCAGATGATCTGCAATGTGATAAGCGGCTTAAAGAACGCGGGATCCGTCAGAAACGGGATGGCCTCTATCCCGAACCATGAGCCCAGCACGGTGTTAATCAGACCTTCTCCCCGCAGGAATACGGTGAAAATCCCCGCAACGACGACCCATGACAAGAAGTGGGGAAGGTAAACCATCGATTGCACAAATCGCTTGTATGTGCCGTTACGCACCTCATTGAGCATGAGCGCAAGCACAATCGATACCGGGAATGCGACTAAAATTTGCAGAAGCGCGATATTGATCGTGTTCCAGAGCACTCTTATAACTTCATCATCTTCGAAAATACGGGCGAAGTGGGCAAAGCCGACCCAGTCGCTCGCCCATATCCCTGCAAACGGGTTGAAATCCTTGAATGCGATTACAAGACCGGCCATCGGAAGATAGCGGAACACAAGGAAATATAAGATGCCTGGCCATATCAGCAAATGAACGTAACGTTCCTTCCACAACCGCAGACCTATTCTTCTCCATGCGCTTCGCGACTTCGTGCTTCCCTGAACCGGGACTGTTGTTCGTATCATTACTTGCTCAGCACTCCTCGCTTTTCGTAAATTTTGATCGTTATTTGAACATGTATTTTACCTGTATTTTATAGCGTGTGCCTATGACTGTCAATCCTTTTTTTAAAAATGAATGCGTTTTCGATCGCACGATTGTAAGCGAATTTAAATGACAACATTCAAAAAAAAAAAACGGCAGCTGAACGAATGGTCAGTTGCCGTCATGGGAAGATCACTTTGATGAAGTAACCTGCACTATACTTTAGCAGCCCATACTTCAATTTCTATTTTTATCTCTGGCAGTCCTAATTCAGTAATATATCCAATCGTCATTGCCGGATAATCACAACTAAACATTTTCCCCCACTCTTCATAGAGGTAATCCCAATCCATTTTTTTAGTTGCCCATATATTTACTTTGATTATGTTTTCAGATGTCAGTTCCTCAGAAACTAACAATTTCCGGATATTATCAAAAGTGTTTTTTACTTGTTCGTTCAGACCCTCTGGAATCTCCCCATTTTTATCCACCCCAATTTGACCGGAAGTTACAAATAACTCTGAATTTCTGGGGATTTTGGTTATATGCGTATAGTTGCCAACGGGGTGATACATACCTGCTGGGTTTTTTCTGGATATAAACGACTTGTCCATGTTTAATTACCTCGCATTCTATAAGAGATTCACTGCCATATTTAACGTCCATCTTTGGGCAGACTTCACCCGTAAAATGAATTTTAGAAAAAAACGGCAGTCGAATATCCATATCCAAAAGATATAAACATTAAAGATTTTTTCTTCATGGATTGGATACTCCTTTCTTTATAGATTTGAAGTAATATGATACATAAGTATTATAGTTTTTAATAAAATAAGATTTAACTGCAGGATCTCGCCGGCAGGCTGTGTAATTAACTGGTTGTCGCGATCCGATCGGGATCCATGAGACCGATGAATTCCCGGAGCGGCTGTCGTCTATATAAACGAAGGCATAAATGAACACAAACAAATTTGACGAAGAGGTGTTTTGAAGATGGCATTAACGTCCGCATTCACGAGCTTCAACCTGCCTGTAAAAAACGTAGAACAATCGAAAGCGTTCTTCACCGGACTTGGATTCGAGCTCAACCCGCAATTTCCTGATAATGAGAATTCGGTAGCCATCGTGATCGGCGACAACCTGCAGGTCATGCTAATCAATCAAGCATTCTTTAATACGCTCACGGAGAGGGAATCCGTCGATACGAGCAAGTATGCGCAGATGACGATCGCATTGGCCTTCGAGAGTCGGGAAAAGGTCGATGAAATCGTGAATACCGCGGTCTCCTTGGGCGGAAACTTGCACGCTGAGCCTGAAGATCATGGGTTCATGTATCATTGGGGCTTCGTGGACTTGGACGGCCATCTGTGGGCCATTAACTACATGAACATGGATGCGGCACAAGGTTAAGGCTAACGGAGATCACGTTCGTACTAGGGTTCATAAAGAAAGACGCCGGCATCTTCCTCGGCGTCTTTTTCGCGATGATTAGTTTTCATTCATGATGGGTAAATCGTGTTCAGTGACATTAAAGTTGGTATTTGAGAAACCTATTCAAATCAACGGTTCTTTATAATTTTGCCTACAAGGACAATTACCTTCGTTATCTTGTTCAAATAAAGGGTCCTTACCCGTATCGACTCTCGGGAGAATTCGACAAAAGGAGTTATCTAATGCATTGCAGCAAATCGTTCCATTCCATTTGTTCTCATGCTACGGCACTCTAGCAGACAAATGTTTTGTAGGTAATGTTTTCATATTGCCTCCAGATGACTGGGATTTCAAAATTGCTATCCTCTTTTTTATTCTATATTAGTAATGGGTAATCCTTTCATAATACGAGCATGAAGGTTAGTTAAAGTTGAATACGCAGAAGAAGCCGACCCATTTGAGTTGGCTTCTTCTGCATTTTCAATCTAATAGAGATTTTACTGTCTTTCAATAAACCCAACTTTCCTGCTTAACTGGTAACCTGTTAAGGACTTCCTTGTACAACTGCCACTTAGGCAAGTACTGATTCATAAAGGCAATAAATCGGTCGTTGTGATTTCGCTCGTGCAAATGAACCATTTCATGAACAACAATATATTCAAGGCATTCAGGTGGTTTCTTGGCTAATTCTAGATTCAACCAAATTCGTTGTGCTTCCCGGTTACATGTGCCCCACTTGGTCTTCATTTTCTTTATTCCAAATTCGTTAACTTTAACATTCATTATCTTCTCCCATTTTTCAATGAGGTCAGCAACATGTATTTTCAATTGGACACGGTACCATTCTTCTAATACTTCTTGTTTCTTATCAAACGTTGAGTCGGGACGGACATAAAGCACAAGTTTGCTATGCTGTAACTCAACCCTTGGCGGTGCATCAAATTCAATTACTTGAAGTAGATATCGTTTCCCTCTAAAGTAATGGCTCTCCCTGGTCAGAAATTCTCTGGGTGCTTCACGTTCTTGTCCTTTGAGTTTTGCTTGTTGTTTTCGAATCCAGCTCACTTTGGATAGAGCATAAACCCGGATGGTATCAAGGTCCATTCGCAAAGGCGCAGCGATACGGACCTTACCGGTCGGAGGGTATACACTTAGATGAATGTTTTTGATGTCCTTTTGTTCAACATCGATAACCAATTCTCCAAGTCGCAGTTGTTCCATTTCAGTACTCCTTCTGTTCCTTTATGATTGGGAAAATTCTTTCCACTTCTGAGATACCCTTTAGAACTTCATAAAGTCCGCGCTTAATAACCTTTTCTTTGGCGTCATTCCCGCGCCACCCATCCGGACGGCACTTTAAAACTGCATCATGCACTGCTATGGCCAGGTCTTTATTCTTCCCTAGATTGTTAAAAAGAGCTCTCTTAGCTGGAGTATTCAATTCATTTGATGTTTGTTCATTTTTACCTGTTTGCACCCGCGTTGCAAGCTCGGCAATCTTATTCAGGTAAGCCTCGTAGTTTAGAGCATTTTCTTTTCGTTCTTTAATAATTGCATTTAGAAGGACTGACATCTCATCATAAAATGCCGGATCTATTAATTGCTCCTTTATTATCTTGCTTCTGACGTTATTTTCAATTGTTTCAGCCACTGCTTCTTTGTTGCCTTTAATCCCATCAGGCAAACCGTCAACCGCATCAGAGATGCCCGTCTTTACAATCAGCTCAATCAGAGACAAGTCACCAAAAGGAGTTATATTAACAGATTCATTAGCTTGTATGTAATGATCGATTAAAAACCGCATATCGGCCTCGTAAGGTTTTAAATCCAGTGATTCCCCACTAGCCTTGCGTATTTCTTCCCGCAACTTCAAATAATGCTCGAGTAGTCTTTTTATTTTGTCTATTTCATGCTTGGTGTAGCCGGTTGCTTCCATTTCATCCGCAATTGCTGCATAAGCACGGACAAAAGCAACGGTACCTTTATATAAGGCTGTTCGTTGAACCTCCCTAGCCTTTAGTTCTTCTGGGATTTCGGTGTTTCCGCAAAAATATCTAATATGCTCGAGAGTACCTTTAGGTACTTCTACTGGCTCGCAGAGCAGTTCCAGTAGTTCGATGGCTTGATCCAGGCGCTCGCGTCCTTTTTTAAGCCGGTCCTGGAGCAAGATATCACATTTGCCTTTTTCAAAATCGTCGTAAGCTAGTTCCGAAGTGTATACGGCAACAGCATTCTCAACCTTTTTGAACAAGTCCTTATAATCCACAATATAACCGAATTGTTTGTCCTCAGTATCAAGCCTATTTGCCCGACAAATGGCTTGGAACAATCCATGGTCTTGCATAGATTTATCAATGTAAATATACGTACAACTAGGGGCGTCAAAGCCAGTCAGAAGCTTATCGACGACAATAAGGAGACGCATATTGGCCGGTTCTTTCATAAACTTCTCTTTGACCAAATCTTCATATGTCTCCGTTTTTGATTTGCCGGCTACTACAGAAACATCTTTCAATAATTCAACATAGGTGTTGTAAATATATTGTTTCTCTGTTTCAGTGTTAGCCCCTGTATCCTCTGTCGTAATATCCCGAGTAACTGGATTGTACGAAGTTACAACGGCACATTTGTCTTTAAATTCAGTTATCTGAAAAAGCTCGAAATATCGACATGCCTCATAAATACTAGATGCAACAAGAATAGCATTTCCCGTCTGTGAACTAAGTCGCGGCTTAATACTGAAATCAAAAACAATATCGTTGACGATTTGATCCATGCGGGAGCGCGAACTTAATACCTTTTGCATGGTTCCCCATTTTTTTCGGAGCTCCGCCTTTTGAAAGTCATTTAAACCTCTAGTTTTACTGTCAAACCAAGCATCAATTCGCTGCGGAGAGGAAATTTTCTGATCTATATCACGGGCTTCATAAATCAAGTCTAATACGACTTCATCCTCAACTGCTTCATTGAATTTATAGGTGTGAATATACTTCCCAAAAACTTCGATGCTAGTTTTTTTATCTGCTTTTAGCAGCGGTGTCCCCGTAAAGCCAATAAAAACTGCATTTGGCAACATTGCCTTCATGATCTCATTTAGCTTCCCGCTTTGAGTACGATGACATTCATCTATGAAAAGAAATAACTCTCCGACTGCTTGAGAAGGTTGACTCTTCAGTTCCTTGATAAACTCTTCAAAGTTGTCCACATCTTTTTTACCAAATTTGTGCACGAGGGAACAAAGGAGTCGTGGCTTAGCTTGAGCAAGCTGTGCCATTAGATCCTTGCCGCTAGAGGTACGTTTAATCGGTTCTCCAGCTTCATTAAACACACGCTCGATTTGTTTGTCTAATTCGTCACGATCTGTGAACACTGCTACGCGGGCATTAGGGTTGTTCTCCAGAATCCATTTAGCAAGGAGAACCATGACAATACTCTTGCCACTTCCTTGAGTATGCCAAATAATGCCCCCTTCACGACGACGAACGTGCTCCTGTGCTGCTTTAATCCCAAAATATTGGTGTACCCGAGGAAGCTTTTTTACCCCGCCGTCAAATAACACATAATCATACATCAATTCAATTAGCCGATTTTTTTTGCACATCTTGATCAGATATTTGTCGAGCTGAAGGCGACTAGTATCTTCAATATCCTCTTTCCAATTCAAAAAATACTTCTCTGCAGTACCTATTGTTCCGTAGCGTAAACCCTCGGTATTATTTCCCGCAAATACAAATTGAATTGTCGAAAAGAACCGGCCAATAAACTCTTTCTTTTGATTAACTATACTTTGGCGAATACCGTCTCCAATGGATACTGTGCTTCGCTTGAGTTCTAAGACTCCAATGGCTATACCATTTACGTATATTACAATGTCCGGACGTTTTTCCCTATTACCATACACTGTTACTTCTTCTGCAATGGCAAAATCGTTCTTTTCAGGGTGATCCCAATCGATAAAGTGTACAGTCTGATAATTATTAGCAGCATCGACCTTTACTTGAATTCCGTACCTTAGATATTCATAGACTTTTTTATTATTGGTATACAGACTTTCGTTATAATTGTTCGCTGCTACCCCGAGATTATATAATGCTTTTGAAATGAGGGACTGATTGTAGCCTCTTTTTTTAAGAAATGCTGTAGCTAACCCTTCTTCAATATTGCTGTTGTTTGAGCGTTCTTCCCAGTTTCCGAGATAGGTATACCCCAGTTCGTCCCGAAATAACTGAACGATACGATTTTGGGATTCCCGTTCACTTTGCCCGACATTACTCATACCAACCTGATCCTCCCAGTCAAGAGGTTTTGCATCATACCTTGTTTGATCTGTTTGTATTTTGCGAGTTTGATTTCAAGGGCATTGATTTCATTTTCCATATCGGTTAGCACACTTGCAATGGCAGCTTGTTCTTCTAATGAAGCAGGGAAAGGAATATAAACTTTTGACAGAAGTTTGCCGTTTGTTAATGCTCTGGTTGTATATGAGCAAGTTGAAACGATCTGTTTTCTCACAATCTCAGATCTAAAGCAATATTTTGTGTAGTTTAAATTCAACTTCTCATTTTTAGGTCTTCCTCTAAGAACAAATCCACTAAATACTGCATTCTGTATATCTTCAAGTATAGTCGATGATAGACCAATTTCCTCAACAGTTTCAGATGTTCTAGTGAATAATACATCACCTTTATTTACTTTATAGTTCCTGATTTCATCTTGCGTGACGTCAACTTTTCCATTTATATCCGATTGTAATAATCCAGGGTTATCGAAAACATCCATATAGTTAACTATAGGGTTGCCGTTACCAAAAAAGTGTTTTGCTTTATTTAACCCATTTTTAAAGTCTAACAACTCACCAATTGAAGCTATTTCCCATCCACTTGGAAATCTCCCGAATTGTGTATCTATGAATTTCCCTGGCTTATCAAACCCTTGAAGTCTCTTTTTACCGACTAGTAGTTCCTGCATAGCTCCTAGCTTAATTAACTGTTTTTTGTTGATAATTTTTTCTAACGATTGAATTAAGTTCTCAGCATTGGAAACTACACTCACAATTGCATTTTGTTCATCAAGGCTTGAAGGCAGGGGGATCTTAAATGTTCTTACATCTTTTACATTCAAACCAGGCTGAGCTGCACCTTTAATATGAAGGGAAATTTGAGATTTCCCTTCATATGATTGCAAATAATACTTACAAAATTTAGCGTTTGTAGAGCGTGAGTCAATTGGTATTCGTGCAGTTGTTTGAGTGATATTTGAACCTTGTAACCAAATCGGGACTATTTCTACATGGCCTGTACCAGCACCAACAATAGTAATTATTATATCCCCACTGTTTAATCTTGCCTTTTTGTAGCGTGATTCAACCTGCTCGGAAACCTTGAATAACTTATTAGAATCAACCCATCCAAATGAATAGTCCTGCCCTCGTACTAGATACCTACCATTCGGATCGAATCTTCCAGGTTGCACTATTCCATACCTAATGGTTCGATCTTTTTCAATTAATTCATTTAAAATCGAAACATCCCAATCAACGGGTATTACTCCTGCCTCAGTCTGTTTATAACCGGTTTTCAACCCCATACATAACCCATCCTTTCTAGATGAGTGTTTACATTCATCTCTAACACTTTGGCTTCTTCAAGATAGATAGGAAGTGGAGTTTCATAACGTTCCGATAACTCTACTATCCTTAGAGCCAATAGTTGGCTAATTCTTTCTATTTCAGTATTAATTTTTTGTTCAATAGTAGTCATCCATTTATCATTTACGACAAGGGTTTTAATCTCATCGACTGAAAATGTCGGATATTTTGCATATAACTTACTATCAAGTTTAACGCTGGAATCTTTTATGTTTTTATAAATCATTGATTGTTTTTCTATTATTTCTAGGTATGCTTCTAACACTTCGATTTCTTCTTTCGAATTTTGATCATCTATAATTTCTTTTAAACGAGATTTGACATTGCCTTTATTCACCTTTTCGAGTTCAGCAAAATAACCCTCATCCCCACCGTGTTCTTCTTCCATTTCGGTAAGTTGAGCAGATAAAAATTCACCTTCAGCTTCCATTACTTCGATTTCTTGCTTCTCTTTAAAGAAGTAGCGATTAATAACTAACTCCTTCGGGATAAGGTCACAGGCCCAGCCTTTATCAACTAATTTCTTCTGCTTATTTTCTACCTGTATTCGATATGTGTCGGCTTTCCAGCCATCAGCTGAGATTATGTAGCAGTCATCTTGCATCACGTCGTCCCAGTAATCCATAAGATGCTGATATACATCATATTTTGAAATTAAAGCCTTATCTGCGTATGTCTCTAACAGCTCTTCAGAGAGTTCGAAAATAACCAACTTAGGATTAACAGCAATATTTAACCTTTTCAAGTAATTGATACTTCTTTTTTTCCACTCGGAAAGTATAATGTTCATTTCCTTAGTAAACCCTTTAAATTCCGAGTGTTCGAAAATAGTCTGCTCTATTTCATCTTTGTTTACGATAAGTGTTGAATAACGGTCCCTTAAGCATTTACCAAACAAAGATTGTTCTAGAGTCGGAAATGCCTCCCAATAATCATTCAAAGCTTCAATATCAGTATTAGGAATGTCTCCCAATAAATGCGCCTCAATATCCTGAATATCCTCAGCTTCTTGGCTATCAATATACCGAGGAATGTTCAAATTATATTCATTTTTTTCAATCTCGTTGAAAGATACCATTCGTGAGTACTTTTCTACTTTGGTCTGCTTATTAAATACATCAACTATTTTATGAATATCCATGTTTCGCAAACGATTTTTATTTCCATCTTTCATAAATCCTTTGCTGGCATCAATCATAAAAATACCTTTGCGGCTAGTAGCGTGTTCCTTATCAAGTACAATAATACATGCCGGGATACCAGTCCCATAAAAGAGGTTAGCCGGCAATCCAATGATGCCTCTGATATATCCTTTTCGAACTAGATTTTTGCGAATTTCAGCCTCTGCATTCCCTCTAAAAAGAACACCGTGCGGCAGGATGCAGGCACCTTTACCCTTGCCGCTCTTTAATGAGCGAACAATATGAAGCAGATACGCATAATCACCATTTTTAGCAGGCGGAACACCATAATCTTTAAATCTTTCGTACAGATCGCTTTCGATATTGATTCCATTCCTCCAACGCTTATCACTAAAGGGTGGATTTGCAACAACATAATCAAAAGTTTTTAAACCAGTGTTCTCATCGGTAAATAGAGGATTGGCAAGAGTATTACCCTGTTTAATCTCTGACAACGTGTTATTATGAAGAATCATATTCATTCGAGCTAAGCCTGATGTTGCCGAATCTTTTTCTTGACCATAAAGCGATATATTTTTATCCGCTTCATTAGCAACCTTTAACAACAAAGAACCCGAACCGCAGGTTGGATCGTACACTGTGGTCGACGTGCTGGAGTTTGAACTATTAATTCCAACTATTTTCGCCATAACACGGCTTACTTCAGCAGGTGTATAAAATTGCCCCTTGCTTTTACCACTTTCAGTAGCAAAATGGCGCATCAGATATTCGTAGGCATCGCCTAGAATATCATCACCCTCTGCACGATTTTTACTGAAGTCGAGCGCTTTGTTTTCAAAAATGGCAATCAAGTTGGTAAGACGGTCGACCATATCTTTGCCGCTACCAAGTTTATTTACATCGTTAAAGTCAGGCATATCGGACAACTTGTTTGCTTCAGCGATCGGACCGATGATTTTTTTATTTATATCATCACCAATAGTAGGTTTACCTTTTAAGGCAACCATGTCATTAAAACTGGCGCCCTCGGGCACTGTTATTGCAGCATAAGGTTCATTGGCAAATTTATCGCTTATATATTTTACGAACAGCATTACCAGCACATAATCCTTGTACTGGCTAGCATCCATGCCTCCTCTTAGTTCATCACAGCTCGACCAAAGCGAGCTATATAATTGAGACTTTTTCAGCGCCATAAGAAGTACTCCTCCGGATAATAATCAAATTGTTGTAGGAACTGACTCCATAATCATTAAAAGACACGCGCCCAATATTCGGACACGCGTCCCTACGATTCACTAGTATTATTTTTCGACAGCTGCACTGAATAATCCTCCATTATCACTTTGCAGCATTATCTCTTGTGTAATTAATTCTTCGAACTTCTGTCCAAACTTATCCTTCAGTCCTGCTACTTTTTTAACCTTCCAGCTTTGGACATTATATTGCTTATTATTCAATGTGTTTACTGCCTTTTTTATTCTCCTAACTTGAAACTGTTCAGTAGATGCGACTGCCGTAGACAAAGCCTCCTGTGTCCTCGGTAACTTATGTAGTGCTTCGTGTTAGGAGCGCTTGAATCCCAACCCGCTTTCCGATTTCTGTCACGATTACTCTTATTAATTTATACTCGATGCTAGTAATTTCTTCAGCAGCTTCTCTCACTTTATTTGCAATTTATACATTTCGACTGTTCCAATCAATTCGATGATTTGCTACTTCATAAATCGAAACAATCTTGTTTTGTGACTCTGTACTTTTCTTCTGTTGATGGTCAGTGTCAACACTTATATTATACAGTAATGAACCCACCGATTCATTCAAAAAACCAAGAACCAATATATGCCGTAACGGATGGCAAGTAACTCTTGGCGATCGCAATAATTTGTGTAGCCAGGAGTGCTCATTCTCAGGATGAATATAGCTATTTACGTTTTTAGGATAACTTTTATTGTAGTGCGCATTAAATTGAGCAATAAGTTCAGGCCATTTGATTCTCCTTGATGTGTTCGCCAAGTCTCTTTGTTGAAGTTTAGAAACATAATATTGCCTTATTTGTTCAAGACCCCTCGGCTTGAATATCATATAAAGTAGTTGATGAGCTTGTTGCGCCACGAAGAATTTAATATCCGAATTGATTGTATTTTCATCTTGTAATAGCTAAATTTCCTTCTGCGTTAAAACACTATTCAATGTGTGCATCTCATGTTTATGTCTTGGATAAAATGTTTTCACCGTGGCAAGAGATAAAGATACTCTCTATAAGATCTGGTTCTTAAAGAACTACCACTGGGCAGGGGCCAATTTCATTAGCTAGTTCAAACCACCTATCACTAATAGCTCTTGAGCAAGAATAAAATCGATCCTGAAAATAGATGCCTTTTCCGTCACTCTTCCGATCCTGAAGAGTGATCTCAATTCCAACCCATAATCTTCATTCCCCCTAACTTATTAGAATAATTATATTTATATCCGTTTTCGGATATTATATTCAAAGATAGTTGTTCGTTAAACTCTTGAAAGAAATTCTGACAGAGCGCGAGTCTTTATGAATGAATGTTCTTGTCTACCGACATCAACCGTTTAATAGAGAAGACCCGAATCAGCTCAAATCAGCTGCTCGGGTCTTCTCTCAAACTTTCCGGCCGGCTAATACAGTCTAGATGAATCCTTTGAAAATCGACTCGAGCTTTTCCATAATGGCAGCCTGCGTCTCCGAAGTTAACTCCATATCGATCTTTGTCCGGTGCTGTTTCGGGAAGCTGTTGAAGTCGTCTTTGCATTGTTTTAAAGCTTTAGAAATCGCGCTGTCGAATTGAGCTTGCTTTGAAGATGACAGATTACTGTAAGTATGGTACGCATCCTCCAAGTTGTCTTGCTCGTCCCACTCAATTCCGATATGCTTTGCTAGCACCATGTTGTAGATTTCACTGCGGTTAAACACTGGTTTTCCTCCTTAGAAACTTAGAACTTGAGCAATTCATGTTGCACTGTAGTTCCCAGTATAGGCCCCAGCTCACCACAATTCACGGAATGAGTTTTTTAAAAAACCTGAACTTCATTACTCGTCTCATGGATAATCGCAAATAGGTGATCGTTTAATTCGTAGAGGAAATCCATCATCCATTCATAATCATAAAACTGATACAGTTTTAGAACCGTATTGTCGAGCTTCTGGTGTACCTTTGCTTTTTGGATGTATAAATCTAGTTTGCCCTTTTCCCTGAAATAACCCCGGGATATCTTCTCACGTACAAATAGATAATGAGCTTTGTCCACGAAAGGTTTAACATCATTACACTTTATCTCTTCAACGTAGTCCCTAATTATGCTCATGGCATTCTTGCCACGGTATCCTACCTTGCTCATGAAGAACTCACGGAAATAGACCTTGATATCCTGAAGGGAATTCGGATAACATTCACGGCCTCCATACTCATTAAATAATCGAATTATTTCTCTGGTCTCTTTTAGCTTATTCGGATAATCGTAAACCGGCTTTCCTTCTGTAATCAAAGAAGCCGCTTGATCGATTTCATAATCGTTTACCAGCTCCTTAGGAGCATAGTAATGAGGTGCAACATGACCGAATTGCCGATTAGATTCTGATTTCTTGTTGTCCTCTTCTACTTCTTTTATCAGAATGTTAAGAACGTTGCTGTACTCGTAAAACTTTCCCTTTTTTGCTAGGTAGGAGGCAAACACCCCACTTGTCTCTTTGGCTGTTAGTTTTCCAGAGGATTTCTGCTCCTTCCCCCATCTCTCAAGCTGCTTATCAGCTAATTCTGATAACTCATCTAATTTATCCATAAACCGTACAAGAGCACGACTAGCATCGTCGATATCCATTTTCCATACAACTTGGTAATTGATCCACTGCATAATACCGTCAGTCACGTAATCGATGTAATTTTCGAAACACCGAAGACTTCGAAATAAGTACAGTAATCTGCGTATCTGTTCATTGGTATATCTGAGTTCTTTTACGGCTTCTGTCCTCTCGGTATCAACAACCAAGTGGCGAATTAGCTCTCTGTTCCGCAGCTGCAATTCCTTTATCTTGTAATCGGCATTACATTCCTCCTCAGATGTCCAATCTCCCTTTGATGGAATGATAAAGCCTCTATAGTCTCGATTGATATCGCTCTTTTGCATATTCGAAATAATTTCTCTCTCTGGCGTCTGATAAAGAAGATGATAAAGTAATTTGCACTTCTCTTCTTCCTTCAGCCGATCGAAAGGCAATGCTTCAAATATGGAGCTACTCGTTAGCTTCCTAATTAAACCTTTAAGCTTTTTTCTTTCATTATTTAACTTCTCTCCATTCCATTGCTGCTTCCAATTACCCGTCTTCATGTATAGGTTTGTAAATTCCATGTAATCCAATATACCTTTCCCCCTTCCCCTAACACTCAGATCGAGCTTAAGCCGGCTGTAACGAAATTCGGTATATTCGCCTCAGGACGAGGTAGGTTTAGATTCTGATGATTGAGAAATTTTAGGTGTATAATATGACTAGGAGTCTCCTCAAATAGTTCAGTTCGTTTAATAATACATATTTTACTATATTCTTATAAATTTATGCGATACACGTCCTAGGTTAAGAGTCAATCATCTAACAGCCAATTAAGATCTATACTAAATCGTTTTCGAAGTGCAATTAGCGTTTCTGCTGAAGGTTTAGTGATGTCTTTCTCAATTTCACTTAAACGACCTTGCGAGATGCCCAAGCCTAATGAAAATTCTACTTGGCTCATATCGTTCGCTTTTCTGATTTTCTTTATTTTTTGACCGATTGAATCCGCCATTTTTTATTCGTCCTTTAATAAAGGGCAACCAGAGTTGTTTCTGGTTGCCCTTCTAGTTAGTGGTCCCACACTTTGGGTCCACAGTTTTTTATCAGTGGACGCCATCTTTGTTGTAAAAACACCGACATTATTGTTTAAGTACCAACATTATTGTATAGGCACCAACTTTAATGTCAGCGAACAATCGACAAATTATTTTCTTTAATCATTACTCAACCGTAACACTCTTAGCCAAATTCCGCGGCTTATCCACGTCATGCCCCAAAGCCAGCGAGGCGTAATACGACAGCAACTGCAGCGGCACAACAGCCAGAGCTGGCGACAAAATCGGCAGCGTCTTCGGTATCGAGAATACTTCGTCGACAGACTTCGCGACCTCGTCTTCGAAGCCGCTGTTCGCGACCGCAAGCACGTGAGCGCCGCGCGCCTTCACTTCCTTAATGTTGCTAAGCGTCTTCTCGTATAGCAACTCTTGCGTCACCAGGGCGATGACCGGTACGCCGTCTTCGATCAGCGCGAGCGTGCCATGCTTCAACTCACCGGCGGCGTAAGCTTCGGAATGGATATACGAGATTTCCTTCAGCTTGAGCGAACCTTCCTGAGCGACAGCGTAGTCGACGCCGCGGCCGATAAAGAACAGACTCTTGTGATGAGCCATGGACTCGGCGACTTGCTTGAGCAGCAGAGCTTGCTCCAAAATGCTCTCGACTTGCTCAGGCAGCGCATGCAAACCTGCGATAATCTCCTCGACCGCGGCTTGCTCCTGCGTACCCGCCACGCGAGCCAGATGCAGGCCCAGCAGATAGAATGCGATCAACTGCGACGTGTATGCCTTTGTCGATGCGACTGCGATCTCCGGTCCCGCCCAAGTCGTAATGACATCGTTCGCCTCGCGGGCGACGGAGCTGCCGACCACGTTTGTGATCGCGAGCACGCGAGCGCCGTTTTTCTGCGCTTCGCGCAGAGCGGCCAGTGTGTCGGCCGTCTCGCCGGATTGGCTGACGACGATGACAAGCGTATCTGGCGTAATAATGGGCGAGCGGTAACGGTATTCCGAAGCGACGTCGTTCTCGACCGGAATGCGAGCCAGCGTCTCGATGACCGATTTTCCCACCAAGCCTGCATGATACGCCGTACCGCAAGCGACGATATGAATTTTGCGGATGGAGCGGATATAATCATCCGTCATCGACAATTCTTTGAGATGGACGGACTTGCCGTCATCCGCGATTCTGCCGAGCATCGTGTCGCGGTAAGCTTTCGGCTGCTCGTAGATTTCTTTCAGCATAAAGTGATCGAATCCGGCTTTCTCCGCAGTTACCAGATCCCAATCGACATGGAATATTTCCTTGGAAATAGTATCGCCATCCGTCGTCATCAGTTCGACACCATTACGTGTCAGAACAGCCATTTCGCCGTCGTTCAGAATATACACATTGCGCGTATGCTCCAAAATGGCGGGAATGTCTGAACCAATGAAGTTCTCGCCTTCGCCGATGCCGATAACGAGCGGACTTGCGAAACGTACGGCTACAAGCCGCTCCGGCTCGTATTCCGTCAGCACGCCAAGCGCGAACGCGCCGCGCATCCGTTTTACCGCGCGTTGTACAGCCTCGACAATGTTGCCGTTGTATTCGTCAGCCACCAGATGGGAGATGACCTCCGTGTCCGTCTCCGATACGAACACATGCCCTTTGGCGATGAGCTCATCCTTCAGATCCAGATAATTCTCGACAATGCCGTTGTGCACGACCGAAAATTTCAAAGAATTGTCCGTATGCGGATGGGAGTTTACGTCAGACGGCTTGCCATGCGTTGCCCAACGCGTATGCCCGATGCCGACGGAGCCTTCCAGCGGCTCTCCCTTCAACTTATCCTCCAGCATGGCGAGACGGCCCTTCGACTTTTTGATCTCCAGCCCTTTGTCCGTAAACACGGCGATGCCTGCCGAGTCGTAACCCCGGTACTCCAGCTTCTTTAGACCCTCAAGCAAGATTTCCTGCGACCCGCGATTACCAATATATCCTACAATTCCACACATATGAATAGACCTCCGCTAACGGTATATTTCCCCGTCCAGACGGATGCCAACCAAGGCGGCACAGGCAAATTATGAAGTTGTCTTATGATTTCCTCAAAGTAAGCATATTCGAAGAGAAGGTCGCCATCCCGAATTTCGAATCCGGCCATGCACCTTATCACGATCTCTATGATTACGAAAAAATAAGTGCGACAAAACCAACCCCATTGCCCGCGCCTTCCTCACAGGAGGCACCCCTGGACACTCGGGAGCGAATTTTTCATTTTGCTGCAGCCCGCCGTACGTTTGTCGGATTGGTCGCCCAATCGTTTTGCGTATCGGCTTTCGGTTGGCCGCTATATACCGGAAGGTCCCCGCCGAAATTTCGAACACCTTCACCTCGTCAGCTTTCCGTATGAAGCTTGGTCCATGCTCTCTACTCTAAGTCAGCAAGTACATCAGCCTTCATCACGCAAGCTCTGGCGCTTATCAATCTGGAGTAACCTCTGCCCTCTCTTTCCTTCTTGAATGGAAGCCTACGTCTTATCATATTCATTTTATCCTGCCCGCGCAACCATTTTCTGAAAATGACGAGAAACGAACGGCGCAGCCGGCAGCGAATATCCGTAACGGAAATTCGCTGCCGCCGTGTCAACCGCATTAATCGACAACTTTCGATATGTTTAGCCCAAAGCGCTCTTTACCACGTTGGCAATCTGGTCGACGTAAGCCTCTACCTGCTCCTTGTCCGGGCCTTCCGCCATCACGCGGATCAACGATTCCGTGCCCGATGGACGGACGAGTACGCGGCCGTTATCGCCGAGCTCATCCTCAACTTGCTTAACGGCAGCCAAAATGGCTTCGTTGCCGTTGTACAAGCTCTTGTCCGCGACGCGAACGTTAACAAGCTTCTGCGGGTACTTTCGCATCAGACCCTTCAGTTCGCTCAGCTTCTTGCCCGATGCCGCCAGCGTATCCACCAGCTGCAGCGCGGTCAGAATGCCGTCGCCCGTCGTAATATGATCGAGGAAGATGACATGGCCGGATTGCTCTCCGCCCAGGTTATAGCCGCCGCGGCGCATCTCTTCCATCACGTAGCGGTCGCCTACAGCCGTCTGCGCCGTCTTAAGGCCGATGCTCTCGGCTCCCTTAAAGAAGCCGATGTTCGCCATCACCGTCGTCACGACCGTGTCATGGGCCAGCTTACCCTCGCGCTTAAGGCGATCGCCGATAATGCACAGAATGAAGTCGCCGTCGACTTCTTCGCCTTTGTCGTCTATCGCGATCAGCCGGTCGGCGTCGCCGTCGAAGCTCAGGCCGAGATCGGCGCCAAGCTCCAGCACTTTCTCGCGTAAGTATTCGGGATGAGTCGAGCCGACGCCTGCGTTAATATTGCGGCCATCCGGCTCCGCGCCGACCGTCGTAATATCCGCTCCAAGCTCGCGGAATACGGCAGGGGCAAGCTCGTATGCCGATCCGTTCGCGCAGTCAAGCACGATCTTAAGGCCGCCAAAGCCCCCTTCGATCGTCGTTTTCAAGTAGTCCAGGTAACGCTTCTTCGCTCCTTCGTCCGTCGTCAACGTGCCGATTTCAACGCCCACGGGGCGAGGAAGTTCGTCTTGCTCCGCATCGATCAGCGCTTCGATTTCCAGCTCCGTATCGTCGGATAGCTTGAAGCCGTCTCCCGCGAAAAACTTAATGCCGTTATCTTCAACCGGATTATGCGATGCGGAGATCATGACCCCTGCGTCGGCCTCCAGCTCCTTTGTCAAATAAGCAACCGCCGGCGTCGATACAACGCCAAGCCGGACGACGTTCGCTCCGATCGACAGCAAGCCCGCGATCAATGCGGACTCCAGCATTGGTCCGGAGATTCGCGTATCGAGGCCAATGACAACCTTCGGCTGGCCCGTTGCCGTTCTCGTTAACACATAACCGCCGCAGCGGCCAATCTTATAAGCCAGCTCTGGCGTTAATTCGCTATTGGCGACGCCGCGAACGCCGTCGGTTCCGAAATATTTCCCCATATTTCCTGTTCTCCTTTAAGTACAATAATGGTGCATTCCTGATACGAATACGCAGCAAGCGCCTAGACGGTGACAAAAACGTCGAGAATCGCTCCTCTATGGCATCCCGCAAGCTTGGTTATTTATGAATTTTTATGTGGTCAACGAGCGCGTGCCGGTATTCCTGCCATCCCCGCCACTTGCTCCGCCTTCTTCAGCCGTTTCATTGCCGCTGCCGCCGCTATTGTTGGAATTCTCTTCTCCGGGATCCGGCGTCTCGGTCGGCGTACCGCCAACTTCGATATCCTCCGGCGGTTCGGTCTCGCCGCCGCCGGACGACGCTGACTCATCCACGATCTCGATGGACGCCGTCAAGGGTTGTCCATCGTTTAATACAGCCTCAATATACGGAGGCAGCTCCAGCTCCAGCGGTACGGTATGTACGCCCGGTGCGAGTCCTTCTACGTTAGCGGTGATGACGACATCCGTTTCCTTTACGTCCGCCAGCACGGCTTCCGCACCGGATAGCTGCAGACTCATCCGTCCGCTCTCCGGCGTACGCATTACAGCCTTCATTCCGGCCGGCGCGCCGACTACCGATATCCTCAAATTGTCGAGCGTGCGCGTCGCCGTCTTCTCAACGACTACGTCAAGCTCGATTTCGCCAGGAGACACGGCTTGAATGCCGTCGATCGGCGTTGCCTTCACCTTCATCTTGCCGGATTCCTTAACCTTGCTGAGATCCAGCACCGCGCCGTCATAAACCTGGATCGTATCCAGCTTGTCCTGCTGGGCGTAGACCGTAATATTTTCTATTGTCGGTCTCACGGACACCAGACTGAGGTTGTCGTCCAGCGTGCCGCTGTAACGAATTTGCAGCGGCACCTGCTTGAATGGCAGCGTAATCGGCACTTCCGCATGTATCGTGCTTGGCGTGACGAACGCTCCCGTAATCTCGACTCCCTCGGAGTCGTATACGACCACCTTGGCCTTCTTGTTGGAGACGGTTTTATCCTCATCCTGCACGTTCAGCGTGACGGCAACGACGCCGACCCGCTCCATGTCATCCTTCGGCAATGTCACTTCGACCGAGCTTCCATTCTCTGTCAATATCGAAGGCGTACCCATTACATAACCTTCTGCCGGCTCGCCCTCCGTAATGATCTGCACGTCGAACGACTTGGTGACGATCTCCTCGATCTGCACGACGACAGTACGCGGAGAGAGCTGGACCTCCTTGATGCCCCGCGGAAGCTTGACTGTCAATGGCAGCTCCTGCGGTCCCGGCTTCGCATCGGTCAGGTCGACGCTCACGACATAATCGTCGGTGGATGCCGCCAGCAGTTTGCTGATGCTGCCCTCCACGACGAGCTTCGTGACGGTCGGCTCCATAGCGGTCATGACATACTTCGATTGATCCAGCCCCGTAGGCACAATGGTCGCCGCTTCGATCACTTTCGTATCGACGCTGGAAGCCGTCGTCTGCGGCGATGTCTCGGGATCGATATGTACCATTGCAAACAGAATGAGCCCCAGCACGACGGATACGATCTTTAGTGCTGTCGGATGATTTAGCCACTTATCCATCCTCTATACCCCCTTCCGCTTCCAGAACGGGGACTTGGCGGCTCCGCCGCCGTCCTTGCCCCGGCCGCTCGCCTTGGGAGTCAGCTCCTCAAAGAGCTTCGAGATGAGTGATTCTTCGTTAATGTCCCTAACGATCATGCCGTTTAGCGACAGCGTCACCTGTCCCGTCTCCTCGGACACGACAACCGCAAGCGCATCGCTCACTTCGGACACGCCGATGGCGGCGCGATGACGCGTACCCAGCTCCTTGCTTATGAAGGGATTTTCCGAAAGCGGCAAGTAGCAGGCCGCAGCCATCAGCTGGTTGCCGCGAAGAATAACGGCCCCGTCATGTAGCGGCGTATTCGGCGTGAAAATATTAATAAGCAGCTCCGATGTAATCTTCGACTCCATCGCAATGCCGGATTCGATCATTTCGCTGAGACCCGTCTGCCGCTCGAAGACGATCAACGCGCCGATCTTGCGCTTCGCCATATGCTGCACGGCACGGATAATTTCGTCGATCTGCTCGCTGAGCGCGGTCTTTTCCGGACTGTTGGAACGCGAAAACAGATTGCCCCTCCCAAGCTGCTCCAATGCGCGACGAAGCTCCGGCTGGAACAATATAATTATGGTCACGATCCCGAGCGTAAACATCTGGTTCATGAGCCACTTAAGCGTATAGAGATTGAGCCAGGTACTAATCGCCCAAGTCGCGATAAGCATAAAGATGCCCTTGAGCAACTGCACGGCGCGCGTTCCCCGAACCAGCAGAATCAATTTATAGATAATAAAGCTCACGATGCCTACATCGATAATATCCTTCAGCCAATCCTGCCATGTAGAATCCGTAAAGTAGTTCAAGCGTTCACCCCCGACTGCTGCCTGAAATTGCGTATATCTCTATTATCGCATTTCAACTGTATGTTTTTCTACTTTTGGCATGGGAATTCCTCTAAATTTGAAAAAAAAGCTTCCCTCCGGGAGGGAAGCCGTAGTTAATGAGTTGTTGCAGCGCCATTAAATGTCGATATGACCCTGTACCAGAACCAATCCAACGCTTGGTCGATCGTGCGGCTTTGACCGGCAATATGGCCCGTCGATGCCAGAACCATGGAGCCGTCGATCACCGTAACATCGCCGCTGACGGTGCCTTGCACCTCGAGCTGGCCGTTCTCCACGGTCAAATTGCCGATTAACGAGACACCCTCCGGTACGATGACGGTATTGCCATTGATGACAACATGCTGCAGATCCTCGCCTGCGACAATCAACTTGGAGTCCTGTTGCCAGGTCGCGAACATGCTGGTGAACATAACCAACAGGAACACCGCGGCAGCGGTCAGTCCAGGATAACGATAGATCATACGGACGAAGCGGTTCCTCTTCTTGGTCTTGCCCTTCGGCAACGAAGACATGATGCGGTTCTTGAGAGCCTGCGAAGCTTGCGCATCATAACCCGAGACGGAAGCGTGGCTTCCTTCTAGAGCCAGGAATGCCGCAGCATCGGTCTTCTCCAGCTGTTCGAAGCGAGTTCGGCAATCCGGACAAGCAAGTATATGCTCGTGCAGGGCGCCCTTCTCTTCGCGCGGAAGCTCGCCGTCCAGATATTCGTGAATTTTGACGATGGCGACTTTGCATTCCATAGCAGCCAGTCCTTTCTTCTTGCTGTTGTTCATAATCTCGGTATAGGATACGTATCATCCCGAGGGATGTTTCAAAAATATTTTTAATAAAAGTTCACAGTCGATGTTCCAGCTTCTTGCGAAGAAACTCACGTCCGCGATGGACACGAGTTTTGATCGTCGTAACGGGCATGCCCAGAATGTCGCCAACTTCCTGCAGGGATAAGTCCTGTATGTATCTCAGCATCATGACGGACTTGTACTTGGGCGGCAGCGTCTCCATAGCCTGATGGATAATTCGCTGCGTATCCGACAGAACAACCTCGGACTCCGGCGTGCGATTGTCGCTCGGGATCATGGAATACCCGTCAAGCCCCTCGTACTCGCTGGACTCCGCGTCCAGAGAATAAGTCGGCTTGCGCTTGCGCAGCCTGTCGATGCATAAATTTGTCGCAATTCGGTAGATCCATGTCGAGAATTTAAGCGTTTCGTCGAACCGATCCAGATTCTTATACACGCGAAGGAACGTCTCCTGGACGACATCCTCGGCCTCTTGACGATTGCTAAGCATTCGGTACGCCATATGGAAAAGCTTATCCTGATACAGCTCCACAAGCTCTTCGAAAGCTTGCTGGTCGCCCTTCAGCGCCAACCTCGCAAGCTGGTTCTCCAGCACATTCACCTTGTCTATTCCTCCAAACTTCCGGTCCGCCCGGGGTTTCGCCGACCTTCAAGCCGACGACGTCCAGACTTCATACGCCGCGTCAATAACCCGCCAACACGCGCTCCTTCAAAAATGGTAATCCACCTGCTCCAAAAAAGCAAGCGATGTCGCCAATTATGCCATTTTCGAGTCCAAAAATTAACGAGGCGGACCTAAGAAGAAGACAAGGAAGTTTTATTAACGCTCCAGCCAGCACCCGGCAGAAAGCAGAAAGCAAGCCGCACCCCGGGGTACGGCTCGCCTCGCTGACATGCTTCATGATTAAAGCGGACACTTTTGGATGGAACTACCTCTTACAAGGAGTTTGTTTTCAATTTTTCCAGAACCTCGAGAATAGTCGACGTTGGGATAGCAAATCCGATCCCCTGCGCCTCGGCGTTTACCGCCGTGTTGATACCGATGACCTCGCCCCGTTCATTGAGCAACGGACCGCCGGAGTTGCCGGGATTGATCGAAGCGTCCGTCTGCAGCAGATGTTCGTAGACATGCTCGCCTTGCTCACCCTGGATCGTTATGGGACGTTCCTTGGCGCTTAGCACGCCTGTCGTCAGCGTATGATCGAAGCCGTACGGGTTGCCAATCGCCAGCACCCAGTCGCCAATGGCTGTCTCGTCGGAGTTGCCCAGCTTCAGAGCGGGGAAGGAGCCTCCACCGGGGTTCACCACCTTCAGCACCGCCAGATCGAGCTCATAGCTTGCGCCCAGCACCTGAGCCGTCAGCGGCTCGTCGTAACCTTCTACCGTCACCTTTACCTCGGAAGCGCCGGCAATAACATGCTCGTTCGTGAGAATGTAGCCCTCTTTGTCGAAGAAAAAGCCTGTCCCGGAGCCAGACAGCTGGAGCTCGCCAGTGCCGGTGTTGCCATCCTGAGTCCCGCTTTGACCGCGCGATCCCTCCTGCCCCTGTCCGCTTCCTCCTCTGCTGCCCATGCCGCCGAAGAACTCCTGGAACAAAGAATCGTTCAACCTGCGCGATTGCTGCTGCACCTCTGTGTAGTTCTCGATCTTCACTACAGCCGGGCTCGCTTGCTCGTATACGGATGCAATATTTTCACTCGGGTTCAGAGAGGCCGTGGATAAGCCCGCATCTTGCCCGGCATAACCTCCTGCCGCTTGCCCGGCTGCCGATTGGCCCGCCGTTACGCCACCCGTAAACAGATTGGCACGATCGGCCGCGTAGGACAGTCCGCCGACCATAATCGCGCCAGCCAGAAAGGCCGCCATCATCGGCAAGGCCGGATTCATCTTCGTTTTTTTCTTCGAGCTTTTTGAGCTCTTCGCGCTTCGAATTTCATTATAATAGGCTTCGAATTGCGGTGCCGCGTGAGTCACTGTCGCTTGTACCGTCGTCTTGTGCTCGCTTGACTCTGTTTCTTCTGTCCTTGCCTCCCTCGACTCATATCTGCTTTCATACCTGCTTGACGCTGTATCGTTATCCTTATTTGTGCTATGTTCAACATTGACATCGACTTTCGATTCCGGGCTATTGCCCGTCTCGCCCTGTGCTTGTCCGCTTTTGTAAGTATCCCATTCTCTCATATGTGTATCCCTCCCATGTCAGATTGACTGAGCTGCTGCCGTCTTATCCGATAGCTCTATCATGAGGGATGTTCCTTAAACCAATCTTAACCCAGCCTAAATGCTACCTAAAATGATTTCCTGCTCTTGCTTCGCGAAAACAACGTCACTCACTGCCTATCGGACATAAATGACACTATTCCTCGATTTTTCAGGTTTTTAAAAATCTAACGGACACAGACGACCTTATCGGCATCATCAGAGCGCCAAGCGGCTCCATAACGACAAAATAACGTCGTTCCTGTCCTTTAGATTGGGGAGAGATCAAAAAACGGACAAATAGAGTCCCTGGTGTCTGTTAGAATTTTCAACCTTTTGTTCACAAGACAGGGAGTCGCATCATTTCTCGTACAACAAAAAAACCAGCCGCGACAAAAGTCGCGGCCAGCTAGTCTGGAGTCTATAAGATAAATCTTGCCTATCAGGCACGAATCGGGTATTAGCCCGTATTCCGAAGGCCGGCTGCAATCCCGTTAATGGTTAGAAGAACCTCGCGGAGCAGCTCGGGATCATCCTCATCGTTTGCTCGCAGATCGCGAAGCTCCGACAGCAGTTGCACTTGCATGTAGCTGAGCGGGTCGACGTACGGATTGCGCAGACGAATGGATTCCTGGATGACAGGTACGTTGTCCAAAATCTCGTCTTGTCCCGTAATCTGCAAAATCAGCGTTGAAGTCAGATTGTACTCCGATTCGATCTGCGAGAAGATCCGATCACGAACGGTTTGATCTTTGATCATGAGCGAATATTCCTTCGCGATGAGCAGATCGGCCTTGGCCAGCGCCATCTGCAGATTGTCGATCAGCGAACGGAAGAACGGGAACTGCTCGTACATCGTTTTCAGTGTAGCGAGCTTTGACTCGTCGCCGCCCGCGTACGTTTGGAGCGCCGTACCGGCTGCATACCATGCAGGCAGCAAGTAACGGCTCTGTGTCCATGCGAAAACCCAAGGGATCGCGCGCAGATCTTCGAAGCGGTCGCTGTTCTTCCGCTTGGACGGACGGGAGCCGATGTTTAGCTCGCCAACCTCGGGCAGCGGCGTAGACTCCTTGAAGAAGGTCAGGAAGTCCGGATCGCGGAAGATCAGATCCTGATACTTGTTAAGCGCCGTATCGGAAATGGAGCGTGCAATGGAATCCCACTCGGCTTCCGCCTCTGCTTCCTGTTGCGGATACTTCGCCAGACGCGCCGCCGTAACAAGC
>NZ_BDQX01000029.1 GCF_003112455.1 Paenibacillus agaridevorans
GCCTCGATGCAGGCAGAGGAGAGGGGAAGTAGCGGAGAAATCCACTATATTGCGTCGATGTAGGTAGAGGAGAGGGAATGTTGCGAAGAAATCCACTATATTGCGTCGCTGAAGGCAGAGGTGAGCAAATGTAGCGGAGAAATCCACTAT
>NZ_BDQX01000030.1 GCF_003112455.1 Paenibacillus agaridevorans
TCCTTCCCATTAAGTTGGTATATATTCGCAATCGCAATAAACGAAACGACTATTTGGTCTTAGCTTCGACCGATATCGATCTGACCGAAGACGAGATCATTCAGCTCTATGCTAGACGCTGGTCGGTGGAAGTCTACTTCAAGATGTGCAAACAATACTTAAAATTAGCCAAGTACCAAGGGATTTCTTATGACGGGATCTTTGCGCATACGACACTGGTAGCTATCGGTTATATGATCCTAGCGGTGC
>NZ_BDQX01000031.1 GCF_003112455.1 Paenibacillus agaridevorans
CTGGGGCAGCCGCTGCTCAGGCGGGCGGACGCATTAAAGTGGAGGTTCTGCATCAACGCCAATTGATGTTGACGATGTCCGACGATTCATTTGTATTGGATCCGGGGTCATTAGCGAGGCGTACCGTCTCTATTTTCCCATCGGTCATAACGGTGCCGCTGCGTTGGAATACAGGGAAAGTCGCGCCTGGAATCTATCGATTTCAAATCAGAATGCGAATCAAATAGAGAGATTACGCGAGAGGAGGGTCAGGATGTTGGACAAGCAGCAATGGGCGCAAGACGCATGGCGGCGTACAGCGGGCAAAATTAAAGCAATGAGCGAGACGATCGGAGTAGGCTTCCCCCATGCGAGTCTGGCGGGCAAGTATGATCGAACCGCGGCAAGCGCCTGGACATCGGGTTTCTGGCCGGGTCTGCTATGGCTTGCTTATAGAGAAGAAGGAGACGAGAGCTTGAGGCGGCTTGCGCAGGGATGCGAGGCGGCGCAGGATGAGGCGCTTGACGAATTTTCAAAGCTTCATCACGACGTAGGTTTCATGTGGTGTCTGAGCGCTGTAGCCAGCTACAAACTGACGGGGGACGAGCAGTCCAAGCAACGCGCCTTAAAGGCAGCGTCCATTCTGGCCGGGCGCTTTAATCCGCAAGGCAACTTTATACGGGCATGGAACAGCTATGTGTGGCGGAATGAGAAACATAACGAAGGTTGGGCGATTATTGACTGCATGATGAATATTAGCCTGTTGTTCTGGGCGACGGAAGAAACCGGAGATGCGAGGTACAGGCATATTGCGATGCGCCATGCCGATACGGTGCTGAGCCAGTTTATCCGACCGGATGGTTCCGTTTTTCATATCGTTTGTTTTAATGCGGAGACCGGCGAACGCGAGTCGGCATTAGGCGGCCAGGGCTATTCGCCGGACTCGGCCTGGGCCAGAGGCGTATCCTGGGCGATATACGGGATGGCGATTTGTTATCGTTATACGGGCCAAGAGCGGTATTTGCGGGCGAGCCAGCAGACCGCGCATTATTTTATGGCCAATCTGCCCGAAGATGGTATTCCCTATTGGGATTTCAGACTTCCCGATTACGCAGATGCTCCTCGCGATGCGTCGGCCGCGGCGATTGCCGCCAGCGGCATGCTGCTCCTTGCGCGGCAATTGCCGGCGGATCAAGGCGGGATGTATGAACGATGCGCGCTGCGATTGTTGCAAGCTATTGATACGCAGTGCGCCGCCTATGGAGCGGAGGATGAAGCCATTGTGAGGCATGCGACAGGCAACTTCCCAACCGGGAAAAATATCGACACGCCGCTCATCTATGGCGATTATTTTTATGCGGAGGCTTTGACCGGATTGCTCGGCAACCGTCAACTATTTTGGTAGAGCTCTCTATGGGGGAGCGAGGGAGGAATTACGATGAGAATTGTTTATTTGGATATCGATTCGCTGCGTCCCGACCATATGGGCTGCTACGGGTACAACCGAAATACAACACCCTACTTGGATCAAATAGCGGCAGAAGGCGTTCGCTTCGATCAGGTATATACAGCCGCTTCTCCCTGTGCGCCTTCGAGAGCCAGCTTCATGTCGGGTCGCTTCGGCATTAATCACGGGGTGCTGACCCACTGGGGGGCAGGCTGTCATTACGAATATCCGCAAGGCGACGGGCACAGCAAGGAATATCCGTTCCTGCCGCGTCTACTTCGGGAGGCGGACTACCGCACGATTACCTTTTCTTCTTTCGGCGATCGGCACCATGCCTGGTGGTACTTCGCGGGTTGGAATGAAATTCATACGCACACGCTGAAAGGCGGCAACGAAGACGCCCATGAGGTGAACGCTGCGGTGCTGCCTTGGGTGAAGGCGCATGGCGCCGAGGACAACTACTTCCTGCATATTCAGTATTGGGATGCGCATTCCAGGTACACCTATCCTGAGCAATATGCGGAGCAATTTGCCAATGAGCCCGCACCCGTCTTTCCGACGGAGGAAGATATTAAGCGCCATCGTCAGGATACGCATCCCCGTTCGGCGACTTTCCTGCATTGGAGCGATGATTACAGCAAAATTCCGAAGCGGACGATGCCGCTGGAGATTGCGGGCCGTCAGGACTACGAGAAGCTGATTAACGGCTATGACGGCGGTATTTCCTATTTGGACGAGCATATCGGTCAGTTAATGGACGCTTTTCGCGAGCTGGGCGTGCTGGATGATGTCTGTTTTATTGTCAGCGCGGATCATGCGGAGTCGTTCGGCGAGCAGGGCGTTTATTTGGAACATGGCATGGCAACGGAGGCCGTTCATCATATTCCGTTAATTATGAAATTCCCGGGATTGAGCAAAACGGGACATGTGGATAAAGGGCTTCATTATAACGTTGATGTTGTGGCCACTATAGCCGATTTGGCGGGGCTGCCGAAGCCGGCAGGCTGGGACGGCCGATCGCTCCTGCCGGCGCTGACGGGCGGTCAGGCGGAGAAGCGTGAATTCCTCGTGCTGGAGCATGGTCTTTATGCTTGCCAAAGGGCGGTAAGGACAAAAGAGTGGCATTATATCCGCACTTATCATGGAGGTTTTTATCAGTTGGAGCCGGACATTTTATACGATTTGGAGAGAGATCCTTACCAGCGCAATAATGTCGCCAGCGAGCATCCCGATGTCGTGCGGGAGCTTGGCGCGCAGCTTGAAGGGTGGATTGCGGAACAAATGGCGGGCAATCTCATGAAGGACGATCCCATGATGGAGATTATAGAGGACGGAGGTCCGTTCCGGTATTTAAAGCCGCACGATTGGGCGGGAAGATTGGAGCGGGCGGGACGCAAGGAAGAAGCTGCCGCTGTTCTCGGGCGCTAAGAGCTGCACCACTTCATTTTGATAAAGAGGAGAATGAATATGCAAACGTATTGGGGAGATATACACAATCATTGCGGAATCAGTTACGGTTTTGGCAGCTTGGAGAATGCGTTGAAGGCGGCGAAGGGACAGCTCGACTTTTGTGCGATTATCGGACATGCTTCCTGGTATGATATGCCCGAGCGCCGCGCTCCGCTTGAGTTTCTCGTAGATTTCCATACGAATGGTTTTGCGAAGCTGGAGGGGCATTGGGATCAGGTCAGAGAAGTCGTTAAGCAATTCAACCAAGATCACGAATTTGTTACTTTCCAGGGTTATGAGGCTCATTCCAGCGAATTTGGCGATCATCATTATGTATCGCCCGACGATGATTTGCCGCTTGTCAAAGGCAAGTCGCCGGCGGATATTATCGAGCAGCTGAAGCCGCGCCGCGTCATCGCTGTTCCGCATCATGTCGGGTACACGCCGGGCTATCGCGGCGGCAACTGGGAATCGTTTAATACCGCTATTAGTCCTATCGTAGAGGTTGTATCCAAACATGGCTGCGGCATGTCAGTAAACAGCCCGTTTCCTTATTATCATGATATGGGGCCTCGCGATTCCAAAAGCACCGTATACGCGGCGATTGCCCGCAAGCACCGAATGGGTTTTGTCGGCTCGACGGATCATCATGCCGGATATCCCGGCTCTTACGGCGATGGCCGTATGGCTGTAGTGGCCGCGGAGAAAACGAGAGAAGGGATTTGGGAGGCGATTCAAGCCCGCCGCACTTATGCCGTCAGCGGAGATAAAATCGATTGCCGGTTTACGCTCAACGGCGCTCATATGGGCAGCGAGATTGCGGTGGGGACGGGGGAAAGAGATATTCGGCTTGATCTGACAGCATGCGATCGGATCGATAAAATCGTTATTTTCAAAAACCTGCGCCCGTGGAAAGTTGTAACCGGCTGGGATATGCTGAACCACCCTTCCGTTAGCGGCTCGACGTATAAAGTAAAAGTAGAGATGGGCTGGGGAGATAATAAAGCGGGCTACCTGTGGAATGCGGATGTAAAGGTAAGCGGCGGCAGCCTGCGCTCTGTCGAAACCTGCTTCCGCGGCAGAAGCGTGCTTGCTCCGACTCCGGAGCTGAAGGATGATCCCGAATTGAACGCGCTTGGCAATGCCGTTCATAGTCAGTCCGATTCTCATGTGAGTTGGTCTTGTCTAACGGTTAAGAACCCGACAACGCTCCATCCGCATACAGGCGGCGTTATTCTGGAAATCGACGGCGATTTGAACACTCGGCTTGAGCTGGAGGCTAACGGCATTTCCATCGCGACCACGATTCAAGAGCTGTTAAGCGGCAATATTACGCGCCACAAGCATAGCTTTAATTCGGAAGCGGTTGTCATTCATCCCGCCATCCCTGTAGCCCAATATGCGTTTAGCGGCAGCTTCACGGATTCCGAGCAGGAAGAGGAGTGCGACGTTTATCATGTCGAAGTTCAACAAGAGAACGGACAATGCGCCTGGATTTCGCCGATTTATGTTGTTTAAGCCTTCGCGGTCCAATAATAAAGCCAGAGCTGATTGTATCAGTCTCTGGCTTGTCTGCTGTGGTTATGGATAAAACTGGCGGCCCCGAGATGAATCGAACATCCGACACCACGTTTAGGAAACGTGTGCTCTATCCGCTGAGCTACGGGGCCACAGCAAGTAACATTATAACACCGGAGCCTTTGGTGGCGCAACTTAGAACTGTGCAAGAGGTTTAGTTTTGTTTTTGAAAAGATGCGTTGCTCTCTGTATGTATCAGTCGCAGAAGCTCGACTAGGTCATGAAGCCGTTTCAACTGCGAGGCATACTGTCTTGCATCCTCCCGACGCTTGATCGCGATTGCCTCGCGGATAAGCCCATGCCAACGTTCGGGCAATTGCGTAAGACCATACTCACCGGCAGCGATCTTGCCCGTCACGTCATGCTCCCGGATGGTGTAAAATTGCCGCAACATGCCAAGCGTGCACCATTCTACTGCAAAATCCAATTGTTCCACTGGCACGGTATGCTCGTTCATATCAGACGAATGCAGGTTTTGTTCCAATCGGGCAATCCATGCGGCCCAATAGGAATTCATATTTTCAATCACGTATTGGATAAGAGCTTCGGATGATATTTCAAAATCGAAGGATAAACGCTGACCATGCACACAGATGCCGTGTCTTTGAAGGATCCACCATGTGATCGGATTTAAATCCCCGTCTCCATCCGATTGCATTTTTTTATCGAAATAGGTGGGAACGGGCGGGAGTTCTCCGACAGACTTTCCAGCATCCTCTTGTCGGATGTAGGCTCCCATTATATCTAATCCGAAAAGAGTCGGTTCAACCTCCTTGTGCGCATCCTCAATTAATCGAATGTCGGATGGCGTTAGCGATCGATTAACGAATACGAGAAAATCTATATCGCTTGAGTCCTCAATAAAAGCATTTAAAGCAGTCGAGCCATAAACATAAACAGATACTATGGTATCCGGTATGCGATTTTGGAGCGATTCGTATAAATTTCGCATAGACCTCTCAACAACTTCTGGTAATATTCCAGCCATTTCGATATCTCGCCTCCTTAATCTGCCCTATGATCCAAAGTATTGAACTTACCCTTCTTATGATAAATGCAATATATGATTCAAAAAAGAGAAAACATCTTTAATCCTTTTTCTAGTTTTTTATAGTTGTTTTTATCTGACGATCTTTGCTCTTATGATAAACAGAGCTAAGGGCCAATGAGAAAGAGTCACAACAATGGAAATTATAATAAAATGAGCGAGGTTGAAAAAAAATCCGTTATCCGATATATTTATACCTAGATATCCGATGTATTGAACTGAGCATTAACAGGAGAGGAATGAAAGGGGGAGGCTCTATGGCTATCAATAAGGAATTAATGAAGGGCAGCACGGTTATTCTTATTCTGACGCTGCTGGATCGGAAGGATATGTACGGCTACGAGATGACGAAGGAGATCGAGAGAAGCTCGGCCGGCGTCTTCACGTTTAAGGAAGGCACGTTGTATCCCATCCTCCATACTCTGGAAGCGGAGCGACAGGTAGAGGCGTACTGGAGCGAGGAAGGCGGTCGCAAACGGAAGTATTACCGCATAACGGACGAAGGGCGATCGCAGCTTAAGGAGAAACGTGCGGAATGGACGCTCTTCCGAACGTCGGTCGACCGGGTGATCGGGGAGGGAGGCGTATGACGATGGCCAGGTCCATCTTAACGAATCCTGCCGTCGCCGCCTACCTGGATACCGTCTGCTCGCAAGTGAAGGCTAAGGCCGTGCACGAGGACATCCGACTGGAGATTGCGGGGCATTTGGAGGAGCTCGTGAGCGAGAAGCTTGAGAGTGGACTTAAGACAGAGGAAGCCGTTGCTGAAGCATTAATAGCGATGGGGAACCCCGTAGAAATTGGAAAAGGTCTGCATGCCGCCCATAGACCTAGCACGGATTGGAATCTCATTGGTCTGATAGCGGTAATGGTCGTGCTTGCGGTCGTTTCCTTGGTAGCTGTTCATACCTATGACGAACGTTTATACAGATTAGGACCCGTCTTCTTCTATGGCGCTATCGGAATAACTGCAATGGTAGTTATGATGTTTGTTAATTATCGCCGATTGCTCCGTTTATCCTGGCCGCTTTATTGGGGAACGGTACTTATAATGGTGCTGACTCTATTCTACGGTGCAGAGATTAATGGCTCGACTCAATGGATACTAATAGGGAATATCGGCTTCAACGTCTTCCATGCTTCTCCATACTTGCTCCTAATCGCGATTGCTGGAGTTCTGCATCTGGAGAAGGAAAGAGAGGCTCCAAATGAAGGGATTGTCCGAATAACGATATTGCTTCGGAATGTTATCGTGTATGCCATGATTCCCATATCGTTGTACCTTCTAACATCCTCCATGGCGCAAATGCTCATCTATGTGCTTAGCTTATCCATATTGCTGCTTCTTAGCGGATGTTGGAGGCTGATACTGGCAACGGGTGTTACCGGGACGGGTCTATTCACGATATGGCAAATGCTTAACCCCGACTTCTATGATGTTCTATGGGGAAGGATCAATGCTTATATACAAAAACATCCTGATGCGGTCTACCAGAGTGTAAAGTCCTTGGAGGCCATCCGGTCCGGGGGGCTATGGGGGCAAGGGCTGGACAAGGAGGTTGTTATTCCTTACGCCACATCCGATATGTTGTTTTCTTATTTGGTTTACAGTTTCGGATGGGTATTCGGCGCGGTCATCATCGTTTCCAGTCTGCTGATGGCGATTAGGCTGTTTAGGATTGGCAAGACGCTTCGCGACGATTATGCGAATAAGCTGGTCATCGCCGTAATGGCTGTTTTGATGGTTCGGATGTTCTGGAACATTCTCATGTGTTTAGGCTGGGTTCCGGTGATAGGGATGGAGCTGCCTCTTATTCTTTGGCATTCCGGCACTATTGTGGAATTCGCGGCGCTTGGCTTAGTACTCGGCGCATACAGAAGAAAAGACATGGTGAGCAACTCCGCCCCTTGCGTGCCTTGAATGCTGCTTACCCGGTCGCTTCTTCCCGCGGCTTCGCAGGGTCGCAGTCGGGGGCGGCAATCTGTCCGCTCTCTGATAGTTTGAGCAAGTAATAACATTCTTCGCGGTACATATGATGCGGCATGAGGGGGTCGATGCGGCTAAGCAGCTCTTCGCTTAGCTCCAGCTCCTCGATTTCCTTCAGGAAAGTCATGAACACCTTCATCTCAAGATCGACGTCGGCATGAAACCTCTTGAGCGCCGGATACTGCTCCCTAAGCGTGCGGAAGTAACCGACCAATTCGATAGCTTTCAGATAATAGTCGTTAAAATGTTTTTCGAACTTCTGGCTTCTCTCGATCAGCCGTTTCTCCACGCCATCGAGGTCGGCTGCGATCGCTCCTGCGTGTCCGGCTGCGTCGGGCAGCCATAACAGATCATGATGCAGCGACGGGAATACGGGGACACCCTTGCCTTCCCGCAACGAGATCAGTATTCGCAGATACTCCTCCAGCTCGTTGACCATGTGATTGATGAAGGTGGGGGACAGAGCGATACTGACTTGGCCGAGCAGCAACCGGTCCAGCAGATCCAGCTTAAACGTCCGAAGCTCTGTAGTTGCCTCTAGCGCGTGGTTGGTAAAATCCTCGGAAGCATCCGAGGCCATGGCATCTCGCGCTTGCTTCAATAACTGATCGAACACGAATATGAACTGCGACGCCTTTCGAATATCTTGAAGCTCCTTGGGGGACAACGCATTATAGATAAACCTTGAGTGATCGCCCAATATTTGCAGCCAAAACGTATGCTCGAACCTGGCTTTCTCATCCATAGAATCAGTGCCCTCCATACCGTTATCGTATATTCCAAGCTTATGGGAGGAAGGGCTTGAACTATGCAATGGATTGTTATTCAAATTTGCCGATAGCCCATAAAAACCCTCTACTTGAGGGTTTTTATTCGTCTGTACGCTAAAAATGGGATGCCTTTTTAAAAATCGTCCGTCCGCTGCTAGCGCCTTATATGCTCAGTTTCCTGAGAAATGCCCAAGCAAATCAAGTTTTGGCCGTATTCTTCTACCACACCGGATGATACCTTGTGGATAGGCACCGGGCATATCTGAAAACGGGAAAGGAGGCGCCATCACGATTTGACCGTCACATGGGAGCGAGCGCCGCTCGAAGATTGACGAACGACCGAAACGATAATTGAATGGGGGGAAACTGTATTGAAGGCCGATATATTCGTTCAGACCGAACTGGGCCGGGGGTCCCGAACCGGAGTCAACCGTACGTTCCGGAAAATGCTGTCTCACTGGCAGCTTTACTTGATCCTGCTCCCTCCGCTGTTGTATGTGATCATCTTCCACTATATTCCGATGTACGGCATACAGCTTGCTTTCAAACAATTCCAGGCGACGAGCGGGATTACCGGCAGTCCGTGGGTCGGAATGAAACATTTTGAACAGTTCTTCAGTTCGCCTTCCAGCTGGAGAATCATCCGAAATACGATCGGCATCAGCCTGTATTCGATCGCGGCGGGATTTGCGTTTCCAATCATGCTTGCCATCGCGTTGAACGAAGTGCGGGCGAGATTTTTCAAGAAAACGGTGCAGATGATCACTTATGCGCCCTATTTTATTTCGACGGTGGTGCTCGTCGGCATGCTGATGCAGGTTCTCGATCCGCGGGCCGGCATAATCAATCAGGTTATCACGCTATTCGGCGGAGATCCGGTCAACCTGATGGGCAAGGCGGAATACTTCAAATCCATCTACGTGTGGACCACGATCTGGCAAGGAACCGGTTATTCGGCCGTTATTTATTTGGCCGCTTTGTCGGGCGTGAGCAAGGATCTGCAGGAAGCCTGCGTCATCGACGGGGCGTCCAAACTCCGGCGGATCTGGCACGTCGATTTGCCTTCCATCCGTCCGACCATCGTGATTCTGCTGGTTCTAAGCTTCGGGAGCGTGATGAACGTCGGCTTCGAGATGATTTTTCTCATGCAGAACAGCTTAAATCTGGCCACATCCGAAATCATTTCGACTTATGTGTACAAGGTTGGTTTGATCAATGCGAATTTCAGCTTCTCCACGGCAATCGGTTTATTTAATTCCGTTATCAATCTGTTCCTCCTGGTGTCGGCGAACTACTTGGCCCGGAAGTTCACCGATAACAGCCTGTGGTGAGAAAAGGAGGGGATACGATGACGATATATCCGAATCGGCTGATTAAGGAATCGCCCGGGGACCGGGTATTCAATGTGGCAACGCATCTGTACCTGTGGATCATTTTTGTTCTGGTCGCCTATCCGTTGATTTACGTGGTAAGCGCTTCCTTTAGCGCGCCGAGCGCGGTGATCTCGGGTAAGGTTTGGCTCTGGCCCGTGGAGCCGACATTGAACGGTTACGAGGCCGTATTTAAGAACAAGCAGCTGGTCAGCGGCTTTGCCAACTCGATCTTCTACATGGTGGCCGGCACGCTGATCAATCTGGTGATGACCGTTATGGCAGCGTTTCCCTTATCCAGGAAGGAGCTTTCCGGCCGAAACCTCTTTATGGCGATCTTCGTGTTCACGATGCTCTTCTCCGGGGGGCTCATTCCGAACTTTTTACTGGTCAGGGACCTCGGCATGCTCGATACGAGGTGGGCGATGCTTCTGCCGGTGGCCTTGTCGGTGTGGAACGTGATTATCACCAGAACCTATTTTCAGGCCACTATTCCGGATGAGCTATACGAGGCGGCATCGATGGACGGCTGCAACGATTTTCGCTTCCTTCTCCGTATGGCGCTCCCGCTATCTGCGCCGATCTTGGCCGTCATAGCGCTGTATTACGGGGTCGGGCACTGGAACAGTTATTTCAACGCGCTGATCTATCTGAAATCGCCGGATCTTCAGCCGCTTCAAATTATTTTGCGCAACATCCTGGTTCTGAATCAGTTGGACCCGACGATGATGCAGGATTTCGAGGCGTTGCAGCGCAAGCAGGGCCTGGTTGACATCGTCAAGTATGCCGTCATCGTCGTTGCGAGCGTGCCGGTGCTGCTCATTTACCCGTTCGTGCAGAAGTACTTCGTGCGGGGGATCATGATCGGCGCCATCAAAGGCTAATGGCAAGCAAGTGCGGGAAGCGAACGAGGATGCGAGGGTTGCAAATCTGTTAGACTTAGCTGCATGCTAAGGGTAGGAAGGATCATCGAACGGAAAAAGAAACGGGAGGCATACCATGAAAAAAATGGTCAAAACTTTAATCTTCAGTCTTTTCTGTCTGTCACTTATTCTTGCAGGATGTACAAATAGTAAGGGGAACGGCGACCAGGCGGGCAGCCCGAACGCCTCGAACGGCGGAAACGCGGGCAATGCCGGAGAAAATGCGGTTTCCGAACCGGGCAGTTACCCGATCGTCAAAGATAAAATCACATTGCGGGTCATGGCTGCACAGATTCCTCAGGTGATCGATTTCAATACAAACGAGTTTACGAAATGGTATGAAGAGAGAACGAACATTCATGTCGAATGGGAAATCGTCCCTCCGGGCAACGTCAAAGAAAAGCTGAATCTCGTTCTGGCGAGCGGCGATTATCCGGACATCTTTCTCGGACTGGGCGTCGACGATGTCATTGAGGCCCAATATGGCGTGGGTCAGCAGGTTTTCCGGCCGCTTGACGACTTGATAGAGCAGAATATGGCTGCTTTCAAGGAGGTTCTGCAAAAGCATCCGGCCGTTAAGGGTAGAATTACCGCCACGGATGGCAATATTTATTCGCTGCCTACCTGGAATGATTGCTTCCACTGCGGCTTTGCCCAAAAAATGTGGATCAATCAAGAGTGGCTCGATAATCTGGGACTTCAGATGCCTACGACAACGGACGAATTTTATCAGGTGCTGAAGGCATTTAAGGAAAAGGATCCGAACGGCAACGGCAAAGCCGACGAAATTCCGCTGGCCGGCGCGACCGACGGCTGGTACACGACGATCGAAGGATTTCTAATGAGTTCGTTTATCCTCCATCCGGGGATGTACAATCCGCTGAAGATGATCGTACAAGACGGAAAGGTCATGTCGATCGTCAATACGCCTGAATATAAAGAGGGACTCGCATACCTGAATAAGCTTTACGCCGAGGGGCTGATCTATCAGCCTTCGTTCACTCAGAAGATCGACCAGCTGAAGTCGATCGCCGCCAACGAGGATAGCGTGATCCTCGGCGCCTTCCCGACCGGGGCAAGCGTAGGCGTGATCGATTCTGCCACTAATCAGGAACGATACAAGCAATATGTTACTGTACCTCCGCTTAAAGGGCCGGACGGAACGAGACAGGCTGCATTCTTCCAGTTCGACGCGGCGCAAGGCGGCGATTTGCTCATCTCTTCCAGCTCCAAATATCCGGAAGCGGCCATTCGCTGGGCGGACGGCTTATATGAATTCGAGACGCAATACCGTATGATCAGCGGGCCGAAGGATATCGGTTGGACAACCCCTGATCCGGGTGCAGTGGGGCTGAACGGGAAACCGGCGTTGTTAAAACGTTTGAAGCCTTATACCAATGAACCGCAAAATGACGGCTGGATGCATGCGGGAGTCGAATATGCGCCGGCCGAGTGGCGACTGGGCGAACAGATTGAGCCCAATGCGGATCTTTTCTCGCCGGAAGGTCTCGAAAGGTTGCTTTATGAGGAGACAGCAAAAAATTATCAACCCTATGCACCGGAAAATACGACGGTCATGCCGCCGGTCAAACTGCTTGCGGAAGAAAACGACGAGCTTCAAACGATCCGGATCGAACTGGAAAACTATATCAACGAATCGAGCGTTCGCTTTATTACCGGCGATTTGAAGCCTGAGGCGGACTGGGACAGCTACGTGCAGAGTCTGGATAATATCGGACTCAAACGATTTGTCGAGATCAATCAAAAGGCTTACGATCGACAGTACGCGGGCAATTAAGCCATCCGAGGCGATAAGACCGTCATAACTTCGTTATGGCGGCCTTACGCCCGTCTGCAAGATAGAAATGCCTAAAAGCATGTGCTATACTTCTTTGACCACAATAGAATTTATAAGTTTCCGAGCATTCGGAAACTGAAATTCTATTTGGCGATAAAACCCACCACTAAACGCGGTCGCTCATCACTGAGAGGCATCGATAGAGGTTTTCTCATAACGCTTTCGCAAGTGCAGGGGGGATTCGATGTCGTTTCTAAAGAAAAGACGCAGGCATGCCACTTTGACCAAACTGATCCTTTCCTATTTGCTTGTACTCGTGATTCCGTTGCTGATCGGAAGCTATGTTTATAAGGAGACCGTCCAACTTGCGCGGGAGGAGGCGCTCCGTTCCAATCAATCCCTTCTGGAGCAAACGCGGGCGATCGTGGACGAGCGGCTGAACGAGCTGGGCGCCATCTCCAAGTATATCGCGATGGACCGCAAAATCATCTCCCTCATGAACGTCGAGCGAATCGCGGAAGGTTCAAACGATTACTACAAGGTCTGGGACATCCTGAGCACGAATCCCAAGTACAATTTAACAAACAAATTTATTGTCGATTATTTCGTTTTCTTCAAAGATAACGGGCTTGTGCTTTCGTCGGATCGGTCCTATATCAGTCCGGAAGAGTTCGAGAAGAGCCTGTACCGGAATCAAGGCATCAGTCACCCTGACTGGGACCGCGTCCTGTGGGAGAACCGTCACCAGAGCCGATACGTCTCCGGCGGGCAGGTTACGATCGATGGCATGAGCCATCGCGTCATTTATTATCTGCAGTCGATTCCGTGGGAGTACAGCAGCAATCCCAAGGGGGCGTTGATGATTCTGATCGATGAATCCGCCATTCAGAACCTGCTGTCCAAGATCAACCTCGGAAGCAGCGGGATGATATTCGTCGAGAATCAGGATGGGGGCATCATTACGCAGTTGAAGGGAGACCAGACGGTCATCCACCCGTCCGGCATTGCGGCGGGCAGCCTTCAGGCCGGAACCTACGAATCGCCTTCCGGAGAGGAGTTTATCGTGTCCCGCTCGTTGTCGACCGTCAGCGGCTGGAAATACGTTTCCGTCGTTCCGTCGAGACTGGTGATGTCCAAGGTGGACTATATTCGCAACGTTACCTTTGCCGTACTGCTGATCACTCTTACGCTCGGCGTCGTCACGGCATGCATGCTGGCCTATAGGAACTACAAGCCGGTCAAACATCTGGTCGGCAGAATCAAGGAGCTTTTCGGAACGGACAACGACAGAAGCATGAGCGAGTATGATTATCTGGACAGCAGGATCTCGGAATTGTACCGCAACAATCGGAGCATGCGCGACCAGATGCTTCGAACGACATTTTTCGAGCGGCTGCTGAACGGCGGTTTTGACGATCACGGCGAAGATTCGTTTCCGGTTCATGTAGAAGGCGAACGCTTCGGCGTCATGCTGGCGCGGATTGTGCCGGGCAAGGATAAGTCGGACAGCCGGACGGCGGAACAAATGAACAAACTGATGCTCCTCGTAAAGGATGAGCTGTATACCGAAGCCAATATTCCCTATTATAAGGATGACCTGAACGATAACCGAATCGTGATCGTCGTGGCCTTCGAAGAGGGCGATCCGACGTCGATGAAGAAGATCGTCGAACGTTTTGAAGAGAAAGTCCGGAACAAGCTGCCCGCCGACATTCACTTCTCCGCCGGAGCGGTGTACCCGGGATTGCAGAATGTAAGCATTTCGTTCGATGAGGCCAAGCAGGCGCTCGAATACGCCCGCTATGCGAAGAACGCAAAAGCCTATATGCCTTTTAGCGAAGTGCCGAACGAGAACCAGAAATGCTACTACCCTATCGAAATGGAACTGAAGCTCATCAGCAACGTCAAGAGCGGCGACGAAGCGGAAGTTCGTAAAATCATCCGCAAAATCAGCGAGGAAAACTTCGTGAACCGAAAGTTGACGCCCGGGATGATCGAGCAGCTCATCCATGCGCTTAAGGGAACCGTAGTCCGGAGTCTCGGTCCAAATGAAATGGAACCGCAGATCGCCCGATTGCTGGAGAAAGTTCATCGGTTGGATCGGATCGAGGACATTTTCGAAGCTATTCTGGAGTCCCATTTGTTATTATGCAACGCGCTGACCGAACAGAAGAATCAGGATAAAGCAAAGTTGAGGGAGCAGCTCGCCGCGTTTGTCGAGCGATCCTACATGCGGGAGGATTTTGTTCTGAATGAGCTTGCGTCCCGCTTTCATTTTTCCGAGACGCATATGTACCAGCTGTTCAAGGAGCTGATGAACGCCACATTCTCCGATTATCTTGAAAACACGCGGATTCGGCGCGCCTGCGAGTTGCTGAACGGGGAGGAATCTACGATCCGGGACGTAGCCAAGGCTGTCGGATACAGCAGCGATCAAACGTTCCGGCGAGCATTCAAGCGAGTAATGGGAGTTGCTCCCACGGATTATATAAAAGCCACTAGAGTGTTTGATGGGACATCAACATCATGAACGATTCTTGGAGGGAGTAGGTCTGACGAATGAATAAGTTGGCTTCCAGGCAAGTACATTTGGATTTTCATACTTCCGAGTTTATATCGGGAGTCGGCGCAAAATTCGATGCAACGCAATTCCAGGATGCGCTGAGAGCGGGGCATGTAAACTCCATAACGATTTTCGCCAAATGCCATCACAGCTGGAGTTATTATCCGACCAAAGCGGGGCGGATGCATCCGACGCTCGATTTCGACCTGACCGGAGCGATGATGAACGCCGCGCATGAAATCGGCGTCAAGGCGCCGGTCTATCTTACGGTCGGCTGGTCGGCGGGGGATGCGGCCGATTTACCGGAATGCGTAGCGCGGCAGCAGGACGGCCGGATTCAGATGATCGGCGGAGAGCCGGATGCGTCGCCTTCCGATAAGCGGCCGATCGTCTCTTGGAAGTTCATGTGCCCGAGCGGCAACTATGCCGACTTGATTTACGCGCAAACCCGCGAAGTGTGCGAACGTTATCCGGAGCTGGACGGTCTTTTTTACGATATTTGCTTCCAACCTCTAGGTTGTTGGTGTGCAAATTGTCTTGCCGGCATGGAGGAACAGGGGCTGAACCCGGCTGTTGAACAAGATGCGCGCAGCTATCATACCCTCAAATGGATGCGTTTCACATCGACCTGCACAGCCATTTTGAGAGAGTTTCACCCGGATGCGTCCATTTTCTTTAACGGCGGCGCGGAGTTGAATCACAAGGAATGGCACGGCGTCCACACTCATATCGAGATGGAAGACTTGCCGACGACGTGGGGCGGATACGACAAGATGCCCGTGCGGGCTAAATATTTTGCCGCCCTTGGGCGTCAATATCTTGGAATGACCGGAAAATTTCACACGATGTGGGGCGAGTTCGGTGGGTTTAAGAGCCCGGAAGCGCTTCGCTACGAGATTGCTTCGATGATGATGTACGGCGCCCGCTGCAGCATAGGCGATCAGATGCATCCGAGCGGTCTTATGGATATGGAAACGTATCGCACGATCGGCGAAGCTTACCGCTATGCGGAACAGATCGAGGAATGGTGCTTCGAGGTCGAGGAGACGGCCACGCTGGGCGTGGTTTTATCTAACCAATCGGAAGCGGATGAAGGTCTGACCAAAATGCTGCTCGAATGCCAACTCGACTTCGACATCGCGGACCCGGAACAGGGATTGGATCGATTCGAGACGCTGATCCTGCCGGATTCCGTCGCGTTAAGCGAGGAGTCGGCCTTGCAAATTCAAAGCTATGTCGACCGGGGCGGAAGTTTGCTTCTCACGGGTGCCAGCGGCTTGAATCCGGGAAAAACCCATTTTCAGATCGATGTCGGCGCCGCCTATCAAGGGCCCTCCTTATACGAGAACGACTATGTGCTTGCAGGTGAACAATTAAAAGCCGGCATCGTATCGAGTCCGTTTTTGTTCTATGAGGGCGCGGAGCAGGTTAGCGTCAAAGATGCGGAGGTTCTGGCCACGATCCACGAACCGTACTTCAACAGGACGTACGGACATTATTGCTCGCATCAGAATACGCCCTATCGTTTGGAACCGGCCGATTACCCGGCCGCCATCCGCAAAGGCAACATCATTTACGTGGCTCATCCGATCTGCACGATGTACTTCCGACATGGTGCCAAATATCATCGCGACTATCTGATGAACGCCTTGAATCTTGTTTACCGCAAGCCTGTCATGAAAGTAAACTTGCCCAGTTGCGGTCGGGCCCGATTCGTCTATCAGCCTTCCCGGAAGCGATATATTCTGCATCTGACGTATGCCGCGCCGATTCAACGCGGCAGGACGAGCGTGATCGAGGACATGCCGCCGATTTACGACGTCGCCGTCGAGCTGACGGTCAAATCACGCGTGCAACGTGCGACATTAATTCTCCAAGGCGAATCCATCCCGTTTGTGCAGTCCGGCGACACCGTGAAGCTGACAATTCCCAAAGTTCACGGACATCAAATGGTCATTTTAGACGTGCAGGATATTCAGTTTGAAGCCTAAGTGCTTTTAGCGCTTGCGCAACGAAGGGCCGCAATAAACGTTTTCGGCGAGAAAAAACTCCGACGTCTCAAGAGCTCAAGAGACGCCGGAGTTTTTTACTTGTTTGCCCGATAACAGGATCGACTTTTCCACCAGCACTTGCATGGCATCGACGCTGACCTCGGCCGCATGGCGGCTAAGCTTGATGCATGATAACTCGGTACAGGCGAGGATGACGCAATGGCAGCCATGCGCGGTGACCAACTCGTCGATGAGCTCCTCCAGTTCTTCGGGCGAGAAGTCCATGTTGCTCTTTACATTTTCGTAGATGATCTTCATGCTCTTCTGCTGAATGCGTTCGTCATGCTCGTACAAATTCATGCCGTATTGCTCGCACACCTTGGCGTAGATCCCGCTGCGGATCGTACCGTTCGTGGCGAGAATGCCAATGCGGCTGCCGGCGCCGAACCGGTCGTGGATGAGCTTGATCGTCTCTTCCACCATATGAATGATGGGGATGCTCGTCATGGCCTGCATTTTGTCGTAGAAATAATGGGATGTATTGCAAGGTATCGCGATATGGGATACGCCAGCCAGCTCCAGCAGCCTCAGATCCTTCGTTATGGCTTCCAGGAACTGCTCGTCCTTGCCTTCGAGGATGATGGCAGTGCGATCCGGAGCGGTAGCGTGGTTTAAGATAATCATGTCGAGATGCTCCTGATCGCGATCGGCGGCCGTGTTCTCGATCACCTTGTCGAAGAAAACGGCAGTGGCCTTGGGTCCCATCCCTCCGATTACGCCTAAGCTTTTCTGTTCCATATGTGTGATAACCTGCTCTTCCTCCGTAATAGTGCCATTGTTAAGCCCGGCTGCTCATGATCTCTCCAACGATCTCCGCTTCGTTGAACGGAATCTCGGTCTTGCCTATCACTTGCGTCGTCTCGTGGCCCTTGCCGGCAATAAGAATGACGTCGCCTTTCCGGCTCATGGCGATCGCGTATTCGATCGCTTCGCGGCGGTCGACGATGCCCCGATACTCGCCGCCTGCCGAAGCGACAGCTTCGGATACTTCAGCGATAATGGCATCGGGATCCTGATTTTTCGGATTGTCCGAAGTGACAACGCAGAAGTCCGCATATTGCGCCGCCACCTTGCCCATGGCCTCGCGCTTGCCGCTGCCATCCTTGCCGGGCGCGGCGTAGACGCCGAATACGAGAATCAGCCGTCCATCGGTAAAGGGTCGCAACGTCGTCAGCGCCTTCTCGAGACTATCCTCCGTATGAGCGAAATCGATCACGACCTTGATATCATCGTCCTGATAAGCCACCTCAAGCCGTCCCTTGATACGCTGCACGGCTCGAATACCCGCCGCAATCTGCCCCAGCCCGATGCCCTGGCAATAAGCGGCGGCCACAGCC
>NZ_BDQX01000032.1 GCF_003112455.1 Paenibacillus agaridevorans
GAGACACCGACGGATAAACGGTTATCGACACACTATAAAACCATTGTTGAAAATGATCCGAATCACCCAGCCTATACGGTAGATTATCATATTCAGGATTCGTACAGTATTCGCCATACTTCGGATTTA
>NZ_BDQX01000033.1 GCF_003112455.1 Paenibacillus agaridevorans
GAACCCCCGCCGCAATCTGCCCCAGCCCGATGCCCTGGCAATAAGCGGCGGCAACAGCCGCGAGGCTGTTGTACACATAGATTAACCCCGGCAGATTGACGCGGATATCGACTCTTCCGACGGGTGTGTGCGCGACATAAGTTGTGTGGTCGGCTTCGTACTGTATGTTCGTGGCGTAGACGTCCGGCAACGCAGTCTCATCGAACCCTGCGGACGGGATGTCCGGGACTACGCCGTACGTGAGCAATTGGGCCTTGTGATGGCGAACCTTGTCCGAGAGACGGCGTCCGTACTCGTCATCGATATTGACGACATTGTAGTCGCTCGTCAGGTCAAACAGCATGGCCTTGGCCTCGTAATATTCTTCCATCGTGCGGTGCAGCTCCAGATGATCCGGCGTCAGGTTCGTAAAGACGCCGATGCGGAAGCGGGAAGCCGCCGCCCGCTGCAGACTCAAGGCATGCGAGGATACCTCCATGACGCAGGTGTCTACGCCGGCATGCGCCATGTCCGAGAACATATGCTGCAGATGCAGCGATTCCGGCGTTGTTGGCGTCGTCGATTTCGTAGCCAGTGGCGTGTCGCCAATCATGGCGCCAATCGTACCGATTACGCCGACGGTGGCGCGCGCTTCTTCGAGAATCGACTTCACGAAATACGTTGTGGACGTCTTTCCGTTCGTTCCCGTAATGCCGATCAAGCTGAGCTTCTTCGAAGGATTGTCGTAGAAACGCGCGGAAGCGAGCGCCAGCGCCTGGCGAGTGTCCGTCACCTTAACGACAACGATGGAGGACGGCAGGCCGGACAGCTCGACCTCGCGCTCCACGAGGATGGCCGCAGCCCCGTTCTCGGCAGCTTTGGATATATAGTGATGGCCGTCGACGGTAAAGCCGGTTATCGCGACGAACAGCCCGGACTCGGCAACCTCGCGGGAATCGAAGGCTATCGACGTTACATTCGCGACGTCCGGCTCACCCTGCAGAGCGACATAGTCCAGCTCTTCTATTAAGGCACGAAGCAGCATGCGATCAGCCCCTTTACTTATTAGCTTATTGAAATAGCAGTCGAATCATGACATCTGCCAGTGTTACTTTGTCAACCTGATTCAAATATTTATGTAAGGTGTACATATGCTCATCAAGCCGAGAACGACCACAACACCTTGATCAGCTTGCAAGGCTTAATCATCGAGAAAGGAGATGAACGCAGTAATCTCTTCCTGTACTATATGAAGACATTTTACTGCAACAATTCTTAGATTACAATTGCGTCTGGAGGCCGTGAGCTGCGACGCAGGGTCGAATAGGCCTTAAGTTCTAGTAAAAGGAAAAAAAGGAACCCATCTGTCGAATCATGCCTGAAAATTATTGCCATTCGTCGACAAGATTTTACAAACTCTTTGGTTGGGACAGAGTATAATGGTACTATTCCTCACGAAGTCTGCCAGATAAGGAGTGTGCCTCGAAGCGATTATGGATAAACAACATCTGCTAACTCAGTTGCAATCGCTAAGGCTCAAGCTTCATGAAATTGCCGAGGCGCGGGGGAGTTTGACAGACCCGGCGGTCCTTGCTATTAGCGAGGAAGCCGATCAGCTTATCGTCGCACTGCAGTATCTGCAGCGCGAAGAGGCCCAGCATTCGTCCGATCTAAGAGATATAAGAAAATAGATGCTTCTCAACGATTTCGTAACCTACGGAAAAACCGGGTAAGCAGCAAAGCGCATTCCGCTTGCAGGACGCCGCTTGTGAGCTCCGTTTCGTGATTGAAACGGGGCTCTTGTAGTAGGTTCATAAGCGTTCCGGCGCAGCCGGCCTTGGGATCGACCGTGCCGTAGACGACGCGCTTTACGCGGGACTGTACAAGCGCTCCGGCGCACATGGGGCAAGGCTCCAGCGTGACATAAAGCGTGCAGTCCAGCAGCCGCCAGGCGCCAATGCGTTCGCATGCGTCGCGAATGGCGACCATCTCCGCATGGGCGGTCGGGTCATGCTTCGTCTCCCGGAGATTATGACCGCGTCCAATGATTTCATTATTGCGAACGATGACCGCGCCGATGGGCACCTCTCCGATGGCTTCCGCCTTCTCGGCTTCGGCGATCGCTTCCATCATCCATTCACGATCCTCTTGCTCTCTTCTCATAGTCAGTCTCCTATTCCTGCGGGAATGATCGTATATCCAACGAACAAATATTCCGGTGTTAACAGGCAGTGGATAATTTTGTGGATAACTAAATAATTATCAACAAAGTTGTGCACATTCCATCCACGATTGTGCATAACTATTGTGGGCAGTGTTAACGTAATGTGTATATCTGCTTAAAAATCAAGTTCAAAAGTTCGATGTCGAGTAAGCATCAGGGAATACTTCGTAATGGGAAGCGGACTTTTTGAACAACCATTGTATGCAAGTCTCCCGGATCATCTTGCGAAGGGTGGGTCACGCCTTGTCGATCAAGTCCAAGTTGACGGTGGCAATCTCGTTCATGTTGGTGTCCGTCGTCATTCTGTACCATCTGGTCAGCGAATATACCATGGTAAAAGGCTTCGAGCAATTAATGAGTGCGTCCATACGCCAATCTTCCGAACAGGCCAGCCTTGCCGTCAGAGATTACGAGAACCGCGGCAATCCGCAAAATACAGCTGGCATCGATAGTTTGCTTCAGCCGGATGGGATATTTCTCCGGATCCTCGAAATCAATCCTTTCATTAAGGAAATTACGGTGTTCGGCAACGATTCCGGTCAGGTTAACTACGGTACGTATACATATATTGATGCTAACAACGATCCGTTCATCGCGCAAGCTCATCGGGACGAATCCTTACAATATACCACGTTCGATCACAACGGAGGATCTTATTATCGCAGCTTCCTGGCCAGCCCCGACGCGCGCGGGCTCGTGGTCAGCGTTGTCTACGACAAGTCCAGCATCGAGAGCATGCTTGGCTTGAAGAGGCATCATGCGCTTGTCTACACAGGCATATTCCTGCTATGTACGATGATATTGACCTATATTTTGATCGGCTTCATGATTCGCCCCCTCAAGGACATATTATGGAAGGTCAATGAAGTGTCGTCCGTCCGATTTCACAAGCCGATCCAGATCAAACGCAAGGATGAGTTCGGCCTGCTTGCGCTCAAGATTAATGCCATGTCGCAAAATCTCAGTATCTATATGGATAAGCTTCGAAAGGCTTTCGAAGAGAATCGGCGAATGAAAGAACATCTGGAGTCGTTCATTAATCATTCCAATGATGCGATTCATCTCATGGATCTGGAAGGCAAGGTGATTCAGATCAATCGGGCCTTCGAGCAGTTGTTCGGATATGAAGAGTCCGAAGTGCTCGGCATGAGGTTCCCGACCGTGCCGGACACTCACCGCATGGAGAAGCGCCAGATGATCGGCTTGCTCCTGACCGGCAAGAAGCTGCCGGCCCAAGAGACTGTACGCATGACGAAGTCGGGCGAGATCATTCCCGTCAGCGTCATGGTATCGCCGATCCGCGACTCGGACGGGACGATCCGCGCCTTCGCAAGCATCTGCCGGGATATGCGCAGCCGGAACCGGATGGAGGAGCTGCTTAGACGGTCGGAGAAGCTGACGACGGTTGGTCAGCTGGCTGCCGGAGTCGCTCACGAAATTCGTAATCCGCTTACTACGCTGCGGGGCTTCCTGCAGCTGCAGCAGCAGAGCCAGAAGCTGTCTTTAAGCCATGTAAATCTGATGCTGTCGGAGCTGGACCGAATTAATCTGATCGTCGGAGAATTCCTTATACTGGCGAAGCCGCAAGCCACGAAGTTCGTGACGAAGGATATACGCAACGTCCTCAATGATGTGCTCGTATTTCTGGATAGCGAAGCCCATCTTCATAATATCGTTTTCCGGACCGTCATTACCGAGGAGGAGTGCCGAATCTCGTGCGAGGAGAACCAGCTCAAGCAAGTTTTTATCAATCTGCTAAAAAACGCGATTGAAGCTATGCCGGGGGGAGGTTCCGTCCATATCTCTATCCAGCGCAAGGGCGACCGAATCGCAATATCGATAACGGATGAAGGGGTAGGCATTCCGGAGGAGATGATCTCGAAGATCGGCGATCCGTTTTTCACGGCGAAGGAGACGGGCACGGGGCTTGGCATTATGGTGAGCCAGCGCATCATTACCAGCCATCAAGGTACGATGGATATTCAGAGTCAGGTAAATGTTGGCACCTCCGTAAAGGTGACGCTCCCGGCACTGAAAAAGGAGCCCCAAGAAGATCTTCCTGCTGCGCAGTAAGAGGGGCTTCTCGAGAGAGAGAAAAGGAGAGGGTCGGCAATGGGAAGAAGGGCCATTATAGCAGGGGCAACCGGCCTGGTTGGGGGAGAGCTGGTAAAGCTTCTGCTTGGGATGAGGGAATATGAGGGGATCACCGTGCTGGTGCGCAGACGCATAAATGTTGCGCATCCCAGACTAACGCAGCTCGTGATCGACTACGAGAAGCTTGGAGAACTGCCGCCCGAGTTGTTCGCGGAAACCGACGTCTATTGCGCACTCGGCACAACCATGAAAAAGGCGGGTTCCAAGGAGAGCTTTGAGCGGGTGGATTATCATTATCCCATGGAGCTGGGAAAGCTCGCAAAGCGGGCTGGGGCAGCGAGTTACCTGCTCGTATCCTCGACGGGAGCAGACGCGAACTCCAAGTTTTTCTACACCAGGGTCAAAGGCAGATTGGAGCGGGATCTTCAGTCGTTGTCGCTGCGCTCGCTGCATCTCTTCCGCCCGTCGCTGATTCTGGGCGATAGAGGAGAGTTCCGGTTCGGGGAGAGCATGGCAGCGAAATTATCGGCATGGATGCCGCTATTGTTCGCGGGCCCGTTAGGCAAGTACAAGCCCGTACATGCGGAGGCAATCGCTGGAGCCATGGCGGCCGCAGCGCTGACGAAAGGGACGTTCGAAAGGATCATTCCCTCTAACCGGATAGGATCGATGGCGTCTTTGTTGCGCAAATAAGAAAGTTAGTGTAGCATACGCTACAGCGAGGTGAGGCAGCAGTGAGAATCAATAAATTTATAAGCGAGACCGGCTTCTGCTCCCGCCGGGAGGCGGATAAGCTGGTGGAGTCCGGCAAGGTAACAATTAATGGCGTGACCGCCGTTCTCGGGAGTCAGGCAGAGCAAGGCGATGATGTTCGGATTAACGGCAGGCAAATTGGCGAGCAGCGCCGCCACGTCTATATCGCGCTTAATAAGCCAGTCGGTATTACTAGCACGTCAGAGAGCCATATTAAAGGAAATATCGTCGATTTCGTGGGACATTCCGAACGGATCTTCCCGATCGGGAGGCTCGATAAGGATTCGGAAGGACTTATTTTGCTTACGAACGACGGCGATGTGGTTAATCCCATTCTACGTTCGGAAGGGAAACACGAGAAAGAATATATCGTGACGGTGGACAGGCCCATTACGGAAGCTTTCGTCAAGGGGATGTCTACAGGGGTTAAAGTGCTGGGGAGTCTGACGTTGCCCTGCAAAGTGACGCGCGTCGCGGAGCGTACATTCCGTATCGTGCTGACGGAAGGACGCAATCGGCAAATTCGGCGCATGTGCGAGGCACTCGGTTTCCATGTCCGCAGACTAAAGAGAGTGCGGATTATGAACATTCATCTCGGCGAGTTGGCCGTAGGCAAGTGGCGCGACCTGACCGAAGATGAGCGCAGGGAGCTGTTTGATCTGCTGCAATATGAGCCGCGATAGGTGAAACGGCTGACGCCGTCCTCTGGCGGGGCATTGCGTTTCAGGAAAAAGAAGCTTTCGTCTCCGCATGTCGGCGAAGATGAAAGCTTCTTTGTTTTCGGACAAGCCCCTGGGCTCTGTAAGGTTAGTCTCACTGTGAGGCGTTGTCGCTCACGGACAAATTTTGTGTATTCTGCGTATTGACATAGGTGTGCAGAATGGACACTTCGACGCGGCGATTCTTCGCCTTGTTCGCGACCGAGTTGTTCTCTGCCACAGGATGGTTTTCACCATAACCGGTGGCGCTGAACCGTTTTTCATCGAGCGCTTTGTTCTCCAGCATAACATCCAGGAAGCGGACCGCGCGCATGACGCTCAGATCCCAGTTAGAGCGGAATTGCGAGTTGTGGATCGGCGTATCGTCCGTATGGCCGGCAACGATCACATCGTAATTCGGATATTGCGTAAGCATGGTCGCTATCGCCCCGGCAAGCTCCCTGGATTCGGGCTTGACAGTAGCTTGTGCCGGCGCGAATAAGGCGTTGTCGCTGATAATGATGAGCAGCTGAGACATGTTCATCTTCGTCTCCAGATCGGAGGTGAGGCCGTTCTTGTCGATATAGGCGTCGATCTTCTTCTTAAGATCCTCCAGCTCCGCCTGCTCCTTCTTAATCAACTCTTCCAGGCTGGACTCGGATTGCTGCTCTTGTTGCTGCTGGCTCTCCGTTTGCTTGTCGTTATCCTTGTCGCCGCCCTGATTTTTTTTGGTCGTATCCTCGCCTTCTTTAACGACCGAGGGAAGGTCCAGAACGCCGCTGCCGTTGCTGAGCGCAATGCTAAACGCTTGGGACATCTCTTCGAACTTCTTTACATCAACGGAATTCATCGAATAGAGAACGATAAAGAGCGCAAGCAGCAAGGTGAGCAAGTCGGCATAAGGGATAAGCCAAGATTCATCTACGTGCTCCTCGTGATCGTCATGCTTCCTATGCTTTCTGCTCAACGGCCCCTTCCTCCTTCTCTTTCATCTTCAGCCGCTCCGTAGGCGTGAGGAATACGGAAAGCTTCTGGTGAATGGCGATCGTGGATACGCCGGACTGAATGGATAACAGTCCCTCCAGCATCATCAGTCTGATCTGGATCTCTTGCTTGGAGATCCGCTTAAGTCTATTGGCAATGGGATGCCACAGGACATAACCTGTAAAGATACCGAGCAGGGTTGCGATGAACGCGCCTGCGATGGCATGCGCAAGCTTGTCCATATCGCTCATCTCGGACAGGGCGGCGACGAGGCCGACGACCGCGCCGAGTACCCCGAGCGTAGGAGCGTAAGTGCCTGCCTGCGTAAAGATCAAAGCGCCAGCCTTATGGCGGTCCTCTGTGGCGGCGATATCCTCCAGGAGAACGTCGCGGACAAGATCCTGGTCATTGCCGTCAATAATCATGCGCATGCCGTTACGCAGAAAGGTGTCCTCGATCTCGTCGACGCGAGCCTCGAGCGCTAGCAAACCTTCGCGGCGGGTGATGGATGCCCACTCCATGAAACGGCTGATCAATTCCTCGCGGGAGGTGAGCTTTTGCTCGGCGAATACGATCTTGAACAGCTTGCCGACTTTTTTGAGTTCGGACATTGGGAAGGCGACCATGACGGAGGCAACGGTGCCGAGAATAATAATCATAAAGGCTGCAGGATTCAGAAGCGACGATAAGTGCGCGCCCTTAACCACCATCCCGCCCAGCACTGCGATTAGACCTAACACAAGACCGATAATTGTTGAGTTCTTCATCATACACCCCGTCCAGTATGTTCTATATTTGAGCCGTCTACTTCTATTTATATCGTCAAAAGGGTATTCTGAAATTATAGTAATAAAGATCGAACCATAATTTTAAGGAGATGTGTGAACGATGGGTGTACGACACGCGCGCGAATATGCGGATATATTGAAGGAATTAACTCAAGCGGTGGGGGATATCGAGGGCAGCTACTCCTTCTTTGAGATGGAGCCGGAAGAGTGGGCGGCGCTGCCGACATCTGATCGGCATGAGGTTATGGAAGCGTTGGCGGACGACGTCTTCTTCGGACTTGGCGAAGAGCCCGTCATCAAGGTTGGACAGGGTGAAATTGTGTACAACAACAAGCATCATATTATAGAAGTGATGCAAGGAGATAATGTCATTCACATTATTCGCCTCATCTAATCTTTACAACGATACAGCTCTCCATTAGAATAAAAGCAAATCACAATGGCATGATAGCTAACATGTACATTACATTGGAGAGAGCGACATGACTGGTTCTCATTCGGCGGGCTCGTTGCCGCCAAGTCTTCGACTGGACGGGGAAACGTTAGCAGCCTACTATCAACCTATTATTGCGCTCGATACGAGAAGGATTGAAGGCTACGAGGTGCTCGGAAGAGCCGTTGGCGAAAAGGGCCCGAGGAGTCTGGGGCCCTTCTTCGGCGATGATGCTATCCCGATGGAGGATCATCTGCTTGTTGACCGACTGCTGAGAGAGCAGGCGATAGCCAAGCATGCATGCCAAGAAAATCCTCCGCTGCTTTTTCTGAACCTTAAGCCAGCCTGGATCTACCGGCAAGGAGAAAAGGGCGAGCTGTATACGTTGGATCTGATCGCCAAGCATCATGCCGATCCGGCTCGCATCGTGATCGAAATAACGGAGGAAAGTTTCCATGGCTCCATGGATGTGCTGCGGGAGGTGGTCGATCGTTATCGCGCGGCCGGTTGTCTGATCGCTATCGACGATGTCGGGAGCGGCTTTAGCAGCGCCGATCGTATCGCCCAGATTCAACCCAATCTGCTCAAGATCGATATGCATATCGTCAAACGAAGCGGGACGCACAATGGCTACTATGGGGTGCTTCGTTCGTTCTCCGAGCTTGCCGAGCAGATTGGCGCCTCTTTGCTGTTCGAGGGTGTGGAGACGAGAGAGGATCTGGAGCGCGCCATCCAATCCGGCGCCAGGTACGTACAAGGTTTCTTGTTCGCGCGGGCGGGAGCCGACTTTATCGGTCCGGCAAGCTTTGCCGCCGTCATCGAGAACGAGCTGGATCGCAATCTTAGGCAGCTCGCTCATACAGAGAGGTGGTGGCAGCAGCAGGCAGAACGTCTGGCGGATCACCTGCAGACGATTATGCTTGGAGCGGTACTGCCGGAGAAGGCCGACGACTGGCTGGAGTTGCTTATCCCGCATTTAAAATCCTCTTGCACCAAGGTATACCTATGCAACGAGGAAGGCATTCAGCTGTCCGCGAATTTCAGCAGGGGGGAAGACGGAGTCTGGAAGCGGGAAGAAGAGTACCGGTATGCCAATTGGAGTTGGAGGCCGTATTTTGTCCCGAATCTGGTTCAACTGGGGGAGAGCCGGAGAGCGATCGTATCCCGATCGTATACGGATCTGGATTCCAGAGCGTGGATTCGTTCGGTCTCGGTGCTCGTCCGTCCCGGTCTGATCCTATTTGCCGACAGCAAGGATGAGGTTAGTCCGTGGGAAGCCTCTTAATGAGGTGGCCATCAGATCTTGGAAGCTGCAAACACGCGCTTAACGAGGCGCTTCGTACACCATGCAGTGGAACCACTCAGGCTCGCCGCCGCTGAAAGAGGGGCGAAGATAGGTGTCGGTAATGCTGAAGCCGGCTTTCTCATAGGCGCGGATGGCCCGGACATTCCACACGAGCACTTCGAGATCGATCTCGTTGCCCGGACATCGACGCAGAGCTTCTGCTGCCATGAGACCGACAACCGACGAGCCCACCCCTTGGCCGCACAGGTCGGGATACAGTCCGAGGCCAAGTCTGGTCACGCTGCCCATAGGGAAGAATTGGGCATAGCCAATCAACCTTTGCCGTTCGTCCAGAATGGCTCCATATTGCTCTGCTCGCAGGACGGGATCACCGAATTCGATTCCGTCCTGTTGCATTTGATCCCAGGACGGCCAGTTGAAGCGCTCGTATGGTTCTTCGTACCTCCACGTACATAGCTGTTCCGCATGGGAGACTTCCAGTGGTCCGATAGTCAGCGCTGATAGATTTGGTTTATAATAACTAAGGTTAGGTTCGTGCTCTGCAGAATTCATCATAATTTGATTATATCAGATAGGCGCCGCGGCGCGTGTATGTAGTAAGGAGAATCGGCAACGTGAAGAAGCTGCTATGGATCGGATGTTTATCTTATCTCGTTATTGGTATCGCCCACGTGGTGGGAGGCTCGGTATTAGAACAGTTGATTGCCTATTATGGCGTCTCTTACAAGGATGGCGGCCAGTGGATAATGAATCAATTTCTGGGGTTTATGGTCGGCGTTCTGCTAGCCCCTACTCTGACGGCGCGCATAGGGAAACGCGGCGCTGTATTGCTGGCCATGGGTTTGCTCACCCTTAGCGAAGCGGCGTACAGCTTGCTGCTGCCTTGGGGATGGATGCTCGCCATCGCTCCCATCGCGGGGGTCGGCTTCGGGATGACGGAGGCAATCGTAGGAGCGGCCATCATCGACCTGGTAAAGGGAAAGGCTTCGGCCATGAGCCGTCTCGAAACGTTCTTCGGAATCGGGGCGCTCATCATACCGGTGACTGTGGCCTTCCTTATTCAAGAGCATATCTGGCAGCTGTCATTCCCGATTCTGTCCGCCATGGCGGGGATTACCTTCGTTTTATGGTTGACGATGTCCTTCGGCGAGCTGGACAGTCAGCTTGGGCTGGCGGCAAGGCCGACAACGTCAGGTGCAAGAGAGCGTGCAGCCTCGAGCCATGCTGATGCCAAGGCGGAAACAAGTGTGGGTGCTGACGGCGGGGGTTCGCCGGAAGACGCAACCATGTCCAAACCTTCGAGAGGAGTCTTGCTAGGTTATTCGGGTCGACTGTTGCCTTTCCTGATTCTCTGCGCGCTGTTCTTCCTGATGTACGTGGGGATGGAGATGAGTTTCTCCAACTACCTTCCGTCCATACTCATCACCCGTACGGAGATGGGAGAAGCTGGCGCGGCTGCTTCACTTAGCTTGTTCTGGGGAACGATCGTACTGGGCAGGCTGTTCGCGGGAGTGATTGCGGAGAAGGTCGGCTATGGAAGGTACCTGACGATTTCTACGCTGGGGGCCGCGATCGTATTCCTGCTAATGACGATTACGACCAGTTTGAATTGGATGCTGCTATTGATTGCGCTTGGCGGACTGTTTTTCTCCGGCGTGTTCGGCATCGCATTGGTGTACGCCAACAGCTTGTTGCCGGGTATGACGGAGCGAACGACTAGTCTAATGGTAGCATTTGGAGGTATCGGCGGCGCCTTGTTTCCAAGAATGACGGGCTGGCTGATGGATCGCTTCGAAGTGGAATATACGATTGTTTATCTTGCCGTACTGGTTGCCATTATGCTAGTCCTGCTTGGAGTGATCCTTTATCAAGGGCGTAGATTGGCGGGTCACGTGGAGCGGCTGCGGTCGTAAGCGACGGATTGCACAATGAGAAAAGCAAACGGCTGTCGAACAAAAAGAACAGCCTCCCCGTTGCCGGGGAGGCTGTTGCCTTGTCCATTATTTGGCTGCGACTGCGTAAGTCTCGAATTGCTCGGCATCCATGACGCTGCGCGCCGTTACAAAACGGGACTTATAATAGGAACTGTTAAGATCGTCAATGATAACTCCGCGGCTTGTAGAAGCATGGGCAAACTTGCCGCCGCCTACGTAGATGCCTGCGTGCGTGATTTCACCGTTTACCTTGCCGCTTGTGTCGAAGAAGACAAGATCGCCTGGCTGCAGATCAGCCTTAGCGACTTTGGTTCCGACTGTTGCTTGGTCCACCGATCTACGGGGAAGATCAATACCCATCTTCTTGAATACGTAGCCGTTAAATCCGGAGCAGTCAAAACCTTTTGTGGTGGTCCCGCCGTAAGAATAAGGCGTGCCAATTACACCATCAATGATGCTGTCCATCTCTGAGCTTGCGAAAGCGCTTCCTGCCTGGAAAGCAAGCAGAAGCACAAGCCCTAGTAAAACAGAGCTAATCTTTTTCTTCAACTTATGGTTCTCCTTCCGGTGCCGACGAGGTTAGCTGTGGGGTTCGGTTGAAGGTTCCCTATGACTTCTCAGGCGCTGTAGAACACCAGACGTCGAAGTCAATTCACCCAGAGTGGTTCCCCCGTTTCCCGATTGGGAATTAGGCAATGTCATCCAAAGTTATTTTCTAAGGATTATAATAATGGCAAAATGTAGATTCGTGTTGAATATGAGAAGATATTAATATTAGATTCATAAATAATACGTTTCAAATTCAAAAACCATGGGTAGAAGGCGCTTCCAAAGCGTGTAATTTAGCTAAATTTTGTGTATCATAAGGAGATACAATGAATCGGCTGTCGTTGTTGAAAGCGGCGAGGCGCGATAAGGCGAAGGGTGTTGTCCCGTGTCGGACAATCCTTTATAAGTTCGAGTTCAAAAAGTTCGGTTTTCAGCACCGAGAAGATTGAATGAAAGTAGAAACTGAGGAGCGGAGCGTAGTGGAAGCTACGTGAGCACCGGAAGTTTTCGCTTGCATTCAAGATTCGATGTCGAGTAGGCTTCATGGCATACTTCGTGATCAAAAGCGGACTTTTTGAACATCCTCTATAAACAACGTTAGAATCGACGTGAAGGCCTGGGGATTGCGAGACATTCCCCGGATGGGCGCACGAGTGGAAAAGGGGTAGGTCGCAAGTGGAAAACACAATGGAGAACAAGTCATCATCCTCCAATTTCATCAAAAATATTGTCGTGGAAGATTTAAAGAGCGGCCGCGTGCAAGAAGTCGTTACGCGCTTCCCGCCGGAGCCGAACGGCTATCTGCATATCGGACATGCGAAGTCGATCTGTCTGAACTTCGAGCTCGCGGATGAGTTCAAAGGAAAGACGAATCTGCGCTTCGATGATACGAATCCCGTCAAGGAAGACACGGAGTACGTTGAGGCCATCCAGGAGGACGTGCGCTGGCTGGGCTTCGATTGGGATGAGCTGCGTTTCGCCTCGGACTACTTCGAAGAGTTATATAATCGAGCGGTGCTTCTTATTAAGAAAGGAAAGGCCTACGTCTGCGACTTGACGGCGGACGAGATGCGCGAGATGAGAGGGACGCTTACGGAGCCGGGCAAGGAAAGTCCTGGCCGAAATCGCAGCGTGGAGGAAAATCTGGATCTGTTCGCGCGGATGCGCGCGGGAGAATTCAAGGATGGCGAGCGCGTCCTGCGGGCGAAGATCGACATGGGTTCGCCAAATATCACGATGCGCGATCCCGTTCTCTATCGGATCTCCCATTCGCATCATCACCGGACAGGCGACGCTTGGTGCATCTATCCCATGTACGATTACGCCCACCCGCTCAGCGACGCGATCGAAGGGATCTCCCATTCCGTTTGTACGCTGGAGTTCGAGGACCATCGTCCGCTATACGACTGGGCGATCGCGGAATGCGAGATGGAGAGCACTCCCCGCCAGTACGAATTCGCGCGGCTAAACATCACCAACACGGTGATGAGCAAACGTTATTTGAAGCAGCTCGTAGACGAGGGCGTTGTAGACGGCTGGGACGACCCGAGGATGCCGACGATCAGCGGCATGCGCCGCCGCGGCTACACGCCGGAGGCGATTCGCGCATTCTGCCGCGAGATCGGCGTTGCCAAAAGCAACAGCGTCGTGGACGAGCGGAATCTGGAGCACTTCATCCGCGAGGACCTGAAGCTGAAGGCGCTTCGGACGATGGCGGTCCTGCGGCCGCTTAAGGTCGTCATCACCAACTATCCGGAAGGACAGACGGAGCTGCTGGAAGCGGAGAACAATGCGGAGAACGAAGAAATGGGCATCCGCCAAATTCCGTTCTCGCGCGAAATTTATATCGAACGCGACGACTTTATGGAGAATCCGCCGAGTAAGTATTTCCGCTTGTTCCCTGGCAACGAGGTGAGGTTGAAGCATGCTTACTTCATTACTTGCCAAGAGGCCGTGAAGGACGAGAACGGCGAAGTCGTAGAGCTTCGCTGCACGTACGATCCGAAGACGAAAAGCGGGAGCGGATTTAGCGAGCGCAAGGTGAAGGGCACGATCCATTGGGTTGAAGCGTCGCAGGCGGTACCGGCGGACTTCCGTTTATACGAGCCGCTTATTTTGGACGAGGCGTCGCAAGGGTCCGATAAGTCGTTCCTGGAACGCATCAATCCGAATTCGCTGCAAGTCGAGCAAGGTTACGTAGAGCCGAACATGAAGGACGCTGTCGGAGGCGACAAGTTCCAGTTTTTCCGCCACGGCTACTTTAGCGTCGACTCCAAGGATTCGGGCGGCGGCAAGCTGGCCTTTAATCGAATCGTGTCGCTCAAGAGCTCGTTCGACCCGACCAAGGCTTAGGGAGCGGGAGGGCCTGAGATCGGCGAGAGTGCGAGGGTGAGATCGGCGAGAGCGCGAGGGCCGGAGATCGGCGAGCTGGAGTGCCAGAGGACAGCGAGAGTGCGGGTGCCAGGGAGCGGCGAGAGCTGGAGGGCCAAAGATCCAGCGAGATCGGGTCCCTCGCAAGCCTCGCCCAGACTGATGAGTTCGCTCGATCTGGGGGATTAGCTCGATCTTACGATCTTACGGATGTGTTTGGCTCCGTGGAGCGCCGAGCC
>NZ_BDQX01000034.1 GCF_003112455.1 Paenibacillus agaridevorans
GTATTTCCCGACAATCACGAAAGTGAAAAACTTTTTGAACAGCACTTTAAGCAAACGGCACAAGACCGGCTCTTGCCGGTCTCGCTGCTTCGACAAACGAACTATACGGTTCTTGCTAGCGCAGCAGGC
>NZ_BDQX01000035.1 GCF_003112455.1 Paenibacillus agaridevorans
TGGAGGATTAGCGAAGTGGCCAAACGCGGGAGACTGTAAATCTCTTCCTTCGGGTTCGGTGGTTCGAATCCATCATCCTCCACCAGTTCCTTAACAGGAGCCATTAGCTCAGTTGGTAGAGCACCTGACTTTTAATCAGGGTGTCGAAGGTTCGAGTCCTT
>NZ_BDQX01000036.1:0-27826 GCF_003112455.1 Paenibacillus agaridevorans
GCACTCGGCTTCTTTATAGGTATGATAACACAATTGGAAAAAGAAGTGAACCAGGAAAAGCTATGGAGTAATAAAATTATGAACTAAAGCAAACGAGCCTTTCATGAATGATTGGCTAGAAACAAAAAGAAGTATAAAAAATGATACAGAAGTTGAAGGTTACATAGAAGTGATTTATCCTCAATGAATCCTTATCGACCTTCATTTATTGCAAAGCAATAAGATCAAAATCAATTTATCGGTGAGGTGTATGCATGTTAGACTCATTCACAAAAAAGAGACTTGAAAAGTTAATGACAGATTATATAGAACAGAAAATCCCAAAGCACATTAGAAATCAAATCAGACTTAATTACAAAATCAGAGGAAATAACATTACTCTTATCGAAGAACGACCCGCTTTTATGAGTGATGAATGGGTGGAATTAGATGTAGCACAATTTCGATTAGATCAAAATAAATGGAAAGTATACTGGAGAGATAGTAAGAATAAGTGGCATTTTGTTGATGACATCGTCCCAGATGAAGATTTTGAAAAACAATTGAAAATCGTAGATACAGATAACAGAGGATTATTTTGGGGCTAATTCGACGACGCATCGGGTGAGGCATACAAAATACACATTGTAAGGAGGGTGGTGTCCATGAATACAATCTTAAACAGGATTTTGAAACAAATAGGCGACCCAGAAATAGTAGATAAACTCCTCTCTCTGTCAAAGGCGGACTTAAACTCGCTGCTTTTAGAGCTGTTTAAAAAACAAACGGATGGGATTACCCCGGCGGATGTCCTGAAGACGTATCAATCCAACCGTTTCCCTATCCCAAGCGATGCTGACCCAGCTAAATTTCACGCTTTAGAAACACAGCTATTAACCGCTGCACAGAACATGGAGATCAAAACTGTTCTGCTTTCACCATCTGCGCCACTTGGCAGTTGCAGCGCTTTTGGATGCGTAGACCAATACAATGTAGTTAGCGCATTGCGTGGGACTGAAACTCTGTCTGACCCCTCTAATATGCTCGCTATTATTATCGCTGACAAATTAAAGAGCAGAGCTGAGAGCAATATTAACCCTGTGCACTACGCTGCAACTGCAAGAGTTGTCCGGGCGCAGGCGTTTTCCGGAAAAGGTTTTTTCGCTCATTTCGGCCTCTATTGTATGGTATCTTCCGGCAAAGATAGTGGTTCGTATGCCTGTGAAAAAGATCTGTTGGAAAAGCATTTGATTTTTTATAAAGAGTTATTCCAAGAACAATACAACGCAAAACTATCTATCGTTCTGCGAAAAAGAGGCGGCTATACGGACGGCGACGGTTTTTTTGACAGAATGACCGAAGTTATACAAACTACTCTTCCCCATACGCCGCTTTCATTTGACTATGACGATGTGGATAACAAGTATTACCAAGGAGTCAATTTCAAGATATATATGGAACGAGATGGTGAAAAGATAGAGTTTGGTGATGGCGGTTTTGTTGACTGGATCTATCAAATGCTCGGAAACAAAAAGGAACGATGTTTGATAAGCGGCATCGGACTAGATCGGTTTCTTCTACTGTAGCCTTGCTAAGCAGGGCTATTTTCTTTTTATTTTTTCTAGTGGGAAACGGCACGAATGTTCATGTGAAAATGAATTGGACTTGTGACATGCTCTATTAGCACTGCTTTACGCGAAAATAGTATAGAAATATCATGAAATAGTGATTCTATCACTGGGATTTGATAGAATAGAATTCAGAAAATAGTTCCACAGCAGGATAAAAAATCAATATGCTATTGGAGCGACCCTTAACCAGCCATCATGCTTTACGGGCATTTGTTTTTGGGTAGCTTTGCAGTAGCGAAAAAAATGAAAAGCAGGTGGCTTTGTGTTGATTCGGAAATGGATTGCGGCATTAACAATGGCAGCGATGATTGGCGGTCTTATGCCCGGCATCGTTCAGGCAGAGGCGATCTCGTATCAAATCTCCCCCCAGTATGACTCCGGTTCGCCTTTTGTGGAAGGACTGGCATCAGTCAAAAAGGATGGCAAATCAGGGTATATCGATCGCGAAGGGAATCCGATTACGGCATTCAAATATGATTTTGCCCATAATTTCAAGGATGGGCTGGCTGTCGTTGGCGTGAAAAGCGGTTCGGCCGCCAAATTCGGCATTATTAATCGCCAGGGCAAGGAATTAACCGGCTTGATCTACGATGATGCGATTGCGGTCGGCAACGGGTACGGCGTCGTTCGGGTGCTGGGCAAGTCCGATAATGTGTGGGTGGACGGCAAGGCCGGGCTGGTCGGTCCGCAAGGGGTTATTGCTCCACCCATCTATGAGGAAATCAATCCCCCCAGTGACGGTACCATCCTGGTCAAAAAGGACGGCAAATACGGCTATCTCGATGCCGCAGGCAAGAAGCTGACCGATCTGATTTTCAAACATGCCTACGTGTTTTCGGACGGTTACGGCCTGGTATATACGGACAAAGAAATTGGATTTGTCGACACATCGGGTAAACTGGTGTATGCTCGCCCATCGGGCACTTCCTCGTATAGCGATTTTTCGGAAGGGCTGGCCAAAGTATCAGTCGATGGAAAATACGGTTATATAGATACATATGGGAAGATGGTCATTGCCCCCAAATACGATGAAGCCTGGTTTTTCAATCAAGGCTTGTCCTATGTCACGCTTAACGGCAAATCCGGCTATATTGATCGCACAGGGAAGGAGGTCGTGCCGCTTAAGTATGATGAAGTGAGTACCAGCTTCAGAAACGGACTTGCTCTTGTGGCAAACGGCGAAGATTATATCCCCCAATCATCGGAAGGCGAATATTTCGGGAATGAAGGGAATAAGGATTATGTCGTGCTTTCGAATAAGAAGTTTGGCTTTGTCAATGGAGCGGGCAAAGAGGTAGCTTCTTTGCACTATGACTATGCAGAGGAATTCGTCCGCGGCTACGCACGCGTGTCCAAAGGGGGCACCGGTGCGGGAAGCTATTATCACGGAGGGAAATTTGGCTACATTGATACTGCCGGCCGAGAGGTTGTTCCGTTACGGTATGATTATGTCGGTGGCGATATGTTCGATAGCTTCAGAGGCTTTACCGAGGGACTCTCGCCTGTGTCGAACGGCGGGACGGGGACCGTATTTGATTATAGTGGCGGTCTCTGGGGATATGTAAATGCAAAAGGCGTGGAAGTTACACCGCTGAAATATACGTACGTCTGGTCGTTCAACGAAGGCATGGGGCGCGTGGAGCAGAACGGGAAGTATGGTTTTGTAAACGCAAGCGGCCAAGAAATAATCCCGCCGATTTATGATGATGCTGGCGATTTCTATAATGGGTTTGCCGAAGTATCCAAAGGTGGGAAGCGGGGATACGTTGACGTGCAGGGGAACGAAGTGACGGGGATGATTTATTTAGATAGCAGGCGTTTCCTCGAAGGGACGGCGCTTGTACAGGATAGCTCATCCCGAAAACTGGGTTTTCTGCATAATCCCTTGCCTCAGGTTGAGCCCGTCGTCATCCGGGTTGCATCCCAGGGAGCCGGAAAGCCTTCCACTGTAACCTTGTCGAGCGGCACAGCGAATGCAGTCATCTATTATACGCTGAATGGCGGCGACCCGCTGTCCAACTTGTCCAATTCGGATACCCAAGAATACACAACGCCGTTTGCCGTAGGCAAATCCGTTAAGATACAAGCGATTGCTGTAGCCAAAGGCATGCAGATGAGCCCGCTCGCGGCGATGGACTATAAACAAACCTATGTCAAAGGCAACGCTGCTGTTGCACCGACCCCGGGTTCAGGCGGGAATGACGGATCACAATCGGGCGGCAACGGCAGCACGCCTCCGAATACGGGTACCGGATTTACCGATACTCAGACACATTGGGCGAAGCTGACGATTCAATGGGCAGTGGATCAAAAAATAGTCAGCGGCTACCCGGATGCAACCTTCCGCCCCAACAAGAGCGTAAGCGAGCCGGAATTTCTTAAAATGCTGCTCGGCGCATTCCCGGATATTAAAATTGAAGCAGCACAGAACGGAGCCGCTTGGCATACACCGTATTTTAAGGCGGCAGCGCAATACAACTGGCCTCTGCTGCAAGAAGCGGACGCAAAGGGTTTTAATCGAGGACAGGTTGCCCGCCTGCTTGCCGGGACACAAGGTTTCACCTTTGAGCAGACGAAAGATGCCGTACAGTATGTACTGGACTTAAGCATTGCGGGCGGAAAAACGTCCCGAACAGTCGAGGGTTTCGCCGTCAACGACCCGCTTACCCGCGCGGAGGCGATCACGCTCATCCAGAATATGAAGGAACGCGCCTTCAAGCTGTCCAAGGCTGATAATGCCGTCAAGGCGGCTGCGGCCGAATTCCAGGTACGCGGACTCATTATTGGCGATACGGAACAGACACTGCTGGCGAAGCTGGGGCAACCTGCGCGAAAGGACGTCAGCGAATATGGATTCCAGTGGTATATTTACAGTCAGGATTACGCCAATTATGTGCAGGTTGGCATCCAGTCCGGCCGAATTGTCGGCTTCTACACCACGTCGGACAACTGGTCGTCGGCAAGAGGAATCAAGCTCGGCTCCGGACAGGAGGATGTGGCGAAGCGGTATGGCACAGGTACTAGCAGCATTTATAAGGAAGAGTATGGTTTGAGCGTGAATCTTGCCAAAATATACGAGCAAGACGAAAGCTACGTGACGCTGTTTATGGACAAGTTTAACAACAATAGGGTGACCTCGCTTCAAATTATCGCCAAGCCTGTAGAGGACGGAATGAAAGAATTGTATGCCCCTGAGACGGCGGCGCTCAAAAAGGCTTTTGCGCTGCAATCGCTCGATCTCGTCAATGCGACACGTACCCGGTACGGCCTGCCGGTCTTGCAATGGGACGAAGCAGCCGCCCGGGTGGCGGAGAAACATAGTGAGGATATGAGGGAGCAGAAGTATTTTGCACATATCAGTCCGCAGGGCCAGGAGCCGGATGGTCGATTTGATGACGCAGGTATAGCCTATGGTACCGTGGGTGAAAATATTGCCGCCGATCAACGCAGCATCATCTATGCCCATGAGGGCTGGATGAATTCCGAAGGACACCGCAGAGCGATTCTCGGCCCTTGGGAGCGATTAGGCGTCGGAATTGCCTTTAACGCCGGAAATGCCATGCATCCTATGGATAAGGCGATGAATATGTATTATACGCAAAACTTCTACAGCCGAAAGGGCGTTGTCATTACCGATCAATATGAGGAGCTTCTGCAGAAGGATAAAGCCAGCCAAGCGGCAAAGGAGCTGGAAAAGCAGTATCCTTTTCATGATCAAATGTTCGAGTTGTACGTTCTCCGCAAAAGCCTGGATTCAAACGGGCAAAACGTAAACTATTACGGCGTAAGGAATATTGAGGCGTTTACTTTGCCTCCATACAGTGCCATCTATATAACAGCAGGCACGTCTATGGTCCGTTTCGAAGATGACTACTATAATTATCATTTTGGCGGAAAGCTGGTCGTTGCGAACCATTCCAGCCAGCCCCGGAAAATTAAGGCGGGAGAGCTCGACTATACGAATTTGGACCAAATCTACAGAAGCAGCATGGGAACCGTTACTGGAGCGGATGGCACCAGTACATCGCTGACACCGACAGGTCCGTATGTTCGGTTGATCCAGTTCAGCGGCGACTTCGATGAAACAATCGATTACAAAACGTATGTGGAGCAAAAAGAAATCGTTTCGATCCGTCCATGGGTAACCGTAAAGGAAAAATAGTAGGTGAATAGAACAACCAATGAAACAAGATGCAGGCTATTAGCTTCCTGCATCTTGTTTTTTCGTATGAGCGCAAAATTAACAAACGAATGACATAAAGTACATTTGAATTTTACAATGATGTCTCATTATTAAAGAAAACGAGTAGGGAGCAGTGAAAATGAAAAACAGGAAAAAAGTAATGAGTATGTTAAACATGTTTATTATTGGATCCATGGTAATTTCTCCAATGCAGAATGCACATGTACAAGCATCGGAATCAGGAAATACCGTTTTTATTAATGAAATCGAATCTAATGATACAGAGACAGATGTAGACTGGATTGAAATTATAAATACTGGCAATGAAGAGATAGATGTCAGCGGATGGTTTGTTACAGATGACAAAGGTTTAGAACGTTTGGAAATAAACGAAGAAAATGGAAAAAGTGAAGAGTGGCGTATTGCGGGTGGGACTGTATTACAAGCTGGCGAAATTCTTGTTATTGAACAAGGTAATGATAATCTGGGGTTGGGAAAAGAAGATACAGTATCTTTGTATGATAGTAACAATACGTTGTTGGATTCGTATACTTATTCAGGTCATGCAGGTGGCACATATTCAAGGGTGCCAGACGGAACGGGAGAATTTGTTGATCTGAAACCAACCAAAGGTGAGTTGAATATTGTAGAAGAAGAAGAGTTGCCTAAACATAGATTACTAATAAATGAGATTAATTCTGCGCCGGATGATTGGGTAGAGTTTATTCATATAGGAACAGAAGAGATGGATCTTTCCGGCTATGAAATTCGTGATAATTCTAATGACCATCGTTGGAAATTTCCAGAAGGAACAAAGCTGCAAGCAGGTGAATTGTTTGTAGTTGAGGCAAGTACGGTTGGTCAGGTATATGATGATCAGTCAGGTGCTTATGTTGCAGGTGAATTCCAAGCAGCAATTGGTATCGGTTCAGGAGATTCTATTCGTTTATATGACGAAGAAGGGATTTTACTGGACGAATACTCATGGACCGTGCATGCTAGTTATGAAAATAACGATGCATTGGCGTCTTACGGAAGATATCCGGATGGGACTGGTTCGTTTGGATTAATGAAAGAAACAAAGGGACTAAACAACGAATGGTATAAACCTCAGATAGTAATCAATGAAGTAGAGTCCGACGGTGATGCTACGGATTGGGTTGAAATTTATAATGTAGGAACAACAGCCGTAGATCTATCCGGTTGGCATTTATATGATGATGATCCGGTAGGACATGTTGCAGATATAACACCCGTAGTAGAGGGAACCGTTCTTAATCCAGGCGGATTTTATGTTTTTGATCAAAATAAGGATTTTACATTTGGTTTAGGAAAGGCTGATAAAGTTAGTATTTTTAATAAAGATGGTGTGTCCATTGCAGAATATTCGTGGGAAGCACATGCAAATGGCGTATACGCACGTATTCCGGATGGAACAGGAGATTTAAAAGAGTTTCCCACTTCGACTAAAGGAAAAGCAAATGTTGTAACAAATCCTGTTGCATTAAATGAAGTGCAGTCAAATGACTCGAATGGGGGACCTGATTGGATAGAACTTGCTAATCCAACAGGAGAAGTTTTAGATATTTCGGGAATCGTCATTAAAGACAATGATGATACGCATCAATATGTTATCCCTGAAGGCACAACCATTCCGGCATCTGGATTTTTGATATTGTCAGAAGAAACATTTGGTTTTGGACTTGGAAAAAATGATTCTGTACGTTTGTTTGAAAATGAAAGGTTAATAGCTGGCACAACATGGGTAGATCATACAAATCCTACTTGGGGATTATATCCGGATGTTACTGGACGCGAGTATAGAAGCACAAAAGAAGCAACGCCTGGTGCAGCAAATAAATTTGAAGGTATCCCTGAAATGATTGCATGGCCAGGTCATGGTGAAGTTGTCATTTTTGACACTAAAGAAACATTTTTAGAAGATTCTTCAGGGTTGGATTTCTTTAATGGCCAATTATATGCTGTTGATAACGGTACAGGCAAGTTCTGGATTTTAGACGTTTCAAAAGATGGAAAGTTGAGTTTTGCAAAAGGTTTTGAAAGCGGCAAACGTGTTCGATTCCAAAAGGATGCAGACAATGCAGGCGCAGCAGGTCCGGATGCAGAAGGAATTACAGTAGATAAAGATGGTTTTGTTTATATTGCTTCTGAACGTGATAATCAAGTTAAAGGCGTTAACTTTAATATGATTTTGAAAGTTGATCCACGTAAAGAAGACAATGATTTGGTTGCATTACAGCAATGGGATTTAACGGCATCATTGCCACAGGTTTCTGCCAATATGGGTATTGAAGCTGTAGAATGGGTATCAAACGCAAATGTGGATGGTAAGCTTTATGACCAAAATACGAATACCGTTTTTGATGCAACGAATTATCCAGATGCCATTTCAAGCGGCGTGTTCTTTGTGGCGTTAGAAGATAACGGTCATGTATACGCATATGTTTTGAATGAAGATGGAAGCTCTGTTCAAATTGCTGATATGGACGGAAAAATTGGCGGAGCAATGGCGCTTGACTACGATACTTATGAACATGTATTGTGGGTCGTTGCGGATGATGGATATGGTAACCGTGCAGCAAAAATAACACTCAATGGAGAGAGCAATCCAGAGGTTGTTCACATCATGCCTGCAAGTGGTGTCGACATTAGTGCCAATAATGAAGGCTTTGCAATAGCAGAGGCAAGTTACACCAAAGATGGTCAAAGACCGGTGTATCGATTTAAAGATGGAGATAAATTGGGCGCTTTATCTATAGGTTCAATTGCATCTGATTATAAAGAAAGTGACGGAAGTACTGGCGGCCCAGGAGGCGGCAACAATGGAGCAGTAACACCAACGCCAGACGCGCCAACAGTCGAACAGAACAGAATCAGCGTTACTTCCAAGTTAACGCAAACTGCTGAAGGCAGCATAGCTACAGCAGCTCTAACGGAACAAGCATTAGCAGATGCAATTGCTTTCGCGGAAGCTGAGAACGGTACAGCATCCACTGTTGAAATCAATGTAGAAGCTGTTGCAGATGCCAAGACCGTTGAACTGATGATTCCAAACAAATCTATTGGAGCATTGGCCGGAGCCAGAATAGAAGCACTTGTCATTTCATCGCCAATTGCAACCTTCACTATTGACGATATAGCTCTAAAAACAATTGCCGATGCGGCTAAGGCCGATGTAAAGATATCAGCAAGTGTTGTGGATTCGAGCACACTTTCAGTGTCCACAGTTACAAAAGAGCGGATTGCGGACAGACCGGTATTCGATTTTACTGTAACAAGCGGTGATGTGGAGATAACTGATTTCAATGGCGGTTTAGTGAGCGTATCCGTTCCGTACACCTTACAACAAGGCGAGAACCCGGACGCCATTGTCGTATACTATCTGGACAAGAACGGAAAGCTTGAAATTGTCCATGGAATATATGATGCTGAAGCTGGTACAGTAAAGATGACGGTTAACCACTTCTCTAGCTATGTTATTGGCTACAATAAAGTCGAGTTTGCAGATGTCTTAAGCACACAATGGTATGCAGATGCAGTAAACTTTGTAGCAGCGCGCCAGTTCTTCAATGGGGTAAGCAATAATGAGTTTGCGCCGAATAAAGATATGACAAGAGCTATGTTCGCCAAGGTTATTGCGAATATAGAGGAAGCAGACCTTGCAAGCTACAATACATCAGTATTTGTGGATGTTGATAAGGATGCTTGGTATGGCGCTGCAGTTGCATGGGCAGCTGATAAAAAGATTGTGTCAGGTGTAGGGAGCGGGAAATTTAATCCAGGTGCGCCTATTACTCGCGAGCAAATGGCTGTGATGCTTCATAACTATATAGAGTACAAGGGCATTAAATTAACAGCCACAAACAAGCCAGCCTTTGCGGATGCAAACGCAGTGAGCGATTGGGCGAAGGATGCAGTAACAACCATTCAGAGTTATGGCATTATAAGCGGAATTGGCAGAAATATTTTCGCACCTAAGGCAACTGCCGACAGAGCAGCAGTTGCCACCATATTCAAAAACTTTGTAACAGAGTTTTTGAAGTAAATGAAATGGAAAATCTCCCTTTGGAATTAAACCAAAGGGAGAATTTTTGTGGCATTCTGCCTCGTTCCTAGAGGGAAGCACGAAGTTTTCGTAAATTTGCCGTCCATAAGTTAGTTTTCTATTACTCCGCTAATACAATCGCTGCTGTTAAAAATGTAAAAAGAAAGAGCCTAAACCATTGCGGTTTTGGCTCTTTTTGACGCTCCAGCTGCCCAATGATATTAACCGTTCTACACAAGTTCTTCAAAAGTGTGGGGTACATTTATTATGCAGCAGAAGAGTTGGCGTTGCCATAGAGTTGAATGTAGAGGGGATTTGAAAAGGGCATATGTTTCAATCGAGTGTTAATTCTGTTAAACGCAAGTGGTCGTTCCTCGTCGTACTTATTGCCATTTTTTTAACCGGATGTTCCATGCAAGGGAAGGAGAGCGATCCTGTTATCCTGACCCACATTCACGGTTTAGGCTACACTTCCGATGGACAAAACATTTATATTCCGGCTCATGACGGATTGAGAAAGTTTTCTCAGGGAAAATGGGGTGAAGTTCCCGGATACAAACATGATTACATGGGTTTCTCGATGGTCGATGGCGGATTTTACAGCAGCGGGCATCCGTCCCTGGACTCGGATTTAAAAAATCCGCTTGGTATCGTTAAGAGTACTGACAGTGGGAAAAGCTTGGAGCATCTTGATTTATACGGACAGATTGATTTCCATTTGTTAAGCGCTTCGTATTCGGGCCAAACGATTTATGCTTTCAACCCGGAACCGAATGCAAGGCTGAAAACGGTTGGCTTATATTATACACTAGATGAGGCGAAAAATTGGCAGCAAAGTGAAATGAATGGAATAACGGAGGAAGTGGTTGCCATGTCCGCCCATCCGTATGATGATGCGATTGTCGCGGTGGGGACGGAAGAGGCGTTATATATGTCCACAGACTATGGTAACCGGTTTGAAAAAATAGCGGATATCCCCGTAACAGCCGTCGCGTATAGTTTGGAAGGCCAATTGTACGTCGGAGGTTATCAAGACAAAGGAGTTATGTTCAAGATGGGAGCTGAACATACGCTTAATGAATTAAAGCTTCCAGAGTTAATCAACGATGCGCCATCCTATATGGCCATCAATCCCGTTGATGAACAGGAGCTGGTGTTTACGACAGTTAGTAAAGATGTTTACCTCTCCAACGATCAAGGGGTTACATGGATAAAGATAGCCGACAAAGGTGAAGCTTTAGATCATTAAAGTAGGTGTGAGAGGAGGGGAGCGAGACGCTCCCTGTTCCTCGATATGTTAGAAACAGATTATTACTCATTTAAATAAGTCACGACACGGTTCTGGATGAGCTTGGCGACGGCATCAGCAGGTTTCTGACCACTAAAGAATGCTTTCGTCTCCTCGTTGATAATCTTTTGGACTGTAGATTCATAGCCCATATTTCTGATGGCAGGTGCTGACAGCAGCGTGCTAATGGTTTCAAGGTCTTCGGCTTTAATTTTAACGTTCCCTTTTGCGGGGTCTTGCAGGACTTCTTTTGATTTCAGGTCTTCGATGATTTTTTCATTAATCACCTTATTTATGGAAAAGCTCGGTTGATCAGAGTTTGCAGAGTACGATTGCATTTCCTCGGACAATAAAAACTTCATAAACTCCCACGCATCTCTTTGCACCTTGGAATTCGCGTTCATCGCGATTTGATCAAGCGGCTCGAACGAAATACCGGATTTCTGAGCGGAGGAATTCGGCTTTTGATAAACTTTGCCGTTGCCGTCTGGATAATACAATCCAAGCCGCATAAGGTAATCGCTTGGAGAGTAAACGGACGAATACTGGAAACTACTATTATCTGCATAATCCGATTTCAATATCTTATCCTCATACAAAGCTTTGACTTGCTCGAGCATATCAATGAACATTGGGGAGTCAAAAGTTGCTGTTCCGTCCACCCCATCTATTAATTGGGAATAACTATCCGAAACCATATTGTTGATCATTTCCTCAGGAGCAATGTTCCCCAACACGAAGCGGCTGCTGTCCTTCCCTTTTATTTGTTTGCCTATATCGGCAAAGTCGCTCCATGTCCAAGATTTATCATTAAATGTGATACCTGCATTGTTGAAAGCTTCCGCATCTCCAAAAAGTACTTCCAGGGAATACTCAAGCGGCAAAATGTAAGAACCACCGTTCATTTTAGAGCCTTCGAGAATGTTCGTTTGATATTGATTTGGATCGAAAGCTGAATCTCTTTGCATCCATTCGTCCAGGTTAACGAAAGCTTTTTTGTTAACGTAATTGTCGATAGGCAATTCGATTACCCTTAACGTAAACAGATCCGCTCCCTTTCCTGACAATACTTCTGTCGTCGTTTGTTTGATATACTTTTCTACTGCAGAATTACTCATGAGGCCACCGCTGCCGCTATCAAACTCTTTGAGTTCAATCGTCGTATTCGGATGGAGTTTTTCGTATTTTTCTTTCGCGCGTTTATAAAAATCGGTTGCCGCAAGAGTGGAAATAACGATCGTCTTCTGTTTATCATCTAGCGGTTCGAGCCCTTTAGATGGCGCAGGCGTCTGAGATTGTCCTTGATCGGGTTGCGAAGATTTCGTTGGAGAAGGCGTGTTATCGCTGCCGGTGCATGCGGATAAACTAACCGCCATGATGCCAAGTATGGTAATAACAATAAGTTTTTTCATATTTCATCCCACTTTCTTGATCTCCTATTATGAATTCTTATTGGCTCTTACGCGCTCTCCGTCTTGGATTGGCTTGTTGCTCTTCAGGATAATCGGAGCATCGGGAAAAATGGCCCCTTTTACGACGGTTTCGCGCTCGTTGGCATCGCCCGTTTGTACATAGACTTTTCGAGCAACGTTTGTGTTGCCGAGCGCTCCTTTTTTTTCTTCGACGACAAAGACGTAGTTTTCGTTTCCCTCACGGTGAATAGCTTCATTGGGGACAATCATTCCGCCTTCGTCGTCCGGAGAAGGAATGCTTAGCCGGACACTTGCTTGTTCCCCGCCGCGAAGTTTCTCATTTTTGACGTTAATTAAAAAACGTTTGCTCGTTGTTCCCTCGTCTAGTGCTTCAGTCTCAACCCCCTTAATCACGCCGCTCATCGTTTCGGTTACATCCGCAAATTGAACTTGGATTTCAGTTTCCCGTCCAATTTTGATAAGCCTGCTAACGGAGGAGGGGATTGGGATCTGCATTTCGTATCCTTGTTTCGGTGAAGCTAATTGGATATCGGGGCCGACAGTGGCGGATGACATCCCCTCCACGGCATTCACTTTTTTTACGGTACCATCGAACGGAGCTTTTAATTCACGTTCAGCCGCGAGCGCCTCTTTTAAGCTGTCAAGATTTCTTTGTTGAACTTCTAATGTCATTTGAGCGCTTTCCAAATTCCGTTTCACGGTTCGAGTGAGGGGATCATCGTTGTTTCGTGAAGCTTCCACGTATTGATCCTGCAACCCTTCAATGACAAGCTGCTGTTGCTTCAATTGCACTCGGTCATCCAAATATCGATTTTCCGCTTCTCGGTTTGCATAAACGACGAGTGTTTGTCCCTTTTTTACGCTGTCCCCTTCCGCAACCTTTATCTCTTTGATCTCCCAACCGGATTTGTTCGATATCGAAGCCTCGAGAGCCGGTTTCAGAACGCCTTCTCCATAAAAGGCATGAACGAGCGCTTCTTGTCTGGCGAACGTGACCCAGACTTTCGGGAGGTTCATCGATAGTAACGTATTGCTATAAAGCGTCAGCACGAGTAATCCGCCAATTAACAACAACGAGAACCGTTTGATGGTTCGTTTTCTTTTCACATTATCGAGTTCAGGTTCAAAAGTTTCGATATGGACTCCCCCTATCCTTTAATGCCGGACATTTGGACGCCCTGGACAAAATGAGTTTCCGCATATAAGAACAACAACACCATGGGAATCATGTACAAGACGGATGCGGCAAATCCGACTCCCATTGCTTCCTCTTGGATGACAGATAGATAGACGGATAATGGCTGCTTGTAATCGTCATCCAGAAAAATAAGCGGTTGTTCTACCATATTCCAATAATCGACGAACAATAGAACGATTAGCGCAGCAAAACCTGGTTTGACGAGAGGTACGATGATTCGCAGGAAAATGCTCCAATGGCCCAATCCGTCTATCGTCGCGGCCTCAATGTAATCATTCGGCAGCGTTTTGATGAATTGTCTGAGCATAAATACGCCGAACGCTCCGAAAATTCCGGGAAGGATGATTGCCCCTGCACTGTTCAATAATTGAAATTTGTCGGCGATAATGTAATTCGGGACGAGCGTCACTTGAAACGGCATGAGCATCGTCATCAAATAAATAAAAAATAGTTTGTCTCGGCCGCGAAACCGAAGTTTTCCAAAAGCATAAGCCGCAAGTGCCGCAACGATAACCTGACCTCCAATAATGAACGTTACAAGATATACCGAGTTCCAAAATAATCTCAGATAGGTCGGAGTCGCAATCAGCACTTTCGCGTATTGCTCGAAGGAAACCCAATCGGGAATGATCTTCATGTTAACGAACGCGTCTTTTCCGCTTGCGGCATCAACGGCCATCTGCCCGATGAGGTCATAGTTGGATCCGATCTCCTGCTCGGACATAAGTGAATTCGTGAAGGATATAACAATCGGTGCCAGCATAAGAATTGCCAAAAGCGACAGTAACATCGTGATTATGGTTTTAACTATCGAGCTCCTTCGATTCATACGCCCTCCCTGTTTACTCTGTAAATGATGAAAAGCGACGTTCCAAGGAGAACATAACGAACACGATAATAACCATGCACGCAACCATCAAGGTCGCTGCCGACGTCAGCTTCTGAACGTCGAGCGACAGAAACATATTATTCATATAATGTTGCAGCATATAGATGCTGTCGTGCGGATAATCGCCGGCGATCAAATACGTTTCCCGAAAGATTCGGAACGAACTGACCAGTGCCATTAAGGCGACAAAAAACATCGTGGGCGTTAAATAGACCAACGTGATTTGCGTAAATTGGCGGTAAACGCCTGCGCCTTCAAGATTGGCCGTCTCGTAATAGTCCTTCGGAATTCCCTGCAAACCGGCTAGAAATAAGATGACGTTATACCCGACGTTTTTCCACGCATAGACGACGGAGAGAACAACTCTTGCCCACTCCGACTTCATCCAATCGATACGTTCAACGGCAAAGTTGCTTAACCAGCTATTTATTGCCCCGTTCCAATCGAAGAGGATTTGCCAAATGAGGACGACGGATGCAACCGGCACGACTAGCGGCAAAACGTATGCTGTCCTGAGCCAATTACGCAAATAGATGTTTTGATTAAGCATCAGGGCAATGAGAAGCGAGATCACGATTGTAATTGGAACGCTGATTGATGTAAATAATGCCGTATTCATCGCAGCTTTGCGGAAGGAATCACTGGCCAGCAAATCCTGATAGTTGGCAAAGCCTACGAACGAACCTGCGGATGCTCCCTTTGTAAAGGAATAGATAACTCCCATTGCGAATGGAATGAGATAAAAAACCGAAAAACCTATCGCGCTAGGCGCAAGAAAGCAAACCGCAATATAACTATGTTTTATTGCCCTTTTACGAAAGCGCATCTTTCACCTCACTTCATGTTGCATTAGTGTTTATTGTAATGATAGGTGCCCGGAATCAAGATCAAATGGAGTTGAAATAAAGATTAGATAAAGATTGTGAGAGAGGGGGGAGGGGGGATAAAAAGACAGGCAAGACAGGCGTTTTGCCTGTCTTTGCCGCTTATGCCTTCTTTAGCGAAAAGAAAAAGGCGACGCCGTTCTCGGTGTTTTCAACTCCGTATGTGGAGTCATGAAGTTCTAATATTTGTTTGCAAATCGCTAATCCTAAACCAGTTCCCCCATGCGATCGATGACGAGCGGTGTCCACGCGGTAAAAACGATCCCATACTTTTTCTAGTTGTTCGTGCGGGATATGAACGCCATAATTTTCTACGCGGACTATAATTTCTCCTTGGTCCTCAATGGCCGATACGATAATGAGTCCATTTAAGGGCGTATATCGAATGGCGTTCGACATAAAATTCGTGATGACCTGCTCGATGCGATGGGGGTTGGCTGTCACTTCGGCTGGAGTAAGTTGCAAACGAACATTTAGCTGCTTGGCGGCGATGTCCATAGCAAGTTGTTCGTATACCGACTCGATGGTCTTATCGATCGGGAATATGTCCAACTTCATTTTGTAAGATCCGGACTCGAATGTCGCCAGTTCCAGCATATCTACGATCAAGTGATCCATTTTATCGACTTCGTTTTCCATCGCCTCAAAATAATGCTCCTTCTTATCGCTGGCCACGTCGTCTTTAAGAATGGAGATGCAGCTTTTCATGACGCTTAGCGGCGTCTTAAGTTCGTGAGACACGCCGGAAATAAACTCTTTGCGCGTGCTCTCAAGCTGTTTCTCCTTGTCGATCTCTTGCCGGAGCTGATCAATGTAAGAATGGAGCGTAGCGGACAAATGGTTGATATTGCGAGATAATTCGCCGATCTCATCCTTCGAGGAGACTGGGATTGACTCTGAAAAGTCCAAAAGGGCAATCTTTTGTGTTGCTGAATTAAGTCTTAACAGCGGTTTGGCAAACTTCTTAGAATAATAAAACGAGACGAGTACAATAAGCACCAACACAAAAGCGACGATATAGACCGAATAATCTTCCATCATTCGTACGGCCTCGTCTACTGGCTGCAAGGAAGTCATCGCAAATATATAAGCGGGTTGACCGTCTACGTCCTCGAAGCTATGGACAAAAAGCTTGTAATTCAAGTTGTTGTGCTCATAATCAAACGATTGAACGGTATTGATCGGTTGAGGTTTATTCGACCACAATAAGTCAGCCTGAAACACCTTGATCCGCTCCATAAAGAGGCTGTTCGAGAAAATAAAGTGCGATAAATCTCCCGGAGCTGGAATCTGAAAATCAATTACGGTCGCTTTATCTTCGAAGCTGGGCATGATTAGAGGTTGGTCATTCGTACCGTAAGTAACGAATTTGTCTTGTATTCGAATCGGCATGATTGTAGCATCTTTTTTAATCCCGGAAATAATTAGACGTTGTTGTTCCAGACTAATAACAAACTCACTTGATGACAGATCATTTATGTTAATCAAATGATGCAACGGCACCTTAAACGATTCATAGGATTTATCGTTATCTAATTGAACTTGAAGAAAGAAATCGTTTGTATATTTAAGATTGCCGTAACGGTCGAGCGTCGTGATCCACGTGTTATGATCTTGAAAGAACATTTCCTCAAGGTACCAGACGAACATAATGTCATCTTTAGTGGGCTTAGCTGATAAATAATCTTTTTTGAATACCTCGATGTTTGCCTGTATCTCTTTCGTTTTCCTATCCTTATAGAACTCCTTAAAAAAAATCGTTTGTCCAATGTAGATTACGGCCAATATAAGCGTGCAAAGCGCAGTCGTAAGAAGAAACAGCTTTCCGACGATCCCGATCTTCATAAGCTATCCACGAATTTATATCCGGCTCGTACGACCGTTGTAATGTGCGGGGCTTTGTTGCCTAATTTTGTACGCAGATTTCGGATGTGTGTATTCAAAGTGCGATCATCTCCGGCATAAGCGTATCCCCATATTTTCATAATAAGTTGTTCTCTTGAAATTACGATCCCTTGATTCTGCATCAGGTAAGCTAAGATTTCGAATTCCGTATGCGTCAGGCTTACTTGCTGATCATCCACAATGATCGACCGCGATGGGAAATGAATATGAATGCCGTTAATAATAAGAGAATGGTTCGTACTTGTCATATGATTCGTGCGCGCCCTGCTTTCGATTAGACGTTTTGCCCTTGCTAATAACACAGCAGGGCTATATGGCTTAGTAACGTAATCATCGGCGCCAAGCTCGAAACCGAGGAGGGTATCGTCTTCGTCGACCCGGGCCGTAAGCATAATAAGGGGTACATCGGACGTTTTACGAATACGTCGGCAAACGGACCATCCGTCCATTTCCGGCAGCATAATGTCGAGAATGATCAAATCGATCTCATATTGTTGAAACAATTCCAATGCGGCTTTACCATCAGAGGCTTCCACCACCTCATAGCCATCATTTAGAAAATAATCCTTTAGTATTTCAAGAAGTATTTTTTCATCTTCTACAATCAAAATCTTGGGCATGTCCATCCTCCGCTTTTCGTTATCGCATTATTTAGTATATCATTCTACCAGGCACTTGGAAAAAGCGGCTCAAGGATTAGAACTTCCCACTGTCCCGTATTAGAAGAAGTCGTTATAATGTTAAATGGATATAGGGAGGCTGACTTTCATGATATCGAGCATTCAATTCGTGTGGCATAATTCGACTATTCGTTTAAGGCTCATTATTTTGTTGCTGTTGTTCGTTATTTTCCCGTTGATGATTGCCGTTTTCATGTACGGTTCTTCCATTCAACAAATGTCTAAAGAAGAGATTGTTCGCTCTGATCGCTATACGGTTCAGACGCAAGCCTTTCATATCGATAAAAACATAGAGGATATTTTATTAGCATCCAATTGGATTGGACTTGATTCTCGAATTATTACAAATTTGCTCAAGGATCCCCCGTTTTCGACATACGACTTCGTTGTTATGAATGAAGAGATCATAAGTCGCTTACAAGAGGTCAAGGACTATATGCTTCCCGGTAATGGGGAAATTACGCTTATTCATCTTAATGGAAACGTATACAGCACGTCTCCAGGTTATTCCACCTCCAAATTCGATCAGTTAAGCCAGACGGAATGGTTTCGGCATGCCTTGAAGTTAGACGGGTTTTACCACTGGTTTTCGCAGGACAAGAGCTACTTGTCTGTGGCGCGGGTACTTAAAGGGGATGGCGGATCGAAGAATTTGGCTGTCCTCTTGATCCAGGTAGAAGCTGGTAGTCTGCTGGTGAAAAACGAAGAGGATAACCGAGATAATCGCACAATCTCGCTGATCGATAATGCCGGTACGATATTGTTATCCTCCAACCCATCGTTAATTGGAAACAGCTACATGCCATCGATTGAGAAATCGATACAAGACGATGATAGAGATCCTCAGTCTTATGATTTAGAAAAAATGAATTGGAAGGTTATGCTCGAATACGATCAGAATGAATTTGCGGAAAATATTGCCGATTTTAAATTGAAGCTGTTTATTACGCTGGCATTGTTGATTGTGTTGTTTTTTCTGTTAATTTCCTTGCACGCAGTTACTATTACGAAACCACTTCGCATGCTGGAAGCCCATTTTCAGCGGATAAACCGTTCCAATATGGTCCAGCGCGTCAAACTATCCGGTCCGCGGGAAGTGAAATCATTGCTTAAGCATTATAACGGCATGGTCATCAAGCTATTGGACAGTCTGAAACGGAACGAGGAAGAAAGCAGGAAGAAGGAAATGGCAAGACTTCAGGCTCTGCAGGCCCAGATCAATCCGCATTTTCTGTTCAATACCTTGAACATGATCAAGTGGACAGCCTATATGAGCGAGGCGCCGAACGTTGCCGATATGGTCTCGAATCTAGGGAAAATGCTGGAGCTATCTATCAACCGTTCAGGAGATTTTCTTACGCTTAAAGAGGAGTTAGAGCATCTGGAGTTATATATAGAACTTCAAAAGATGCGATTTCAAGAAAACTTTCAGCTCGAAATCGAAGTGCCGGAAAGCATGCTGGATGGCCGTGTTCCCAAATTGCTGCTTCAGCCGATTGTGGAAAATGCCATTCTGCACGGCTTCGCTAAAAGTAATGTGGCACGTAAAGTCCTTATTCGAGCAGCCTATCATAGGTACGGCATACTGATCGAAGTAGCGGATAACGGCATCGGGATCAGCGAGGAGAAAATACAAGAAATTCTCTCGCTCGAGCAATCGGACGAGAACCGCCGTTTTAGCGGAATCGGCTTACGAAACGTCCATGATAGAATACAGCTGTATTTCGGAAAAACGTATGGGATCGAAATTGAAAGTGATTTGAACAAGGGAACGATTATCAAGGTATTGATTCCATATGAAAGAAATAGGGGGGATGAGTTTGAAGGTACTAATCGTTGACGACGAGATGATTGTCAGAGTCGGAATCAAATCGATCATTCAATGGGACCAGCTAGGCTGCGAATGCGTAGGCGAGGCAGGCGACGGGCTGGAAGCTCTGGAAATGATCGGCCGCTTCAATCCCGATTTGGTTCTCACGGATATCATAATGCCTGAAATGGACGGAATTGCATTATTAAAAGAAGTCAATCTTCGTCATCCGCATATTAAAGTTGTCATTTTAACCTGTTACAACGACTTTAAGTATGTGCAGGAAGCGCTCAGACTGGGAGCCGTCGATTATTTGATGAAGCTCTCTATCAAACCACAGGAACTACACAACATGATGCAAAAAGTAAAAATGGACCTGCAGGATGAACAACATAGGCGCGCTGATCATCTCACTATGCAGCAAAAGTTGAATGTTAGCGCCCAAGCCTATAAGGAAGGATTGTTATGGGATGCATGCAAAGGCAAGATTTCGACCCGGAGCCGATGGAGTGAATTGTCAGCCGAATGGAATGTCGAGCTAAACGGAGATATCGGAATCATCTACATGCGAATAAATGATTTCGACAAAATGGTTAGAAAGGAGCAATTAAAAAATCCCGATACGATGATTTTTGCCGCCGCAAATATCGCTGCGGAAATCGTTAAAAAGCGAGGAGCGGGCGAAGTTGTTAAAAGCGAGGCGGGCGAGTTGGTTATGTTTGTTCAAACCAGGCAAGAAAACTGGCTCGATCTTTCGCGGCAACTGGCTATGCAAATTCAGGATGCGGTGTTCAAGTTTTTGAAGTTGCCGTTAAGAGTCGGGATTTCCTTGCATACGGCTAGCCTTCCTTTTTTGAACGAAAGTTACACAGATGCGGTAAACGCTTATAAACACGGTTTTTTTCATCATTCTTCTTCGATATTGACCAGCGTCGATTTGACGAATGTGGCTGACGATCTCATTATTTTGGAAATGGATGAGTTGACCGGACTTAAGCGATTGATCGAAGATCAAAATGTCGGAATGCTGAAGACTCGCATGCTGATGTTAATAGCGGACAAAACGAGCGGAAAGGCATATACGGAGCAAAGGGTTCGCGAATTTTTTCACGAATTGCTGCAGCCTTTTCATCAGCACTTAAAAAGCAGCCAGCAATCGTTGTATACTCTGCCGGAATTTATGGACTATTACCCTTATGAAGCTATTAGTCAAATCGAACAGTTCGATCAGATGCAAGAATGGGTTCTACAGTTCGTAGAACATTATTTTTCCGTCGAAAACCGGAGTCGGAAAACTCCGCCTAAGAAGGAGATCATCGCGACACAGGACTACATCAGACAACATTTGCAAGAGAAAATATCGGTGGCTACGTTAGCGGGACGTATCGGCTATACCGAATCGTATTTCAGCCATTTGTATAAAAAGGAAACCGGGGAATCGATTGTCGAATACATGACGAGGGCACGTCTCGATAAAGCGAAGGAACTGCTGAAGTCGTCGGATATGAAAATATATGAAATCGTCGAGCTGGTCGGCTTTATGGATCCTAACTATTTTACGCGCCAGTTTAAGCGTTTCGAAGGCGTAACGCCATTGGAGTACAAAAATGGTTTACGACCGGTAGGAGATTTGGAGAACAGGGGGGGCTGAAGAATGCGCATGAACAAATCCGGTCCGAACTATCGAAATGGAGTTTGGATAACGGCGCTCTTGATCCTGCTTGTCATTTTAGCTTCCTGCAAACAAGAAAGCACTGAACAGGGCAATACCGGCATGGAGTTGGTTGAGCCGGTTACGATTCGGGTATGGGGAGGGACGCCTGCCCAATCCGGTCCCAATGAAGTAATCGCAAATTGGCGAAAGGTTAATCCGCATGTCAACATTGAGTATGTTCAATTCGAAAATAACGAATCGGGCAACGAGAAACTGGAAACTGCCATATACTCGGGTCGCGAAATCGACGTCGTAATCGGCTATGATCCTCAATTGTTGAACAAGCGAATTCTCTCGGGGATGCTCGAGCCGCTCAACAGCTATTTGTCGAAAGACGGTATCAATTTGACTAAGGAATTTCAAGCAGAAATTCATGAGCATAACGGGAGTGTGTACTACATTCCTGCCTCGAGGAGCGTCGAAGGCATACTCATTAATAAAGATATGCTTGATGCATTGGGTGAGAGTGTGCCGAGCGCGGATTGGACGTGGAAAGACTTTGTTGATTTGGCCGAAAGACTGACCACGGGGGAGGGGGAAAACAAAGTATATGGAGTCGCATCCAACGGCGAACTGACGAAGATGATGGCCCATTCCTATTTTGGCGCGAATTGCTGTTATAACGATAAAGGAGAATCGAATTTTGGCCATCCCATCTGGACGGAAATATTGCGTTTGCAATCCCGAATGCATAACGAGGACCGTTCTATCTATCCGATCGAAGAGCAACTGCATACAAGAATGTCACCAGATCAGCAATTTTTGTCAGGAAAGGCTGCCATGGTATGGGGCGTCTACTTGATTCGAAGCGTTCAGAATCCCGGATTAAATGCCAAGCCGATCACGGCTACCGTTGCACCGACCCCGCGGATGAGCCAAGACAGTCCGGGATATAATGGATTTGGTTCGATGGATTATGTATCCATCAACGCGAAATCCAAACACAAGCAGGAGGCATGGGAATTTCTTAAATGGTATGTGAGGGAAGGATTTGGAGCGATGAGCGATCACGGACGATTCCCGTTATGGAATGGAGTAAATGCCGATAAAATTATCGAAAACTACTTCAGCAAAGCTTCTGACAGGTTCGACACGGCGACGTTCCAGCAGTTTTACAGCAGAAAATATCAATTTTATTTTCCCGATGTGCAGCAATCGGTTAGAAAAGACATGAAGGATATTCTTTCGGAGGAAGTCAAAAAGATGTTATTTGCCGAACAATCTCTGGAGGATACGCTGTCCGTCTTAAAAAAGAGAGCGAGCGAAGCTGCGAGCAACCCTTAATGAAGAAATGTGAATGCAAAATAATGAAATCAGAACCGTCCGGCGAATTTCCCGGACGGTTTTTTGTTGAGGTTGCCGAACAATAATAATGCGGGTTTATCGTAAAAAAATGCTAGTTTTCCAGATGGGTTTTTCAGGAAATCCGAGAACGCCGATTTATTTAAAAATACTCCTGTTACAACGTATTTATATGCATCACGGTATTTTTCGTACGCTGATAAGATTTATACAGGTTCCATATCAAATACGCGAGGAGGAGTGAAATGTCAGAGAATGTTATGCAAGATTGTTTGGAAGAGCTCGGGATCATGAACGTCAAATGGTTTGGCGCTAAAGGGGATGGTATTACCGACGATACAGCAGCAATCGAGGCGTATTGGTCTTATGTTACAAATCCTGGAATTCTTCGGTTTCCGGCAGCAGCAGGCGATTATCCGTACATGGCAACGAAGGGTCCCAGGATGAATTTCCCTGCAGGTAATTACTTATACAGCGGCAGCGGCCTGAATTTATCAGCACAGCAATCGTGGATGTTCAGCATCGAAGGCGATGGCGAGTACAGTACGAGAATTACAATAGCGAACGATGCCTATTTCATCGATCTTGATAACAATCCCGTCGGTATGAAGATTCAAGGCATCCATTTTGAGGGCGGCAAGGGAGCGTTGCGATTAAAAAATATCGCAGGCAACACTGTTCGGATCGCGCATATTGAGAAGTGCAGCTTTACGAACTATTCGGAATGCGCCGTCTCCAGCAATTCGCAGGATTATCCTTATTGGAAGGTCCGGGACAATTTGTTTACGGGAGCGATAGCGGCAAATACGATCGGTCTTGCATTGACGGGGTATACGGCGGGTTCGACCATTGAAGATAATATTTTCCATAGAAACCGGTACCATCTTAAGTTGGGGACGGCTGTAATCGCAGGGCAAGGAAATGACAAAGGTCCCTGCGTACCGGTAAACATTCTTAAAAACGATTTTATCCGCATCGATACAAGCAATACCAACTCTTACGACGTATGGATCGTCCCCAACCTAGAAACATTTCAGAATGCGGGAAGAGCAATGGTATTTGCTTTTAACAAATTTGGCAACGAAAATTTGAATCCCGGCGATTCCCGCATCCTTGTTGCGCTTGAAGGCGGGGGAAGCTACACATCGGATAAACATCATTCGGCTTCATTGGGAGGATACGTATCGGGCGTGCAGTTTCACCTAAATAACGTCAATTGCCACGGCAACGCGATCGTTCCTTTTATTAAAAGCAATACGGCCAAGCTGTTTAATTTTGATATCGAGGATGTCTACGACAATGGAGTGCCGAGTTACATGATCGAATATGCCAACGACATTACGGCGGCGATGTTCGAGCAGCAGTCCTCGATTAACCGCGTTTCTCTGCGAAGGGCCATGTCTTGCGCGGAGTCGGTTCTTGCTCCGGTCCTTAGCAACATACCTGGCACCTTGCATGTCGATGATCCTTATCAATTCGGATTGGACGCCTCATCGCCTGCCAGTTGGATCGGCGGGGGAGGAAACGGCGGCTACGTCAATGTATTGGCTCCTTCCTCGACAAGCGCCTTTACAGCCGTAAATGCAAGCAAGGCTTCAATTGCGAACAGTATAGGAGTCGCCAGCGAAGCTGTAGAGGTTACGCTAACCTCCTCCGACGGACGTTTAACCGGTCCATTAAACATAGCTGCGCTGACAGCTGGAAAAGTGATTTGGGTAGAAGGTGAGTTATCCGCAGGGAGTACGAATTCGTTGGGGTCGGTCAGAGTCGAGCTTACGGATCAAACCGGCAGAATTATGACTAGAAGAGTGTATCGTACGACATCTTCGTGGCAGCGATTCCGATTCCCGATCACGCTCTATACATCCGGTATCACCGGAATATTTATCAGAATTATGGGTAATGATTTTGCGGCTTCAACACGCACGACGTTTAAAGCGGGACGTTTTGCTCTCTATCACGCAAGCGAACCGGTAAATACGGGACATCTTCAAGCGATGGACTCTACATGGAATGGCCGGCATCTGATATTGGGAGCTTACCATCTCTGGGTGGACGCTAGCGGCGGCGTGCGTATCATGAACGGGCAGCCGTCAAGCGATACCGATGGAAGCCCGATAGGCACAGTCAATACTATTGAATAATACAGGGGGATTTACAGATGAGAAAAACCTCAATTGTAAGTTTGGGGCTTATGGTGATCATGGGAACTTTGCTTGCGGCTTGTACGGGAAACAATAATAATCCGAAAACCGAAGCGTCTCCGAATGCGGCGTCGACTCCAACGACACAATCGAGTGCGGAGACCTCAGGCAAAAAGTTTAAAGGCGAAATCGTCATTTCACTCAGCAAGGATTCCGAGCCTGCAACGGAAGCGGCTTTCAAGAAACTGGCGGAGGAATATAAAAAGGTTCAGCCCGATGTCAAGCTTCTTTGGGAGCCAGGGGGCGGCGGAGACAACTATCGCACGTGGATAGGCACTCAATTGACGGGACAAAACCCGAGACCAGATATCGTATCGGGGAATTTCCAGCCCACTTACGACAAATACGTTAATTTCGACAAATATCGCAACCGGGAAAATTCATACACTGGGAATAAATGGGATGAAGATTTGAATTTCGACTTTCATCTTTCTTCCAACGCCAAAAATGAAAGAATTATGCTGCCTACCCAGGCTGCGCATGTTTTATGGTTTTATAATAAAGAGATTTTTGACAAGCTGAACATCACGCCTCCTACGAATTGGGACGAACTGGTGGCGATTTCCGAGAAAATAGCTCAAGCCGGTTACATTCCTGTTGCGACAAATTATACGAATATGCTGCCGCAGGTCATCCATGAAATCTATTTCGATCAATATCACAAGGATTGGAACAACTTCGCCAAAGCAGTGCCGGGCGATTATAACTACGACGACGACAAAGACGGCAGCTTTAACTATGATCCAAATGACCCTTTTATCGATACAAAATACAACTACAATCACGCTCGTTTTTTGAAATCGCTCAAGGAAGGCGATATAACGTTTGACAATCCGGGTCATGTTGAGATGATTCGCAACTTGTCCAAAGTGTTCCCGAAATATTCCCAGCAGGATTTATTTGTTGCGGAGGGCGGAGCGGATTACACGTTATGGCTTCAGCAAAAAGCCGCAATCATTATCGATACGCTAGGTCGGCTTGTAAACGTCAACACCGATATGGCCAAGCTAAATGATCCGGAACGGCTAGAGCAGTTGAAGATCGAGGACGGCAGCGGCTTGAAGCCGTTCGAGTGGGGAACCTTCGAGAATCCTCCGATGACCGGCGAATATGTACAGGGACAAGTTAGAAGCGTCGAATCTTCGTCTGGAGAATACATCAGCATTATTGATAAAAATCAGGAGCAGACGGAGATGGTGCTGGATTTTACAATGTTCTGGTTATCCAAGGCAGGTTATCAAAAATGGATTGACGGAATGACCGAGAGCGGCAGCTATGCGATCGGCGGGCCTGTTATGATCAATGGCGTTCAACTACCGCCGCAGATAGACGAAATGTTCGGAGACATCCAGATTATGGGCAACGCCGAAGTGGAAATCAATAAAGTCATGCTCGTAGGACGCGTCAATGATTTGAAGGCGACGGGGAGAGATCTTTTCAAGCAAGCGCTGGAGGGGAAAATCACTCCGGAGGAATATGTGCAAAAATTTCAGAAGCTTTGGATAGACAACCTCGATCAAATCATGGAGAAGGCCGGGCTGACTCAGGAAAATATCGAATATCCCGAACGCCAGCCGGGAGCATAACAAAGCTGCATGGCTGCAAAAGTGCGCTGGGAGTTTATCCTTGCACTTTTGCAGCGATCTCCTATTAAGGTCACCACTGTATTCAGACTTCAACATGGTTTTAAGAGGGAGGACACGATGTCTGACATTTGGCGCTCAAAACGGAATATGCTTGTCGTTGTTATACTGCTCCTGCTTGTACATTCCGTTTTCATTTATATATGGAATAAGAAGGAAGTTACACATTCGTCGGCAGTTATTAAAGGGGAGCGGGGCATAGCCGCTTTGCAAATCTCGAAATCGGAGATCATATGGGCCACTGCGGATAATAAATTGTTAGTTGTACATGAAGGAAGCCCAATCAAGGAGAGACGTCTCGACGAGACGATTACCGCAATTGCCGTTTCTGAGGACGGCAACAAGGTGTATGTAGGCACATCAGCCAGGAACCTGCGCATTTATGACAAGCAGTTGACGGAAATCGGCCAATTCGCTGTTAATGGCCGTATCAAAGCGATTGATCGGCAAGGCGATCGATTGCTGATTTCCTATGGCATCGGGCAATACAATGATAAACAATGGATCGGTTCTTACACCGAAACGGGTGAGGAAATGTTTAACGCTCGAATCGGGTTTGACGTAACTGCTATGGATGCTGCCGAAGCGGGCGTTTTATTTGGGACGGAGGATGCCGAAATCGGAATGCTGGATGCAAGTGGCAACGAACGATGGCGTCGAACTTTAAATTACCCGGTTTCATCCATCCAATTTGAAGGACAAACGTTTCTGGCAGGGGACAACAGAGGAAATATTTATCGCTTCGATCACGAAGGAATTATCCTATGGTCGAAGTCCATATCGTCATATCCAATAAAAGCGGTATATGGCTTGCAAGACAGCCAACATGTGCTGGCAGGAGATGAAAGCGGGAACCTTTATTTATTGAACGGGGACGGCAAAAAGCTATATCAAAACCGATTGGCCGGGGGCAATCAGACGATTGGTTTGGGAGTGGCGGCCGCAGATGAGGGATCCGTTTATTCGGCAGCCGGCGAACGCATGGCAATCGACTTAAATGCCGCTGACGGAAATAAT
>NZ_BDQX01000036.1:27836-57698 GCF_003112455.1 Paenibacillus agaridevorans
TATCCGTTTATTCGGCAGCCGGCGAACGCATGGCAATCGACTTAAATGCCGCTGACGGAAATAATGTTTGGCGAGCGATCCTATGGGCGCTGGTTGCATTGGACGTTCTGTGCGCAGCACTTCTCTTTCGATTGGCGTTAAGCTCATATCCCGCGCTGAATATGAGATTCAAGCGTTTTTGGAAGTTTTTTAAATACTCGAGAACCGCGTATCTGCTTATCATTCCTGCGTTTCTGTTTATTGTAATATTCGAAGTCGTTCCGACCGCTATGGCGTTCATCTACTCCTTTACCAACTTTAATTTATCCTCGCCGCTAGCGTTTACGGGCTTTGCCAATTTTCAAAGGATAGGAGCCGACCCTTTCTTCTGGATCGGGATAGGGAATATGCTGCTTATTCTGATTACAGCGATCATCAAGGAATTGACCATGCCTCTTCTCGCGGCCGAGCTCGTCTTTTGGCTCAAAAGCAAGAAGATGAAATATTTCTTTCGGTCGGGATTCGTGCTGACAAGCATCGTTCCGGGTATCGTCGTCGTTCTTCTATGGAAAATGATCTACAGTCCGGAATCCGGTCTTATCAATGAGATATTAAGCGCGCTAGGTCTCGGCCATTTGCAGCGTGCTTGGTTAGGCGACGAGCAACTGGCCATTTGGAGTATTATTTTCGCAGGCTTTCCGTTTATCAGTGTCTTTGCTTTTCTCATTTATCTAGGCGGATTGATTGGAATAAACAGAGAGATTTATGATTCGGCCCAAATCGACGGCGTTAATGTCTGGAATCGATTTCTTAAGATCGATATGCCGCTCATTCTGCCGCAAATTCAGCTGATCCTGTTTTTTACGTTTATTGGCAGTATACAAGGTTTTGCGAATATATGGATATTTACTCGCGGTGGCCCCGGCGTTTCGACTTACGTTCCAGGATTGCAGATGTATTTCCAAATTTCCGACGGGCAATACGGCTATGCTTCTGCCATAGGTTTCGTATTGGCGATCATGGTACTGCTCGTTACGTACGTCAACTCTCGCCTTTCTAGACAGGAAGAGGTGTAACGATAGAATGTCAATTAACCGAAAATTTTGGATATCGATGATGAGCTACAGTGTTCTAGGCCTTCTGCTAGTCACTTCCGTCGTGCCCATAGTAATGATGCTTATGATGTCATTAAGAGATACATTGGACATTTATGGCGATTTTTGGGGAGTCCCCCTACGGCCTAAGTGGCAAAATTATTCATCAGCCATGCTGGCTTTGATCGAACCAATGATCCGCAGTTTATTTCTTTGCTTTACTTCTATTTTTGGCGTTCTCGCGTTGGCGGCTTTTTGCGGCTATGCGTTTGCCAGACTTAAATTTTGGGGAAAAGGTTTTTTGTTTTTCCTGATCGTCATGATGATGACTTTGCCGAAAGTGCTTCAGTTGACTCCGAATTTCCTTTTGGCTGATTGGATGCAATTGAGAAATACGTATACCGGACTCATCGCGTTTTATATCGGAGGCGGTTTGCTGTTCGCCGTATTTTTACTTCGCTCCTTCTTCCGATCCATCTCGGAGGAGCTGTTTGAGGCTGCCAGAATGGAAGGATCGAGCGAGTATATTTGTGTCGTAAAGATCGCATTGCCTTTAGCAAAGCCGATCTTCGTCACGATCGCGATCATGACTTTTCTAGGTATTTACAATGATTTGATTTGGCCCATGCTTATGATCAGCAGTCCGAAGCTGCAAACCTTGGCTATGGCGCTGCAGTCGTTTGCACCGAAAGCAGGCGGAGATGCAGGAGATATTTCCAATCCCGATTTAGGTGTCATTACGTCTGGATATGTGTTCGCCTCCATTCCGTTATTGATCGTATTCCTGTTTGGTATGAAATATTATGTCGAAGGCTTGACTTCGGGGGCCGTCAAATCCTGATAACGGATATTTTTTTTAAGGAGGGAGAAAAAAACTGTGAACATGATATCGGAAACGCGTCAAGATTCGCCGGTCATTGGCGAATACGATGTTGTCGTCTGCGGAGCAGGTCCGGCGGGAATTGGAGCCGCGCTTGCGGCCGCAAGGGCAGGCGCGCGAACAGTATTAATTGAAGCTGCGGGCTGTCTGGGCGGCGTATGGACCAGTGGGTTATTGTCCTTCGTTCTTGACAGCAAAAACAAAGGAGGACTACTACGGGAAATATGCGATCGTCTCTCGTCAGAGCAGTCGTTTCTGTTGCAGTCCTCAGGTACTTCCAAGCATTACGATGGCAGTTCTGATTTCACGTATGACGCCGAAGGCATGAAGCACATATTGGAGGCGCTTTGCGTGGAATCAGGAGTCGAAGTTCGGCTGCATACCCGTGTAGTAGCATCCAAGCGAGAGAATAAACATATTGCGTTTGTGTTTACGGAGAGCAACAGCGGTCGTGAAGCCTTCTCCGCACCTGTTTTTATCGACTGCTCAGGAAATGGAGAATTGGCGGCGCGGTCGGGATGCGGATTCGATATTGGTCATCCGGAAACCGGGCAAACACAGCCGGCGACGATGCTCGCGCTAATCAGCGGAGTTCCCGGACAACAAGAGAGCACGCTGAACGACGCTACCAAACGGATGTTTTTAGAGACGTTGCGCCGGGCAGGAGTCGAGCCGACTTATCGATCGCCTTCACTATTTCGGCTCCCTCACCCCCAGCTATACGGATTGATGGTCAATCACGAGTATGGTGTACGTTGCGATAATGCGAAGGAAATGACCGATGCGACCATCCACGCCCGCGGCGAAATTTACCGTATCGTTCAAGCGCTGTCGACTCTGCCGGAGTGGAGCGAGGTACGGCTCGTCTCGACCGCTTCCCAGATCGGACTGAGAGAAGGACGGCGCGTACACGGATTATACACAGTCACGGTTCAAGATATAGTAGCAGGTGCCCGTTTCGAGGACGGCATATGTCTTGTAGAGTTTCCAGTTGATATTCACGCACTGGATTCAAGCTCGACAGAGGCTGTTACGAAAGAAGGGGTAACGGCGCAAAGCTACCATATTCCTTTCCGCAGTCTTGTTGCGAAAGATGTGACGAATCTTCTGTTAGCCGGAAGATGCATTAGCGGGGACTTTTATGCGCATGCCTCCTATAGAGTTACCGGCAATGCTGTTCCTATGGGAGAGGCGGCGGGATTGGGAGCCGCGCTTGCGGCTAAAGCAGGTATTTCGCTGCATGAATTGGAAGGAAGAGAAGTACGAGAACGCCTTCAAAATCAATTTTAGTCGAGCAGTTCAACTTCTACATCAATCGAACGGAGTGTTTTGAATGTCTAAAATTACATTTATCGGCGCGGGCAGCGCCGTATTTTCCAAAAACGTGTTAGGGGACTGTATGCTGGTGCCGTCCCTGCAAGGGTTCGAGATTGCATTGTTCGATATCGATCCGATCAGGCTTAAGGATGCGGAGAAAATGCTGAACCATTTAAAAAAATCGATCAACAGCACCTGTGAAATTAAGGTTTACCCCAATCGAAAAGATGCTTTGCGGGACGCAAAATATGTCATTAATGCCATAAAGGTAGGCGGATACGATCCTTGTACGATAACGGATTTCGAGATTCCTAAAGCTTATCAACTTCGACAAACGATTGCGGATACAGTTGGAATCGGCGGGATTTTCCGAAATCTTCGTACGATCCCCGTCATGTTGGATATTGCTAGAGAGATGCAAGAGGTATGTCCCGATGCGCTGTTTCTGAATTATGTAAATCCGATGGCGGCGCTAACCAATGTAATGACCACGTATGGCGGAATCCGCACAGTCGGATTATGTCATAGCGTGCAGGTTTGCGTACCGGACCTGTTTAAGGATTTGGATATGGAACCGACAGGCGTGCAATGGAAAATTGCAGGCATCAACCATATGGCATGGCTCCTGGAAGTTAAGAGAAACGGCAACGACCTGTATCCGGAAATTAAGAGAAGGGCCGCCGAAAAGCAAAAGCAAAGGCATCAAGATATGGTTCGCTACGAGTTAATGGCGCATTTCGGCTACTATGTCACGGAATCGTCGGAGCATAACGCCGAATATCACCCTTACTTTATAAAGAAAAGCTATCCGGAGCTCATAGAAAAATATAATATTCCGCTGGACGAGTATCCGAGGCGTTGTTTGTGGCGGATCGAGCAATGGAAGGAAATGCGCGAGGAATTGGTAAACAATGTCGGACTCAGGCACGAGAGAACGCACGAATATGCATCGAATATTTTCGATGCGATTGAATCTAATACTTTATTTTCTTTCGGCGGCAATGTTATGAATACCGGCTTGATTACCAATCTGCCCAAGGAGGCCTGTGTTGAAGTTCCGTGTCTCGTTAATGGCAGCGGGGTAACGCCGACCTATGTAGGTGATTTGCCACCGCAATGCGCAGCGCTTAATAGGACGAATATTAATACGCAGTTGCTGACGATAGAAGCCGCTATTAGCGGCAAGAAGGAGCATATTTATCATGCGGCGATGTTAGATCCACATACGGCTGCAGAACTGTCGATCGACGAGATTATCTCGATGTGCGACGACCTTATCGAAGCGCACGGGGACTGGCTTCCGGTCTTCAAGTAATAGAGCAGGGGAGTGAGTCTACTTTGTTTCGATATGCTGTGCCGGTGTGGCCGGAAGGTCGTGAAAAGGAAATAAACTTGACCGTAGGCTTCCGTACGGTAATTATGATGGAGCGGGGAACCGAGTCTTGCAGGATTCGCTTGACTGCATCGAGCATTTACCGGTTGAAAGTAAACGGTGCATTTGTCGGACATGGTCCTGCCAGGGGACCTCATGGCTTTTTTCGAGTTGATGAATGGGATTTGACGGATAAGCTTGCAACCGGATTTAACATCGTTTCCGTTGAAGTCGCCGGCTATAACGCGAACAGCTACTACCTGTTGAATCAGCCATCCTTTTTGCAAGCGGAGTTGACCGTCAATGACAGCATAGCGGCGGCAACTTCGGTCAAACGCGCCGACTTTCAGGCATTCGTACTGACAGAGCGGTTGCAAAAAGTACAGCGATACAGCTATCAGCGGACTTTCGTCGAATATTATCGACTTACCGCAACCAGCAGCAATTGGCAAACGCAGCCCGATCCAAATCGAACGCCTGCGTTATTGGAGGAGACTGCATCCCTGAATTATCTTGCCCGAGGGGTTTCCTACCCTGAATTTAAACGAAGGGCCCCCGATCTTATTGCCAGGAGTGGTACATTTGCGCAAGGTATCAGACGAGAACAGTATTGGCGAGATCGTTCGCTAACAGCGATAGGTCCATTATTGGCTGGTTACAAAGAAGAGGAGCTCGAGAGAATCATCTCCTATGATATGGAAGAGACGGAGACGCTCGAGACCTATGAGCAAATGACGCCTTACATCGGTACGGAACGACTGACGCTTAGGCGAGGGCAGTTTTATATCGTTGATTTCGGAGTCAATACAAGCGGTTTTATCGGCTGCCATGTAATATGCCGGGCACGAGTGAAGCTGTTTATCGCATTTGACGAAATATTAACAGACGGAGATATTGATTTTCTACGATTGTCTTGCGTAAATGTCATCGGCTTCGAGCTTGAAGCGGGCAGCTATCATTTGGAGAGCATCGAACCTTATACCTTAAAGTACGCCAAGCTGCTTGTCATGGATGGTGAAGCGAACATTGCCGATGTGTGTATCCGGGAATTCAAAAACCCCGATACCCATGCAGCGGCATTTCATTGCAGCGATCCGGCATTAAATGCCATTTTCCAGGCCGGAGCGGAAACTTTTAATCAGAATGCGCTTGATCTTTATATGGACTGTCCTTCGAGAGAACGCGCCGGGTGGTTATGCGACAGTTATTTTATGTCGAAGGTGGAATATGTATTAAGCGGTACGTCACGTGTAGAAACAAACTTTCGGGAAAATCTGATTATAACCGGCGATTTCCCCTTTTTGCCAAGCGGGATGATTCCTATGTGTTACCCAGCCGACCATTATAATGGGAGATTCATTCCGAATTGGGCGCTATGGTACGTGGTCGAGCTTGAGCAGTTTGATACGAGAACGAACAATCGCAATCTCATCGCCAAGTCCGAAGCCCAAGTGATGAAACTGCTCGACTATTTTCGAAAATTTCAAAATGAATACGGTTTGCTTGAAAACCTGGAAAGCTGGGTGTTTGTCGAGTGGTCGAAGGCGAATGAACTCGTGCAGGATGTCAACTTTCCGACAAACATGTTGTATGCAGGAGCTCTCGATGCCGCCGGACGTTTATACGATAATCCGGAGCTGCGAAACCAGGCCAGCCGCTTGAGGGAAACTATTCGCCGTTTTTCGTTCGATGGTCGGTTTTTTAACGATAATGCGGTGCGCGTAGACGGAGAACTGAAATTGACCGGCGAAAAAACGGAGGTTTGTCAATATTATGCCTTTACCTTCGACATTGCGAATCCGGAAAGCCACCCGGAGTTGTGGAGGATCCTGGCTGATCGATTCGGTCCGCGCAGGGCTGAGAGAGGAGACTTTCTTGAAGTAGCGCCGGCCAATGCGTTTATCGGAAATTACTTGCGGTTGGATTTGTTCTCCCGTTATGGCGAAGGAATAAAACTGTTGGACGAACTAAGCGGATATTTCAGCCACATGGCGGAAGCGACGGGAACCTTATGGGAGAACATAGACGTTCGGGCTAGTTGCAATCACGGCTTTGCTTCCTACGTTACGTATTGGTTGTATAAGGAAGCGCTTGGTATTCGCAGCATCGATCATCGGAATAAGCATGCAATCGTACAATTTTCCAATGTCGATCTGGAGTGGTGCCAAGGAAGCTTGCCTTGCGGCAACGGCATTATGGAACTCTCCTGGCGGAAAGTAGGACAATCCGTCGCTTATGAGATCGGCGGAAATCACGATTACACGGTGGAAGTGCTGCCGTATCCCGATTAGAGCTCTCCCAATTGAAAAGAAAAAGAGCAGTTGGATGTTGTCCAACTGCTCTTGGCATTAATGATTGTGATGTGCGTGCGCATCGGGCAGACTTGCTTTATTCGTGCATAAAAGATTGTCCTCATGCGTGTGATTTTCCGATTCCACTTGCAGGGTTACGTGGCGAATGTCTTTATGCTCCAGCATATGTTCGACTTTATGCAATAAGGCTTCCGTTTCGTAAACCGTCTTGTTTCCATCCACTACAATATGGGCAGTCAGAGCATGCATATTGCTTGTAATCGACCAAATATGCAAATCATGTACACCTTTGACGCCGTCGACCTCCCGTATGGCTTGCGCGATGTCTTCAACCTTCATATTGCGCGGAGTTCCTTCCATTAATACATGCAAGGATGACTTGCTCACGATATAGCCGCTGCGGAGTACGAGTACGGCAACGATGACGCTGGCCAACGGGTCGGCCCAGCCCCAGCCAAAGAACATCATGAGCAGAGCGGCCGCAATGGCGCCTACCGAGCCCAGCATGTCGCTGATAACGTGCAAGAAAGCGCCGCGCATGTTCAAATTATGCTCCGTATCGCCGCCGCGCATCATAATCCAGGCCACAAGAATGTTGATCAGCAGCCCGATGGTACTGATGATCAGCATGCCAACCGTAGCGACTTCCGGCGGATTGGCAAAACGTTCGATCGCTTCATAAAAGATGTAAAGGGAAACGCCGATCAGAGTCAGTCCATTGAGTGTGGCGGCCAGTATTTCGAAACGTCTGTATCCGTATGTTTTTCCCGTACTGACCGCTTTTTCGCCGAATTTGAAGGCGAGTAAGGCAATCGCTAATGCCAAAGAGTCCGAAAGCATATGGCCCGCATCCGATAACAAGGCCAAGCTGTTGGTCATAAATCCGCCCACGGCTTCGATGACCATATACGCCGTAATGATAATAAATGAAATCAATAAAATCTTTTTGTTGTTGTTGGTTTGCCCATGGTCATGGCCATGATCGTGGTGATGTCCCGCCATTAAAATCCCTCCATCATTAATATATGAACACTTGCTCATATGTTGTGTTGGTATTATTATAAGTGTATCAAAAATTACATGTCAAGAAAAATGTTAACTAACGTTAAATTGCTAATACCAAGAATAAGCTCGTCAATCAAGGGGAATGTAAAAGAGACAAAAAAAGAGTTGACGTTTATAGGGTACGGGGGTATACTAAGTTTACGAAAGCGACAGTTTCCTATTTGAAAATAACCACTATCAATATTTGAAGGGACGGATGAAAATATGAAAAACATAACATTGAATGTACAAGGGATGAGCTGCCAGCATTGCGTGAACTCCATTGAAGGCGCGCTGAAAGAAATCGGCGCAAGCGGAAAAGTGAATTTAAAGGGCGAGTCGGTCGATGTGTCGTTCGACGAGCAGAAGGTTTCTCTGGATCGGATCAAGGAAGTTATTGAAGAACAGGGCTATGACGTGGTCTGAGCTAAACGAAAAAGGAGTGAAACATAGTGGAAACGACAGCAACGAAGGCGAAACAGTCGTCCTTTCAAATAACGGGCATGACCTGCGCCGCCTGCGCCAACAGGATTGAAAAAGGGCTTAATAAATTAGATGGCGTGGCCAATGCAAATGTCAACTTTGCACTGGAAAAAGCAAATGTCACCTACGATCCGGATAAAGTGGACGTAAAAAACCTGGAGGATACGATCAAGAAGCTCGGATACGGAACGGTGACGGAAGTGGCACAATTTAATCTGGAAGGCATGACCTGTGCCGCCTGCGCCAACAAAATTGAAAAAGGGCTTGGCAAGCTGCCAGGCGTAACTAGCGCTACCGTAAACTTTGCAATGGAAACGGCCCGCGTCGAATATTCGGCTGGTGAAATCACGATCGAAGAGATGCAGGAAAAAGTTAAGAAGCTCGGCTACAAAGCACTTGTCAAACAGGAAAACCGGAATGCGGCTGACCATCGCGTCCGCGAGATTCGCCAGCAGAAGCTGAAATTGCTCATCTCGGCCATTCTCTCTTTTCCGCTATTGTGGACGATGGTAGGTCACTTCTCCTTTACGTCATGGATTTACATGCCGGATTTCCTGATGAATCCTTGGGTTCAGCTCTTGTTGGCTACACCGGTACAGTTTTATATCGGGAAGCAGTTTTATGTCGGCGCGTATAAGGCGCTGCGAAATCGCAGCGCAAACATGGATGTTCTAATTGCACTTGGAACATCGGCCGCGTATTTTTACAGCCTGTATCTCACGATTGACTGGTTCGCCGCCGGGGATCAGATGCATCATGGTCCTGCGCTTTATTATGAAACCAGCGCGGTGCTGATTACATTGGTTATTATGGGTAAATTGTTCGAATCGCTGGCAAAGGGACGCACTTCGGAAGCAATCAAGTCCCTCATGGGGTTGCAAGCCAAAACGGCTCTGGTCGTTCGGGATGGCCAGGAATTAACGATCCCGGTGGAAGACGTTATCGTAGGGGATGTCGTGCTGGTTCGCCCTGGCGATAAAGTGCCGGTGGACGGTCAAGTGCTGGAAGGCGTTTCATCGGTGGATGAATCCATGCTGACAGGCGAAAGTTTGCCGGTCGAAAAGAAGGCCGGCGATTCCGTTATCGGGGCTACCATCAACAAAAACGGCATCCTGCGCATCAAAGCGACCAAAGTCGGCAAAGAAACGGCTCTTGCGCAAATCATTAAAGTCGTAGAAGAAGCGCAAGGCTCCAAAGCGCAGATTCAGCGGGTAGCCGATGTCATCTCTGGCATATTTGTTCCGATTGTCGTAGGGATTGCCATTGTAATGTTCCTGGTATGGTACTTTTTCATTACGCCAGGCGATTTTGCCCACGCACTTGAAATTGCCATTGCGATTCTCGTTATTGCTTGCCCTTGTGCTCTCGGTTTGGCAACGCCGACTTCGATTATGGCCGGTTCCGGCCGTTCGGCTGAGATGGGCATTCTGTTTAAGGGCGGCGAACATCTGGAGCAGACGCACAAAATCAATACGATCATTCTGGACAAAACCGGCACCGTTACTAAAGGCAAGCCGGAGCTGACCGATGTGATCACGCAAGACAACGAAGCGGAGTTTCTTCGACTTGTCGGCGCGGCCGAAAAAAATTCGGAGCATCCGCTGGCAGAAGCGATAGTGGCCGGTATTGTGGCCAAACAAATCGAGCTGCCGGGAACCGAATCGTTCGAAGCTTTTCCAGGCTATGGCATCAAAGCCGTGGTAGATGGCCGGGAGCTGCTTGTCGGCACACGCCGCTTAATGGAGAAATACGATGTGGACGCTAAGGCTGCCTATGAGCCGATGTCCCGTCTGGAGGAAGCAGGCAAAACCGCGATGCTGGTTGCCATCGACAATCGTTATGCCGGTATGGTCGCGGTAGCCGATACGATCAAGGAAACGTCGAAAGCGGCGGTGAGCCGTCTTAAGCAAATGGGCATCGAGGTCATCATGATTACAGGCGACAACGAACGGACCGCCAAAGCGATTGCAGCTCAAGTCGGCATTGACCAAGTCCGGGCCGAGGTACTTCCAGAAGGCAAGGCCGAGGAAGTTAAGAAATTGCAGGCCCAAGGCAAAAAAGTGGCGATGGTTGGGGATGGCATCAATGATGCGCCAGCGCTGGCGACAGCGGACATCGGCATGGCCATTGGCACCGGGACGGATGTGGCGATGGAAGCAGCGGATGTAACTCTGATGCGCGGCGATCTGTCGAGCATTCCCGATGCGATCTATTTGAGCCGCAAGACCATGGCCAATATTAAACAAAACCTGTTCTGGGCGCTGGGCTATAACACGCTCGGCATCCCGATTGCCGCGATTGGCTTACTGGCTCCATGGGTGGCAGGCGCGGCAATGGCGTTAAGTTCGGTATCGGTTGTCCTTAATGCGCTTCGCTTGCAGCGTGTGAAAGTACGCCACTAATCAGGAAGTCAGAATGGAGAAGAGCCTAAAATGAAAAAAAGAATGATGCTCATTTTATCCGGAATGTTGACTATTGGATTGCTGACCGCTTGCGGTACGACAAAGGAGAGTGCCGATGGGCACGCCGGCTCCCATCAAAACGGAGCCGCAAACCCAACCATAAACAGTAACGACTCTGGGGAACACGATGGTCACGCTACAGATGAACATTCGGCAGACAACTATAAAGCTTCCTTTTCGTTTGCATCAGGAACGGCTAAAGCATCCGAGAACACAAAGCTGAACGTTCAGGTGACCGACAGCAACGACCAGACCGTCCAGGATTTTGAATGGAACCATGAAAAACTGATGCACATCATCATCGTAAATAAGGATCTTTCTTACTTCAACCATATTCATCCCGAGTGGGACGGAAAAGGGACGTTTACGGTAGACACCTCATTTCCGAATGGAGGAGAATACAAAGTTTTTGCGGATTTTGTTCCAAAGGGCGGATCCGGCACAACGCTCAGCGAGTGGGTGAAGGTAGACGGGGAAACCAAACCGCAGGAAAGCGTCACAGCGGATGCGGAGCTGGTAAAAGTTGTTGATGGAAAAGAAGTCACACTGGCTCTTGGCAGCACAAAAGCAAAAGCTGAAGCCAAGTTGTCGTTTACCGTTAAGGACGATAAAACGAAAGAAGGCATCAGCAATCTGGAGCAATACCTCGGCGCTGTCGGACACGTCGTCATTCTTTCGGAGGATGCGGAGCAATACCTTCACGTACACCCTGTTGACGAAAAAGCATCCGGGCCGGAAGCGGAATTTATGACGGCTTTTCCGAATCCCGGCACGTATAAAATTTGGGGACAATTCCAGCATGAAGGCAAAGTATTTACGGTCCCTTATGTCGTGAAAATTCAATAAAACAAGGGGCGAATGGGAATGGGAGAGATCGTAAAAATTGCAATCAGCCCCGCTCTGCAGCTTGGCGGCAGCCTGTTTACATCCAAACAGCTCGGCATCATCGGTGATCTGCTAGGACCGGATGCCAAACTGGAAATGACGCCCTTTAAACAGTTGTATGCAGATGTGGCTGTAGAGAAGCGCGATAGGATCCAGGCCGAACTGGAGCAAAGCGGACTGGAAGTCAATCCGGCTGGTTTTGTCACCAAAAGCCTGATCGCCTGCAATTTTTGCAAGGGCGCAGAAGAAGCCGGGCTGGCGGTAGCCCAAACCTTAAACGGAGCGATTGCCGGCATTCCGACACCGATGCCGCTTAAAATCGGATATGCCGGCTGTGCGTTAGGGACAAGCGAGCCGCTCATTAAAGACATTAGCGTGATTAAAATGCGAGATACGTTCGATCTATACGTGGGCGGCGAATCCAAAGGGCTAAAAACCACGTTTGCCAAGAAGCTGCATTCCGGATTAAAAGAAGAACGATTGATTCCTGCGGTTATGGCGATCATTGACTTCTATAAGGAACATGCCAAAAGCAAAGAGAAATTCAGCAAGTTTGTGGATCGCGTGACGTTGGAGCAGCTGCAACAAATTACGGCATCCACGTAATATGGCGCCGTCGAAGGCCACCCATTAAGGAGGAACGCAGATGGATGAAACAGTAAAAATCTATACGATTCCGACATGCAGTGATTGCAACTTTGCCAAACGTTATTTTAAGGAAAACGATATTCCGTATGCGGATTATAACTGCGAAGAAGACCCAAAATATCCAGAGGAAGTTTGGAATCTTACCGGGAAACAGATCGTGCCGACGATCGTTATTGGCGACAAGGTGTTTGTCGGCTTTGCGGAAAACCTGAATGAAATAAGCGGCTTGCTGCAAAAATCGTAATGCTGTTCCAAAGCAGCCCACCAAAAAGGGCTGCTTTGTTATTCCACTCGCCTTTAGTGCCATAGGGTAGCTTTACTTTGGATGGGGGAGCATGATAAGGTAAGAATATTAAGGAGGGGGTACACATCGATCACCATGTACAAGAGGATGCCTCGTGCAGCCATCAATCGTCTACCGAGCGAAAAAGCCATCATTCCGATAAAACGAAACAAAATTTAATTAGCCGACTCAACCGGATCGAAGGGCAGGTCCGCGGAGTCAAAGGGATGATCGAAAGGGATGTGTATTGTGATGATATCCTTCATCAAATCTCCTCGATTCAATCCGCCCTCAATGGAGTTGGCAAGCAGTTGTTGGAAGACCATCTAAAGAGCTGCGTGGTGGAGCGCATCGAAGAAGGCGATCGCGACGTATTGGATGAGTTGTTGACCACCGTCGCCAAATTAATGAAATAAAAAATGGGGAGAGGCGATCGTGGCCCTCCCCATTTCTGAGAATCATCGCACCTTGCCACTGGCAAGGTGCTTTTTACATTGGATGGTCCAATTAACTGTCAATTGGCTGGTTACATCTCAGCCAATCCCGCTTACGATAGATTCACAAGACATCAAACTCACTCAACTAAGGGGGAATCGTTCCATGTTAGTAACGAGCAGCTTTATTATTCTCTGTGCCGCATTCGTGGGGGCACCGTTGGTTCTATATTTCGCAGGTGTCCATATTATCCGAGAAGATGATCGGCAAGTTGCGGCAGCGATCGGCAAAAAGGAGATGCAGTCATGAATGTTCCTACAAGCGTGTGGATTGTTTCGGCGATTATCATTATCGTGTTGTCCTGGATGACCTTTTGGGTTACGAATAAAGCCTACTCCAGAAGATGGGATGAAATCGAAGTTGACAAAAAGGATGAGCTGCAATAATCGCAACCCATGGTGAACATCCAATGTCCTTTAGATCAAGCTTCGTAGAGCCCGGGCGAAACAGGCAACGCCCGGAGCAATGTCTTCTTCCTTCGGTCTGGCGAACGTAAATCGCGCGTAACCCTTGTCCGAGCCGTAGACGCTGCCGGGGACGAACACGGTTCCGGCGGCGATGGACTCTTCCAGCAGCTTGCCTTCCGGGACCTCGGGAAGCAGCCTGCACCAGAGATGCAAGCCCCCGCTCGGGGCTTCGAATTCTACCAGCCCGCGTAATTCTTTGTCCATGGCTTCGATGAGCAAATCTCTTTTAAATTGAAGCGATGTCCGAAGTCGGTCCAGATGGGGGGCGAAATGCTCCGAGCGCAAAAACTGCCCCGCCACCAGCTGAGGCAAAATGCTTAGGCCGAAATCCATCTGCTGTCTCGCGTCCGCCAGACGTTCGACAATGGCATGGGGGGCGACCATCCAACCGACTCGCAAGCCGGAAGCGGCGATTTTGGAAAAAGAGCCGATATAGAGGACGGTGCCCGCCTGGTCTATGGACTTAAGCGGACTCGGCGGCATATCGCCGTATGAGGTCAGGCTAAACGGATCGTCCTCGATAATGGGGAGTCCGAGTTCGCCAGCCAGCTCCAATACCCGCTTGCGTCGTTCGTCGCTCAGTACCGCACCTGTAGGATTTTGGTAATTGGGATTGAGAAATACAGCCTTTATCCGATGTTTCCGGTATAACTCCAGTATATCTTCGGGATTGACGCCGCCCTCGTCCACCGGCAGTCGAAATAGCCGGAGCCCCGCCGATTGGAACAACGGCAGCGAATAACAATAGGACGGATCTTCTATCGCAACGGCTTCGCCCGGAGACAACAGACATTGCGTGATGAGATATAGGGATTGCTGCGAACCCGACGTTATCAGAATCGAAGATTCCGTTGTCCTAATGCCGCGGTGCCGCAACAAATATTCCGCTACGGCCTGACGAAGCGGGAGCGAACCTTGCGGGTTGTCGTAGCCCAGATAGGCTGTATAATCGTGCTCCTTCAATAAAGTCGCGATCTCCTCGGTCGGGGCAAGATCTCCGGCCAACTCGCCGCTAGCCATATCGATCAGCCCCGGCCGTTCGGCTAATGCTTCCCGAATGCGTCTCATGAAAGGCAGATTCGGCAAAAATTGGCCTCCCTCGGCGTACCGGCTCCAGTTAGGCGTATGCCGCGGGGCAGCGCCCCATTTCATCATGCTGACCCGCGTGCCCCTCCCAACGTGGCTCTCGACGATTCCCATCGCGCGAAGCTCCCCGAATGCTGCTATGATGGTGCTTCGGTTGACCTGAAGCTGTACCGCCAACTTCCGTTCGGAAGGAAGAACGCTGCCTGGAGGGAAATCTCCGTATGCGATTCGCTGCTCCAGATAATCGGCAATTTGTACGTAGAGCGGGCGGGCGTCATCTCGATCGGGCTTCCACATATCAGAGCCTCCTTCGAATCTATTATGTCCGGAAAATCCGGTAGCTGGACCTGTCTGAGTATTATCATATCATGATCGGGCACCTTTAATCGGACCGGCAATCGTAATCTTGGAATAATTTTGTGAACGCGGACGGTGTTAATTATGGCAAGGATAAAAGGAGGAGCGGCGACAAGGGCGCAATGGCTGTTGACCGGCTGTGTGTCCGCTCTGCTGGCATGTACTGGAGGAGCCATCATGATCGTTCAAGCCGCTGGGGCGGCAGGACTCGGCAAGGCCGAGCTTATATCCTGGTTCACCTCGGCCTACGTTGCAGGCGGTTTCTTGAACATTTTGTTAACCTTGCGTTACAAAATACCATTTGCCGGAGCGCATTCCATTACGGCTACTGCCTTTCTGGGAACGGCGGCTGTCGGAATGTCCTATCCGCAGCTGGCAGGCGCGTTTGTAATGTCAGGACTGCTTCTGATGCTTCTCGGTTTATCAGGCTGGTTTGGAAAGTTTTTGGCGCTGCTTCCCAAGCCATTAATTGATGCATTGTTAGCCGGGCTTTTGCTAACGTACGTCGCTGCAATGGTCCCGGCGAGCGTGGAGTTGCCGATTGCCGGTTTGTTAGCGGGAGCCGGCTACTTTTTTGGACCTCGGTTGATCAAGTCGCTGCCACCCGCTTTGTGGGCCTTACTGCTTGGGGGAGTGGGAGTATGGCTGCAAAACGGCCTGCCTGATCTGCCGTCAACGACCTACATCGCTCCCTTTATCGTCGTGCCGGTTTTCTCATGGGATGGACTGTTGTCGCTTGCTTTTCCGCTTGCCTTGTTGATCTTGACCAATGATCTTGCTGTAGCGAGCACTTCGCTTCGTAGCCATGATTTTCGACCCCCGGTCAATCGTATGATTACAGGATCGGGAGTTGCCAGCGTCGTCGCGGGTATGTTTGGCGGAAGCTCGGCGAATGTAGGGGGCTTGATGAGCGCTCTCTGCAGCAGCCCGGAGTCCGGAGCGCATGGCGAGCGGTATAAGGCCGCGCTAGTCTCTAGTCTGATCGTTGTTGGTTTCGGCGCCGCAGCTTGGAAGGTTGTTGATGTCATTGGGGCCTTGCCCGAAGCGTTTGTCGTTATTTTGACGGGCTTTTCTTTGCTGGGGTTGTTTATAAGAGGCATAAAGAACGCTTTTGTGGACAAAGAGCTGCGGATTCCTGCCTTCATCACCTTCGTGATTGCCGTGCTCCATGTCCATGTTCTGGGGATTGCTACGCCGGTATGGGCATTGCTTGGCGGGTTGGCCGCGATGTGGATGATAAAGAAAATGAGGACCAGAGCACATATTCATACGAAATGACGTAGGAGCGCGAAACCTTATTCGCGCTCCTTAAACGTTATGGGTATCGTGATATATTCCGCGCCCATCACGTCGTATCCATTTTTGTTATAGCCGCCAATGCTGATGCCGATAGGGAAGGAATCAGGAATCGGCATATTGGGAACCGATAACATCTCGATTAGCACGGAGCCTTTGCCGCCGCGAGTGGAGTGATGACCGCGATCTCTGCCAATTTCGATAAACGTTTTGTACTTCTGCTCGGTATCTGTGGAAATCCAGGTTGCCGGCCAGCCGGCAATCTCATCAAGCGTTCCATCCTCGGGGTAGCTACTGGTCAATTGCTTGACGGTAAGATGACCTGGCATGCTAAATGAAACGCCGCCCCAGTCCTCGGGATCGATCTCGAGCTGCGACACGATACGAATGACGCAACTGCCGTCATCGGAAGCTTCCACAAAGACGGTGCCCGTAGCAAAAGAATGTAAGCCAACGGATTCCGCAGAGACTGCAAAGGGATGAATTTCGACGATTCCCTGATTCGTTATGGCGTGAGAGACTGTGTTTGTTCCTTTAAAAAGGTTGGAGTAGAAAAAGTAGTATGCCGCTACAGCTAGAAGAATCATGGCGACTAACATCAATCTTTTGCGTCTATTCATGCAAATACCGGTTGATCTCGGCGACAATGACGTCGGGATCGGTGAAGTTGACCATATGCCCGGAGCGAGAGGCTTCGACCCAGCGGCCATTCTCCAGCGACTGTACAGTCCGCTGATGGGCTGCAATAATGGCCGGCCTCATCTTGCGCTCGGCACGGGCGATAAAGGTTCCGGAGATCACGCTGACCGGCAGCGGTCCGAGCGTCGGAGGTTCTGTTCGCATTCGTGCTAAATCGTCGATGAAGGTGACCGATTCCGCGTTGGACGTGCGCGCGGCCTGCACCGTAAAGTCTTCGCGAAGATGATCCTCCACGACGTCGGCAGGCTGCACTTGGCCGACCTTGCCGTTGGTCAGCTTGTATAATCCGATGCGGGCCATAAAAGGCAGAATTGCCCGCATGACCGCGAACGACTTGGCCGTGGACGGAGCGAAATAAATGCCGCAATTCTCGTCGGACGGATCGACAAGAACCAGCGCCCGAATACGCGAAGGGTCGCTTGCGGCGACGGTACGAATGACGGGGCCGCCCCAGCTGTGGCCGACGAGTATGAAGGGGCCCGGTCCGAGATGATCCAGCAAACTGCCGAGATCGCCAGCCAGCCGTGCTAATGTTCTCGGCTCGCGGTCTTGCTGGCTCCTTCCCGCGCCTGCACGGTCGTAGACGACCGCTCGGGTCTGTTCGCCGATTAAGGGCTGTACGAGACCCCATTGCGAGCGCGAGCATCCCATACCGGATTCGAAGACGACGGTGGGGGAGCCTGTTCCTTTGCTCATGTAATGAAGCTTGCGGCCGTCTTGTAACGTAACGTAAGAGCTGGTGCCGTAAGAATGGGACTGCGACATCATGTATTGATCCTCCAGTCATGGGATGATAACGGTTATCGCAGGGTTAGTGTAGCAGATGCGCCTAATTCGGGCAAGAGAGGCGGCGACTTTTAAAGCTGGGAAGGTATCTTTCTTATAGAAGCCCTATAAAGAAGAAAAAACGCCAAAGCCGAATGGATCGGCTTGACGTTTGGGTAAGCAATATAACTACTCCTCATGCTGTTATCGCATTAGCAGGATATTCGACCAGTGCCTGGTTGGTGATAACAGCGGCAGAGATCCTCTTGAAGGTGAAGTCTGTTAGTGACGGAACAATTAAAGCTTATCTATCCAGCTCCGGGAAACACCAGGAATAGGACTGAAAGTAGCCGCTGCTGGCATTGATGTGACTCGCGACGGGGCGATGCGGAGCAACGAACCTCTCGTAGGCGGGATCCCCATATAGATGTGTTAAACCCTCGTACATGTCGAGCGGCCAAGTATAGGCTGACAGCGGTTTCGGCACATTTTGATCCTTCTCGAAAGGCCACTCATCCGCGCGGCCGTCTATGTAATAAAGCAAAGTATCGAGCGCTTTTTTTAGACTTTTGCCAGAGGGGGAAACCCAGCGGAATAAATCCTCGCCGGTCTCTTCCAGCACGATTTTGGCGGCAGCCGTCAGCGGGGCAAGAGAGAAGTAATGATACCACATGCCGTTTGTTCCTCGTACCGTCTCCTCCGGGATAAAGCCCGACAAGTCCAGCGACTCGTCGATATGCTTCTTAAGGTGGATGGCTTCCGAATGTATAGCATCACTGTCATTGATAAAACGATAAGTGCATAGCTGGGCGTACAAGCTCCAGCTCCACCAATTATTGCGTCCGGGGATACCGTCCCAGGCTGGCAGACAGACGGTTGTTATCCATTGGATGAAACGTTCTCTGCGCTCCGCGCTCCAGCCCTCGTAATGTCGGATTCGCTGGGCTGCCAAAATGAGGCCGGTGCCAAGATAAGCCGATACGAGCGGGCCGTCGTTGTCGGCAAAACCTACATTGACGGATGACCAGCCGTCGATAAGCTCGGCTGCCTTGTCCGCGTATACGGATTCTCCGGTCAATCGGTAAGCTGTTGCCGTCGCAAAGGCGGCTTGAGCATCCGCTTCCATGAGCCGTTTGGCGGCTTGATGGCCTTCCTTGTCGTAGTAGAAACCTGGAATATGCCAGACTGCAACGGCGTGGCTGGATACGGATAGACTTTCGTTCGCAAGCTCGATCAGCCTTTCTGCCGCGGTAGTATTAGCCTTCATCGCAATGTCATCCTTTCGGAGAGCCCCCAAGGGATCGTCTTTATGTAAATCATAACGATTTTATTATAGTTCGAAGCGCTAATCTCCGGTTGCGATAAACTATCGTTGCATTGCGGTTATGGAGGCAGAATTACTCCGTATTAACGATGATCGCGGTACGTATTCGGCTTCGTCGCCGAACGCAGCGCTTTTAGCTCCGCATCGTTTAATGGTTGGCTGGCCGCCGCGGAGACGTTGATTCGAAGCTGGTGAGCGCTGCTGGCGCCTGTCAGTGCGACAGCGACAGAGGGAGCGGAGAGAGCATAACGAATCGCGGTTTGCCCCATTGTTCTTCCTTCGTTGGTCAGTCCGAGCAGTGTTTCGCGAACTCCGGCCAATTCCTCCGGCGAATAGTCCAGATATCCGCGCTCCGCCTTCGTGCTGCCATTGTCCGTGAGAATGCCGCTTGCAAGCGGGCCGCGCGCGATCATGCTGATTCCGCTGTCCGCGAGCAGCGGCAGTGTCGTTTCCTCCGGACGACGATCCAGCAGGCTGAACTGGCTCATCAAGCTGACAATGCCGGAGCGCGAGGCATATTCTCTTATGACGTTAGGTCGTATGGATGAGATGCCATAATGGCGAATAAGGCCTGCTTGCTTCAGCTCCTCGAACGCTACGATCGTTTCCCCGATGGGATCGTCGATGGTCCCGCCATGAAGCTGATACAGATCGATATAGTCTGTGCCAAGCCTTCTCAAACTGTCTTTGACCGCCGAGAGGATGTAGGCTTTGGATGCATCCCAGGTCCAGCCGTCCTTGCCGGGAACCCGGCGATTGCCGACTTTTGTTCCTACAATGACTTCCGAACGGCGGTTCTTGATCGCCTTTCCGACAATCTCTTCGTTTCTCCCGGAATCGTAGAGGTCGGCTGTGTCCAGGAAATTGACGCCGAGCTCGATCGCTTCGTCTATAATAGCCGTTGCCTGCTTCTCGTCCGTTCCGAGAGACATGCAGCCAAGTCCGATCTCGCTGACCAGCAGGTCCGATGACCCAAGTCGATTCTGTTTCATTGTTATCGTCCTCCTTGAGAGTTTGTTTTCACATGAAATACCTCGGTCGACATCGTCATCAGCTCCACGATCTTCTCCGCCATGTAGGCCGGAGCGAAAGGGAAGTCCTCTTTAAGTATCGTAGAACGAAGGGGGCAATGCAACATCCGGTATACAAGTTCGTCCGATTTGTACAATAACGTACAACTCGCCGGAACTGCGATGATTGCGTTTATGTAAAACGAAAGAAGACATCGATCCAAATATTCGAGGATCGATGTCTTCTTTATAAAAAGGGTAAAACTGCGGCAACAAAAAACCGTCAATGCTTAATAAGGTGATTCAAAATCGCTCGAAGCTCGCCGTCGTGCGCGACGTCCTCGTGCTCTTGACCTTTGAGCTCAATCTTCGTTATGTCCAGCTTATACGGCTTGTCGCCGCCCAGCGAATGGAAGATCAATTCACGTTCGTTCTCCAGTTCAACCGTATAACCGAGCTGCTTGAACGAGTGTATGAAGTCGGAGATGTCCGGCGTCTTGCCGTCGGGAACCATCGCGACGGTACGGTATTCTTTGGTTTGCCCATCCTGAATGAACTTAAAGTAAAACAAACATTCGCGCATGCGAAACCATCCTTTCCATCCTGTCCTGTTATCTAGGCATATATCTACTCTAGACCACTATAACACAAATTGCTGTGACGCATATCACAGGAGAATGAAATCCGCTTTAATTGGCCTCATCGTTGCTGCCCGCAAGCCGTTTGTCCGTCGAGTGTCGCTGGCGGTATTGCCCGGGCGTCAGTCCCGTTCGCGTTTTGAATATTTTGTTGAAATAGCTGACATTGGCATATCCGATCTCTCCGCAAATCTCTTCGATGGAGTGCTGTTGGCTCTCCAATAGCTCCGTAGCTCGTTTGATTCGAAGCTGGATCAGATAATCCCCGACGGTCATCCCCGTCGCTTCCTTAAAGACGCGGCTGAGATAGGAGGAGCTTCGCTGCACATGTTCGGCCACAGTATCCACGGATATATTATTGTTATAATTGGCATCCATATATTTGGTGGCAAGCTGAAGCGTGACGTCCGTCATGCGGGAGCGCTTCTCCTTATGATAGTCGATAATGCGCTGACACATATCAAGCAGACATGCTTCCATATCCGGGAGAGTCTCCGCGCGGGCGAGCGCATCCGCATAAGCGGGCCGCTCTCCAAATACGGCCGCCATATCGCCCCGCGTTTGGATCAACGTCTTGACAAGCTCGCCGCTTAGTTGAAAATATAATTGCTGAATGTTCGCCTTGCTCAGCTTTTTGTCGATCGCGGTACGGGTAATCTGGCGAATCGCCTCGAAGCTGGCTGCTTTGTCCGTCTGAAGCAGCGACTGCTGCAGCTTCGCCTCCAACTCGTAAGGATAATAGTAGATTTCGTCCTTCGTCTTCCAATCCCCGACGATACTGTAAGGCAAAACTTCGCCCTTGCCGATGTACATCTTTAGATGCAGCGCCTCCAATGTTTCCTCGTAAGCGACTCGAGCCTCAGATTCGCCGGAGTATACTCGGCTAACGCCGATGGATACCGTTACGCCGAAGCTTTCTTGTAACGAACGCTTTAGCTTGTTCGCTTGTTCCACCGGATAAGTATCTCCGTCAGACGGAACGGACAGCAGAATGACCGTTCGCTTATCGTCTCTTGCAAATATTTCGCCGTCGAGACTGGAGGCAAGCTCTTCCATCATGCCATAACGGAACAGGTGGAACTGGAAGTGGGCGTCAGGTCCGCTCAAATGAGGCGTTTCTTCCAACTCCAGCGTCAATACGGCGAAACGTCGCCAGTCCAGCCGGAGCCCTAGCAGTGCCGCAGCCTCGTCCGCCCCTCCTCCTTGAAGCAAATCGTTTAAATATTTCTCCTTTATTGCGGTCCGATTGTCCGTGAGCAGCGTATCGACTTGACGTTTCTCCGTCATGAGCGTCTCCCAGCTCCGAACCATCTGATCGAACCGATGGCGGATGAAGCCGGCTTCATCGCGAGGATTTTGCTGACCGAAGCTCGCGAGCTGCTTCGAATCGGGCTCCGCGCTTCCAATATAGGAGATGACGCTTTGCAGAGGACGGTACAGACGTCGCGACATGTAGTAGGAAAGGGCGATTGCGGCCGTCAGGTAGACGATGGCAACGACGAAAACGATGATTTTAATTCGATTCATGCCATGCAGCAGGGCCGACCGTTCGGTCATGTCGACGAAACGCCAGCCGGTCAGCTCCGATGTTGTATACGAGACGATTCGGTCCGTTTCTTTGTCGATATAGGAGTCGCTGCCTTTTGTCAATTGGGACAGGTCGATGCTGCGAAGCAGCGATTCTCCCGTATCGCCATCCGCATCCGAATACAGAAGCTCGGAGTTTGGTCCCAGGACGAGCGTCGTGCCTTTTTTGTTATGATAATGGCTCAGATAGTCGTCGAATAGCAGATCCAGCTTCAGATTGACGACGATCGCCCCGTTTACAGGGCCGATCAGCGGCATCTTCTGCAGCAAGCTGGAAGCGGGACTTTCGGCATTAAAGCCGTTTTCGCGGCCCGTCAGCCAAAGCGTTCGGTTCGCCGTAGGCTGCTTCCAATCATCTAACCAAGAACGATCGGAGAACGTGTCGATCGGCGATGTTTTGATCTCGTTCCGCGAAGTAAGGACCAGTCCGATGGGATCGTAATAAAGATAGACGGAATCTACGTAAGGACTCATCGATTTTTGCTGCACGACGAAGCTGGACAGATCGATCAGCGATCCGACAGTCAGTTGATTATTCGTCTTTGTCTGATACAGGTAGGACTGGGTTGCGATCATCCCGGCTGCAGCGTATTTGATGGCTGTCAATTCCTTATGGATAAGCTGTTGCTGCTGCGCCAGGATGGAGCTGTTGTAGGCGATGGCATTCTGCACGTTGTTGTCGGCGGATATACGATAGGTCACCGTGGAGATGAGCACGACAGTGACGACCGCAATGGCGGTCAAGGACAGCAACAGCTTGACGAACAATGTATGGTGTCTGAGCGAAAGGTTCTTAAGCATCTTGACTTGCCCCCCTTATCTATTTGGTTGCGCTTACAAATCACGGCGAGAACGAACGCTTGTAATACGAGTCTGAACCACCTTTAATAGAGGAATTATATCACAGAGCTGAGATGGGGCAAGGCATATAGCGAAAAACATACAAAAAATCGAATAACATAATCGAGCGAAATGACGCCAAAAAGCCAAAAACATAAAAAGAATCGAAAGAGAGGATTGTGTCTTTCGCCGGAGACGTCTATCGTAAATGTTGTAACCGCTCCCATATCCCGGCCGGGTGCCACAAGCAGGATGCGGGTCCAACCTACCGACAAATGAAGGGGAGAAACATCATGCTCATGAAACAAAAGAAAGCAACCGCTGCCATTTTGGCGGCGACCGTGGCGGCGGGCTTGCTTGCCGGCTGCAGCGCTAACTCAAACCATAATAATACGAAAGCAACTTCAAGCCCGAACACGAATGCAAGCGCAAGTCCTAGCGCAACAGAGAAACCGGCGGAACCGATCGAGATTACATGGGGCATTCACTTCCAGGCGGCAGGCGTAGTCGAGAATACGAAGGTCGAGAAGTGGCTGGAGGAGAAATATAACGTCAAAATCAAGCCGGTCAAGGTGACCGACGCCAGCATCGCTTCCGGAGAAGTGCCCGACATCTTTATGTTGGGAGATCCCGCCAACGTGTCGGCCTACCAGAATCAAGGCGTGCTGTCGAGCATTGATCCTTCCATGCTGAAGGAGAAAATGCCGGAGTATTCGGCGGATATCGAAAAAAACGCCAAGCTGTTCCAGACGGTAACATTCGATGAGAAGCTATGGGCAATCCCCATGTTCATCGATCTCAAGCCATACGATCTTGCGATGTTATGGCGCAAGGATTGGCTGGACAAAGTCGGGATCACGAAGACGCCCGAGACGCTCGAGGAATTCGAGAAGGCCGTATACGCTTTCGCGAAAGACGATCCGGACGGCAACAACAAAAAGGATACGTACGGCTTGACGGGTACGGCGACATCCACCTGGTCATCCGGCTTCTATTCCCTTTTTGGCGCATTCGGCGTTGAACCTACGATGTGGCATGAGAAAAACGGCGAGATCATCAACGGCTCCGTTGCCCCCGAGACAAAGGAGGCGCTCGCGAAGCTGCGCCAGTGGTTCGCGGACGGCGTCATCGACCCTGAATTTATTACCGATACGCAGGACTCTTACCGCAAAAAGCTTTATAACGGCCGTATCGGCGTCATTGAGGAGCAGATAGCCAAAGGAGCATTGCCCGAATCCGCCACGGTAACGGAGATGAAGTCTCTTAATCCGGAATCCGAGCTTGTGTTCGCCAAGAATCCGGTTGGTCCGGGCGGACATGGCTCTTGGGACTGGGGCGTTAAAAGCAACTTCGTCGTTTTCGGCAACAAGGTGCAAGAGCAGCCGGAGAAGCTGGAGAAGCTGTTCGAAATTCTCCGCGCTCAGAGCAGCGACGAAGAAACGATCAATATGACGACGCTCGGAGAAAAGGGCGTTCACTGGGACTTTGCGACAGCCGGCGCGACCTCTGGCGCGACCAAATTCCTGCCAGGCTTCGAGAAGCAGGAAGAACGGGATCAAGACGGCGTTCGACTGTTCTCGATGGGCAATATTACGACGCAGGCGTATCGAGAGAAGTATTCCAATCCGGCGCTTAACGAAGCCATCAAAACGTATTCTTCCGCACCGAATCTGACGGATGCGCTGCTTTTCTCGGCACTGCCGTCGGATGGCAAATATAAGGCCGATCTTACGTCTCTTATGCAGAAGTACTTCGCCCAGATCATCAGCGGCGAGATTCCGCTGGAGGACTTCGACAAGTTCGTGGCGGAGTGGAAGGCGAGAGGCGGCGATGAACTGACCAAAGAAGCAAACGAGATGTACAAGGCGCAATTCCAAAAATAAACCTGGATTTACGGCTCCGCAGCGAAAGCATGCTTAAACAACCTCTATAGCTAAGTTCTGCGGAGCCGAGGGTCCGGCCATCAAGGAAGTGGAGCATGAGAACCATACGTAAACACGGCGAACTGCTCGCGTTGTTTTTGTTCGCCTTTGCATTCTTCTTCGTATTTAAATATGGTCCGCTCTACGGCGTATTGATCGCCTTCAAGGATTTCCGCGTCGTGGACGGCATATGGGGGAGCCCGTGGGTGGGGTTCCAACACTTCGACGAGCTGTTCCAAAATAGCGACTTTTATCGTCTTCTCAAAAATACGTTGCTGCTTAATCTGTATCTGCTCCTCTTCGCGTTCCCGGCGCCGATCGTGCTTGCGCTGATGCTGAACGAGGTGCGTTCGCGTTACTTCCAGCGGTTTATCCAGACGACGATGTACCTGCCCCACTTCGTTTCGTGGGTCATTATGTCGGGTCTCGTCATTTATTTCTTGTCCCCGACCTCGGGCGTTGTCGCCGAGATCGCAAGCTGGTTCGGACAAGAACCCGTCTTCTATATGGGCAAGAAAGAATATTTCCGCCCCATTGTCGTCGTGTCGGCAATCCTGAAGGATCTGGGCTGGGGCTCCATCATTTATTTCGCGGCGCTCGCGGGCATTAATCCCGAGCTGCAGGAGTCGGCCGTCATCGACGGCGCGAACCGCTGGCAGCGGATATGGAAGATCAACATTCCGTCCATCATGCCGACGATCGCGATTATGTTCATCTTAAGCCTCGGGGGTTTCCTGAGCGCGAACTTCGAGCAGATCATTAACTTGCTAAATCCGGTTGTGGTCGATACGGGCGACGTCATCGATACGTATGTCTACCGGGTCGGTCTGCAGCAATTCCAGTACAGCTATACGGCGGCGATCGGCTTGTTCAAGTCGCTGGTTGGACTTCTGCTCATTCTTGGCGCGAATCTGACCATTCGGAAGCTGAGCAAGGGGGAGAACGGATTATGGTAGAAGCGGGAGGTGCAACATCATGATTTCATCCAAATGGCAGGACCGCATCGGTCCCATTTTCATCTATGTCGCGTTGTCCGCGCTTGCGCTGGTCGTCGTGTATCCCTTCATCCATGTTATCGCGGTATCCTTCAGCGGACGTGGCGAAGCGCTGCGCAGCGGCTTTCACTTCTATCCGCGCGACTTCGAATGGCAAGCGTACAAGGAATTGCTGGACTATCCCTTCATCTGGTCCGGCTACGGCAATACGTTGTTCCGGATGGCGGTTGGCACGTTCCTGACGCTGATCGTTACGATCTGCGCCGCTTATCCGCTGTCCCGTCCCGATTTTCCGATGAAGCGCGTGCTTGTGCTGCTGCTTCTTTTCACGATGATTTTCGACGGCGGCATTGTGCCTAACTATTTGTTAATGAAGGAATTGCATCTCTTGAATTCATTATGGGTGTACGTTCTGCCATCGGCGGCCAGCGCATTCCAGGTGCTCGTCATGCTGAGCTTCTTCCGCTCCATACCCGATGCGCTGATCGAAGCGGCGAAGATCGACGGAGCGCGGGATATGCGTATTCTGTTCCGCATTGTGCTGCCGCTGTCCGCTCCCGTCATGGTGACGATCGGACTATGGTCGCTCGTGCATCATATTAACGCGTTCATGGATAATTTGCTGTATGTCACCGATCAGACCAAGTTCGTGCTGCAGCAGGTCGTCAGGCAAATCCTGATCGAGAACAAGCTGGATCCGTTCACTACGGCAACGAATTTGACGCCGCCAGCTCCGGAAAGTTTAAAGATGGCGTCCGTTATCGTATGCTCCTTGCCGGTGCTCGTCCTTTATCCGTTTCTGTTGAAATACTTCGAAAAGGGGACGATGATCGGATCGGTGAAAGGGTAGAAATCGAGAGCGGGAACCCCTGCGGTTCCCCTCGGATACGATTGATAGGGAGGCGTAATTGAAGAATGAGAAGAAAAACGATGCTGATTCTGCTGGCTATCTTTGTTATGGCGGGTTGTTTTCCGATGACGGCCGTCACGGCCAATGAGCTGGAAGCAACGGGAGCCGCTTTTTACGTATCGACAAATGGAAGCGATTCCAATACAGGGACGGAGACGGAACCGTTCCTCACGCTGGAAAAGGCGAGGGACGCGATACGGGCTCTGAAGCAAAACTCCGGGCTGCCGGAAGGCGGCGTGACCGTGTATTTGCGCGGAGGTAGCTACTATCGGACAGGCACGTTCCTGCTGGAGCAAGGAGATTCGGGGACTGCGGACAAACCGATTACGTACAAAGCTTACCCCGGGGAGTCGGTGCGGCTGACAGGCGGCAGCTCCTTGCAAAAGAGCTGGTTCACGCCGGTAACGAACGAGGAAGTATTGGATCGCATCATCAGCACGGAGGCTCGAAGCAAGGTGCTGCAGGTGGATCTGTCGGCGCACGGCATTACCGACTACGGCCTCATGAGCCGGCATGGCTATTATCTAGCCAATGACGTAAGCCTGACGCCTCCCATGGAGCTTTACGTGGAAGGGCAAGGCATGACGCTGGCGAGATGGCCGAACGCCGGAACGGTGCAGATGGGCAACATCATCGATCCCGGGCCGATGCGCCGCGACCCCGACCTCCAGACGCGAGGCGGCACGTTCCAATATACGTACGAGCGGCCGGATCTGTGGACGGAGGCGGAGGATATTTGGCTGGACGGCATCTTCGGATACAGTTGGGAGTGGTCGTATAACCGGATCGCGTCCATCGACACGACGAACAAAACGATTACGCTTGCTTACGGCGAGATGAGCGGCTTGTTCAAGAACTGGTATCCGGACTTCCACTTCGCGCAAAACCTGCTGGAAGAGATCGATATGCCGGGCGAATATTACATCGACAGGAGCACGGGCATTCTCTACTTCATGCCAACGGCGGCTTTTCAGGCCAAGTCCTCGCCGGAGCTCACGGTATCCATGCTGAAGACGCCGATGATCAATACGGTAAACGCATCGTACATCAACTTCGAGGATCTCATTCTGGAGAACGGCCGGGATTCCGCCGCGGTCATTATGGGCGGCAGCAACGTCCGGATCGTCCATTGCGAGATTCGCAACTTCACAGAAGGCGGCGTGCGCATCAATACGCAAAGCCGCTGGCTGTACAACGACTTCGCGACGGCGACAGGCAAGAACCATGCCGTCGTAAATACGCACATCCGCCACGTCGGCGGCACGGGCGTCATTTTGAACGGCGGCGACCGGCTCACCTTAGCGCCAGGCAACAACGTCGTCGAAAACAGCCACATCCATGACTTCGCCTACTACCACAAAGCGTATAACCCAGCCGTCATTTTGACGGGAGCAGGCAACCGCGTATCCCACAGCGAGATCCACGACGCCCCGCATCCAGGCATTCTCATCTTCGGCAACGACCATACCGTGGAATACAACAATATATACGACGTCTGCAAAACATTCTCCGATCTCGGAGCGATCTATATGAACCTCGGGGCCGCTCCGCAGGAAAGAGGATCTGTCATCAAGCGCAATTACTTCCATCACATCGGGGAGAGCAAGGCGGGCGTGCAAGGCGTCTACCCGGATAACTTTACGATGGGCATCACGATCGAGGAGAATATTTTCTACCGGATGGGCAACTCCGCTATTCTTAACAACGGCGGCGCTCACATCAAGACGAAGAACAATCTCTTTATCGACGCCAAAGTGCCTTACGAATATGCCGACCTGTATCTTGGAGACGCGCCTGGGAAACAAATTCCGACGAACTACATGGGACCATGGCATGATCTGTTCGATCGTTACGACAACTTTGTCAATATGCCGCACGGGGCCAAATATCCCGAGCTGGCGGACTTCTTCACGGAGAATCGTTATTATCCCGACACGAATACATTCCACAACAATGTAATCTACAACCCGACGAAAACGATTAGCAGCTTGACGAACCAGCACGGCGTTCACGATAATTTGAATCTCGTCCAATATGACAACAATTGGGTGACGACGCAGGATCCGGGCTTTGTAAATCTTGCCGGCGGCGACCTGAATCTAAAGGAAGACGCGGCGGTGTTCAGCCAGCTTCCGGGATTCCAGGACATCCCGTTCGACGAGATGGGCATCGTAGGCAAAACGGGACCGTATCTGGCCCCTGATGACATCCCTGTCGAGGATGTCGTGCTGTACGACGACAGCGTGACGATCGGCATCGGCAAGTCGTATTCCTTGTATGGCGCCGTTTTGCCATGGAATGCGACCAACAACGGACTGATCTACAAATCCAGCGACCCGACCATCGTCAAGGTGGATGCGGCCGGCAAGCTGAAGGGCGTCAATCTCGGCACCGCGACCGTAACGGCGACCTCGGCTGCCAACGCGCAGCTGCTGGATACCGTTGAAGTAACGGTAGAGGTAGGCGACGGCATCATGGACTTTACGACATTCGAGAACGGCAGGAACAGCTGGCCGAGCGATCCCAATCGGAGCATCGTGGAGACGGACGGCGGCAATCATATGTATAAGCTGGTTAAAGGCGCGACGACGCTGAACGAGAACGAATACAGCAATTACGAGCTAACCTTCAAATTGAAGACGCCGCCGGTCATTCCCGAGCTGGCTACCTTCTACGTGTTCGATCGGCTAAACAGCGGCAGCGGCGGCCGCA
>NZ_BDQX01000036.1:57804-64301 GCF_003112455.1 Paenibacillus agaridevorans
TACAATGCTGCATGGGGGACGGTCAAGGAGAATGTGCTGCCTGCTCAGGATTTAAAGCCGAACACCGTCTATAACATCAAGATTATCGTCAAAGGAGCGGATATCAGCGTCTATAGAGACGGCGCGCTGATGCTTAAGACGAGTTACGCGACCTTCAACGCTTCAGGTCAGGTCGGCTTCTACGCGGGAGGGTTCGATTATCTGTTGTTCGACGATATTGAGTTCAAAGTGCCAACGACAGACGTAGTCGGCATTCAGTTGGATCGCCAATCGTTAAATATGGTGGTTGACGAAGAGACAGTGCTGTCCGTCACGTTCGATCCGTCCGATGCGGCAGAACGCGGTCTGATCTGGCAATCGTCGAATCCGAAAGCGGCGACCGTGGATGAGAATGGTAAAATAACCGCGCTTGCCAAGGGAGAAACAACGATAACCGTCACGTCCGTAGCCAATCCGGGTGCTTCGGCTTCGGCTGTGGTCATGGTATCGGATATTCTGCTATTCGCGGATTTCGATTCCGGTGCGAATGGATGGCCTGTCGATCCGAACCGCAGTATCGTCACGGTCGACGGCAATAAGAAGTACCGTATCGTGAACGGGGCAAGCGCTCTTCATCCCAAGCTCTTTACATCCTACGATTTGAGCTTTGAGCTCAAGATGCCGGCAGTGACTCCACAGACCGGAACGTTCTATATTTATGATCGGTCCGCTACCGGTACATCCGGCAAGGTTGGCTACCGCAAACTGGGAGACGGGACGGCGCAATGGATACTTTACGATCCGTCATGGCAGGTGCTCGCAAAGAAGGATGTGCCGCATGAGGATTTGTTGCCCGGCGCGACTTATCAGGTAAGGATGATAGTCGATGGAGCTAGCATCCGCGTCTTTGTCGATGGAGAACTGAAGTTGAGCGGCAACGATCCTAACCACCACCCTTCGGGTACGATAGGCTTCTATGTTAGCGGCTTCAACGAGATGTGGTTCGACAACGTGACCTTTACGCTAATCGAGCGGAACGCGGCAGCGACGGAGTTGTTTTACGATGATTTTGAAAACGGCAACTTTGATCGTTGGACGGATCCCTTAAACGCTGGCAAATGGTATATTGCAACCGAAGGATCCAATCATGTATTAAGGTCGGATAATGCTGGCCTGGGCTCGGAAAATATCATTTTTGCCGGCAATACGGAATGGGAAAATTATTCGGTAGAAGCAGAGGTCAAACTGGTCAACGCCGTGGCGGGAGGAACGCGAGGCTCCGGCATATTGGCGAGAGTTTCCGATTTAAACCGTTTTTATCTTCTACGGCTTAATCAAGCCGGTTCAGTTGACCTGATGAGGAAAAACGGAACGTATACGACGCTGGCAAGCAAACCTTTCACCGTGGCGATAGGAGAAACATACGCCTTAAAGCTCATCGTGGACGGAAACAAGCTGTCGGCGTATGTAGACGACGAGCTTATGTTCTCGGTTGTGGACGGAGATCTGCCCGCGGGTAAGATCGGGCTGAGGGCTTATGGCCATAGCGTTGCCATCGATCATGTGCGCGTCACGATGCTCGAGGCCAACAAAACCGCGCTGCTGGATCGAATTAACGAAGCAACGGTGCTAATGAAGCAGCAATATACGGAACTTAGCTGGCAGCAGTTTCAAACCGCTCTTGACGCGGCAAATGAGACGTATGAATCCAGAAGTGCGACTCAGCCCGAAGTCAACGACAGTATGAACGCGTTGAGTAGAGCGCTGGCAGGTCTAATTAAGCCGGGCCGGACGGACGGCATGCTCGAGGAAGTTCCCTATAAGATGGATGTGTCCAATCAGGCAGGCTGGTGGGGGCCGCTCAAGACAAAGAACGGTATAACGTACATGGCATTTAATGAGCCGAGCCTGCGACCGGGGTACCATTATATCGCTGTCGCCATTAAGGACGAAAACGGCGACTGGAAAAAAATTCCGGCCATGAACGGTACGACCAGGGCGGAATTTATCAACGATCTCGGACATAATCAGCCTTCCATTGCTTTGGATGGAGACGGCAACCTTCATATGTTTGCTTCGATGCACCATGAAGGTTGGAAATACTTCAGATCGGACCCGGTAAGCGGTACATTACAGAATAGGTCGTCAAGCTTGCCGAATCAAGCGGGACTCTATACGTATCCGGTCGTAACGAACGCGCCGAACGGAGATCTCTGGTTATTGATACGCTCGGGCGGAACCGACAGAAGAATAGGGGAACTATTCCAATACAATTCGGCGGACGGTGAATGGAGCAAAGTAGCTGCATTCGCCAATGAGCAGAACCGATCTGTCTACCCGGATGATATCAAGGTGGATGCGGAAGGCAATGTGCATATTCTGTTCGAATGGGCGCCTTACCCGGCTAATGCCATCCGTCATGTGTTGACTTATGCGAAATATGTGTCTTCCGAGGGGAAGGTGTACAAGGCAGACGGCACGGAGCTTGCTTTCCCCCTAACGACGGCTACGGGCGATATTATCCAGCCGCTGACGGAAGGCGAAAATTTCCAGAGCAATGAAGGGGTGCAGAGCGCTAAGCTAGTTCTGGATGACAACAACCGGCCATTAGTCGCTTATCGTTACAAAACCGCCGCAAATCCCGATATTTTCGAAGTGAAGTTTGCCCGTTTCGACGGGGGAGAGTGGATCAGGGAAACCGTCTTCTCGTTAGCGGATACAAAGGCGGCCATTGATATTACAAGCCATGGTTCGGAAATCAGAATTTATTATGCAACGGCAGCGGGCGCCGATCGCGCTCGGGTTTCTGTATTTGCCGACGGAGTATGGCAGCATGACGTCCTTGCGCCGGGTATCCCCATTGAACGATTGTCAGTCGAATCAAGTGCGCCTGGCTCCGATATTCTCTATTTGACGGATATAACGAATACACGGTTGTATTATGGGCGCAAGGATTCGGTAATCGTCGCTCCCGAGCTTCCTCCCGTGTGGAGCGACGGTGTGTTAAGCGCGACGAACGTCAGCGCATCCGGAGTTACCTTAACGTGGTCGGGTATTTCCGAAGATGAGGTTTTGTCGGGGTATAGGCTCTATAACGGCAGCAACGAGATCATTGAACTAAGTGGCGACGTAACCAGCTATCGGGTGACGGGATTAACGGCGGATACCGCTTATACTTTCAAGGTAGAAGCGGGTTCAAACAAAAATGTGTGGAGCACGAACGGACCTTCGGTCAACGTTCGGACGGCGGCAGACGCTGACTTCACGGATTTGCAAGACGCTATTAATCAGGCCCAACTGCTAACGGAGACTTCGGTAGGCACGGAGCCGGGGGAAGTTTCGCAGGATGCGCTTGATGCACTAAGCGCCGCCATTGAAGCCGCACAGGTAGTATTGGGGAACTTGAACGCGACTCAAAGCGAAATCAATAACGCAAGGGACGACTTGCTTAGTGCCGTAGAGCAATTTGAGGCTTCCATTATCGTGGCTCCCGAGCTTCCTCCCGTGTGGAGCGACGGCGTGTTAAGCGCGACGAACGTCGGCGTATCCGCGGTCACCTTAACGTGGTCGGGCATCTCCGAAGACGAGGCTGTATCGGGGTATAAGCTTTATAACGGCAGCAACGAGATCATTGAACTAAGTGGCGACGTGACCAGTTATCGGGTGACGGGATTAACGGCGGATACCGCCTATACCTTCAAAGTAGAAGCGGGTTCAAACAAAAATGTGTGGAGCACGAACGGACCTTCTGTCACCGTTCGGACAAGCGCAGACGTTTGCTATAGCTGCATGCCGGTGGATCCTGTTACACCTCCCGTTCAAGAGCCGGAGAAGTCGGTAGATCCCGTCGTACCAGTGGAATCGCAGCGTGCCAAGTTCCTTGCCAGGAAAGGACTGGAAATTCCGGGACGGTTGAGTATTGGAGGCAGTACGGTAGAGGTGGCGCGTGACCCGGCTGCAGCAGAAACCCTGCTCCGAGAGCCGATTACGATCACGTTATCCTATGAGCCTGCAAGAAGTAATGTCGCTTTATTAGGCGTGTATTACTTCAATGAAACGACTGGTCACTGGGAATATGTGGGCGCAATCACGGAAGGCGCCTCTCACCAGTTCAAAGTGACGGTGCGGCATGCGGGAATTTATAGCGTAATGGAGTATGATCGCTCGTTCGATGACGTTCCACAGAAGCATTGGGCGCATTTGGCTTTAAAGGAGATGGCAGCCAAACATATCGTTAACGGCGTCAGCGATCGTTTGTTTAAGCCAACGGGCATGACGACGCGCGCCGAGTTTGCAACGTTGCTCGTCAGAGCGTTAGGTCTGCAATCGGCCGGAGCGCATTCCTTTGCGGATGTGCCTTCGGACGCCTGGTATGCGTCGGCAGTCGGAGCGGCTAATGAAGCGAACCTGATTAAAGGCGTATCGGCCAACGAATTTGGCCCGGACAAGATGATTAGCCGGGAAGAGATGGCCGTGATGCTCGTACGCGCTTATGAGTATGCAAATGGCAAGCTGCCGGTTCTCGAGCAAGGCGCAGCTCCATTAAACGATAGCAATCGGATTTCGTCATGGGCAGAGAGTGAAGTAGCAGCAGCGATTGCGCTAGGGTTGATGCAGGGCAAAGGTCAAGGTTATTTCGATCCTAAGACTCCTACGCAACGGGCAGAATCCATCCAGGCGGTGTGGAACTTGCTACAGTTAATAAAATAATATTGGCAGCAAAAAGCATTCGGTCATTTTTGATCCGAATGCTTTTTGCATCCGGAATTTCGCTATACCGCGCAAACTCAGAGCGGACACTTCATTTATTGTATAAATTTGTTCTATTTTTTGAATAGATTTGTTTCTTCACCCCCCCTCCAGATCTCGATATACTGATGAGGATTCGGACAAATGTTACAAGAGAGGGGTAATTGCAGTGAAAAGATCAGCGAGATTTAAAAGTTTGATTATGAGCATGGTTTTTCTGATCATCGCCTCGACCATATCTGTCCAAACGGTCAGCCTGGCGTCGGCATCAGCCAATGAGTTGTTTTTCGAAGATTTTGAAAGCGGTATCTTGGATCGTTGGACAGACCCTTTGGATGCGGGCAAATGGTATATTGCAACCGATGGAGCCAATCAAGTATTAAGGGCGGATAATGCTGGCTTGGGCTCGGAAAATATCATATTTGCCGGTCATACGGAATGGGAGAACTATTCGGTAGAAGCCGAAGTCAAACTGATCGACACCGTGGCGGGAGGAACGCGAGGCTCCGGCATATTGGCGAGAGTTTCCGATTATAACCGTTTTTATCTTCTGCGGCTTAATCAAGCCGGTTCTGTCGACCTGTTGAAGAAGAACGGAACGTATACGTCTCTAACAACCAGAGCTTACACCGTGACGGTAGGAAAAACATACGCCTTGAAGCTCATCGTGGACGGAAACAAGCTGTCGGCGTATGTAGATGACGAGCTCATGTTCTCGGTTGTGGACGGAAGCCTGCCTGCAGGCAAGATCGGATTCCGGGCATATGGGCATAGCGTTGGGATCGATCAAGTGCGCGTCACGATGCTCGGAGCCAACAAAACCGCGTTGCTGGATCGAATCAACGAAGCAACGGTGCTAATGAAGCAGCAATATACGGAACTTAGCTGGCAGCAGTTTCAAACCGCTCTTGACGCGGCAAATGAGACGTATGAATCCAGAAGTGCGACTCAGCCCGAAGTCAACGACAGTATGAACGCGTTGAGTAGAGCGCTGGCAGGTCTAATTAAGCCGGGCCGGACGGACGGCATGCTCGAGGAAGTTCCCTATAAGATGGATGTGTCCAATCAGGCAGGCTGGTGGGGGCCGCTCAAGACAAAGAACGGTATAACGTACATGGCATTTAATGAGCCGAGCCTTCGACCTGGGTACCATTATATCGGAGTCGCCATTAAGGACGGGAACGGCGATTGGAGAAAAATTCCGGCCATGAACGGTACGACCAGGGCGGAATTTATCAACGATCTCGGACATAATCAGCCTTCCATTGCTTTGGATGGAGACGGCAACCTTCATATGTTTGCTTCGATGCACCATGAAGGTTGGAAATACTTCAGATCGGACCCGGTAAGCGGTACATTACAGAATAGATCGTCAAGCTTGCCGAATCAAGCGGGACTCTATACGTATCCGGTCGTAACGGACGCGCCGAACGGAGATCTCTGGTTATTGATACGCTCGGGAGGAACCGACAGAAGAATAGGGGAACTATTCCAATACAATTCAGCGGACGGTGAATGGAGCAAAGTAGCTCCATTCGCCAATGAGCAGAACCGATCTGTCTACCCGGATGATATCAAGGTGGATGCGGAAGGCAATGTGCATATTCTGTTCGAATGGGCGCCTTACCCGGCTAATGCCATCCGTCATGTGTTGACTTATGCGAAATACGTGCCTTCCGAGGGGAAGGTGTACAAGGCAGACGGAACGGAGCTTGCTTTCCCCCTAACGACGGCTACGGGCGATATTATCCAGCCGCTGACGGAAGGCG
>NZ_BDQX01000036.1:64311-115129 GCF_003112455.1 Paenibacillus agaridevorans
AAAGCTGGTTCTGGATGACAACAACCGGCCATTAGTGGCCTATCGTTACAAAACCGCTGCAAATCCCGATATTTTCGAAGTGAAGCTTGCTCGTTTCGACGAGGAAGAGTGGGTGAAGGAAACCGTCTACGCCTCGGAGGATACCAAAGCGGCCATTGATATTACGAGCCACGGTACGGAAATTAGAGTTTATTATGCAACGGCAGCGGGCGCCGATCGCGCTCGGGTTTCTATATTAGCCGACGGAGAATGGCATCATGACGTCCTTGCGCCCGGTATACCGATTGAACGATTGTCAGTCGAATCTAGCTCACTTGGCTCCGATATTCTCTATTTGGTGGATATCACCAATAAACGGTTGTATTATGGACGCAAGGATGCGGCAATTGTCGCTCCCGAGCTTCCCCCCGTATGGAACGATGGCGTGTTAAGCGCGACGAACGTCGGCACATCTGCGGTCACCTTAACGTGGTCGGGTATCTCCGGAGACGAGGACGTATCGGGGTATAAACTCTATAACGGCAGCAACGAGATCATTGAACTAGGTGGCGACGTGACCAGCTACCGGGTGACGGGATTAACGGCGGATACCGCCTATACCTTCAAGGTAGAAGCGGGTACAAACAAAAATGTGTGGAGCACGAACGGACCTTCGGTTAACGTTCGGACGGCGGCTGACATTTGCTACAGCTGTACGCCGGTCGACCCTGTAACGCCTCCCGCGCAAGAACCAGAGCCTGAAGTTGAGGAGCCCGCAGAGCAGATAGTGCCGGTAGAAGCGCAACGCGCCAAGGCCCTTGCCCAACAAGGTTCGGCATACCCAGGCCGACTTAGCAGGGGAGGCAGTATGGTAGAGGTGGCGCGGGATCCGGCGGCGACAGGAACCTTGTTGCCAGAACCGCTGACGCTCACGCTATCTTATGAGCCTGCAGAAAACAATATCGCTTTATTAGGGGTGTATTACCTCAATGAGACCAGTGGCCGCTGGGAGTATGTGGGCGCAATTACGGAAAGCGATTCTCATCAGTTCCAGGTGGCGGTGCATCACGCGGGAGTTTATAGCGTAATGGCGTATGACCATACGTTCGAAGACGTTCCGGAGGAGCATTGGGCGCATCAGGCCTTGAAGGAGATGACAGCCAAACATATCGTTAACGGCGTCAGCGATCGTTTGTTTAAGCCAACGGGCATGACGACGCGCGCCGAGTTTGCAACGTTGCTCGTCAGGGCGTTAGGTCTGCAATCGGCCGGAGCGCATTCCTTTGCAGATGTGCCTTCGGACGCTTGGTATGCGGCGTCTGTTGGAGCAGCTTATGAAGCGAACCTGATTAAAGGCGTATCGGCCAATGAATTTGGCCCGGACAAGATGATTAGCCGGGAAGAGATGGCCGTGATGCTCGTACGCGCTTACGCTTTTGTGTCTGGCAAGCAGCCGGTGCCGAAGCAGGGCGCAGCTCCATTAAACGATAGCAATCGGATTTCATCATGGGCAGAGAGTGAAGTGGCAGCAGCGATTGCGCTCGGTTTGATGCAGGGCAAAGGTCAAGGTCATTTCGATCCTAAGACTCCTACGCAACGGGCAGAATCCATCCAGGCGGTGTGGAACTTGCTGCAATTAATGAAATAATATTGGCAGCAAAAAGCATTCGGTCATTTTTGATCCGAATGCTTTTTGCATCTCAAGGGATATATAGTTCCCCTTATACGATAGAACAATTTGATGTTGTGCCACTTTGACATCCTACAAAATGATGTATTTCGACACGATTGGGGTTATCCAAAATAAAATGATGCTATAATGAGATCACCAAAAACAAAGGGGTATCTCAAATGCGCGGCTGGTTGGGAAAGCTCGTTCCTCATAGGCTCAAATATCGACTTTTCGCTGTGTTCGTGTTAGTCATTCTGTTGCCGTTCAGCGTATTGAATATCTATAATTATCAGAGAATCGAGACTTTGGTTCAGAACAAAATCAGTGAGCAGAGCCATGAGCAGCTTGATAATTTGCATCGCTCTCTCGAGGATCAGCTTAGCATTGCGTTCAAGACGCTTATTTTTCTGGAGCAGGACGCGGATGTGCGGGAGGTTCTGCAATATCCCGACAAACGCAACGTGCTGGAGAACCAGCGCTTGATAGAAAGGAAGTTCAAAAATCTCAATAACAGCTTCTTCCTATACAATCCTTCCGTTTATTTCACGTTGCTGGATGATGAGGAAGGATATTACGCCTCCGTTCCGCCGCGGTATACGTTAGATTACGATGCGATCGCCTCCAATCCATACATTCGGGAGATGAGAGAGACCGGCGCATCGTATTTCTGGGTTTCCGACGACGAGAATTATGTTTCGCCGGATATTTCGAAGAGCCCGACGCTTCTTTCCCTTTATGCGACTCTTAAGGATAATCGCGGTCAAGTATACGGGTGGGCTCGCATCAGCATTGATTTCTCCTTCTGGTTTCAATCCGTGCTGCAGAAATCGGCAACCGAGCAGGTCTATTTCATCCTGTCGAACAAAGGCGAAATCATATCGAGGTCGGCGCCGGATGCAAGATTGACGGGGGATGCGATCGCCAAAGTCACAGAAGCGCCGGCGAACGGCTATTGGACAGACCGATCGGAGAGCGCTCTTGTCAATTACAGCTATTTGTCCTCGCTGGATTGGTATTTGGTCAATCAGATTCCTCTAAGCGTGTTGTTCCAAGAAATCGAAAGCTTGAAGCAACAATACTTTGTCACTTTTTTTGTCATTACGGTTTCATTTATTATTCTGGCTTTCATGATTGCGTATGCATTTACAAGACCGTTATCCCATATTCAGGCCAAAATGAAGGAAGCGGTGCGCAAGGACCTGCGCATACGGCTGCCGGAAAAAAATTATAAAGGTGAAGTGCTGGAGTTGACGCGAACCTTTAATGGGATGATGGTCGACATGAATGCGCTTATTCACAGGCTGAAAGCGGAAGAACGGCAACGTGACGCCGTGCACTTCCAGATGCTGCTTGCCCAGGTCAATCCGCATTTTCTGCTCAACACGCTTAATACGATGAAGTGGATCGGATTGCGAAGCCGCAACGAAGAAATCGTGGAAATTTGCCTTTCTCTTGGCAAGCTGCTGGAAATAAGTCTGAACTCGGATGTGGATCTCATTCATTTGAGAACGGAAATCGAATTAACAAAAGCTTTTATCTATATTCAGCAGGTGAGGTACAGCAATAAATTCGTAGTCGAGTTCAGCTACGAGGAAGACTTGCAGTATGCGCTGGTGCCCAAGCTGAGCTTGCAGCCTTTGGTGGACAATGCGATCAAGCACGGAATCGCAAGCCTGGACGACGGGGGTTGCATATATATCCGAATGGGGCTCGCGGAGAGCAACCCATCGCAACTGGTGTTGGAAGTTGAAGATAACGGAGTAGGCATGGAGCAATCACAATTGATGAGGGAAGCAGGACGAAGTCGTCCGGGCATCGGACTGCATAACGTACGCGAACGCTTGCGGCTGCTCTTTAAGGAAGGGGCTTCCCTGGAAGCGGTTCAGTTGAAGCGGGGCATGTTATTCCGGATGAACTTGCCGTTTTTGTTGGCTGAGCCCTACGAGCTTCAGACGGAGCGATCTATCGATGATGAAGGAGGAGGGGGATAGACGATGTGGAAGGTGCTACTGGTGGAGGACGAGACCTTTGTCCGCGAATCCGTGAAGGAGATTATCAGATGGGAGGACATGGGCTTTACGTTGTCCGGAGAAGCAAGCAATGGCGAGGAAGCGCTCGAAATCATACGACAAGATCCTCCGGACCTCGTGCTGTGCGATATCGTGATGCCCGTGATGGACGGACTTACGCTGCTGAAGGAAACGAGACGCGCGGGCATACCGTCCAAGTTCGTCATGCTGACTTGTTTAGGGGACTTCGAGTCGATGAGGCAGGCGATGGAGTTCGGGGCTTCCAATTATATTCTGAAGCTGTCGATGAGCGTCAAGGACTTAAGGGAGACGCTTGCGAAAGTTGGCGCCGAGCTGACTTCGACGAAGCCCGCTATCGGCATTACCAAACCGGTTGGCACCGCGTTGCAACCGGAACCTTCTCACCAACGGGATCAACTATTGCACAACATTACGCATCCCGAGGTGAAAAAGATCATTCAATACATCAACCAGCATTATGCCGAGGAGATCACGCTAGCATCGCTCTCCAAATATGTGATGATGGGCGAAAATTACGTAAGCGCTTTGTTTAAGAAAAAAACGGGGGAAACGCTTATCCATTATTTGCACCGGATTCGCATCGAGAAGGCAATCGAGCTGCTGGCAACGACGGAGCTTCCCGTCAATCAGATTGGGCAGAATGTCGGCTTTATGAACGACAATTATTTCATTAAAATATTTAAGCGGATGACCGGCACGACACCGAGCCAATATCGACAAGCCAGATAGAACGATTTGGTTGGGGGAGCTGCCGGAAACGCTTGCAAATTACAAAGTTATGTTCCATCCGAAACGTGATTTTGTTACTTATAACCGCCCCCGGGGCTTGTTATCCTTGATTTGCATCAACAAAAACAAGACAATCAAGGAGGTCGAAAGCAAGTGAGCAAAAAAACATGGTTTGCTGGCATGACGTCGCTCGTGATCGCATCGGGCGTTTTGACAGGATGTTCCGGTAATGGAAACGCAGTTAATACGGGAGCGGAGGCATCGCCTTCCGCTAGCGCGCCAATAACATCGGGTGAGACAGTCAAGCTTAAGATGTGGGGAGGCGTTCCGCCGGAATCGGGCCCACAAGCCGTTGTCGACGCATGGAATAAAGAAAATCCGAACATTCAAGTCGAATACGTCCGTTACGTGAATGATGACGAAGGCAACCTCAAGCTGGATACGGCCATGATGACGGGGCAGGATGTAGATTTATTCGTTAACTATACGCTCTCCCACACAAACAAACGTATCGACTCGGGATTTGCGCTCGACCTGAGCGGCTTCACCGATTACAACATCGAAGAAAAGATGGGCAGCGATTCGGAGAACTGGAAGATCAACGGGAAATTCTATGGCGTGCCAACGACGAAAAGCTCTTATTTTGTCGCACTGAACAAGGATGCGCTCGACGCGGCTGGACTTGAAGTGCCGAAAGAATGGACTTGGAATGAGCTCCGCGAATATGCGGTGAAGTTGAAGACTGGCGATGGTTACGGTTTCCTTCAACACATCGAGCCTTACGCCGATCCGCTGGATTCCGTCTTGTCGCAGGAAGGTTACACGAAGGCTGATGGAACGTCCAAACTGGATCAACCGCTCGTCAAGTCATGGCTGGAAACATTAAACGGCATGATGGCGACAGATAAATCGACGCCTCCGCTCGGCGAGCAATTAACGTCAAAGATGCCGGTCGAGCAGGAATTCCTAAGCGGCAACGTACCGATGCTGAATATCGGAGCTTGGTTGCTGCGCAGCTCCAATAACTTCACGGATTTCCCTCGCGACTTCAAAATCGCGTTTGCGCCGGTCCCTCGTCTGACGGAAGCGGCATCCGATTACGTGACGCGCGGCGGCTTGGGAGATTACATCTCCATCAATGCCAAATCCAAAAAACAGGCTGCAGCATGGGAATTCCTGAAATGGTATGCGGACGGGGGGATGGCTCCGATGGCTTCTGGCGGCAGAGTGCCGGCATCCAAGGATGCCGATCAGGCTACGGCGCTGGACAATCTGCTTGGCGATAAAGCCGATACGTACGATCTGGACTCCTTGAAGTACGTCATGTTCGAGAATGAAACGCCGACGTACGTTAGAAGCTTGCCTCAAGAAGTGATCGACATGCGTACGCAAGAATACGAAAATTATTTCCTTGGCACTCAATCGTTGGATGAGACGATCGCAAAAATGGTGAGCCGTCACAACGAATTCCTGAAGCTAAACAAATAGGACATTCGAAGAAAGACAATAGAACGATTTGATGAATACGATTCGCGAAACCGCCTTTCCAAGGCGGTTTTTTTGTATAAAATCGTAGGATGAATCCGGTAGATATGTTCATTACCTGCAGCAGAGACGCTTGGTACACTTGTCATATTCCAAGATGAAACGAGGATCAGAGGTATGACTAATAACTGGATGAAAAGGCAACGGCTTCTCGGCTACATTTTTATCGGCCCCAGCATGTTGGGTGTACTACTGTTTTTCCTAATTCCGGCGGCGTATTCGTTCGGTCTCATGTTCACGAATTACAAGTTCATGAATCCAAACGTCGATTTCGTCGGCTTCGCTAATATCGCCAGGCTAGTGAAGGACCCCATGTTCTACAAGTCGCTTAAAAATACGGTCATTTTCCTGGCTGCCGTACCAGTTTCGATCGGCATCGGCTTTATCGTGGCGGTGGTTTTGAATCAAAAAATTTATTTAAAGAAGCTGCTTCGCGGCATCTACTTCATGCCGTATATTACTAGCGGCGTCGCGGTCGCGTTTGTTTGGATGCTGCTGTTCCATCCCAAGCAAGGTCCGATTAACGGTTTGCTCCGCAGCATCGGCATCGACAACCCTCCAGGCTGGTTGTCGACGACTACTTCCTCCATGTTCGCGATCGATATTATCTGGATCTGGTTTATGCTCGGCTACAACATGATCATTTATCTGGCGGCACTGCAGGAAGTATCGCCGGAACTGCTGGAGGCAGCCAAGATCGACGGCGCCAAGCCGGGACAAATTCTCAGGAAAATTATTTGGCCATTGGTGAGTCCGACGACGTTCCTGCTCCTTATAACGGGACTAATAATGACGATCAAAACGTTCGGCATTATACAAGCGATTACGCAAGGCGGACCGGGCAGCAGCACAACGATCCTGTCCTTGTACGTCTATCAGAACGCTTTCCGCTACTACGATATGGGCTATGCATCGACGCTCTCCTGGGCTTTGTTCGTTGTCATTCTGCTCATCACGCTCGTGCAATGGATCGGTCAAAAGAGATGGGTTCACTATTAATCGAAGAAGGGGGAGACCATAGATGGCAAAGTCCAAAAATGTTGTGACGGCTAGTACGGCCAAGCAAGGCGGGATAACCCTGATCATGTTATTTTTTGCGGTCATTATGATCGTACCGTTCGTATGGATGATCAGCACATCGCTCAAAACGCCAATTCAAGTGTTCGAATATCCCATCAAGTGGATTCCTTCCAATCCCACTTGGGAGCATCATGTAAAGGTATGGACGGGAGCTAAGAGCTTCGGCACTTATTATGTGAACTCGCTCAAAATCTCGATTATCGCGACGGTTGGCGCTACCTTTTTATCGGCTTTCGCTGCTTACGGCTTTGCCCGTATCCACTTCAAAGGACGGGAAGCGCTGTTCATGGTTTATCTCTCCATGATGATGATTCCTCCGCAAGTCCTGTTTGTGCCGAAATTTATTATGTTTGAGTGGGCCGGCATCTACAACACGCATTTAGCGCTTATTTTGCCGGGGTTGTTTACGATTTTTGGAGTGTTCATGCTTCGCCAATTTTTCTTGTCCATCCCGAACGAAATTACGGAGTCGGCATTTATCGACGGGGCGGGACACTTTCGAATATTTTTTAAGCTTGTGCTGCCGCTTGCCAAACCTGCGCTTGCAACGCTCGCGATTATCGATTTTTCCTGGCATTGGAATGATTACGAGAATGCGCTCGTGTTTTTGATCGATGAAGGTTTGTACACGGTGCCGCTGGGCCTTCAAAACTTCATTTTGGAGAACACGGTTGATTACAACGGGATGATGGCGGCCGCGTCGGCGGGAATCCTGCCCATGATCGCGGTGTTTATTATTGGCCAGCGCTACATTATTCAGGGCTTAACCAATTCCGCGGTCAAAGGATGATGAACCACGTTCGACGCCGCAAACGGAGATCGTCTTGACGTGGAACGATGACGTGAATGAAACTCTTGGACGTTCGAGTGAATGCAACATAAGAAAATGATCAGGGACAGCCGGAACAGCCGGCTGTCTTTTGTGTAATTATAGCGTTTACAAGCATCCATCCCCTTGAAAGCTGCGAAATGGGGGATGGCACGTGCAATTTCGGCTGTTCAGGAGGGGATGAGCAATTGTAGCTTAGAATAACGAGGATGACGAGAACGACTTGGAACGGAGTAAGTCGTTTATAGCGAATCGAAATGCGAGGTGTTCGCATTGAAGGTGCGATTAGGATTAATGCCAAAGGATTGAACGAGCACATCCTCGGGTCTGCTTGGCATGGAAATGCAAGGGGCCATGACCATATTTGCTGTGAATCTCAAGCGAATATTGAAGTTAACCATCTGAGAATTCCAGATCTAGAAGTCACTAAAGCCGAAAAGAAAGGCATCCATCTCCCCGAAATATGGGATTGGATGCCTTTCTTCTCTTTACCTAACTTAGTGGAAAAGATAAACGTAAGTTCTTCAGTGGCCTCACGTTTGGTCCGGATGCTTTATTTTCAAGGATTAGAGCTTTCCTTTCAGCAATAGAATATTTTGAAGCTCCGCTCCTAAGTGGGGGGGGGGTCACTCAATAGTAAGAATGCGAGGCGAAGTATCCCGGATGACCTTGGACGAAGCCCATGAGCCGAGAAAAGCCGCCGCGACGCTGATAATAGCGGCTAAGGCAATACTTCCGCCATTAAGAATGACCGGCAAACTCACGATGCCGTAGCCGGATAGTACCATCTCCAAGAGAACAGGGAGGACGAAGATGCCGAGTACGATGCCGGGGATCGTGCCGCTGAACGCCAAAGCGACGATGCCAAGCGCAATCGCTCCGCGAATCCGACCGGAAGTCATGCCAATCGATTTGTAGATGCCGTAGGTTTTGCTGGCCAACCGAATGTTGATGCGGCAGGTGCTGTATATAATGAGGAAAGTCGCGAGCAGGAACAGCAGTCCCATGAGACTCATGGGATAGACCAGTATGGCGGAAGCTTGATTGTATACGGAATCCAGCAGCGTACCTTGCGTGACGATGGAAGCCGTTTCCTTAAAGCGGCCGTTCAGATCGCTGACGACAGCATTTGCTTCCTTCGGATTAAAGACATTAATAAATGCGACGTCACGATTATTGAAGTCGGGATAAACCGCAAGCGCGCCTTCCATCGTTATACGCGCCGAGTTGGACATATTCGCAATGGCTTGATAAATGCCGGTTACGATCATCGTTACCCTTTGGCCGGCAATATACACGTCGATGGTGTCGCCCGGCTGCTTGTTCAGGTTTCTCGCCACTTGAACGCCGATGGAGATCTCGTTCCGCAGAACAGGGTGATCCCCCTCCAGATTCGCGAAGCCCAGCTCCTCATAGCTGCCTTCGAGAATACTGAGAGAGAGGCTTGAAGCAGGGGCGGAAGCCGAGTTTTGCTGATCGCTCGCCACGCTTCCGGACTGGACGATTGCCGTCATATTGCCTTGCCAGCCATACCCCGAGATACGGGAGTCCGATGCGAGCGTTTGCTCGAATTCGTCGTAAGGAAAAGCGGATTTGTTCACGACCATGGCGGCTGCGTTAGCCGAATCATATCCCCACTGCGCGGCCGTGCCCTGAATGCCGCCAATGCTGCTCAACACCACGGAACCTAACGTCAGTACGGAGGAGGCCAGCATCGTCAGAATGAGCATAATAACGGTGCCCTTCCGGTTAATCAACAGGTTCCTAAGCCCGATGGCGGCGCTGACGGGAAGATGGCCGAACCTGATTCCGGTTGAGTCCGCCGCATTCGATCTGCTTAACAGGAGTTTGCTGTCGCCCTCCGACATCCCGTAACGAATGGCCTGGGCCGGCATGACGGCACGCGCTCGCCTCGCATAAACGACGACGAAAAGCAGCACAAGCACAAAAACCATGATGGCCACGATGACCGCAGCTCCTAAACCTTGAATGGCTGACCCGGAGCTAGGTGTACGCAACGACGACGCGCTCAGATCGATGATCATCTTGGCAAGCACGGTGCTTAGCGCGAAAGCAGGCAGGATGGCTGCGGCCGACAATAAGCCGTATTGCAGAAGATAAGGCAGGATCGTCGCGCGGGAAGTCATCCCGAGTGACTTGTAGACGCCAATCGTCCTGTAATTGGCCAAAATGCCATCGGAGATCGTAAAGCCAATCGTCAGTAAGGCGATGATCAGCATGACGGCGCCCAAAAAAATCATAATGAAACCAACGATCTGATTAATGATGAGATAAAAGGAGGATATTTCTTCGAACTCCATCTTGCTTTCCAGGAAAGGCGTGCCCATGGCGCTCGAGAAGGAATGCCAATAAGCAAGATTATCTCCGTAGTTGTCGAACCGAAGTCCCAGCAAAAAGTTGCTGCCTCCGTCCAAGCCATCTATTCGGGTCTCATAGTCCTCATGGTTCATCCAGACGCGGGCCGTGTTCGAGAAAGGAGCACCGTACGGAACATCGACTACGATAGCGGATACCTGAAGCTCTAGCTTGGTCCCGTCTACGGGAATAGAGATTTCGTCTCCCAAAGAAATGCCGGCCGGATAAGCCATCGAGGTGGGAATCCATATGGTGCCGGGCGCGGGCTCCACTCCCGTTTTTCCTTCGGTAACGATGAGCTGATCGACGGACGGGGTGTTCTTTGGTGTTTCCATCATGAACATATAGAGATTGGGAATATCTTTGCCTTGATGAACGATGCCGGACAGTGTATGGTATCGCATGAGATCCGAAGTTTGAACGCCTTGCTGCGATTGCCACCAATGTTGTACGGCCTCTGGATCGTGCAGCTTCTTCTCGAAAGTCAGAATTTGATGAGAGCCGTTAGTACGCATGTGCATTTCGTCGAACCGGTCGCCGGTATTGGATACGATAATGGTCGCCGTACATACAAGCAAAGCGGATAACAAAACGAGCAGGGCGACGAAAGCGTTTTGTACTTTATTCTTAACGAGATACGATTTGCCAAGCTTCCAGATGGCCGTTATCATACTCTCACCTTCTGGGACACGAATGAGAAAATCAAAGCCTCCCGATCGTTCGTATTCATGTCTCCTTGCTTGCCGAATTCGAGAATGCCTCCGATCTTGCCGTCTCGGATGTAGATAAGCCGGTCGGCTCTGCATGCCGCTTTGATGTCATGGGTGACCATAACGACGGTCTGGCCGTCCTTATTCATCCCGCTGAGCAAATCCAGCACGGCTACGCCTTGGTCGTAATTCAGGCTGCCGGTCGGTTCGTCCGCAAATAGGACGTCCGGCGAGTTAATAAGAGCTCTGGCGATGGCGGCTCGCTGCTGCTGTCCGCCGGATGTTTGCGAGGGCAGACGGCCCAGTTGGCCTTCAATGCCCATCGTATGAGCGAGCTCTCGCGCTCGGGTGGCTATGGCTTCCTTCTTTTGTCCCGCGATGTAGCCTGGCAGCGTAACATTGTCCCATATCGTCAGATCGGGGACCAGATTAATGCTCTGATAGATGTAACCGATATTTTTTGCGCGGAAGTCCGAAAGTTCTCGCTCGCCAAATTGATCGATGCGCCGATCGCGAAAGTAAACCTCGCCGGCCGTTACGTTATCCAGTCCGCTAAGCAGATAGAGCAAGCTGGACTTGCCGGAGCCCGAGTTGCCCATGATGACGGTAAATTCGCCTTCGTGGATGTCCAGGTCCACGTTTCGAACGGCATGATATTGTTCGTTGCCGGCGCTGTAGGTTTTGCAGAGGTTTCTTGCGGCTATAATTACTTGTCTCTCCAACATGATCACTCCCTGTATCTATTAGGTAAGCAACAGTATAGGGGCTCGATCTTGCAATCCGCTTATCAAATTATAAATAAATCCTTACAGGGAAAAGTCCGCTTTGCATAACGAAGCTTCAACAGAGGGGCAGAGTAAAATAAAACTCCGTTCCCTGGCCCTCCCGGCTCTTGAAGGAAATGACGCCACCATGGGCTTCGACGATGTTTTTGCAGATGGATAAACCTAAGCCGTTGCCCTCGGTCGCAATAGCTTGGCCAGGCACGCCGGATTGTCCGCGATAATAGCGCTCGAACAGGAACGGCATATCCTGCGGCCGAATGCCTCTGCCCGTATCCGCAACCGTAAATACAAGATGATTCTCTTCCAGATCAGCGGATATATGGATCGTATCGCCTGGCGACGTATGCTTAAGCGCGTTCGTTACGAGATTCGTCAGCACCTGCTCGATTCGCGCGGCATCGACAGGGAGCAGGACGTTCGGCATGTTCAACGATTCGCGATAAGCAATGCCTTGCGTTCGTGCATAATGACCTAAAGTGGACAAAATCGGAGGGAACACTTCCATGCTATAACGCTCCTTTGGCTCCACCGATATTTGACCGAGCTCTTCCATGGCGTGGAGGAACAGATCTTCCACCTGTCTGGACATCTTGTCCGTATGATTGCGCATAATGCCGACATACTCCAGCATCGTCTCGCGGTCGGAGCACACGCCTTCGAGTATGGCTTCCATATAGGCTTTGACGGTTGTAATCGGCGTTCGAATCTCATGCGAAATGTTGGTGATAAGCTCCTTCTGCGCCTTCTCCTGTCTGGCCCGCTGCTTGCGCTGCTCCTTAAGCTCCAGGGTAATCTGATCCATCATGGCATAAAGGCCGCCGAGCTCATCCATGCGAGCAAACTGTGTCCCGATGTGGGACGGAGGTTCATAGTTGCCTCTAAGAATGGCTTCGGCACGACCTTGTAACGTCCGGACAGGGGAGCGAATACGGGAATGAAAGCTTATTCGCATAACCAACAGCAGCGCGACTGATCCCAGGAAAAGAAGGAACGACACGATCAACATTGTTAGCGGAAAGGCAGAAGAGGAGTCGCTCCCGAGCCTCTCCTTGGCGATATGGAAAATCGCGTTAGCTACATGCGAGTTTGTATCAGCATCCAGAACGGGAAATGTAATACGATAACTTCCGTCGTTCTGCGTTGCTTCGTGCAAGTCATAGTGAAGAGAGGACCGCAGATTGAGGCGATCCCCTTGCTTGTAAGGAGAGGTCGAGAACAAGATTTCCCCGCTCAGCCCGGCGTAGGTAAGCGCCACTTCATGCTCCCCTGTCAATGCGCGAAGCGTTGCTTGCACATGCTGGTCTCGGATGTTTTCGTAATGCTGCTCCATAAAGAGCAGGAGTGGATTTACCGCCAGGCGGACTTCGTTAATGACGTAATCCGACTCATGATTCCGTTCTTGGTTCGTCACGTAAAGGAACCAGCAGCCGCCTATTGCCGTCATCAGGAAAAAAAACGCCATAAAGGCGCCGATCCAGCTTTTTAGCCAAACGTTCATATGGATCCGCCAACTCCGCTTCTCTGTTTAGTCCAAGCTGAATTTATAACCCACGCCCCATACCGTTCGGAGGCAGGCGGGCTTGGAAGGATCGACTTCGAGCTTCTCCCGCAATCTGCGTATGTAGACCGTGACGGTATTCTCGTCGCCATAAGCGGCGTAGCCCCATACCGCATCGAGGAGCTGGGCTTTGGAGAACACCTGGTTCTTGTTGCTGGCCAGATAGTGGAGAAGCTCGAACTCCTTGGCGGAGAGGGAGACCTCCAAGCCGTTAGCCATAACCTTGTAGCCCTTCTTGTCGATGACGAGATGTCCCAGGATAAGCGTGCCCTCGTTCTCCGGAATCTGTTTCCTGGCCGCATTCATGCCGTCGTATCGACGGAAGTGGGCGTTGATTCGGGCGAGCAGCTCCGTCAAAGAGAAAGGTTTTGTCATATAGTCGTCCGCGCCGAAGCCCAGTCCGACCACTTTGTCCGTATCGCTGCCTCGGGCGCTTAGAATCAGGATGGGAACGTCGCTGCTCTCGCGAATGGCTCCGCAAAGCTGGATGCCGTCCATATCGGGCAGCGTGAGATCCAGTATAACAAAGTCGGGTTGCAGCAGTTCCATCATGCGCAAGGCGTCTTTCCCAGAGGATGCGGCAGCGGCTTCATATCCGTTTTTGGTCAAATAATCCCGCAGTACGCGAGCGATATCATATTCGTCGTCAATAATGAGTATTTTCTTTTGTATGCCCATCGCGCGCTCACCATTCCGTGTCCCAATTTCCTTTTATTCTACTTCATCTTCCAATGGATTGATAGGTTTGGCATGTTGTACGAGTTGGATGGAGGATTATAAATATCCCAAAAAGAGGGATGTGCGCAGCGTTTGTCGAAATGGGGCTTAATGCGGTTATTCCCGTATGTTTAGGGGGGACGAATTTTGAAAAGAAAACGAAGCCGTTTGGAGTGGTTGACGATAGGAGTCGTCGTTATCGTAAGCCTAATGTTCGCGACGGTACCATCTGAGGGAAGATTCGATAGATTCATTGCAAAGAAACATGGAATCGTATGCAAACCCGACTTTGAGTTCGGCCATGTATGTTATGCTGATGAAAAAGTCATTCAATCGAAATCCGGCCATTTTCGGAGATCTTATTTACATGCCTCCTCCGAAAGAAACTACAAATTTGAAAATGGAGAAATTATAACGACGCGAACGTTTGGCGTGTTTGGCCTATTATTTGAGATGCGCGACGGGTTCTGGTGGGAGCACGTTTTTAATTGATGCTCGAATGCGAGTTTATGGTTCTAAAGGACATCACAAACACTATTTCGCCGAAACTGGCTCGTTTGGAAATCTAACGGACAGAAATGACCTTATTTGAGTAAAAAGGGAGGCCGGCGCGCGTGGCTTTTGCTCAAATAGAGTCGCTGATGTCGGTTAGATTTAGAAAGTATGAAGTTTCTGCAAAATAAGGGCTGTGGTGTCCGATAGCGTCCCTTTGACCTAGCAATGCGATCTTGAGAAAAAAAGAGGTGATGGTTTTGAAGCTGAGAGTAGGATTTTTTATTGCATGGATTATTCCTTACGTTTTTTTGGTTTGCTATAATATAGGTTTTTTTACGTACATTATAACGAACGCCAAAGGTCTCAATGAGATTAATAGAATGGGGATATTTGTATTCATGTGGTTTGTTTTCAGTCTTGTACTGGTATTCGGGGCCATACGAATTATACAGTGGTATAAACAGGGGAAGTTTCATATCGCGCATCCATCGCCAAATCAGGAAACTGAATCTGTAGAGCCTAAAGCTGCTGAGAAAAGATTGAGCTCTGTGCCTGATGTCCCATCTTGCTTAGGCTGCCGCCTTGCCAACGGATTGGAGGAAGCGCATGTCGTATTCGAAAACGATTATGTGACTTGCCTGCTGGATATAGACCCGCTTAATGAAGGACATACCTTGATTCTGCCCAAGCGGCATTTTGTAGAATTGGCGGACACGGATATAAGCGCCAGACATGCCATTATGAACGCTTCCGTACGCATCTCCAATGCCCTTAAAATGATTTATAAACCTGACGGAATATCCATTATGCAAAATGGCGGGAGCTTTAACGATTTGGGACATTACCACATGCATGTGTTTCCGAGATACAACAACGATGGTTTCGGTTGGAAGGAGCCGGCCGTTAAATCACGGCATTCTTTAGATGTGGTGAAACAACGAATAGCGGAGCAGCTAAAAGACGGTATGCCCCAATTGTGACCCTGACGTCAGGGAGATGAGCTTTTCTTCCTCTCCCGAATGGGGTACGATCAATAGCAGAATGGCTAGATTATTAAATATGGCAGCTTGCCATCGCGAACGGAGAGGTCAACTTGGAAAACTTTGCATGCCTTTACGTCATACGAGGCGAACCATTTCCCTCAGGCACCTGCGTAAATTTGAACGAGGAAGAGACGATAGTGGGACGAGCATCCCATCAAGCGACGCCGGACGTGGCGTTTACGAACGCATTTGTATCTCGCCAGCATTTCTCCATTCGCCGGGAGCGGAATCAGGCGGTGTTGTATGATCTGGGCAGCCTTCACGGAACCGAAGTTAACGGGGAGCGGGTCAAACCCAATCAGCCGTATGTTCTCAACAACTTCGATATAATCAAGCTGGCCAAAGGGATGACGGTGCTTCACTTTTCTTATTTGTCTGCAGATCAGACGCTGGATATTGAACCGCTTAGCATAACCAAACGGCTGCAGGCCGTACATCTGTCCTTAACCATCCATTGGGAGAAACGTGAATGCGTGGTGGACGGTAAAAGAATTCCGATGTCTGAGAAAGAATATTCCCTCATTCGACTGCTTCACGATAATGCGAACCGGCTGGTGCCGCTGGATGTCATTAAGACCACGGTTTGGCCGGAACGAACGGTAGAGGGAGATGGCATACCCGACGTGTCTCTGGATGAGCTCAACACGCTTGTCTACCGGCTTCGGAAAAAATTCGGCAAAGACACGTTTATGATCAGCTCCGTGCGGGGCAGCGGCTACGTATTGGAATCCGAAGTGAAATCGTATTAACGAAAGGCGGAATATCGCCATGAAAGTTATCCAAACGGAATATTCGGGGCCGTTGTACGGCTCTGTTCATATACCGGGGGCGAAAAACAGCGCCCTCGCCATTCTTGCGGCTGCTTGCTTGGCAGACGATATTGTAACGCTGGAGGGCATTCCTCCAATCGATGATGTGCGCGTCATTGCAACGATCGGCCGGGACATTGGCCTGGACCTCAAGCGGGTAGACGGCCGCATCGTTATCGATCCGCGCTGGATCCATAAAGCAGAGATCGATCCCGGCAAAGCTTCCAGCTATCGCGCCTCCTATTATTTTGCAGGCGCGCTGCTGGCCAAATTCGGCAAAGTGACGATCGGTTATCCAGGAGGCGACGACTTTGTGTCCCGGCCGATCGACCAACATATCAAGATGTTCCGGGCGCTTGGAGCACGGGTAAATCTGCAGGACGATCATTATGTCGTGGAAGCTGCGGAATTAAAGGGAGCCCCCATTTATTTTGACACGATTACTTCGGGTGCTACTATAAACGCGATGCTTGCCGCCGTGCGTGCCCGTGGCCGGACATGGCTGCATAATGCGGCGAAGGATCCGGAGGTTGTGGATACGGCGGCTTTTCTTAACAGGCTTGGCGCCAGAATCTACGGAGCAGGCACGGAGCATATTCGAATCGAAGGGGTTCCTTATTTAAATGGAGGGAGCTATACCATCATTCCGGATCGGCTGCTTGCTGGCGCGTTTCTGATGTCGGCTGGACTTCGCGGTGGACAAGTGACGGTGCAAGACGTCATTCCCGAGCATCTGGGTGCTTGCCTGGCGAAGCTTGGTGAGATTGGCTTGGAGATCGAATGCGGAGACAACGAAATCACCGCGTACGGTACGGGAGCGCTTCGGGCGACTCGTGTGCGTACCGGCATGTATCCCGGCTTCGCGACGGATCTGCAGCAGCCCATGACCGCGCTGCTGCTTCAGGCGAGGGGCAAAAGCATCGTAACGGACCGCGTTTATCCGAAACGTTTCGCGCATGTGCCGCAGCTTCGCAGACTCGGCGCGGAGATTGAGCTCCGCAAGGAGAGTGCGTACATACGCGGAGGAGTACAGTTGCAAGGCGGCTGGGTTCACGCTACGGATGTTCGCGCCGGCACAAGTCTGATTTTGGCGGGTCTTACGGCCGAAGGCAGCACCTACATTACGGGAGTCGAGCATCTGGAACGCGGCTACGAAGACGTCATCGGCAGCTTCCGATCCATCGGAGCGAAGCTGGATATGAGTGAGATAGAGGCTGGCGAAGCCTCGGGACAATGGATGTTGCCGGGATAATGGAAGAAGGCTGCCTGGAAAGGCAGCTTGGATTCGTTGAAGACGGGTGGTCGACGGCCGTATTTCGCAAAGCATTCGAAGCATCCCTTGGAGTTACGATCTTGTTGATCCTTTTGTATCCCGTTTTACTAGCTATGGAGACGAGGCGGAAGAAAACAACCAAACATGTCATTAGACATGTTAGATCGGAGAAGATTCATTGAGATTTTACATGCCGCCGACAGGTGAAGCTTACAAGCGGGTAATCGATTTGGCGATCCGAAATTCGGATTGTTTCGTGCTTAAACAAGCGTTGGAAATTTACCCCGTTTGGGATACAACCGGATATATGCTTGCATTGGAGGAGCTGCAGCCATACCTCATTCATACGCATACGATTCCTGCGGGCAATATGGAGGATGTCATCGAGGCGCACGAAAGTTATAGAAGCAGCGCTTTTTATACGGCTGGCATCTACCGCTTCTATCGTTGCTCCGAGAATAGCGGCAAGGTGCTGAAGGAGCTGGCCAATGGTTTGTCCGATTGGAAGTTTCCCAACCTTCCCGAGGATTTGTGTTTCTTGATGGAAGGGGGCGGCGATTATTTGTATTCCATCGTACACGAGAACATGTATGGTCTGGAGGTATCCGAAGAAGAGGCGACTATGTTGATGGATCAAAATCCGGGCCTGTTTCTGGAGCTCGAGAACCATCACAATTTGGATCGTCTGCTGGAGGATGCCATCAAGCAAAAGGGGACCCGTCTCTCGATCAGCGGGCATGGATTGAAGTCGTTGCCCGATGACATTCGTTATTGCACGGAACTGGTCGAACTGGATATTTTCGAGCAGGATCTCTATGAGCTGCCCGAAGCTTTGTTCGAGCTGAGCAAGCTGGAGATTTTATCGATTATGACGGCCGATCTGGCTTGTATTCCTTCTTCCATCGGCAAACTTAAAAATTTGCGGGAGCTGCGTATCGTATGCGCCAGTTCGGACCGGCCCGCACCAGGCTGGACTCCCAAGCCCATCCATAAGATAAGTTTGAACCGCATCCCGCCGGAAATCGGCGAGCTGCAGCGGCTAGAGGTGCTTGCGATTCAATATTCGTCTATCGACGAACTCCCCCAAGAGATAGAGAAGTTGAAGAATCTCCGTCATTTGATGATTGCTCCAAGCTTGCTTCGCGCTAAACCCGACTTTCTCTCCCGCATGAAGGATCTGAGCTTTATCTACAATTAGAAATTGGAACAGCGACAGCCAAGGACGAGATAAAGTCCTGGGCCGTCGCTGTTTTTTGCTAACGATCTCCGTTGGCTAAATGGTCTATGCATTAAGTCGATTATTCAAACCATTGTCTCGTTCCAATCAAATGGAATAGTCGGTTACCATCCATATTCAACGCATCCTGAATACGTGCGATTGTAAAGTCACTAATAGGCTTGGGCAAATGATCTATAGCCCAATATTTACAATCAGTTACTTCTTTCTCATCCGGCTGTGGCGGTTGGTTGCCGTCCAGCTTACATGTGAAAACAAAGTGGTGCATATCATGAACAGCTTCATAATAAACGCCAGTCAAGCGCTCAACCGAAACTTCAAGACCGGTTTCTTCCAGCACTTCTCTTTTTGCCGTATTTTCGGCAGATTCATTTTGCTCAGATAAGCCGCCAGGTAGTTCCCAATTATATTTTCCGTAGTTATGTTTTACTAAAAGAACTCGCCCTTCCGAATCCATGATAACTGCCGCCGCTCCAACTGGCTTTCGTGACATTCCTGCATTCCTCCTGGTCGATTAAATTGAAAGAGTTAATTAACATATATTAACATATGAATAGACGTTAATTAGAATAAAAAGTTGCACTGAAATTAACGCAGTAAAGCTGCCGATCATCGTCGGCAGCTTCATTCCTGTTCGGTTATTTTTTACCAATCAAAATCTTGAAGTCCATCGTGACTTGTTTCAGATTCATCTGCAGCACTTTTTCTATACGCTCGTTAGAAGCACCCCAGGATAAAGGCGTCATGCCAAGCAAGGGTTCGATTAAGGATTCACCCAGGTTTACTTGATACCGAATGTTTTGAACATCCACTAACTTGATCTGCTCGTTAAAGTGGCTGGTGGTAAGGAAATTCGAATAAACCTGTTTATCTGAACCGCTGTAAAAGATTTCTCTTAATTCCATCAGATAATCCCGATTAGGCACGACTTTAATGACCAAACCATGATCACTAATCAATCTCTGGAATTCCGAATAATTTGCCGGGGAAAGAATATTTAAAATGAATTTGAATTGCCGATTTGCAAATGGACAGTTTGCAATGTCCGCGACACACCAGATCGCATCGGAATATTCGGATGCGGCCATACGAATGCCCTCTTTTGAAATATCGATTCCTACAGCCAATGTAGCGATATTTTTATTCTGACTTATTTCTAATCGTATGTTATTTAAGTGAGACCCTTCTCCGCATCCCGCGTCCAGTATGCTTATAAGATCATTACTCGAGTGATGATTCATTATAATTTGACTTACCGCGACATGTAAGGGATTAAACAAACCGCCTTTGCCGATTAATCTTCTGTGATCGAATACCTGTTTATCATATTTAGTAAGATTACCTCGAGACAGTAGGTTTAAATATCCATGTTTTGCTATATCAAAGCAGTGCCGATTGCTGCAAATCAAACTTTGCAAGTGGACCCCTCGCATCGATTTCTTGCACAATGGGCATCTAAATAGCTCTTGATTCTTTTCGATTTTTTCAGCACTAATCCACTTTTTACTTTTTTGGAACACAAAAAAGCACCCTTTCATTCGTAGTAGGTGAATGAAAAAAGGCACAATCAAATAAACCCTGGCATTTCTGTTCAAAATGCGGGTTAAGTGATCTGCGCCTTACATTACCTTAAACGAATGAATTTGATGATCATGGATTAGCTCTCCCTTTTGTAATACAGGATACAGGATTAAACACTCTTATATTAGCATGTTTCGCTTATAGGAGGAAACATTGCTCGACCGCATGCGGCCTTCGCATATACTACGCCCGTCCCTGCCTGGAGGAACGATATTGTCCCGGGGTTATGCCGGTTTCCTTGCGGAACAGCCGGATAAAATAGTTCACGTTATCGATGCCGACTCTCTCGCCGACCTCTGCAACGGATAGGTCGGCATTTGCCAGCAGCGAACGCGCCTCCGATATTTGCAGTCCGTGTTTGAATTGCAGCGGGCTCTTGCCCGTGTACAATTTGAGGCATCTAGCAATGTAGTCGAACCGGTAATGCAAGGCTTTCTCCATATGGTCGGCGCTAAACGGATCCGTTGCATGGCGCTGCAAATATGCAATGGCGAGATCGCACAGCTTACGCGACCGGGGAGCATAACGCCTTTGCGCGGCTTCTTGCAGCTTCACCAACAAGGAGGCCAGTTCGGCTTGAAGCAACAGCGAGCCGGAGGCCGTCGCGCGATGATGCAGCTCCAACATGCGGTTCAAAACGGGCAGGAGATCAGGGCCGTTGAAGTCGGCGAACTTGGGAAGGTACATCGTCTGTCTGTGAGGAGCCAGGTCGAGATCCGTGCCTTTGGCATAAGGGAATGACCAAGGAATACTGGCGCTGTCAAGCGTACGGACAGGCGCATCGTGGACGAAATGAACCCAGTAGATCTCCGTTGCTTCGGAGCTTGCTTGATGGCCGATATGATGTTTGCCTGGCTCCAGCACTAACATATTGCCTTCGGTAATTTCATAAGACTTATTGTCTTCGGTCATATATAGGACGCCATTGTTAACAAAGAGCATGTCATATACGTCGAAAACGCGGGAGAGATGCTTGATCCCGGGCGGCCAGACAGCATGTCCGATCGTGACCAGCTGAGGCAACGGGGGGATCGTAAGCTCGAGACAAATCATGGCGGGCCATCTCCTTTGCAAGAAGTGCTGGTTGCCATTCATTGTAGCATGCTTCGGCATCGAAAGGTAGAAATCGTGCTATTACAAGTCGTTTCCGAATCTGTCCAATCCGCTCCGCGCTTCCTATACTTAAGGCATATGAACAGGAAAGGAAGAGTGAATCATGCGATTTCGTCAGGTCCATCTAGATTTCCATACATCCGAGGCCATCACACCGATCGGAGAGCGATTCGACAAAGGGCAATTTCAGGAGATGCTTCAATTAGGCAGCGTGGATTCCATTACGGTATTTTCCAAATGTCATCACGGCTGGGCTTACCATCCGTCCGAAGCCAACGAGATTCATCCCGGACTAAGCTTTGATCTGCTCGGCGCTCAAATCGAAGCCGCGCATGAAATCGGCGTCAAGACGCCCGTTTATTTGTCGGCGGGGCTCGACGAGAAACTGGCAATACAGCATCCCGAATGGCTGATCCGCGACAAGGAAGATGCGACAAACTGGGTCAAAGGTTTTATGGATCCGGGCTATCATGTTATCTGCTTTAACACGCCGTACCTGGACATTTTGCTGTCGCAGATCGCGGAGACGTTGTCCCGCTACGATGCGGACGGGCTGTTCCTCGACATCGTCGGCGTCAAATCCTGTTATTGCCACAGCTGCGTGGCAACGGCTAGACGGGAAGGGATCGATCCTCGGAACGCCGAAGACATGCGGCCGTTATGGGAGAGAACCTATGCGAATTATACGGCCAAGGTCAAAGAGACCGTGGAATCCGTAAAGCCGGGACTTCCGATCTTTCATAACGGCGGCCATATCAAGCGCGGGCGCCGCGACCTGGCATGGATGAATACGCATCTGGAGCTGGAATCGCTGCCTACTGGCGGCTGGGGCTACGACCACTTCCCGTTGTCGGCACGATATGCTCAGACCCTTGGCATGGAGTTTCTCGGCATGACGGGCAAGTTCCATACGACATGGGGAGAATTCGGCGGCTATAAGCATCCCAATGCGCTCCGTTACGAAGCGGCGCTCAGTATTGCGAACGGGGCCAAATGCTCCATTGGCGATCAGTTGCCTCCGAACGGCCAAATGGACAAAGCGACCTATGCCTTGATCGGGGCTGCATATCGGGAGGTTGAGAGCAAGGAAGCGTGGTGTACGGGGACGACGAATGTTGCGGATGTCGCGATTCTGTCTCTGGAGGCGACAGGCGTGCATCCAAAGGTTAAAGAGGAAGGCGTAAAGTCGGAATCCGATGTCGGCGCGATCCGGATGCTGCTGGAGGGCAATTTCTTGTTCGACGTCATCGATTCGGAGCAGAATTTCTCGGCGTACCGGGTCTTGATTCTGCCGGATTACGTAGCAGTGGAAGACTCCCTGCTAGAGAAGCTGGAGGCTTATCTGGAACAAGGCGGCAAGCTGCTTGCGACGGGCTGGTCCGGACTGGACGCCGAGGCAGAGAGCTTCGTCATCGACTTTGGCGCGAGACTGGTTGGACGCAATCCGTATCGACCGGATTATTGCCGTCCGTTGTTTAAGCCGGGAAGCCTGGAGGAAGCGGCGTTTATTTTCTACTCGCAGGGGCAGAAGATCGAGCTGCAGGGTGGAACGGAGCTAGGACGTCGCGAGGATCCTTACTTCAATCGGGATGTTTACACATTCTGCTCCCATCAGCATACGCCTAACAGCGAGACCTACGGGGGGCCAGGCATCGTTAAGAACGAGAATGGCATTTATATAGCCTGGAACGTGTTCGACGAATATGCCGAAAAGGGCAGCCTGATCCTGAAGGAAACGGTCGTGCACGCGCTGAAGCAGCTTCTTCCCGATATCACGCTCGATACCACTCTCCCGGCTCAAGGCGTCGTTACGCTGCAGGAACAGAAGGCCGAGAAACGTCTCGTTAACCATCTTTTGTACGCAACGCCGATCCGTCGCGGTAAAAGCATCGAGGTTATTGAGGACATCATCCCGCTTCACAACGTTGAGGTGTCCGTTAGGACTGACGCTGACGTTAAGGGCGTATATCTGGCGCCTCAGCTCACTCCGCTTCCATATCATTTCGAGAATGGCGTCGTTTCGTATACGGTACCCGAATTGGATTGCCACCAGATGGTCGTTATCGATTATAATGAATAGGTTGATAGATTAACGACTATTTTATAGTTAAAGGATGGCGAACCATGGATTTCAAACCATTAGCCTTATTCCTCGACCGTATTACCGCTTGGCGCATTCCGTGGGCGGAGGTGCTGGTCATGCATCGCAACGAGACCGTATTCCGCTACCGGAGCGGAATGCTGGATCTTGAGGCGGGAACGCCGATTGACGAAGACCGGATTATCAATATTTATTCCATGACGAAGATCATGACCTGCGTCGCGGCATTGCAGCTTGTCGAGCGGGGAGCGATGTTGCTTAATGACCCAATCTCCCTTTACTTGCCGGAATATGCGGAGATGAGCGTGAAGCGGGGAGAAGACGGGGAAAAGACGCTGGCTAAGGCGGAACGTCCTATTACGGTGCGGGATCTGTTTACGATGACGGCCGGCTTCTCGTACGATCTGTCCGTGCCGTCTATTCGCGAGGTGATCGAGACTACGGCAGGCAAGGTGCCTACCAGAGCGTTCGCAGAAGCGCTTGCGAAGGAACCGCTCCAGTTTGAACCCGGCACGCATTGGAATTACAGCCTCTGTCATGATGTGCTGGCAGCGCTGGTGGAAGTCGTAGACGGACGTCGCTTCGGCGTCTACATCCAGGAGGAAATTACGGGTCCTCTGGGAATGAGAGATACCGGCTTCGACTTGTCGGCAGAGCAGCGCGGAAAAATGGCTCCGCAATATTTTTACGATGATGCTCTGGGCAAGGCAATAAGACATGACAATAACGGCTTCCGGATTGGTACGGAATACGAAAGCGGCGGCGCCGGTCTCTTATCGACCGTAAGCGATTATGCATTGTTCCTTAACGCGCTAACGAACCGGGGAACGAGCCCGGCTGGCGTACGAATTTTAGCTCCTGCGACTGTAGAGCTGATGCTTGCGGATCATCTCACTTCGGCTACGCGTCCAGATTATAATTGGGAGCATATGAAGGGCTACGGCTATGGACTTGGCGTCAGAACCCATATTTCCAAGGAAGAGAGCGGTTCGTTAAGCCCCATCGGTGAGTTCGGATGGGCAGGCGCAGCGGGCTGCATGGCCATTATCGACCCTGCAAACGAGCTTACGGTCATGTATGGCCAGCATATGCTGAACAACCAAGAGCCATACGTGCATACACGCCTGAGAAATATCGTCTACGCTTGTATCTAAGCAATCGGCGAATAACAAGAAAGAGCCGTCCCCGGCATGTACCGGGAACGGCTCTTGTTCTTGCGGCAACCATTTGCGTTATTACAAGACTGGCTTTATCTGACCCGGAACACCGCGATCGCCTGTTGCAGCTCTTGGGCGAGCACGGCCAGGGACTGCGCAGTGGCGGCGGATTCTTCGCTCGCGGCCGCGGCTTCCTGCGTCGTGGCGGAGATGCTCTCTACCGCGGTTAGTACCGTCGTCGTCTGGGCTGCCTGCTCCTCGCTGGCCGCCGCGATTTCCGACACTTTCATGCCCGCGTTGTTGACGAAGGACACAATGTGCTGGAACGATTCCGACGTCTTGTTGGACATGGCGACGCTTTGATGGACGGCCGTCGAGCTTTGTCTCGTATTTTCTTGCATGCCTTTAATAATGCCCGTAATTTGTTTCGTCGCTTCGCTGCTTCGTTCAGCCAATCGGCGAACCTCGTCGGCGACGACGGCGAATCCTCTGCCTTGTTCGCCGGCACGGGCGGCCTCGATCGCGGCATTTAAAGCCAGCAGGTTCGTCTGATCGGCAATATCTTCGATGACTTCGATAATATCGCCGATTCTGGAGGAATCCTCTTCGAGTCGCGACATAGAGCTCTGCAGGGAATGCATGCTTTCCATGGAAGATTGAACGACCTCGTTGCCTTGACCCGCCATCTCCATCGTTTTGTCCGACAGCTCGGACGCGATTTCCGTGTTTTCCGCGACGGAATGAATGGCGGACGAGAGCTCCTTGAACAGCTCGCTGATCGTTTGAGCCGCTTCGGCCTGATTGGCATTGCCTCCGGCAAGCTCCTCGCTGCTGGCGGACAGCTGCTCGGCGGATGCGGCCACGTTTTGCGAATGCTCGGAGATCCGGCCAACAACAACTCTAAGCTTGTCGATCATGGCATTGATGCCGTCCCCGAGCTTGCCGATTTCATCGCGCGTACCGATCTCGACCTTCTCGCGCAGATCGCCATCCGCTACTTTCGAAAGCAAGGCGACAACTCGATTTAATGGGCCTGAAATAATGCGAGAGATGAAATATCCGAATGCAATGCTTGCGAGTACGGCTGCGACTAATACGGCAATCGTAATGTTCCGAGACGATTCATACAATGCTGCGCCTTCGTCTCTGGCAACATCGGCTTCATTCATGTTGATATCAATTAATTCGTTAAGAGGCTTCTGAAGCTCGCCAACGAGGAGGACATATTCTCCGTCGATAAACGCCAGCAAATCTTCAAGATTATTGCTGTCCCTAAAGGCAATGGCACGGCTCACCGCATCTTTGTATTTAGGCCATTGGGTCTGAAATTGGCTGAGCGCCGTTTCGGATTCCGTTGACAGCTTCGTTTGGCTGAAGGCTTGAACTGCGGTTTCCACCACTTTCATGTCGGTTTCCAAGGTCGTTTTCGTTTCGTTAATCATTGTGGAGGTTTGAGACATATATAATTTGCGGACGAACGTGCGCATCTCGCCAAGAGCGATTTTAGCATTCTGTATTTCGGCAACTGCCCTAAGCTGGTTCGTGTACATATCGTTTAAGCTGCTATTGGTTTTGCCCAAATTGCTTAAGCCGTACAAACCTATGAAAGTCATCATGATTGAAATAAGAAGGAACGCGGCAATCAGCTTAACCATCGTTTTGAGATTATAGAACCATTTCATGTTAGGTAACTCTCCTTGTCGCGTATGTAAGATGTTCCGCAGGGCGCGGCTATTCGTTATTGCATAAGCACTTCTTTCAGCTTAAGAATACCAGTCAAATCGCCATCCGTAATGCCTATTCCGGCAAGCAGCGAGGAGGAGATACCGCCGAATTGATCAGGCGGAAGCTGAATATCCTTGAAGCGGAGCACCTTGTTCACTTTATCGACAATAATACCGGCCGTAGTATCCCGATTGCGAACGACAATAATGCGAGTGGATTTGGATACAGTCTCCTCCGACATGCCGAGCAGCAGTCTAAGACTGAAGACGGGGACGATTTTTCCTCTCAGATTTACGACGCCTTTTACATACATGGGCGTGTCCGGCATCCCCGTAATTTCGAGCATTTGAATAATTTCGTGTACTTCAGAAATAATGACGGCATATTTGTCCGTACCGATGTTGAATTCAACAAATTGTTCGGATAAATTGAGTTCCATGGTATTTTTCCTCCTGGGCTGGTGTAAAGCGCGGCATGGCGATAGGGCGCTCCTTGCTAACTGTCATTGGGGGCCATGGCGTTTGGCCAACCATACATGTACAGTGCGCCAGGCTTGCAAACCATTTTTATGAACAACTCCACGAGTCCAGGATCCAGTCGGTTGCCCGCCAATCGTCTCAATTCTTTTACGCCTCCTGCTATGGTTCTATGGGAATAATGGCCTCCAGGCATTACCCAACCATCAAAAATATCGAGAATCGCACAGATTCTTGCATATTGCGGAATATGTTCCCCTGTAAGCCCGTCTGGTGTGCCACCGCCATCCCAGCGCTCATTCTGATGACGAACCGCGGCAAGAATTCGGGAATTCATGACCGGTTCCAGTAATCGGACTCCGATAGCCGGATGCCTCTCCAGCGCGCCCGGACGTGATCCGAAATACTTCCTCTCATGATCAAGAATCGAGTTGTCGATCAACAGCTTGCCAATGTCATGCATGAGACAGCTTTGAACTAACTCTCTCGATTCCCGTTTGTCCAATTCAAGTCCTGCCGCGAACTTCTCAGCTAACAATGAGGTTCGAATGCAATGATAGTACGTGTCAGGGTGCTTGCGCCGAAGCGCCTCCATGGCATCGTACAACGGATAGCCGCCGCCGTGTCCTTTTTCCGATAATGCGATCACTCTCACCGTCGCCCACCTCTTTTCGCAAGCTGCTTCTCCGGATCGTCTATTTGGTGCGGCAACTTGAGCAAAATTCGATAACGCTGTAATTCGACAACATTTCCTGTGACGATTTAACTAGTTGAAGCGTTGTTCGAACGTAGTATAGTATGTTTATACTGTTTTTACAACCTTCATTTAAGTCCAAAGTCCCGAATGAAATATAAGAATAAAATGGAAAGTATTTAATAATAATTAAAGTGTACTAAACAAAAAGCTGTTAATATGTGAGATAATAAGTGAAAAAAATATTCGTAAGATTGAATTGATGAAATTTTCTTTAGATTCCAACGAATTTATTGAAAATAAATTTGAAACAATATTTAAAATCAATTTATTTCCTAATGATAAAAATTTAATATTTTTAATAAGAATTTGTCGATTTAAAATACATATTATGTTTTATTTGAACTATTGTTTTTCCAAAATAGCTTAGGGGAATCTGTATGTTTTTGTCGAATGAGAGAGATAGGGCAACAGGTGAAACGGGAAGCTTGGAGTCGGTCGAACACGCCATGAAGCGAGTCAAGGATCGACGAATGTATGAACGGTACCAGGCGCTGTATTTGCACCTGAAAGGATATTCGCCGGAACACATTTCCGATATCCAGAACCGTCACGTCAAAACGATAAAATCGCATATCAAAGCCTTTGAGGAAGGTGGGCTTGATGCCTTGAAGATGGATTTTTCGACTGGCGCGCCGCCTAGATTAACGGAAGGTCAGCTGGAAACGCTGGTGCAAATTATTAACAACAGATCTCCGAAGCGCGGCGGGTATTCCAGTGGTCGGAAGTGGACGTTGCAGGCTATTGCGACCTGTATTGAAAGGGAATTTGGATACCGATACTCTCTTAGAGGTGTATCGAAGCTCGTGGAACGGCATGCTATTCTTAAAGACTCCAGATCAAGCCGGAAAACGAAGTATTAGTCTACTTTTTGAACAACCTCTAAAGGGAAAAACATTAGTTCAAGTATGGGTTTGGGTAGTTGGGGAGCATTAAAATAGGGAAAAGGAGGAAATCGCGATTAACATTTATCCGAAATTGGAAAATTTTTCAGCCTACATTCATTCTTTGTCCGGCGAGAGACTGACTCGGGAGCAGTTGATTGTACCTGAGCTCCTGATGGATGAAGAGCAAAGGATAAAAATGTATTATGTGCCCTACGATTACATAAATGTTGATGCAAAGCTGATGCTCGTAGGTATTACGCCAGGTTTTACCCAAATGGAAATAGCTATTCGAACAGCGCGAGACGCATTGCACAGCAAGGTTCCGTTGCAAGACATCCACCGACGGGCAAAACTCGCCGCAAGCTTTGCCGGTACGATGAGAACGAATCTGATCGCCATGTTGGACTTAATTGGCATCCCGGCCCTTCTTGGCATAGCGGGAAGCGGAGAATTGTTTGGCGTTCGTCGCGAGCTCATCCATACGACCTCGGCTGTCCGTTATCCTGCATTCGTCGAAGGGCGCAATTATACAGGACACGTTCCTTCTATTATGCAGTCGTCTATGTTGTCCTCCTATGCCCGGTCGATCCTGCTGGAAGAGTTGGAGTTAGCTGGCAATGCTTTAGTTATTCCGCTTGGGAAAGCGGTGGCGGACGTGCTTCGTTTTTTTGTTCAGGAGGGGCAGCTGCGGGCGGAACGATGCCTGTTCGACTTCCCTCATCCTTCCGGCGCGAATGGCCATCGGTGGAAGCAGCTCGAGATGCATCGGGAGATCTTGTCAGCGCAGGTTGCCGATTGGTTGAGTCGACGGTAAAATGGACTCAAAGAGGTAAACGAAAATTCCTATAAAAAAGGAGGTTCATTATACGATGAGTCATGGGCAACGTATCGACAAAGCCTCTATTAGGATCTCTGCGACGCAGCGTGAGGTATACGAGGCATTCATTAATCCAGAGGCTTACGAGTCGTGGCTGCCGCCACAGGATATGACGGGGCAATTGCTGGAGTTCGTCCCCCAACCCGGGGGAGCTTTCCGTATGAAGTTAACGTATAACGACCAGGGTTACGCCCATGCAGGCAAGACGACCGAAGAAGCCGATATCGCGAAGGGATACTTTCGGGTGTTGACGCCCTATGAGCTTGTCGTGCAGGCTATCACATTCGAATCCGACGATCAGCGATTTGCGGGCGAGATGACGATGACCTGGAAAATTCAGCCTAGTGACGGAGGCACTATAGTTTCCGTCGAATGCAGCGATGTTCCTGAAGGCATTGGCCAAGAGGATCATGAGATGGGTTTGAACTGCAGCCTTCGGAATTTGGAACTTTATTGCGAGACATAATGATAGCACCATAGATAAATCCGGCTAAAGGCGGAGGAGCGGCAGCGGGACGCCGTTCACTTCCAAATGCTGCTTGCCCATATTAACCCGCAAGGTTTAACCAATTCTGCGCTCAAAGGATGATAAACCGTACGAACGAATAAGGAATGGGAGAACAGCTCAACGTTCTTCCGTTCCTTTTTTCTCGTACCGTACCGCAATAGAACGTTATTTTTCTCACAAGAGAGAACGACATTACAGCAATTTATTCGGATAAGATGATAGGGAAAGCGGTTTGCGAGATGAAATACGAGATCAATACGGAGGGATACGCATGTTAAAGGTTGCCATTATCGGTGCAGGTGCGATATCGACGGCTCATATCGAAGGTTATCTGCAATTCCGGGATCGTTGCCAAATCGTCGCGGTCAGCGATGTTTATCCCGAAAAGGCGCTTGCCCGGATCGAACAATTCGGTATCGAGGCGCGCGCCGTACAGGACTATAAAGAACTGCTGGAGGGCGGCATTGATATTGTGTCTGTCTGCACGCCTCCTTACACGCATGCCGATATCGCGGTTGACTTTCTGAATGCGGGCAGCCATGTCATCATCGAAAAGCCGATGGCCTCCTCCTTGAAGGAATGCGACGAGATCAATGAAGCAGCTAGCCGGAACGGCAAGCTGGTATCCGTCATCGCCCAGAATCGATTTAGAAATCCGATGATGAAGCTGAAAACGGTACTTGAAAGCGGTCTCGCCGGCGCGACCGGCTTATCCGTCGTGGTCAGCAGCATAACGGCTTGATGCATGCGACGAGTCGCGATGTATTCGGTCATGCTGATGCCAAGCGATTCCTTAAAGGAATGGGATAGATGATAGGGCGATAAATGCAGCTCGCCCGCCATCTCCTCGAGACGGAAGTGCATCGTATAATGACGTTCGATCCAGTTCAGCATGCGCTCCGTCTGTTCGTTTCTGCAGGACCGCGAGGCTGGACTATGCTGAAGCTGTTGCCGCTGTTGCCGTTGCCAATCGGGCTTCATCGCGCGGAACAGCAGGAGGAGGAATAAAGAAATTTCTTCAAACTGTTCCGTCTCGGGCAGCGGCAGCTTCTCCTTAAAACTTCGATACGCCGCAGCGAGCTCTCCGTTCTCCTGTATGCCGTAGATGCAGGGCGACTGGAGCGCGCCGAAGGAGATGTATTGATAGAAGGCATGCAGCAGCGGCCACTTTTCAAAATAAAGCTCAAACATCGAAGGCTCGAAAATCGCCAAGGATCTCTCTAAGGGATGCTCCTCCGAACAGTTCAGCTGTAGATGATGGAGCTGATACGGTTGGAAGACGCACAGCATTCCCGGCTTTATTTCGTAGCTGATATTGTTGACGATCATGGTCCCCTGTCCTTGATGGATCAACAAAATTTCGGTTCTTTGGTGCGATTGGAACGTTTCCTTAAATCAGTTATCCGAGTGAAAACGTTGGTAAGCGAAATAAAGAGAACCGTCGTTAATGTCAGTTGCCGATAAGGAAAACACCGCTATCCACTCTCCCATTCGTTGATGATGGATATTTTACATCGTCATGCAACGTCAATGAACCATATCGATGAACTGTTGAGCGGAGCGGGACAACGGCATATTGCGCATGGTCATTATACCGACATGGGTCGGCGGGAGCTGCACGTCGAGCTTGATCTCGAAGAGGGATCCTTCCTGCAGCTCATTGGCGACAAATTCCTTGGTGACATAAGAGATGCCAAGCCCCTTGCGAGCGAACTCGATAAGCAGGTCAACGCTGCCGACCTCGATTTCGGGTTTAATGGTATAGCCATAATGCTGGAATAACTCGTTAATCGTCATCCGGGCCCGGCTGTTGCGCGAAAACAGAATGATGGGATGCTGAAGCAGCTGCTCCAGCGACATCACTTGATCCTTCAGCTCCGAATAACCGGCGCCTGCTACGAAGCAATCCTGAAGCCTGATGCTCTCGCGCACCTCCAGCTGAGAGTCGCCGATCGGCATGCGCACGACGCCAAGATCGATGCGGCCTTCCTTCAGGAACGTGATAACCTCGGGCGTCGTGCCATGGTTGAGATGGAGCTTGATCCCGGGATAGCGGCGATGGAAGTCCTCGAGATACGGCAGCAAATAATGTTTGAACAACGAATCGCTGCCGCCTACGCGGAGCTCGCCGCTGTCGAGATTTTTGAGCGCGGCCATTTTCTCTTCGGCCAAGGTGATCAGAATTTGGGACTGCTCGATGTACGAATAAAGGATGGAGCCTTCCTGGGTTAGCGTTACTCCCTTGGAGGTCCGGTAGAACAAAGCCATGCCGAACCGATCCTCCAACTGCTTAACCGCATGGCTGACGCTGGGCTGGGTCAAATATAATGCGGCTGCGGCCTTCGACAGGCTGCCGGTTTTCGCTGCCCAATAGAATACTTTATACAACTCGTGGTTGTTGGATATAGACATGGACGATGGCTCCCGTGACTTGTATTCATCATATGAATGAAGGTTACTTGCATTATATCGGAATGGTTCAAGCGATTCAATTGCAGATTGACAGGAAGCAGAGGGATTCATTATGCGTATGACTTTTCGCTGGTTCGGAGAGGGCAATGATACGGTTCCACTTCGTTACATTAAACAAATACCGGGCACGGACGGCGTCGTCTGGTCGCTTCATGATCTGGCGGCGGGGGAAGAATGGCCGATGGATCGCATCCTGGAGATGAAGTCGCTCGCGGAGAAGGAAGGCCTGCACATCGACGTGGTCGAGAGCGTAAACGTTCATGAGGATATCAAGCGGGGACTGCCTTCGCGCGATATCTACATCGAACGGTATATCAACACCATTCGCAAGCTGGGACAGGTTGGCGTAAAAGTGATCTGCTATAACTTCATGCCGGTCTTCGACTGGCTGAGGACGGATCTGCACTGGCGAATGGAGGACGGCTCGACGGCGATGTTTTACGAGAAGTCCGTAATTGAAGGAGTTGATCCGCGGCAGCTGACGGCCACGATCAATGCCAATCCGGCGTTTACCATGCCGGGCTGGGAGCCGGAGCGTCTGCTCCATATGGAGAGATTGATTCAGTCTTATCAAGGCGTCTCGGAAGAACAGCTATGGGGGAATCTGGCTTACTTCCTGGAGGCGGTTGTTCCTGTTGCGGCGGAAAATGGCATCCGGATGGCCATTCATCCCGATGATCCGCCATGGCCCGTCTTCAGGTTGCCGCGGCTGATGACCTCGCAGACCAATTTGCGCAAACTGCTGAAGCTGTACGTTCATCCCTCAAACGGCATTACGCTGTGCAGCGGATCGCTTGGCGCCAATCCGGACAACGATATCATCTCCATGATTCATGAATTCGGAGATCGAATTCCGTTCGCGCATATTCGCAACGTTCGCCGTTTCGGCAATGGCGACTTCGTCGAGAGCTCGCATCGGACCTCGGACGGATCCGTCGATATCGCGGGCATCGTCAAGGCGTATCATGATATCGGATACACGGGATACGTCCGTCCCGATCATGGGCGTCAAATCTGGGACGAATCATGCAGGCCGGGCTACGGCTTGTATGACAGAGCATTGGGAATCATGCATCTATTAGGGTTATGGGACGGCTACCAATATGCAAAGAGCACTGGGGGAGACAGAGGTCATGCCGGATAAATTGCAGCCCATTCACGAATCGTTAAATGGCAAAGTAGCCGTTGTCACGGGAGGCGCGGGCGTATTATGCCGGGCGATGGCGATCGAGCTTGCCAGGCAAGGAGCTAAGGTTGCCATCCTTGGCCGGACGGCGGAGAAAAACGAAGCTGTCGTAAGCGAGATTGCCGCTAACGGCGGAATCGCAATCGGCATCGCTTGCGACGTGACGGATATCGACAGCGTGCGGGAAGCAGGACGGGTCGTCCTGGAAAAGCTGGGACCGTGCGACATTCTCGTTAATGGCGCGGGCGGCAATCATCCCAGCGCGAATACGACAAACGAGACGTATTCTCCGGAGGATCGTACGGCAGAAGGCGTAACAAGCTTCTTCGATCTTAGTATTCCGGGCTTCCGGAACGTGCTCGATCTCAATTTCGTGGGCACGCTGATCCCGTCCCAAGTGTTCGCGGAGCAGATGCTTGACCGTCCAAGTCCGGTTATTATCAATATTTCTTCCATGAGCGCGCCGTCTCCGATGACGAAGGTGCCGGCCTACAGCGCGGCCAAGGCGGCCGTCGACAACTTTACGCAATGGCTGGCCGTCCATATGGCGGAAGCGGGCATTCGCGTAAATGCGATCGCGCCCGGTTTTTTCCTGACAGAGCAAAATCGCAAGCTGCTCGTGCAGGAGGACGGCTCCTTGACGCCTCGCTCCGGCAAGATCATTGCCCATACTCCGATGCGCCGCTTCGGCAAGCCGGAGGATCTGCTTGGCGTGCTGCTATGGCTCGTCGACGATACGACATCGGGCTTCGTTACCGGAACGACCATACCGGTAGACGGGGGATTTATGGCGTATTCCGGCGTATAGCCGATTCTGTTCGAATAACCTCTGCAAGCGTTCATTCGCGGCAGGGGTTATTTGGCGAGAAACGAAACCGGATATGAAGCTTTCATTTAGCTATAGATCAAATGTATGGCTACTGTGAAATATATCAATTACTTGTATGGCGAAGAAACGTATTATAGTGGAATTACGAAATCGATTGGCAAGATTTATTTAAAGCGAGAGAACAACCTCTCAAGGAAAGGAAGTACGAACAAAATATGACGATAACAAAAACGATTGAACAACTGGCTATCGACACGATCCGTACGCTGTCCATCGACGCGATCAACGCGGCGAATTCCGGACACCCGGGCTTGCCGATGGGAGCGGCGCCGATGGCTTACGCACTATGGGCACAGAAGCTTAAGCATAATCCGGGCCACTCAAAGTGGTTCAACCGCGACCGCTTCGTGCTGTCGGCCGGTCACGGGTCGGCGCTGTTGTACAGCCTGCTGCATCTGAGCGGTTATAAAGTATCGCTCGACGACGTTAAAGGCTTCCGCAAGCTGAATAGCTTGACGCCGGGCCATCCCGAATTCGGCCATACGGACGGCGTTGACGCTACGACGGGGCCGCTGGGACAAGGCGTCGCAATGGCGGTAGGCATGGCGATGGCGGAAGCGCATCTGGCAGCCAAGTTCAACAAAGAAGGTTTCCCGGTCGTTGACCACTATACGTATGCGCTCGTCGGCGACGGCTGCCTGATGGAGGGGATCTCCTACGAGGCGATGTCGATGGCGGGGCACATGAAGCTGGACAAACTAATCGTGTTGTATGATTCGAATGACATCTCGCTTGACGGCGAGTTGGCGCTTTCCTTCGGGGAAGGCATTCAGAAGCGCGCGGAATCCGCTCACTGGCATTACATCCGGGTCGAAGACGGCAATGATATCGAAGCCATCGCCGGCGCGGTCGAATCGGCCAAGAGTGCGGGAAAACCATCGTTGATCGAAGTTCGCACGGTTATCGGGTACGGCAGCAAAGTCGCCGGCACAAACAAGGCGCACGGCAACCCGCTCGGCAAGGAAGAAGCGAAAGCAACCAAGAAGGTATATGGCTGGGAGCATGAGGAAGACTTCTATGTGCCGGAAGAAGTGAAGGCGCATTTCGCGGCATTGAAGGAGCAAGGTGCAGCGGCGGAAGCGGCATGGAACGAGCTTGTCTCTACTTACGGCAGCCAATATCCGGAGCTGTGTCAAGAGTTGGCGCAAGCCATCGAAGGCAATACGCTGATCGATGCTTCCGACATTCTGACGTTTGATACCTCCAAATCTATCTCCACTCGCGTGGCAAGCGGCGAAGCGATCAACCACTACGTGAAGCTGGTTCCTTCCATCTTCGGAGGAAGCGCCGACCTGTCCCACTCGACGATGACGGACATTAAAGGCGAAGGCAAATTCGCGGTTGATTCTTACGCGGGACGCAACGTCTACTTCGGCGTTCGGGAGCATGCGATGGGCGCTGCCGGCAACGGCATGGCGCTGCATGGCGGAGTGAAACCGTTCGTCAGTACGTTTTTCGTTTTCAGCGATTACCTGCGTCCTTCCATTCGTCTGGCGGCGCTGCAGAAGCTGCCTGTGACGTACGTATTTACGCATGATTCCATCGCCGTAGGCGAAGACGGCCCGACGCACGAGCCCGTCGAGCATCTGGCAGCTTTGCGCACCATTCCGGGTCTGACGGTCATTCGTCCATCCGATGCGAACGAAACGGCCAGCGCTTGGGCATACTCACTAGAGCAGAATGACGGTCCTGTGGCTCTTATTCTGAGCCGTCAGAACCTGCCTATTTTCGAAGAGACGAAAGGCAACATCGAAAACGTAGCGAAAGGCGGCTATGTGCTGTCTCAAACCAACGGGCAGCCGGACATCATTTTGATCGCCACGGGCTCCGAAGTATCCCTTGCCGTAAGCGCTAAGGCTGCGCTCGAGCAAGAGAATGTTTCCGTCCGCGTCGTAGCGATGCCGAGCCGCGAGTTGTTCGACCGCGCGCCGCAGGACTACAAAGAAAGCGTGCTTCCAAGCTCGGTGACCAAGCGTGTAGCGATCGAAGCCGGCATTTCGCTTGGCTGGGACCGATTTACGGGACCTGCAGGCAAGGTCGTCTCCATCGATACGTTTGGCGCTTCGGGCCCTGGCGGCGAGGTGCTTGCATACTTCGGGTTCTCGACAGATAATGTCGTGCGCGTGGCCAAAGAGCTTTTGTAGAAGTTGTTAAACACGAAGTTATAGTATACGCTACTATTGACATAACTAACCAAAAAACCATTTAGGGGAGGCAACAACAATGAAATTTTTTATCGATACGGCTAATGTGGAGCAAATCAAAAAAGCGTACAAAGTCGGCGTCTTGTCCGGCGTAACGACGAATCCTTCGCTTGTGGCAAAAGAAGGCGTGAAGTTCGAGGACCGCATCGCGGAAATTTTGCGCGAGGTGCCGGGCGTAGAATCCGTATCCGCGGAAGTAACGCCGGACGCCGAGACGGCTGAAGAGATGATTGCGCAAGCGAACGAGCTGATCAAAATCAACGACAACGATCCTAACATTACGATCAAACTCCCGATGACGCTTGCCGGCCTCGAAGCATGCCGCTATCTGGCGGACAAAGGTGTTAAAACAAACGTTACGCTGATCTTTACCGTTAACCAGGCTTTGCTGGCAGCTCGCGCAGGCGCAACCTACGTGTCGCCGTTCCTTGGACGCCTCGACGATATTTCCGAAGATGGCGTGCAATTGATCGTAAAAGTTGCCGAGCTGTTCCGCATTCACAATCTGGATGCTCAAATCATCGCGGCATCCGTTCGTCATCCGGATCATGTGACACGCGTTGCGATGGCAGGAGCTCATATCGCAACGATTCCGTTCTCCGTCATCGAGCAAATTTCCAAGCACCCGCTTACGGATCAAGGACTCGCGAAGTTTGCGGCTGACTGGAAAAACACCGTACTCGCATGAGAAAACCTCTATCGAGGCCTCTCGACGATGAGCGACCGCGTTTAAAGGTAGGTTTTATCGCCAATAAAAAAGCCGTTTTCGAAGACCGAAAACTTATATTTTCTTATGTGGTAAGAAACACGGCTTTCTTTATAGAGAAGACGATTGGTTTAGGAGGGAATAGACAATATGGCTATACGTTTTGATTATTCCAGCGCGCTATCGTTCATTGGCCAGCATGAGGTCGATTATTTCGCGCCGTTCGTGGGCGCCGCCCATGACATGCTGCACAAGGGTCAAGGCCCCGGCTCCGATTATCTTGGCTGGGTGGATCTCCCGAACAGCTACGACCTTCAAGAATTCGCCCGGATCAAGGCAGCCGCGGAGCGCATCCGCGGAAATTCCCAAGCGCTTGTCGTCATCGGCATCGGCGGCTCTTACTTGGGTGCCAGATCCGCAATCGAGTCGCTGTCCCATACGTTTCACAATCAGATGGCGGGGAATACGCAGGTTTATTTTGCCGGCCAAAATATCAGCTCCACTTACATGTCCCACTTGTTGGAGCTGCTAGAGGGCAAGGATGTCTCCGTCAACGTTATCTCCAAGTCGGGCACGACAACGGAGCCGGCAATCGCGTTCCGGATTTTGCGCGATTATCTGGAGAAGAAATACGGCAAGGAAGAGGCGCGGAGCCGCATATTCGCGACGACCGACGCTTCCAAGGGAGCGCTTAAGAAGCTGGCCGACGAAGAAGGATACGAGACGTTCGTCATTCCGGACGATGTCGGCGGACGTTATTCCGTACTGACTGCCGTAGGACTGCTGCCGATCGCCGTCGCCGGCCTCGACATCGACAAGATGATGGAAGGCGCCGCTGCTGCCGCGAAGAAATACGGCAATCCAAACCTGGCGGAGAACGAAGCCTACCAGTATGCTGCCGTGCGCAACGCTTTGTATCGCAAGGGCAAAAGCATCGAGCTGCTGGCAAACTTCGAGCCGTCGCTGCATTATGTGGCGGAGTGGTGGAAGCAGCTGTTCGGCGAGAGCGAAGGCAAGGACGGCAAGGGCTTATATCCGGCATCCGTCGACTTCACGACCGATCTGCACTCCATGGGTCAATACGTGCAGGAGGGCCGCCGCGATCTGATCGAGACGGTGCTGTCCGTAAAGAAACCGCGCGTGGAATGGACGATTGAAGCGGATTCCGGCAACCTCGACGGACTCAACTTCCTCGCCGGCATGACCATGGACGAGGTCAACCGGAAGGCAGCCGACGGAACCCGGCTTGCGCATGTGGACGGCGGTGTACCGAACCTCGTCGTAGAGCTGGACGAGCTGAACGAATACACATACGGCGAGATGGTCTACTTCTTCGAGAAGGCTTGCGGCATCAGCGGCCACTTGCTGGGCGTTAATCCATTCGACCAGCCGGGCGTCGAAGCTTACAAGACGAACATGTTCGCGCTGCTTGGCAAACCAGGCTTTGAGGCGCAAAAAGCCGAGCTGGAAGCTCGACTGGCCACAGAAGGAGATCGCGTTCACGTGTAAATACCGCTTCATACGATAAAAAAAGCCCAACAACCCGCAAAACGGCGGCTCGTTGGGTTTTTTTCGTTGAATTTAGATGCAAAATAATAACGATATTGATATGAGGCTGCCGTGGTCCCAGCTACAAAATAGGCAAAGTGATCAACGAAGACAAAAATAAGTGGAAAAAGTCCATTTAATTTTATGCCATTCGTTGTTTCTTTAACTTTAGTGGGAAATGTGCCCATTAATTATCGATGAATTTGCGGGTATTGCCGAAATTGCATGAATTAGTGGGTGGATTCCCCTTTATTTCGCTGAAACGGACCAAATTCATTGGATTAGAGGGAGGTTTTCCTCTTAGATCATCCGAAATGTGATTCCGCTTGATGATTAACGTACATGCATGGCACGACCGCTGCTCTTCGTGTATAGGAACGAGCAGAGTATAGCGAGAAGAACGATCGTGGACAGTCCCCAATAGATGTTGCTGTAAGCATGAGTAAGCGAGAGCTGCTCTTGCCAGGATAATGCTGCAGCCGACATTGCTACCCCGAAGGCGCCGCTGAAAAACTGCAGCAACTGGTACAAGCCGAGACCGGACCCAATCTGTGCAGGTTCCAGAATACGCGAAAGCTCGTTGGAAACGCTGCTCTGCAAGATCGTAAAGCTTATGCTTAGCAAGATGTAGATGAACAGCAGCGCCCAGAAGGAGATGCCTTCAAACAATGCAAACAGCACGACGGAAGCCAGCAGGAACAACGGAACGTATCGAATGATAGAGCTGTTGCCCTTCGTGTCAATGTATTGACCGACTCGTCTGGAGACGAGCATTGCCAAAATCGAGCCGGGGAAAATAATGAGACCGGCTTCGATAGCGCTGAGCTCGTATTGTTTCACTAATATTTGCGGCATAAGGAATAAGGTAGAAAAGCTGCATAAGTATCCGGCAATGCCAACCGCGCCCAAGATGAGGTAGGGGCGGTTGCGGAAGAGCGACGGAAGCACGAACGGTTCCCTCGCTGTCCGGATGCGCACAGTGAACAATACCAGCGCTAACACGCCAGCAGCCAATGCGAACCACGAGCCGCCCGTCAGAAACAGCAGCAATCCGGTCGTTCCGACGCCGATCAGCAGCGCTCCTAGCCCGTCGAATGAGCCTTCCTTCATGCTTTCTTTGGGTAAGTAGAGCGAGAATAAGGGAAGGAGCAGAACGGTTAACGCCGTCAGCGCGAAGAGGAAATGCCAGCCCATAAATTCCACTACCGCGCCGCCAACAACGGGACCAAGTCCAAGTCCAAGCGACACGGAGGACATAATAAGCGCCATCGCTTTGCCGCGGCGCTCGACAGGAATGTATCTCGAGATGAATATGAGCGATAAGGAAGGGATCGCTCCAGCTCCGGAAGCTTGCACGATGCGAACGGCAAGCAGCATCAGGAAGCTGTTGCTGAACATTCCCGCGATAGCGGCGAAGCTGAGCGAGATTATGCCGATCACAAATAGTCTGCGGATCGGAACGAAATCGGCCAGCCTGCTGTAAGTTATGGACGATATCGCGAATACGATGGAATACCCCGTGACGATCCAGGATGTCGAGGAGGGGGATAACGCGTACGCTTCGGCAACGTCGGGCAAAGCCAGGTTGAACATCATTGTATTCATGATGACAAGAACGATCGTTACGCCAAGCAAGCCGATTACGAGTCCTTCTTTAACGGCGGGAGTTTCCGCAAGGGGTTTATTCGTAGTAATGGATGATGCTTTGTTCAAGGGGATTCCCACCTTCAAGTTCGTTATTTCGATTATTATCGAACAATAGGATAATAGCATATCATATGATATACTGCAATCATCAATCCTAGTCGATATGAAGGAGGAAACCCAAGTGAAGGTGTTATTCCACCCTGATCGTGAAGATATAGATTTGTCATCCGTTTTATATGCGTTAAGCGACCCTCTGAGACTTGCGGTTGTCTCTCAGCTTCATTGTTCAGATGAAAGAAGCTGCGGCGAATTCGATGTGCCCATCGCCAAATCGACTTTGTCGCATCATGTACGCACGTTGAGGGAAGCGGGAGTTGTCAGAGTCAGAAGCGTAGGCACGCAACGCCTTATTTCCTTGCGGTCGGAGGATTTGGAGAAGCGTTTCCCTGGCTTGCTTCCGTCTGTGCTGGAGGCTTTTGAACCTTCGGGGGAGAAGCGGGTAGAGGGAGTGGCGGACCCAACCTAACAATGAGAAGGGTCCGGACGAGTCACTCTATCGCGATGATTTGCATTATCACCATTAAAATCAGCGCTATTGTCATACAGGCAGTGCCGTTCTTCCGATGACATCAAGCCGACGTTTCGCTTCCGCGTACACGTCGGCGGGAAGCGGGCCCATCGCCGCATAACGTACGTTGTCGGCCAGATGGTCGACGTTCTTCGTGCCGACGATCGTCGTCGTCATGGAAGGATGGGACAAAGTAAATCGCAGCAGGAAGCCCGTTCGCTGTTCGCCATGTTCAAGAAGTTCGTCCAGCTTGGCTTCCTCCCAGATGCTCCAACGCTCCGAGGAACCGCGTCCGACGCCGGGTTCTCCTTGTCCTACGCCGCCGCGAACGATAATGCCGGCTCCGGTCTCCGAAGCCCGGTCGATCCAGTTCTCATGCTCGCGCTCCAGCGCGGAGTAGGGGAGCTGGATCGAATCGAACGAACCCCATTCGACGAAAGCGGGGAGATGGGGCAAGTAGGACGATACGCCGATGTGCCTGACTTTGCCGCTAGCTTGTATCTCATTAAGTACTTCTACAAGCCTGCCGTCTTCAGCTTGCTTGACGGTTGGGCCATGCAATTGCAAAATATCAATGTAGTCTGTACGTAATCTGGATAAGCTGGTGTCGATGTTTCGCATCAGATTATCTCTTGTCCACTCGTGCGAAACTTCATCGTGGTCGCCGCAATCGACGACCCTGCAGCCGCATTTGGTCGCCAATACGAATTCATGGCGGCGGTGGCCCAGGTATTTTCCGATCAGCTCCTCGCTTCGTCCATAATCAAGGGAGGTGTCGATCAGGTTGATGCCGGAATCGAGCACGGCCTCCAGCACGCGGGCCGCTTCGGAGTCTTCGATCGGCCGCCCGCTCCAGACGCGGGGACCGCGAATTTCCATTGCTCCGTAACTAAGCTTCGTCACTTCAATCCCCGTACGACCCAATATCGCCTTGTCCATGATTAGCAGCTCCTCTCCGGTACCGCCGCCTGATCCATCGCAGCGGTTCGTATCTATTGTAACCGGATTCGGCCTGGGCAGGAATACTTTTACAGCGGTTAACCCGATTTATCTCGCGACGGGTTCGTCGATTTCCCCGCGCAGGAGACTAATTTCATGCTTGTACGGCGGATTGACATATTTCCGCTCGCCGATGGAAGGCGTCTCTAGCAGCTTCGGGATGTCAGTTAACTGAGGGTGGTTAACCACGTATCGCAGCGCCTCCAGTCCAATGCACCCATGACCGATATTTTCGTGACGATCCTTGCGCGAGCCCCGGACATTTTTGGAATCGTTGATATGGATAACCTTAAGCCGTTCGATTCCGATTATGCGATGAAATTGCTCCAGCACCCCGTCGAAGTCGTGCCGGACATCGTATCCCGCATCATGGATATGGCAGGTGTCCATGCAGACGGACAGACGATCGTTGCGATGCACGCCTTCCAAAATGGAGGCTAGCTCTTCGAACGAGGAGCCGCACTCGCTTCCTTTTCCCGCCATGGTCTCAAGCGACACTTGCACAGATCCCTCCTCCGACAAAACCTCGTTAAGTCCCTCGATAATGCGGCGGATCGCAGCTTTCTTGCCAGCCCCCACATGAGAACCGGGATGAAGCACGATCTGCAAAGAGCCGAGCGCTTCCGTCCTTTTGATCTCCGACCTTAGAAACTCCACGCCGTGCTCGAATACTTTAGACGTTATCGTGTTGCCGAGATTTATAATGAAAGGAGCGTGCACGACGATGTTCGAGATGCCATGCTCTCTCATATGCTCATGTCCTTCCCGTATCCGAAGCGACTCGATCGGCTTGCGTAGCGTGTTGTGCGGAGCGCCGGTGTAAATCAAGAAGGTGTTCGCGCCGTAGGAAGCGGCTTCCCTGCTGGCACGCAAGAGCATATCCTTTCCGGACATGGATACATGAGATCCGATTAACGGCTCCATCCTCGACCAACCTCCCATTCGAGCCTTGTATGCCTGCCGCAAGCAAGCTTAGCCATAGTGTTTCAAGAATTACCGGTTATAATCGCCTGCATCGGAATAAATATAGCGATAAGAACGACAATCCGAGCGGGTTCGCAGATTGGGGTGGTCAGCATGAAGCTTGATCTTGGATGCGGGGAGCGCAAGCAGCGAGGCTTCTTCGGCCTTGATATTTCTCCGCTCGAGGGAGTGGATATCGTGGTCGATATGAACGAAGGGTTGCCATTCCCCGACGACTCCGCCGAATATGTCATAGCCTCCCGGTCGCTTCCGTTCGTCCGGGATCTATTCGCCGTTCTCTCCGAAATTCATAGAGTTTGCATGCATAAGGCGGTCGTCTGCATACTCGCCCCGTATGCCCATAGCTATCATCACAGCTCCAATCCGCATTTGCGCCATCAATTCGACGAGCATACTCCCCGATATTGGACATCGGCCTTCTTCCAGCCCCAGCTAGGTCCGGTCAGCCCGGAAGTATCGCATTATGCCGGCCCCAAACCTCCTTTTGACTTCCGGCTGCTTCGTATGGAGCATTTCTATCTGCCGCCTTATCGATCTCCTATCTTCGAACAGGAGGAACTGGAAATTCTACAACAGCTTCAGCTTAACGTCGTGGACGAAATTATGTACCATCTATTGGTCGTGAAAGAGGATATTGCGACGGAAGAGCTCGACCGGCTGAGCAGGATGGCATACGAGGAGCCTGCATGCGTGCAGGAGCTGAGGATGAGAGACCGGAGGGACATGGAAGAGGGATAGACAAGTAACCTAATTATTCGCATTCGCTGGAATCGGGGACATGCATAATGGATAACGTCCGCAATATAGATAGGGTGGGCGTACCAGAAAGGAGGTGGAATGATATTCCGCTTATCGTAAGAGCTACCTTCAATGCTACGGGCGCGATTACGTTCACGGGCAATACGCTGGGCCTCAGCCGCTCCGACGTATCCGGCGTCCCCGGCACGCTGGACAGCATCGGCGCGTTCACGACGACGAATACGGCGATCCGTTACGGCTCCTATCCATTCGGAACAACGGACAATTACCTGCTTAACTCCTCCTCTGCCCAACTCGCGCTTCCGGCAGGCAGCTCCATATTGTACGCCGAGCTGATCTGGGGCGCCAGCTATATAAATGGAACGGTCAATTTGTCATCCGTCATCAACAATGCCATCACCTTCGCGACCCCTACGGGTTCCTTCACGGTGTCTCCCGATTCGACGACAAGCAACGACATTGACTTGGGGAACGGCGTGAGCGCGTACGTGCGCTCGGCCAACGTAACGTCCATTATCCAATCGGGCGGAGCGGGTACTTACACGACCGGGCGGGTGCCCGGCACGATTACCGTCAATAACGACCCTACCGGCAACCATGCGGGCTGGACTCTGGGCGTCATCTACCAGAACCCCTCGCTGCCATTCCGGAACATGTCGCTGCGCGCCGGCGCCGTCCTGATCCAGGCGGATTCCTCGGCCGTGACGACGACGCTGACGGGATTCTCGACGCCGGTATCGGGAGCCCTTGGGGGGCGAGCGCTGTTCAGCGCCCAGGAAGGCGACGCGAACCGCAACGGCGACCAGGCCCTGTTCGGCCCCACGACGTCCAATCTCGTCGCGCTGTCCGGAACGAACAACTTCGCGACCAACTTTTTTGCATCGCAGATCAATAACGACTCCGGAGCGCTGGACACGACGGGAACGTTCGGCACGCGCAACCAGACGAACGGGGCGCCGGGCACGAACATTAGCGGGGGGCGCCAAGGCTGGGATATTACGAACGTCGATATTTCGTCGAGGCTCGTCAATAACCAGACGACGGCCGTCCTTCGCTTGACCACGTCGGGCGACGCGTACGTATTGAACGCGAACGCGATCCAAGTGAACATCAACGCCCCTCTCGTTACCGTGTCGAAGGCAGCCAACGTGACAGGGGCGCTGGTCGGCGACACGATCCGATATACCGTCACCTCGACTAATACGGGCACGGCGGATGCGACCGGCGCAATCCTTACCGACGCGCTTCCAGCGGGATCGACGTTCATCGCGGGCAGCGTCACGGTGGGAGGCGTCCCCAGACCGACGAACGATATCACGGCCGGCGTGCCGCTAGGAACCATCTCCCCGGGAGGATCCATTGTCGTCGCATACAGCGTCCGCGTGACTTCCATGCCTTCGGGACAGCGGCTCGTGAACGTCGCCAACCTGTCGTTCTCCTTCCAAAGTGTATCCGGCGGACCGATCACGAACGCGATTATTCCTTCGAATGCCGTCACCATTCCCGTATACTCGCCGCTGCTGACGCTGACGAAAAGCGCCAACACGGGTAACGCCCTCGTCGGCACTACGGTTACTTATACGCTAGTGGCGTCTAATACAGGCAACATCGCATCTGCGGTGACGGTCTCAGACCCCATCCCAGCGGGAACGACTTTCGTGCCGAACAGCGTGACGGTTAACGGGTCGACCGTTCCTGGCGGCAATATCGTAACCGGAGTCTCGGCCGGAACGATCGCCGTTGGAGGGAGCTCTACGGTCACGTTCCAGGTGCTTGTGCAGAGCGTGCCTTCGCCGCCGCAGCTGACCAATCAGGGCAGTTCCTTGGGAACGTTCCAAGTGCCTGACGGCAGAACCTCTTCGCAATCCGTCGTCAGCAATCAGGTGCAGGTGCCCGTAGCCTTGCCCAATGTGGCAGCCGTTAAAAGTGCCAGCTTCACGGATGTTACCGTCGGAGACACGATTACGTATTCCGTCGTCGTCACCAACAGCAGCGCGGGTTCCGTGACCGACGTCGTCGTTCAGGATGCTTTGCCGGCCGGATCCCAATTCGTCACCGGAAGCGTGACTGTTCGGGGTGCGACGGTTCCTGCGGCGAGTCCCTCAAGCGGCATCTCGGTCGGCACTCTTGCCGCCGGCACGAGCGCTACCGTCACGTTCAAAGCGCTTGTCGCTTCCGTTCCGTCGTCGGGAAGCCTCGTCAACCAATCCAACGTCGCGTTCCGCTCCGGCGCATTCAACAGCATCGTTCTGACGAATACCGTTACGATTCCGGTCTACCAGCCCGTCATCAGTACGACGAAATTCGTGAACGCGACGATCGCGACGGTGGGAAGCACGTTAACCTATTCTTTGTCGGTTACGAATACGGGCAATATCGCGGCGCAGGGCACATTGACGGACCCCTTGCCGTCGTCCGTCACCTTCGTGCCGGGCAGCGTGTTCGTCAACACGGTCAATCTGCCGGGAGCTTCCCCGATAGCGGGCATTCCTCTCGGGACGATCGCGCCGGGCAGCACCGTGCCGGTAACGTTCCAAATCGTGGTCAACGCCGTTCCGCCATCCTCCAGGCTGGTGAACCGGTCCACGACGGGATACTCTTACCAGCTGCCTAGCGGCAGGTCTTTCACGGGACTCGTTTCCTTATCCAATACAGTGGATATTCCCGTGACGTCTCCCCAAGTAGCGGTGACGAAAAGCGTAAATACGGCGATCGCCATCTTAAACGATGTGCTTACATACACTTCCGTCGTAGCAAACAACGGCGTACAAGGCATTACCGGGGTCGTCTTCTCGGACGTCATTCCTTCCGGACTGACGTTCGTGTCGGGCAGCGTAACGATCAACGGCGCGGCGGCGCCGATCGCCAATCCGGCGACGGGGATATCCCTGGGCAGCATCGCCGCCGGAGCGTCTGTCACCGTCGTGTTCCGGGCGAGCGTCGATTCGGTGCCGCTAACCATACCGGCGATCGTCTCCAACCGATCGAACGCGAGCTTCACATCCGGCGCGTTCAACGGGACCGCTTCGTCTGCACTGGTCAATACGCAGATTCTGCAGCCCGTCATCGGGATCGCGAAGTCCAGCAGCGTGCAGTCGATTACAGTGGGCGGAACGTTCAGTTACACGCTCACGGCGAACAATGCGGGCAACTATCCGGCGGACGTCATGTTGTTCGACATCATTCCGCCATCCATGTCGTTCGTACCGAACAGCGTCGTCATTAACGGATTCCCGAATCCGGGCGTCGCCCCCTCGACGGGCATCCCGCTCGACACGCTCTCCGCCGGGGAAACCAACGTGGTCAGCTTCTCGGTGACGGTCGTCTCGCTCCCATCGCCCCAACAGACGGAGAACCAGGCTCAAGCGGCATTCCAGTCCACGCTTCCCAACGGAAGGGTGCTGACGGGCTCCGTGCTTTCCAATACAGCGAAAGTCGCCGTGTTCGCGCCGGACGTGGAAGTCGTTAAAAGCGCAAGCGTGCCGACCGCCGTGAGGGGAGACAGCTTCGTCTATACGGTATTCGTCACCAACGAGGGGACTGAGACGATCAATGAGGTCGTCTTGCTCGATTCGCTTCAAGCGGGATTGACGTTTGTTCCCGGCACCGCAACGGTAAATGGCGCTACTAGGCCAAACGCCGACCCGGCTGCCGGCATTCCAATCGGTTCGATAGCGTCAGGCGCATCGGTAACCGTAACATTTGAGGTGATGGTCAACATGGCGGATCCGACGCCGATTATTAACCAGTCTACGGTAAGCTTTACGTCGGGCGCGTTCGCGTCCTCGTCCTGGTCCAACGTGGTCGTGACGCCAGTCACCCAGCCCGTCATCACGCTCGCGAAGTCGGCGAGCACTAGCAATGCAACGTTAGGCGATTCCGTCGTCTATTCCATCGTCGTATCCAACACGGGCAATGTAGCGGCTAACTTGACGTTGACCGACCCCATACCGGCGGGGACGATCTTTACGCCGAACAGCGTTGTCATAGGCGGCGTTCCGCTGCCCGGCGCCGACCCGTCAGCCGGTATTACGTTAGGCAGCGTCGCTCCGGGTACGTCGGTGACCGTGACGTTCAACGTCGTGGTGGATTCGCTGCCTACTCCGCAGCAGCTCAGGAACCAAGCGACGGCTGCGTATACCTTTGTTCCGCCTGACGGCAGGACGCTCAGCGGAAGCGCCGTGTCGAATACGCTGGTCATCCCGGTATCCGCGCCGAACGTCACGCTCGTCAAGAACTCTGCGACAACGAATACGACGATCGGGGACACGATTCCGTTCTCGGTTGTCGTAACGAATTCAGGTATCGAGGCCGTCAACAATGTCATTTTTGTAGATCCCGTACCTGCCGGAACTTCTTTTGTTACGGGATCTGTCACCCTTAACACTGTACCTGCTCCGACTGCCGTGCCGTCTAACGGCATCAATCTGGGCAGCATTCCGGCCGGTGGTTCCGTAACGGTAACCTTTAACGTAACGGTGACGTCGGTGCCTAACGGCGGTTCTATTGCGAACCGGGCTTCCGCCAACTTCACATCGGGCGCGTTCTCAGGCATCTCTTTCTCCAATACGCTCACGATTCCTGTAAACCAGCCGAGCGTAACGGGCGTCAAGTCCTCTTCGGTGACGAGCGCGACCGTAGGCGATACGATCAACTTTACGGTAGTCGCTACCAATACGGGCAACTACCCGGGTACGGCGACTTTGACGGATATCGTTCCCGCGGGCGCTTCGTTCGTCGAAAACAGTGTCGTTATCGGCGGCGTGCCGCTGCCGGGCGCATCTCCGGTAACGGGGATCCCTCTCGGCTTGATCCAGCCTGGCAATTCGGTCACGACATCGTTCTCCGTCCTGATCGAATCGCTGCCGACGCCGCCTCAATTGTCGAACCAGGCGACTCTCAATACGTCCTATACGCTGCCTGACGGTCGATCATTCTCGAATCAGACGCTTACGAACACGGTCGTGGTGGCCGTTCGCGCCCCGAACGTCAACGTCGGCAAGGCGACGACGACTACGGCAACTACGATCGGCGATACGATCGAATACAGGGTCACGGTTACGAACGAAGGTATTACGTCCATTTCGAATACGATTCTTACGGATCCGATTCCTGCCGGCACGACCTTTGTAACGGGAAGCGTGACGGTGGGCGGTGCGCCGGTGCCGGGAGCCAATCCGGCCACGGGCGTAGCGCTTGGAACCATTGCGCCGGGCACGACCGTTCCGGTGACCTTCCAGGTTACGGTGGGCAGCGTGCCGACCGGACAACTGGTCAGCAACCAAGCGTTCGTCAGCTTCACGTCGGGATCCTTGTCCGCTACTTCGTTCTCGCCGATTATTACGACACCTGTAAACGTACCTAGCGTTGCGCTGGTCAAATCGGCAAATACGCCTGGCGCCATCGTAGGCGATACAGTCGTCTATTCGACGGCCATCACGAATACGGGCAATATCGGAGCCAATACGACGTTCTCGGACGCCATCCCTGCGGGAGCCGTGCTTGTGCCGAACAGCGTGATCTTTAACGGAAGCTCGCTCGCGGGGGCCGATCCTGGAGCAGGCATTCCGCTCGGCGTATTGGCGCCAGGCTCCACCAGCACGCTTTCGTTCTCGGTCGTCATTACTTCCCAGCCGCCGATGAACCAACTGAACAACCAGTCGAACGCATCGTTCTCCTATACGCTTTCCGACGGACGTACCTTCAACGGCAGTGCCGCATCCAATGTCGTTGTTACTCCCGTCTCTTCGCCGGACGTCTCGCTCGTCAAAAGCACGACGTTCACCGCAGCGACTGTCGGCGATATTGTTCCTTACACCGTCGTCATTACGAACAGCGGCGCAGGCAGCGTCACAAACGTGACGTTCTTCGATCCGGTGCCGTCCTTTACGACGTTCGTATCGGGCAGCGTCACCGTTAACGATACGGCGGTGCCAGGCGCTAATCCTGCTCTTGGCGTAACGATCGGCACGATTGCCTCGGGCACATCGGCTACCGTAACGTTTAACGTGACGGTCAATTCCTTGCCGCCATCCGGTCAAATCGTCAACCAAAGCTCTGCAGCTTATACTTCAGGGGCATTCTCGGCGACTTCATTCTCCAACCAGCTCTCGCTGCCGGCGTATCAAGCCCTCATCAACGTCGTCAAGAGCGCGAACGTTACCGTGGCGACGGTTGGCGACACGATCACGTATTTGCTGAACGTTACCAATACGGGCGATATCGACGCGCTGGTCACGCTCAGCGATCCGCTCCCGGACGGAGCGGAGTTCGTACCGAACAGCGTCATTATCAATGGCGCTCCGCAGCCGGGCGTCAATCCGGAGACGGGCATTCCGCTCGGCGTCGTGCCGGCGGGAGGAGTATTGACCGTTGCGGTAACGCTGCAAGTGACGGTGGAAGCCCTGCCGTCGCCTCAGCAGCTCGCGAATACGGCGACGGCAAGCTACTCCTATACGCTTCCTGATGGCCGCGTAATTACCGGCTCCGTTAATTCCGACACCCTGGTCATACCGGTGTCTGCACCGAACGTTACTGTCGTAAAGAGCACGCCGGCAATCGATGCCGTCTCGGGCGACGTCATCACGTATACGGTCGTCGTATCAAACAACGGCATTGAGACCGTCAACAACGTCGTGCTGGTCGATCCCATACCGCCGGGCAGTACCTTCGTTGCGAGCAGTGTAACGCTTAACGGCACGCCTCTGCCGCTTGCCAATCCCGCTACGGGCATCACGATCGGCAGCTTAGCTGCCGGCGTCGACGCCACCGTAAAGTTTCAGGGACAGG
>NZ_BDQX01000036.1:115202-118999 GCF_003112455.1 Paenibacillus agaridevorans
GTTCGGAAGGCGACAAGCCATCCAGACTGGAGAATACGTCGCATATTTTGTACGATTCCGGCTCAAGCAGCTACACGACTTATTCCAATACGGTCCGTATTCCTATCGTAGGTCCCGATATCCAGTTGGAAAAGAAGACTGACGCATGCGAGGCAGTGCCTGGCAAGCCGATCCCATACAGGGTCATCCTGCGAAACAAAGGGAATTACGCCGCAAAGGTCGTGTTATACGACGAACTGCCGAAAGGCATGGCTTTCGTGCCGGGCAGTATTGTAAAAGACGGCGTCCCTTTGCCAGGAGTCGATCTCGACGCAGGTTTAAAGCTTGGTACGGTTGATCCCGGCGAAAAGGTGAAAGTTGCCTTCCAGCTTGTGCTTAAGCTAGGCAGCGAAGAGGATTGCGGCAAAAAAGTGTGCAATCGGATGAAAGCGAGCGTTTCGTTCTACAGCTCAAACGGCAGGAAAGTGAAGGAGAACGTCTTTTCCAATACGATTTGTCTCCCGGTGGCAAAGGCCGACGAAGCCGTGCCTTTCGCAAAGCTGACCGTCGATCCGGCCAAAGCGGCGCCGGGAGATCGACTTAGCTACAAGCTGATTGTCGGCAATCAAGGGCATGCGGCAGCCATGGTTACTCTGTTGTCTTTTTTGCCCAAAGGATTGCTGTACGTGCCTAATAGTTTGACCATCAATGGCAATTGGATGAGCGGAGGGGTTCCGGGCAATGCCGGGATCCCGCTCGGTCTCATCGAACCGGGGGAGAGCGTCACGGTGGCGTGGGAGGTCGTCGTTCCGGGCGTCACTATCGTATCGCCGGGCCAATGGATTGACAATCGAGCTTTTCTGAAAGCTTCCTGCCGCGACCCGGGTTGCGCTGAACGAGTGTCGGAGGAATTTCATTCGAACAAAACGGTTGTCGAGCTCTGTTTCCCCGTCATTACAGCGAAACTTAAGGCGAAGCCGGAAGTTTCTTTTCCGGATGGCTACGTCAACTTCACGTTGCAGCTAGCGAATGCCGGCAATCGAGCTGCGATTTGCGGGTCCGACAAACTTTTGAGGGGACCCATAAGCCTGGTTCCGGAAAGCTTGACGGTTGACGGCGAGGGGAAGCAGGCGACAGTCTCGGACAATCGGATCGTATTCGGCGAGCTGGCGCCGTCTGGCGTTATGAGGATTCTATTTCAAGGAATCATCAGTCCGCTGGTCACCACGCGTACCTTACGCGGGCATATCGACGTGCAATATGAATATTTGCTGCATGACCAAGTGCATAAGGAAGCGGTATCCACCAATCCCTATACGATCGCGATTATGCACGATGATGAATAGCGGAGCGTTTATACCAATTAACACATATGGAGACAGGGGCTATTCGAGAAGTGAACTTTTAAGGTAGCCCCGTTGTTCTTATGGCTCGATTATATGGGTAGGGTTTTATGTAAAATTCAACAAAAGTGGCTTCACCTGGGACCTAAGTAGTACGAAAATTCATACACAATCCATCAAATAAGCCGTGATCTGGTCAAACGTGTATGAAAATTCATACACAATCCATCAAATAGGCCGGCAACTGGCCAAACGTGTATGAAAATTCATACACAATCCACCAAATAGGCCGGCAACTGGCCAAACGTGTATGAAAATTCATACACAATTCACCATCAGGCCGGTATCTTGATAAATGGAGTGCTGACGCCCACGTTTAGGTTGAATGTTAAGTGGCAGGCATCCACCTCGCCACTTTCCTGAAAATCAATTACACGAAAAGTTGGACGGAAGCGTCTTTCCGCCCAACTTTTTATTTTTGAGACTTATTGGACAGCCCTGTTTCTTTTTATAATTAACTACTTGGTTAACGTAATTAGGTTCAATTAACTTATGATTGACAAATAAGTTGACTTTCTTCATAATGAAACTGAATTTATTTAAATGATTTAATTAAACATTAATCATTTAGTTAATCTAAAGGAGGTCTTTTATTTATGTCAACGATATACCGATCCGAGCACCCGAGACCACAATTCATGAGGGACAGCTGGCTTAATTTGAACGGAGAATGGGAATTTGCGTTTGATGATGAAAATACGGGCACTTCGGAAGGATGGCATAAGGGAGATCGGCCTTTGCCGCTTCGCATTCAGGTGCCGTTCGCTTTCCAAAGCAAACTTAGCGGCATTGCCGATCCAGCCGTGCACGACACGGTATGGTATCGTCGTTCGCTGGACATTCCTGCCGAATTTGCAGGCAAAAAAACGATCCTCCACTTCGGAGCTGTCGATTATTTAGCTTCGGTATGGGTAAACGGCGTACTGGTAGCGACGCATGAAGGCGGACATACACCATTCCAGACGGATATTACGGAAGCGCTGCGCGAAGCCGATAATTGGCTCGTTGTAAAGGCGGTCGACTTTAGCCGGGACACAACGCTGCCGCGGGGCAAACAATTTTGGCTGGACGAGTCCGCTTCTATCTTCTATACAAGAACGACGGGGATCTGGCAGACGGTATGGATGGAAGCTGTCGCGACGGCATCCATCGACCGTGTGCGGATGATTCCGGACATTGACCGTAATGCAATTGAGCTGCATTCCTATTTCCGCGGGACAGCGGGACGCTCTCTCAAGCTGAAGGTCGAAGTTACCTTCGAAGGCGAACCGGTGGTTGAAGAGACGTACAGCATTACAGATGACCGGCTTAATCGAACGATCGGGCTCCGGGATCTATACGACCGCGGCGCCTCCCGACATTGGAGCCCGCAGCATCCTCGTTTGTACGACATCGTGTTCTCTCTGATAGAAGGCGATGCGGTCATAGACCAAGCGACCTCTTATTTCGGGATGAGGAAGGTATCTATCGAGGGTGGCAAGCTTTGCCTGAACAATCGCCCATTCTTTAGCAAAATGGTGCTCGATCAAGGTTATTTCCCGGACGGCAATCTTACGCCGCCGAGCGACGAGGCGATTCGCAAGGACGTCGAGCTGACCAAAGAGATGGGCTTCAACGGAGCGCGCAAACACCAGAAGCTGGAGGATCCGCGCTACTTGTACTGGTGCGACAAGCTGGGCCTTGTAGTCTGGAGCGAAGCGGCCAACGCTTATCAATTTACAGAAGAGTATGTGCAGAAGTTTACGAAAGAATGGATGGAATCCGTCGAACGGGACGCCAATCATCCGAGTATTATCGCCTGGGTGCCGCTCAATGAGAGCTGGGGCGTGCCGAATATCCAGGTCGACAAGCAACAGCAGGATCATGCCATGGCGATGTATTATTTAACCAAGTCGCTGGATCCTACGAGACCGGTCATTTCCAATGACGGATGGGAGCTGGTCAAGACAGACCTGTTCAACATCCATGATTACGAATGGAGACGCGAAGTGCTGGAAGAGCGGTACAGCACAGTTGAGAACGCCATAGAAACGATGCCGGCGAACCGGAGATTGGCGGTAGAAGGTTACCCTTATGCAGGCCAGCCGATCCTGCTGACGGAATTCGGCGGAATCTCCTACAAGAAAAGCGATTGGGAGGGCTGGGGGTATTCCGGAGCGGACAATGACGAGGATTTCGAACAGCGACTCCGCGCCGTCATCCAGCCGTTCCATGGCGCAGGCAGCGTCGTTCAAGGTTATTGTTATACGCAGCTGACGGACGTGGAGCAGGAGATTAACGGTCTGCTGACCTACGATCGCATCCCCAAAATTCCGCTGGAGCTGATCCGCGCGATCAACGAAGGCAAATAAGCTAGGGCGTGTCTGAATACTCCGAGGGGAGCAGATTTTGCCGAATTTTCGTTCCATGCAAGGA
>NZ_BDQX01000036.1:119297-140903 GCF_003112455.1 Paenibacillus agaridevorans
AATGTCCTGGTCGTAATTGCCGAAGCGTTTGCCGAATAGACTTACGCCTCCGGCGTGGACGGCATCCTCTGGCGATTCGATGCGGAACAGGATCTCTTCGCCTGCGCTAAGCGGCAGATCGCCCACGGTGACGTCCGACAGCTTGACTCCGTCCATGTAGGTCCCGTCTTGCGTAACATGAAGCGTCTTGAGCAAGCCGTGCTGAGTGCTGTATTCCCCCCACCAATGCGGCGTAAGCTTGCCTGCAGACTTGCCGAAGTCGCCTGGCGACGTCCAACGGCATACCGGGATGCCGCCAATCGCAAACGTGATATCGGACAGCCAATTCTCATCATAACCTGGCGCCTCCGAGCAGATTTCCAGCGAGATGCGCAAGTTGCTGACGGGCTTGCGGCCGGTCAAATAATTCGGAATGCGGTATTCGACGAAACCGCTGGCGAACCAGAGATGCTGCGCCAGCACATGATCGGGCTCGGCAAAATATCTGGGATCATCGCGCATGCCGATCAGCTTCGTATCCGAAGCCAGACCGCAGGTGGGCTTTACATGGTATGCGGAATATTGACCGATCGGGATCGAGCTTGTGTAATGGTTATAAGGCTGTTCCGTGTTTTCCTCAGGCGCTGGCCCTTCCCTGAATAGAAGCGTTGCTTTGTCGAGCTTGAGCTTGCATATTTTCTGGGTGCCGCGTTTGCCGGCGGCTACTTCGGTTTCCAAAATGCCGGCTTCCTCCAACTGGCTGACATGTTTCGTCACGATCGCGGAGGAGATGCCCAGGCGGGCTGCGATTTCCTTCATATTTAATTGCTCTTGCTTAAGCAATTCGATCATTTGTATGCGGGTTTTTGATGCCAGCGCTTCGAATAATGGCAAATTGCGTTGATTGACTTCCAGATTCATGGCGCACTCCTTCGAGCAGGCGAGCTGCTGCCTGTTAATCGATTTTATACGATTATATAACTGTTTCATTAATGTAACAAGTAATCGGTTAACTTATAATAAGTAATCTTCTATCGACGCCTTCGTTGTAGTAATATATGGCAGTCCCCCTCATATCTCGTTTCGTATACGAACCGTATGATGAAGAGGTGATTGCGATGTTGACTAAAAAACATTGTGTGTTCTGTACGGAGCTTGTTGGAATGGAACGCGACGGTGAATACGAACGATATTTCGGATGCATGTGCGCCCCGCAAGGGCATTACAAGGTAAAGAGCGATGCGATTGCAGCGTTACAGTCGTTTCCTTACGAAAAGAAGCGGCGTGTTCTGCCCCTTCTATCGGCATACATTCGGGAGCTGGACGAGCATGGCGAACGGGCATCTCTGACGCTGGAGCAAGCAGAGGCTATTGTGTCATCTCCGGAAGTAGCTACAACAATGGAGCAGAAGGGCCGCCGGCTGCTGAGATACTTATATCGGAATTCGAATTCCGCAGGGGATCCCGTCAATCTGCACCCGCTGGCTCGAGCTTATAATGTCGCTTATGCTTCTAATTTGCAAGAACTGGTCTACTTGATCGAAAAAGCACGCGACTCGGGATGGATTGATCGCGAGGGTGCCGTGCTAAAGCTGACGGAATCCGGCTGGGCTGAAGCGATGGCCGAATCCGGCGCTGGACGCCGCAAGGAGTGCTGCGTACTCGCAGGCAGCGAGCAGATCTATACGCAATGGTCCGCGATCCTTCCGAACGGTCTTGAACAATGCGGGTATGGCGTTCGTATGTTCCATCCGAATAAGATCCGGGAAATCGCCCGCGAAGCGCTGCAAGAAGCTGCCGCCGCAGGATCGGACGGACGAAGCGAAATGGTGGAGCGTATGACATCATGCAAGCTGATCATTGTCGACGTGACGGAAGCCGATCCGGAAACGTATTTTGCCGCGGGGTTTGCCGCCCGGGCCGGCGTGCCGATTCTTTGGACCATCAAGCGGGAAGCGAGCGGCGATGCGGCCGGGCAGCCATCATGGCTGCGTCCGTTGCCATGGGATATGCCCGAACAATTAATTGAATTGCTGCAAGAGAGAGTCTAAGCAACGGTAAATGAGGGTTTTCTCATGATGAATGCTGTTTCAATCTGATCCCCGGCAGGTTAAGGAAGGTTAGGCGCAACAGTCGCACAACTGAAAAATAAATGAAACCGAGAGGAAGATGATTATGAAGAGAGAGTCTAATAATCCCGTTCGCAAAACTACCCGTACCAAGCTGCTGCTGACCGCCACGATGTGCGCGGTGCTGTTGCTAGGGGCTTCGGCCTGCAACAACGGCAACAATGTCAATACAAACTCCAATGGAATTAACGATGATGCCAACAATATGCCGACCGTCACGGATGAAACGGTTGTTCCAACCGCAACGGATGCGCCGGCAGCAGAATAAGCGAGGAATTCCGGCGACTCTGCCGTATGTATAGGATGCCGATTGGCACCCTGAAACCTCCCGCCCATGGTCCTGATTTGGACTTCCAGGCGGGAGGTTTGTTTTGTAGTGCGCGAACGGCAAAGAACCCGTCTCTACGAACCGCCGGTGTTCCAGCCAACAAGGCTGCCCCTAATCTCCGATTATCGGAGATTAGGGGCAGCCTTGTTGACGTACGCTTACTTCATTTGCATTAGAACATAGGGAACACATAACGGACGAGGAAGTAAAGAAGTCCAAAGAAGATGAGGAGATAAGCCGCGTATTTAATCAAAGTAGCGAAAACGCGGCTGGAATCCGATCTGTGTTCGACATGTCTTTCTTCAATCTCGATATTTCGATTTGGCGGGTTCATGGCCATCGCCCCTTTCCCTGGTTTGTAATTATTAAGTACCCGCCTGTCCGCTATTCGAATCAAAGAGAAGAAAGGACCTCTTTACAATGTCTGAGTTGTAGTGTACTATTTAACTATAACACCTATACACAGGAGGAGCGGACGCTTAATGGTTGACATGAATAAAAGAAATTCTGCTGCCGAGGCCCGGTCAGATCGCAATGAAACGGTGCTTCAGTTGGATAACGTCTCGAAGATCATCGGAGGGAAAAAGCTGGTCAACGGACTCAGCTTCGAAGTAAAAAGCGGCGAGATCGTTGGCCTGCTTGGGCCTAACGGCGCCGGCAAGACGACGACGATCCGGATGATCGTGGGACTCATCGGGATGTCGGAGGGCGATGTCCGGATTGGCGGGAGCAGCGTAAGCAAGAGCTTTGAAGCGGCAATTAGGCATATTGGCGCCATTATCGAGAATCCGGAATTTTACCCTTATATGACGGGATTAGATAATTTGAAGCAGTTCCAGCGAATGACCGAGGGCGTGTCAGAAGAACGGATCCGCGAAGTAACAGCGCTTGTTGGCTTGCAGGATGCCATGAACAAGAAGGTAAAGGCATATTCGCTTGGCATGCGGCAGCGTCTCGGCATCGCGCAGGCATTGCTTCACAAGCCCAAGGTGCTCATTCTGGACGAACCGACGAACGGGCTTGATCCTGCAGGCATTCGGGAGATGCGCGATTATCTCAAGCTGATTGCAGACAAGGAGAGGATCGGCATTCTCGTATCCAGCCACATGCTCAGCGAGATGGAGCTGATGTGTAGCCGCGTCGTCGTTATTCAAGAGGGTAAGCTTATTGCGGTCCGCTCAATCAATCATAATGGGAGCGAAGAGAAGAGTTCCATGTCCCTCAGCCTGGAAGTAACCGACGTCGAGCTGGCATCCAGGACGCTGGCAGCCTTAAATAAGGCGGAGCTGCTAAGCAAGGATGCTGACAGAGGCATGCTGGCCGTCAAGGTGAAGCACGAGGATATTCCGTCGCTGGTAAAGGCGCTGACGGATGCGGGAGTGGGACTCTACCGGTTAGAAGAGATTAAATCTTCGTTGGAAGATGAATTTATGAAATGGACGGGGGCGAATCGCAGTGCGTAGTTTTAGTAGGTTGGTGCTCAATGAATGGTTAAAGCTTTTTAAGCGAAGCTCGATCTTGGTCCCGTATGTTATTCTAGCGGCGTATGCCGCGATCTTCGGCTATGCGGTATTCAAGATGGGGAGCGAGTTCGGTTCCGGGGCGGAATTTGCCGCGCTGGCGATCGGCATGAGTTCTGCTGGACAGGTGCTTCCTCTGCTTGCTATCATTACGATGGCTGGCATGGTGTCCAAGGAATATCGGATGGGCACCATTAAGCTTCTGCTCATCCGTGCACACAGCCGCAACAAGATATTAGCTTCTAAATATACGGCAGCGCTCCTGTTCATCATCTCTCTTATTTTGTTCACGGCCGTTGCCGTTCTCGTAACGGGCACCGTCGTTTATGGATGGGGCGGAGAAGCGGCACACTGGAACGAGATCGGCCGATCGATGCTGTTCATGTTTATTTATACGACCGTCTACGTAACGCTTACCTTCATGATTGACATACTGACCAAGTCGAGCGGCGTTACCGTCGGCATTGCCTTGTTCTGCGTCATGATGGGAGGACTGGCGACGCTCCTTTTGTCGAAATACTCTTTTGCTAAATTTATTTTGTTCGCAAACACGGATCTATCGCAATTTAACGCGGGCAACGAGCCCATGATTCCGGGCATGACGCTGCCGTTCTCCGTATCGGTGCTGATCGTGTATGTAGCGCTGTTCCTGCTTGCAAGCTTTGTCACGTTTAGAAAACGCGATGTCTCATAAGTCGGCCTGGAGCGGACTGGCATCGAGAAGGAGCATAGCCCACTGTGACGATTGAATTCGATAATAACATGCCGATTTATATCCAAATCATGACGCATGTAAAAAAGATGGTTATTACCGGCAAGCTCGGTCCCGGCGACAAAATTGATTCCGTGAGAGAGCTGGCCGCCGAGCTGCAGATTAACCCGAATACGATCCAACGTACGTTCCAGGAGCTGGAGCGCGAAGGAATCGTCGAGACGCGCCGCGGCATGGGGCGTTATGTGACTAGCGAGGAGTCGACCATTATGCGTTTAAAGAAAGAGATGGCTGGAGATATGCTGGAAAGGTTCGTGCTCGGCATGAAGGAGCTGGGTTTCGACGACAGTGACATATTGGCGCTGGTAAAGGATACGGTTCATCATCATTCCGAACGGGAAAGGGAGAGCTGATCGTCGATGGAGCCCATTCTTCAGTTAAAAGATGTAGTCAAACGCTACGGCACGAAGCCGGCGCTCTCCGGCGTGTCGTTCGAAGTGGGGCCGGGCAAAATTATCGGTCTGCTCGGAAGCAACGGAAGCGGCAAAACGACGATCATGAAGCTGGCGGCGGGACTTATGCAGCCGACATCGGGAAGCGTCGCCGTTTGCGGACTGCCAACGGGCAAGTACTCCAAAGCCTGCACGGCATTTATGCCCGATAAGCCGCTGACGGAGAGCTGGATGAAGGTGCGCGACGCCATTGCGTTCAGCCGCGATCTCTATCCGGACTTCGATGATGCCAAGGCGCGCGACATGCTGTCGTTTATGCAGCTCAACCCGGACGATAAGACAACGTCATTGTCCAAGGGGATGAACGAGAGGCTGCAGCTTACACTCACTATATCGCGAAATGCGAAGCTGTACCTGCTGGACGAACCGATCGGCGGCGTCGATCCCGTGGCGCGGGATAAAATTTTGGATGCGATCGTTCAGTATTACAACGAAGAGAGCAGTCTGATCATATCCACGCATCTGGTCCGTGATATCGAGCGGATTTTCGACGAGGTCCTGTTTATCAAAGAAGGCAAGGTAGCGCTGCACGAGGCTGTCGACGACTTGCGAATGAAATACGGGAAAGGCGTGGATGAAATGTTCAAAGAGGTGTACGCGCAATGATCAAGCTGCTTAAATATGATTGGAAGCGCAATTCGAACAGTATCTTCGCCGCGACGGTTATTTTAATCCTTGCGCAGACTGTATTGACGGTTGTAGGAGAAATCAAGGACTGGGTGACGCTTACGACTTACATCGTTTCAATCGTCCTCTATGTGTTCGCAGGATTTTTGGCCTTCTTAATGGTGTGTCAAACGTACAACGCCAACTTGAAGGCATACAGCCGGCGATTGCTTCCGTTGCCTTCGCTTTACACGGTCGCTTCGCCAATTCTGTTATTGCTCGCCAGCATGGCTTTCCTGCTCGTTCTTTTTTTGCTTCATGAATTTGCGTTCGTGACATGGTTCGGATTGGATGAGACGATTCTGTCGCCTATAAGGGAGCAGTTGGAGCTGAAGCTCACATTGTCGTTTTTGATCGGATTTGTATGGCTGACAGTTTCGGCTACCGTCTTCGTTTTTTTCTGCATCACCTTCGCAAGAACCTTCGAGGGCAAGATCGGCACATGGCTTGGCATTCTCATGTTTATCGGCTTGGCGGTTGTGCTGGGTTGGCTGGATGAGCTTGTGCATTCGAACTCCTCGAGCGGCAATGTGCCGTTCGGAATTACGGGATTCAGCATGGCGGACACGCCAAGCGGCGATGGCTTGACGGTGACCGTAACGGGGATCCAAGGCATCTCGATCATCTCCTTCCTGATCGAGATTGCAACCTGCGTTACGCTGCTCTTTGGCATTCGTTATATGATGAATCACAAAATCAAGTTGTAACCTCCTTATCCGTCCGGCCAGCGAAGCTTTCCGCTTTGCTGGCCGGACGTTTTTCTTTGCGCTTATCCTCTCCCCATTTGGTCCAAGGTAGTCTATAATAGACAAATAACGACAATCAGTCAGGACAGAATGGAGGTGTAAGCGTTATGTCGGATAAGGAAGAGTTGGTACGATTCGGCGTATCGTTCCCTTCACAGCTGATTGGGCAGTTCGACGCATTTATCGAAGAGCAGGGCTACAAAAACCGATCGGAAGCGATTCGCGATTTGGCGAGGAAGGTATTGCTGGAGCCTACGCGACTCGGAAGCGATGAATTCGTGGCCGGAACGATAGTTGTCGTCTACGACCATCACGTCCGCGAGCTGCCGATCGTCTTAATGGACATCCAACACGATTATCATCATGATATTGTCTCCAATATGCACGTGCATTTAAATCACGATCAATGCCTTGAGGTCATCGTCGTACGCGGTCAAATGGGTACGCTGAGAGAGCTGCATGAGCGCATTCAGATCCAGAAGGGCGTTTCGTACGCGGAGCTGTCCGTCACATTCGCCGAACCTCAAGGGACAGAAGCACATGCTCATGGCCATGGTCAGAATCATGGTCACGGTCATCATCACGGTTCTAGACACAGTCACAGTCGTCAGGAAGATGAACGATAGGATTAACATTCACATGAAGCTGTTTCTTTAAATGGCGATTCATACATAGGGCGGAAAGGAGAGAGAATAGAAATGGCGCAAGGCCAAATGGCGGACAAAACAACCGGCGGAGCGCAGGCAGGGAAAACCTCCTCGTCTTCCGGACTTAAAACATCGGCTTCAAACGCCTTCCCTCAGCGCGGCCAAGAAGCGGACAAGCTCAGATGGATGCAGGCATCCGTCGGCAATCAAGCGACGATGCAGATGATGGCGAGGCGCGGGGCGATTGCTCCGATTCAGAGACAGACCGGGGCGCCCCAGCAACAAGGACAGCCGACAAATACGCCGCCACCGTCCAAGCTCGGATTAATGCGGCTTAAGGTTGGTGAGGCCAAGACCGCAGGCGCTTTTGGACAGGCGGAGGCTTTCAAGGAGGAAAGCGGTGCTGTCGACAACGTTGGGGACACGACCGAAATAACAGGTACGGGAGTCGGCGGTCAAACGGATGTATATTCGGACGCTTCTGATGATTTAAAGAAGGCGATTAAAAAAGGGGAGGAGAACAATCAGGACGTCTCCTCCGAGAAGACAGAAAAAGCGAAGATTGACCGTGAGAATCAGAAGCTCGGCGTTGCTTCCGGCCTGTTGGATGTAGGGTCGGGTTTTATCGGGCTTGTTAACATGAAAAAGGCGATCTCGGAGTCGAAAAGCAAGTCGGAAACGGCAGGCGCCCTTTACGAAGGTTTGGAAAGCGGCCAAAAAGCGTTCACGGGCGTCGCTAAAGTCGTGGATAACGCCGCCAAGCTGGAGGGCAACGAAAACGGCGTCGGCTCATCCGAAGCGGTGGCAGGTTACGGCGGCAGCGTGGGAGATGCTTTATCCGCCATCAAGAGTGCGTTTTTTATGGTCAAGGCCGTTTACGAATTGTTCAAGGAAGGTTTCTCGGACGAAGGCGTGACCAAAAAAGAAGTAGTCAAAGGCGGTCTGGAAGCCATTCAGAACGGCTTGGAGGCGGCTCAATCCGCCGTCAAGACCGTCAAGTCGATTTTGGAAATTTTGGAGGCAGGCGTTGGCAAGCTGACAGAAGCGATACCTGGCATTGGCATTGCCATTAGCGGCATCAAGATCACCATTAAAGTATTCAATATGATGCAATGGCATAGCTCCAAGCAGAAGATGACGACGATCAAGCGCGATTTCAAAAGCAAGTACGCAAACAGCGGCATGGTTAAGACCAAGAATCGCACGATTTTCGGAAAGACGATCTATTCGTCAACGGGAACCGATAAGACGGCTCTCACAGATCGCCGCGCAGAATTGATGAGAATTATCGATCCCGCGAATGCAACGGCGACAGCCGATGAAAAGAAGGAAGCGCAGTCCGAACTCGACGATATCGAAAACTACGAACTGGCAAAAGAGATGAAAAATATTAACCAGAAGAAGCTGGTTCGCGGAGGCATCGAGTCCGGACTGGAGATGGCGAGCATCGCGGGCGATATTGCGACGCTGAGCGGGGCGGGAGCTGCGGTTGGTATCAGTCTTAAGGCTGCGGCCAGCGGCACGAAGGTGGGCATGAGCTTGTTCCGCCGAGCCAAACAATATGGTCGCGACAAAGCTGCTAAGGGAGGCCCTAACAGCGCATGGTCGTCTGTGTTCAACGCGGATAAATCATCCGACAAAAAACATGATAAACGGGTTAAAGACGCCGACCTGATTCTTAATATGGTGGGTAAGCTCCCAGAAGATGAAACTTCAGCCGATGGACTCAAACAATATCAGCGCGTGCTGACTTTTATCGAAGCGACGGGCTGCAGCACAAAGGCATTGTTCCGAGCAAACGGGAATATCGACAAGCAGCGCGAGCTGTTGATGGAAGCTATGAAACAAAGGGATTAATGGACTTAAATAGGGATGAAGACTGGAGGTTGGCCTAATATGATATCCGAGATGGAACACGCGAAGCAACTGGCCGAACTTGGCGGCTTGCAAATCGCGTTCGAGAAGGAAGGGTTTCAAACCCGGCTTCTTGAGCGATCCGAGAGTATTCGCTTGCATGTACTTGTGATGATGCTTGGCGAGGATGACCAGGGCAGGGATCGAACGATGAATTTGAATTTCCAGCCCCTGCCAGAGTCTGACATCGAATGGATTCGCTTGCTTCAACTCCACACGATCTTGCCTTTCCGGGTGGCGCCAGCGCAGAGAAGCGCTGTAGAGCGTGTGCTGATTGGGGCTAACGCTATGGTTCCGCTGGGAGGGTTCGGCCTGGACGAAGATGGCGAAGTTTACGCCCGCTATGTTTACACCGTTCCGTCCTCGCAGACCATTTCACCCGACGAGCTGCTAGAAGTGATTTCGATCTTTCATTACATGTTAGTCCTGTTCGAAGAACGAATCGGACAGGTAGCGGCCGGAGAGTTAACGCCTGAGGAAGCGCTGCGAGTACAGGAATAGGCGAGGCTAGGCGAGGCTACTAAGCGATAAGAATAACAACATACAGAAGTCGGCCAAAATAGTTGGTCGGCTTTTTCCAAGTTCTAAGGAAATTTAAAGTTTCCAACGTTGTAAAAAATGTGATGTCAAATTTTCTCACTCGTGTTACAATGTACTGAGATCGTAACACGATACAGGGGAGAGAATGAGAAATGAAGAATGGGATTGAAATGAGATTCAATACTAGGTCTATAATGATGACGAGCGTGCTTCTGCTCCTTGTCATCTCATTGATAGCGGCCTGCTCGTCTCCGAAGGCGACGGAGAGAGAGTCGCAGCGACGTTCGGACAAGCTGGTCGTGGCGATTGGTTCCGAGCCAGAGGATGGTTTTGATCCGACGCTAGGGTGGGGCCGCTATGGCTCGCCGCTTTTTCAAAGCACGCTGCTCAAGAGAGATGACCAACTTAATGTGACGAACGACTTGGCAGAGAGCTATGAGATCAGCAGCGATGGTCTGATTTGGACGGTCAAGCTTCGCGAAGATGTTCAATTCTCTGATGGTCAGCCGCTCACGCCAGACGACGTCAAATATACGTTCGAAACGACGGCGAACAGCGGATCCGCGATCGATTTGACCAATCTAAAGGCGGTTGAGCTGGATGGGAATAACATTCACTTTAAATTGGGCAAACCTCAATCGACGTTTCTAAACGAATTGACTACGCTCGGCATCGTTCCCAGTCACGCGCACGGCGCTGATTATGCCAGCAATCCTGTTGGCTCCGGCCCATTCAAATTCGTGCAATGGGATCGCGGTCAGCAATTGCTGGTGGAGAGCAATCCGAGCTATTACGGCGACAAGCCGTCGTTCCATCATATCACGTTCCTGTTCCTTAACGAGGATGCGGCTTTAGCTGCAGCAAAAGCGGGCACAGTGGATATGGCATATATCCCTTCTTCTTTCAGCAAACAAGAAGTGCCGGGCATGCGTCTGGAGGCGCTGCAAACGGTAGATAATCGCGGCATAACATTCCCTTATGCAGAGCCAGGCGGCAAGACGGAGGAAGGTTATCCCATCGGCAATGCCGTAACTGCCGATCTTGCGATCCGACAAGCCATTAACATGGCGATGGATCGGGAAAAGCTTGTTGAAGGCATTCTGGAGGGCTACGGCACGCCGGCTTATACATCCGTTGACGGACTCCCATGGTGGAATGAAGATACGGTCATTGCGGATAGCGACATCGAAGGGGCTAAGAAACTGTTGGCCGAAGCGGGTTGGAGCGACAGCAATGGAGACGGCGTACTCGAGAAAAATGGATTAATCGCGGAATTCCCGCTCATCTATCCATCCGGCGACACATTAAGACAATCGCTGGCGCTTGCCGCATCGGAGATGATGAAGGAGATCGGAATCCGTATGACTGCTGCGGGCAAGAGCTGGGAAGAGATCGAAAGGGAGATGCATGCCAGCGCGGTGTTGTTAGGGTGGGGCAGTCATGATCCTTCGGAGCTGTATGCCCTTTATGCATCCAAGTATTCCGGCGTCGATTATTACAATACCGGCTACTACAGCAACCAACAGGTAGACGGCTATATGGAAAAAGCAATGGCGGCTCTCACGATAGAGGAGGCGATGGCCTATTGGAAGCAATCGCAGTGGGACGGGACGACGGGTTCAAGCGCCAAAGGCGACGCTCCGTGGGCGTGGCTCGTCAATATAAAGCACCTGTATCTGGTAGACGATGCTCTTGACATCGGCTCGCCACGCATACAGCCGCATCGCCATGGCTGGCCGGTGACCGACAATATCGCAAGCTGGAAGTGGAAGGAGTAGTAGGGTTGGCGGGTTTGCTTAGTTATCTGGAATGTCATCGAGGACGGGGGGTGGCGCGATGTCGGGTCTGCACGAGACGGTAACAGCGCAGGTCAAGGGGCAGTGGCGTGGCTGGATACGATTTGCGGGCGGACGGGTGCTGAGGCTGCTTTTGCTGCTTGCATTCGTATGTTTTGTTACGTTTCTGCTTGCCGATTTGTCGCCGATCGACCCGATCCAGGCATACATCGGAGCCGATATGATGCGCGTAGGGCCGGAGCAGCGCGCCGAGATTGGAGCCTATTGGGGACTTGATCAACCATTCGCGGAGCGCTTGCTGCGCTGGGCGGGAAACTTGCTGCAAGGCGACATGGGAACCTCGATGATCTATCGTGAGCCGGTCTCGGACGTCATTGCGGATCGGTTTGCAAGCTCTGCCGCTTTGATGGCGACGGCTTGGCTGCTCTCGGGGATTATAGGTTTTGCGCTCGGATCAATCGCGGCGATTCGTCAAGGAGGAATAACTGATCGTTTTATTCAATCGGTCTGCTACACGATAGCTTCAACGCCAGCATTCTGGATAGCGCTGCTTGCGATGACGATTTTCGCCGTCTGGCTGGGATGGTTTCCGGTTGGACTCGGTGTTCCTGCGGGAGTGCTCGCCGGCGATGTGACGCTGCTTGACCGGCTGTATCATATGGCGCTTCCCGCTCTTACGTTATCCGTTGCAGGTATCGCGCCTGTCGCACTGCATACAAGGGCGAAGTTAATTGAGGTGTACGACAGCGATTACGTCCTGTTCGCAAGAGCCAGGGGCGAGCGTGGGTGGAAGCTGTTCCTTAGGCATGGACTTCGTAATGCGGCATTGCCTGCCTTAATGCTCCAATTCGCTTCCTTTAGCGAGTTGTTCGGCGGCGCCGTTCTTGCCGAACAGGTATTCTCGTATCCCGGATTGGGACAAGCGACGGTTGAGGCTGGACTTCGCGGAGATGTTCCGCTGTTATTGGGACTTGTTATATGCAGCTCCTTGTTCGTGTTCACGGGCAATCTCCTTGCAGATTCGATCCATTGGGCAATCGATCCGAAAAGAAGGCTCCATCCGGAGGTGAAATCATGAGCGCAGTGCGAAGCCTGACAAGGGGGCGCGGACGACGCTTGACCGGCAGAACGAGACTCCTGATTTCCGCTGCGACGACAGGACTGCTCTTGGTTGGAATCATACTTTGCTCCTTGTTCATCGGCGAGCAGGGATTAAGCGTCAAGCTGGAGCTTCGCGACTTGCCGCCTTCCTTGCAGCATCTTTTCGGTACGGACTGGCTTGGACGGGACATGTTCTCGCGCACGGTGCAAGGTCTAACCTTAAGCGTCGCAGTTGGCCTTGCCGGAGCTGCCGGGAGTACCGTCATCGCAATGATGATGGGGCTGGCGGCTGCATTTCTGGGCCGGATGGTTGACCGGGTCGTCACTTGGTTGATCGATGCGACGCTCAGCGTTCCGCATCTGGTCATGCTCATTTTGATTGCCTTTGTTAGCGGTGGTGGGATTCAAGGGATCATGATCGGCATTGTTTTTACTCACTGGCCCAGTCTGGCCCGCGTCATTCGCGCTGAAGCACTAAGTGTGGTAACCGCCGATTATGTAGCGGTAAGCCGAGGCTTCGGAAGAACCCGCTGGTGGATAATGAGACATCATCTGGTGCCGCATCTCCTTCCGCAGCTGTTTATCGGTTTTCTGCTCTTATTTCCTCATGCCGTGTTGCACGAAGCGGCTATTACGTTTCTGGGGCTGGGCTTTTCGCCCCACCAGCCGGCTATTGGCATTATTTTGTCCGAGTCGATGCGATACTTGTCTTCGGGCATGTGGTGGCTTGCTGTATTTCCCGGGCTTGCGCTGCTCGTGACGGTTCGGGCATTCGATATGCTGGGCCATTCGCTGCAGCGTTTGATCGATCCCAAGCATTCTCGGACTTGAGGGAGGCAGAAGTAGATATGAATGTCCTGGATATCGAAGCTTTGTCGGTGTCGTTCCTGAATTATGATCGGGGTACGGAAAGAACGAATACCAAGGTAATTCATGGCTTGAATCTGTCAATTGGCCGCGGCGAGATCGTTGCGGTCGTTGGGGCCAGCGGTTCTGGCAAAAGCCTGTTAGCGCATGCGATTATGGGCATTCTGCCGCGAAACGCGGCGCGCACGGGCGAGATCAGGATGAACGGAAGGCTTCTAGATGAGAAGGAACTGCTTAAGGCGAGAGGGCGTACGTTAGCCTTGCTGCCGCAATCCGTCGGTTATCTAAACCCGCTGCTCTCCGTCGGCCGGCAATTGCAAGGACCATTTGATAGTAAAAAGAGTATGGAAGCCAGGCGAGGCTTGTTGGCGCGTCTTGGTCTTGGTGAGAAAATAAATCGATTGTTTCCATTCCAGCTATCTGGAGGTATGGCGCGCAAGCTGCTGCTCGCCATGTCGGCTCAGCCGGAGACGGACTTGATTATAGCCGATGAACCAACACCGGGAATGGGCTCGGAAGACGTGGCGGAGACGTTGCATTATTTCCGCGAGCTGGCGGCAGGGGGGGCTGGCATCCTTATGATTACGCATGACCTGGAAGCTGCTGCAGGAACGGCGAACAGAGTGGTTGTGATGAGGGAAGGCGAAGTGGTGGAGATTGCTCAGGCTGGCAGTTTTGCGGGCGATGGCAGCCTCCTGCAGCACCCCTATAGCCGGGAGCTATGGCAGGCATTGCCCGGCAACGGATTTAAGCGGCCTGTTGCCAGGGAGGTTGAAACCATTGGGCAGAGCTAGTTTGCAAGGATCACGATTGGGCTGGCGGTATGGCAGCAACGAATGGTTATTTCGGGAGTATTCGGTCGAGATCGCGCCGGGGGAGGTGGTTGGTTTAATGGGTCCAAGCGGAACGGGCAAGTCGACACTTGGGAAGCTCCTGGCTGGCTATATGGTGCCAACGGAAGGAAAAGTGCTAGTCGGCGACAGAAGTCTGCCCGGTTCCGGTTATTGCCCTGTTCAATTAATTAACCAGCATCCCGAGCTGGCTGTCAATCCGCGTTGGACGATCGGGAAGATGCTTGCGGAAGGCTGGCAGCCGGATACAAGCATACTGAAGGCCTTCGGTATACAGAAATCATGGCTGGAACGTTACCCGAACGAATTGTCAGGAGGGCAGCTCCAGCGATGCTGCATGGTGAGAGCGTTGGGGTCTCAGACGAAGTTTATTGTCGCGGACGAGATGTCCGCCATGCTGGATGCCGTTACTCAGGCTGAAATCTGGCATGCTTTGCTCACGATCGCAAGCGAGCGATCCATAGGCATATTGGCTATCAGTCATGATGCGGCATTGCTGGATGTAGTTGCAGATCGACTCATTGGTTTAGCAAGCCTAACCTATTCTTAAGTAGAACGCCAAAAAAACAAGCTCCGCATTTGTCATACCCTGCATAGAATGAATATATACGGGTAATGAAGATGCGGAAGGGGTGCAAAGGCATGAGCAGGCGCACGATCAGAATCGTCTCTCTCGTCTTGTATGTCATATTCGTAATCGTACTGACGTTCAGCTCAATTCAACATTGGAAGGGCTGAGCAATTCCCGGACAGGAGTGTCCACGAACAAAGGGCAATTCCACGGTCGCAACGGACGACATCGCGGAATTGCCCTGATTGTTGTGCCATCATACTCTCAAGTGCTTACTTGCGCTTTCGATATTCCTTGGGCACAACGCCCTTCGTTTCGCGGAAGACGCGCGAGAACGTATTGTAGGACCCGTACCCGACCTCCAGCGCAATTTCGGATACGCTCATCTCCGTCGATACGAGCAAGCTGCAGGCATGACGGATGCGAAGATCATGCAGGAAATAAAGAAAGTTTTGTCCGGTTGTTTCTTTTATGACTTCGCTGATTCGGGACAGACTCATATTAAAACGCGCAGCAAGATCGCCAAGAGTAAGATCGTCCTGATAATGCTGATGAATATAATGAATGATCGGCCAGACAGAAGAATGCCTTCCATATGCGCGCCGGTCCAGTTGGATTCTGTCGCCGCTCTGACTATTCTCAGTCAGCGATCTGCGATGACGATCGAAACGGATAAGCAGCTCCTTAAGCCGAATTTGAAGCATGGTCTGCCGCCAAGGTTCGTTGCTCTTATATTCGCCGTACATTCCCTCAATAAGCGATCCGATTCTTTCGCGATCCTCACCCTCCAACTGAGCAAACGGCGGTGCGCCAACAGCGTCGATTAATCCTAGAAGTCTTTCCTGGGGGGAGGATTCCATAAGCAAATCCATGCTAAACATACAATTGTACAGGACAAGCCTGCTCCCCGGGTCCGTATAGATCTGGTGCACTTGGTACGGAAGGACGAAGGTGAAGGTGCCTGGTTTCATGGGATGCAGCACCTCGTTGATGGATTCGGATCCGGATCCGTCCACTACATAAGAAAATTCCAAAAAGTCATGACGATGAGCGCGGAATCCCGAATGAAGCGTATTCAAGCTAATATGCAGAGGGCTGGAAGTATTCATATTTGGATAGTTTTTGAGATAATCCGGGAAGTAAGTCATGTCGGAATCGCAGCCTCCGAAGAAATGAGATATTTATCGAAATTCAGGGACGAAATTACTCTCTTGCTATCTTATCATAAAAGTCGTAGTGTTCGGTAAGCGTTTGCTGCTGGAATTACTGGAACGATGTGACGATCAGGAGGAATTATAGAGATGGCTAACGGTAAAATCAGAATCGGCATTATTGGCGCAGGCAACATTGGCGGCGTGCATGCCAGAGAATTCTCGGCTTTAACAGAGCAATGCGAAATTACAGCGATTACGGATGCTTATTTGCCGCTGGCGCAGGAGAAGGCTTCCGTTTATGGAATTCCTAATGTGGTAGAATCTCCGGAAGCCTTGATCGGTCTCAGCGATGTCGATGCTGTTATCGTCGGCGTGCCGAACCAGCATCACGCGCCGCTTGCCATTCGGGCTATCGAAGCCGGCAAACACGTTTTGCTCGAGAAGCCGATGGCGATCAACAGCGAGGAAGCCCGCCGCATTTATGATGCTAGCCGCAAGTCCAATGTTATCGTAATGATGGCCCATCAAATGCGTTTCGAAGCTGTGCCTATGCAGATCAAGGAGCAGGTGGAGCGCGGCGAGCTGGGACGTATTTACACGGCGAAGACGGGGTGGTTCAGACGCAAGGGTATTCCGGGCTGGGGCACCTGGTTTACGCGCATGGACCAATCCGGCGGTGGTCCGCTAATCGATATCGGCGTGCATATGCTGGATCTCGCCCTTTATCTGATGGGCAATCCGAAGCCAGTGTCTGTATACGGCGCAACCTACGCAGAGTTTGGTCCCAACCGCAAAGGAATCGGGACATGGGGAAAACCGAATTGGGATGGCATCTATGATGTGGAGGACCTTGCAACCGCGCTGATCAAAATGGAAGACGGCAGCACTTTGTCGCTCGAAGTCAGCTGGGCCGTTCATATGGATACGGACAATACGCCGTTTATCCATCTTATGGGCTCCGAAGGCGGCGCCAGCTACAAAGGCAGCTCCGGCAAGCTGCTGACGGAGAAGTTCGATCGTCCGATCGAAACGCCGCTTAGCAAGCCGGAGTCCGATGAAGGCGAGCGTACGCGCCTCAGCCGCCACTTCCTGGAGTGTATCCGCGAAGGCAAACAGCCGATTACATCTGCGTTGTCCGGCTACACCAACAATCTGATTCTTGATGCGATCTACGAATCGTCCAGAACGGGCAATGAAGTGAAATTGAATTGGGATTAGAACATTACACGAATCCGGAGGAATGGACATGTTGAGAGGATTAACCGGCGCCGGACTTGGCGCTTTGGACAATCAGCGACAACTGATTGAACTGGCGGGACGTTACGGCTTCCAGGCAGTCGATACCGATGCTTTATCGCTTGTCAAAGAATATGGCGTCGATGGCGCTCGTGCGCTTCTCGCCGACAATGGCGTAGTTATTAGCTCCATTGGCTTGCCGGTGGATTGGCGCGGTTCGGAAGAATCCTTCCTAAAGGACCTGGAAGGACTGGCCGCGGTTGCAGCCGCTGCCAAGACGCTTGGCTGTACGCGTTGCTGCACATACATCCTGCCGTCCACTGACGAAAAGGCAGCTCCGTTCATGGCTGCGGCGACACGCAGGCTGCGACTTTGCGCGCAAGTGTTAGGCGCCTTTGGCATTTCGCTGGGCTTGGAATTTGTCGGTCCGCATCATTTGCGCACCCGTTGGGCGAATCCGTTCATCTGGACGCTCCAGGAGACGCTGGATTGGATCGACGCGATTGGCGAGCCGAACGTGGGCCTGTTATTCGACGCCTACCATTGGTATACGAACGGTTTGACGGTCGCCGATATCAAAGCTCTCCGCCCGGAGCAGATCGTTCATGTTCACATCAATGACGCGAAGGATGTGCCAGTAGAGGAAGTGCTGGACAACGACCGCGTCTACCCTGGCGAAGGCGTCATCGACCTTACTGGTTTCTTGCAAGGTTTGCAGGCAATCGGTTACACAGGAACTGTCTCGCAAGAAATACTGTCCGTCGAGCCGCCAACAGGCACGCCAGAGGAGCTCGCAGCTCGCTCCCAAGCTGCCTTCAATAAGGTTTTCACCGCTGCAGGCTTGTAGATTCACCTATGCACCACAACAGACTAGCATAGCAGATTAACTGGCTTATGATTCAGCCTTTAGGCTCCTGCCGTTCAATACGGGGGAGCCTTTTTGTATTTGTCGACAACATCAGTGAGTGATCATGCGCTTGAGTCCAAGAAAGCAAAATCAAAGAAAGCAACTCAAAGCAGGGACTATTTATTACTATCCCTTAAGCTCAGTGAACAACTTCAAGACTTACAACGTTAGGCAATCATTGCCTTATGCTCATTCCCGCATGTATGAAGTTAGGATAAGCCCAACACATTGCTCAATATCCCCAACATTCAGTTAATAGCGAGCGAAGTTTAGGGGGGATATTCGTGTTGTGATTTAGTAATAGGAAGTATCGATGTGAATATCACTAACGTTCAGTTAATAGCGAGCGAAGTTTAGGGTGATATTCGTGTTGTGATTATTAATAGGAAGTATCGATGTGAATATCACCAACGTTCAGTTAATAGCGAGCGAAGTTTAGGGTGATATTTCGTGTAGTGATTTAGTAAATGGGAATATCAAGGCGAATATCCCCAACATTCAGTTGATTACGAGCGAAGTTTGGGGGGATATTCGTGTTGTGTTGAGTAATTGGAACTATCGACGCGAATTCTAGTATGGGAATTAATGTAATTCGATGGATTAACTTGAGGGTTCATGGCAGTACGTGAAATCATCAAAGACTGTCCCTCGCATCAATATCCCTTTGGATCAGTTTAGCTATTTATTCGAGCTTTATAAAAGTGATGCACCTGTGCAAATATAGGAAAGCGATTATCTCCATACATTCTCGCCATTTTTCGGGATGAAGCACGCCGAGCCCCCAAAGGATGATGATGGCCGTTCACTGTGCTGCTTTTTTTCATGGTTTTTGCGAAAATGAGTCTTTAACTTCCGAAAGCGTGGGATGCGGAAAAATAATTTGGAATTATTGGAAGCTAGTTTATGATCCGGTCATGGATGAGTTGGAAAAGCCATTGACGCTGATCCGTTCCTGAGCGGCGGGGATGGCGATAAATAACTCATGTCGCTAGAGTAATTTTTATTCGCTGCTGCGGTAGTAACAATCCTCGAACCACACATGTCTGTAGTAGTTCGATAATAAATTATATTTTTGGGTGGATTGTAAATCGGATACAGAAGTGGTAAAATAAAAACAGAACAAGCGTTCCTATTCGTGAGGTGATTAATCTTGATAGACAAGGAAATTATCGATGGTTTTACAGAACAATTTCCCGATGAGGCGGATTGTATTGCACTTGTTGAGAAACTGCGATGGCCAGGGGGCTATCGTTGTCCTTCTTGCGATCATAATCAGGCATACCGGATACAGACTCGGAAGTTGCCGCTTTTTGAATGCCGACAATGCGGTCATCAAACGTCTCTAACGGCGGGAACGTTCATGCATGGAAGCAAAACTCCGATAAGCAAATGGCTCCGTACCATATATTTAGTTGCAACACAAGCTAGAGGCATCAATGCAGTAAAACTTTCCGAAATTCTAGGTGTGACTTATAAAACCGCTTGGTTGATGCTTCATTTAATTAGACGTACTATAACCATGACGGATGGCCAGGAGCCATTGTCTGGACATGTCGAGGCTAAACATGAATTGTTTTTAGCTGATTTTTGGTTGGTTGAATCCCGTATGTCAAAGGAGAAATCGATGATTATTTCTCGCGAGGTCGGGAAGCAACAATCCCCCCGTTACAAGATTAAATTGATTACGGAATCGAAAACAGCCAGAGAGCCTTTAACGGAAAAGCAGGCTATGGAGTTTGCTGCGCAGCAATGCGATGGCGGTCTTCGGTCGTTTGCAATAAATCCAAGGCATCAATTTAGCCGATACAAGACAGTGTTCGAGGATGAACGAAACGTTAATCGAACCAAGCTTATAATCTTACATTCCTCTCCAGCGATGTTCGAACAGCGGCAGCAACTCTGTTCTTTGGCGCCTTCCGAATCGCTTTCGGAAGTTGCGATGAGTGCTCGCGAATGGATGAGCCGAACCTTCAACGGAATAAGTGCGAAATATGCACAGCTTTATTTCGATGAGTTCTGCTTCAGATTAAGTCATGCAGACTGCGTGGAGGAAATTGTTTTCGAAAAGTTAGTATCCTTGTCATTTGGCATTAACATGTGTCGGATGCGGAAATCCGCCACTGACCTGCTGTCCAATTTTCCATCTATTGGCAATAAATCAATGCAAATGGCTCAACAATCAGCTTAAAGTTTGCGCGAAGCGTTTCTGAACAGTCGGGATATTGATCAAAGGTGCTTCGAGGTATTGGTAATTTAACCAAAGTCCGGTTCGGCGGGATAATTTGTGGCGGTTGATCAAATAATGAACGGGAAGGAAGGATTGGGATCGGTGTCAGGTGTCGGCGGACATGACGGCTGCTGGCGATCGATCTTGAAGGAGGAGAGAGCATTGGCGTCCAAGGGGTCCATTTCTCAGGCAAGTTCCGGGTCAGGCAAAGGGGCGGCTGCTAATCGTTATCAGAAAATGTCGATGTCACCAAAAGAGTATCAAACGTTTGCCAAAGGGAAAGAACCGCCGCGTTCCGTGTTCGGCAATTGTGTGAAGGCGTTTCTGATTGGCGGGGCGATTTGTTGCTTTGGTCAAGTCATTATGGAGCTGTTTATGCATTTGATGAACATGACGCCCGAGCAAGCGAGCAATCCGACTGTAGCGGTACTCATTCTGCTCTCCGTCATTCTGACGAGTCTAGGCGTGTACGATAAGCTTGCTCAGTTCGCAGGCGCAGGCTCTGCGGTACCGGTGACGGGGTTCGCAAATTCGATGTGCTCCGCCGCGCTGGAGCATCGGAGCGAAGGGCTCGTACTCGGCGTAGGAGGAAATATGTTCAAGCTGGCGGGAGCCGTAATCGTCTATGGCACTGTTGCAGCATTTTTTGTAGGCATCGCTCACCTTATTCTTGGCACTGGGGGGCAATAGGATGCTCAAAGGCAAACAAACCTGGTGGTTCGAGAATAAGCCTGTGATCATCGGAGCGGCTACGGTGGTTGGCCCGGACGAGGGAGACGGACCGCTGGCAGCAGACTTCGATCTGGTCCATCCTGAGTTGGATATGCAGCAGAAAAGCTGGGAGAAGGCGGAGCGCTTGCTGCTGGAGCAAGCATCCGAATTCGCGATTCAGAAGGCCGGCTTGCAGCGCAGTGACGTGCAGTTCTATATCGGCGGAGATCTGATGAACCAGATCATCAGTAACAGCTTTGCGGCAAGATCGATTGGCGCGCCGTATATTGGCGTATTCGGCGCCTGCTCGACATCGATGGAGACGCTGGCCCTCGCGTCTCAGCTTGTCAACAGCGGTTCCGCGACCCAAGTGCTAGCCGGCACGTGCAGTCATAACTGTACAGCGGAGAAGCAATTCCGCTACCCGACGGAATACGGCTCGCAGAAGCCGCCGACGGCGCAATATACGGTCACCGGCGCTGGTGCAGCGCT
>NZ_BDQX01000036.1:140983-149475 GCF_003112455.1 Paenibacillus agaridevorans
GGCAACGGTCCCGTCGTTGAGTGCGCGACAATCGGCAAGGTTGTTGATCTTGGCATAACCGATCCGTTTAATATGGGCGCGGCAATGGCCCCGGCGGCGGTGGATACGATCCAGACGCATTTTGAAGATACGGGTCGTTCGCCAGGTGATTACGATTTGATCGTAACCGGAGATTTGGCCGGGGTCGGTCATCCCATCGCCAAGGAGCTGCTGATGCAGGACGGTGTTCCCATGGACCATACGGTATTCGGAGATTGCGGTCTAATGGTATACGATGTCCAAAAACAGAAGGTGCAAGCGGGAGGGAGCGGCTGCGGCTGCTCGGCTGTAGTGACTTACGGTCATCTGTTGAAACGTATTGCCAAGGGGGAGCTTAAACGTATACTCGTCGTTGCGACGGGAGCGCTGCTGTCTCCGCTTTCCTTCCAGCAGGGCGAGAGCATTCCCGGAATCGCCCATGCGGTAGCGATCGCTGCTGCCGGAAAGGAGGCGCAGGCATGATATTTCTCTGGGCTTTTCTGGTCGGGGGGGCCATATGCGTGCTCGGACAGTTAATGTTCGATGTGCTTAAGCTGACTCCCGCCCATACGATGGCGACTTTGGTCGTTATCGGCGCCATCGTGGACGGCTTTGATTTGTACGAGCCGTTGGTCAAATTCGCCGGTGCCGGCGCGTCGGTGCCCATTACGAGCTTTGGTAACGCGCTCGTGCACGGGGCGTTGACCGAGCTGCATAATCAGGGCTGGATCGGCGTCATTTCCGGCATATTCAAGGTTACAAGCGCAGGCATTTCGGCTGCGATCATATTTTCGTTCCTCGCGGCGCTCGTCATTCGGCCGAAGGGATGAATTCACCTTGGAGAATCCTGTAGGATTCTCCAATTTTTTTTGGATGACTGCGATTTGTGCGGGTTGAGCTAGTACTGTAAAATAGTATTATTGGCGCACATTTTAAACCCACATTAGTGCGAGTTATAAAATTTTGGTTAATATAACTTTATTTTCCGGGAGGTCATTTCATCGTGGATATTCGTACCGACGACATGCAATTATGCTCATCGATTCTGGCTAATCTCAACTCTTGCATCCTGGGAAAAAAAGAAGAAATTGAAAGATTGCTAGTCGCCGTGCTGGCAGGCGGCCACGTGTTGCTGGAGGACGTGCCCGGCACCGGCAAAACTCAGCTGGTGAAGGCGCTGGCCAAATCAATCGGCGGCCAATTCCGCCGCATTCAGTGCAATCCCGACCTTTTGCCTACCGATATTACGGGCGTTTCTATCTATCATCCCAAGCAGGAGACGTTTATGTTCCGTCCCGGCCCAGTGATGACCAACATATTGCTGGCCGATGAAATCAATCGAGCCACCACGAAGACACAATCCGCGCTTCTGGAGGCGATGGAGGAGGGGCATGTCACTGTAGACGGCGATACGTACGAGCTGCCGCAGCCTTTTGTTCTGCTCGCGACACAAAATCCCATAGAGTTCGAAGGGACGTACACGCTTCCGGAAGCGCAACTGGATCGATTTATGATGAAGCTGTCGCTGGGATACCCGAGCGAAGAAGACGAGCAAGGCATGATTGCCGGCAATCGCGCGATTCAGCCTTCGAGCATGATCCAATCGGTGCTTCAAGCAAGCGACGTTGCGCATATTCAGCAGCAAGTGCTGCAGGTGCATGTGGATGATGCCGTCGGCAAATATTTGGTCGGCCTTATTCGCGGCACGCGCGAGCATCCGCAAGTGGTGCTCGGGGCGAGCCCTCGCGCGACGATCGCGCTGGCTAGGGCCGCCAAGGCGGCTGCTTATCTTAACGGACGCAAATATGTAACCCCGGACGATATAAAAGCGCTTGCGCCATACGTGCTATCGCATCGCCTGCTGCTGCGCACGGAGGCTCGCATGAACGGACTAAAGGCGGAGAACGTCGTTGATCAAGTGCTTCAGTCGACCAAAGTGCCTGTCCGGCTTGAGAGATAACGTATGAACGAGAAGAAGAAGCAGCGCTTCCGCAAGTCGTTCATCGCGGCCGTCTACGTCAGCAGCTTGTTCTACTTCTTGTTCCAGGGGGGCAAGACGTCCCTTATGCTCTTCATTATTCTCAATTTGCTGCTGTTGTATTTGCTGCTGGGACGCTACAGCGGCATTGCCAAGGTAAAGGGCAGCAGAATGCATGTTCTCCAAGGCTCGGGCTCGCAGCCGGATACATTAACAGCGGGGAGCTCGCTCGACGTGAACGTTGAGGTTCGTATTCCGGGCTACTATCCGCTTCCTTATGTCATTGTTCGCGACGGATTTGTCCGGCACGACGGAAGGGTATTTCAATTCGAAACGTCGTTTGTGCCGAACTGGAAGCGGACGGGCTCCATCAGCTACCGAACGCCTCCGCTTCCCAGGGGAGAATATCGCTTCGCGGAGACGGAATGTCTCGCTTACGACGTATTCGGCCTATTCGAGCATTCCGGCAGCTTTGCGACGGAATCGGCCTTCAGCGTGCTCCCGCAGACTGTTCCGCTTCGCCAATGGAGCGGATTTCAACGGGGAATTCGCGGACCGTATTCCCACGCGGCCGCGTCTCGTTCGGCGAAGGAGACCACGCAAATTAACGGCGTTCGCGAGTATCACTACGGCGATCGTTTGTCACGCGTGCATTGGAACGCCACGGCCAAAACGGGGGAATGGAAGTCCAAAGCGTTTGAGCGAGAATCGCTTCCCCGAACGCTGCTTATTCTAGACCGGCATGCGGATTCCTATGGGGACTCTCAAGACCGCTTTGAGCTGGCCGTCTCCGTAACGGCATCGTTCATCGAGCACGGCCTAAAGGATGATACGGCGATGGGTCTTCTCTCCGCAGGCTCGAAAGTCACGATGCTTCCCCCGCGCTCCGGCGTGGAGCAGCGGAGCCTGGCCATGAAGCATTTGACCAGCGTGAGCCCGGATGCACCCTATCGGATCTATGATTCCCTCACGCGTTCGGAATATATGATTGAGCCCGGCTGCTTCGTACTGCTTGTTACGGCCGATATCGGCAGCGGCATGATACGAAGCATGGAATGGCTGTCCCGCAAAGGCGTGACGCCTTGTCTCATTCATATTGGCGATCCGGACGACAAGCTGAGCGGCAATATCGCCTGGAAAGGGCTTATTCGCAGCAGAGGTTGGCAGTTGTACGAAGTAAAGCATCTTCAGGATCTGCCTTCCGCCTTGGAAGGGAGCGTGACCGCATGAAGAAGGTATTATCCTGGGTCGGCGCTTATATGGCTGCCGGCTGGTATGAACGATTCGTTTCCTTATTCGTAGGTGTCATTCTGATGGCTTGCGTTGCGGTATTCGACGGATACTGGTGGCCCGAAAGCTACACGATCGCATATGCGACGCTTGTAGCGGCTATTATAGTGGACGCGCTTCTGCCGCAGAAGCTCAGATGGGTTCGCTGGACTTTCCAATTGATTGCCGCCATCTGGGTGACTTACCGCTTTGCGCGCAAGGAATGGTATATTGCTGCGCCGGCGGACAGCAGCGAATGGGGCTGGTGGATGGAGCAGCAGCTTGCTCAGCTCCATCCGTTTATATGGATTAGCTTGGCGTTGCTTGGCTTGCATATGCTGTTCGCGGCCTGGGCTACTACGCGGACGCGCTTGTTCGGCATCGTTGGCGCCGCTCTGCTGGTCTTGACTATAGCAGATTCCTTTACGCCAATATGGTTGTGGGACGATGTGGCAATCGTCGTATTTACGGGCCTCTTATGGCTGGTCATCCATCATCTGAGGAAGCTCCAATTGACGCATCCCGATAGCTGGAGGACGTTGTTCGAATATCCTGTCGGCCTAATAACGCCGACTTTTATCGTACTCGCGCTGCTAGTCTTGATCGGCGTGAATGTGCCGTCTACCGCACCTTTGCTGCAGGATCCTTACACCCTCTGGAAAAATGCCAGGGGCGAGCAGGTCCGCGTGTTCCTGGGAGACAAGGCCGTGCCGGCGAACAATACGCCTCAAAGTACAGCGAATGCCAGCTCCGGCTACAGCCGGGAAGATGGCTCGCTCGGCGGCGGCTTCGACTATGACTACTCGCCGATGATGACCGTTTCCACCTCCCAGCGGAGCTATTGGCGCGGGGAGTCCAAAGCCATCTACACGGGCACCGGATGGGTAGATGCGGACAATCGGACGATCGATACTACCGCAAGGGTGAACCAGGAGCAAGCTCTGCTAGCCGCAGAGGACCGTTCGCTTGCGGAGACGGTGGAAGTGAGCCAGATAATCTCGATGATCAGGGAAGATACTTATCCCGTTCTGTTCGGAGCGGCTCCCGTATCCAGCGTGAATTGGATCAACGAGGAAAGCGGGAACTTCTCTCCTAATCTCATGAGATGGAAGCCGTATGAGTGGGAGCTGCGATGGGGCGATCCCGATTCGTATCCCAAGTCTTATTCGCTTACGTCAACCATTACGCTGCTGGATGAAGAAGGGCTTAAGGAAGCGGATGCGTCCTTCTCCGAGCAAAATCTGCAGCAGGTTTATACGAGCCTGCCGGCATCGTTGCCGCAACGGGTTCGAGACCTTGCGGTTCAAATATCCGCAGGCGGCGCAAACGACTACGAGAAAGCTCGTCTGATCGAGGATTATTTGCGCAGCAACTTTGTCTATAATAACAAACCTGACTTGTCCAAGTTATCCGGAACAAGCGAAGACTTCGTCGATCAGTTTCTTTTTGAGCTGATGGAAGGGTATTGCGACTACTTCTCTTCGGCGATGGCTGTGCTTGCCCGGAGTCTCGACATGCCGGCTCGTTGGGTAAAAGGATTTGCGCCGGGCGTGTTGCCTGCCGATCTTTACGGTCCGGGAGAAATGCTGGACGGCGAAGACTTCAACCCATCAGGCGCGGGGATGTACACCGTTCGCAACTCGGATGCCCACTCTTGGGTAGAGATTTACTTTGAGGGTTATGGCTGGATCTCGTTTGAGGCTACCGCGGGCTTCTCTTTCCCTTATATGGTAGCGGAAGGTGAAGAAACGCCACTGCCTACAGTAGCGCCTTCTGTTGATGAGCCGGTTGTCAATGCCGAGCTTCCAACAGAATCGAAGGGGACTGCTGTATGGATGATCGTTGTAGTATCCGCTCTTGTTGCCGGAGCTGCTCTGTGGCTCGTGCTGCGTCGCCGCGATATTCCGGTCTTGTGGAACAAGCTGGTAGGCCGGGACTACTCGTCGAACGAACTGATTGTCGTCGAGACGAACAGGCTGCTGCGCCAGTGTCATAAGCGAGGCATGCGCCGCGAGGAACATGAGACGCTGCGGGAAGCGATTCTGAGATGGTCGAAACAGCAGAAGAGGCTTACGGATGACTTCCGTTATGTGCTTGACAGCTTCGAGCATGCCAAGTACGGTCAAGCTGCCGTCTCACGCGAAGAGGCCGAGCGGTTTGCAGGCAAAATCCGTTATTTGATCGGTGAATTGAAATAACCTTGAAATTATTCCTACTATAATAATATATACCGCTTGCCGGTACGCCGGCGGCGGCTTTTTTTGCAACAAATTCGGATTGTATGGTATAGTTTCGTAAGATAGCAGGCAGAAAGAGAGAGGGATCACAGAATGTTCGAAAGGCTTCTTCCGAATATGAGGGTGGGTTCGGTATACGAGATCGATCTAGATGTTCTCGCCGCCCAAGGGGTCCGGGGAATCATCACGGATCTGGACAATACGCTGGTCGGCGCCAAGGAACCGCTGGCAACCCCTGAACTTGTACTTTGGCTGGACAAGGTTCGGGATGCGGGGTTCAGTGTCGTTATCGTGTCCAATAATAATGAAACAAGAGTTGGCAGCTTCGCGGCTCCGCTCCAAATTCCGTTCGTTCACGCAGCTCGAAAGCCGACCCAAGGGGCATTTCGCAAAGCTCTTGCGATGCTGGGACTTAAAGCGAATGAAACCGTCATGATCGGCGATCAAATGATGACGGATGTTCTTGGCGGCAATCGAATGGGATTATATACGATTCTGGTCGCGCCGATTTCCCCGGCGGATGAGGGCTTTATGACGCTGTTCAACCGCCGGATCGAACGAATTGCATTGGCCAGACTGCGCAAGCGCGGATTGTGGTACGAGGAGGAAACGAAGTGAAAGACCAGCAACTAAGAGAACAGACGCCTTCCTGCGCGGGATGCGGCGTAACGCTGCAAACGGAAAACGCCGAGAAGCCGGGATTCCTGCCGGAGACTTCGCTGCAGCGCGATCCCGTCATCTGTCAACGATGTTTCCGCATCAAACATTATAACGAGGCGTCTTCGGTTGCTCTTGATCAGGACGACTTCTTGCGGCTCCTCGGCAGCATCGGGACGACGAACAGCCTTGTTGTTCACATCGTCGATTTATACGATTTCGAGGGCAGTCTGATCTCGGGCCTGCAACGGTTCGTCGGCAATAACCCGGTGCTGCTCGTCGTCAACAAGATTGACTTGCTGCCGAAGGGGATGAACGTGAACCGGATTCGCAATTGGGTGCAGCGCGCAGCCAAGGCGCAAGGCCTTCGCACGGTGGACGTCATTATGTGCAGCGCGAAGCGGAACAAGGGCTTCGAACATGTCATCGAAGCGCTTGAGCAGCATCGAGGCGACCGCGACATCTATGTGGTCGGAGCGACTAACGTCGGCAAATCGACGCTGATTAACCGTCTCATCCGCGATTACAGCAATATGGAGCGGGAATTGACTACTTCCCGTTACCCAGGCACGACGCTGGATGCGGTATACATACCGCTGGATGACGGCAAGTCGATCATCGATACGCCGGGAATCGTTTACTCCAGCCGGATGACGGAGGTCGTGCCGCGCAGCTTCCTGGGCTCGCTGCTGCCGGACAAGCCGATCAAACCGCTGGTGTACCAGCTGAACGAGCAGCAGACGCTGTTTATCGGCAGTCTTGCCAGATTCGACTTTGTCGAGGGCGAACGCCAGTCGTTCACGCTTTACATCTCGAACGCGCTGCATGTGCATCGCACGAAGCTGGAGCGGGCGGACGAGCTGTACGAGGAGCACAAGGGTGAGTTGCTGGGCGCTCCTTCGCGTGATGAGTTGGCTTCGATTCCGGAGTGGACGCGGCATTCCTTGCGCGTTAAGCCAGGCGAGAAGCAGGATGTCTTTATCGCGGGTCTGGGCTGGATTCAGGTCAATGGCCTCCGCGGGGCGTTGATTGACGTTTATGCGCCGAAAGGCGTCAAGGTTCTTCTTCGCGATTCGATGATTTGATCCGTCCTGAGTGGACTTTCGTACTAGTGGTTAGAAAGTAGGGGAGCGGTTGTGACTGAGCACATTAAACGGGGGACCATAGACAGCCATACGGTATTGTATGGCGTCATCGGCGATCCCATCCGGCATTCCAAGTCGCCGATTATGCTAAATCGGGCATTTCGCGAAAGCGGCATTAACGGCGTATATACGGCGTTCCATATTACCTCGGAGTCGCTGCCGGCATTCATAGCCGGCGTGCGGGCGATGGGGATTCGCGGCGTTAACGTGACGATTCCGCACAAGCTGCAAGTGATGGAGCTGATCGACGAGATCGATCCGGGAGCTAGGGCGATTGGTGCCGTTAATACGATCGTCAATGATAACGGCAAGCTGATCGGTTACAATACCGACGGCATCGGCTATGTAAGATCTTTGAAGGAAGAAGCGGAGCCGAACCTTGCCGGCAAGCGGATCGTCGTGATCGGCGCAGGCGGCGCCTCGCGGGGCATCGTGTACGCGTTGCTTCAAGAAAAGCCGGAGTCCGTCGCAATCGCCAACCGGACGGTAGAGCGCGCGGAAGAACTCGCGGAATCGCTGGGCGGCGCTTCGGCGGGTGTTCACGCTATCTCCAATGATGAGCTGCAGCGCTGGTGCGGCGATGCGGATATCGTCATTAACACGACTTCGGTCGGCATGTATCCGAACGTAGGTCAATCGCCGATCGAAGCGGGGTGGATGAAGCCCGGCGCGGTCGCAAGCGATCTCATCTATAATCCGCTTCGGACGGAGTTCCTGCTGCAAGCGGAAGCGGGCGGCTGCAGGACGCATGGCGGGCTCGGCATGTTCATCTATCAAGGAGCATACGCGTTCGAATATTGGACGGGAAAGGTTGCGCCTGTTGCGGCTATGCGCGAGACGGTGCTGGAGGCGCTCCAAGCAGGGCAATAAGATAATAAGCAATCTAGGCGTTTAACGTGGCAAGCGGTGGCGCTGCCGCGTATTCGTATACGAAAGAAGGAACGGTATTCTATGTTAACAGGCAAACAAAAAAGACATCTGCGCTCTTTGGCGCATCATCTTCAGCCGATCTTTCAGGTCGGCAAGGGCGGCACGAACGATCATCTTGTCCGCCATATTTCCGAAGCGATCGAGACACGCGAGCTGATCAAAGTGTCCGTCCTTAACAATTGTATGGACGATCCTCGCGAGATCGGGGCGGAAGTAGCCGCGGCAGCCGGCGCCGAGCTGGTGCAGGTTATAGGCAAG
>NZ_BDQX01000036.1:149541-159961 GCF_003112455.1 Paenibacillus agaridevorans
ATCGTGCTCTACAAGGAATCCAAGGATCACAAAACAATCGAGCTGCCTTAGTGGTAGTTCAAAAAGTCCGCTTCCCATCACGAAGTAGGTCAAGAAGCTTACTCGACATCGAATATTGAATTCAGGCGAAACTTCCGGTGCTCACGTAGCTACCACTACGCTCCGCTCCTCAGTTTCTACCTTCATCCAATCTTCTCGGTGCTGAAAACCGGACTTTTTGAACTCTTATTTAAATTACTACAACGGTGCTGGAGGTGATCGGCGTGATCAAAGTTGGCATAATGGGCGGCACTTTCGATCCCATCCATATTGGTCATCTCATCGCAGCCGAGTCGGCGATGGCAGAGTGCAGGCTGGATGAAGTATGGTTTATTCCTACTTCTTCTCCGCCGCTCAAATCGGGCGCGCCAGGCGCATCCGAGAATGACCGCTACGAGATGGTAGCCGCGGCCATCGCTAACCAGGATCGGTTCCGCGTGCTGGATATCGAGCTGCGCCGGGGTGGCACCAGTTATTCCATCGACACGGTGCAATCGCTCAGGGAGCAACATCCCGATCACTCCTTTGCTTATATTATCGGATCCGACCGCATCAACGACTTGGCTAAGTGGCATAGAATCGAAGAGCTTGCCGAGCTCGTGACGTTTATCGGCCTCTCCCGGCCGGAGACGACGGCAACGCCGGAGCTGCTGCCGGAGGAGCTTCGCTGCCGCATAACATTTGCGGAAATGCCGGCGATCGGCATTTCGTCGACCGTGCTTCGCGAACGGCTGGCGGCAGGGAAGTCGATCCGTTATCGAGTGCCGGACGCGGTATACGCAATGATTAGGAGGCATGGTTGGTATGGATCGACAAGAGATGATCGATAGAGTGCGCGCGGAGATGCCGGAGAAGCGGTGGCTGCATACGGAGGGCGTTATGGCGACAGCCATCGTGTTGGCGGAGCGGTACGGCGAGGATCCTCAGCGGGCCGAACTGGCGGCGATCCTGCATGATGTGGCCAAGTTCTGGCCCGTCGACCGCCAAGCGGCCGTCATTCGCGATAACGCACTGTCATCCGACGTACTGGACTATGACAAGGAATTGTGGCATGCTTTGGCAGGCGCATGGGTTGCGCAGCGGGAATACGGCGTAACGGATCCGGAGGTATTGGATGCGATCAACTATCATACTTCCGGCCGCCGAGGTATGACGAAGCTGGAGAAGGTGGTCTGGCTTGCCGATTACATCGAGCCGGGAAGAAATTTTCCCGGCGTGGACGATATCCGCGCGCTCGCCGAGCAAAGTCTTGATCGGGCCGTTCTTGCGGGGCTGGACGGCACGATCGGCGTATTGATCGCCAGAGGCAAGCGGATCTATCCGCTAACGGTGGAGGCGCGTAATGGATTAATCGAGGAATTGTCGGGCAAATCATAATAGAGGAAGTTCAAAAAGTCCGCTTCCCATCACGAAGTAGGGCCAATCAAACAAAACGATGACGCGTTTGCTAGGCGAACGCCAAAGGAGGCTCGTGAATGACCGTACATTCCGATGAATTGATGAAAATCGCGGTAGATGCCGCAGAAGATAAAAAAGCCGTGGACGTCATTGCGCTTAATCTTAAGGAAGTGTCGCTGGTGGCGGATTATTTCGTTATCTGCAGCGGCAACTCCGATACGCAGGTGCAGGCGATCGCGACGGAGATTCGCAAGCAAGCCGAGAAAAACGGGGCAAGGGTACGCGGTCTCGAAGGCATGGATACGGCAAGATGGGTGCTGATCGATCTCGGCGATGTGATCGTCCACGTCTTCCACCGCGAAGAACGCGAATATTACAGCCTGGAGCGGCTGTGGTCGGACGCGAAGGTCGTGGAATTCGCATGACGCTGACCGCTGGCACGAGACAGACCCTGCGCGTCGCAAGAGAAGTATCGCCTTACGGCTTCTTTCTGAGCGACGGCGAGTCGGAGGTGCTGCTGCACTATACGGAGCTGATCGGCTCCAAGCCGCATATCGATGATTCCGTCGACGTGTTCATCTATTACGATTCCGAGGATCGCATCGCCGCGACAATGAAGCAGTCGCTGCTTCATCTTGGAGAGCTGGCGCGGCTTCGGGTGGTGGACGTGCATCCCCGGCTGGGCTGCTTCCTGGAGATGGGTCTTAGCCGTCACCTGCTGCTGCCGCTCTCGGAGCTGCCGGAGAGCATCCCGTATCGTCCGCTTCCTGGAGATGAAGTATACGTCACGATGCGCCATGACAAGATCGGCAGGCTTGTCGCCAAGACGGCCTTCGAGGAAGAGTTGTCGCCGCTCGTTTTCTCTGCTCCCGCTACGTGGAAAAATAGCTGGGTGGAGGGCTGGGTGACGAAATCGCTTCAGATGGGCTCTTTTGTCATCGTGGACGGCGGAGTCGTCGGCTTCGGCGTGTACGGGCTTATTCCGAGCCCGGATCGAACGAGGGCGCTTCGTCTCGGCGAACGCGTACGAGCCCGCGTCACCTTTATTCGGGAGGATGGCAGAGTCAATTTGTCGATGACGGAGCGCAAGGAAGTTGGCCGCGTCGAGGATGCTGACCGTATTTTAGCGTTCCTTAAGGAACGCCCTGGCGGGGCTATGCCATACTCCGACGAGACCGAGGCGGAGCTCATCAAGAAACGTTTCGGGATTAGCAAGTCCGCCTTCAAGCGGGCGCTTGGCAAGCTGATGCGGGAAGGTATCGTGACGCAAAAGGGGAGCTGGACTCATCTGGCTACCGAGCAGGAGGAGTCCGGTGCAGCCGGCGGTGCAACTCGCGAAGAAGGGACTGAAGGCAAGTGATCATGGGGCAATCCTACGGACAATTCGCGCTCGTTTATGATCAACTGATGGAGGATATGCCCTACGTAGATTGGCTCGGGTTCGCCCGCGAGAGCTGGTCGCGTTACGGCATGCCCTCCTCTGTTGTGGATCTGGGCTGCGGAACGGGGAGCTTGTCCATCCCGCTTGCGCGTTCGGGCTTCCATGTCTACGGCATCGATCTGTCTTCGGACATGTTATCCGTCGCCAGGAGCAAGTGGGACGAAACGCCCGAGCAGGCTGTACGGCCTCGTGCGGGCACGATTCGTTGGCTGCAGCAGGATATGCGGGACTGGGGGATCGGAGAGCCCGTAGACTCCGTCTTGTCGTTCTGCGATTGTCTTAATTACTTGACGGAGGAAGCCGATATCGAAGCTGCATTTCGAGCGACTTACCGGGCGCTTAAGGACGGAGGATCCTTTCTGTTCGACATGCATCCTCCGTCCCAACTGATCCGATACGCAGCGGAGCAGCCGTTTGTCCTTGACGAGCGGGATATCGCCTACATATGGACATGCGATTTCGAAGAGCAGCGCTGCCAGATCGAGCATAACTTGACGATCTTCGCGCGAGAGAAGGACGCCCGGTTCTACCGCTTCGAGGAAACCCACCATCAGCGAGCTTATGACCCCCAGTGGGTCGTTGCGGCTCTGCGCCGCGCGGGGTTCCGCACGGTGGATGAATACGCGGATTTTGAGTTTAAGCCGCGCAACGCCGGCTCGGAGCGTCTATTTTTTGCCGCGGTCAAGTAATCGCAAAGTTTCGCTCAGAATCAACAACAAGCCTCTATCAGCGCTTTTTTAGGCGCGGGCAGGGGCTTTGTTGCTGTTCGCGAACATCCACTTGCGACGATAGTTCGAACGTCCTGTTTTTTGGATGCTATTCATATCTAGTGTCGAAATGTCGATATTGGTAAGCATGTGCCAAATTGCAGAGCGAGGTTCCTGCGTGGTCGATTATTCCCTCAATGCATCCATAAGTCGACTGTTCATCGGCGACCCCGATGCCGGCTTGCGGGATGCGGAACGGCGTAATTTCCGCAGCTCCTCTTCCAGCCTGGATGCCTTGGATTCCAGTTCTTTTATATAGGCAAACACGTCCGTTGCGTCCATGCCGGACGCTCTCTGCATGTCCTTAAGCGCCGACAACACCTCTTCGGATGTCAGTTTTCTCATAATTTCAACCCCCATTATACCTATAAAATGTCACTATCCCATCATAGTCTTATCTGTTAAAATAGTCGAGCATGTCAAAAAAAATAGATTAATAAGATCTCCATAATTTTCATTGACTATACCTATATCTTGATGTAAAATCAGAAACATCAACTACATATTGATGGTTTAAGGGCTTATGAGATCTACCAATGGTATATCGCAACGAGGCGCAGCTGCCCGCTGTAAAGGGGTAGAAGCGCTTTTTCATTGCTAAAAATCAGTAGGGGAGCTGGCATGCGATGTTAGTCGTCTATGACTCGAAGACAGGAAACGTGAAGCGGTTCATCAACAAGCTGAATATGCGATCGGTGCAGATCGACGAAGATACGGAGATCAACGAACCGTTCGTGCTCGTCACTTATACGACGGGATTCGGTCAGGTGCCGGAGAAGGTAAACACGTTCCTGCGGAACAATCATGGACTGCTTCGCGGCGTATCGGCAAGCGGCAATCGGAATTGGGGGAGCGGCTTCGCCAAGAGCGCGGATACGATCTCCACGCTGTACGATGTGCCGGTCATACTGAAGTTTGAGTTGTCGGGAACGAATCGGGATATGCAATATTTTGTCGAAAGGGTGCGTGCCATTGAAGCTATTTGACGAACTAAGCACAGATACGAAAGCGATGGGAGCGACGGCGACCCTAGCCGAAGCCAAGGCCGAAGTGAAAAGCGATACGAAGCAAACAGACATGAAACATATCGAATTGAACAATCAGTTGATGCAACGCGGAGCTGACGGGTTCTACCAGTTAGAGAAAGACAAGGAAGCGGTCGAAGCATTTATGGCCGAAGTGGAGCAGAAGAGCATGAAGTTCGGCTCGCTGCGCGAGAAACTGGACTACCTCATAACGAACGACTATTACGATGATGTATTCGTTAAATATACATTCGAGCAAGTGGAGGCCGTCTTCAACTTAACGGCAAATAGCGGTTTCCAATTCCAGTCGTACATGGCAGCTTCGAAGTTCTACAAGGACTACGCGATGAAGACAAACAACAAGGCGCATTACCTGGAGCAATATCCGGACCGCGTCGCGATTGTAGCCTTGCATTTGGGCGAAGGAGATGCCGACCGCGCGCTTCGCATCGCGGAAGCGATGATCGAGCAGCGCCTGCAGCCGGCGACGCCGACGTTCCTGAACGCGGGCAAGAGCCGCCGCGGCGAGATGGTATCCTGCTTCCTGCTGGAGATGGACGATTCTCTCAACTCTATCAACTACGTGCTGGGCACTTGCATGCAGTTGTCCAAGATTGGCGGGGGCGTGGCGGTCAATCTCTCCAAGCTTCGCGGACGCGGCGAGCCGATCAAAGGCGTGGAAGGCGCGGCCAAAGGCATCATGCCGGTGCTCAAGCTGATGGAGGACGCATTCTCCTACGCGGACCAGATGGGCCAGCGCAAAGGCTCCGGCGCGGGTTATTATAATATTTTCGGCTGGGACATTATTGAGTTCCTGGATTGCAAAAAAATTAATGCAGACGAAAAATCGCGTATCAAGACGCTGTCGATCGGACTCATTATCCCGAACAAATTTTACGAGCTGGCTGCCCAGAACAAGCCGCTGGTCGTATTCGGTCCCCATTCCGTGCATAAGGCTTACGGCCAGCATCTGGATGACATGGACATGGACGAGATGTATGATGAGCTTCTCGCCAACGACAAAGTAACGAAAAAAACCGTGATGAACGCTCGCGACATGCTGACAAAGATTGCGTCCATTCAGCTGGAATCCGGTTACCCGTACATCATGAACAAGTCCAACGCCAACCGCGTACATGCGCTTAAAGATATCGGCAGCGTGAAGATGTCCAACCTGTGTACGGAAATCTTCCAGCTGCAAGAGACATCGGAAATCAACGATTACGGCGTGGAGGACTTCATCCGCCGCGACATCAGCTGCAACCTGGCTTCCCTGAACATCGTGAACGTCATGGAACGCGGCAAGATCAAAGATTCCGTTCATGTCGGCATTGAAGCTCTTACGACGGTCAGCGACCTGTCGAAGATCGACAACGCGCCGGGCGTGCGCAAGGCAAACGACGAGCTGCATTCCGTCGGTCTCGGCGCGATGAACCTGAACGGTTACCTGGCGAAGAACAAAATCGCTTACGAAAGCGACGAAGCGAAGGAATTCGCGAACGCGTTCTTTATGATGATGAACTTCTACTCCCTGGAGAAAAGCATGGAGATCGCGAAGGAACGCGGCGTCACGTTTAAGGACTTCGACCGTTCCGAGTACGCGAAAGGCACTTACTTCACTCGTTACATGGAGACGGACTATCGTCCGCAATCCGACCGCGTGAAGGAATTGTTCCAGGACATGGAGATTCCGTCTCCGCAAGATTGGGCGGAGCTCAAGGAGAAGGTGCAGCGTCACGGCTTGTACCATGCATACCGTCTGGCGATTGCGCCAACGCAAAGCATCTCCTATATCCAAAATGCGACATCGAGCGTTATGCCGATCGTCGAGCATATCGAGACTCGAACATATGCGAACTCGACAACGTATTATCCGATGCCGTACCTGTCGCAGGATAACTTCTTCTATTACAAGTCGGCGTATAACATCAACCAATTCAAGCTGATCGATCTGATCGCGGAGATCGGCCAACATATCGACCAAGGCATCTCCACCGTTCTGCACGTTAACAGCAACGTGACGACCCGCGAACTGGCGCGTTTCTACGTCTACGCCGCTCAAAAGGGCCTGAAGTCGCTGTACTATACAAGAACGAAGCGCCTGTCTGTCGAAGAATGCACAAGCTGCGCCGTTTAAGAGGTCGTCAAAAAGTCCGCTTCCCATTACGCAGTATGCCAAGAAGCATAGTCAACGTCGAATATTGAATGCAGGCGAAACTTCCGGTGCTCACGTAGCTTCCACTACGCTCCGCTCCTCAGTTTCTACCTGCCTCCAATCTTCTCGGTACTGAGAACCGAACTTTTTGAACAGGAACTTTAAAGCGCAGCTTCACCCTGCGGGTGGATCGAACCCGCGACTATGTAGCCAAGAAGGAGCATGCCTACTTATGAAAGCCGTTAACTGGAACCGCCCGGACGATGATTTTACACTGACCTTCTGGCAGCAGAACGTCATGCAATTCTGGACGGACGAAGAAATTCCGTTATCTGACGATAAGATGGATTGGATGGCGATGACCGACGAAGAGCGTACGCTCTACAAGAACGTGCTGGGCGGCCTGACGCTGCTCGATACGATTCAAGGCGGCGTCGGCATGCCTAAGATACTTGAACATGTGGACGGTCTGCAGCGCAAGGCGGTATTGTCCTTCATGTCGATGATGGAACAAATCCATGCCAAGTCGTACAGCAGCATCTTCACGACGCTGGCATCCGGCGAAGAGATCGATGCGATCTTCCGTTGGGTGGAGGAGAACCCTCAACTGCAAAAGAAAGCGAATATGATCGCTACCTGGTATTCCAACATAACGACCCCGCAAGAGCTGTACAAGGCAATGGCTGCTTCCGTATTCCTGGAGAGCTACCTGTTCTATAGCGGCTTCTTCTACCCGCTTTATCTGGCGGGACAAGGCAAGATGACGAGCAGCGGCGAGATTATCGACCTGATCCTTCGGGACGAAAGCATCCACGGCTTGTACGTCGGCGTACTGGCTCAGGAGCTGTTCGCGACGTTCACGCCAGAGGAGCAGGCTACGCTGCAAGCGCAAGTTCTTGCGCTGCTGCACGAGCTGTACGAGAACGAGGTTATCTATACGGACGACCTGTACGGTCCGATTGGCTTGGAGGACGAAGTAAAAACCTACGTTCGTTACAACGCGAACAAAGCGCTTATGAATCTTGGCATGGAGCCGTATTTCCCGGAAGAGCCGGTCAATCCGATCGTCTTTAACGGCATCAGCACACATACGAAGCAGCATGACTTCTTCTCGAAGAAGGGCAACGGCTATGTGCGGACGATTCACGTCGAACCGCTGAATGACGACGATTTTGTATTCAATTTCTAACTACATTCATATACTCATTCATGTCATCGCTCTCGAATAAGCCTTGCGGCTATGCGAGGGCGATTGTTGCTAAAAAGGCTTGTGACCCACCTCAAAAAGTTCGTGTAACTACCTCAAAAAGTTCGAGTTCAAAAAGTTCGGTTCTCAGTACCGAGAAGATTGAAGGCAGCTAGAAACTGAGGAGCGGAGCGTAGCAGAGCTACGTGAGCACCTGCAATGTTTCCGAAGGAAACATACTTCGTAAGCATCTGCTTAGGTTCGGCTGCGTTCAATATTCGAAGTCGAGTAAGCATCAAGGAATACTCCGTAATGGGGAGCGGACTTTTTGAACTACCTCTAGAAAGGAGCTTGGAGAATGAAGTCTATTGCCGTTCTACAATTGGCACAGCGGTTCAAGCTGGAGGTGCTTGCAGGCGCCGAACGATTGGACCGCAGGATCGCGAAGTCCCGCGCTTATCGACCGGGCCTTGAGTTCACCGGGTATTTCGACTTTTTCCCGCAGGCGCATGTCCAGGTGCTGGGGAGGAAGGAGATTACGTACCTGCACAGCCGGACGGAGGAGGAACGAAACCACCATATCGGCAATATCGTCAAATATCATCCGCCATGTTTCGTCGTGACGGCAGGCCAGGAAGGACTCAAGTATTTGACCAAATATTGCGAGCAAGAAGGCATTCCGCTCTTACGGACGAAAGATGCGACGGCGTCCTTCTTGGGCATGCTCGAAGCGTATCTCGTCAAGGAGCTGGCGCAGGAAATCGCGGTGCACGGCGTCTGCCTGAACGTATCGGGCATCGGCATTTTGCTGCGGGGCAAGTCGGGCGTGGGCAAAAGCGAAACGGCCCATACGCTGATCCGGCGCGGCCATCGCCTTGTCGCCGACGACATCGTCGTGCTCAAGAAGCTGAGCCCGCAGACGCTGCTGGGCAGCCATAACGAGAAGTCCAAGGAGTTTCTCGCGCTTCGCAGCGTCGGGCTCGTCAATGTCGTCCGGCTGTACGGACGCAAGGCTTTCCAGGACGAGACGCGGATCGCGCTGGACATCGAGCTTACCAAGTGGCGCGACAACGAGCTCAACAACGATCTGGAGCTGGAGCCCAAATTCGTGGATTACATGGGCGTCAGCGTGCCGCACTTCGAGATTCAGCTTCAGCCCGGCCGGGATGTGGCAGGACTCATCGAAGCCGCGGCGAACAATTGGTATTTGAAGCAACAGGGCTACAGCGCGATGGAGGACTTCATGCAGCGGCTGCAGCAGCAGGACGATTAAGGAGTCTAAATAGGATAGTCCGACTATCCATCGGTCTTGAGACATGTTACACTAAGGGAGTCAGCCCATTTTCCATCTGTCACAAGTTCACCCGAGTCAAAGGCGTTTCATCCGCCTGGCTGGTCAAGTTTTGCTCGACAAAACGTGAAGGAGGAAACAACGTGGAAAATTGCTCAATCGTCACAAAGCCTGCCCTCAATGTGGTGGGCATCAGTTACAGCGGCCCGTATTCGTCCTTCCCGGATGATGCCATCAGGCTGCAGACGGAGATTCTGTCGCGCAAGCACGAATTAAACGAAGCCATCAAGGGGACTGTCATCTATTGCCCTTATTATGGTAACGAAGCATTCGCGACGTATTGGGCTTGTTATGAGGTGCAGCATCTGGAGGAAGTGCCTCCCGGCATGGTGCAATGGACGATTCCGTCCAGGCGGTATGCCATGGTAGCCAGCTCCAATAAGCGGGTCGGAGAAGGATACGAGCAGCTGAATACTTGGATGGCCGAGCAGAAGCTGGAGAAAGAAGAACGCGCCGTATCGCTGGAGCTGTTCTATATCGACGAGCAGCATTGGGAAGAGGAGCCGGTCGAGCTGCTAATTCCGCTGCGGGATGAAGATCATTAAATGACTATAAAGAGCTTGCAGAAGCAGGTTCTTTTTTTTCTGCGATTATAGTTGGTTGAAGAAGGAGTTGCGACAAAGTGAGCAGGCCGATCTATGTAGTAGACGCATTTACCCGTATTCGATACGGGGGAAATCCAGCGGCGGTATGCATCTTAGAAGACGCCATAACGGACTTGGAGATGGCCGCGATTGCAGCGGAGATGAATTTGTCCGAAACGGCGTTCGTGCAGCAGCAGGATGGCGGAGAATACAGTCTGAGATGGTTTACGCCGCAGGCGGAAGTGGAGCTGTGCGGCCATGCAACCCTTGCCGCCGCGCATGTGCTGTGGGAGAGCGGACGGTTGGAGGCGGCAAGGGAGGCGGCGTTCAACACGCTTAGCGGGAGATTAACCGCCATACGCAATGGAGAAGATGGCACAATTGCCATGGACTTCCCCGCCGAGCCGCCGCTGCCGGTGCAAGCGCCGCAGGAGCTGCTGGAAGGGCTCGGACTTATTCCCCGTTATGTCGGGC
>NZ_BDQX01000036.1:160005-164512 GCF_003112455.1 Paenibacillus agaridevorans
ACTTATTCCCCGTTATGTCGGGCGCAACCGGATGGATTATATTGTGGAGATCGACGGAGAGGGGACCGTACGGACGCTGAGACCGGACTTTGGCATGCTGAAGCGGCTGGATGCTCGAGGGGTCGTGGTAACCAGTCGCGCAGACTCCTCGGCAGAAGCAGAAGGTGTGCGTTACGACTTCGTATCGCGGGCTTTCTACCCAACGCTCGGCGTCGACGAGGATCCTGTGACGGGCTCTGCCCATTGCGGTCTTGCGCCTTATTGGGCCAAGCGGCTGCGCCGGACAGAGCTTGCCGGCTATCAAGCTTCGGCGCGCGGGGGACTGGTTGGCATGTCGATGAGGGAGGAGCGCGTGCTGCTCTCCGGCCATGCCGTCACCGTGCTGAGAGGTGCGATTGAGAGTTAAAAGATAGCAGCAGCAAAAAAGATAAACCTCCGATTCCGCGAACAGAGCGGTGAACCGGAGGTTTTTTATGGTCGTCGTGTACAATAATTGGCCCGCAAAGGAGCTTGCGTTTAATGTTACGGGACCTAGCGCCATACGTGCGTTATCCCAAGTTCTTTGCAGAGGCGGGAAGCGACTTGAAGCTGGAGACGCGGTTTTTTCCGTTCATCTTGGAATAATACATCGCCTCGTCCGCCTGCTTGACCATCTCCTGTACGGAACCGCTCTCCTTGGATGTGCTGAAGCCGACGCTGACGGTAACGATCGTCTCGCTCTCGATGCGCTTGCGAATGCTCTCCGCAACGACATCCGGCTTCACGCGTTCCGTGCTGATGCAAGCCAGCAGCTCTTCGCCGCCGTATCGCCCGGCGGAGCCGATGCTGCTGGCCTCCTCCTTAATAATCTCGGCTACCCGCTTAAGCACGATGTCCGCCTTGAGATGGCCCTGCGTATCGTTAAGGCGCTTGAAGTTGTCGATATCGCAGAAGATGATCGCCATGGACTTGCTGCCCTTGAGCAATGCATCCGCCTTGCTGCTGAAATGGCGGCGATTGTACAAGCCCGTAAGTCCGTCGACAATGGACGACTGGTAGGTTGACATCAGCCGTTCGATGACCCACTCGAACAGCAGCATGAACATTAAGCTGAAGTACACAATGGGGAGCAGGAGGCCCAGCAGAAGCAACCAAGGCTGCCCGCCGTGGAAGACGTAGGCGTCGGCCATGCGTGCCAGCTCTCCGATGAAGTATACAATCAACCCTGTATAATATTTTGGACTGAGGTCCGCCACTCGCGTCGCCAGCAATATAATAAGAGTAACGACGATCATGTAGACGTCCAGCAGCGGGAACGATACGATCAGCCCCTCTCCGGATGTGCCCGAGCCGGAAGGAGCGACCGCGTATTGGGCTGCGGCGAGCGCGCCGGTCGCGCCGGCCATGATCAGGAAGGGCAAGCTTCGCAGTTGGGCGGTGCGATAAGTATATAATTTCATGAATACAAAGTTTATAATGATAAAAGAAACGATCCCCAGCAAGCTGGATGCCAAATAAATCCAAGGCGGCAGCGACTGCCTGGAGAAAGCGAGACCAATCAGGACGGCCTGCTTCGCCATCATTAACGAAATTGCGGCAATCAGCCATCTGTAGGTTACTTTGTTGCGATAGCTTGCATATAGTTTGATTGACATAAACAGCATCAGAATGAGGACGACGATGACGGACGTGGAAGAGAAGAGTACGCCGTTCGGTCCCGTGAGCCATTGCATCATTGTCATAGGTTAAACCACCGTTATGTAGGAATGTCTGGAGGAAGCCAGCGACTTTAGGTCGTGTCTGAAAACCCGCTCAGGGGCATCTTTCACCGCCTTTCCGCCCCCTGCTTCGTCACTTTTGCTTGACGTAGCCTTAGGTAACGCCTTCACAAAAGTTCCTTGCATGGAACGAAAATTCGGCAAAATCTGCTCCCCTCGGAGTATTCAGACACGCCCTAGACTTTTTGAGCAAGAACTTTACAGAAACATATGTTCTAATATATCATATTCCAGTAGTTTCGTAACCATGAATCTGGCACTATTTTCGAAGCGGAGTTACGCTTTAGACTTTTTATCGGGAGTTGGCTCATGAATATTTTGCAGGCATTGTTTTTCCCGCCGGAGCAGCCGGGTGGCGTATCGTCGATGGTGCCTTATATACAGGAACGGTTCATCAAGATGGGATGGGGAATGGAGCTGTTCTCGCTCCCCAAGCGTGTTAGAAACAAAGGACAGGAGGAAGTGAGCTTCGAAACCTTTGAGCATCGCGACTTCGAAGATAATCCTCTGGTCGCCAAATATATACAGACATACAAGGATTACGTGTGGTGGACCAAGTTGAGATTGCAAAAGTCTTACGATATTATTCATGCCCATCATCCGATCGCGGCGCTTGTCATGAAGCAGCTCTATCCCGACACGCCGCTTATTATGACGATCCACTCCAGCTATGAGCGCGAGCTGATGCTCAACGGCAGGATCCGGGAAGGCGGGACGGAGCACCGCTTCCTGACATCGATTTATCGGGAGCTGGAGGCGAAGGCGGATCTACTGACAACCGTGTCGGCGTCATTTCGCTCGTATATCGCACCTTACGTGGATCGGCCGGAGGCCATCAAGGTCATTCCCAATGGCTACGACGAGAAGCGGTTCAAGCCGATCGCGCATGATAATGCCGTTACGCAGTTGATTACCGTCTGCCGGCTCGTGCCGGCCAAGGGACTGGACATTCTGCTCCGGGCTTGCGCCGAATTGAAGGAGCGCGGCTGTCCGTTCGTGCTGCACATCATCGGAGACGGCCCTATGCGCAAGGAGTTGGAGGCGCTCGCGCAGGAGCTTAATTTGTACGACGACATTATCTTCTACGGCTATATGCTGCATCCCGAGGAATTTATGCCGTTCTTCGACGTGTTTGTCCTGCCTTCGCGCGCGGAGGCGTTCGGCTCCGTATTCGCGGAGGCGGCGCTGTGCTGGCTGGCGTTGGTGGGCACGAATGTGGGCGGCATCGGAGAGCAGATCGAGGATGGCGTTAACGGACTGCTCGTAGAGCCGGAAAATCATCTGGCACTGGCTGAGGCTTTGGAGAAAGTCGTATCGGATCCCATCTACCGTCATAACCTGGCGAGAGCGGGTTGGAACAAGGCAAAGAAGGAGTATTCGCTGCAAAGGGTCATCACGCAGTTCAAAAAGGTCTATCTCGGCCTGAAGCCGGAGGGATCGGCAACGTAAGAAGGCGGCCTTCCATAGAGGAAGGCTCGTCTAACTCGGGAAGAAGGGAGCTGAGGCGAAAGTGGGTGTGCCTTTCCGATTTATTCATGCAGCGGATTTGCATCTCGACAGTCCGTTTCGCGGACTCGTCAAGGCGCCGGACGCCGTTCGGACGGCGCTCTCTGCCGCCACGTTCGCGGCGCTGAGACGATTAACGGATGCGGCGATCGAGCATGAAGTCGACTTCGTTGTCGTGGCCGGCGATCTGTTCGACGAGGCGGACCGCTCCCTGAGAGCCCAGTTCGCGCTGATGAAGGAGTGGGAGCGTCTCGCCGGTCATGGCATTGCCGTGTATGCCATTCATGGCAATCACGATCATCTGGGCGGCCGGCGAGCTAAGCTAAAATTGCCGGATGGCGTATATATTTTCGGAGCCAATCGGGTACAATCCGCGCCTGCTTATACGAGAAGCGGCGAGTTGGCTGCCAACGTCTACGGCGTATCCTACGGGGAGCGAGCTGTGACCGAAAACCTGGCCTTGCGTTATGCTGCGGATGCCGATGCCCCCTATAATATCGCATTGTTGCATGGCAATGTGGGGGGAGACCCTTCTCACGACAGTTATGCGCCATGTTCCTTGGAGCAATTGACCGGCGGCGGCTTTCACTATTGGGCGCTTGGCCATATCCATAAGCGCGAAGTGCTGCATCAGTATCCCCATGTCGTCTACTCCGGCAATTCGCAAGGCCGCAATCCGCGAGAAACCGGGGCCAAAGGCTGCTATCTTGTCGATGTGTCCGCCGCTGGAGCGACCGATCTGACCTTCCTACCTCTGGATGCCGTCAGATGGCAGGAGATGATCGTGCCCATCGAAGGCGCGGCGACCGAGCAGGAGCTGCTGAGCAGACTTCAGACGGCGGCAGGCAGTGCCTCTGAAGAGGGCGAAGGGCGGCCCGTTATGTTAAGGCTTAAGCTTGCGGGGAGCGGTCCGCTGCATGCGCGTCTTAAGGATGGGACGTTGACAGCGGCTCTGCTGGAGCAGCTTCAGGAGGAGCTCTGGCGAGAGGGATCTGCATGGGTGTACGTCCACAGCCTGGAATCTTCGACCTTCGCGCAGATGGACTGGGCCGCGCTTGCCATGGATGATGGCTTTACAGGCGAGCTGTATCGGCTTGGAGAGAGGCTGCGCGAGAATTCCGAGGCTTGGAGAATGTTCGCAAGGGCTGCGATCGCGGACATCGACAGCCATGCCAAGTTGGGCAAGCTGGGCCGGCGGAACTGGGACGAGCTGCCAATGGATTGGCTGGAGGAGGCGCGTCTGC
>NZ_BDQX01000036.1:164583-166146 GCF_003112455.1 Paenibacillus agaridevorans
TTGCCATCGAAGCCATCGCGGAGGAAGGGGAAAAGGAATGAGGCTGATCGAAGCGCGCATTGACGGATACGGCGAGTTGAATGATCGGAGCATCGGACTGGATGCTCCGGTCATTGTCGTCTACGGGCCTAACGAAGCAGGCAAAAGCACGTTGTTCGGCTACCTGCGAACGATGTTGTATGGTTTCCCGAGACGATCTTCCCCCGGAGAACGACATGAGCCTGCTGGAGGCGGCAGACATGGAGGGAGGCTTGTTTTCGCCGATGCGCAAGGACGCGAATTTCTTTTGGAGCGTTACGCGGCAATTGCAGGCGGAAAGCCCAAGGTAAAGCAGTGGCAGCGCGACAACGGCGAAAAATGGCTTAATGACACGGAATTCGGAACGGAGCGGGTACTGGAGCAGGCCGCATGGGAGGGGCAGTTTCTCGGCGGCGTGCAGGAGCGGCTCTATCGGCAGCTCTTCGCGATCACGTTGTCGGAACTGATGGAAGTCGGTACATTGTCCGGCGGCGAGCTTGGCCGTTATCTCTATCAGGCAGGCTGGGAAGAGGGGCGCGCCGTTGCGGCAGCCGAGAAGCGTATACAAGCCGAGATGGACGAGCTGTTCAAGCCAAAGGGGACAAACCAGAGATTGATCGGCTATGCGCGAACGATTGAATCTCTCGATGCGGAGCTCCGAGGTCTGGAGGACGGCATCGATCGGTTCAATGAACTTACTCGAGAAGGAGAGACGACAGAGCGGGAGCTGGCGGCACTGGAGGGAGCGGTACCGGCTGCAGAAGAGCGTGTTCGGCTGCTGCGCAAGGCCGTGAAAGCCAGGCCGATCTGGCTGCGCGGCATTCAACTGCGCGCCGAGATGGAGCGGCTCTCCGGTGCCGGACATCTGGCTGCGGATGCTTCTTCAGTATGGGATGATTTGAAGGGTAGACGAGAGGTGCTGAAGGAGGAGGCCGTTCGACTTCGCAAGGAGCTGGAGCAGGCAGAGGGCAGAAGGCGGTCGCTTACGTATGACGATACGCTGCTCGCGCGGGGCGACGAGCTCGAAGCGATGCTGCAAGGGGCGGAGCGAATCCGCAGCCTGTCTATGCAGGTTTCGGGATGGCGGGTCGAGCTGGAGTCGCTGGACGAAGTTATCGCCAAGCTGGTTACAGCTATATCGCCCGAATGGACGGAACGTCAGCTTCGTGAATTAATGGTAACGGTAGCAGATAAGGATGATGTTCGGGACGTTCGCGAGCGGATGCTGGTCATGCAGCGCAAGGAAGAGAAGCTGGGAGCCGAATGCGAAGGTCTGCAAGCCAGGCATCTCGAAGCGCAATCGCTGCTTGAGGAGACTGCAACCGCGCTTCGGCTGGAGCGGCTGCCCGAGAGCGCAGCAGGAGGCGATGGCATATACTCGCTGCTGGAGCTGACTCCGTCCGGCCTGGCTCAAGCCTGGTCATCGGTTGATGAAGCGCTTCGCGCATGGGAGCTGGAGCGGGCTCGTCAGCAATCCGCAAGCCCGTCCGCCGACGCCGTGACGAAGGAGGAGTCCATCGCTTCCGGCGGGGCCAGGACAAGCTG
>NZ_BDQX01000036.1:166245-166809 GCF_003112455.1 Paenibacillus agaridevorans
GCTCGCAGCAGGATCGCTGGCCGGCCTGCTGGGCGATCTATCCGACGGTGCTTTAGCCGCAGCGCTTCTGATTGGCGGAGCATCCGCCGCACTTTTGGTCGTAGGCCGACTGTCCGCGGACAGAGGTGCAGACAGGGCAAAAACGAGAGGGAAATCCGATCGAGGCAGCCGTTTGGCTGGACGCTCCGGCAAAAGCGGCAACAACAAGGGCTGGAGCGCTGCAACAGGCGGCAACTCTGACTCTGCGGAGACGGCCAGTGCAGCCGAGGAGCGGTTAGAGAGGGCCCTTGGGCTGCTCGTGAAGGATCCGTCAGCGGTTTTGAGCGCGTTAATTGACCGTTCCGCGGGAAGAACGCAGCCAGATGCGAAATCAGCGCTGCAAGCTATTGTCGGGGCAACCGTCGATCATCTGGCTCGCAAGGAGAGATTAGTCTCCCGTATGGACGAGCATGAGGCGAGACTGAGCCGGATTCGCGCCATGCTGGACGAGCGCGAAGCTGCTTTGGCTATAGCGGTGGCCGAGACAAGCCAGGCAGCGGCGGAATGGCGAAGCTGGCTGGCCGC
>NZ_BDQX01000036.1:167012-171837 GCF_003112455.1 Paenibacillus agaridevorans
CGTCCGGCATGCGGTTGCCCTCTGCGAAGGATACGCCGAATGGCAGCGCCAAGCTGCGCAGGAACCCGTGCTCGCGTTGACGTTGCTGCAAGGAGAGTATCGCAGACAAGCTGCCTCCCGTTCGGAGGAGTTGTCGCTTGCCTCTCAAACTGCCGAGATGACCGAACAATTGTCGCATGCGGAATCCGCTCATTCGATGATGAGCAAGGAGATTGGCGAGCTGCTCGAAGCAGCAGGCGCAGCAACCGAAGAGCAATACGAGACGGCCTTGCATAATCGGGTGCGGCTTGGAGAATGGGAGGGGGAATACAGTCTGGTGCAAATCGAGTTGACCGCCGGACAATCTCCCGAGCGCTTGGCGCAGCTGGAAGCATTATGGACGACATGCGACGAGCTGGTGCTGGAGCAGTCCCTTCGCGAGGCCGAACTCGAAGCTGCCCGACTATCGGAGCTGCAGCAGTCTTGGCTGGAGCGCAGAGGACGCGTCAAGCAGGCGATGGAGCACTTGACCAGCGCGGAGAAGCGCGGCGAGCTGCTGTCGAAGCGCTCCATGGCAGTCTCTGCTCTGGAGGCGGATTCCAGCCGATACGCCGTATTGTCCGTTAGCCGAGCGCTCATTCGAGCGACGCGCAAGAAGTTCGAGGAGGAACGGCAGCCTTCCGTGCTCCGCCATGCTACGGCCTATATGCGGCTTTTGTCGGAGGGGAGGTATGTGCGCGTTCATGCCGGCGGTCCCGAGGCGGGCATAGGCATAGAGCGGGCGGACGGCATCGCCAAGGACAGCGGCCTGCTTAGCAGGGGAACGGCGGAGCAGCTGTATTTGTCGATGAGGCTTGCGCTTGCCCGGGAAGCGACGGGGCCCGTCAAGCTGCCCATGCTGCTTGACGATCTGTTCGTCAACTTCGATCGCGCCAGATTGCATGCCGCTTCCGCGCTGATGAACGAAATCGCTTCGGAACGTCAGATCATTTTGTTTACCTGCCACGAGCATGTGCGGGATGCGCTGCTTGCCGGCTGCAGAGCCGCCGTGACCGTCGATATGACTCCGCAGCAGGCAACGACATTCCATTCCGTCAGGAATTCCGGAACGTTACCCGACGGCGGATCATAAGAATGAGCCAGCCGAGACTAATAAGACCGAAGAGCGGATACAGCGTGGAGAGCAGCGGCCCGAACCCGATCTGACTGGCCAAATAACAAAGCAGCAGCACCGCGATCGTCAGCCATTCTCTTGACCAGCTCGTGCGCTCCTTAAGCTGCAAGGTCAGGCCGTAGATGTTGGCGATAAGCGTCGTGAAAATTTCCGCAAAAATCAGGAACATGTAGATAAACTGTACGTACTGTCCCAGCTGTCTGGCGATGCCGCCCATGGGGATGGCAAATTGCTGGATGCCCGGCATATGCAAGGAGAGAGCAATATGACCGGCGAGCAGCATAAAGCCGATGCCGATGCCGCCCAGCCACGACCCCATGACGATCGTTTTGCGATCGCGAATTTCCGCGCCTAGCGGCACCAGAACGGCTTGGGCAAGCGACAGATTGAAGGCGGTATACAGAAAAGGGGACGCCAGGGCGGCCCATGGGGAGTAGTCGGTGGACAACGTCAGAAATTTGGCGGAGCCCGGCGTGTGGAAGGTGTGGATCATGACGAAAACGGTGAAAAGAAGCATGGTCGGAACGACGATGGCATTGACGGCAAGAATGGACTTCATTCCTTTGCGCAGCAGCAGAAAGCTGCCCGCCATCGTGATCAACAGTCCGACCTGATACGCTATATTCCAATGCTCATAGAAGATGGTGCCTGCCCCGGCCAGCATGACCGCGGTCACGCCGAGCAAGATGACAAGCATAAAGAGGCTGATCAACCGCCCGTATTTGTCGCCGAACAGCGCCTTGTTAAGGTCTTCGTAGGAATTGGCGCGAATTTCGCTGGCGATAATCATCATTTTGGTGCCGAGCCAGATAAACAGAACAGTTGCGAATGCGATTGTGATCGTACCCCAATAACCGAATCTTGTGAAAAACTGCAAAATTTCCTGTCCCGTCGCAAAACCCGCCCCAACGATCGTACCCATATAAGTTGACGCAATTTGCAGCACCTTGCTTGTCCTCTTCTGCACCGGCGACCCTCCGATCCAACAGCATTCTCTTAACAGGGTATGTCCAATGAAGAGGCTAAATGACTGCCTGATGGGATTTTCGTCCAAATTACGTCCCGGACAACAAAAAAGCCGACCGCTTAACTTGCAGCGATCAGCTTCATGGATACAATTTCATTTCTGCCGGGGTCAATATCCAGCTTCAGTCTTGCTTTTTTTGCTTCGTATGTCAGGTGATATTCGGACTGCACTTCCGGCTGGCCGAGCTTTTTGATCGCTTGCTCGGGTTTGTCGCCGATCTTAAGTCCGTTCAAGCCGGTAGCAGCGTCCAGTCCGAACACCTCGACGAAATGGACGGCTCCTTTGCCGCTGAAACCGACCGAAACGCCTTCATATTCATGGACATGAATTTGACTGCTCTCTTCCTCCAGCAAGTAGCTGTCGAGCTCCTTGCCCAGCAGCGTTGTTACGGCGGAGACGCCGTCGCCAATTGCGATGCCATGCAGCGCGGGAACACTTTTGTTCCATTTGGTCCCATCTTGCTGACCCGAGCCCGGATCCGCCGTTCCGCCGTCCTTTTTGGCGGAAGAGGTCTCGGCGGACGAACCGTCGTCCGTACCTGCGAGATTGCCGCTCGGAGCGTCGCTGCCGACCGTCTTCGGATCAGTGTCTTCCAGGTAGGACTTCTGAGGGCCATCCGATGTAACTTCCTCCGCTATCACAACGTTGTCGTCGTTGCCGTTCTGCTGGTCCGGCTTGGCGGATTGGCAGCCTGCAAGCAGCAGCATAAACGCCGTCGCGCAAATCATAAGCTCCTTGCGCCAAGGCTTGTCCATCGTATTCCTTCTCTTCATGTTTCCTACCACCGCCGTTCGTTAATGTCTCTCTATTGTAACGTATTACAGGACTGGAAGGTTGCTGTTTTCTACAAAAAGGTTTGTAAATGATTCATGTATGACGCCGCCAACTCCAAGCCGGGCTTCTATTTGACAAGATGTTAGGTTGCGCGACGCGCCAATCCTATGGTACGTTATCGAAAAGGGAAAAAAAGCGGAGGTAATGGATGATGGAGAAGCTTAAGACACGCATATTGCAAGAATCGTCGGTAGTGTCGAGCGACGTGCTGCGGATGGACGCGATCATTAATCATATGGTAGACCCGGAACTTACGATGGAGATGGGCCGCGAATTCGCAGCGCGGTTTGCAGAGCAGTCGATTACGAAAGTCGTTACGGTGGAGTCATCCGGCATTCCGGCCGCTTTTACAACGGCGTACGTCCTTGGCGTGCCGCTCGTGTTCGCCAGGCGCAAGAAGACGCTCATCGCGGATCCGGACGCTTATTGCGAGCGGGTCCCGTCGTTCACCAAGGGAATGGTTACCGATATTATGGTATCCAAGCAGTTTCTAACGAGCGACGATCGGGTATTATTTATCGACGATATTATCGCTAATGGCGATGCGGCCAGAGGTTTGATCAAAATAATCGAACGTTCCGGAGCGGCCTTGGTCGGCATGGGAGTCGTAGTCGAGAAATCCTTCCAGGCCGGCGGCCGCACGCTTCGCGAAAGCGGCATTCGCGTAGAATCGCTCGTGCGTATTGCATCGCTGGAGGGCGGAGAGATTACTTTTGAGTAAGATGTTCCAGCATGTTCGCTCTTTCCCAGCAGAATGATATGGCTTATAATAAACGTAAGTGATCGAGGGGAGGCACACCATCATGGAAAATCTATCTGCCGAGTTTATGAACGTGAAGTTAAATGACGCCAAGATCCATTTCGAGAGAGCGCTAGACTGCAAGCATACCGAATTCGATGATCTATATCCTTATATGATTGAGCATCCGCAATTTTTCTGGTACAAACGTTACGTCGCATGGTCCGAGCTATTGACGATCGTCAAGCTGTGCGATGAGCTGTCCATCGAGTGGAAGGATCAATTTACCGAGAAGCAATCGGAGTATATCGGCAAAAGAGTTATGTCCTCCCGCGTGCTGGACGAATGGTACGAGACCAACGATTCCAAAGAGCATGTAGGCTAAGAGACAGGTTACACTCATAAATGCACCATGGATGAGGTAGACCTCAATGATTTGCGCAAGCTGTCATTGGGGTCTTTGTCGGATTAACGGGCGATAGATTGCCGTCAAGTTGTCACTATACATAGGAGGTGCGGGAAAGCGATGATTTCGGAGGAACAGCTGGATGCGTTTCGGCATTCGGGAGAGACAGTCAGAATTGTGCGGGACGATCTGGAGAGCAACGATGTGGCGGGCATTGTCGTCGCCTGGGATGACGTCTCCGTCATGATCCGCAAACCAAGCAGAAGAGTGGTCAAGCTGAGCAGAGGTTATCTGTACCAGCCTGCATCCGAGGAGCGAAGATCTCCGCTGGAATAATAGAAAATCACCACAAAATAGGAGGAGTGATTCCATGAATTGTCCAGTATGCGATGATGTGCGAATGAAGGAAGTGCAAAAGGAGGATGTGCTCATCGACGTCTGTCCGGCATGCAAGGGCGTATGGCTGGATCGCGGCGAGCTGGAGAAGCTGCTGCAGGGCGTCCGCGAGGTGCGCGACGACTACGAGCGGATGGAGCAGGAAATCCAGAACACGGGTTATGGTGGCGTACAGGCGCCGCCAAATGTAGATCAGGGTCAAGCCGGAGCATTCGGCAACAGTCCTGGCGGACAAGCCGGTTATAGCGGCGCGCCTGCTCCTGGCGCAGG
>NZ_BDQX01000036.1:172119-180359 GCF_003112455.1 Paenibacillus agaridevorans
TCGTCCGTACAAAAAGAAAAAAACGATGCTGGACGTTTTCGGCGATTTGTTCGACTAATTGAGCTGAAGCTGTATTGGGGTCGAATAAAGGATGAACCATCTGCCGGAATCAAAAAAACCTCTTAAATCTGTGTAATCGGATTTAAGAGGTTTTTTGGCGATTGTGGGCCGAGCAGGGCTGGCTGCAAACTACCGGACGTAGGCTCTATAGTAATTTCGCGTGCTGCAGCCTGAAAAAATCGGGTTCCAGAGAGCAGTTGGGTCACTTTGGTTGCAATAACCCGAGAAAGTCTGGTTATTGAGTCTGGCGGAGTAACTTTGGTTGCAATAGCCCGAGAAAGTCGGGTTATTGAGCCTGGCGGAGCAGGCTTGGTTGCAATAACCCGAGAAAGTCGGGTTATTGAGTCTGGCGGAGTAACTTTGGTTGCAATAGCCCGAGAAAGTCGGGTTATTGAGTCTGGCGGAGCAGGTTTGGTTGCAATAGCCCGAGAAAGTCGGGTTATTGAGTCTGGCGGAGTAACTTTGGTTGCAATAGCCCGAAAAAAACGGGTTCCAGGACCCGCTGGAGGGATTGTGATAACTTAAGCCTCCATCAAAGTTCAAATTAAGATTTTGGACACAAAAAAAGTTCGAAAATTGCTCCAAGAGCCAATTCGCGAACTTGTTGATATAAAGGTTGGTGCGGTCGAGAGGACTCGAACCTCCACGGCTGTTACACCACTAGAACCTGAATCTAGCGCGTCTGCCAATTCCGCCACGACCGCATATGTTGAATGTGCCAACAGAAAATAATATATCACACGACCCGATAAAAGGTCAAGTTTTTATTTCATTATCTCCCCGAACTTTCCCCGACCTAAAAAAAACACAAGCTCCGCAAAGCCATTCCATTGTCCGATGAACGTCATCTCCGTAGGATTAAGGTATGCCGGTGAACCAACAAATCAGCTTGCAACTTTACTATCGAAACGGAGGGCTCAGCTTGCCGCATATTTCAATCCGCATGTACGAAGGGCGTACGGACGATCAAAAGGAAGAGATTGTCCAAGTGTTCACGAAGGAGCTGTCGCGTATCATCGAGAGAGAACCAGCATTTATAACGATCGAGTTTAACGAAATTCCGATCGACGACAATGCGCCTGCTAATCTGAGGAACAAGAGGTGAGGAAGGATGGCCAGTAAGCTGGAACCAAGAGGAGCGGGAGCAGCGCCATCCCCTCGTATAAGAGCGGGCGGAGGCCACGTGCTGCTGGGCTATATGTGGAAGTATAAGGCGTTGTATTTCATATCATTGCCTGGGTTGTTTTATTTCCTGTTATTCAAGTACGTACCGCTCATGGGCTCCGTTATAGCCTTTCAGGACTTCAATCTGTTTACCGGCATAACGGGCAGCAAGTGGGTGGGGCTCAAGCACTTCGAGCGGATGTTCTCGCATTACGACTTCATCAACATTTTAAAGAATACGCTGCTGTTAGGCATCTACGACATTCTGTTCGCGTTCACCGCGCCGATTATCCTCGCGCTGCTGCTGAACGAGGTAAGGCTCATGCTTTACAAAAAAATCATCCAAACGATTATGTACGCGCCGCATTTCTTGTCCTGGGTAATTGTAAGCGGTATCTTCGTCGGCATTCTGTCGCCGGAATCCGGTGTTCTTAATGTAGTGCTCGGCTGGTTCGGCATCGATCCCATCTACTTCCTTGGAGACGACTCCTACATTCGGAGCGTACTCGTAGGCTCGGGATTATGGCGCGATGTCGGCTGGGGTACGATCATCTATCTGGCGGCGCTCGCGGGCATCAATCCCGATCTGTACGAAGCGGCGGAGATTGATGGCGCCGGACGCTGGAAGCAGACGCTCAGCATTACGATCCCGGCACTGCTGCCAGTCATAACGATTCTGTTCCTGCTCAAGATCGGCGACTTCCTGGATTACGGCTTCGAGCGCGTGTTCGTCTTCCAGAATCCGCTCAACATCCGCAATAGCGAAATATTGGACACGTATATTTACAAAGCCGGCCTCAAGCAGCTGCAATTCAGCTACGCAACGGCGATTGGCGTATTTAAATCCGTAGTCGGCCTGTTCCTGCTGCTCATCGCGAACACGCTCAGCAAGAAGGCAACCGGAGAATCACTGTATTAACGAAGGGGTGACCACGAGGTGAGACACGCAAGCGTAAGCAGGAAGATATTCCTGATCGCCAATTATCTGTTTCTGACGCTGCTCGGCTTGACGATGTTCCTGCCGTTTATGAACGTCATCGCGCAATCGCTCAGCAGCGGAGGAGCAATTGACCGCGGCGAGGTCATGTTCTGGCCTGTCGAATTTACGACGCATTATTACAAATATGTATTCGAGGATGTGTCCATCTGGCGCGCGTTCGCCATCTCCGTTTATATTACGGTAGTGGGTACGACCATTAACCTGGCGGCAACATCCACACTGGCATACCCGCTCTCGCGGCAGGAATACGTTGGACGCCGTCTGCTTCTCATTCTGATTCTGTTGACCATGATTTTTAGCGCGCCGCTTATTCCGCAGTTCATCCTGATGCGCGAGCTTCATTTGACGAATACGTTATGGGCGCTTATGCTGCCGACGGCAATCAGCGCGTTCAACCTGTTCGTGCTTCGTTCCTTCTTCGCGCAGCTGCCGACGGAAATTATCGATGCAGCGCGGATCGACGGCTGCGGCGAAACCAGGACACTGTGGAGCATCGTGCTGCCGCTGTCCAAACCCGCTTTGGCGACGGTCGGCATCTTCTATTCGGTGACGAACTGGAACAAGTATATGGATGCGCTGTATTATATTAATGACCGGAGCTTGTACCCGCTTCAGGTAAAGCTGCGTGAGCTGCTCATTACGGACGATCTTGCCGATACCGGCAATCTGGCGTTCGAAGTGACGTCGCAATCCGTGCAAGGCGTGCAGATGGCCGTCATTCTGGTCGCTACGCTGCCCATTATTATGCTTTATCCGTTTCTGCAAAGGTTTTTTATCAGCGGCATGCTGATCGGTTCGATAAAGTCCTAAAAAAACGACAAGCCGACACAAAGACAGTCCATTGTGACGCCCGAAGCGAACCCAATATACTGGTAATGAGATTGGAAGCGCTTTAGCGCAAAACCAATAACTTTAAGAAAAGAGGGGTAAACAATGACCAAATTCATGACTCGCGCCGGTATTCTGCTGACGACATTCGCCATGCTGGTCGCATGCTCCGGCAACAACGGAGGGAGCTCCAACACGGGCACAACCACGGAAAAGCCGTCCTCCACGAACGCCGGCGTGGAAAAACCCAAGGAGCCCGTTAAATTTTCGATTTCCATGAGAACGCTAAACGTAGCGTATGTCGAAAAACATCCCAACATCAACGATGACAAGTACGTAAAAAAGCTGGAGGAGATGACGAATGCCGATCTGGACATCCGCCTTATCCCGCATAACGAATATCAAGACAAGATGGTCCAGATGTTCGCGACAAACGATATTCCGGACGTCGTGCAAGGCAGCGGCGGCATCAGCGGCCCGGAGCTGGCCGGCGCGGTAGAGAACGGCGTGTTCCTCCCGCTGAACGATCTGCTTAAAGAGCATGGCCAGGATCTGCTGAACTTTATTCCGCAAGAGGCATGGGACCGGATGACGGATTCCAAGTCAGGCAATATTTACGGCATTCCCGAAGTACTGTCGAACCCGTCCCGCCGCGCAACCTGGATCCGAACTGACCTGCTCAAAAAAGTCGGCAAAGAAATTCCGACTACGGTCGAAGAGACGCTCGACGTGCTTCGCGCCTTTAAGGCTGCCGGCGTCGAGCAGCCGTTTGCAGGACGTCAGAACTTCAAGTACGCTGATACATTTTTCGGCTCTTACGACGTGTTCGGTTATTTGAACCAGTTCAAGCTGTTCCCGGACGGACAGGTAAAACCAAGCTTCTTCGATACCGAGAACATGAAAAAAGCGATTGAGACCTACAAAACGATGTACGACGAAGGACTCATCAGCAAGGAATTCGCTACGATTGAAAGCACCGACTTCCGCAGCAACGTCACAAGCGGCAAAGCCGGCATGTGGTCGATGAATGCCAACGAACTGCCGATCTGGGGCGCTCAGCTCAAGAACAACGTGCCGGATGCAGAGGTTGCCCTTATCCCGTCTCCTGTAGGAACGGATGGCAAAGGCGGCTATGCCCACTACAACCCGGTCACTCGTTCGTTCTACATCAACGCGGCGGCCAAAGACAAAGCGGCGGACATCGTGAAGTTTTTCAACTGGATGGTAAGCGAGCAAGCGGAGCTGTTCTTCAGCTTCGGCATCGAAGGCGATGACTACAAGGTAGAAGGCGGAGAGGCCAAGTTCGAAGTGCCGACGGATACGGAAGGCACCGACAAGCTCCGGTATTTAAACGGTTGGCTGTGGATGATTCAGGATACAACGTATAATAAACGCGTGTCCTCGCTCTCCGAATCCGGCAAACAAATGATCGACGCTTTCGACAACATGTTGTCCAAGGAAGGACGCAGCGCCATCGAGTTCGACCCGCGTCTGGAGGCGCTCGTGCAGAACCCGGATCTAAATCCGAAGTCCGACGAAATGCCGCCGCTCATCCTGGAACAAGTTCTTCGCATCGTCTACGGCAAGGACAGCATCGACTCCTACGACAAAGTGCTGGAGGAGTATCTATCCAAAGGCGGAGCGGATATTATCAAAGAAGCGACGGAGCGTTACAATAACAAAGAGAACGCGTTCGAATAGGAGGAAGGGGTAACCCGCTACCGCCAGCCAGAAGGCTCTCCAGCCCGGCACCGTGCCGAGCTGGAGGGCGTCTTGCCATCCTCCGCCCGTTCGCGAAAGCATACTAAGCAGAGAAGAGGGGATGTTCCATGTATCGTATCCTGGTTGTGGACGACGAGCCCATGATTCGCAAAGGGTTGGAGAAGCTTATCTCCCAGACCGCCTCAGCAGAGGTGATCGTGGAGACGGCGGAGAACGGAGCCGACGCGCTCGATCGAATCCAGGCGAACAGACCGGATTTTGTCTTTACCGATATACGGATGCCCCGAATGGACGGGTTGGAGCTGTGCAAGCATATACGCGAAAATGACAGTTCAATCGACGTTGTCGTCGTCTCGGGCTACAGCGACTTCGAATACGCGCAGAAATGCGTCTCGTACGGCGTGAAGGAATATATTTTGAAGCCGGTTACGCGCCACGGCGTGGCTGAGACGATCGGCAAGCTGATTGCCGGGATGGCCGCCAAACGTTCCATCGGCTTTATCCCGATGGCGGAGCAGGAAGCATGGATTGAACAGTTGGAGGAAGCGGTATGGCATCTGGACGAGTCGGCCCGATCGGTCGCCGAAGGGCGCATAAGGCAATATTGCGAGGAGCAGTCCATCTCGGCCGTTCAACTGCGCGACATGCTGTATGAAGTCATGCGCAAGCTGGTCAAAAACCTGAACAAACGCGATGTGTACAACTTCCCGGAGCCGACTGGGCCGGAGGAAGCGGAGCCCGGACCGGAATCCAGCTTCCGCTGGATGGGGGCAGAGCTGGACGATGTGATGAAGCTGATTCGCGGCAAGCGCCGCGGCAACGTGAAGGATCCCGTCGAGGAAGTGAAACAATACATTGAGCAGAATTTGTCCAAGGAGCTGACGCTGGAGGACGTAGCGGATCGTCTTGGCCTCAATCCATCCTATTTCAGCCAGTTGTTTAAGCAGATGACAGACGAGACATTTGTGCAATACCGGATCAAGCGAAGGATGGAGCGGGCCAAGAAGCTGCTGGCGCTGCCTCATTACAAGATTACGGACATCTCGCACGAGGTCGGATATGCGGATCACCCCCATTTTACAAAGACGTTTAAGAGGATGACGGGTTGCACGCCATCCGAATACCGCGACATGCTGGGGATCGACTGATGCGCAAAAGCTTATCGAAGCAGCTGTTTTTTTATTTTTTTGTGCTTATTCTGTTCTCGATGTCCATGGTGGGCATTTTCTCGTACGTGGAATCGTCCAGGGCGATCGACGAGCAGGTGGAGAAATATTTGACGACGGTCATTAACAGCGCGTCCATGCAGACGGACAACCAGCTGCAGACGTTCGAGCGCGTGACGGATTCCATTTTGTCGCAGCAGCAAGTGAAGAAATTTCTGGATATGACGCCAGGGGACAGCTACGCGTATTACGAGTTCACGAACGAGATTCGGAAAGATATTTTCAACAAAATTCATATTACGTACCCGACCCAAATCAATATGATTTATATTTTGGGGTATCACGGGCGTTCCATCTTTGATGGCAATCAAGGTTTTTCGTCCCATAGCGTCGATACGTCGGAGCGGCTGCAGGAGCTGAACGGGAAGACGGAGGATAACGGCCGAATCTCGATTTTAAGCACCAGTCTGCTGGAGAAGGATTCCGGGAAGGTCATTACGGTGACCCGCAAAATTAGAGGGTATTCCTCCTACAATATTAAGGGCGTGCTCGCCATCGAATTCCACGAGGAGCAGTTGACTCAGTTATGGAAGCAGATGGATCTCGGCGAAAACGGGTTCTTCTTTATTCTGGACAGCCAGGGCGAGGTCGTCTACGCGCCGGATACGGAGCCGATGAAACATTTGCTGACGACGACCACTCCCGGACGGATCGTAAACGGCGGAGAAGAGAGATTTATAGCGGACGTAGGCGGGGAGGAGAAAATGATTGTCTCCCGAAGGTCGGACTACTCCGGCTGGAGTCTGGCAATTGCTATGCCTTTAAAGGAGCTGCGCGCGCCGATCTCGGCGATTCGCACGACAACGATCGGAGTCGGCCTGCTGACATTGGCGATCGCGTTATTTATCGCGCTGCGTTTCGGTCGGTCTATCGTAAAGCCCATACGCACGCTCATGAACGGCATGCGCGAGACGGAGAAGGGCAATTGGCAGACGGTGCAGGTAAAGCGTCGGGAAGATGAAGTCGGCGGCCTCGTTCATAGCTTTAATCTGATGGTCGGCCGCCTCTCGGAGATGATCGAGCGGGTGTACGACGCGGAGCTAAAGGGACAGAAGGCCCAGCTGGAGCTTCAGGATATCCAGCTGGAGCGCCAAAAGGCTGAATTCCAGGCGCTGCAGCTGCAGATTAATCCGCACTTCCTGTACAACACGCTGGAGACGATCAATTGTTACGCGATCGTACAGGATTCCGACGATATATCGGAGATCGTAGAGGCGATGGCGTTTATGCTGCGTTATTCCGTCCAGACCAATCTGGAGGAGAGCACCATTGTCAACGAGCTCAATCATGTCAGAAATTATTTGATTATTCTCAAGCATCGAATAGGAAGAGAATTCGAGCTGGAGGTTGCGCTGGAGCCATCGCTGCTACTCGAGAGAATGGTGCGTCTGACGCTGCAGCCTGTCGTGGAAAACGTGTTTCAGCATGCTTTCCCGAACGGAATCGAGCCGCAGCATGCCATCCGCATCGATGCGCGACTGGAGTCTGATCGATTGCTTGTAACGGTAGAGGATAACGGGGAAGGGATGACCGAGAAACGGCTGGCGAAGCTGCGGCAGCGGCTGAAGGAAAATCGGTTGGCTGACGATGACGAACCGCTGCAGACCAGAAGACGCGGCGGCATCGGCATTCTGAACGTACATCGCAGAATCCAGATGGTTTATGGAGACGATTATGGCATTGAGATCGACAGCACGTTAGGTCAAGGCACCGTCATTACGATGGTGATGCCTCGCGAGCTTAACAACGGGAGATAACGGGAGGAGAATGGAACATGAACTTGGATTTGACAGGCAAAATTGCATTGGTAACCGGGGCAAGCGGCGGAATCGGCAGAGGCGTGGCCGTGGAGCTGGCCAAACACGGAGCGAAGGTAGCGGTCAATTACTTGAGCAGCGAACAGGGCGCGGCAGAGACGGTGGCCGAGATCGAGGCGCTAGGCGGGAAGGCGCGTGCATTTCAGGCCGACGTGACGGATGTTGCGGCTATCGGTCGATTGGTGTCCGAGATCGAGAACGCATTCGGGGGTTCCATTGACATTTTGGTCAACAATGCCGGCCATCTCGTGCAGCGGCTGGCAAATGCCGAGATGACGGAGGAGCTGTACGGCAAAGTGATGGACGTCAATCTTAAGAGCACCGTATTCGTCAGCAAAGCCGTTCTTCCCGGCATGAAAGCAAGCGGCGGCGGCAGAATCGTCAATATGACATCCGTTGCCGCCCATAACGGCGGCGGTCCCG
>NZ_BDQX01000036.1:180422-225235 GCF_003112455.1 Paenibacillus agaridevorans
GCTTCTATCTACGCGGCGAGCAAAGCGGCAGTGTTGTCCTATACGAAGGGACTAGCGAAGGAGACGGCGGGCGACGGCATTCTGGTCAACGCCATATCGCCGGGCTTTATTGGAGGAACGGCCTTCCACGCAACGTTTACGCCGGATGCCGCGAGACAAGCGACGGTGCAGGGCATTCCGCTGCGCAGGGAAGGAACGCCGGGCGACGTCGCCGGCGCCGTGCTGTATCTCGTCTCCGAGCTGTCCGCTTACGTAACTGGCGAGACGATCGAGATCAACGGCGGAATGTTTATGCGATGAGCGCGCCGAAGATGTCTCTGCGAGAAGGGAAAAAGGACGACACGCTGGGTCGGCTTGTCTCCGAGCTGGATGCCATCATGGCGGCGAGTCAGGAAATTCCGACGGAGCCAGGCGGCTGGTGGCATCAATACGTCTGTCCGGAGCATCATACGGAGCTGCTGTTTGATGAGCTCAAGGAAGACGTTGGGCGATATGACTGTCCCTACGGCTGCGTGATGGAGGGCGAGCCTTACCATGGGGCGTGGCTCGTTTTCCGGCATCAGGCGATGGCAAGGTTCGCGTTGCAAGCCGCTGCCGTATTCGCGGCAACGGGCGAACGCCGGTACGGCGATTACGGCAAGGGAATCATCGTCGCCTATGCGAGACAGTTTCCGCTATATCCCGTCCATCCGGACGCTCAGCCTTGGATGCTCAAAGGACGCGCCTTCCATCAGGCGCTGACGGAAGCGATCTGGGCAACGACGCTGCTGCGAGCCTATGTGCTGCTCAAGGACAACGGCCTGGATGTGGAGACGGGGAAAGACGATTTTAACAAATTTTTGGATATGCTCGGAAGCAGCATGGAGCAATACCATCATATTTTGACCGTGGAAAGAAATCAGCCTGAGAATAATTATACGGCCTGGTTAAATGCGGCTTTATGCTGCGTTTACGCTGCAAGCGGCGACGAGGTAAAGCTGCGTTCGCTGCTGGAGCGGAAGGGCGGTCTGCTCCACCATCTGGAGATTGCCATCCAGGCCGACGGGCTGGAGTTCGAAGGCAGCGTCTATTATCATGTGTTCGTGTTGCGAGCGTATATGATAGCCGCGGAGATGGCGGCCAGATTCGGCATCGATCTTTATGCGATTCGCGGGCAAGGCGCGCGGAGCATGGAAGGGATGCTGGATGTCCTGACGAAACTTGCCGACGAACGGGGGTGGCTGCCTGCCCTGCATGACGGGCCGTACGGGAGAGCTCCCTATAGCCGCGAAATCGTCGAAATTTTCGAAATCGGATATACGAAATATCGCAAGCCGGACTACAAACGAATTCTTGCCTTCTATTATAAGGAGTTAAATCCCGAGAGCGGACAGCGAGACGGGGTTGAATACATGCTTTACGGATATCCTTGGGGTCCTGATTCCGTTCTCCCCAATAAAGCTGAGGTTAATGAGTCGGGAGGACGTTCCTGGCTGCTGCAGGACAGCGGCTTTGCCGTATTGAGGCATCCCGATAATCTGCTGAGCGCTCTCGTCGATTATGGACCGCATGGCGGCTCCCACGGGCATTACGACAAACTTAATCTCATGTTAAGCTTGGCGGGTTTGCCGCTGTCTCCCGACCCTGGAACCGTTCCGTACGGCTCCGAGCTTAAAAAGGGCTGGTACCCATCCACGCCATGCCATAATACCGTCAGCGTGAATCGGAGATCGCAGAACGAGACCGCGGGCCGCTGTCTGAGCTACAGCGCCCATGACCGCGTAGGCACATTTATAAGTATGGCTGCGGACGACGCCTATGAAGATGCGAAGTTGAAGCGTCATGTAGCGGTCGTCTCGGATTATGTGATTGATTGGATGCAGGTGAGACTGCAAGAAGAGAGTGAGTTGGACTGGTGGTTTCACTTTCTTGGGGAGCCGGAGGCTGCGGGGGAAGAGAGCCATTGGGAGCGAATGGAGCAGTCTGTCTCCTTAGGCGATAGAGACGGTTACCAGTATATAAAAGGGATCGGCAAGCTTCGTTCAGAAGCGGCGAGCGGAATCGATGAATACAAATACGCTTCATTCCGCATACGACTAACCGGTGAGCGCACGGATGTCGGGATGAGTGCAGACGATCGTATGGCCTCCATCTCGCTGTTGTTCCCCTCGGAATCAACGTTGTGGCAAGTGGAGTCGCCTGGCATTGCGACGGATCCCAGCGTGCCCATGAACGGTGTTCTGGTGCGTCATGTTGGCACGTCCATAGACTTGGTGGCCGTCTATCGCACCGGCGCCGAACGGGCTGAGATCCGGTGGAGCAGCAACAACGACAATGGCTCCGACAGCGGAAATCGTGTGCTTGTCATAACTACGGAAGCCGGTTGCCGGACGTATGAGCTTACGGAAAATGGATTAAAGGAAGGGGAGACGGACATTTGAACCTGATCAAGCTGTTCGAGCCGCGGAGCGGCGTATTGTCGGTGCCGTATTCGCCGCAAGAAGAAACGAAGCTGCTGGAGAATCCGCCTCGTTTTACCTGGATGCCGGCACTTGCGGAAGGCGGAACGTACGTACTCCAGCTATCCTCTTCGCCTGAATTCGCGGACCGTGAGACGACCCAATTTCATCCTATTCCATACAATCTGTTCACGCCGGATGCGCCGCTGTCTCCCGGCACTTATTATTGGCGTTACGCTCTGGCTCAAGACTCCGATGGAGGCGAGAGAGCGAGCAGTTGGAGCAAGGTCCGATCGTTTGCAGTGGAATCAGGCCTGCCGGAGACGCCGTTGCCTGCACGATCGGTCAGATACGCGCATACTGGAGGTGCGCATCCAAGATTATGGCTGAGTCCGGACGGCGTCGCCGCTCTTCGGTCCCGTATCGCAGAGGATGCCGCATATTGCGGCTGGGATACGTTCTACGAAGGTTCAGTGAAGCCTTGGCTTTCGCGGGACCTTATCCCGGAGCCCTCCCCCTACCCAGGCAACAAACGTGTCGCGCATCTGTGGCGCAAGATGTACATCGACTGTCAGGAAATATTTTACGCCATACGCCATCTTAGCGTTGCCGGAGTTATCTTGCAGGATGATGTTCTATTGGCCCGTGCAAAGCAGTGGCTGCTTCATGCCGCATTGTGGGATGCCGAAGGGACGACATCGCGGGATTACAACGACGAAGCGGCGTTTCGCGTGGCAGGAGCATTGGCTTGGGGGTACGATTGGCTGTACGACGAGATGACGGAGGAAGAGCGCCGGCTGGTTCGGGAGGCGCTGCTTGCGCGAACGCGTCAGGTCGCCTTCCATGTCATTGAAAGGTCGAAGATTCATCAGGTGCCGTTCGACAGCCATGCGGTCCGATCCTTGTCCTCCGTGCTTGTCCCCGCCTGCATCGCGTTGCTTCACGAAGTGCCGGAGGCGGCGGTGTGGCTGGATTACGCTTTGGACTATTTCTCTTGCCTCTACTCCCCATGGGGAGGAGAGGATGGAGGCTGGGCGGAAGGTCCGATGTATTGGACGACCGGCATGGCATTTGTGACGGATGCGCTTAATCTCATTAAAAGCTACAGCGGCATAGATCTGTACAAACGGCCTTTCTTTGCGCGGACGGGCGACTTCCCGCTTTATTGCTCCAGCCCGGATACCGTGCGGGCAAGCTTTGGCGATCAGTCTTCCCTGGGCGAACCTCCGATTTTGAAGACGGGCTACAATATCCGGCAGTTCGCCGGAGTGACGGGCAATGGTCTGTATCAATGGTTTTATGAGCAAACCAAACATAATGATCCCGATCCCGATTCAAAATTTTATAACTACGGCTGGTGGGACTTCCGGTTCGACAATCTACAGTATCTGCACGACTATCCTGCCGTGGAGCCCATCCTTCCGGAAAACGGCGTTATAGAACCTGTGAAGTGGTTCCGGGATATCGGCTGGGTCGCGATGCATGATCGCATGGACGATCCCTCGGAGCATCTTATGCTGCTGACGAAGAGCAGCGGCTACGGCTCCATCAGCCATAGCCATGGCGATCAGAACGCCTTCTTGCTGCATGCGTACGGGGAGCCGCTGGCCATCGAGAGCGGTTATTATGTCGCCTTCGGCAGCACGATGCATAAGCATTGGCGGCGGCAGACCAGATCGACGAACAGTATACTAATCGATGGTCAGGGTCAATACGCCGGCGACAACAAAGCGCTCTGCAAAGCGGCGTCCGGCGTCGTGGAGGAGGTCCGTTCCAGCGCGGATCACGGCTACAGCCGATGCGACGCCACGGCAGCGTACAAGGAGAATGTCCCCTATCTGAAGCGATTCGTTCGAGAGATTTATTGGTTCGACCAATCGTATTTCGTTATTGTCGATTATGTCGATCTGGAGCGGAAGGGGAAAATAGAGTGGCTGATGCATACTCTCTATGAGATGGAGCTGTCGAGAGCTTCATTTCTTGTAAGAGGAAAGAAGGCGGATATGGATGTCCGGTTCGTTTATTGCTCTTCGGGTCATCTGGGGCTCACGCAGCATGACGAGTTCACGGACGTGGATCCGGCCGAATACGAAGGTCAGCCGAAGCAGTGGCATCTGCATGCCGAGACCCCGGAGGCAGAGAGCCATCGGCTCGTTACGCTGCTTGTACCGAGAAAGAAAGGCGAAACCAATTTCGTTTCGAGCATTATGGATGACCAAGGGCATGGCGTACATCTTTACTTCACTAATGAGACCGGCATCACTCGAATGATCGAGGTTGCCAAAGGATATTGACTATGATCTCTTCTCGTGTAAAACACAAACAAGGTTCAAGCTTCCAGGCTTGGACCTTGTTTTGCGTCTGTCTTCGGTTAGCTGTCGTCAGATTTACTCCTGAGAAGCCGGAATGGGTGCCGACGTAACATAACTGTCTTTCAAAATATAGAGAAGCGGTTTTTCGGCTTGATTAGCGGCATCGTAAGCCGATACCAAGGCATATTGGCTGCCTTGCAGGTCAACATCCAGCTCCGTAACCCGATCGGCCTCGAGGCTGATCTCCTCCGTCAATTGCTGATTGCTGCCGTTTAGCACTCTGATCTTCATCGCCGAGGGGGAGTACAGAATCAGATGCATAGTATTGTATTTTGTTCCAAAGTTGAATTTCAGGTGAGGAGATCCCTCATACCAACCCAACCCCACGTTTTCCGCGGTAAAGGCGTAGGCTCCGTTATACTGATGATTTCCGAAAACTAGTTGCTTTTTGTCGACCACATCGTAAAACTTTTCGCTCCAATTATCCACTTTCACTTCCGCGGAATACAAGGTGAGGTTGCTTGTCTCGCGCATTCCAATCGTTTGCGTGGAGCCATCCCATCTGATTGGAATGTCAAAGGCGTTGGCAATTACACGAAGAGGCAAATAGGTCGTTCCTTTATACGTGATCGGAAGAACCTCCTTGCCTTTGTCGTCGAGAGGGCGCCAAGGCTTGCCGTCCAGACGAAATTTGATTCCCGCGTTGAGGTATGCTTTGATCTCGGTGAGGTTGCTGGCGGCGAACGCTCCGGTCGACAGCGAGAGCATGGCGGTGAGGATGAGCAACAGAATTACGCTTTTCTTCTTCATCAAATATCCCCTTTCATCGTATGTGATCGAATCATCATGAAAGAGTTTAACAGGATAAGCGCTTCAAAAACGTTTCAAAAACGGCATAGAGAGAGGGAAGCGCTTTTGAAGCGCTCGCTGCTTTAGAATAGACGGGAGGGAGATGAAGAAAGGGGATTCACTATGTTTAAAAAGAAATGGCTGATTGCTGCTTTCTCTACTGTCTTGCTGCTAGCCTGTTTCACTCCGCATCAATCCGCTAAGGCACTCGAGCTTCAGTTAAATCCGGAATTAATAATAGACATAAGGCTATTTTTGCCGAGTTCAAACGGCGTGGAGCGATGGGCGTTCGAAACAGGGGGAGCGATCAATTCGTCTTCGCCCGCAGTCGGTTCAGACGGCACTGTTTATGTTGGATCAACAGACGGGAAGCTCTATGCAGTCGATAAAAAGGGGCAGAAGAAGTGGGAGTTCGAGACGGGAGCTGCCGTCTACTCCTCACCCGCAATTGGTGCAGACGGCACCGTGTATGTTGGCTCAGGCGACAATCTGTATGCCATTACTCCTGACGGAGGGCTGAAATGGACGTTCCAAGCTGGAGGAGACATATACTCCACAGCGGGAATTGGCGCAGACGGTACCATCTATGTGGAATGTGAGGATGGTAAGCTCTATGCGCTTAAACCGGAAGGTACGAAGAAATGGGAGTTCGTAACAGGAGGAGGAATGAGCGGCAAACCCGCAATCGATTCTAACGGCACCATCTATGTCGGTTCCCGCGATAAGAAGCTCTATGCGATCAATCCGAACGGAACGAAGCGATGGGAATTTACAACGATCAATGAAGTGAAGACATCGCCGGCGATCGGGACAGACGGTACCGTCTATATCGCTTCCGGTGCAGAGAGACTGTATGCGATCAAGTCGGATGGAACGAAGAAATGGGAATATCCCTTGGATAAAAAGCTTTATGGAGGCAATTCCTATTCATCGCCAACGATCGGTTTGGACGGCACCGTTTATGTCGGCTCAGGCGGCTCAGGCATTTATGCAATCAAGCCCGATGGAACGAAGAAATGGAAATTCGAAACGGATGGCATTATGATAGCCACGCCTTCGGTCGGCGCAGACGGCACTATCTATATCGGATCGGCCGATATGAAGCTCTATGCGATTAAAACGGACGGAACGAAGAAATGGGAGTTCAGAACCAATGGCCAGATCGTCGCCGCATCGGCGATCGGTCCTGACGGAGCGGTATATATTGGATCTGGCGATCACAAATTGTATGCGATCGGCATGGTGCGCGTTAACGGAGTAAGCTTGAATAAAGACACGCTCAAATTGGACGTCGGGCAAAGCGAGACGCTGCAGGCGACAATTGCTCCGGGCAATGCTTCCTATCAAGAAATTACATGGTCGAGCAGTGACGAACGCATCGCCAAAGTGAACGCTGCGGGCAAGGTGACGGGCATGGGGCCAGGAACGGCTATAATTACGGCAACATCGGAGGATGGAGGATACTACAAACAATGCGTCGTGACCGTATCCGCTGCCATTAACGGCAATCCGCAGACAGAAGAGGCGAGCTTGACGGACATTGCGGGGCACAAGTTGGGACCGGAAATTAAGAAAGCGGTGGCGCTCGGCATTGTATTCGGATATCCGGACGGCAAGTTTCGGCCCGAAGGGAACGTTACCCGAGCCGAGTTTGCCAGCATGATCGTCAGAGGGCTGCCCCCAGGGGAGGAAGGAGCCCCGCTTGGCTTCAAAGATAAAGATAAAATCGGAGCCTGGGCGGTAAAGGCAGTGCGGCAGGCGGTGACGCTGGGCATCATTCGAGGGTATGAGGACGGTACATTCCGACCTGATGCGAACATTACCCATGCGGAAATGATCACGATGGTCATTCGGGCCTCGGGCCTCACTACGGACAACAAAGTGTCGCAGACCGGCTTCTCCGACGATGCGGACATTCCGAAATGGGCGAAGCCCGCCGTTTCCAAAGCCGAGATGTCCGGTATCATCAACGCCGGGGATACCCAGAACGGTAAATTCGCACCACAAGCGATGTCCACCCGTGCGGAAGCCGCATCGGCCATCGTCCGCATGCTGGAGGTCCGCAATTAGAAAATATTCGTCATTACGATTTAGATTCTTTGACCCCCGTCAAAGAATCTTTTTTTTCCGGGTTGTCAAAAGGGATTTCCGCACAATAAGCGAATACAATGGACAAATATGCGATTTGCGATTGGAGGGGAAGCCATTTGGCAGGCTTAAGTTTTCAGTTGTTAGGCCGTTTGAAAATGACCCTCGACGGCGAAGAACTATTGGAAATCCCCGGAAAAAAAGCCGCGTTGCTGCTGGCTTACTTGATTCTCGCTATTGATGCGGCTCCTGGCAGAAAGCAAGTCGCGTTTCATTTCTGGCCCGACTCCACCGAGAAGCAAGCATTGTCCAATTTGCGGAAGCTGCTTCACGATCTTCGGGAATCCGTTCCGATCATCGACCGGTATCTAAAGATCACGCCCGCATTCATTCGCTTGAACCGTGAACTGCCCTTCTATTCGGATGTGCGTGAATTCGAGCAGTCGGCGCAAGGGACAACCGTTCGCGAGCTGTGCAGAGCGGAAGAGCTGTACAGAGGCGAACTGCTGCCCGGGTTCGGCGAGGAGTGGCTTGTGATAAAACGGGATCAGCTGGCGCAAATGTACTTGACCGCGCTTGACAAGCTCGTTTCCGTTTTGGAACGTCAGCGCGAGTATGCGTCAGCTCTTTTTTTCGCGCAAAAGCTGCTTGTCCAGGACCTGTTAAGGGAGGAAACGTACCGCACGGTAATGCGACTGCATGCTTTGAACAAAGATATGGCTGGCGTCGTGCAAACTTTTCGGAAGCTGCATGGTGTTCTGCATACCGAACTGGGAATTGCCCCCTCGGAGGAGACGCTGATTTTGTATGAAGGACTGACGAGAAACGGGAGCGGGATTTCTACGGCCTTGCAAAGTAAAGTCCCTTTGATCGGCAGAATAGTTGAATGGGCAAACATGCTGGGCGCCTGGAAGCAAATCGTGTCTGGCGGAAACGCCATGCTTCTGTTGAAGGGGGAGGCGGGAATCGGCAAAACCCGATTGGCCATGGAGTTTAAGGCATGTCTGGAAAGCTTGGGGATTCAAACCGCTTTTGCCGGTTGCTATCCGTCGGTCAGGTCGCTATCCTATAGGCCCGTAGTCAACTGGCTCCGGAGCCTTCCGCCGCCGAAGCTCGGCTTTGTGTGGTTGTCCGAATTGGCGCGTCTGCTTCCCGAACTTCTGGAGCAATATCCAGACTTGCCGAAACCGTCTCCGATTCAAGAGAAATGGCAGTTGAACCAATGGTTCGAAGCCATCGAAAGGATGCTGCTGGCCAGCGAGCCGCTGATGATTCTCCTTGACGATATCCAGTGGAGCGATGAAGAGACGCTTCAATTTCTATCCTATCTGCTGCGTGGCGATTCCAAAGTCAGACTGCTTTTGGTGGCGACGATGAGAACGGACGAAGATACAGAAGATGCCGTTGCGCATGTTCTGGGCGAGCTTCGGTCCGAGTTAAAGCTGATCGATATCGAGCTGACTCCGCTTAGCCGAGACGAAACGGCCCGCTTGGCGGTCGAAACGGTTGGCGATGCGCTGGCGGACCGCCACTCCACGAATTTATTCGCGGAAACCGCCGGCAATCCGCTCTTTATTGTGGAAACGTTGCGGGAATGGCAATTGAGCGGGGACAGCGGCGAAATCCGACTTTCGCAAGTGGCGAAATCCGTTATCGAGAATCGGTTGAACAGGCTGTCACCGGTCAATCGCAAGCTTGTATCGATTATCGCGGCCGTCGGAAGACCTGTTTCCGCAGCGCAATTGACGATGGTCACGAATATGGAGGAGGAAGTCATTCTAGCGCGCACTGAGCAGCTGGTGCAATTGAAGATTTTGCAGGAGGCGGGGGACGGGAATTACGTTTTCACTCATGACATCGTTAAGGAAACCGCGTACAAGCTGAATAATGAGAGCAGGCGGCGCAAGTGTCACCGGCAAATCGCGGAAGGATTGCTCGCCTATAATCGCGTGTTGATCGAACCAGTTGCCGGAGAAATCGCCTTTCACTATGAGCTTGCGGGCTTGGATCTGGAGGCCATTGCTTACTATGAAATAGCTGCGACGGCGGCGGAGAAGATCTATGCCAATGAGACGAAAATAAATTATTATCGAAAGCTCTTCAGCTTGATGCCAGCTAAGCTGACCTTGCCCGTTCTCATGAAGCTCGGCGAAGCTTTGATCGTGACGGGAGATTGGGATGAAGCGGAGAAGACTTACAAGCAATGGCTTGATCGTTACGGATACTTGGTTACGCTCAATGATCGGTCCTATTGCGACGTCGCGCTCGGCAACTGCTTGCGATTGATGGGCAAATATGAAGAGGCCGGATTTCATCTGGAACGGGCGTCCTATCACTTCAAGTTGGCGGAGGACCATGACGGACTCTCCTTCGCATACGGAACGCTCGGTATTTTGCATTATTTTATGGCAAGTTATGACAAGTCGCTTCGGTACTTCCTGGATAGAATGGAATTGTCGCAATCCGGAAATCAAATCCCAATGGTTACGCAAGACGATGTCCGGTTTCTCGGTATGATCGGCTTCCTGCATTATGACCAAAGCGAGTACAAGCAAGCGATTTATTGGTTCCAGAGACAAATCGGCCTTGCTGGGGAAATCCGGTACGCTTTTTTTGTAGGAGATGCAATGGGCGGATTAGCGTTGGTGTATTTCGAGACGGACGATATGGACCTCGCTTACGACCGCATCGTCGAGAAGCTGGAGATCAGCAAGTCTATTGGGGCACGAATGGGCTTTGCGATGGGGGTGGGCATGCTCGGCAAATATTATTACTTGCTCGGCTCCCGTATGCAGGCGGAACAATGCATCGCCTTCTGTCTCGAAGAAGCGGTACGCATTCAGGATTGGCATATTGCTGCCGTCGTGCTCGGCATCGAAGGCTGCAATCGGATGAAGCAGCATCGGTATGAGGAAGCCGGTCGATTGATCGAATGCTCGTTAAGGTTAACCAAACATCTTCGAATCCCGTTCTTCGAATGCGAGGCGCTTTATTTCACGAGCCTGCTAAAGGAGCGGCAGAGTCAATTCGAGGCCGCTGCAGAGGTTGGCGAAGAGGCGCTGAAGCTCGCCATTCGACTCAAACGGCGAGACTTGCAGGTCAAGCTTCTTGTGCAGCAGCAGCTTTTAAAGATGCGCTTGGGACGGATCGGTTCTGGCGAAGCGATGGAAAGGCTGAAGGGTATGCTGGAACCACACGCCGGTGAACAGGAACAAGCTGCCGTTCGTTTTGCGATGTGGCGACTGGAGCCCGACTCGGAGTTGCTTCGGACCGCTGCGTCCTCCTTGATCGAAACGCTGTACCTAAAATCGGGCAAGCAGGAATATTTCAGCCGTTTGCGCGAGCTTGGCTGCGCAGGCCAAGTCATCGAGGCACGCCCGATGCCGAAGCTCGCGGCAGAAGCTGTGCGGAACAACCGGATTTCCCCCGAGCTATTGGTGGATATCGATCGTTTTTTAATGCGCTCGATGGATTCAGACTGAAGTGTGTAGCGGCTTACGACCAACTGCACGACACGTTGAGACCGTACTTTGACGAATAGAGAACAAATGTTCTATAATGGAGAAAAATGATTCGGAGTTGAATGCCGGTGACCGCGAAATACGAATGGAAAAAGAACGACAAAGCTTTGTATCTGCCGAAGGAGGAGCCGGCCATTATCGAGGTTCCTGTCTTCAGGTATTTTAGGATCAGCGGAGAGGGCAATCCCAATTACGAACAATTCCGGGAAGCCGTCGGAGTCTTGTACTCGTTGGCCTATGCGATAAAGATGATGCCCAAAAAAGGCGAGGCGCCGGAAGGGTATTACGAATATACGATTTTCCCGTTAGAGGGAGTATGGGATCTCGCGGTAGAGGCACGAGGATTAGAGGTACTGGACAAGGATAAACTTCTGTATACGATCATGATCAGACAGCCGGATTTCGTTACGGAACCGCTGGCGATGGACGTGCTGAAAACCGTAAAAGCGAAGAAGCCGCATGTTTTGCTGGACAAGGTTATGTTCGGCGAGCAGGAGGAAGGATTGTGCCTTCAGATGATGCACCACGGCTCATATGATGATGAGCCGCAAAGCTTCGCGAAAATGGAGCGGTACTGCGATGAGCACGGGTTAAAGCGAATCTCGAAGGTTCATAAGGAAATATACATATCCGACCCAAGGAAAACACAGGCAGACAAGCTTCGTACCGTGCTTCGTTTCCGAGTGGAGAAAAACGAATAAATAGCGATCGTCAGCAACACATTGGCCAAGAAAACGTTAGGCTGGCCGCCTCGGCATTCGTGGAGAGATCATCGAGGAGAACGACCTAATTAGTCCGGTAAAAATATAAAAAGTCCAAGCTCATGAGCTTGGACTTTTTGTTGATGCGGTCGAGAGGACTCGAACCTCCACGGCTGTTACACCACTAGAACCTGAATCTAGCGCGTCTGCCAATTCCGCCACGACCGCATGTCTGAAGTAACGAGATTTATAATAGCATGGCTTCCAAGAAGAAGTCAACGACAATGCTAAAGTTTAAATTTTCAGCTTATTCCATCATTTTCTCGGAGCAATGGCATGGTACATAAATCCTTATAAATCGTGGAAAGGTAAATGAAGGAATCGATGATGGAAAAAGAAAATAGACCCTAGGGGGTAGCGGAACAATGAATAGAAAAAAGACTAGTCAATCGCCGCAAGTGCAGCATACGAATAGGATGATGCCCAGATGGAAACGGGCTGTAGCCGTGCTCTCCATGACTCTTGCTATAACGGCTGCTTTGCAACCCACAACGCTTAAAGCCGCAGTCGATCAACCGTCTGAATCGCTTCAGCCATCCGTTAGAACCGAAAAAACGGTCTCGATCGTTATCGACGACTTCGGCAACGGGATGGCTGGTACGGAGGAGATGCTGAAGCTGCCGGTAAAAATCACGGCTGCCGTCATGCCGTTTTTGTCTACGACAAAGAAGGATGCCGAAGCAGCTTACAAGCTCGGACATGATGTGCTGATTCATATGCCTATGGAGCCGAATCATGGCAAAAAGAGCTGGCTGGGCCCTGGCGCCATTACAGCCGATCTTAGCGATGCCGAAGTGCGGGAGAGAGTAGAGGCTGCTATTGCAGATGTGCCGCATGCCGTCGGCATGAACAATCATATGGGCTCCAAAATAACAGCAGACGAACGTATCATGCGCATTGTGTTAACCGTATGCAAAGAGCGCGGACTGTTCTTTCTGGACAGCAAGACGAACTACCGCTCCGTCGTTGCCAAGCTGGCCCAGGAGATTGGTTTGCCCGTACTCGAGAACAATGTGTTTCTCGACGATGTGTATACGGCTGAGCACATATCCAAGCAAGTTAACGTTATTCGCAAGCATATGGAGACCCATAATCGTACCATTACGATCGGTCATGTCGGTTCCCCGGGTCTCAAGACGGCAGCTGTGCTGCAACAATCCATTCCGGGCTTGCAGGCGGAAGCAAGGATCTTGAAGCTGTCGGAGCTTATAGGTGCTTCAATTGGCGACCCATTGGTAATGCCCAATCCCTGAAGCGATCGCCTCGGCAATCTCGAGCTGCTTGCGTGAATCGGTTAACATGCTCCGATCCTGAGCATTGCTGATAAAGCCCATCTCCACAATGACCGAAGGCTGCTCCACTCTCCTCAGCAAATAAAATGGTTTTCCCTCACGCGGAAGCGCAGTGGTATTTTGCTGTCGATTAAGAGCTTCCTGCAGGCAGAAGGCGAGCAAGGCGCTTTCGCCTGTGTTCTGGAAAAGTACAAGAGGACCTCGTTTACCGCTGTTGCGTGCCGAGTTCACATGGAGGCTGACCATCAGCTCGCTGCCGATCTCTTCTGTTAATCCTCGGCGCTGCGACAGGTCGCGCCTATGCCGGGAGCCGGTACGGTGCCAGCGATTATCGTCGCTGAGCGCATAGTCGCCTGTCCGGTTCATGACGGCGGCAATGCCTCGGCTTCGCAAGAGCAAATAAAGCTTGCTCGCGATGGCTAGATTAATGTCCTTTTCCAGCAGATCGCCATGCGATGCTCCGCCGTCGATCCCGCCATGCCCAACGTCAATAATGACAGTCGTCGATGGCAATGCCCAGCGATCGCTGGACTGGGAAGGGAATGAGGCCGCCGACGCAACGGGATGAACCAAAAACATAAATAATACAAGCAGTGTCAGCAAAGTTCGAATCATGATCAACGTCAACCTCCTGCGACCGGATCAGAATGATTTATTTGACGTTAGCGTGGCTGTTCGGAGGTAATCTCATACATGATTATGACCGACCTAAAGCGGGAATAATGATCGTAATAACTCGCATTATAAGAAGCTGGAGGTGACGAAGATGAAGGGCGGAAGCGATCTTGTGAAGTATATGACGGAGCAATTCATTACGTATATGGAGACGCCGGCAGAGACGCGCAAGCAAGCAAAAACGTCAGCCAAAGCGGCAAAAGAGCCTTGGCTGACGCGATGGTTCGGATTCGGCGGCATGAGTCTGATGATGTGGTGGCGAGGTCGGACAGGACGTCAAAGGTAAAAGGATCCTAATGATTGCAGCAAGGAAGCAGGTATATATCGTCGGATCGGAGCATTCTCTTCGCTGTCGAGCGAGATAAACAGCTCTCCGCCCGACCACTCCGAATATCCCGTGACGGACCACGCATACGTCATCTTTCCCTGGAAGGACTTGCTGACGTACCTAAGCTCACTATTGTCTCGCAGGGCATCGGATAAAATGGATAGAGGATCGGCAGCAATCGAATAAGGACTTTGGGTGAGCCATGGCAATCGGCCATAAGGATCGAAAGAAGCCATGGCTCCGGCAGATGAGATCGAAGCATGGGCGTTTTTAACCCCATGCTTGTTTGCGTTGGCGTCTTGAGCAGCGGCAGCGGCCCACTGTTCGGCGTCAATCGGCAATTGTTCGCCCGAATAAGCATCTGTATAATGATTTTCGGTTATTGATCCATGACCGGCAATGCCGCCCGATATTTGCCAAGCAGCCAGCAAGGGATGAATATAGAGTCGAGTCGCTTTCATGGACGTCTCGCTCAGACCTAGTCTGGTTAAAGCGGATTTTAATATTGTCGAGCTAAAGGGCGGATATTCCCCGATGCCGTATTCACCCAGTACATAACCTCCGCCGTCCTTGGCATAAACAATCATATATCCGACAACGCTCTGACCTCGTCTCATCAATACGAGCCAGCTATGCGTTCCGGGTCCGAGCGCTGCCGTGCTTGCCCAAGCGCCCTTCCATTCCGCAAAAGCCCCATCCGGAGAATTCGCGAGCTGTTCGGCCCATAACCGTGCTTGTTCTTTTAATGGAACGTCTTGTTCCTTGTCCAGCGTCGACATGGCTTGTCCGGTTGCGTAGATTCTTGCGTCTGCTCCGCTCGACATGCTTAACATAACCGCGAGAACGGTCGCGGCCGTCGCGATCTTCCAGCTTGTTCGCATTGTAATCACCTCTCTGGATTCATTGTAGCGGACGAGCTCCAAGAAGACTGTTGCAACCTGTCGCCCAATAGCTGCCGGGGAACCGCTTCTTTTGCCGTAATGAAACGATTCCCGTCACAATGTCATCAATCTATGCCTTCCAGATGGAAAATGCCGCAGTTAATGGCGGAAGCCGTCACGCGCGGCTCGTACTGCCACTTGATTTCGGCTTGCCGCTGCATGTATTGTTCCTGAATGGCCGACTTGTTCTCGGGGAGGGCATGCTCCAGCAACGGCTCGTAATAAGCCTGAATGCGGGAAAGCTCCTCTTGCAGCCTCGCAGCGGCTCCTTCCGCCCAAGTGTAGTCGTATCCCTTGAGCTTACGCTCCAACGCCTGCTCAATTAACGTCAGCGCTCGGTTGTAGGATATGCCGTTGCGGGCTAGATGAATATTGGCAGGGAGTCTTGGCGTAAGCTTTTTATGCTGAAGACGGTCGTGAAAGTTTTCAATAATATGCCCGGTCACAAGCGACACGCCGAAGCTGTGGATTTCCTCCCGTTTGCGATCGCAAGTCAGCTCCACTCGCATATTAATGCCGAGCCATGCCGTATAAGGCGTCGAGCTGTACGGATTGCCGCCGCGCTTGTCCGGTTCCTGAAACAGGAACACATAGCTGCCTTTATTTCGAGTAGCACCAAACAGCTGATCCAGCCGACGCGAGCCGAAATAGAGATCGTCGCGAGAAACGCGGGCGGGCGCAGCAAGGGTCGTGTGGACGAAGCCGAACGATCGGGCGAGGGCGGCATCCGCCGCTGGCGCAAGGCTTTCGCTGGCGGAAGGGCCGGGTGATGGAGCTGGAGCCTCCAGCATCGTCTGGTATCTAGTCTTGTCGGTGACAAACAGAAACGTCATGGTCTCCGGCTCCGCGCCTACACGGTCAACAAAGCTCCAGTAATAGGGACGATTCGTCAGCTCTCGATCGGCTTCCGGAGACAGCTTGACCATATAATGGGCATTCGACTTCTCCAGAATGGAGCAGCCCGTTGCTTCCAGAAATCGGCCAACGAATTTATGGATTTGTTTCTCGTTCACGGTTTCACCTCCACAGTCTGCCCCAGTCGGTCCAGCTTCACCACCAAGTCGGGACTCTTGGCAAGTCCGCCTTCGGACTTCGCCCCTTCGCGCAGCTCGGATATGGAGCTGCCGAGCTCGTCGAGCTGACGTTTCAGCTCCTGCTCGTTTCCGGCTTCTAGCAGCGCCTTCGCCAGCCGCTTCTCGATCGATTCGCCTCCGTCGAGCCTCTCCAGTATATGGTCCAGCTCGCCGATCACGAGCTCGAACAAGTTGATCTTCTCGTGCAGCAAACCTACGATATGCTCTTCGATCGTGCCGAGCGTGCACAGATTGTAGATCTTCACATCTTCGGTCTGGCCGAGTCGATGCACGCGTCCGATCCGCTGCTCCACGCGCATGGGGTTCCATGGCAGGTCGAAGTTGATCATGTTGTGGCAGAATTGCAGATTGATGCCTTCACCGCCGGCTTCCGTTGCGATCATAATCTGAGCTCTGCCGCGGAAGAGGTCCATCATCCAATCCTTTTTGCCACGGTTCATGCCGCCGCGATAGGGGACGGCGATCATATCGTTTGCGCGGAAAAATTGCAGCAGATATTCCTGTGTCGCCCGATACTCCGTAAAGATGATGACTTTTTCGTTCATCTCCTTTACAAGCTCCATCGTTTTTTCTGCTTTCGTATTGGCTTTAATGCCCTTGATCTTTTCGACGAGCCCCCAGATTTTGGCCCGGAGCGGAGAATCCTCCGACGTTTTCTTGAACAGATTGACCAGCGTCAGGAAGACGGCATCGCGGCTGCTGCATACTTCGCGCTGCAAAGTAACGAGCGACAGCATGCTGGTCATATCGCCCCCGCTTTCTTCGTAACGTTCCTTCACGAATCCGGTGACGGCATCATATAGCGCCTTCTCATCTTGGGAAAGCGAGAGCGGTATGTTTTTAACGAACCGCTTGGTAAAGTGAATGCCGCCGTCGCCGCGCCGATTGCGAATCATGACATTCGACAGAGCCTCTTGCAGCTGATCTTCATTTTTCGGCAGCCGTTTATCCACGACGAAATTGGCGGCGAATTCGCTTTGCCCGCCTAACTGTCCCGGTTTGAGCAGCGTAATAAGGTTGTACAGCTCGTCGAGATCGTTCTGGATCGGCGTTGCCGTCAGCAAAAGGCAATATTTTTTGCGAAGCAGGTTGGCGAACTGATAGTTCGTCGTTTTTTTGTTCTTCAGCTTATGGGCTTCGTCGATAATGATGAGATCATAGTCGGTGCCCAGCACGAGCTCCCGATGAGGTTCCCGCTTGGCGGTGTCGATGGAGGCGACAACGACGTCGTAACCCCAAGTATGATCCCGTTTCTGAGCGACGGCCGAGATGCCGAATTTCTGGTTGAGTTCCCGCACCCATTGCAATACTAAAGAAGCGGGAACGAGAATAAGCGCTCGCTTGACCAGGCCGCGGACCATATATTCCTTGAGCACAAGCCCGGCTTCGATCGTCTTGCCAAGTCCCACTTCATCTGCGAGAATGGCACGGCCTCCCATCTCATGCAGCACCTTGCCGGCCGTGCCGATCTGGTGGGGGAGAGGCTCGAAGTCCGGCAGCAAGCGCAGGCATTGCAATTCTTCGAAACTCTCAACGCGCTTGGCATGTTCGGCTTCCATAGCGAGCTGGTATAACGTCCAGTCATCCCACGGACCGCCTCGCGATATTCGATTCTGGAGCTCGTCGTACCAGGAACGGTCGAATTGCAGATCGACCAGAGGATGAAGTCTACGCGTAACGGCGGTATCGCTGCTTGCCGCTCCCGTGCTGGACGGCTGGTGCGGAGACGTAAGTTGATCGGTCATAGGAAGCTCCTTCCATTCTTAAAAAAGGGTGAAGTTGTCATTAGTATTGCCTTGTTGGACCATAATCATAAGACAGACTGGAAAATGAAGTGAATATCCATATATAGTGTGATATAATATGTGAGGTATACTATATGTAGATGTTGTCGGTGTCCGTAATTGTGAATTTATTCTCGGAATGCAAAAACAAAGGAGAGAATACCCATGCGGCTCGAAGGTCTAAGCGAAAAAATATTTCTTGATCGGTATGCCAAAAAACATCCTAACGGTCAGTTATGCAAACTTGGCGATACGGTGCTCGTGCTTGTAAAGGACGATCCTAAATTCCCGACGAAGGAAGTAGGGGTAGTCACAGCTCGCCAAGGAAATGAAGTTACGGTTCAACTCCGTGGAGGAGACTCGGTGGAGACGACCGCAGACAAGCTTGTGCTGCCTCTGGAGGTTACGCCAACCGGCATGTGGAACCGTCTTGCGGAGTCTATTGCCTCTGCCGAGGAACGCCCCGATAAACGCGTAGAATGGGAAGGGCGGTTCCTCGATGCGCTGCAAGACTGGAAGCTTGTGCCGGGCGGACGCATTATGGCGGGAGCGGGAGCCAGCGACGAGCTTACGCTTTTTAACTGTTACGTCGTACCGTCGCCGAAGGACAGCCGCGGCGGCATCATGACGACGCTGGGCGACATGACGGAGATTATGGCCCGCGGAGGGGGCGTCGGGATGAACCTCTCTTCGCTTAGACCTCGTCGCGCCGTCGTGGCAGGGGTTAACGGCTCCTCCAGCGGATCCGTCTCCTGGGGCGGCCTTTTCAGTTATGCTACGGGGCTTATTGAGCAAGGTGGTTCGCGCAGGGGCGCTTTAATGATCATGCTTAACGACTGGCATCCCGATCTGCTGGAGTTTATTACGGTGAAGCAGAAGATGGGCGAGGTAACGAACGCAAATCTCTCTGTCTGCGTGAGCGACGCCTTTATGGATGCGGTGAAACGGGATCTGGAGTGGGAGCTTGTATTCCCGGACACGAAGGAAACGGGTTACGACGAGCTGTGGGACGGAGATTTAGCGAAGTGGCGCGAGCTCGGCAAGCGGGTCGTTACCTATCGCAAACTGCCCGCGCGTGAAATATGGCATGTCATGATGGAGTCGGCATGGCGTTCCGCGGAGCCGGGCGTCGTCTTTATGGAGCGGTATAACAAGAAATCTAATAGTTGGTATTTTAACCCAATTGTGTCAACTAATCCCTGCGGAGAGCAGGGCCTGCCGGGCTGGGGAGTATGCAACCTGTCCGCCGTGAACTTGTCCCAGTTTTATGACGCGAAAAGGGGGGGCGTGGATTGGGATGAGCTCGCCCAAGTGACCCAGTCTGCCGTGCGGTTCCTGGACAATGTCATCGATAAGACGCCATACCACTTTGAGCAAAATGAACGAAATCAGAAGCTGGAGAGGCGAATCGGACTAGGCACCATGGGTCTGGCGGAGCTTATGATCAAGCTGGGAATCCGTTATGGGGGAGAGGAATCGATTGATTTCCTGGACCGTCTGTTCGGCTTTATTGCGAAGGAAGCGTATCTGGCATCCTCCCGGCTTGCGGCGGAGAAAGGTTCGTTCCCGGCGTTCGACGCGGATCTGTATCTCCAAAGCGGATTTATGAAAGAGCTGGTTGCGGCCTATCCCGAGGTTGGCGAGGCGATCCGCAGGGACGGTATTCGTAACGTAACGGTGCTGACGCAAGCCCCTACAGGAAGTACGGGCACGATGGTAGGCACGTCGACGGGTATCGAGCCCTACTTCGCCTTCGAATATTACCGGCAGAGCAGGCTGGGTTACGACAAGCAGCTTGTGCCGATCGCGCAGCAATGGCTGGATGAGCATCCCGGAGAGGAGCTTCCCGATTATTTCGTGACGGCGATGAGCCTCTCGGCAGAGGATCATATTCGGGTCCAGGCGACCATCCAGCGTTGGGTCGACAGCTCCATCTCCAAGACGGCCAATTGTCCGGCAGACTTCACCGTGGAGGAGACGAAGCATCTCTACGAGCTTGCTTATGATCTGGGCTGCAAAGGCGTCACGATCTATCGCGACGGCAGCAGGGATGTGCAAGTACTGTCGGCGGGAGAGAAGGAGTCCTCCGTCAAGGATGTAGAAAAGTCTGATGCGGAATCCCAAGAAAAAGCGGAATCTCCGACAGAATTTGAACAGACAGGCAACCTCACTGTTCCATCGACTTTTACAGATACATCCAGCCGGGAGAATCCTGTATCTGTGGATAAACAATATAAGCGCCGCCCGTCCGTCTTGCGCGGAGCGACTTACAAGATGAACACGCCGTTCGGCATGGCCTACATTACGATTAACGATCTGGACGGCTCGCCGGCGGAAATATTCCTCAACGTTGGCAAGGCCGGTTCCGACGTGTTCGCCATGGCGGAAGCGCTCGGCCGCGTATGCTCGTTATTCCTGCGCTACGGCGACCACGGCAGCAAAGTGAAGCTGCTGGTCAAACATTTAAAGGGGATCGGAGGCACCGGAGCGATCGGCTTTGGACCGAATCGCGTAGAATCTATTGCCGATGCCGTCGCGAAGGCGCTGGAAATGCATATAGAAGGCGGTCGGGAACCGCTTGACGTTGTCTTCCAGTCGGAGATGGTATCGGATGAGCTGGCGGCAGCTCAAGCTGCCGCGAACGGAACGGGCGTTTATCCCAACTACGCGACCGACTCGGAAACCGGCTCTCCGCGAGATCATTTCAAACATAAGGCCGCAATGGAGACTCATCCGGATCTATGTCCTTCTTGCGGCTCCGCTACATTAATGAGTATCGAAGGCTGCAAACAATGTACGGTATGCGGGTTCAGTAAGTGTAATTAAGAAAGTTGGTTCCCTTTTGAAAGCTTAGGGTTTGTTCTGGTATACTCGAATAGATAGACAAACCTAACGATCGAAGGGAGCGATTGACATGTATGATGTTGCTATTATCGGGTCTGGACCTGCAGGAGCGAGCGCTGCTATCTTTACGGCCAAGGCTGGCAAAAAAACGATCGTGCTGGACGCCGATCAAAGTGTTACTAAAAGGGCCTGGATCGAAAATCATTACGGCGCGCCCGAAATCAGCGGGCCGGATCTCGTAGAGACAGGCAGAAAGCAAGCGGCTAAACACGGAGCGGAACTGGTTGCTTCCAAGGCGGTTGCACTGGAGACTGCAGGCGAGAACCTCCGTGTGCAAGCGGAGGATGGCACGGTCTACGAAGCGAAGCACGTCATTTTAGCAACCGGCATGTCGGTTGAGCTGGCTGAAGCTAGCGGCGTGGCGGTGAAGCCGGGAACGGAGCCGCGCATCAAAAGTATTGTGGATTGCGATGCGGAAGGCAAAACTAGCGTGGCCGGCGTATGGGCGGCGGGCACTGTTGCAGGGGTAAGCATGCATACGATTATTACCGCGGGAGACGGCGCGAAGGTCGCTATTAATGTGATCAGCGAGCTTAACGGTGCCCGTTATGTCGATCATGACGTACTGAAAGTGAACGGTTAGTCTAAGAGATTCAAATCGATAGGGCCCAATAAATAACGTAATGATAAAAACACATATGATAACAGCTAGTCCGGGCGCTGCCCGGACTTTTTGTGTTGTCAAATTTTAGTAGGCAAATAGACCCTGATATAGTATGATGATAGTCATATTTTGAAACAAAGGGGAGGGTAAAGGATGGATAGGGAGCTGCCGCCGCAGTCGGATTTTCCTATGCAGTCAACGCGCAACAAGTCTTTGGCGGAGAGAATTTGGCAATACAAATTTCATTATATCATCGTCATACCTGCATTTTTTCTCGTTTTTGGATTAAAGATCATGCCTTTCCTGAACGGACTGTATGCGTCATTTCTGGAATACAAACCTTATTTGGGAGTCGGAGGCAGCCCATGGGTCGGGTGGGATAATTACAAGGCACTCTTTCAATCGCCCGAATTCCGGAGCGCATTGGGTAATACGTTGACTTACAAGATCATCTATATCGTTGCCGGAGGCGTGCTTGCCTTTGGAGCCGCATTGGCGTTAAGCGGTATTCGATCGGGAAAGCTGAGAAGCTGGATCACTTCGATGTTTGTGTTGCCCTACGTCATTCCTTCCGTCGTACTCGGTCACTTCGCGATGCTGATGTTTTCCGCCACTTCGTCTCCTTTGGGTCCGGCAGACCGCTTGCTGCTTGGCGAATCGGGGCCTTTCCGAATGATTCTACTGGCGTTGGAGCTGCTGAAGTATGGCGGCATTCCGATGATTTTTGCTCTGGCGGCGATTGCCGCGACGCATTCCAAGATCGGCGACGGTCATAGCGGTGCGACGTTCGGTCGTTTGAATGCGCTTCCCGCCGCAAAGGCGGTTGCGGCTGTTATGCTGCTCCAGCTTGCGATGATTACAACAACGGATTTCGAGCTGCTGCATACTTTGTTTAATCCTCTTGTCATGGACACGGCCATGACAGTTGATCTGTTCGTTTATCAGATGGGCTTCCTTCAAATGAACACAGGCCCGGCATTTTCGGCTACGATTCTTTCGTATGGACTGCAGTTGGCGCTCGCGCTGGCAGCCTATTTTATCGTACGAGGAACCTTGCTGGATTCGTTGTTTCAGCGCGATGCCGATCCGGCTGCCGATTTAAAAGGCGGCTCTGCGGTTGCCGGAGGAGTCGTTGGGGTTGCAGGCACGGGACTCGTGTTGTTTGTGCTTTACTTTATCTTCGTAGATCCATTTCTAAGTCAAAGCTCAACGGAAATTCCTTTAACCGAGCTTCTACGGATGCCAAACGTGGCACTGAGCGCCGTACTGTTCTGGGGAGCGACGCTGATTAGCATGCTCGTTACGATTACCCTCGCTTATCCTATGACAGCGCGCCGTCTGCCGGGCGGGACGTTGTATCGGATTCTCCTGATTGCCGTCATGGGCATCGGAACGGGGACGTTATTCGAATACTTGCAATTCCGTTGGCTGGGCATGGTGAATACCATATACCCGATAGCCATCGTAGGTTTTATAAACATTGTTTCGGCATTCGTGCTCAAAAGCATCTTTAACGGCCAATACGGCCACTTGAAGGAGCAAGCGGAGCTCGAGGGACGGGGAGAGTTTGCCACGTTGTTCATCTTGTTTTTGCCGAAGATATGGAAACCTTTGCTGGCATTAGGCGCGCTTCAATTTATCGTGTTATGGAACAGCTATCTTCCGTCTTTACTGTATATAGCGGATTCTTCCAAACATCTTGGCATGATGCAATTTCTTAATGCGATGTATATGAGCGATCAGTTCGGCATCGACCGCAGCGACCCCATCCTGTATCGGATCGGTGCGCTCTTGAGCCTGCCTCCGCTTGTGTTATTCCTGCTTTTGCGCAAATGGATCGTTGGCGGGGTGCTGTTAGGAGGATTGTTTAAAAGGTAGTTCAATTATTAGAATAATGAAAACGCCTCTATCTGTATTCTATGAAATTCGCTTGCTTCATATAGTAGTAACAACGCTAGATTGAATTGGGGGTTGTTACTATGATGTACAAGCTTCGCGAAAGACTCGTTTCAGGCACCTTTTTTGCATCCACGTGTTTGTTGTCCATGTTATTAAGTGTAGGGTGGGGGCTGGCTGCCGACTCTCACCCGACTACATATGCTGCCTTGCATACGGAAACAGAAGGGGCAGGCGGTCTTTCGACATTTCTGCAGCCCGCTCCTGAGCCGAAGGTCTCGTTCCTCGGCGGGATCCAAATGTTTCCGGGATGGGATGATGCTTCGTTAACCGCTCCAGTTCAAGGCGGAGCAGCTTTGGCAACAGCCGCCGCACCTCCTGCATCTGCGGCTCCCGCTCAACCATCCGCCTCAAATACTCCTGACAAGCCCAACCCTGCGTCAGCTCCAATTGACAAGGCGGACAAGCCTGCTGCATCGGATGCCGCATCGGCGACTGCACCGGCGTCTCCCGCCAAGGACAAGCCCGTCCGCGTCGCAAGCACCTCGCCTCGCGTGCTGGTCTATCATACGCATAATCGCGAATCGTATTTCCCAGAACTCAAGGAAGGGACCAAAAACGCCAGCTCCAAGACGGTAAACGTCACGCTTGTCGGCAAGCGGCTGACGGCCAGTCTGCAGAAGCTTGGCATTCCCGCCTTGCAAGAGAAGATGGATTATCCGACCACGATCTCCAAGTTTAATTATGCCTACTCCTATAAGTATTCCAAACAGACGGTTGTCGACGCGTTAAGCGAGAACAAGGAGCTAACGTACCTGCTCGACATCCACCGCGATTCCTTAAAGCGCAACAAAACGACGGTCGAGATTCATGGGAAAAATTACGCTAAAATCCTGTTCGTTATCGGCGAAAAAAATCCAAACTGGAAGGACAACAAAGCGTTTGCCACGAAACTTCACGAAGCGTTAAACGCCAAATTCCCGGGCATCTCGCGAGGCGTGCTCACGAAGGCGCCGGGAACGGGCAATGCAGAGTATAACCAGTCGCTTTCGAAGAACAGTCTCGTCGTAGAGATGGGCGGAGTCGACAATACGCTGGAAGAAAACTACCGAACTGCGGACGCCTTGGCCGCCATCTTGCATGAGCTTGACCAGAACGGCAAGGTTTAGCTGTCCCGCAGCAAACCTGTATTTTGAATAACCGTCACGAATTCTACCTCGCAGTTGAGCCGAGGCAAATAATCTTCTCTCCAATGCTCCAGCTGATCGCGGGTCAGGTTCGATCGGAAATATTGACCGGTAGCCAGTATATCTGCCCGGGTAGCCTTCATCTTGCCGATAATGCTGTCGTATCGGCTCTGCAGCAGCTTGCTAACCTCATGCCTGATGTTCTCCTGAGAAGGCGAACCCTTCGTCTCCAGCAGCGTCACCTTTAGCCGAATCTTCGATTTTAGATAAGGGATGCCATTTTTCATCGTATGCCGGTGGACGGTGGCGCTGCTGATGATCTCGACCGTCGCGTTCTTCATGACTTCAATCTTGCCCTGCGCGCTGCTGCCCTTAAACGCATTGACAATCAACGTCTCCCCGGGGGTTAAGTTGCCGACCATCCGTCCGCTGCCGATGATGGCCGAACCTCTGCTCTCGATCACGGTCCCGGTGCCGGATCGAATGATCGGTATAGAGACGTCATGCGTATAAGAGTTCATGCTTCGGAACACTTCCCAGACGGATGATTCCGCAACCTGCGGATTCCAACCGGCGTTTTTTTCGAAGAAGCTGAGAAGGACGGTTCCGTTGTTTTTGTGGAAAGTATTAATGTTTTTAAAGAACGACTCCAGCGGTTCGTCGCAGATCGCGACCATAACCTTGGCGGATATGTCATGCGCGCGCATAAACGATTCGATGACGTCTCCCAGCCCTTCCTTGGCGAATTCGTCCTCGAATAGGATGAGCTTCAGATGCAGCAGATCGATTTGGCTTTCCATATTGGTGCTTATTTTATCGACAATATCGTTAATGGTAGTTCCCTTTCCTTCGATCACGCGAAGATCGGTCGTTCCTTCCGTCGGTTCCGGCACCTGCAAGACGACCTTGTATATGCCATCCCGCTTGGCGATGCCCATGACGATCGGGAGGGAGCGATGATTAATGTCTTTGTTATCCCAGCAGCCGCCAGCGGGAATCGTGAGCAGCATCGACAGACAGACGGCAATCCAGCGAAGTTTAAAGGATCTGCTACCCATACGCTGCGCCACCCTTCCGCTTGTAAAGAAGACCCAGGGTCAGCGTAACGCCCGGAATAACAAACATGACGTATAGTCGGAGGAATGTATTCCACCAAATCAGTTTCTCCAGTTGCTCCCAGTCGTCGATGCTTACGCAGATAACGAACAAAACAAAGGCGATGGCCCATACGATAGACCACGTCCGTACAGTAATCACCTTTTGCACCAAGTAGGCAGCGTTCCACAGCATAAGCGAGATAAAAAGAAGGACGAACGCGATCATGCTCATCGTAAAGAACAACGACGTGCGCTCGAACATGAGCCAGTTCACCTCTACGATATCTGTCACGAAGATAAACGGGAACATCAACCTGGAGGCCGTGCTATGGCCGAAGGTCAAGAGCGGAACATAGACGGCAATCCCGTACAACGGCAGCAACAGGAAGCTGGCATACCGAATATAACGCTGATTGAATGCCACTTCCGGTTGAACGAATCCGAGAAAGACGAAACTGCCGCCCACCGCTAACAATCCCATCAGGAAGGAGCGATTGTAAACGAATGACCATTGGAATGCGCCGCCCTCGAATAGGGGGAGCAGGTAATGCCAGTCCACATGTTGAAAGGACGAGAACAGCACGAACAAGGTGGGAGGCATGCATAACACGAGCAGCAATAATCCCGTTCGCAAAATAGCTTCGATGCCTTGCATCGCGAGAAAGGCTGCAAGGATGGCCGTTAACAGCATCGTTGCCCAGAGAGGCGTGCTGGAGAGAAAAATGATCGTAATCATTTCCCCGTACGACCGGATCGAGATGACGATGACTGCAAGCAAATACACGAAGACGGGGGCGAGCAGCAGAAAAGCGATCCACTTGCCGGCGTCAAGGAAGATGTCCACGACATTTCGGCGATCGAAAAGACTTAGCCCTTTTATGTAACTCCATACGACTATGATATGAAGCAGGAAACCCGTCAGAATGCCGATCCAGTGACTGACCTCCATCGCTTGGATCATATTGTCCGGATAGAGGAAAAAGATGACTCCGATATGCGTCAGAATATACAGATTCGCCACTTGCCAGGTTTTAACCATTTGGCTCACCTCTCGGTTTCATCAGGTGCATGTAAGGGATGCCGAACGAGGTGACGCCGGCCATATAGGAGCAGACCAGGAACAGCCCGGCGAGCAGCCCCATTACGCCGTAGATCGCCGATAATACGACAAGCAAATATTTGAACAGCCGGATGGTGACCGAGTTCTGAAAGCCGACTACCGCCGAGTTTGCGATCGTTGTCGCCGCGAGAATGATAATAAGCAAATTGCTAACGAGTTTCGCGCTGACGACGGCTTGTCCCAAAATAATGCCTCCAACCATGGTGAGCGTGGGACCGATGCTTTTGGGCAACCGAATGCTCGCTTCCAGAATCAGCTCCAGGATGACGAGCAGCAGCAGCGTTTCGACCAAAGACGGATAAGGCACATCGATCCGACTCTTGGCGATCGTCAGGGCGAGCTCGATGCGCAAGACGTCCGGATTAACCGAAACGAGAGCGACATACAAGCCCGGAATGAGAATGTTGATCAAGACTCCGAACACGCGCAAAAAACGAATGGCATACATAAAGATGACGGGGAAGCTGCGATCGTTCTCCACGGCAAACATATCCCACATCAGGCTGGGCAGGATGATGGCGAAGGGCATCCGGTCCATAAACAGGACAACCTTGCCTTTGCTTAAGGCTGTCTCCGCTTCCTGCGGCAGCTCGGAGGTGTTGAACTTGGTCACGAGCGACCACTTGGAGAAGCCGAGAGCCGTCGACAGCTGCTGCAAATTTTGAATGTTCATTTCTTTGTTCTTCTCGAGCATCGCGACGATCGCGTCCCGAAGCCGAACGTCCACGACGTTATCGTTGCATAACAACACAATCCGCTTCTTCTGAATCGTCCCCAGCAAATAGGAATGAACATGTAGAGAAGGGGAGGCGACATGCTTGCGAATAAGTCCTATGTTTGTATCGATATCCTCCACGAAAGCGCTGATCGAGCCGCGCAGTACATTTTCCGTCGTAGGCGGTTCAATCGTACGCGAGAGGGGACGGCTGACAGGCGCGACAAGCACGTAGGCGTCGATTCGCTCGAACCAGAGAATGAGGTGACCGGCCAGCATGGATGACATTAATTGATGCTCTGTCGGTTCGGCCACGATAGGTCCAAGGTTGCCGATCACCGACTCTAGCGGCAAACCCGTGTTAGTATCCTGGTGAACTTGCTGCTGAATATGCAGGAGCGAGGCGTTAAAGTCGATCAGGGAGCTCAACCCCGTAAGTTCTACTTCCAAGCCGGACAACGTCATTTTCTGAAAACGTATATCGGCATTTAGGCTTGCCCGATGTTTCAAAGCTTGCAGAATCGTCATGAGATGCTCCTAAGTGTATGCTTTTCTTAGCAGTATCTCCATGGCGGCTATCTCGCCATACCAAAAACCGGCAGACAGAAGTCTACCGGCCAATTGTGGATAGGGATCGGATCAAAAGATGCGATGCGACCAGCCGTTTAACTTGGCGAACGCTTCCGCATAATAATAATCGCCATAGATTAACGATACGTTGATGTTCTGTCCGGCAGGCTTGTGGCCTGTGCCTTCAACGAGAATGGCTTCGTGCCCAGGGCGATCCCATGTAGCGTAGTTTTCTGTCAGAGAATGCAGGATACGGTGCGCCGCATCGCCATAAATTCGTTTCTCCTCCACGCCTACTAACTCGGCTAGCTCCAGCAAGCCGGAAGCGGCGATGGCGCCTGCCGATGTGTCGCGCGGTTCGCCTTCGATCGGATGCGCCCGGAAGTCCCAATGCGGAACATGATCTTCGGGCAGCGAGGCGATAAAATAGTGCGACACGCGTTTCGCCGCTTTCAGGTAACGATCCTCACCCGTACAACGATAGGCAATCGCGAGACCGTATAAAGCCCATGCATTGCCGCGGCTCCAGGCCGAAGTGCCCGACAGGCCTTGTCCGCCCAACTGCTCCAGGAACTCGCCGCTCTCCGGATCAAACGACAGAATATGGCAGACTGAGCCGTCGTCGCGGATCGCATGTTTCAAGAACGTATCGGCATGACGGATGGCGATATGCTTGTAGCGGGGATCGCCGGTCGTGCGGCTCGCCCAGAACAAAAGCGGAATATTCATCATGCAGTCCACGATGGCCCAACCGATGGCTTCATCCGTATTCCATGCGCGGATAAATTCACCTTCGACGTTAAAGCGTCCGGCCAAATAATTGGCGGCTTTCAAGCCGATGCGCAGCGCTTCCTTATCTCCCGTGAGCTCGTATTTAAATACGGCAGTAGGAAGGAACTGAAAGCCTACGTCATGATGCAGCCCGATGGGATGCTCGGAGAAGCAACGCTCTAACTTTGCGTCCCAGTCCCAAGCTCCTTCTTTAAACGATTCCTTGCCGGAGACGTCGTACATGAGCCACTGCAAGCCCGGCCAGAAGCCGGATGTCCACCAGCTATGGCGCAGATCGTCGTAGATGCCATCCTCTCGGGCCACATGGGGCGACTTGCCGCCGATTCTTTTCATCATATCTTCTACTTTGTTCGTGATAGCGGTCATCGTTTGGTTAACGTAGGTTTGATCCATCGATTGGTCAGCTCCTTGTCATGTTTCTAATGCTCCAAGTATAGCGCCTGACAAACAAACAAAGTTGCAGTACAATGAGTGAAAATGTTGTTGTATTGACATTACACATTACGCGGAGATGAAGGACATGAAGGATTTATTCTATAAGTCGATCAATCCTCAGGGCAAGCCGTTCCTGTGGTCCCATCGGAGATGGACGCAGGAGCCGTTCGACGGTTATTATCATTGGCATTGGGGTTTCGAGATGCTGTTCGTGCATCAGGGGAGCGGAGTTGTGATCGTCAATCAGAGGAGGTATGAAATGCGGCCTGGATCGCTTTTCTTCTTTTTGCCGAATCAACTGCATAAGGTGCAAGCGGATATAAACGAAGAGCGGCCTTACGAGAGAAGCATCATCCATTTCGAGCCGGCATTCCTGGAGCGTTTCCTGCCGCCGTTTCCTTCACTTAGAGATACGTACATGCGGATGAAGAAAGGGCTTCTTTTTAAGCAGAGCTTGGAGCTTTCAGCCTGCCAGACCGAGCTGGGAGCAGCGTTCGACAGCTTTCAAGGGGTCATTTATGACAGTGGTGCAGGAGGCGGGGAGGAAGAGGGGGCAGCGATTCTTCTGCTGCAGCTGCTGACCTTCATTCAGCGCGAAATTGCGGAGCCGATAGCCGGGGAAGGTGTTAAGCCGATCCGTCATTCCGACGAAATCATGGCCTGGATAGAGCGGCATTATTCGGAGCCGTTCCAACTGGATAAGCTTGCGGCGGAGCTGCATATGTCGGGTTCTTATCTGTCGCGGCTGTTCCGTCAGGAGACGGGCAGCAGCATTACGGGATACCTGGCTGCGCGTCGGATCCAGCAAGCATGCAGTCTGCTGCGCGGGAGCGACAAGCCGATCGAGCTGATCGGACAGCAAGTCGGCCTGCCAAACGTTTCTTATTTTATCCAGCTGTTCAAACGAACCATGGGCATTTCCCCGCATCAGTACCGTCTGAAGTTGTAGGGCAACGGCTGCCCATCACTTTACCGTTTCAGCTTGAAGTGCACGACGGCGCTATAAAGGAGCCGTTCTTTACGGGGATTGAACACCACCTGATGAGAGACGGAATGAACGTCGAGCATTAGCGCCTTATTGATATCAATCGCACGTTCGATCTGGCCTTCCAGCGACTTCAAGTCATCCGCCTCGTATAACTCGACCTTGGAATCCAGTAGGTCCAGCTTAAAATCCATAATATTACCCTCCTGCTTGTCAACTGAATCGTAATATGAAGATCGAATTCTATTCTAACCGATCTTGCGGCGGTATCCAATAACGATCCAATTATGATACTATAAAGAACATTAGGCTGGTGGAAGGGAGGGGCGGCTAATGGGCAATGTGCCCGGTTCTGTATGGATATTTTCGGTGATCATTATCGTATTGGTGACCTGGATTACCCTTTGGGTGACGAGGAAAGCCTATTCGAAAAAATGGGACGAAACCGATGAATGAGATAACCTCTATCGTGGCCTTTCGGAGATGAGCGACCGAGTTTTGAGGTGAAGGCGATCATCGCCCTCAGTAAAGCCAGGCGGCGGCGCCTGGTTTTATTGGCGTGTCGCGGGAAAAAAACAAAATCAACTGATGGTGATTCGAAAACCCAAAACGGTCCAGTCACTCACCGCTTATCGGACTATATGACGCTATTCATCGATTTTTTAGGTTTTCGAAAATCTAACGGACACACACGACCTAATTGGCATATTCATCGCGTAGATTGGCTCCGTTACGACTCAATAGTGTTTTTCCTGTCCGTTAGATTTGTTTGAGGTTAAAAATCGGACAAATAGCGTCGCTGGTGTCTGTTAGATTTTCAACCTCAGCCGATTATTGGACAAACGAAACACACTTTTATACCTCATTCGGCGCTCACCCCGTCATTCGGATAAACGAAGTATACTTTATACCTCATTCGGCGCTCATTCAGGATCTGTTCGAACCTGCAACCGCCTTTAATCTACATTCCACTTATCCACAAGACTTTTGGTTGCATAATTTTCTTAACAACAAAAAAACTTCCCCCGACCAGGTCGGCGAGAAGTCTTGAAATTACTAGTTGTGAGAAAAAAATGGTGCCGTCGAGAGGACTTGAACCCCCAACCTACTGATTACAAGTCAGTTGCTCTACCAGTTGAGCTACAACGGCACATGTTGTTATCCCTGTGTTACCGGGGACAAGACATATTATTGCACAAAACCAAAAATGAATGCAAGCCATTTTTTGAAGTTCTAATTTTCAGAAAAGTAACAACTTTTGAGGAAATGAAACGCGCTGCTCTGCCAAAGGACGACGACAGCCGTTTCACCTTGGGCTTCGACTACCTCGCAAACCAGGCCATGGATAATTTCCGCACTCCTTCGCGCAACATGTCTTCCTGCATGCCGCCGAAGCCTAACATAACGAATTCACGCGCCTCCGCATCTGGGTTGCTCCAATGTTTGGCGGCGGGGTACACGAGGCAGCCGGCTTGCTCCGCTAATGCAACAAGCTCCATGGCATCTCTGCCCGGCACGCGCAGCAGGATGTGCATCCCCGACGAATCGCCGACGATGCGAACACGTTCTCCCATCGTGGAAGAAACGGCATCCGTCAGCGCCCGATACCTGGCTTGATAAACACGCCTCATTCGGCGGATATGACGACCGTAATGGCCTTGCTTGATGAACAGCCAGACCGCTTGTTGAATCATGGGGGAGACGGAGCAGCTGTAATTCGCCATACGTTCCGTCATAACGGGAACAAGTCTGCGCGGAACAATCACATAGCTGAGTCTGGCGCCGGGCAGGAACGACTTCGACAAGGTGCCCAGATAGATGACTCGATCATCGTAATCCAGCGCCTTTAAGGATGGCACAGGTCTGCTGCCATAACGGAACTCGCTGTCGTAGTCGTCTTCGAGAATGAGCGCATCGCTTGCGGATGCCCACTTTAGCAGGCGTTGACGTTTCTCGATGGACATAACCATTCCGAGCGGGAATTGATGCGATGGCGTCACGTATGCGACCTTGGCCGTCGATTGCTCCAGTGCCGTGACATGAATGCCGTCCGCCTCTATCGGGATGGAAGTGATGCGGCAATCCAGGCCGGCAAGAACGCTTCGAACGCCGTTATAACCAGGCTCCTCCATGGCGAATTCGGCCTGTCGAAGACCGAGGGTCTGAAGCAGGAGAGAGACGGTGTACTGGGTGCCCGCACCTATGAAGATCTGATCAGGGGAGCAGACCGCACCGCGAGATTGATACACATAATCGCAGAGCTCTTCCCGCAGTCCGAGATGTCCAAGCCGATCGCCGTAGCCTAATATGCCGTATGGCGCTGCAGCTGCCGCATCGTTAACCGATTGCGTAAGGCACGACTTCCATATATCGTATGGGAAGCGGTCGAAGGCTATATCGCCGTACCGAAATTCGTAAGGGAGGAAGGAGGACTCCCTCCTGTCCTTCCTGTTAATTGAGTTCATGACCTCGCTTGCCTCGCCACACTTATTATTCATTTCCACATACTGAACGGGGAGAGGATTCCACAGCTCATCCAACGGCTGTATAAGGTAGCCGCCCCTCTCTTTGCTCTCGACATACCCTTCGGCAACCAACTGGCCATAGGCAGCCTCCACTGTATTTTTGCTTATGCCCAGATGCTGGGACAGTGCCCGTATCGCGGGCAGTTTACTTCCGCTTGGCAGCTTGCCGGCTTCGATCGCTTCGCGAATATAACGATACAGCTGAGTATAAAGCGGGGTACCTTTTTCCTTGCCAAGCGCAGGCGTAATGGATTCAATCATCGATGGATCTGTCCCCTTGAATTTTGAAGTTTTTGTCACTTTTCTTGGTGACAATAGTTGCATATAGTGACAATAGCACAAGATTAGCGCAGTTGAGAAGGGGAGAAACCCATGTTTACCGTAAGATTGAGCAAAAGATTATGCCAAGACGAAAACAAAATAGCCGCATTTCTGGAGCAGGCTCAAACGGCTTTTCTCGGTTTGGCGGACGGTGGTATTCCTTACGTCGTACCGCTGAATTTTGTATGGCTTAACGGATCATTTTATTTCCATGCGGCTGAGGAGGGGAGAAAGATGGACATTATGGGTCGAAATCCGGAGGCTTGCGTAACAATCGGGGAATCGTACGGCACGATCCCGCATCCCGTTCCCGCAAAGACGGATACGGCATATATGAGCGTGATGGCATTTGGCGCCATCGAACCCGTCCCGGGACTTGCGGAAGCAACGGCGGCTATGCAGGCGATGCTGGACAAGTATGCGCCCGGTTTCCATAAGGAACGTCTGGCAAGCGTGCATGTGGAGCGGTACGTGTCGTCCATGGGCAGCAAAACCGCCGTCTTTAAGCTGACGGCAAGACAGTTGACGGCGAAGGAGAGCGAGAAACCTGCGGGATAGGCTGGAGGGCGACGGTTGGCAATTTCTATTTTGGAATAGGAAAGGGGCAGCCCCAGGTCTTTGAACCTGGCGGCTGCCCCTTTGAACTATATTTTAAGCCGTTTCTCCTTCAAGCTGGAGCTCCTCGATCTGCATCTCGATCTTGCGGATCCTGTTCTTGCTTGTCTCGCGAATGATGAATTTCATATTTTCGTGCGTATATTCCTTGCCTGGCTTCGGATCCTGCAGCTTGCTGTACAGCCAGCCGCCGATCGTATCGACGTCTTCTTCGTCGAAGTGTTTGCCGGCGATGGTTTCCAGTTCGTCCAGCAGCACCTTGCCGTCCAGCAAATAACAATTGTCGGCAAGCTGCTCGATTTCCTTGCGCTCGTCGCCGTCGAACTCGTCTCGAATCTCGCCGACGATCTCCTCCAGAATATCCTCGATCGTGATCAGTCCGGATGTGCCTCCGTATTCGTCGACCAAAATGGCAATGTGCACGCGTTCTTGCTGCATCCGTTTGAGCAGCATCTTGACGGGAGTAACCTCGGATACGCTCAGTACGGGATGAATCAGATTTTTGATGTCGAATTCCTTGTTCTCTTGGTAGGAGAGGAACAGTTGCTTCGTGTTAATCATGCCGACGATATTGTCCTTGCTCTCGAGAGCAACGGGAAATCTTGTATATTGTTCCTTGCGGATAATCTCGAAATTTTCCGCAAGCGTATTGTTTGTGTATAAGCAGATCATATCGGTACGAGGAACCATTATTTCCTTGGCCAGCAGCTCATCAAATGCGAAGATCCGGCTAACGTAACCGTATTCGGTGTTGTTGATCATGCCGCTTTGGTAGCTCTCGTTCAAAATAATCTGAATCTCTTCTTCCGTATGCGCCTCTTCATGCTCCTTCATGGGTCTCAGTCCGAAGGCGCGCACTAGCGCGTTGGCCGATCCGTTAAGCAGCCATATGAATGGGAACATCAGTCGATAGAAGAAGATGATAGGTTTGGCCGTCAAAAATGTAATAAATTCCGCTTTCTGAATGGCCCATGATTTCGGCGCGAGTTCGCCGACGACGACGTGAATAAACGTGATGATAACAAACGCGATTCCGATAGACAATGCATGGCTCATTGCTTCGCTGAGATGAACGTTTTCGAACAGTGGTAAAAGTATTTTCTCAACCGTCGGTTCGCCAAGGAAACCAAGCCCCAGCGCCGTGATCGTAATTCCCAACTGACAGGCGGACAAGTAAGCATCCAGATTGCTCGTTACCTTCTGAACGGCAAGCGCATTTTTCCGTCCCTCCAGCACGAGCTGATCGATCCGGCTTCCGCGAACTTTAACGATGGCGAACTCCGTTGCGACGAAGAACGCGGTCAAGAAGATAAGCAAAGCGATCATGAATAAATTAAGTCCTATACCACTACCCATTTTCGTGTCTCACTACCCTTTTTTTTATAATTTTTGTAGGACAGCAAACTATTGTTCTATTTACTTATGAATTAATATAACGAATCATGACTCGAACTGACAACCGGCAAAAGGGTCGTAATTCGCCTTGTACGTTCGTTTAAGTCGATTTACATGCGATTATTGCGCTTTTCCCATTGTTTTTCGCTCCTTTACAAGCTTGTTTCGCAGCCGTAAGATGAGTTCATATGAACTCCCATGCGACAGGGAAGGAGGCGATGTCATGGATGGATTCTCTTTGACTCGCGCTGAAGTCGGCCATTTATTGATGGCGATGGAGTCCGGAGGTCAAGAGCAGCCGGCCGATATTATGCAGAAAGCTTGGAGCGCGCGAAGCCAGACAAGACGTTTGAACGATCATCCCGTATTGTCCGAGCCGCTCCCGGCGATCGCCATGAAATTAATGAAAAGCGGTACTCCAAAAGGATTGTCGCTGCACGAAATCGCCGAGCTGGGGCAGCTCGTCGAATTTGCCAGTCCTTCTGCCACCTCCATGCAGAATTGGGTGAAACGCGATTTCAAATCTATATTCGTCTGCCCGCAAGCCGGAAAAAAATATGCGCCTGGTCAAGCGGCACTCCTATATATGATCGATGATCTGAAGTCCAGCCTGGATTTCGAATCCATACGCAATCTATTCGCGATTCTATTTGGCAAGCCGGATTGCAGGGAGGGCTCTTCTGCCAAACCATTCATTGAGCCTGTTGCTTTGTACAAAAGCTACGCCGCGTTATATGAAGAGATGAAAGTTTTGGGACGATCCGGCGTCCGTATTGGAAGCCAGCTGGAGGAGCATGTTCGCATGCGTGCAGACAAAGCGGCGAATCTGCTCGCGCTGGGAACGGAGCCGGAGCGTGAAGCGCTGAGGAATTTTTTGCTGGTTGCTGTCATCTCGGTTCAGTCGGCCTATTGTCAGGCGCTGGCAAGGCGTTATAGCGAAGCCACTTTGTTTCTGGGCGGCCATTAGAGAGGATGAAGACATCGATGCTGCAATCATTTATGAAAGCCTCGCGATTCAAAGTGCTGCCGGTCATGCTTATTCCAGTCGTGCTCGGAGCAGCTGGAGCTTATGTTTGGACAGGGCGATTCCAAATCGGATTAATGTTGTTGACGCTGTTGGGAGCGGGTGCGGCACATCTGTTCTCCAATATGATTAATGATCTCTGGGATTATTACAACGGGACGGATGAAGCTGCCAAAGCAACGGAAGGCGCTATCTCGACCAACTCCGGATTTCTGACGGGGGGCGCCTGGAGCGTCGGCAAGTTCCGCGCCGTCACCTGGCTGCTCTTTTTCGTTGCGGCAGCCAGCGGCATTGCGCTTGGCGTAATCAGCGGCTGGCCGGTTATTGTGTTTGGACTCGCAGGGGCGTTTATTGCGTACTTCTACGTAGCGCCACCCGTGAAGTTCGGCTATCGCGGCAAAGGCTACAGCGAGCTTGCGATTTTGCTTGCCTTCGGCGTGCTGCCTGTAACGGGAGCCTATTATGTTCAGACGTCGCATCTCGATTATCGTGCACTGCTGTTGTCGCTGCCGATCGGATTATTGACGACGCTGATTCTGTTTAACCATCACTTCCTGCACTGGGAGGCTGATCGCCAGGCGGGCAAGCGAACGCTAGTCGTCGTTTGGGGAGAGAAGAGAGCCTTGCAATTTTCCCGGCTGTTATTGTTCCTGGCCTATGCCGCTCTCGTTCTGTGCGTCGTATTTGGAGCACTTCCCCTATATGCCTTGCTTGCCGTGTTTACGGCGGTTCCTTTATATTTGGTATACGGCAGACTTGGCGCGCATAATAAGTCGACGGCGTATTTGCCGCTGATGGGGGCATCGATGCAAGCGACCAAACGATGCGGCGCTGTCCTCATCTTGGCGCTTGTACTGCAAGGTATCCTGCAATAACAGGCAAGCGGAGTGAACACTTTACAACCATATCAGGAAAGAAGGAATGCCGACATGGCTACTACTACGAAAATACTCGGTGATTTCCATACCATATTAAATGACGGAGAAGTGTGGAAAATAGGAGGTTTTCCGTTGCAGGACGGTACCTTCTGGCCTTATCGCGAGCCGGAGGCCGTTGTCATCGTTCGAAACGGCATTCTTTATGTTCGCGCGGCAATCAGTCGATCCAACGACCAAGTGCAGATACTCGATAATGCGAAACATATGTATTATTCCGCTGAACAGGTAGCGGTGCCGGAGAACGGGGAAATCAGCTTCGAGCTGAAGATCCGCGCCCGCTCCAAGGACACGGCGCCAGGAGACTTGTACGACGGCTACGTCTCTTTGAATTTGCTGGATTTTACGACTGGCGGGGCATTGGACTTCTTTGTAGGCAATGATCAATATGCCAGCGTGTACGCCGTGCTGCCGTTCCCGGGCGTGAAGGTGCCGGAGACGGACGGAACGAAATACTTCTGTATATTCAAGGAAGATACGGACTTCGCTCCGCGCGAATTTAATACGTACCGGATTACGTACAACCGGAACAAGGACGAGGTGGTCTTCTTCGTGAACGGCCGGGAAGTTCGCAGAGAGACGGGAACGCCAGTCAAGTTTAACAGCTTCACGGTAGCTCTCGGCATTATGACGGAGAAGGACCTGACGCCGGAAGGCAGCGTGTCGGCGCATGGACAGACCGTGATCGCGGAATGGTCGCCGATTACGATTGAAGTGACCGAAGAGGGATAACATCGCGGACGGCGGTGAATATGGCGCGGCTTGGAGCCGCGAAGGGGCGTAACGATGCTGTTTGTATTGATTGCCTTATGGAGCATAGCGGCGATTGTATGGATATCGGAGCCGGGCTCTGCGGTAAATCGCAGGCTCGGCGGACTTGCGTTTACCGGCGGTACTGGCGCGTTGGCGGCAATGATCGATTTGAAGTGGCTGCCGCAAGCTGAGGAGGCCGGAGCGGGTCAATCGACGCTGCGCCTTCTGTATGAAGTGCAAGCGCTGTCATCGATTTCGTCCTATTATGGCATTCCTTATTTTTTCCTGCTGTTCGCGATCGCTTACAGCGGCCTTCGGGTTAGTCGAGGACTGGCGGTTGCACTTCCTGTTCTCTTGCTTATTCCCATCATTCTGTGCATTTTTCTAACGCCTTATTATACAATATATTACCCTATCAGCTTTAAGGTAGTCGTCTGGTGGGCCGTTCCTTATATGTTGACGGGAGCTGTGCTGGTGCTATCGAAGAGGGTGCCGCCATCGGTATACGCCAGAACCCATTGGATCGTTTGTTTCGCCGTACTTCCGCCCGCGCTGTTCTGCATGTTCATGAACTACATACTGCCCAGTCTGGGCATGCTTCGCATGTGGGTGTATAATACTTGGTTAGTTGGCCTTGGTGCGGCCGTGTTCGTGATCGGGCTGTTCACCTATGGTTTCATGGGCATGCGCGTACTCATTCAGCGCAGAAGATACGATTCCACTTTGCGGGCCGTAACGTCAGGTACGGCCATGCTTAATCATGCCATTAAAAATGACGCGGGCAAGCTGCGGTTGTTCGGCGAAAAGATGAAGCGTCACGCCATCGCCACATCGCAGCAGGAACTGCTGGCCGATGTGGAAGCGGTTCTGTCGGCTTCTCGGCATATGGAGGAGATGGTGCGGCGCGTCCACAGACGTACGGAGGATCTGGAGCTTCGTCCGGAACGCGTCGAGCTGTCTTCCGTACTTCGAGAGGCGCTGGAGCTGGCAAAGCCATCCGCAAGCTCCGTCAGGCTTGAGACAGCATTTGCGGAGGGTTGGCAATGCGAGGTGGATAAGACGCAGCTGGCGGAAGCGTTCGGCAACATTGTGACCAATGCGATCCAGGCGATGTCGGAGCGTGGCGATGCCATGCTGAGAGTTAAGCTGACGGCAACCAAGCGGGAGCTTGTCATCAAAGTGGCGGATAACGGCCCCGGTATGGATCGGGAGCAGCGGCTGCAAGCGTTCGAACCCTTTTATTCGACAAAACGGGGGAGCGGAAGTTTCGGGCTGGGCTTGCCTTATGCCTATCATGTCATGAGCAAGCACAAGGGCTCTTTGACCATGCGAAGCCGGCCCGGCGAAGGAACGACCTTCTATATGACTTTGCCGAAGCGGGCGGTCAAGGCAGTAAGGATGGATTAAGGAATGACAATGAGGATTCGCGACGACTGGAGGAACGGGCCGAATGGGGAAGGAAGAATCGAAGATACGAGTGGGACTGCTGGAGGATGATCCGGACTGGCGGCGCGGCTTGGCCGATTATTTGGCTGGCCAGCCTGATGTATCATTAGCATGGATTGCTTCCTGCGGCGAAGAGCTGCGCGCAGCGATCCGCGATGCGGGCGAGGACGGGGGCGCTGACGTTGTGCTGATGGATATTATGATCGACGGCAGTCCGGAAGGGATCGCGCTTGCCGAAGAAACCTCTCTATCGACGGGTGCCCGCGTCATTATGCTGACATCGATGGAAGAGAAGGAGCTTATCTTCCGATCTTTCCAGGCGGGAGCCATCGACTATCAGTTGAAGTCTGGCTTCGAGGAGCTTCCTGATGCGATACGGGCGGCTTATGCGCGACAGTCTCCTATAAGCGCCGCTGCAGCCGAACGGTTGCGTGACGAATTCCGGCGTTTGAAGCAGGTGGAGAAAGAGTTCGAAACCAAGAAGATCGCCGACCTCATTACCCCGTCGGAGCGGCAACTGCTTGGTCTGATCCATCAGGGCTACTCCCAGCCGCAGATTGCGGATAAGCTGTTCATTACGCTGCGGACGGTCAAAAATCACGTAGGCAATATTCTGCGAAAGCTTGGCACGCAAGGCTCCAAAGAAGCTGCCGACAAAGCGAAGGAGCTTGGCCTGCTGGACCAATCGAATAAGGACATCTAACGGTACCAGTTATAATTGGTACTATTTTTTTTGCCCCAAAAAGGTAATATTTTCTCATAAGGTGGTTCAAAAAGCTCGCTTTTGATCACGATGTATTTCAAGAAGCATACTCGGCATCGAATATTGAACTCAAGCGAAACTTCCGGTGCTCACGTAGCGCTGCTACGCTCCGCTCCTCAGTTTCTACTTTCATTCAATCTTCTCGGTGCTGAAAAGCGAACTTTTTGAACTTTTATTTGAAGCCTCGATCCAGAGACAAACTGCAAGACACAAAGTCAAAACCGCAAGACACAAAGTCAAGAGCGCAAAAAAAGTCAAAACCGTAATAAACCTAAAATTGTGCGTACGAAGGGGAGGTGAAGTCATTGTTTGAAATGTTTTCGGGATCGCACCTGGCCGCGTTGACCGTCACCGTAGCCGTATTGGCTGCCATTGCGGCGGGGCGGACGAAGTTGAGGGAGGAAAAGGCCGGGCGCGCCATGCGCGTAGGACTCGCGGTTCTGCTCCTTGCCTGCGAAGTATCCTTCCAGCTGTCTTATGTGCTGGAGGACAACTGGAGTGCGGGATCGCTGCCGTTCCAGCTCTGCAGCCTCATGGTGCTGCTGTCGGCGGCAATGCTCTTGTCAAATGCAAAGAGGTTGTACCCGGTCGTCGTCTTCCTGGGAGTGGCAGGAGCCCTGCAGGCGCTGATCACGCCAAACCTGGATGCGCCATTTCCGGAATTCCGATACTTCCACTTCTTCGCCGCTCATATCGGCATTATGGCAGCCGCGATGTATCTGATTGCCGTGGAACGTTATCGGCCGACGCTGCGAGCTACGTTCGGCGCGTTGCTGTGGCTCCACGTCCTCGCCATTCCGGCTGCTATTACCAATATCGCGACGGGCACGACGAACTTCATGTTTCTGGCCCGCAAGCCGGGCACTGCGTCGCTGCTTGACGCACTGGCTCCATGGCCATGGTATTTGCTTCAACTGGAGCTGATAGCCGCAGCCATGTGCCTGATGATGTACGGTATCATCCATTTCGTCCATTGGACGCTTAGGGGGAAAACGAGATGAAGGATACGATTAAGAACCATTGGACTTCACTGCTGGGTGCGTTGTTCGTCATTACCGCTTTTATTACGATGTTCCAATTCTCCATAGATAAAGGCTGGATCACGAATGCGATGAAGATCGGCATCGGAATTGCGGCAGGCATCGCCTTCGCATTAGGCGGAGGAAGAATCGCGCAGAAGCCCAAATGGGAGTTGACTGGCCAAATCTTATTAGGCATCGGCGCGTGTATCTTGTACGCGACCTTTTCGTTCGGGGGCATCTATTATGATATGTGGGAGCCTACCCTGGTGCTGCTAGGCATGACGGCCGTTACGGCGGGCATGCTCGCATACGCCCATAAGTTCAACTCGCGTATGCTGACGAATATTGCGCTGGCGGGCGGGCTGCTGGCCCCGATGCTGCTTCGTCCGGACTGGGATTCCGTGCTGACGCTTTTCCTGTACTTGCTGGTTTTGAATATTGCGCTCTTCTATCTGAGCATTACAAAAGGCTGGATGGAGCTGCGCATCATCGCATTCGGCGGAACATGGCTGCTGTATACGATCTATTTCATCCATTTCTCCCCTTCTACCGAAGGCCTCTGGAATATGCCGATCCGATACGCTATATGCGCGTACCTGTTTTACACGTTCGCTTTGCTTGCGGCCACTTGGACCAGCAAGTTGAGCTTCGATAGCGTTGATCTGTATCTCAATGCCATCAACGGACTGTTGTTCGGCGTTTGGGCGCTGTTTATCTGGCAAGGAGATGTTCCTTACGGCTATGTCATCGCGGGAATGGGCGTCATCTATGCCGCTGGCGGCTTCGTCCTCTATCGATTGAGCCGTTCCTGGTCAGTACCGGCTGTTTCGTTCGTATTAGCCGGCGTGCTTCTGATGCTCATGTCGCTGAACAACTTAGGCGAAGGTACATTGTTTAATGTGATGATGTGGACCGGCTTTGTTGCGCTGCTGACCGGCGTGGGCCATATCAAACGCTGGTTCCCCGCTGTGCTGATCGCCGCGATCGTCTGGTTCTACCTTGGCGCCTACTGGTACGTTGTCACTTGGACGACGCCAAGGGGCGAATGGTTTGGCGTCTATATCCCGTTTCTGAACTGGGGGGCGATGGCTTGGATCGCTCTTGCCGCACTTGGCTTCTACTACTCCAGACAGCTGCGGCTGCCCGGCGCAGGCGAGCTTATGAACAGAGCAACGTCAAGGCTGTTTGCTCTGCTGGCTCATCTGATTGTCGGCGGATTAATGACGAGACAGATCGAGAATATTTTCACCGAATATTTCCAAAGCGGCTATGGCGTGTATATGGATCTTACGCTGTCTGTCGTTTGGGGAATCTACGCCTTGCTGCTCATTCTGTGGGGCAATTATTACAAGGAGCGCACCTTTAGGTGGTTCGGATCGATTGTACTGGTGCTGGTCGCATTTAAAGCGATCTTTGTGGATCTAAGCGGACAGGAGCCGCTGTACAAGGCAATCGCCTTGCTGGCGCTTGGCGCCATCTCGTTCGCCATTACCTGGGTTAACAGCAAGTGGAGGGGCGGAGAAGCGGAGAAGCGCGCAAGGGACGAAGGTCCAAACGAAGAGCCGGTCTCCGGCGAAACGATATTTGTAGCGGATTACGCAGTCCAGAATATCCAAGCGGATCGGAAGCACGAAGCAGGCGGAGGCGATGCCGGAAGCCCGTCCGATGAAAGGGATTAGAGAGCTCCTTGATGCGCCGTCCCCCTGGTTTTTAGACGAGTTCTGGCAGAATGGGCTAAAAAGTTGTACAATGGATACCGATAATACTCATGTACCTGCAGCAATGCGGTTGTTCCGCAATTGTACGGATTCATGTTATCTCTAGGGGGCAACGAACGTGAGTATAGATCCGCGAACATTAAAATCAATGATACAGGCACAGCTGGCGCCATCCCTGAGCTTCGGGGCCAACGCCAAAAAAGCGTCAGGACAGGACAACGACGATGTTTCTTTATTCAACAAAATGTTGAGCGCGCAGCTTGGCAATTCCGATATCGGCGAAGCGGTCAGCGGGGACGGAACGTCGCCCGCTGCATTATGGCCCAATCAGCTATGGGCCCAGGTGGAGTCCTCGATGGGCTACGAGGGCAGACTGATCTGGGGGGACGCCAGCGCTCAATCGGCCACGGATGGCGGGAGCTTTTCGGAAGCAGCGGCACCGTTCGCCGGCATCATTGCTAGCGCGGCTTCGAAATACGGCGTAGACAGCGCCTTGATCGAAGCGGTGATCGCGACGGAGTCGGGCTTTAGGCCGCTTGCCGAATCGCATGCGGGTGCCAAAGGTCTGATGCAGCTGATGGACGGAACGGCAAGAGGGCTTGGCGTAACCGATTCCTTCGACCCCGTCCAAAATATCGAAGGCGGGACGCGTTACTTGTCTCTGCTGCTGCGCAAATACGCCGGCAACGAGTCGGTAGCTCTGGCAGCTTACAATGCAGGACCAGGCCGCATAGACAGGCTAGGCATCTCGACCGACGCGGAATTGCTGTCCAGACTGAGCGAGCTGCCGCAGGAGACGCAGCGTTACGTCGCGAAAGTGCAAGAAGCCAAGTTTTAGAGGTTGTTCAAAAAGTCCGCTTATGAACACGCATTTTTTGATGTAGCACACGAACTAAAACGTATTTGGGGATCACGGTTGCGACCGCAGTAACAGGCGGAGCGGCGCTGGTCCCTTTTCTCATGAACGAGGAGGTTCACCAACATGCAGAACCCTATTTATTTCGATCATTGCGCTTCGACGCCCCCTTACGAGGAGGTAGCTCGCACCGCCATGGAGGTTATGCTTAAGGCTTATGCCAATCCTTCTTCCCTGCACGGTCCCGGAGCGGAGGCGGCCAAGCTGATTGAACGCGCCCGAACGCAGCTGGCAGCCAAGCTCGGAACAAGCAAAGGAACATGGCTGTTTACTTCGGGCGGGACGGAATCCAATAATTTGGCAATCAAGGGGAGCGCGCGTTATTATCGGGAGAGAGGTCGCCATATCGTGACGACCGGCATCGAGCATTCCTCCGTAATTGAAGCCGTAAGGCAACTGGAGGGAGAAGGGTATAACGTTACCTTTTTGCCTGTGAGCCGTTCGGGTCATGTGAGCGTGGAAGATATTCGATCGGCATTAACAAAAGAGACAGTGCTCGTAAGCGTCATGCACGTCAATAACGAGATCGGAACGGTTCAGCCGATACGCGAAATCGGAGAAATTCTGCGCGGGTATCCCAAGGTGCTGTTCCATGTGGATGCCGTGCAGAGCCTGGGCAAGCTCCCGATCGACGTCGAAGGCTGGGGCATCGACCTGTTGTCGGGATCCGCTCACAAATTCGGCGGAACACGCGGAGTCGGCTTCCTGTACGTCCGCGACGGCGTCCACCTTCAGCCTCTGTCCTCCGGCGGTTCCCATGAGAAGGGATTTCGCGCGGGTACGGAAAATGTCCCGGGAATCGTGGCTTCGGCAAAGGCGGTGCGGCTGGCCATCGAAGGAATGACCCTGCGTGAACATAAAATGATTGTACTTAGGGACAAGCTTAAGGCATTTATAGAAGCGGTACCCGAGTTGACGCTTAATGGAAGCGAGCCGCTGGCGCCGCATATCGTGAATTTCTCCTACGCCGGCATGAAGCCGGAGGTTATCGT
>NZ_BDQX01000036.1:225448-240480 GCF_003112455.1 Paenibacillus agaridevorans
TGACGAAAAGCACGTCGATATCCTGATTACGGCGATTAAAGAAGTCATTGAGCAATTGAAGCCGCTTGAGAGGAGCACTTAAGTTGATATTCGACCAGATCGTTTTAAGGTACGGGGACTTGACCATGAAGGGAAGAAACCGAAACCAGTTCGAAAAAAAAATGCTGCAGCAGGTCAAAAATGCGCTGTCGGGTTACGAAGGGGTCACCTATTGGAAAACGTACGGAAGGCTGTACGTCAAGCTGAACGGACATCCCTGGGAGCCTGTGGCCGGACGGCTGAAGGAATTATTCGGCCTTGTTTCTCTTAGTCCCGTACGCAGTACGGAGAGCGGGCTGGAGGAGATTCGATCCGCGGCTATGACCGTAATGAATGCGCTCGGCAAGCCTCCGAAGACGTTTAAGGTAAGCGTCAAAAGAGCATGGAAGGGTTTCCCGCACAGCTCGCACGAGATGAACCATCTCGTCGGCGCACATATTCTGAGAGCCTTCCCGGAGCTGAGCGTAGATGTCAGAAATCCGGAGGTCGAGCTTAAGGTCGATATCCAGGAGGAAGCGACTTATGTGTTCTGCGAAGTTATTCCAGCGGCAGGAGGGTTTCCGTTCGGCTCCAACGGGAAGGCTTTGCTTCTTCTCTCCGGCGGTATCGACAGTCCCGTAGCGGGCTGGATGGCCATGCGCAAAGGACTTGAGGTGGAAGCTGTCCACTTCCACAGTTACCCTTACACAAGCGAACAAGCGAAGGATAAAGTCGTAGAGCTTGCCAGAAGATTGACCTACTTCAGCGGGGTATCGATGAAACTTCATTTGGTTCCGTTTACGGAGATCCAGACCACCCTTGCTCAATCCGGTCAGGAGCATCTTATCATTACCCTCATGCGAAGAGCGATGCTGCGAATAACGGAGCGTATCGCTGAGAGCAGCGGAGCTGGCGGCATCGTCACCGGCGAGAGCCTCGGCCAGGTTGCCAGTCAGACGCTTGCCAGCATGAACGTGATCGGGCGGGCGACGCAGCTGCCCCTGATCAAACCGCTGATTATGATGGACAAGCAGGAGATTATTAATATTGCCTACCGGATCGGCACTTATGAAACGTCGATATTGCCTTACGAGGACTGCTGCACGTTGTTTTTGCCCAAGTCGCCGAGCACGAATCCCAATCTGCGTGTAGTCGAGAGGATAGAAGCGGGACTCGGCGGTCTGAGCGATATGATCGAGACGGCCGTGCGGGATACGGAAGTGATCAAGCTGTATCCTAACGCCCCTGCAGCGAAAAGCGACAACCCGTCACAAGAGGATGCATGGTTCTGATCTTAGTATAAAAAGAAAAGCAGCGAACCCTAGTGGGCTCCGCTGCTTTCTTGTTTCTTGGCTGTTTTGGCCATATTGCGTTTGTTCGTTAAGTAACCCGCGAGAACGGTCAGAATGACGACTACGATGATGAAGGACCAGTAAATGACTTTGTCGTCTTCCAGGAAGCCGTTAAACTTCTTCTCGTGCGTGATCATCTTGGCAGCCGTGTATGCAAGCACGGCGGATCCGATATAGACGATCCAACTGAATTTGTTGATCAGCTTGATGAACAGCGTGCTGCCCCATACGACGACTGGGATACTGATCAGCAGTCCCAGAATAACGAGAATCAGCTCGTGATCGCCATGCGATGTGCCTTTGGCAGCGCCCGCTACAGCGATGACGTTATCAATGCCCATCGCCGCGTCGGCGATAATAATTGTCCGGATCGACTGCCAGAGCGTGTTGCCCGCTTTGATGTTATCGTGGCTTTCCTCTTGTACAAGCAGTTTGTATGCGATCCATACGAGGAGCAGGCCGCCGGCCAAATTGAGCCATGGCACGTCCAGCAAGTACACGACGAGCACCGTTGCAATGACACGAATGCCGACAGCGCCGACGGTTCCCCAGATAACGGCTTGTTTCTGTTGATGCTTGGGCAGCTTCGCAGCCGCAAGTCCTATGACAATGGCGTTATCCCCGGCCAGAATGAGGTCGATGAAAACGATGGTCATCAGAGCGGTGAAAAACTCGACCGAGAAAAAATCCATATTTTAGTTCCTCCTTTCGATAAGCTTTGCATTATGAAGTCTACATCAAATATGTCCGTTCGTGAAGATGGTCAATCATTTTTTTTGGACATATTCTCCAAAGCTTGGACATACCCCTGTTATGAGAGGGGAGTGTTCGCGTGTGGACAGCACACTTATTTTTCTACAAATCGTCTTAATTAATGTATTGCTAAGCGGAGACAATGCCATCGTCATCGCAATGGCCAGCCAGCACCTCCCTTCAGCGCAGAGGAAAAGGGCCATCTGGTGGGGAGCATTCGCCGCCGTCGCGCTTCGATGTCTGCTTACGGTCGTCGCGCTGCAGCTTTTGCAAATTCCGTTCCTTCAAGCCGTCGGCGCATTCCTGCTGTTATACATCGCAATCAAGCTGCTGCAAGATGCCGGCGCCGGGCACGGCAATGGGAGCGTCAAGAGGGCTACCACGCTCGGACATGCCATCTGGACCATCGTGACGGCCGACTTCATCATGAGTCTTGACAACGTATTGGCTATCGCTGCAGTTGCGGACGGCGACCTCGTGCTGGTGCTTCTCGGCATTGCGCTCAGCATTCCGATGATCGTGTGGGGAAGCCAGCTGCTGGGCACGCTTCTTCAGAAGGTGCCGGCGCTTGGGTACATAGGGGCTGCTCTGCTGGCATTCGCGGCGGGCGAGATGCTGATGAAGGATCCCGGCATGAACGCCGTGCTGTTTCATAACTCCAAGATGCTGTCCGAGCTGATTCCGCTATTATGCGTGCCACTAGTCGTTGCCCTAGCCGTTTGGAAGAAAAAAACCGTTTAAGAGGTTGTTCAAAAAGTCCGCTTCCCATTACGAAGTAATCCAAGAAGACTACTCGACGTCGAATATTGAATTCAGCCGAACCTTCCGGTGCTCACGTAGCGCTGCTACGCTCTGCTCCTCAGGTTCTAGCTTCATCCAATCTTCTCGGTACTGAGAACCGAATTTTTTGAACACACACTTTAATTACTTTTTTTTGAACACCTGTAAAAATGCAAAAATACGCTTCGGCTGCGCCTTTTGGAAGGCGCGGTCGATTTTTTTTTGCTCTGGCAACTCTTCGTACTGGTTTTTTTGCCGCAGTTCCTATAAACTAATATAGATAAAATTCGCCGTCTTTCGTCTTGTCTATACGATTGATGTTGTAAGGAGCGGAAGAGTTATGCCATCTAACAAATATTCCGCTGGAATTATTTTGCTGTTAGCCGGGGTCGTTATTCTGTTGGGCAAAGTAGGCGTGTTCAGCTTTCTGGGCGCGATCTTCTGGCCTTTGCTCGTCTTGATCCCGGGCGTGCTTTTGCATGTGCTCTATTTCGGCAGAATTGTTCCGGCTGTCGCGCTTGTACCCGGCGGTATGCTCGTTGTGTATTCGCTGCTGTTCATCGTCTGCAACATTGCCGGATGGGAGAGCCTTAAATACCTGTGGCCGCTGTTCGTATTCGGGGTTGCTGCAGGGCTCTACGAATATTACATGTTCGGCAGCAATGTGCCGCGCGTCGTATTCACCGCATCGCTCGGTATCGGTATCGCGTCTATCGTATTCCTTCTCTTGATCCTGCTATGGAGCTGGGGCATCTACCTTGTTGCGGCCGCGCTCATCGCAGCAGGGACTTGGATGATGTTCGGCACTCGCAAACGTTGGTAAGTCAGCCTGACCGCAAGACCGTATTACCGCAAGGCCTTAATAAAAGAACGTGTTCAAAAAGTTCGGTAAAAAGAAGAAATTTAAAAAGTGGAGTGGTTATTTCTTATGCAAGCAAGAGAGAACATACGCAACATCGCCATCATCGCGCACGTAGACCATGGCAAAACAACGCTGGTTGACAAGCTGCTTCAACAATCGGGCACATTTAGGGAGCATGAATCCGTACAGGAGCGTGCGATGGACTCGGGCGATCTGGAGCGCGAGCGCGGCATTACGATTTTGGCCAAGAACACGGCCATCAATTACAAGAACTTCCTGATCAACATCGTAGACACGCCTGGACACGCCGACTTCGGCGGCGAAGTAGAACGGATTATGAAGATGGTTGACGGCGTATTGCTCGTCGTTGACGCCTTCGAAGGTTGTATGCCGCAGACGAAGTTCGTACTGCGCAAGGCGCTTGAGCATCAGCTTACGCCGATCGTAGTCGTGAACAAGATCGACCGTCCTAACGCGAGACCGACAGAAGTCATCGACGAGGTGTTGGACTTGTTTATCGAGCTTGGCGCCAACGACGAGCAACTGGAGTTCCCGGTTGTGTACGCATCCGCGCTGATGGGCAAATCCAGTCTGGATCCCGAGAAACAGGACGACAACATGCAGGCGCTGTACGAGACGATCGTCAGCCATATCCCGTCCCCGACGGAAAGCACGGTAGACCCGCTTCAATTCCTGGTTACGCTGCTTGACTATAACGAATATCTTGGCCGCATTGCGATCGGCCGCGTTAACCGCGGCACAATCAATCAAGGCCAGTCTGTTGCGGTAATCGACCATGACGGCAAGACGAAGCAGGCTCGCATCGAGAAGCTGTTCGGCTTCCAGGGGCTTAAACGCATTGAAATTCCTGAAGCCGGAGCAGGCGATATTGTCGCCATTGCCGGCATTCGCGAAATCAACATCGGCGAGACGATCGCAGATCCGCAGCGTCCAGAAGCGCTGCCGGTGCTCAAGATCGACGAACCGACTTTGCAGATGACATTTCTGGTCAATAACAGTCCGTTCGCGGGCCGCGAAGGCAAGTGGGTGACGTCCCGCAAGCTGCGCGAGCGTCTCTTTAAGGAGCTGGAGACGGACGTGGCGCTTCGCGTCGACGAGACGGATAGCCCGGATGCCTTCGTCGTATCCGGACGCGGCGAGCTGCATCTCGGCATCCTGATCGAGAATATGCGCCGCGAGGGCTTTGAGCTTCAGGTATCGAAGCCCGAAGTAATCGTGAAAGAAATCGATGGCCTTAAACAAGAGCCGTACGAGCGTCTGTTGATCGACGTGCCCGAAGAAAGCATGGGTTCCGTTATGGAGTCTCTGGGCACTCGCAAAGCAGAGATGGTTAACATGATCAACAATGGCAGCGGACAAGTACGTCTGGAGTTCATTATCCCGGCTCGCGGTCTCATCGGCTACCGGACCTCGTTCCTGACGCTGACTCGCGGCTATGGCATTATGAACCACGCATTCGACAGCTACGGTCCGCTTGCCGGATCCAGTGTGGGCGGCCGTCACCAAGGCGTTCTGGTTGCCAGCGAAAACGGCACATCTACCTTCTACGGCATGATGGGCGTAGAAGATCGCGGCTTGCTCTTCTTGGAGCCGGGCGCAGAAATCTATGAAGGAATGATCGTCGGCGAGCATAACCGCGACAACGACATCATCGTCAACATTTGCAAGGAGAAGCAATTGTCCAACGTTCGTTCTGCGGGCAAGGACGACACCGTTAAGCTGAAAACGCCGGTCATCTTCTCCTTGGAACAGGCTCTCGAGTATCTGAACGATGACGAATATTGCGAGATTACGCCGAAGTCGATTCGTCTGCGCAAAAAAATTCTGGTGAAGAGCGAGCGCGAGCGTGCGGAAAAACACCGGAAGATGTCGCAAGCTGGCGTGTAATCAACCAGCGCACCCGCGAGGGAAGGCCTATTACGGGGAGTTCGCCGCCAAGGCGGACTCCCCTTAACGTTGTAGGAGGGAATATCCATGCAGGAATGGTTAAGCGATCATAAGTTGGTTTCATATCTGATCATTTTGGCTTTTACGATCTACATATTTAATTCAGTCTTCCGTCCGCAAGCGAGGCTACCTATTCTTAAGGAGATTCTTGTTTATCTGCTGATGGCATTCGGATCCTTTATTCTTATGATTCTTCAGGTGGACAAGCTGCCCATCATCCAGTGTATGGCTGTCGCCGTCATTATGATGCTCATGCTGAGAGGCAGGCAGTTGTACGATAAGTGGAAGAAAGGCAAAGGGCCCCAAGACGGTACGGGCAAGCCGGAGTCGGGACGATGAGACTGGAGGACGCTTTGTTTTATTGGCTGCAGATCAAGCTGGTTGCCGAAGGCCGTCCGGATGACGATGCGGCGCTTCGCACGCTTGCGTTCTTCGAAGACATTTTGCGCGAGGACCATGGACTGGATCAAGTTGCAGTCTCGTCGATGGACAATGCACGGATTGAGGTAACCTACGAGAAGGCAGGCAAGCCATACAGCCAGCACTATCCTCGCGAGCTAGGCGAAGCGTTGCTTCAAGACATTATTTCGAATCCCAAATATAACTAACGAGAAGGTGGACTCCATGAGCCAAACATCCTTGCCCCCACGCTCGGAATCGCGCGGACAGACGAAGCCAACACCCGCAAAGGGCAAAAAACCTAAGAAGGTAAAAAAACGAAAAAGGGGATTGTCCATTTTTCTGGGCGTCTTCGCAGGTCTGCTCATTCTTGTCGCAGCTGCGCTTGGTTATGTCGTACTCAAGACGACGGATGCGATCGACAATATAAGCAGCGTAAGCAATAACGATGAAGGTGTAAAGGTGCCCGTCGCAGAGTCGGTAAAGAAGAAGCCCGTAGCTATGGTGCTGATGGGGCTCGATTCGAGAAGCCACGGAGGCGGATTGAACACGGACGTCATGATGGTGGCGGCATTTGATCCCGAGACAAAAAAGGCAACCGTCGTCTCCATTCCGCGAGATACATATATTGCCGTTGAAGGCTACAAAGGACGTAAAGCCAACAGCATCTATGCAGCTTTCTATAGCGATGCAAAGAGCAAGGGGGCCGATACGGAAAAAGCGCAGCTAGCCGGCAAAAAGGCGGTGAGCGACGTACTGGGCAAGCTGTTCGAAATTGACATCAAATATGCGGGAATCATTAATTTCCAAGGCTTCAGCGATGTTGTAGACGCCGTGGGAGGCGTGAAGGTCAACGTCGACATGCGAATGAAATATACGGATAACGCCGACGGCACGAAAATTGATCTGCAGCCCGGCATTCAGAACCTTGACGGCGACAAGGCGCTTGACTTCGTACGATATCGGAAGTCGAATGACGGCCGCAATATGTCGAGCGACTTCGACCGTAACCGAAGACAAAGCGAGGTAATTGGCGCGATCGTTGACAAGCTGACTTCCCTTGGAGGCGCAGCTAAGATTGGTTCCGTCATCGAGGCGGTTGGCAATAACATTCGAATCGATATGCCAAGCAGGGAAATTACGCGGATGCTGGAGACGTATTATTCTGTACGAAGCGATGACATTACGTTTCTTGCCCTTGACGGCGTCTGGCGCAGTCCCTATGTATATGCCGACGAAACAAGCCTTGCGAACGTCCGTACCGCCCTTAAGGAGAAAATGGGAGAATGAGCGTAGACTAACCTTAATATGATAACTTATAATGGAGCTAAGCTGCAGCTTATTCCCCCACATTCCAAGCCAAGGAGGTTGTGCGGATGACCGAAGAGAGAAGAAAGGGCAACCCGCTGCTTAATAGCATCTGGCGCTTGCATCAATTGGCTGAGAGCATGTTTGCAGACAACTTAATGGACAAGGAAGGCCGAGCTATGCCCGGCCTATGTAAAAAAGCCTAGTGAACCTCACTAGGCTTTTTGCAATTACAGGAAAGCAAATGTCGTCTGCGCTCCTTATTTGTCGCCGTTCATCGTATTCGGCCGGCCGGACTGCTGCCGCGATTTTGGATCATTATCGGCAGGCATAATGTCTCTCGGAACCTGCGGTATAATGCGTCCCATCATATCGGCCAGCTCCTCCGCGAATCCTGCAATGGGACGTCCATGGCGGATATCTTGACCAATCTCTGCCAGCCGGTTCGAAATATCAAGATCGGCCGTGACGAAGGCATCCACGCCGTAAGGATCGTTGCGCAATGCTTCCGCAACGGAATATTTGATGACGCCGACTCGGGATCGCTCCAGATTGCCGTCGACGTTGATGCCGACGATGGCCGTATTGCCGACAATAACGCAATGTGCGCTTTCTACGCCCTCTACGCCCGCAGCCAGCTCCTCCAGACGAACTTCAACGGCTGCCGGGTCCTCGATCAGCTTTTTGCCAGGCGCGTTCTGCTGGGTTCTGACGGACCCATTATGATATGGAGAGGGTGATGGTTCATTCCGCACGCTGGTGCCGCAGCCTGATACGACAACCGCCGCAGCGATCATGATTATTATCCATTTGTACATGTCTGCCACCTCATTCATGTGTGTACTCGCATGCGCGAACGCGCGAGCATCGTATGTCCAGTAGTTTGTCCGCTGCCAATTGAGGCTATGTATGCAAATGTATAACCGATGCCGGGAGGGGTACCATGAAAAAAATATTCGTGCTCGATACCAATGTGTTGCTGCATGATCCTCAGTCGCTCTTTGCATTCCATGATAACGAGGTCATCATCCCCGCGATCGTACTGGAAGAACTGGATTCCAAAAAAAGGCTGGCCGACGAGCTTGGCCGCAACGCCCGCTCCGTATCGCGACTGTTGGATCAAATGCGCGAGGAAGGGCATCTTCACGAAGGAATCACGCTACCGGGCGGCGGCTTGCTCAAGGTAGAGCTTAATCATAGAAGCTTCTTGCGCGTTCAGGAGATGTTCGGAGAGATGTCGAACGACAACCGGATTCTGGCTGTTGCGCTGAACTACAAGATGGAGCAAGAGGACGTTCTCGAGGAAGAAAAGCGGAGCGTCGTGCTCGTCAGCAAGGATGTGCTGGTGCGCATTAAGGCGGATGTGCTCGGACTGCAAGCGCAGGACTATCTCTCCGACCGCAACGTTGTCGACTCCGACCTGTATACCGGCTATCTGACGTTGTTCGTTCATCCATCGGTTATAGACGAATTTTATACGTATCGCTTTCTGAGCATCAATCAACTCCAGCTTAAGGCCAAGCTCAATCCCAATGAATTCGTCATTTTGCGGGACGAGATGGGGACGTCCAAGTCGGCGTTGCTCAAGGTCAGTCCGGACGGCTTAAGGCTGGAACCTCTCTATCTCAGCAACGAACCCGTATGGGGCATTACCGCCCGCAACGCCCAGCAGCGCATGGCGCTGGAATTGCTGCTTAACGACGATATTCCGCTTGTTACTTTGTCCGGCAAGGCAGGTACAGGGAAGACGCTGCTCGCCCTCGCGGCAGGACTGTTAAAGGTTGAGGACGAACACAAGTATAAGAAGCTGCTCATTGCCAGACCCGTTGTTCCGATGGGCAAGGATATCGGCTATTTGCCTGGGGAGAAGGAAGAGAAGCTGCGTCCGTGGATGCAGCCCATCTATGACAATCTGGAGTACCTGTTTGATACGAAGAAGGCAGGGGATATCGATAAAATTCTGATGGGAATGGGCAGCATACAGGTCGAAGCGCTGACCTACATTCGCGGACGCTCCATTCCGGGACAGTTTATAATCATTGACGAAGCTCAAAACTTGACGAAACATGAAGTAAAGACAATCGTCTCGCGGGTCGGCGAAGGAAGCAAAATCGTTCTGATGGGCGATCCCGGCCAAATCGATCATCCTTATCTCGACTCGCTTAGCAACGGACTGACGCATATCGTAGAGAAGTTTAAATACGAAGGCATCAGCGGCCATATGACGCTGGAGAAGGGCGAACGCTCCAAGCTGGCCCAGCATGCGGCTGATTTGCTGTAAAACGTATCTGTTGGTTTAGCTGACAGCCATATCCGCAGGAAACCAAGCACGGTGCACGAGAAGCGGCAAATCTCGGCAACGGCTTGGTTTTTTTGCTGCTGCGGGGATGGTCAGCCCATTCTTAGGATATGGGCTTGGACAAAAGGGAGAAAAGCTGGTATCCTATACGCAACTATGAACGGAAGCCGGAAAGGACGAATACGTTGACCTTGCGCAGAATTGTCCCGCTGCTGATCGGCGCGCTTCTATTGGCTGCCTTGCTGCTCCTGCATTTTACCCGCGTACTGGACTGGAATTGGGCGAGGGAAAGTCAGGGCGACAGCCAGTCTCCCGTTGTTTACGTCGGAGCGGAGAGGGTGGATACGCAGCCTTCGGAACTTTATGTAACCGTTTCCCTTGATGACGCGAGCTTCGCTCGCTTGACAAAGTTAAACGACAGATTTATGGCGCAATACCCGCACATCGAGGTCCATCTCCGCAACGAAGCTCCCGGAAGTCTGAGCTTCGAAGACTGGCTGACTGCAGGCAAGCGGGGCGATGCGCCGGATGTGATGTTGTTAAATAATGCCTTGGTGCTTCCATTGGCCGTACAGGGATACTTGAAGTCCGTCGACGCGCTTATGACGGGAGACATGCTGACGGATCAGCTCGCGGGCTTATTGGAGCCGCTGCGCTGGAATGGTTATCTGTGGGGCGTCCCGGCCGACATTGAACCGTATCTTCTCTTCTGGAACAAAGATATGTTAGCCGAACTCGGTCAGCAATCTCCAATCCCGGATGTCGCAAGACTGGATGAAACGTTAAAGAAGATGGCAGACGCGAATGCGGGGGAGCCTGCATACTTTACAAACCTGAGTCCTGGCGATTTGCATCAATTGCTGATCTGGGAAGCCAAATTTCATCAGGGAGAAGGAAAGTTCATTGCCTTAAAAAAAGCGGAAGAGACGGGAGGCGCGCCTCACCTGGAGTGGCTGAACAACCATGCGGAATATGTCTCCGGCATTCCGCTGTCCCAGCCCTTTAAGCTTAGCGAGCTGCTGATAGACAATCGCTTGCTTAGCGCCGTTATGACATGGGGTGCTTATTCGAAGCTGAATAAGGGGGTGCAGGAGAAGCTGATCCTTGATTCGGAAGGTTTGTCGTATCCGTGGCTTAATGGCAGCAGCTTCGCGATCTCTGCGGGCAGCAAACACGATGATGACGCCATTATTTGGATCGAGGAGATGACGGGGGCCGCCAATTCTGATGCCGCCTTTGGAGACGCCGGGAAGCTGCCTGTTCGAGTTTCGTTATACGGCGAGCAAGACCAGCTCGCATTCCGCAACGGGCCAATGCCGCCGGTATGGTGGTACGAAGCGCTTAACGCCAAGCAGCCGGAAGGAGAGAATGCCTTGGCCGATCCCTTGTGGCCGCTGCGCTGGCAGCAGTGGGAAACGGAGTGGCGTCTCCATTCCGGCGACGGCGAACTTCGTATTGCGGAATTTCTAGCGGCTGTTACGAGCAATCATCAAGAATAAGAGCAGCTTCTTCCAAAAAGAGAACATATTCTTTTTGTGATATTGGTTCCCGTTTTAGAGTGACACGCTGAGCTTGATAATCAGCTCGCCATCTTTTAATTCCACTTCCTTCGCCTTCAGGAAGGACAATACAAGCCCGGGGTAGAAGCCCAAGTCGAATTCTTCCTCCAACGATTGACGCGTCGTGTCAGGCAAGGCGAAGCCGTTAAACAATAATTCATCCACGTGGAAAATAATGCCGTTCTTCGGCTTGTCTTGAATGCTGTAACGACCGGATACGCTAATTTCCATTCCATCGCGCTTGCCGTGCGCCGTTATCTCGTTCTCCTCGAACGTAAAGGAAAACTGGTTAAAGCGTTCATCCTGCTCCCGAAGAAATTCGTTCAGCTTCTCCTCTGTCACGCGGATCGTGTAATTGAAGCCTTTGATCTCCAGCATATCCTTATTGTCTTGCACCCAGCCCGGGAGCTTGCCCATGGCCGATGACAGCGCCTTAAAATATTCGCGAACCTCGGCAAGTCCTGCCGTCTCCCAGAAGCTGGTCAGTTCCTTCATGAGAAGTCTGATTCGCTCGCTGTCCGATCGTCCGTTTAATTGTCCTTCGAGGTTCTTTTCCAGAGCCTGTACGCGCTCGCGCTGTTCTTTTAACCTGCGCTCCACCTCGGCAAGCTCGGTCTGCCTGCCTTCCAGCTTCCGATAGTCATCCTGCATGCTGCGGTATTCGCCGATATAGTCGTTCATCCTGGATTGGTCATGTGAGACGATGATATCAATATAATCGAGTACCTGGAAAAAAGAAGTCCAGGACTTCATCGTCAGCAGGGCTGTAAACATGGAATCCCGTTCTCCAGTGTAATAAGCATGAATCACATCGCCGGCTTGTTCGCGCTTGTCCGCGATACGAAGCTCTTGCTCGTGCAGCGCTGCCTCGGCTTCGGTCATCGTGGAGAGCAGCTCCTTGCGTTTTTCTTGAATGCGAAGGATTTCTTTGTCGATCTCAACGACGGACAGACTTTGCTCCAGCAGTTCGCGAATGCCGTCCTCAGGCGGATTCTCTTGCTTCTCGGCCATTACAGGAAGCTGAAGGGCGAACGTAATGCCGACAAGAATCGCTGCGAGCATACTGATGATCCTTCGTCGATAATAGATAGCGGCCAACGTCATCCTCCCTTCTTACCCCTCTATTGTATGCGACAGCCATTTCTATTACCACATAAGATTGCAGGAATCTGAAATTCTTATTGGCGATAAAACCCACCTTTTAAACGCGGTCGCACATCTTCGAAAGGCCTCGATAGAGGTTTTCTCATATCTTAGTTTAAGAAAAGGATGAATAACCCATGACGATCATAAAAGGACCAGCTTCTGCGGCAATCGAGAAACGAATATCCGAGTCCGGCTTGCGCGGAGCGGAGCTGTCGGCTGGCGGCGAGGCAGCCTGTATCACGTTCGCAGACTATATGGAGGTTTGCTTGTACGATCCCGAATCCGGCTATTATCGTGTCGGAGGCGCCAGAGTAGGGAAGTCAGGCGACTTTTATACCGTATCCGGCGTTGGAGATCTTATGGCCAGAGCGATCGCCGGAGCCGCTCACCAATGGCGCTCGGAGACTGCGAGAGATGATCTTGCGTCACTGCTGCTTGCAGAATGGGGAGCGGGCACGGGCAGGCTGTCCGCTCAGCTGGCTGCCGTCTTGTCGGAAGGCGAAGAAGGGTCTAGGATTCGCTTCAGGCAGCTCCTCGTCGAGGATCACAAGGGCCATCAGAATGAGATTGCCGAGACGTACAAGATGCTGCATGGGGGACCGCTCCCCGTGGTAAGAAGCTCGGACGAGGTTTGGGAGCAGGCGGAACGTTTGCTTGCCGGACCATTGTTGTTGATAGCAAATGAACTGCTGGACGCATTTCCCGTCCACCGGGTAACTCGCAAGGATGGAGTAATAGTGGAGCTCGGAGTGGCGGGAGATGCGGAGAACGGCTTCCGTTATGTCCGGCTGCCTCTTACTGACAAACGCATTCGGATGGAAATGGACCGGGGCGAGCTCACCTTGGAGGAAGGGGATATAAGGGAAGTTTGCCTGGCGGCAGGGGATTGGATCAGACGATTGGCGAGGGCGATGGGGAGCGGAAGGGTGCTGATCATCGATTACGGAGATTGCGGCGAGGAGTTGTCGGCTCCGTATCGAAGCGAGGGTACTTTTATGACCTACAGCAATCATCTGGCTTCCGATGAGCCGTTTCATAGGCCGGGCGGACGGGATTTGACGGCGCATGTTAATTTTACGGCTGTTAGACGCTGCGCCGAGGAAGCGGGCTTTACCACCCTTTATTACGGCACTCAGAAGGAGTTCCTGCTGGAGCAAGGGATGCTACAACTGCTTGTCGAGCATGACGGTGCCAATCCGTTCTCGTACGAGTCACGGCGCAACCGTGCCATTCGTCAGTTGCTGCTTGGAGACAATATGAGCGAATCATTTAAGGTGTTGTTGCTGGAGAAGCGTGAAAATTCCGTATAGCGCACTTAAAAAGAGCTGTCCGTACGCAGAACGTATTCTGCATTCGGACAGCTCTTTGCGCTTCAGGATTGACTAGAACGGCAAACTCATCTTGAAGACGGACCAATACGTGAATCCAATAAATGAGATCGCCATATATCCCCAGAACATCGTTATGTAAGTGCGTTCGGAGAAATTCAAGTAGCCTAGAAATACGAACGCTACAGCTTGCGCGAAGAACAGAAGCGCAAATTCGGTCATATGGCCTGCAAAAGCCATGAGCCCGATTACTAAGCACCAGAAACCAAGTACCCGATACATGCGTGCCATGTTACATCCCCCTTCCGCCTTGGCCCATTTTTTCTAAACTTCATTATAACGCCTGTCATCTGGAGTGTAAACCTGAAAGCGTGACTAATTCGCAATTTTTTGTGACGAGATGATATCCGCTTCTGACAGTTTGCTCAACCTTCTCCGAATTCATGTATGAGGAGTTCAAAATTTGGTTATACAATTTAGTATCCAATAGATTCTATGAACTCTACCAAGGGCATAGAGATAAAGTAAGCGCCTTTACGTTAGGAGGTTTCGATGGCATGACAGCAGTAAGACAAGATGCGTGGAGTCCGGACGACGATCTTATTCTCGCCGAAGTGACGCTGCGCCATATTAGAGAAGGCAGTACCCAGCTTGCAGCGTTCGAAGAAGTAGGGGAGAGGATTGGACGTACGTCGGCTGCTTGCGGCTTTCGTTGGAATAGTTGTGTCCGCAAGCGTTACGAGGATGCCATTCAGATTGCAAAGCAGCAACGCCAGAAACGCAACTATTTGAAAAAACAAACCGTAACGGCAGCCTCGGCTGTTACCTCTCAGGTATCTTCGATCTCGGTATTCGAGACGGAGGAGCGTATCTTCAAAGGGGATACAAACTCGTTGGACGAAGGATTGTCCGTCGATGCGGTGATCCGATTCTTGCGTACATGGAAGTCGACTTATCAGGATTTGTCCCGTCAAATCAAGCTGTTCGAAAAGGAAATGAAAGACAAGGAAGAGGAGTTGTTCCGGCTCCGCAGTGAGAATGAGAGATTGAACCACGAAGTCAACAACGCCCAAACCGATTACCGGACTGTCAACGATGACTACAAGACGTTGATCCAGATCATGGATCGAGCTCGCAGACTAACCGTTTTCTCGGGTGAAGAGGAAGCGAAGCCAAGGTTCAAAATGGATGCAAACGGAAATTTGGAACGAATCGAATAAGTTATGCGCCATGAAAACCCGCCGTTCTTGGAACGGCGGG
>NZ_BDQX01000036.1:240598-255736 GCF_003112455.1 Paenibacillus agaridevorans
TCGGAATTATTGGAGGGGGCTCCATTGGGCTGCTATTTGCATCGAAGCTGGCAGCAGTCGGCGCGGAAGTCACGGTCTGGACCCGAACGGAGGAGCAAGCTTTCGCTATTGCGGCAGAAGGCATTCGGCTTTGGGATGCGGAAGGCGGGGAACATACGATTGGCGCGGGTGGAGAATGGCTGTCCAGGGAACGATTGGCGAAATTGGAGGCTGGTCGGCTGGAACGGGCTGACTGGTATCTGCTTGCGCTTAAGCAGACGGACATGTCGAAGGAAGCTGCCGAACTCATCGCGGAGCTGATCAGACGGACGCCGGATCGTCCGCCTCTCCTTTGCATACAGAATGGCACAGGACATCTCGGGAAGTTGACGGCCGCATCGGCAGGAGACTTCTCCATCTATAATGCGGTGACAAGCTCAGGCGCAAAGCGCGAAGACATGCGCTCGGTACGACATACCGGCCAAGGCTCCTTATTCCTTGCAGGGACGCCAGAATGGAGTCAAGGGGATCGCAGAAATGAGGGGGCAGAAGATGATATTCGTCAAAAAATGTTGCTTACATTCCTTAATCGGGCAGGATTTGACGCTTCGTTGTCGAATGACATCCATAATCGAGTCTGCCAAAAATTGCTCATCAATGCCGTCATCAATCCATTGACGGCGCTGTACGATATGCGAAACGGCGAATTGCCTGCCCATCCGGCGAGGCGTTCGCTCATGAAGGCGCTTCACGACGAGACCAAACCCGTTTTGCTTGCTGCAGGCATGAAGGAGTGGCCGGACAGCTGGGAGTCCGTGCTCGGCGTGTGCGAACGGACAAGCTGCAACGTGTCCTCCATGTTAGCCGACGTTAGGGCCGGCAAGGGAACGGAGATTGATTCCATTAACGGAGAGATCGCGCGGATGGCAGCCGCAAGGGGATTGTCTGCGCCGCTTAACGAGTCGATGCTGCGGCTGGTAGAGGCTCTCGGCAAGAGATAGATCGGAAGCGGGGGGAGTAAGCGACATGAACGCAATTATGGACAGTCTGTGGAAGGCGACGACTGCGCTGGCTTTATTTCCAATCGTGCCTTTCGTTATTGTACTGTTCGGTTATGGCGCATATGTGAGAGACCGAAAGAAGGCGCTCCGCATGGCGATGGATGTTTCGACGATCTTTTTGATCTTATGCGTATCCGGACAGTACAGTCTGATGTTCGACAGCACCTTTGGCTTCTACGGCATTTTGCTGATTATGATTCTGGCGGCGGGATTGCTTGGCAATGCGCAGTTCCGCAAGCGCGGAAGCGTGGATGTGAAACGGATATTCCGCGCCATATGGCGGTTAAGCTTTTTCGCCATGAGCTTTCTCTACGTCATCTTCATGATCGTGCTGCTAGGAAAAGTGATCTTTTCCGTGGCGTAGTCGCGATCAAGGCAGTATCGTAACGTCTCCGCCAGCGCGGAGACGTTTTTTCTTTTTGACGTCTGTGCGGATGTTCCTGTACAATTGGGAATGGTCTCACTATATTTTTCTCAGTGCATAAGAGCTGGCAGGATGACATGGAGGTGCAAGACCGGGATGAGTCAAGAACGTTATCAGCTTCCTGTCGCGCAGGCGCTGACGCAAGCATACATAGAAGGCAATCGCGAGGTAGTGGAAGGCTTGTATGGCTATCACGCCGGATCTCTCCTAGATTGGGAGAAGCGATTCGCTTGGCTGCAAGGCAGTACGAATACACGAGCAGCATCGGCGGAGGTCGCTTCCGTGCTGCGGGAATATAATGAACGACATGGGGCGGCGCAAGCTGCCATGCGCAATATAGCGGCTCTGGCGGAAGGGGCGCCAGTGGTTGTCGGCGGTCAGCAGGCCGGACTGTGGACGGGGCCTCTGCTCGTCATTCACAAGGCCGTATCCGTCATCGGGGCGGCGAAGTCGGCAAGCGAACAGCTTGGCGTCCATGTCGTGCCTGTCTTTTGGATCGCCGGCGAGGATCACGACTGGGATGAGGCTAATCATGCCTATGTCGTAACCGCCGAACAAGAGCTGCGCAAGCTGACGGCTTCCAAGCCGGAGGGCAGCAGAACCTCGGTGAGCCGGACTCGAATTGCCGAAGAGCAATGGGAGAAGCTTGTCGGCGAGTTGGAGCAGAGTCTGCCATCCTCAGAATTCAAAGCTTCCTTTATGGAGAAGCTTCGTCAATTGACGCAATCCAGCGGGACATTATCGGATATGTTTGCGTCCATCATGGCGATTATGTTCGGCGAAGAAGGACTCGTCCTGCTGGATGCCGACGATGCTGCGCTTCGCGCGCTGGAGGCGCCAATGTTCCGCAGAATGCTGGAAGAGAATGATGTGCTCAGCTCCGCTTATTCGTCGGCCGCCGAGAAGGTGCAAAGCTTTGGCTTCCCGCTGCAGGCCGAAGTGGCGGAAGATGCCGCCAATCTGTTCCTGTTTCAGGGGGACAAGAATGATGAGCGCACGTTGCTGTACAAGCGGGAGGGCGGCTTCCGAGACAGGAGAGATACGGTCTTCTGGTCGAAGGATGAGCTTCTGCGGCTTGCCGGGGAACGGCCTCAGCAATTCAGCAACAACGTCATGACCCGCCCCATCATGCAGGATTATCTGCTGCCGGTGCTTGGCGTCGTGCTGGGACCCGGCGAAATCGCCTACTGGGCAATGACGGGAGAGGCATTCCGGACGTTTGGCATGGAGATGCCGATTATTGTGCCTCGGATGTCCTATACGCTTGTCGAAGGCGGCGTCGTTAAGAACATGGCCAAATATGAGCTTTCCTTCCATGACGTCATGGAGTCGTTCGAGGAAAAGAGAGCGGCATGGCTGAAGGGGCAGGACAACTTGCATATCGAAGCCCGTTTCGGCGAGGCAAGGGCTGCCTTCGAGACGATGTATACGCCGTTGCTGGAGCTTGCCGGCTCCGTTCAGGCTGGTCTGATCAAGCTGGGCGAGACAAATATGGCGAAGATCATGGAGCAGATCAGCTATATGGAATCCAAGACGATCGAGGCGTATAACAAACAATTCGAAGCTTCGACCCGACAGCTGGATCGTATCCGAATCTCGCTGCTGCCTTTGGGCAAGCCGCAGGAACGCGTCGTCAATATGGCGGTGTATTGGAATCGCTACGGCGACGACTGGCTGAAGAAATTGCTGGAGACGCCCTTCAGCCGAACCGGCGGTCACGAAATCGTATACTTGTAAGGGTTGTTCAAAAGTCCGCTTTTGATCACCAACTTATTAACAGGAGGCAATCAGAATGAGCGCAAAAGACAATAGCATTATCGCAGATCTGGCGTTGGCGCCGGAAGGACATCTAAAGATTGATTGGGCAAGCTCTCATATGCCCGTGCTGAACCGGATTCGCGAACAGTTTGAGAAGGAGAAGCCTTTTCAAGGGCTGAAAGTATCCATCTCGCTCCACCTCGAGGCAAAGACGGCTTACCTGGCCAAAGTTGTTCAAGCAGGCGGCGCGGAAGTGACGATTACAGGCAGCAATCCGCTTTCCACGCAGGATGATGTGTGCGCGGCGCTTGTGGAGGACGGCATTACCGTATTTGCGAAATACAACCCGACATCGGCGGAATTCAAAGCATTGAATATGAAGGCGCTGGAAAACAATCCGGATCTCATCATCGACGACGGCGGCGATCTCGTAACGCTGCTGCATACGGAGAGCAAACAACATGCCGTTAATCTTCGCGGCGGAGCGGAAGAAACGACAACAGGCATCATCCGCCTCCGTGCATTGGAGAAAGAAGGCGAACTCCAATTCCCGATGATCGCCGTTAACGACGCGTTTTGCAAATATTTGTTCGATAACCGCTATGGCACGGGACAATCCGTGTTCGACGGCATTAACCGGACAACCAATCTTGTCGTAGCCGGCAAGACGGTTGTCGTTGTCGGTTATGGCTGGTGCGGCAAAGGCGTTGCAATGCGCGCCAAAGGCCTTGGCGCCAATGTCATCGTCACCGAGATCGACGCGATTAAGGCGGTAGAAGCCTATATGGACGGCTTTGCTGTCATGCCGATGCTGGAGGCGGCCAAGCTTGGCGACATGTTCGTCACTGTAACCGGCAACCGCGACGTCATTCGCGGCGAGCACTTCGAAGTGATGAAGGACGGCGCGATTTTGTCCAACGCCGGGCACTTCGACGTAGAAGTAAACAAGGTAGAGCTGGAAGCGATGTCCGTCAGCAAACGTACGGTACGCCGCAACATCGAGGAGTACAAGTTGAACGATGGCCGCAAGTTCTATCTGCTTGCAGAGGGCCGTCTTGTTAACTTGGCGGCCGGTGACGGCCATCCGGCGGAAATCATGGATATGACTTTCGCCCTTCAGGCGATGTCGCTCAAATACGTAAACGATCAATACAAGTCGATCGGCAGCAAAGTGGTCAACGTGCCTTATGAGCTTGACGAGCAAGTAGCGCGCTACAAGCTGGAGTCTTTAGGCTTCGGCATCGACAAACTGAGCGCCGAGCAAATCGCCTATCTGGACAGCTGGGCGGAAGGCGAATAAAACTGCCAACTTGCCTGGGTAGTCGGTTACAGGATAACACCACGAATCATAGAACCTTTCGCGTTAAGTTTTGCGCGGAAGGTTTTTTTGTCTTACTAGGAAAACACGCGCTCCTTTCGCCGGAACCTTTTTCTTCCAATGTTCGTCTGTTAAGTCGAAGCCAACGGTCTATGGCTTGGTTTGAAGACTGCCATAACGAAAAAGGGGGAATTAACGATGGAATTAACGTCTGAAACAAAAAGAAGACGAACCAAATGGCTGCTCGCAATGATGCTTGTTCTGGTGGCAGCCATGCTGATGACGGGATGTCAGGCATCCGATTCGGATTCGGCTAAAAACGCCGGAGGAAGCGGAGGCATGGCGGATTCTCTTGAAGTCCCGGCAAACGTTGAAAGCGAAAAGAAAGGCTCGATTGCGAATACAAACACATCCAACCAAGCCGTTGCGGGCGAACAGTCAATCATTAGCTCGGGAGGGACTGTTACAGGGGACGGTGCCGGCGCTTCCGGCATGGGCTCGGCTGCGAACGGCGAACCATTCAGCGGCAAAATTATTTATACGGCCAATATGGCCTTGAGAGTAGAAGATATTGCGAAGGCGGGAACGGAGCTGCGCGATATCATTCATGCAAGCGGAGCTTATATTTTGCAATTTAATGATTCCAGATACGACGGGGAGATCGCTTCTCTCTATACGATTAAAGTGCCTGCGGGGGGCTTCATGTCGTTCGTGGACAAGATTGCGGAAATACCGAACGTCAAATTCCAGCAGGACATTTCCGGAAAGGATGTATCGGAGGAATATGTCGATCTGGAGTCGCGTTTGAAGGCTAGAAGGTTAGTTGAGGAACGACTGCTTAGCATGATGGAAAAAGCAGACAAGGCCGATGACTTATTAAAGTTCTCCAACCAGCTGGCGGAGGTACAGGAGCAAATCGAGCAGCTATTGGGCCGAATCAGGTATCTTGACGCGAATGTTGCCTATTCTACCGTCGAGTTAAGAATTTACCAGGTCGACCAGAAGATGGCCACCGGCTTGGAATCGGATTCCCAATCTTTCGGTGCCAGACTGTCAGGAGCTTTAACCGGCAGCTCCAAGACGGTCTGGGCCGGGATTCAGGGGTTTATGGTCATTCTTGCGGGGGCGCTGCCCGTTCTGGCCATCCTTGCCGTAATTGGAATTCCGGTATTCTGGTTCACGAAGCATAGACGAAAAGGAATAAATTCGCACTCGGGGATGCCGCAAGAAAAGAACGCGCCGCCGGAAAGTTAATCTTTAACAACCTAAAATATTTAAAGAAAATCCTGCTAACTAAGCAGGATTTTTATTTTAGGTGGCGAACTACTGTATTCAGGTGGGGAAAAGTGGGGCAAAGTGGAGCGTTAGGGGGAAGGAGTGGAGCGGAATTATGTTTATGGGTGAATATCAACATAGCATTGACGAGAAGGGACGTATTATCATTCCTTCGAAATTCCGCGAATCGCTCGGTACGACCTTTATCGCCACGCGAGGCCTTGATAACTGTTTGTTTGTGTACCCCATGAGCGAGTGGAGCGTACTGGAGCAAAAGCTCAAGTCGTTGCCGCTGATGAAGTCCGACGCGCGGGCGTTCACGAGGTTTTTTTTCTCGGGAGCTACAGAATGCGAGCTGGACAAACAGGGCAGGGTAAACATACCCGGCCATCTGCGAGATTATGCCAAGCTGGATAAAGATTGTATGGTGCTCGGCGTTTCAAGCCGGGTGGAAATTTGGAGCAAGCAGACATGGGAAGGCTACTACGAGCAATCGGAGCAAGCCTTCAACGAAATTGCGGAGAAACTGGTTGATTTCGATTTTAACTTCTAGAGCATATCGGACATCGAGAACGGGAGGAAAGACGGCGTGTTTCAGCATACGACAGTATTATTGGAGGAAGCAGTTGACGGATTGGCCATCAAGCCTGGCGGCGTCTACGTAGATTGTACGCTCGGCGGAGCCGGGCACAGCGAACTGATCGCATCCAGACTAAGTGAAGGCGGAAGGTTGATTGCGTTCGACCAGGATGACTGGGCGCTAAGCAACGCGCGAGAACGGCTGGCTCCCTATATGGATAAAGTAACGCTGGTCAGAAGCAATTTCCGCTATCTGGAGCAGGAATTAAGAGGCTGCGACGTGCGCATCGAGAACGGCGTGCCTCAGGTAGACGGCATTCTTTTCGATCTTGGGGTATCCAGCCCCCAATTGGACGAGGCGGAGAGAGGTTTCAGCTATAACCACGACGCGCCGCTGGACATGCGGATGGATCGCGAAGAGTCGCTTACGGCGCATGAGATCGTCAACGAGTGGGAGGAGCGGGAAATATCCCGCATCCTTGATCGCTACGGCGAGGAGAAGTTCGCCCGCAATATAGCCCGCAACATCGTGAAGGCAAGGGCAACCGCGGCGATAGCCACCACGGGAGAGCTGGCGGAGCTGATCAAGGTTTCGATACCCGCGGCGACAAGAAGAACGGGTCCGCATCCCGCGAAACGTTCTTTCCAGGCGCTTCGCATTGCCGTCAACGACGAATTGGGAGCGGAAGAAGAAGCGCTGGAGAGCGCGGTTCGCTGCCTGGCACCTGGCGGCAGAGCTTCCGTGATTACATTTCACTCGCTTGAGGATCGTATTTGCAAGTCGATTTTCGCCAAATATGTGGAGAAATGCACGTGTCCGCCGGACTTCCCGCTATGCGTATGCGGGAACAAAGGGACGCTCAAGCTGATTAACCGGAAGCCAATCCTGCCGAGCGAGAGAGAGCTGGAGGATAACCCGAGAGCCCGTTCGGCCAAATTGCGAGTAGCGGAAAAATTATAGAGTGGCGAAATAGGAACATTTTATTCATAAGGGGGATTACATTGTGGCGTATGTGAATGGAAATCTGGCACTTCAACCGAAGAAGAAACCGCAACAGGAGCCACTTATCCGGGAAACCAAAAAACTTGTCGTTAAACGGAAGTCGTTGCCGGTTCAGGAGAAGCTGCTATATTTGTTCACCGTACTGATTTGCGTAGTCGTTGCAGGAGTCATCATTTTCCGATATGCGCAAATCTACGATATGAATATTCAAATCACGAAGCTTAACTCAGAATACCAAGGTTTGAATGTAGAGATCGAGGAACTGAAGAGGCAAGTGGAGACGCTCAACGATCCAGAGCGGATTAGACAACTGGCGGAGACGCAAGGCATGGTCAGCAGCGAGGATGCTGGCATTACGGTGAAGACGGGCGGCGAGCAATTGACGACAGTCATGCAAGAATAGGGTGATCGCAATGGGGAAACGAATTAAACTGCGGACATTGTTTTTTGGAGGGATCATGACCCTCCTTTTCTTTGTCCTGATAGGTCGAATCTATATGGTGCAGGTCGTAGACGGCGCGATGTGGTACGAAGAAGCGAAAAAAAGATGGTCGGCCGCCGACACGATGAAGGCGAAGAGGGGAGAGATTACGGACAGGGACGGCAACGTTCTTGCGATGGACACGATAGCGTATAACGTATCGGTAGACCCGCAGATCATTAATGATGCGGACATAGCAGAGGAGGTCATTGACGGACTGCATGAAACCCTCGGGATCGACAAGGACGAGCTGACGAAGCAGGTGACGGCCCAGAAGGAAGACGGCACCTTCTATCGATCGCGGGAGCTGCGCAAGGGAGGTTGGCTGATCGACAAGCCGGTGGCGGATGGCGTAGCGGCGTTCCGCGACGAGCTGAAGGGAAAACTGAGGGAAGATGGCAAGAAGCTGGATACGGGCATCTATATGGTAGAGACGCATAAACGTTTTTATCCAAGGAGTTTCCTGGCTTCTCAACTCGTAGGTTATGTCAGTCTTGATGGAGAGAACAAAACGGGTGTCGAAGCTTACTTCAACGATCAGTTGCAGGGTGCTGACGGTTTTATCCGGTACGAGAAAGACGGCAAACGCGTCCAGTTGTCCAAGGGAGAGGTCGATTTCCAAGCGCCGAAGGACGGCAACAATATTAAGCTGACGATCGATAGCGACATTCAACTGTATGTAGTGGAGGCGCTGCGCGATATTGTGAAAAAATATTCGCCGAAAAGCGCAACGGCAATCGCGGCGGATCCCGACACAATGGAAATATTGGCCATGGCCAATATGCCGGAATTTGATCCTAACGAATATGCGAAGTACGATTACGCCAACTTCTACAACCATGCTGTAGGCTCGTTATATGAGCCAGGTTCTACGTTCAAAATCGCTACGCTGGCAGCCGCGGTGGAGGAAGGCGTGTTCAACCCGGATGAAATTTACCAATCAGGCAGCATTGTCGTGCCCGGGGATCCCAGACCGATACGCGAACATAACCGTAGAGGGTGGGGGAAGATCAGCTTTCTGGACGGCTTGAAATATTCCAGTAACGTCGCGTTCGTTAAACTGGGCTTCGAGAAGCTCGGCGGAGAAAAGCTTCGCGATTATTTTACGAGATTCGGTTTCGGTCAGAAAACCGGCATTGAGTTGACAAACGAACTGGCTGGGAAAATAGATTTGCTGGGCAACAGGGATATCGCTTCGGCTTCGTTCGGACAAGGCAGGGTACAAGTAACCGCTATCCAACAAGTTGCGGCTGTCGCAGCTGTAGCCAACGGCGGCAAGCTGATGGAGCCGCATATCGTTAAGAGCATTACAGATCCTTCGACGAATACGACGACGGTGACGGATCCGAAGTTTGTTCGCCAGGTCATTTCCGAACAAACATCCAAGCAAGTCGGCGAATATCTGGAGCAAGTCGTCTCCGACCAGGACAAGGGAACGGGGAAAAACGCGTATATCGAAGGCTACCGAGTCGCAGGCAAGACGGGTACTGCGCAGAAGGTTATCAACGGCAAATATTCCGATAATAAATTTATGGTTTCTTTTATTGGTTACGCACCTGTGGAAAATCCCAAGATCGTACTTTATATCATGGTCGACGAGCCGAACAATCCGCTTGCCGGGGGCGGTTCGGTCGCGGCACCTGCTTTTCGGGAGATCGTTTTAAAAAGTCTGAAAAAGATGGGGATCGCGCCAGACTATAACATTGAAAGCGATGAGGAATCTGACAATAAGGAAGCGAAGATTGCAGTTCCGAAGGTGCAAGACTTAAGTGTTGCGCAGGCGAAGGCCGAGCTGCAGGGCAAGGGATTATCGTTTGAAGTCGTAGGCGGCGGCGACAAAGTGCTGAAGCAAATTCCGGCAGCAAGCTCTCTCATCTATCCCGCGCAGAAGGTATATATTGTGACGGAGAAAAAGGATCAGCTGGCCGTGCCGGATCTGACGGGCGTCTCGCTTCGGGATGCGCTGGAGCTGACCTCCTTGATTGGCGCGCGCCTCGTAACGGAGGGGACTGGTTACGTCGTCAGCCAGCAGGTTGTAGAAGAGAACGGCGGGCGGCTGGTCAAGGTGCAGCTGGTCCCTCCAGAGGGCGCTGAAGGCTACGACGAAGCGCTAAGCGCCTCCGGCGGCGGTGGCGAAGAGTCCGATACTGGCGAAGAGGGCGGCGAATCCCAATCGGATGACGAATCAGATGCCGGAGAATCCGGCGGTTCCGAGGATTCGACGGACGCCGACATCGAACCGCCGGTTGGCATGCAGGGCGGCGAGAACTGACCGATTTCGAGCTTGGCTGGCAGCGTGCAAGATTCGACGTCGAATAAGCTTCTGGGTGATGTTTTGAACTACCATTCCAATAAAGGTTCAAAATGTTCGCTTTTCAGCACCAAGAAGGTTGTACGAAGTCGGGAAATGAGGAGCGGAGCGTAGCTGTAAGCTACGTGAGCACCGGAATGACTGGCAGCGTGCAAGATTCGACGTCGAATAAGCTTCTTCGAGCAGCATCGTGATCAAAAGTGAACATTTTGAATTACCATATCAGGGGCTTGTTCTATCCCTCTCTTGTGTTTCATAGTCTGGGAATGAGCGTCAGTGCACGCTTATTCGCAAGGCTGGAGGCGAAGAGGGGGATTTCTACGATGAAGGTATCTAACGTAACGGTTAGGCGACGGTTGTTCGTCGTGCTCATTCTCGCAGGCGTGGCGTTTAACGCCCTATGTTTAAGGCTTGGCTATGTACAGCTGTACAAAGGCGCTGAGCTTGCAGAGAAAGCGGAAAATTCGTGGAGGCGCGACATTCCGTATGTCGCGAAGCGAGGCGAAATCTGGGATCGCAACGGCGTGCAGCTAGCCTATAATATAAGCACGCCCACTGTATGGGCGATACCCGTGCAGGTCAAAGAGAAGGAAGCGGCGGCAGCTACGCTGGCGCCATTGCTCGACATGTCCCAGGAAACGCTGCTCAAAAAAATTTCAACGAAAGAAATGATCGTCCGGTTGGGGCCGGGCGGCAGAAAGATGACGCCGGAGAAGGCCGATGAGATACGTGCGCTCAACCTCCCAGGCATCGTCGTCGCGGAGGACAGCAAGCGGCATTATCCGTTCGGCAGTCTCGCTGCCCACATGCTGGGCTTCACGGGTATCGACAATCAAGGACTCACCGGCATCGAGTCGAAATACAACGAAGCGCTGACCGGCATTCAAGGCAACGTATCCTTCTTGTCCGATGCGGCTGGCCGCCAGATGCCGAATTCGTCCGATACATACGTTGAGCCGCAAGAAGGCTTGACGCTGCAGCTCACGATCGACAAGGAAATACAGGCTGTCATGGAGCGAGAGCTGGATCAGGCCATGACGGGCCTGCAAGCGGATAGCGTCATCGCGATCGCCATGAATCCGAAGAACGGAGAAATTCTCGGCATGGCGAGCAGGCCAACCTACGAGCCGGACAAATATCAGGAAGTGCCGAGCGAGGTGTACAATCGGAATCTTCCCATCTGGATGACGTACGAGCCAGGCTCCACATTCAAGATCATTACGTTGGCCGCCGCGCTCGAGGAGAAAAAGGTCAATCTCAAGAACGAGCATTTTTTCGATCCGGGAGCGATAGAGGTCGGCGGAGCGAGGCTTCGCTGCTGGAAAAAAGGCGGTCATGGCAGCCAAACGTTCCTTGAAGTCGTCGAAAACTCTTGCAACCCTGGTTTCGTTACGTTAGGCAACCGGTTAGGCAAGGAAACGCTGTTCCAATACATCAGGGACTTTGGCTTCGGCACGAAGACGGGGATCGACATTAATGGAGAAGAAAACGGGATCCTGTTCAAGCTGAGTCAGGTTGGTCCTGTAGAACTTGCGACGACGGCGTTCGGTCAAGGCGTCTCTGTGACCCCGATTCAACAGATCGCGGCGGTATCGGCTGCGATTAATGGCGGAACGTTGTATAAGCCCCATGTGACGAAGGCGCTCATCCATCCGGATACGGGAGAGGTCGTCAAAGAAGTGGAGCCTGAGGCGGTGCGTACCGTTATTTCGGAAGAGACGTCGAAGCAGGTGAGAGAAGCGTTGGAGAGCGTCGTGGCAAAGGGCACAGGACGCAACGCGTTCATCGACGGTTACCGGGTCGGAGGCAAGACGGGAACGGCGCAGAAGGTCGTTAACGGGCGTTATTCGCCTAATGAGCATATCGTGTCGTTTATCGGCTTCGCGCCGGCGGACGATCCCCAGATCGTCATCTACGTGGCGGTCGATAATCCGCAAGGCATCCAGTTCGGAGGTTTGGTCGCGGCCCCTATCGTACGCAATATGATGGAGGATGCGCTAACGATTTTGGAGGTTCCTCGCAGGGAGTCGCAGATTGACAGGCTGTACAAGTACGGAGAAACGCCGATCGTTACCGTGCCGAATCTGATCGGCAAGAGCGTCTCCGATCTGTATGAGGATTTGAATATGAACTTCAATCTGACCACCGCAGGCTCCGGCAAGGTTGTCATCCGGCAGGCGCCGGCGGAAGGGGCGAGAGTCGACCGGGGCTCGACTATCCGCATCTATCTCGGCGATGAAGAAGACATTCCGCATTCCCACTAGCCATTAACGCGTTTACTCTGGGCGGCATATAGTATTCCGTCAGAGTATTCGAGGGAGGCATGGAAGGGATGCGTCTAAGAGAACTTACGGAGCTGCTCGTTACAGCGAGGTTAATAGGGGACGGAGATACGGAATTTACGGGGATAACACGAGACTCCCGGCTTGTTGCGGAAGGAGATCTGTTTATCTGCATTCCCGGGCACAAGGCGGACGGTCATAGTTATGCCGAAGCGGCGGTTCATTGCGGAGCGGCGGCGCTTGTCGCAGAGCGGCCCCTTCCGCTGGATATTCCGCAGCTGATTGTAAAGGATGCGAGAGGGGCGGCAGCCGTCATTGCTAGCCATATCAATGGTTATCCCAGCAACAGCGTGCGTCTGATCGGCGTAACGGGCACGAACGGCAAAACGACGACAACTTATCTGGTGGAAACGATTTTAAACGACAGCGGAAAATCCGCCGGCGTGATCGGGACGATCGAGCGGCGATTCGGAGGCCGTTCTTATCCCATGGAAGGCACTACGCCGGATTCGCATGAGCTCCAGCGTTATTTGGGAGAGATGAGAGAAAGCGGCGTTCAGTACTGTGCGATGGAGGTGTCCTCGCATGCGCTGGACCAAGGGCGGGTCAAGGGCTGCCGGTTTCGGACCGCGATCTTTACCAACCTGACGCAGGACCACCTGGATTATCACGGCACGATGGATAAGTATGCGGATGCCAAAGGGTTGTTCTTCTCGCGGCTCGGCAACGTCTATGAAGCCCGACAGGAGGAACGTTCCTTCGCTGTGCTCAATGCGGACGACGAGGCCTCCGAGCGCTTCCGGAAAATGACGGCGGCCGAAGTCGTGACTTACGGCATCGAAAATCCGGCGGATGTCCGGGCAAGCGATGTTCGGATTACGTCGAGGGGGACATCGTTCCGGGTATCGACGTTTAGGGGCGAAGCCAAGATCGAGCTCCGCCTGCGAGGCAAGTTCAACGTCTACAACGCGCTTGCCGCAATAGCGGCGACGCTGCTGGAAGGCGTGCCTCTTGCTGCTATAGCGGAGTCTCTGTCTGCTATTCCCGGCGTACCTGGCCGCGTGGAGAGCGTGGAGGAGGGCCAGCACTATGCCGTAATCGTCGATTATGCCCATACGCCGGACGGCCTGCAGAACGTGCTGCAGGCGACGCGAGAATTCGCGGAGGGCCGTATTATTTGCGTATTCGGCTGTGGAGGCGACCGTGATCGGGCGAAGCGCCCAATGATGGGCCGAATCGCGTCCGAGCTTGCGAATTATATGATCGTGACGTCCGACAACCCCCGGACGGAAGACCCGCTTGCCATCATCGACGATATAATGGAAGGGGTGATTGCGGCTGGTTCGGATGGAGATCGCTACGCCGTCATTCCCGATCGGAAGCGCGCGATTGAAAAAGCGGTTGAAATGGCAAGCCAAGGCGATGTAGTATTGATTGCGGGGAAAGGTCATGAAACCTACCAGCTGATCGGCGGAGAGGTGCATGACTTCGACGATCGATTAACGGCAAAAGACGCGATAAGGAGATTTTTACATTGATTAAACGTACTGTAGGACAAATAACGGCCATGTGCGGCGCCAAGCGCCAGGGCGGCTACGAGGATATGCTGCTCCGCGGAGTGACGACGGATTCGCGAGCGGTTGGAGGCGGAGGCGACCTGTTCGTCCCGCTCGTCGGAGAACGCTTTGATGGACACGACTTCGCGGCGCAGGCGGCCGAGAACGGCGCCAAAGCGATGCTGTGGCAGAAGGGACGCGACATCCCCGCTGATCTTCCCGATGTGGCGTTCCTAGTTGTCAGAGACACCCTGGCTGCACTGCAACGGCTTGCTTCCGCTTACCGGAACGAGCTGATGGTGCGAGTAGTAGGCATTACAGGCAGCAACGGCAAGACGACAACCAAGGATATGACGGCTGCTTTGTTGTCCACACAGTATTCGGTCCTTAAGACGGAAGGCAATCTGAACAACCACATCGGCTTGCCCCTGACGCTTTTGAAGCTGGACGAAGAGACGGAGGTTGCCGTGCTGGAGATGGGCATGAGCGGCTTCGGCGAGATCGAGCTATTAACGAAGCTTGCGTCTCCCGATCTAGCCATTATTACGAATGTCGGCGACGCGCATTTGCTTCATCTTGGCTCGCGGGCCGGCATCGCGAAGGCAAAGCTGGAGATCGCGCTTGGCCTTGGCGAGGACGGCGTCCTGCTCTACAACGGCGACGAGCCGCTGTTGAAGGAAGGACTTGCAGAGTCGGCGCTGCCTGAAGGCGTTACTCTCCGGACATTCGGTCTTGGAGCGGATAACGAATGGTCCGCGGACGACATTCGGCTCCATCCGGATCAGAGCGTATTCGCGGCGCTGCACCGGGGACAAGTAAGCGGACTCGGAACCGTTCATATTCCGGTGCCTGGTCGTCATAATATTAGCAATGCCCTTGCCGCGATTGCCGCCGCCAGATTTATGGGCGTGCCTGCGGAAGCCATCCATCGCGGCTTTAAAGAGCTCAAGCTGACAGGCATGCGCATCGAGCCGGTAAAGGCGTTTAACGGCGCCGTCATTTTAAACGACGCGTACAATGCCAATCCCACTGCCGTACGCGCGGCTATCGATTTGGTTGGCGGACTCGAGAGCTTCGGCCGCCGCTGGATCGTGCTGGGCGATATGCTGGA
>NZ_BDQX01000036.1:255797-258130 GCF_003112455.1 Paenibacillus agaridevorans
GCCCGGAAGAAGCGGAGCTTCACCGCGGCATCGGCGCTTATCTGACGCCGGATGCGGCAGAGGGCGTACTTACCTGCGGACCGTTATCGGCCAATACGCACGAAGGCGCGAAAGCAAGCCTTCGCGAGGCTGACGAGGCGGGCCGCGTGATCCATTTTAATGACAAGGATACACTCGCCGACTGGCTTAAGAACCGGCTGCAGCCCGATGATCTGGTGCTTGTAAAGGGCTCCCGAGGAATGCGGATGGAACAAGTTGTCCAAGCTTTGGAGAAGGGGTGAAGAAATGGACATGATGGTCAACTTATTCGCAATCGGCGTATCCTTCCTTATAACGGTTCTGCTGGGACCATTGTTCATTCCTTTGCTCCGGCGCCTCAAGTTCGGTCAGCAGATTCGTACGGAAGGTCCCGAGAGCCATCTAAAGAAAAGCGGCACGCCGACAATGGGCGGCATTATAATAATGATTGCGCTGATGATCGCATTCGTGAGATTCGCCGACAAATCCAGCGAGTTTTGGGTGCTCCTGACGGCGTCGCTCGGCTTTGGTCTCGTCGGCTTCCTGGATGACTATATCAAGATCGTTTTCAAACGTTCGCTTGGCTTAACGGCCTGGCAGAAGCTGTTCGGACAGCTCCTTTTTTCGGCCATCGTCTGCGTGCTTCTGTACAATATGGGGCATAGCACCGAGATTACGATTCCCGGCACAAGCGCGGGGCTGGATCTCGGCTGGTTCTATTATCTGTTCGTCGTCATCATCATGTTCGCGGCCAGCAATTCCGTCAATTTCACGGACGGACTCGACGGACTGCTGGCAGGGACGAGCGCAATCGCGTTCGGCGCGTTCATGATTGTGGCGCTGCAGACGTCCGAACATGAATCCGCGATTTTCTCGGCGGCCATGATCGGAGCGGTGCTCGGCTTCCTGGTCTACAACGCTCACCCGGCCAAAGTATTCATGGGCGATATGGGTTCGCTCGGCATCGGCGGCGGAATCGCGGCTGTCGCGATTCTGACGAAGACGGAGCTGCTTCTGATCGTGATCGGCGGCGTGTTCGTTCTCGAGATGCTGTCCGTCATTTTGCAGGTCGCCTCCTTTAAGCTGCGGGGCAAGCGGATCTTTAAAATGAGTCCGATCCATCATCACTTCGAGCTCATCGGCTGGTCCGAATGGAAGGTCGTTACCGTGTTCTGGACGGTGGGGTTGTTGTTTGCGGCCGCAGGCATCCTGTTCGTCATTTAAGAGGTAACATGTATTTACTATTCACACTCCATAAAACAGGCGCAAAGGCGGTTCTCGCTTACGAGAGCCGCTTCCTGCGTACTTATGCACATAGAAGGGATTGTCGCTGCATGAATCACCCTGCGGACTACCGCGGCCGGCGCGTTGTCGTTCTCGGCCTTGCGAAGAGCGGCGTCAGCGTAGCCAAGCTGTTCCACAAGCTGGGCGCCGACGTCGTCGTCAATGACAAGAAGGATAGGGAGAGCAGCCCCGAGGCGGGCGAGCTTGAAGAACTGGGCATTACCGTTATTTGCGGACATCATCCGGAGGATCTGATTGACGCCGATACGGCGCTTATGGTCAAAAATCCAGGCATTCCGTACAGCGCGCCTCCCGTACGGGAAGCGTTGGAGCGCGGCGTAGACGTCGTGACCGAGGTGGAGGCGGCTTATCTGATCTCGCCTGCACCGATCATCGGCATTACCGGCTCTAACGGCAAAACAACGACAACTACGCTGATCGGCATGCTTCTGGAAGCGGCGGGCAAAAAGCCTATCGTCGCAGGCAATATCGGCTTGCCGTTATGCGATGCCGTCCAGGATGCAACGCCGGACAATTGGATCGTCGCCGAGCTCAGCAGCTTCCAGTTGAAGGGGACAGAGACGTTTCGGCCGCGTATCGCGATGCTGCTGAATCTGGCGGAGACGCATCTCGACTATCACGGCGGCATGGAAGATTACGTCGCATCGAAACGCAAGCTGTTCGCCAATCAGCAGGCATCCGATACGGCGGTGTTGGGCTGGGACGATCCCGTCTGCAGGGAGACCGCACGGAGCCTGCAAGCGAAGCTGCTGCCCTTCTCGCTCTATGAGAAGCTGGAGGAAGGCGTCTACATAGATCCTCCTTTCACGCGCGAAGGGGAGGCCGATAAGGCAGCCGAAGCTCAGCGTCATATCGTATACCGCACTGCTGGCGGAGGAACGGCGTCCGAGAGCTGTGAGCTCGTCATCATGCCTGTCGCCGAGCTAGGCCTTCTCGGACGCCATAACGCGGCGAACGCGATCGCGGCGATCGCGGCCTGCGTCGCTGCCGGAGCCGCGCCTGACGCATTG
>NZ_BDQX01000036.1:258184-258339 GCF_003112455.1 Paenibacillus agaridevorans
CTGCGCGAATTCAAAGGCGTAGAACATCGCCTCGAATATGTATGCGAGAAAAACGGCGTGAAATTCTACAACAGCTCCAAGGATACAAATTCGACGGCAACGAAGATGGCGGCAAGGTCCCTGACGGAGCCGATCGTTCTTGTGGCGGGGGGGGT
>NZ_BDQX01000036.1:258508-274202 GCF_003112455.1 Paenibacillus agaridevorans
TTTAACGAGGATAGAAACGGTGAACGCTGAGAAGGACGCCGAATCCACGCTTCGCGAAGCGGTCGTCCGGGCTTTCGCGATGACGGAGCCGGGCGATGCCGTGCTGCTGTCGCCTGCTTGCGCGAGCTGGGACATGTTTCAATCCTACGAACAAAGAGGGAGCATGTTTAAACAATCGGCGCATACCTTGTAAGTAGGGGGCCTGTCCCTACTTTCCCATGCTAAGAGGTGTGTTCGCTATGGCAAAAGCGCGTTCTGCCCCCGATATTTGGCTGCTCGCCGCCATTGGGCTTATTCTTGCAATCGGTCTCGTTATGGTATACAGCGCGAGCGCGGTGCTCGCGCTCCATGAATTCGGCGACCGCTTCTATTATGTGAAGCGCCAGCTACTATTTGCCGGACTAGGCGTAGGTGCGTTACTATTTACTATGAACACCCATTATTCCAACTGGAAAAAATGGGCGCCTGCCGCGCTGATCGTTTGCTTCGGCCTGCTTGTTATCGTGCTTGTTCCCGGTATCGGGGTTGTGAGGGGCGGGGCGAGAAGCTGGCTCGGCATCAGCTCTTTCGGCATCCAGCCCTCCGAATTCATGAAGCTCGCCATGATCCTGTTTCTGTCCCGTTGGCTGTCGGAGAAGCAGCAAAATATTACGCTGTTTACGAAAGGGCTTATGCCGCCACTCGGGCTTGTGGGTCTGGCGTTCGGCCTTATTATGCTGCAGCCGGATTTGGGCACGGGCTCCGTCATGGTCGGCGCGTCGCTCATTCTCATCTACACGGCTGGTGCTCGCATGGCTCACTTGGGCGGACTGGCGATGATCGGCGTAGCCGGCTTCGTCGGGTTGATTCTGGCCGCTCCATACCGCCTGCAGCGCATTACTTCGTTTCTTGATCCGTGGGCGGACCCGCTCGGCGGAGGGTATCAAATTATCCAGTCCCTTTTTGCCATCGGCCCTGGCGGTCTTGTCGGCCTAGGGCTCGGCATGAGCAGGCAGAAGTTCAGCTACCTGCCCGAGCCGCAGACGGACTTCATTTTCTCCATTCTCGCCGAGGAGCTTGGTTTTATCGGCGGAGCCACTATCATCTTGTTATTTCTGGTCGTCGTCTGGCGAGGGATCCGGACCGCTATCGCGGCCCCGGACACGTTTGGCAGCTTCCTGGCTGTCGGCATTACCGGCATCATCGGGGTTCAGGTGCTGATCAATATCGGCGTCGTTATCGGAATGATGCCTGTCACTGGCATTACACTGCCGCTCGTGAGCTACGGAGGCTCTTCGCTGACGCTGTTGCTTACGGCGCTCGGCATTTTGCTTAACATTTCGCGTTATTCCAGATAAGCATGCAAGGTCTTGCGGCCACTTCAAATGCGTGTTCAAATGTCGAATACGCTTCTTGGCATACTTCGTGATGGAAAGCGGACTTTTTGAACTACCTTAAAATAGGCGTCTGTCACACAACATTGGCGCAAGGCATAATATACCCTATATTCGCGACCGTCACCTGCGGAAGCGGAGGATCACACAATGAAGTTGCGGCGAATGCCTGCATCCGCAGCAATGAAGGAGGAAGTCACAATGGAAGCATGCATAGCGGAACTTAGGGAAGCGGCGGCAGGGGAACTGCAGCTGCTGCTGAACGAACCGCTTTCGAAGCACACAACATGGAAGATCGGCGGACCGGCCGATCTGGTTATCCTTCCACGCACCAAAGAACAACTCATCACCGCAGTCCAGCTGCTGCATAAGCATGAGGTGCCTTGGATCAATCTGGGCCGCGGCTCCAATATGCTAGTTGGCGACAATGGCATTCGCGGAGCTGTGATCAAACCGTCCGGAGGATTGGATTACGTTACCTTCGAAGGGACAACGGCTATAGCCGGCGGGGCCTATTCATTCATCAAGCTGTCCGTTATGGCGGGCAAGGCGGGGCTGACCGGCCTGGAATTCGCAGGGGGGATTCCGGGAACGGTCGGAGGTGCCGTCTACATGAATGCGGGGGCTCTCGGATCGGATGTGTCGCGTATTTTCAAGTATGCTGACATTGTACTGGAGACAGGAGAATTGGTTCGTTACGGGCTTGAGGACATGGGCTTCGCCTACCGCCATTCCATCTTGCAGGAACAACGGGGCACCGTTGTAGAAGCCGGCTTCGAGCTGGCGGCGGGCGACCGCATGGAGATCGCTTCGGCGATGGCTACCTACAAGGAACGGAGGCTGCGCACGCAGCCGATTCAGTTGGCTAGCGCCGGCAGCGTATTCCGTAATCCTCCGGGCGATTTCGCCGCGAGGTTGATTCAAGAGGCGGGACTAAAGGGCTTCTCCATCGGGGGGGCGCAGGTATCCGAACAACATGCCAATTTTATTGTAAACACCGGGCAAGCGACAGCTAGAGATGTACTCGCCCTCATGTCTCACATCCAGGGCACTGTGGAAGAACGCGCAGGCGTGAAGCTGGTGCCGGAGGTTCGGGTGGTGGGCGAGCGGTAATTCGGAGGTGATACATTGGACAAATTGGTGATTGAAGGCGGGAAACCTCTCTCAGGATCCATAGTTATCCAAGGAGCGAAAAATGCCGCTTTGCCGATATTGGCTGCCAGTCTGCTGGCTGAAGGCACGATTACACTGGATTCGGTGCCAAGGCTGCTCGATATCGAAGTTATGCTGAACATTTTGCGCGAATTAGGATGCCGCGCCGAGCACGTCGGCGAGACGGTCGTACTGGATACGACCGCGCTTCATACATCCCATGTGCCGGAGACGCTGATGAGCAAGATGCGCTCCTCGATCTTTCTCATGGGACCGCTTCTTGCAAGATTCGGCGAAGCTCAGGTCTACCAGCCGGGCGGTTGCGCGATCGGCGAAAGAAAGATTGATCTTCATCTGCAAGGTTTAGAGGCGCTGGGGGCCGAGATCGAAGAAATCGGCAATCGCATCGTGTGCAGGTCTGCCAAGCTGACGGGCACCGATATCCATCTTAGCTTCCCAAGCGTCGGAGCGACCGAAAACCTGATGATGGCCGCCGTCCTGGCGGAAGGACGCACGACGCTGACGAATGCGGCCAGAGAGCCTGAAATTCAGGATCTTCAGCGCTTCTTGAACGCTATGGGCGCGAAGATAATGGGGGCAGGCACCGACACGATTACGATCGACGGCGTTGCCGAACTTACTCCATGCCGCTACAAGATCATTCCCGACCGAATCGTAGCCGGTACGATCATGGTCGCGGCCGCCGCCACGCGCGGCGCGGTCACGCTGCAAAACACCCAGCCCGCCCACCTCTCCTCCCTTATACATGTTCTGCGCCGCGCAGGTGTTCAAATCGTAGTCGACGGTGATATAATAAAGGTTGATAGTGCCGCAAGGCCGAAGTCGATCGAGCGAATCGTCACCTCTCCTTACCCCGCTTTTCCGACGGATTTGCAATCCCAGGTGATGGTGCTTCTAACGCTTGCCGACGGGGTAAGCATCATGAAGGAAACGATTTTCGAAGGCCGTCTCAAGCATGTCGGCGAATTGTCGCGCATGGGAGCCGATATCCGCGTCGACATGAATGCAGCATTTATACGCGGCGTTACCCGTCTGTACGGGGCTACAGTGGAAGCGACGGATCTTAGGGCCGGAGCCGCCCTGGTCATCGCGGGACTCGCCGCGCAGGGACGCACGATCGTTGAGCAAGTGCATCACATCGATCGTGGCTACGACCGGATCGAGCATATGCTTACGAAGCTCGGCGCCCGGATATCCCGATTCTCGCCCGTGCCTAATAACGAACCAGCCAGATGACATCATGCAGTTAGATCGAAGCGTTCGGCTTTTCTGGAGAAATCGTGCCAGGGAAGCCGGCGTTTTGCAGGAAAGAGGGACAAGATATGAGCAGCGGTAACATGCCGGTGCTTAAAGAACCCGCCCGCAAACGCAAAGGCAACAAGAAGCTGCTTGCCATTCTGTTGCTATTGTTCGCCGCCTTGCTGGCCGTGCTGTTCTTTAATTCATCGATTAGCAAAATATCCGACATTCAAGCAACAGGCATGGAGCATACCTCCAAGGAGCAAGTACAGGAAGCGGCCGCCGTAAGTATCGGCGATGCCTTCTTCCAGACCTCGTCCGGAGAGATCGCCTCTCGCGTACAGCAGCTGCCGCAGGTCGAATCAGCCAAGGTCGTCAAGGTGTTTCCCGGCGTTATCAAGATTGAGGTGAAAGAGCATCCTGTCGTCGCGTTCGAGCTGATGCCTGACGGCACTGTGCAAGCGCTGCTCTCGAGCGGTGCCAGCGTGGAGGCGAGAACGGACGGCTATCTTTTGGACAAGCCGATCCTGACGGGCTGGAACGGGGAAGACTCCGTCAAACGCGAGCTGACAAAGCAGCTTGCGTTAATCCCTCAGAAGCAGCTGTCGGATTTGTCGGAGATTGCTCCCATTCCATCCAAGGCTTATCCCGACCGGATCAGGATGTATACGCGAACGAAGTTTGAGGTCATTACCGCCGTTTCGGTACTGCCGGACAAGATTGAAGCGTTGAACGCGGTAATCGAGACGCAGGAGCCCGGCAAGATTACGATGCTGCTGGCGGACACGTATGTTCCGTTCCATACCGACGATTCGGAAAATGATGGCGATAATGAAAAATAGACTACTCATTCGTTTAAAAGAATGATAGAATTTGTTTTACTAGCTTGGAGTAAGTTTGCCGTAACGGCGCGCCTTCCCGGCGACAAACCCCCTCTTTTTAAGACAAGGAAATCGCCCTTTCGACAGTGAAAATAATAATTCTGAAAAATTTGTTGAAAAAAGAGGGAAACTAAAAAGTCTGTTGAATATGTAGAGAGACTTGTTCATTTTTTGATCAGAAATGACGGGCGCTGCGTGCTTGCATCGCCAGCTAGCGAGAAAGCCAATGCTCCCGGACGTTCCGAGAAGGGCGGCTGAGTGTGCAGGTCGTTTTTATCTCTAATAAGAATCTATTGACGGCAAGATTTGGAACTTCTACATTCTTATTGGGTAAACATAACTTGAGATACTAATTATTGGAAACGGAGGTGCCGCGAGTTGAGCAACAACGACATCATCGTCAGTTTGGACATCGGTACATCCAAGGTTCGAGCTATTATCGGCGAGATGAACAATGGAGCCATTAATATTATTGGAGTTGGTTCTGCCGACTCCGAAGGTATTCGCAAGGGAGCTATCGTCGATATTGACCAAACCGTGCATTCGATCCGCGCCGCGGTCGAGCATGCAGAACGCATGGTAGGCATTCAGATATCCGACGTTTATGTCGGGATTCAAGGCAATCATATTGCATTGCAGACCAATCATGGCGTAGTTGCGGTATCTAATGAGGACAGGGAAATCGGAGAAGAAGATATCGAGCGCGTGCTGCAGGCGGCTAAAGTTGTCGCTCTGCCTCCCGAACGCGAAATCATCAATCTCGTTCCCAAGCAATACCTGGTAGACGGATTGGAAGGCATATCCGATCCTAGAGGTATGATCGGCGTCCGCCTGGAAGTGGAAGCTACGATCGTGACCGGCACGAAGACAGCGATACATAATCTTATGCGCTGCGTAGAGAAGGCGGGTTTGCGAATTTCCGGCGTTATTCTGCTGTCGCTTGCTTCGGGCATGATGTCGCTGACGAAGGACGAACGTTCTATCGGCACGGTTCTGACGGACATCGGCGCAGGCTCCTGCACGATCGCGATCTACGATCAAGGCGGGTTGGCTGCGATATCGACGCTGCCGATCGGCGGAGAGTTCGTCACGAACGATATCGCCTACGGACTACGGACCCAAAGCGATCAGGCGGAGAAGTTCAAGCTCAAGTATGGCTGTGCCAATGTAGGCGATGCGGCGGACGATGTCCGCTTTAAAGTTACGCGAATGGGCAGCAACATGGAGAAGGAATTCTCGCAGAAGGATCTGGCCAGCATTATCGAACCGAGGATGCAGGAAATCTTCCATCTCATCCGTCAAGAGGTTCGCAGGCTGGGTTACGGCGACAAGGTTAATGGCTACGTGTTGACCGGCGGCGCCGTCGCCATGCCAGGAACGCTTGCGCTTGCGCAGGTGGAACTAGAGTCCTCGGTTCGCATCGCTTTGCCTGACTACATCGGCGTAAAGGATTCCGCATATAGCAGCGGTGTTGGCATGATACAATACGTGTCCAAATATATGGGAGTACGAGGCTCAGGCGTCACGAAGAAAGCGGCAAGCCGCAAAGCCAGTCCCGCAGCTCCATCCAAACCCGGTATGTTCGAACGGATCAAAAATATGTTTAACGAATTTATTTGACTTTGACTGGGGGACAATGAGAGATGTTGGAATTCGACATGGAGCTTGAAACGCTCGCTCAAATAAAAGTAATCGGCGTTGGCGGCGGTGGCAGCAATGCCGTTAACCGAATGATCGAGAATGGAGTCAAGGGCGTTGAGTTCATTACAGTGAACACGGACGCCCAGGCTCTGCACCTTGCCAAATCGGAGCATAAGCTGCAAATCGGCGACAAGCTGACGCGCGGCCTTGGCGCCGGCGCCAATCCCGATGTAGGCAACAAGGCTGCGGAAGAATCCCGCGAAGCCATCTCGAATCAGCTCAAGGGCTCCGACATGGTATTCGTAACGGCGGGTATGGGCGGCGGCACGGGCACAGGCGCTGCGCCTGTCATTGCGGAAATCGCCCGCGAGTGCGGCGCGCTGACGGTAGGCGTCGTAACACGCCCGTTCACGTTCGAGGGACGCAAACGTTCCGGCCAAGCCGAGCAAGGCATCGAGGCGCTCAAGGAGAAGGTGGATACGCTCATCGTTATCCCTAACGACCGCCTTTTGGAAATCGTCGACAAAAAAACGCCGATGCTGGAAGCTTTCCGCGAAGCGGACAACGTGCTTCGACAAGCAGTACAAGGCATCTCCGATCTGATCGCCGTACCAGGTCTCATCAACCTTGACTTCGCGGACGTAAAGACAATTATGACGGAACGCGGTTCTGCGCTGATGGGCATCGGTATCGCAGCCGGCGAAAATCGCGCTGCCGAAGCCGCTCGCAAAGCGATCATGAGCCCGCTCCTGGAGACGTCGATCGACGGCGCGCGCGGTGTCATCATGAACATTACAGGCGGCAGCAACTTGTCCCTGTACGAAGTAAACGAAGCGGCTGAGATTGTCATCTCCGCATCCGATCCCGATGTAAACATGATCTTCGGCGCAATTATCGACGAAGATTTAAAGGACGAGATCAAAGTAACGGTCATCGCGACTGGTTTCGAGGCAAAGGCATCTGCCGCTCCTCAGCGCAAGCCGGGTTCCATGCCGGTAGAGCAGGTAGACACGAGACCTTCCCAAGCATCGTCCAGCGTGAAGCCTTTCGGATCCGGCACATCCAGCGACCAGCTGGAAATTCCGGCATTCCTTCGCAAGCAGCCTCGTGATAGATAATCCCTTACTAGACTATTAACGCCTCTCGGCTTGTCCGAGAGGCGTTTTTTCTTTTGGATCTCGACAAAAAAAGATACCCGATACCGTCATGAATAGACAGACTTTGAAATAGGATTACCATATACTAATCTCAATCGTTGAAGCGGGCATCCACTTACGATAGCGGCCACTGCCGGGCAGGATGGAAGGGGTTGGGCATGGCGATTTATATCGATATTTTATTCCTGCGAGAGCTGCTCGTTGACGGCGCCGTTCTTTTGACGACCGCCTGGGCTTGCCATATAAGGCCCAAGCCTTGGCGCGTGCTTGCTGCTTCCGTCTTTGGAGCTAGTTATGTGGTGCTCATGTTATTCCCGCAATTGTCATTTTTGTTCACGTTAGGCGTAAAAATTGGCTTCTCCCTCATCATGATATGGATCACGTTCGGTTTTCATTCCTTGCAGCGTTTCATCCGAACGACGTTAGCGTTTTATGCCGTTAATTTCGTAGCCGCAGGCGCCGTTCTGGGACTCTATTATCTGTTTATGCAGGGTTCCGGCGAAGTATGGAGGACGGTAACGTTCTCGGGCGGCAGCGTCCATGCGGAGCTCAAACTCGGCATCTTTTATTTCGCCGCCGCATTTGTTATCGGAATCTACGTGTATCGGTCCGTGTTATCGCAGAAACGAGAGAAAGTCTTAATCGGCACGCATCTGGCTGATGTGACGATAAGGATCGGAGAAGCGGAATATGGCTGCACAGGGCTGATCGACACAGGCAACCAGCTGTACGATCCGCTTACGAGAACGCCGGTCATGGTTATGGAGGCGTCACGATGGGAAGCAGAAATTCCGGCAGTGTGGATGAAAGGCATCCGCGATGCCCAGGTCGACCGGCTTATTGCCGGGCAAGATACGGAGCCGTTCCCGTGGCAGGACCGGATGCGGCTGGTGCCGTTCCGCGGCGTAAACAGGGGCTCGCAATTCATGTTGGCGGTCAAGCCGGATTCCGTCCAGATCATGAGGGAAGGGCAAATATTCGAAACAAGCAGAGTGCTAATCGGGTTGGACGGCGGCAAGCTGACAGCAGATGGGACCTATCAAGCGATAATCCATCCGTCAATGGTACAACAACCGTCACAAGGTTCCGCATAATTCATCAGGGGAGGGATGGGCCAGATGCTCGTCAAGTACAAACTCATTATGCAGTTATATTATTATCGAATTTTATTTTTATTCGGACTAAAAAGCGAAGAAATTTACTACATCGGCGGGAGTGAGGCGCTTCCGCCTCCATTGTCCCGCGAAGAAGAGGAGTACTTGCTCGAGAAGCTGCCATCCGGAGACTCGGCCATACGCGCGATGTTAATTGAACGCAATCTACGTCTGGTCGTGTATATCGCCCGTAAGTTCGAAAATACCGGCATTCATATCGAGGATCTTGTCTCCATTGGCGCGATCGGTCTCATCAAGGCGGTCAACACGTTTGATCCGGAGAAAAAAATCAAGCTTGCCACTTACGCCTCGCGCTGTATCGAAAACGAAATATTGATGTATTTGCGCCGCAATAGCAAGACGAGAACGGAAGTATCATTCGATGAACCGCTAAACATTGATTGGGACGGCAACGAGCTGCTTTTGTCGGACGTGCTGGGGACGGAGAACGATACGATCTATCGCAATATCGAGGAACAAGTAGATCGCAAGCTTCTTCATAAGGCGCTTGATAAGCTGTCGGAGAGGGAGCGCATTATTATGGAGCTGCGATTCGGATTGGCCGATGGCGAGGAAAAGACGCAAAAGGATGTAGCCGACATGCTCGGCATTTCGCAGTCCTATATTTCCCGGCTGGAGAAACGTATCATCAAACGTCTCCGCAAAGAATTCAACAAAATGGTTTAAGGATGAAAAAAAGTCCACTTTTGATCACGATGTTATTTCAAGGAGCGTATTCGACGTCGAATCTTGAATTCAACCGGATCTTCCGGTGCTCACTTAGCTCTGCTAAGCTCTGCTCCTCAGATCCTAGTTTCATTCAACCTTCTCGGAGCTGAAAACTGAACTTTTTTTCTTCTATGTGAAATTTAAAATATAAATACGCTTGTCGAAGGTTGTCGGGAGCAGGAATAAAATGAGGACCCAGGGAGATAATGAACATTAATGTTGCTCCTTGGGAGGTAATCACGTTGACCCGAAACAAAGTCGAGATCTGTGGAGTGGATACCGCTAAATTGCCTGTTCTGACCAATGTCGAGATGCGCGAGTTGTTCACGGCCTTGCAGACCAGGAACGAGTGGGCAGCAAGAGAGAAGCTGGTTAACGGCAATTTGCGGCTCGTGCTTAGCGTTATCCAACGATTTAACAACAGGGGAGAGTTTGTGGATGACCTGTTCCAGGTTGGCTGCATCGGACTCATGAAGGCGATTGATAATTTCGACCTTAGCCAAAACGTCAAGTTCTCGACGTATGCCGTGCCGATGATTATCGGCGAGATTCGGCGATACTTGCGCGACAACAACCCGATCCGGGTGTCCCGGAGTCTGAGGGATATAGCGTACAAAGCGCTTCAAGTGCGCGACAGCCTGACGAATAAAAATTCGCGGGAACCAACGATCTTCGAAATATCCGAGGCGCTGAACGTGCCCAAAGAAGATGTCGTTTTCGCCCTGGATGCCATCCAGGATCCTGTTTCGCTGTTCGAGCCGATCTACCACGACGGGGGAGATCCCATCTATGTGATGGATCAAATCAGCGATGATCGCAACAAGGATGTATCTTGGATCGAGGAGATTGCCTTGCGCGAGGCGATGCATAAGCTCAACGACAGGGAGAAAATGATTCTGTCGATGCGATTTTTCGAAGGAAAGACGCAGATGGAGGTGGCCGACGAGATCGGTATCTCCCAGGCGCAAGTGTCCAGACTGGAGAAATCGGCCATTCAGCAAATGCAGAAGCACGTCAAAACTTGAAGTGTAACTCAAAAGCTATGAATGCGTAAGACCATACACGTCCTAGATGTCCGACAGAAATCCTTTTCTCCGCTTCCGGCGGGGAAAAGGATTTTTTTATTTAGGAAATTATGCGACATTCCAGACAAGTAGGCGAATGAGCAGCGTTAGACTGTCCAAATGATGTCGGCGAGGATTGGTGAAACAAGCTTCGGAATTCAATTGATCAAAAATTTCTAAGCGGCGGTTTGGTTGGGGTAAGTAGGCCAAACGTAAACGTTGTCGTTATTTTCACTTAAGGCCGGACATATTAGGCGAATGGCTCATATACTATACAAAGGACGAAAATGACAGCACGGTCAGTGCAACAATTCCGCCGGAAGAGTGGTGAGCATAAATGAAAATATCGGATTTCCAAGCCAAAGATGTTATTAATATAGTGGACGGCAAAAAGCTGGGACATATAAGCGACCTGGAGCTTGATCTGCGACAGGGACGAATCGATTCCATCGTCGTGCCTCAGATTACGAAGGTATTCGGCTTCTTCGGCAATGGCGGCACGGAGGTCGTCATCCCTTGGCGCAACATTGTCAAGATAGGTGCGGACGTGGTGCTCGTCCGAATGGATGAAGCCAAGACTATTCGGGATGAAGAGGATGAGTTGCATGTGCGGACCTGAGCGTATACACTTGTAGAATACAAGTCGCTGCCCGGAGATGCGCAGCGCTTAACGACAGTTAGCAAGAGGTGATCCGCATGGAACCGTTTCAACGCAAAGATGGAACAGCGAAGGAACCTTCGCTTTTTTTGTTGTCTCAATGGATGGATGGCTCACCCGGACTTACGGCAGGATTTTCCGGAAGGGCGGGAGGCGTCAGCTCCGCACCCTGGAATAGCTTGAATATCGGGCTGCATGTAGGGGATAAGCAAGGCGATGTCATCGAAAATCGAAAATTACTGACGGAAGATATCGGTTGGCCGTTTGAAGCATGGACCTGTGCGGAACAGATCCATGGAGCCGCCGTCCATCAGGTGCGCGAAGGAGATAGAGGCCGCGGACGATCGTCGATGAAAGATACCATCCAAGGCTGCGATGGAATCATGACGGATGTAGAGGGTATTCTGCTAACGTCTTTCTACGCCGATTGCGTCCCGTTGTACTTCTTTGATCCGGAGCATCGGGCGGTAGCGCTTGCTCATGCGGGTTGGAGAGGGACGGTAGGAGGCATTGCCGCAGAAACCGTTCGTCGAATGTCTGAGGCATACGGCACTCGTCCTGAGCGATTGATTGCCGCAATCGGTCCATCCATTGGCGAATGCTGTTATGAAGTAGACGGCCAGGTCATTGCCGAAGTCGAAGCTTTGATGAACCGGCTTGGATTAAGCGAGACTTTGGCCTTGACCTGCATGATTCCCGAGGCAAGCGGCAAAGCGAGACTGAACTTGAAAGAATTAAACCGACAGATTATGATAAAAGCAGGAATTTTGCCGACTCGTATCGAATTAAGCAAGTGGTGCACGGGATGCAGGGTTGATCTTTTCTTCTCCCACCGCATGGAAGGCGGCAAGACAGGCCGTATGGCCAGCTGGATCGGAATGGCAGAAAGGTGATTGTTCAAGATGACTATACAGGATCGCATACAACAGGTTGAGCGCAGAATAGAAGATGCATGCCTCCGTTCAGGACGTAAACGCGACGAAATCGGCGTTGTTGCAGTAACCAAATATGTATCGCTGGAGCGGACCAAAGAAGCTTACGAGAGCGGCCTTCGACATCTCGGGGAGAATCGTTGGCAAGACGCGGAAGCCAAGTGGCGCACGCTTAATGAAGAATCGCCAGTAGAAGATAGCCCGATCTGGCATTTCATCGGATCCTTGCAGAGCCGCAAGGCAAAGGATGTACTGGGCAAATTTCATTTCATCCATTCCTTGGACAGGCTGTCCCTGGCCGAGGCGATACATAAGCAAGCCGTAAAGTTGAATGTTATCGTATCTTGTTTCATTCAAGTGAACGTATCCGGCGAAGAGAGCAAACACGGAATCGAGCCGGCAGAACTGCAAGGTTTCTTAGGCGCTCTTAAGGAATATCCAACCATTAAACCCATTGGATTGATGACCATGGCTCCTTACGAGCTGGAAGCGGAAGCTGCCAGACCCGTATTCCGAAGCCTGCGGGAGTTAAGGGACGAGATGCTGGCAACAGGCGCGGCAGACGAGACCTTTTCGCAATTGTCCATGGGGATGTCCGGGGACTTCGAGGTAGCGATCGAGGAGGGTGCAACCTGGATCAGATTGGGTAGTATTCTAGTAGGAAAAGAGGAGGATGAGCTATGAGCGTGATGAACCGATTCATGAATTTTCTCGGTCTGCAAGAGGAAGAAGAAGTCGTGGAGAGAGAACGCGTCGCTCAGCAAGACGAGCAAGAACATGAAACCACAGCTTTCGAACAACGTAGAAACAACAGGAACAACTCCACTGGCGCTGCTGGCAGCGGTTCCGCCAACAATGTCGTCAGCATTCACTCGCAGAAGAACGTGCGCGTCGTGCTTAGCGAGCCGCGCTCGTACGACGAAGCGCAAGAGATCGCCGATCATCTGCGCTCCCGCCGGGCGGTTATTGTGAATCTTCAGCGCGTTCGCAGCGATCTTGCGCTTCGCATTGTTGATTTCTTGAGCGGTACGGTATACGCTTTAAACGGTAGCATCTCGAAGCTTGGACCGAACATCTTCCTGTGTACGCCTGATTCGGTTGAAATTCAAGGAGCCATTACAGAAATGCTTGCTGAAGAGAACGATTACACTAAAATGAGGTGACCTTGAGTTGTTTGAACTACAAGTTATTAACTTTATTAGTCTCGCATTAAACATCTACAGCTATCTCATCATCGGTTATGTCTTGCTGTCATGGTTCCCGAATGCCCGGGAAAGCTTCATTGGACAATTTTTAGGGAAAATCGTGGAGCCTTACATCGGCATATTCCGCAGATTTATCCCGCCAATCGGCGGCGTGCTGGATCTGTCCCCGATCATCGCGCTTCTCGCTTTGAATTTCGTGCGGATGGGTCTGATTGCCGTCGTCGGATTCCTGTTCGGTATGGGCTAAGGCGATGAGTATGAAAGCAAGCATATATGAACATTTCCACCCGGAAGAGAAAACGTTCGTCGACCGGGCTGTGGAATGGGTCGAGCGGTCCGCACAGCTTCACGAGCTGAAGCGGACCGATTTTTTAGACCCGAGACAAGCGCAAATACTGTCCATGCTGGCAGGACGCAATGCCGATGTCACGATACGTCTGGAAGGCGGTTATCCCGAGGCAGAGCGCCGGCGAGCCCTCATAGCGCCCGACTACCGCAGCCTGGATGACGAGTCTGCGGCTATTGCCGTATTAGCCGTCCACGCGAGCGGGAACGGCCACCTGGAGCTGGATCATGGCGACTTCCTGGGGGCGCTGCTCGGGCTAGGCATTAAACGCGATCGAATAGGCGATATCCATGTCCACGAGAGCTTCGCCCACATTATCGTCACCGATGAAATCGCCGATTATTTGAATATCCATCTGCGCCAGGTTCACCGTTTAGCCGTTTTGACAGAGCTGCTTCCCATCGAGAAGCTGCAGGCGCTGCTCCCCAAGTTGGAGGAGATGAGCTTGACGGTCGCTTCCATGCGTCTGGACGGCATCGCAAGCGACGTCTACCGGATTAGCCGCTCGAAGATTGTGGATCCCATCAAAGCCGGGCGCTGCAGAGTGAACTGGAAAACGGAAGAGGATCCCTCCGAGCCTCTGAAGGAAGGCGACGTCGTGTCGTTCAAGGGACTCGGGCGGTTCAAGGTGCTCGAAGTCGACGGCGTAACCAAAAAAGGCCGAATCCGCTTAACGGTCGGCAAATTCGCATGAACGGCGAACGAACGTCCAGCAAGGTCGCTAAGCCAACGCGGGGCGCGCTTGCTCCGGCTACCGCCGAATCCAAAGAGAAAATCGATAGAACGGTCAAACACATGCTGTCGCATATGCGCGAGCCGTTAACGAGGGATTTCCTCGCATCCATAGCGGGACTGCAACAAGAGCACTATTCTCGTATTTTCAAGAAACATACGGGTTATAGTCCCCTGGAGTACTTGACCCGCATCCGGATCGAGGAGGCCAAACGGCTATTGCGTCATTCCGGCGAGTCCATCACCGAAGTGGCGCGCAAGGTCGGTTTCGTCGATCCTTATCATTTCAGCCGCAGGTTCAAACAGATGGTAGGGGTTGCTCCGGCTTATTACGCAGAGCGGCGGGAACGCCGCGTCGTGGCTTCATACGGCTACGGTTATCTCGCAGCGTTAGGCGTGGTTCCCTTGGCTATCGATTGGAATGCTTTGGGGGCATGCCCGGTCCCGGCCGGCATGACGACGGGGCGGCTTCAAGCGGCCGGCGATCGGTTGTCCGTCCAGGATTTCGCGGCATGGAGCCCGGATGTCATTTTGGCCGCAAGCGATGATATCGAACAAGAAGTGATGGACATGGAATCATGCGAGGTTATCGTGGCGGATCCCTTGCAGGATCCCATCTACAACCAACTGCCTTCAATTGCAGGCCGGCTTGAATTGCTTCCGGCAGCGGAGGAATGGATCGCGCGATACGAGCAACGAAGGGACCGGCTGCGTACGCGTATTCGCTCCGCGATCGGCGATAGCCGGGTAGCGATACTGCGCATACGGGAGCAAGGGCTTCAGATGTACGGCATGCTGAACATGGGATATCCCGTCTATCGCTCCCTTGGCGCCCAGCCTCCCGACAAAATCAAAATGCAGTCCTTCGTGAACGCTTATTATCATTCCAGCGTCATCGATCCCGTCGAGCTTTCGTTCTATGGCGCGGATTATCTCTTCGTGATCCTGCAGCCGGATGACGGGGCTCAAGCGTTCTTCGAGACGTTGTCCCGCACGGAGGAGTGGAAGAGGTACTCCCCCGTGGCCAACGGCAAAGTATTCTGGTTGGACGTCGGGCGCTGGCTGTCGTTCGATCCCGTCTCGATCGCCGAGCAAATGGAGGAAGCCGCCAGGTTATTGTTGGGGGAAGGGCGTCACAAACATCCATCGGGCGCGCAATAACCGTCCATGGCTTGCATGGGTAATTCCGTATACACTGATGGTGATATTAATTATCATTATCACATCAGGAGGTTCTTATGCAACGATCGCGGGGCAAGAGAAGGGGTTTAGGGGTTCTATTTATGTTAACGGCGGTCCTGTTCATGTTGGCCGCATGCGGTTCGGAGAATTCGGGCAACGGGAACGAAGCGGCTACGCAAGCGCCAACGGCATCGGCGCAGCCGGAACCGAAGGCAACCGCCGAGGCAT
>NZ_BDQX01000036.1:274393-299139 GCF_003112455.1 Paenibacillus agaridevorans
CGGAGACAACGGCTTTAAGATTGTGTACACACAAGCGGAGATGGAAGGCGTGGAGCGCATCGGAGACCCGCCTAACCCGGAGACGGTCACGTTGCTCGCTCCGGATCTCGTCATCGCGCCTACCGTGTTCCTGGAAATCTATCCGGAACAAATGGAACAGATCGGCAAGATCGCCCCGATCTTCTATATCACCTTCGAGCAGGATCCCATCTACGATATTTTCGCGAAGATCGCGGATCTGGTAGGCAAGACGGAGGAAGCGAAGAAGTGGATCCAAGAATACGAAGCCGAGGCGGCAGCCGCCCGAGACAAGCTGCAGTCTTCCATCGGCGACGAGACCGTGACGATCTTCCGCGTGGAGAAGGGCAGACTACGCATCTACCTGAACCGGAACTTCGCGGGATATATGCTCAGAAGCGGTCTGCAGGCGAAAGCGCCGGAGGCGGTGGCCGCCGAGATCGAAGGAAATATATTCGCTTCGGCCAAGGAAATTTCGCTGGAGCTGCTGCCGGAATACGCGGGCGACCACATCTTCCTGATCGTGCGCGACGAAGGCGACGACAAGGCGGCTTTCGAGGAAATCGAGAAGTCCGGACTATGGAGCAATCTGGACGCCGTCAAAAACGGCAACGTCCATCGGCTCGAGACGGACAAGTATTACGGTTCCGATATCGTGACCATTCGGGAGACGATGAAGGAAGCGCTGGGCATGCTGGCGCCATAGCGAAACGGGAAGGCTCCTTCGACAATCGGGGGAGCCTTCGTTATATTAGGAAGGAAGCCGCTTACGCTGGGAAGAATTGTCGAAATCATGGCTTTCGTATACAAATAGTTTTATGCGGCAGCAGGAAAAAGGGATAACGTTGTCGAATCCTACTCTTCAACAGGCTGGCGTATTGCGAACGGAGAATCCGTCGTCCGCCACGTAATAACTTCATACGAGGGGGTGCTCCAATGCCGTTATCGCCATTGGACATACATAATAAGGAATTTTCCCGCAGATTACGCGGATACGATGAAGACGAAGTGAATGAATTCCTTGATCAGGTCATTAAGGATTATGAATCCCTGATTCGCGAGAACAAGGAAATTCAGAACCAAATGCTTTCGCTGCAAGAGAGGCTGAACCACTTCTCCAATATCGAAGAAACCCTCAGCAAAACGATTATCGTCGCGCAGGAAGCGGCCGACGAGGTGCGCAACAATGCAAAGAAGGAAGCTCAGCTGATCATTAAGGAAGCCGAGAAGAATGCCGATCGCATCGTCAACGATTCGCTCAACAAGTCCCGCAAGGTCGCCCTGGAAGTGGAAGAACTGAAGAAGCAGGCGTCGATCTACCGCGCGCGGTTCCGCACGCTTGTGGAAGCGCAGCTAGAGCTGCTGTCGCAGGACGGCTGGGAGACGCTGGATTCGTCCAGCCGCGATTCGGAGCGCGAATTGTTGAGGGGTTAGGGGCTGGCTGGAGACAGCTTCGATGTTTGCATGAGAAATCTTGCGACAATATCGTTTGACATTCGTTCGAGAATTCGTTATAACTTAACTATTAAAGGCAACATAAGATGAATGTAACTTCATTGACGAGAACAAGTACGTATCGGAATCATTCCACAGAGAGCCGGCGATTGCTGCAAGCCCGGCGTATGAGCCGTTACCGAATATCCTCTCCGAGAAGCGCCGCCTAACCTGCGAGAAGTGCAGCATTAAGCGTCGACGGCCAGTCCTCCGTTACAGGGACCGCGAATCGAAGTCGGGTTCGCAGACAAGGTGTCGCAGCCGCTGATCGTCGTCGGGATGATCGGAGAGTTCCTATGGTGGAGCTGTACAGGCTGCGGAACAAGGGTGGTATCGCGAGCAAACCTCGTCCCTTTACAGGGGCGGGGTTTATTTTATTTTTTGCCGACATATCAATTGAAGGAGCTGTTGAGTGATGCAACGCGTAGACGTTAAGGAACGCGCGCGCAGCCGCGAGCTGCGGGTACTGGCGCAATGGAAAGAAGAGGACACGTTCAGGAAATCGATCGAGAACAGGGCAGGCAAGCCGAATTTCGTCTTTTACGAGGGACCGCCGACAGCCAACGGAGCGCCGCATATCGGCCACGTCCTCGGACGGGTTATCAAGGACTTTATTTGCCGCTACAAGACGATGTCCGGATACCGTGTCGTGCGCAAAGCGGGTTGGGATACGCATGGCTTGCCTGTAGAGCTTGGCGTCGAGAAACAGCTTGGCATCTCCGGCAAGCAGGAAATCGAAAATTACGGCGTAGAAGCTTTTGTGAAAAAGTGCAAGGACAGCGTGTTCGAGTACGAGAAGCAATGGCGCGAATTGACGGAAGGCATCGCCTACTGGACGGATCTGGATAATCCATATATTACGCTGAAGAACGAATATATCGAGAGCGTGTGGCATATCTTGTCCACGATTCACAAAAAAGGGCTGCTGTACCGCGGCCATCGGGTAAGCCCGTATTGCCCTTGCTGTCAGACGACGCTGAGCTCGCATGAAGTCGCGCAAGGCTACGAGGACGTAAAGGATCTTAGCGCGACCGCGAAATTCAAGCTGCAGGATTCCGGCGAATTCATCCTGGCTTGGACGACGACGCCTTGGACTCTCCCGGCGAACGTAGCGCTTGCCGTAAACGCCGAGCTTGATTATGTTCGCGCGTCGAAGGACGGCGAGGTTTACATTGTGGCAGCCGCATTGGCGGAATCCGTCCTGAAGGAGAATTTCGAAATCCTGTCCACCGTGAAAGGCGCGGAACTGGTCGGCCGTTCTTACGAGCCGCCGTTCCGATACGTGCCCATCGAGAAAGGCCATATCGTTATTGCCGGCGACTTCGTCAGCGACACCAGCGGTACGGGCATTGTCCATATCGCGCCCGCGCACGGCGAAGACGACTACAAAGTCGCCCGCGCGAGCGGCATCAGCATGCTGAGCGTCGTAAACAATGCCGGACGCTACGTAGACGAGGTAACGGATCTTGCGGGACGTTTCGTCAAGGATTGCGATGTCGACATCGTGAAGATGCTTAGCGAGAAGGGGCTGCTCTACTCCAAGGAGCGTTATGAGCACAGCTATCCGTTCTGCTGGCGATGCAAATCGCCGCTTCTGTATTATGCAACGGAGAGCTGGTTCATCGAGACGACGGCGGTCAAGGATCAGCTCATCGCGAACAACAGCAAGGTGGACTGGTACCCGGGCCATATCCGCGAAGGCCGTTTCGGCAAGTTTCTGGAGGATCTGGTCGATTGGAACATCAGCCGCAACCGTTACTGGGGCACGCCGCTTAACGTTTGGGTTTGCGAGGAGACAGGACAGCAGTATGCGCCGGACAGCATCGCGGATTTACGTGCCCGTGCGGTGGGTGAAGTGCCTGAGGATATTGAGCTTCATAAGCCTTATGTAGACGACATTCTGCTGAAGTCGCCGTTCGCGGAAGGCGCCGTTATGCGTCGTACGCCGGAAGTAATCGACGTCTGGTTCGACAGCGGCTCCATGCCGTTCGCCCAGCAGCATCATCCGTTCGGAGATGAAGCGACGTTCGAGGAGCAATATCCCGCGGACATCATTTGCGAAGGCATCGACCAGACTCGCGGCTGGTTCTTCAGCCTGTTGGCCGTATCCACGCTCTATAATGGCAAGGCGCCGTACAAGGCGGTTATCTCGACGGGACATATCCTGGACGAGAACGGACAGAAGATGTCCAAATCAAAGGGCAACGTTATCGATCCATGGGAGATCATCAACGAGTACGGGACGGACGCATTCCGTTGGGCGCTTCTGGCCGACAGCGCTCCTTGGAACAGCAAACGATTCTCGCGCGGCATTGTAGGCGAGGCGAAGTCCAAAGTTATAGACACGATCGTAAATACGCACGCGTTCTACGCCTTGTACGCAACAATTGACGGCTTTGATCCTGCGCAGCACAAATCAGGTAGATCGGACAACAAGCTCGACCGCTGGATTACGTCGAGGATGAACAGCCTGATTGCTCAAGTTTCCAAAGGCTTGGATAGCAACGACTTCCTGAATCCGGCCAAAGCGATCGAGAACTTCGTGGATGAGCTCAGCAACTGGTACATCCGCCGTTCGCGCGATCGGTTCTGGGGCAGCGGCCTCTCTGCCGATAAGATAGCTGCATATACGACGCTGCGCGACGTGCTGATGACGTTATCTCGTCTGATCGCCCCATACGCTCCGCTTCTCGCGGACGACGTGTACCGCAATCTCGGCGGCGAAGACAGCGTCCATCTGGCCGAGTTCCCGTCTGCGGATGAATCGCTGATCGATGCCGCGCTGGAACGGGATATGGACAGCGCGAAACAAATTGTCGAGCTTGCGCGGAATGTGCGGAACGAAACATCCATCAAGACGCGCCAGCCGTTATCCGAGTTGATCGTATCGCTGGATCGCGACTTCGCGATTGCCGAATACGAGGAAATCATCAAGGACGAAATCAACGTCAAGGCCATCACCGTTCAAACCTCGGACAGCGGCTTTGTTGATTTCACTTTGAAGCTTAATCTCAAGGTTGCCGGCAAGAAATACGGCAAATACGTAGGCCCTATCCAGGCATCCCTGAAAGCCATGACGCCAGAGGATACACGCGCCGTTGTTAACGGAGGAGGCTACTCCTTCTCGACCGACGACGGGGAGTCGCTGGAAATCTCCATCGATGAGCTGCTTGTGGAGAAACAAGCGAAGTCGGGCTTCGCATCGGCATCGGACAGCGGCGTGACCGTCGCGCTAAATACCGATATTACGCCGGAGCTGGAGCAAGAGGGATGGGTCCGCGAGGTGATTCGCGCCGTTCAGGACACGCGGAAGAAGCTGGATCTGCCCATCGAGAAACGCATCGACCTTGTGCTGGACGCCGAGCCGACGCTTCAAGAGGCGCTTCGGACGTTCGAGAACGTGTTGAACGAAAACGTATTGCTTCAATCCCTATCCTTCGGGGTAGCGGAAAGCATGGACCGAGTTTCCCTTGGCGATAAGGAAATTGGCATTTTCATCAAGGGTTAAGGTTATAGTATAAGAGTGAGAAGCCCGCTTGCCGCCATGCCGGCGGAGCGGGCTTTCCTTGTTCTGTAACGGAGGTGTAATGTTGCGATGCGAATGAAACGGGATAACTCGAAGTGGACGGACGACAAAGAAGCGAGGAAAGAGTCGAAGCAAGCAAAACACGATACCCAGTCTGCCGTGCACGAGCCTAAGGACCTCTCCGTGCTTCAAAGATCGCTAGAAGCCGTCGAGAAGAGGCTGGAGAACGTGGCCACCAATATGGAACGTACCCATATTGCGGATTACGTCGATATGCTCAACAAGCCCTTAAAGCTAATCTGGCGCAATCTGCTTGCCGGAACGGCAAGAGGCATCGGTATCGCAATTGGCTTTACTTTCTTTGCTGCCACGATTTTGTATGTGCTTCGAATTCTCGGTGCGCTCAACCTGCCCATCATCGGCGATTATATTGCGGATATCGTGAAGATCGTACAGATTCAGCTTGAGGGCAAACAATATTAGAGGTTGTTCAAAAAGTCCGCTTCCCATTACGAAGTATTTCTAGAAGCTTACTCGACGTCGAATATTTCCTGATACCCACGAAAGTGAAGGGAAGCTTCGATGCTAATTCCGATTACTTTCGCGGGGCCCGATGTTTGCCGAACCTAGACGGATGCTTACGAAGTATGTTTCCTCCGGAAACATTGCCGGTGCTCACGTAGCTTCCACTACGCTCCGCTCCTCAGGTTCTAGCTTCATCCAATCTTCTACAGCGTTTTTGAAAAAACGCAGCATCGGAAGCATACGCTATTGTACTGAGAACCGAATTTTTTGAACTCGCACTATTAATGAAGCGTACTTACGAATAAGAGTTAATTCTCATCGAATTGATCATCGTATTGCAAGTCGGAATCGCCTTCGTTGCTATGCATGTACCGGTCGTATTCCCGATTGCGCACGATCGAGACGTGACGGCCGGTAATGTCTGTTGCCACAAAGCTTTCGAGCGGCTCCACGAAGCCGTCGTTCTCGTCCGCTTCTATGCCTACGTGGTCGTAATCGGCGACGTCCCGGTTCTCCGACATGGCAGGCGAATCCGCATTGCCGAAGCGCTCTACGATCTGCCAGGCATCCTCGCCATCGAAGCCGTTATATTCATGTTCGTCGAGGCTGCTTCTGCCGAACGGAGGCTTTAGAAATATTTCCTCGACGGGACGATTATCGCTCACGATGTTTCGCGGTGCATGATCGATGCAGTAGAGGGTGTCAGGTGCGGCATCGAGACGCTCGAACGGTATATCCTTGCCGCATGCGACGCAAGTTCCGTAGCTGCCCTTGTCCATGGCGTCGAGGGCAGCTTCGATTCGTCTAAGGTGCAACTCCTCTTGCTCCAGAAGCGCAATGTCCTTTTCGCGTTCATACAGCTCGGATGCGACATCTCCGGGATGATTGTCGATAGGCGAGAGCTCGCCTGTAGAATCGCGCAAAGCTTCGGACAGTCCATCATGTTCGTTCTGCTCTAACCGTGATTCGATATCGGCTTGGTCATCCGTTAATCTGCTTCTGAGCAGGTCGCGTTGCGATTTCGATAATGAGTTCATGGAATGGGGCACCATCCTTTGTTGATCAATCTTCGTCTTGTCCTGCGTAGTTTCTGCCGAATGGCCGGATTTCAGTATGGACATGCATGGAAGCCTGGTTATTGCGCATCGTACCCGCATGATGCCCGCCTCGCTGCGTTGGCTCCGTACCCGTTCCTGTGCTACACTATGTGGAGCGGTCGTATGTGCCGGAATACATAGCCATCTCAAACTTTATAGGAGTGATCCCATGCGTGTTTTCTTGTATTATCTGCTAGCTGTATTCGTGTTCGTGCTCGACTTTATTACCAAAAAAATCGTAGCGACCCGAATGGAACTGTACGACGAGATCAGCGTGATCGGCAATTTCTTTCTGATCACTTCGCACCGGAACAGAGGCGCCGCATTTGGCATTCTGCAGGAGCAGCGAACGTTCTTCATCATTATTACGACCGTTATTTTAATCGGGCTGATTACTTATATTCAGCTCATGCGCAAATCCGGCAAGCCGATTCTGCTGACGGGCCTCGCGCTTGTGCTGGGCGGCGCAGTCGGCAATTTCATCGATCGCGTTCGCTTCGGCGAGGTTGTCGACTTTTTCAAGTTCAACTTTGGCAGCTATACGTTCCCGATCTTCAATATTGCGGATTCCGGCATCGTGATCGGCGTCGGATTGATTTTGCTGGATACGCTGCTCGTCGCCAGGGATGAGAAAAGAAAACAAAACCAAGCGCAAAACAAGGAGCCCGAACAACATGAGCAGCAACCTGTCTCTTGATCGCGAGGACGATCTGGAATGGCGGATACGGCCTGAAGCGGCTGGAGAACGCGCGGACAAATTTATAGTGGATCAACTGGCCGAGCTTGGACAAGCCGGCTTGTCGCGCACGCAAGTGCAGGAATGGATCAGAGAAGGCGCGGCTACGGTAAACGGACGTTCGATCAAAGCGAATTACAAGCTGAGCGAAGGAGATACCGTCGTCCTGGTCGTTCCCGAAGCGCAAGAAGCGGATATTATGCCTGAAAATATCCCCCTCGACATCGTGTATGAAGACAGTGATCTCATCGTCATCAATAAACCGCGAGGGATGGTCGTCCATCCCGCTCCCGGACATTCGTCCGGGACGGTTGTCAACGCGTTAATGTATCATTGCAAAGACTTGAGCGGAATCAACGGTTTGCTAAGGCCGGGTATCGTGCATCGGATCGATAAGGATACGACGGGCTTGTTGATGGCCGCCAAAAATGATCTTGCGCATGTTTCGCTGGCAGAGCAGCTCAAAGAGCATAGCGTCACGCGCAAATACATCGCGCTCGTGCATGGAAAACTGCCGCATGACCAAGGAACCGTGGACGCCCCGATCGGCAGGGATGCTGCCGATCGCAAGCTGTTTACCGTCACGGATCGCAACAGCAAGACGGCCGTCACTCATTTCGTCGTGCTGGAGCGAATCGGCGAAGACTATTCGTTGTTGGAGCTCCAGCTCGAGACTGGACGCACGCATCAAATCCGCGTCCATATGAAGTATATCGGCCATCCGCTGGCAGGAGATCCAGTCTACGGGCGCAATAAGACGGTTCCGCTGAACGGACAGGCCCTGCATGCGGCAGTGCTTGGTTTCACGCATCCGCGTACGGGAAAGAGGCTGCATTTTGAGGCCGCTTTGCCAAGCGATATGGAACAAATTCTGGTTAATCTGCGTCACCGCTAACAAGTGCAAACTTTTGCTCACATTCTGCATGATCCTTGACGTCCAAGTACGATATCCTATATTCAATCGGATAAAAATCGAAACAAGGACAGGTGAATGCAAGTGACATCCATTAATCAGAACTATTTGGAGCTGCAAGGCAGCTATTTATTTTCCGAAATCGCAAAACGCCGTACGAAATTTATGCAAGAGAATCCCCAAGCCGAGATTATTAGTCTGGGTATCGGAGACGTAACGCGCGGCTTGCCGGAAGCTGTCCTTAAAGCTATGCACGGAGCGGTAGACGAGCTGGCGCAGCCGGTATCGTTTCGAGGTTATGGCCCCGAGCAAGGCTACGACTTTTTGGTCAATGCGATCATCGAAAACGACTACAGGACCCGTGGCGTGGAAATCGCATCGAATGAAGTATTCGTGTCAGACGGCTCCAAGTGCGACGTAGGCAATATCCAGGAGATCTTTAGCGCGGACAGCATTGTAGCGGTTCAGGATCCTGTATACCCGGTTTATGTAGATACAAACGTTATGGCAGGACGCTCCGGAAAGTACAACGGGGAGACGAAACGCTACGATAATATCGTCTACCTGGCGTGCACGGCGGAGAACGACTTCAAGCCGCTTCTGCCGGACCGCAAAGTGGATCTGATCTACCTATGCTATCCTAACAATCCGACTGGCATGACGCTGACGAAGGACGAGTTGAAGGTTTGGGTAGACTATGCTCGCGAAAACAATTGCCTTATTCTGTTTGACTCCGCGTACGAAGCTTTCATCCAGGAGGATGACGTTCCGCATAGCATCTACGAAGTGGAAGGCGCCAAGGAAGTCGCGATCGAATTCCGCAGCTTCTCCAAGACAGCCGGCTTTACTGGCGTACGCTGCGCTTACACGGTAGTGCCGCGCGGGCTCAAAGGCCTTGACGCTGCCGGCAACTCCGTCGTGATCAACGACCTGTGGAATCGTCGCCATACAACGAAATTCAATGGCGTCTCCTACGTGACGCAACGCGGCGCCGAAGCGATCTATTCCCCGGAGGGCAAGGCACAAATCTCCGAGCTGATAGACTATTACATGACGAACGCGGGCATTATCCGCGACGGTCTCGCTTCCATCGGACTGGAAGTGTTCGGCGGCGTAAACGCTCCTTACATTTGGCTAAAGACGCCGCAAGGCATGGATTCCTGGAGCTTCTTCGACAAACTTTTGTCCGAAGCCAATATCGTCGGTACTCCGGGCGTAGGCTTCGGTCAAAGCGGTCAAGGCTACTTCCGCCTGACGGCATTCGGCAGCCGCGAGAACACGGTTAAGGCGGTCGAACGGATCCGCAAGCTGAGCTTGTAAGGCAGTTTGATCGAACATGAACGTATTGCCAACGCTACCCTTGAATAGGCTGCTGGTTTGGACGAACACTAACCACGACTTCTGTAACCAACGGTTTTCATTCGACAACATCGGCTATGATGGCATTGACTATTGACATTGCTTGTCGAACGTGGGATAATTCCAATGATACTAAGCAGAACCTTTAACTCAGTCCCGAGAGGCTGGCAAGGTAGCGTGAATATTGGTCATTAATGGACGGAATTGGACAATCCACCCGCATTCGTGTTTTTGAAATCATGATGCGACGAGTGGGCTCCGATTTTTTCCCGACTGGTCACAGACTCCTTGCGGACATCTTCGCATGGAGTCTTTTTGTATGACCGACGTCGGGACGCGCTAAATGTTGGACGACAAGGAATCATCGGATGAGGCGAGGCAGAAAGGAGCGCGGACATGGCAGAAGAAGAACATCTGGTCATTATGGACGATACGGCGATACGCCGTGCGCTTACGCGGATCGCTCATGAAATCGTCGAGAAGAACAAGGGCATTGACGATTGCGTAATCGTCGGCATTCGGACTCGCGGCGTTTACATTGCAAATCGGGTAGCCGAACGCATCGGCGAGATCGAAGGCAAGCCGGTACCGGTACGGGAACTGGATATTACGCAATATCGGGACGATCGCCAAGACGAATCGGTTGCGACGGCCAAGATGGAATCGGCTGCTGCACTCGGCGAGATTGACGGAATCCCATTCCGGACGAAGGACAAACGGATCATTCTGTTCGACGACGTATTATATACCGGACGTACGATAAGGGCTGCCATGGACGCGCTGATGGATTGCGGGAGACCGCGCAGCATTCAACTTGCCGTGCTCGTGGACCGCGGCCATCGCGAACTTCCCATCCGGCCGGACTTTGTCGGCAAAAACGTGCCAACCTCCAAACAAGAACAAATCCAAGTATCGCTTCAGGAGATCGACTTGAAGGATCAAGTGACCATCATTCATCATAGGGGGTAAGCGGCATGACGGTAACGCAACTGAAGGAGCGCAGCATGCTCGGTCTGAAAGAGCTCGACAAGGCGGAAATTGAAGGTATTTTGGATCGGGCGGCACACTGGGAGAACCATCCATCCAAAGTGCACTCGCATATGGCTGGAAAATTCGCTGCAAACATGTTCTTCGAGAACAGCACGCGGACACGCTTTTCGTTTGAAGTCGCGGAGAAAAGGCTTGGAGCGGAAGTAATCAACTTCTCCGCTGCTGCTTCCAGCGTGCAGAAGGGCGAGTCGATTTACGATACGGTGCGCACTCTTGAATCCATGGGCATAGACGTCGGCATTATCCGGCTAAAGCCGATCGGCGTTCTCGCGGAACTGGCCGAGAAGATCAAGGTGCCGCTCATTAACGCCGGCGACGGCAATAATGAACATCCGACACAGGCGCTGCTGGATATGTACACGATTCGCAAACATTTTGGCAGCAGCCTGCAAGGGCTAAACGTATCCATTATCGGGGACATACTGCATAGCCGAGTAGCGCGTTCCAACTTGTACGGACTTCGCAAGATGGGAGCGAACGTCAGCTTCTGCGCCCCGGACAATATGAGAGCGATGGAACTGGATGCACCATATATTCCGATAGAAGAAGCGATTCAAGCCGATGTCGTCATGATGCTGCGCGTACAGCTGGAGCGTCATGAGAGCGGCATGCTGAACTCGGCGGAATCCTATCGCGAACAGTTCGGGATGACGGCGGAACGTGCTTCGCGAATGAATTCGCATGCCATCATCATGCATCCGGCGCCAGTAAATCGGAACGTGGAGATCGACGACGAGCTGGTGGAGCATCCGCAATCGAGAATTTTCCCGCAGATGGAAAACGGGGTTCCGGTAAGAATGGCGGTTGTGGAGCGGGCGCTAAGTTAGACAATCAGCTGGTCAGCTGTCCAGCTTCATTATAAGAGCCTCTTTTAAGGCGGGCGAGACAGAATCGGACTTTTGGGTCGAATGGAGATGTCAACATGTCATTATGGATTAAGAACGGCAATGTCTGGAACGAGGGGACAAAACGTCTCGAGAGCAAACATATCCGTATCGAGGACGGCATCATAGCCGAGCTTCTCGATAGCGGAGCGGATGTCGACACAGGATCGGCAGATGCTGTGGATGCAGGAGGCAAGCTGGTGTCGGCAGGCTTTATCGACATGCACGTACACTTGCGGGATCCGGGCTTCGAACATAAGGAAGACATCATTACAGGCACGCGCTCCGCAGCCAAAGGCGGATTTACAACAATCGCCTGCATGCCGAACACGCGCCCGGTCATCGATAAGCCGGAGACGGTCAAATATGTGGTCGACAAAGCGAAAAATGCCGGTATCGTAAAGGTGCTGCCTTATGCGGCCATCACTAAGAACGAACTGGGCCGAGAGCTGACCGACTTCGCCGCTCTTAAGGAAGCAGGCGCGATCGGTTTCACGGACGACGGCGTAGGCGTACAAAATGCGCAGATGATGAAAGACGCGATGGCGCTGGCTCGATCGCTCGACATGCCGGTCATCGCACACTGCGAGGATGATACGCTTGTGGAGGGCGCTTGGGCATCGGAAGGCGAATTCTCCCGCAAGCACGGCATCAAAGGGATCCCGAACGAATCGGAAGCCATCCATGTAGGCCGCGACGCTCTGCTGGCCGAAGCTACCGGCGTTCATTACCATGTCTGCCATGTCAGCACGGAGCAGTCGGTCAGACTTATCCGTCTGGCCAAGTCGGTCGGTACAAAAATTACCGCAGAAGTTTGCCCGCATCACCTGATCTTGTCGGATGAGAATATCCCGGGGCTCGATGACGCTAACTGGAAGATGAACCCGCCTCTTCGCACGCCGCGCGATGTTCAAGCCGTAATCGAGGGTCTGGAGGACGGCACGATCGACATGATCGTCACCGACCATGCGCCGCACAGCGCAGAGGAGAAGGCTCGCGGAGTTGATCTTGCGCCATTTGGGATCGTTGGCTTCGAGACGGCATTCCCGCTACTCTACACGAAGTTCGTCGAGACCGGCCGCTGGAGTCTCGGATTCCTGCTGGAGAAAATGACGAAGGACCCTGCACGCGTGTTCCGGTTAAACACGGGAAGGCTGGAGGTTGGGGCGCCTGCCGACATCACGATCGTCGATCTGGAGAGCGAAAGAACGGTAGATCCGGCAGATACGCTGTCCAAGAGCAGCAATACGCCTTTCGGCGGATGGCAGCTCAAGGGTTGGCCGGTAACGACAATCGTGAATGGAAACATTGTTTGGTCGGAATAACTTTGGAAATAGATTTTTAATCGAGTTCAAAAAGTTCGGTTTTCAGCACCGAGAAGATTGGATGAAGGTAGAAACTGAGGAGCAGAGCTTAGCAGAGCTAAGTGAGCACCGGAAGTTTCGCCTGAATTCAATATTCGATGTCGAGTAGGCTTCTTGGGATACTTCGTGATGGGAAGCGGACTTTTTGAACAACCTTACTAACAGCTGAGGAGTGAGACGGATGCAAGCAAGATTATTGTTGGAAGACGGAACGTTGTTCACCGGTCTGTCCTTCGGTGCGGAAACGCAAATGACGGGCGAGGTCGTTTTTAATACAGGTATCACAGGTTATCAAGAGGTGCTCTCCGATCCATCCTATTGCGGACAGATCGTTACGATGACCTATCCATTGATCGGCAACTACGGCATTACGCGCGATGACTTCGAAGCGCTGCGCCCTCACATTCACGGCTTCGTCGTTCGCCGCCATGAGCCTGTTCCGAGCAACTGGCGCGCGCAATATTCGCTGGGGCAACTGCTGAAGGAGTACGGCATCCCAGGCATCAGCGATATCGATACGCGCATGCTGACTCGCAAGCTACGTCATTTCGGTACGATGAGAGGATTGATCACGACTGGCAACGAAAAAGTGGAAGAACTGGCCGAACGCCTGAACGCATCTCAACTGCTGAGAGATCAGGTAGCACGCACATCCACCAAAAATGTTTTCTCCAGTCCTGGCAACCGCGAGCGCATCGTATTGGTCGACTTTGGCGCCAAAAGCGGCATCCTGCGCGAATTGACGCAACGCGGCTGCGACGTAGTCGTAGTTCCGCATGACACGACGGCAGAACAGATTCGCCGCTTGGCACCTGACGGCATTCAGCTGTCCAACGGCCCTGGGGACCCGAAAGACGTACCGCATGCCGTGAAGATGATTTCCGAGTTGATCGGCGAATTCCCGATCTTCGGCATCTGCCTTGGTCATCAGCTGTTCGCGCTGGCTTGCGGAGCAGATACGGGCAAGCTGAAATTCGGTCATCGCGGCGGCAACCATCCTGTCAAGGAGCTGGCTACAAACCGCTGCTACATTACATCGCAGAACCATGGCTATACGGTGCTTGACCATACGGTTCACGGCACGCAGCTGACAGTGACGCACATCAACAACAATGACAAAACAATCGAAGGCTTGAAGCATAACGTACACCCTGCCTTCTCCGTTCAATATCATCCGGAGGCAGCGCCTGGTCCGTTCGATTCCAGCTACCTGTTCGACGAATTCCTTGAGATGATCCGCGAGCACAAAAAAAACAACCCGCAAAAACCTCGTCAAGCCGTCTTGTCGGAGACGTTGAAAGGAGAGCTTGAGTATGCCCAGAAATAATGAATTGAAAAAAATTCTCGTGATCGGCTCCGGGCCGATCGTGATCGGACAAGCGGCGGAGTTCGACTATGCCGGTACGCAAGCTTGCCAGGCACTAAAAGAAGAAGGCTACGAGGTTGTGCTTATTAACAGCAACCCGGCTACGATCATGACCGATACGAACATGGCGGATAAGGTTTATATCGAACCGATCACGCTGGAGTTCGTCTCCCAGATCATTCGCCAGGAACGTCCTGACGGCTTGCTGCCGACGCTTGGAGGTCAAACCGGCCTTAACATGGCCGTAGAGCTGGCGCGTGCAGGCGTGTTGGAGCGCGAGAACGTTAAGCTTCTCGGCACGCAGCTAATCGCCATCGAGAAAGCGGAAGACCGCGACTTGTTCCGCGAACTGATGCGCGAGCTGGAGCAGCCCGTGCCTGAGAGCGAAATCGTTACGACGGTTGAAGCCGCCGTCGACTTCGCGAACTCCATCGGTTACCCGATCATCGTTCGACCTGCTTACACGCTTGGCGGTACTGGCGGCGGCATCTGCGCGAACGAAGAAGAGCTTCGCGAAATCGTGGCTTCCGGCATTCGCTACAGCCCGATCAGCCAGTGTCTCATCGAGAAGTCGATAGCCGGCATGAAGGAAGTCGAATACGAAGTGATGCGCGACGCGAACGACAACTGCATCGTCGTCTGCAACATGGAGAACTTCGACCCGGTCGGCGTGCACACGGGCGACAGCATCGTAGTTGCGCCTTCGCAGACGTTGTCCGACCGCGAGTACCAGATGCTTCGTTCCGCGTCGCTTAAAATCATCCGCGCGCTCAATATCGAAGGCGGCTGCAACGTGCAATTCGCGCTGGATCCGCACAGCTATCAATACTACGTCATCGAAGTGAACCCGCGTGTAAGCCGTTCATCCGCGCTGGCTTCCAAAGCGACAGGATATCCGATCGCGAAGATGGCCGCGAAGATCGCGGTAGGCTACACGTTGGATGAGCTGGTTAACCCGGTTACGGGTCAAACTTACGCATGCTTCGAGCCGACGCTCGACTATATCGTATCGAAGATTCCGCGTTGGCCGTTCGACAAGTTCGTTAGCGCCAACCGCAAGCTCGGAACGCAGATGAAAGCTACCGGCGAAGTTATGGCCATCGGCCGCACCTTCGAAGAATCCATCCATAAAGCTGTTCGTTCACTGGAGATCGGCGCTCACCGTCTGCATCTCAAGGAAGCGGGTGCTCTGGAAGAGTCGGTACTGCGCAATCGCCTGGAGAAGCCGGATGATGAGCGCATGTTCCTCGTAGCGGAAGCATTCCGCCGCGGTTTCTCCCTGCAAGAGATTCAGGACATCACGAAAATCGACTGGTGGTTCCTTGACAAAATCGAGTCCATCGTCGCTTTCGAAGACCGTCTGCGCAAGGAAGCAACGCTGTCGGCAGGTTCTTTGTACGAAGCGAAGCGCAAAGGGTTCTCCGACCGCTCCATCGCGGAAATCCGCAAGGAAGGATTCCCGAACGGCAGCCATACAACAGAGGCGGAGGTTCGCGCATTCCGTTTGCAGAATGGACTAAAGCCGGTCTACAAGATGGTTGATACGTGCGCGGCCGAGTTCGAAGCGACTACACCGTACTACTACTCCACGTACGAGGTGGAGAACGAAGTGACGGAGACGACTAAACAAAAGGTTCTCGTGCTCGGCTCCGGCCCAATCCGGATCGGTCAAGGCATCGAGTTCGACTACTCGACCGTTCACGCGGTGTGGGCGATCCAGAACGCGGGGTACGAAGCTGTTATTATCAATAACAACCCGGAGACGGTGTCGACGGACTTCAGCACTTCCGACCGCCTCTACTTCGAACCGCTTTTCTTCGAGGACGTTATGAACGTCATCGAACAAGAGAATCCGATCGGCGTAATCGTGCAATTCGGCGGCCAAACCGCAATCAACCTTGCTGCGCCTCTGGTTAAAGCAGGCGTACGTATTTTGGGCTCCAGCCTGGAGAGCATCGACGCGGCGGAAGACCGCAAGAAGTTCGAAGCGCTGCTTCGCAAGCTGAACATCGCGCAACCGGAAGGCAGCACGGTAACATCGGTCGAAGAAGCGGTTGTAACGGCACAGAAGCTTGGATATCCGGTGCTTGTACGTCCATCGTACGTTCTGGGCGGACGGGCTATGGAGATCGTATACTCCGATGAGGAACTGCTGAGCTACATGGAAGTAGCCGTGAAGATCAATCCGGAGCATCCGGTCCTGATCGACCGCTACATGATGGGCAAGGAAGCGGAAGTCGACGCGATCTGCGACGGAGAGACGGTTCTGATCCCGGGCATTATGGAGCATGTCGAGCGCGCAGGCGTTCACTCCGGCGACTCCATTGCGGTCTACCCGCCGCAATCGCTATCGGATGACATCAAGCAGCAGATCGTTGAAATTACAATCAAGATTGCGAAAGAACTCGAGGTCATCGGTCTCGTTAACATCCAATACGTTATTCACAATGAGAAAGTGTATGTGATCGAGGTTAACCCGCGTTCGTCCCGTACGGTTCCGTTCCTGAGCAAAGTGACGAACTTGCCGATGGCGAACCTGGCGACCAAAGCGATTCTCGGCACAACGCTTGCTTCTCAAGGCTATGTGGACGGTCTGTGGCCGGAAGACGAATACGTCTCCGTCAAGGTGCCGGTCTTCTCCTTCGCCAAGCTGCGCCGCGTCGACCCGACGCTGACTCCGGAGATGAAGTCGACGGGCGAAGTAATGGGACGCGACGTGCAGTATGCGAAAGCACTGTACAAGGGTCTCATCGGCGCAGGCATGAAAATTCCGACATCCGGAACCATCATCGCTACCGTGGCCGACAAGGACAAAGAAGAAGCGGTGGAGCTGCTTCGAGGCTTCAACCAAATCGGTTATAAAATTATGGCAACCGGCGGTACGGCGGATGCGTTGGAAGCGGCAGGCTTGTATGTGCAACGCGTGAACAAGCTGAGCGAAGGTTCGCCGAACATTCTGGACATGGTCCGCGAAGGCAAAGCGCAATTCGTCGTCAATACGCTGACGAAAGGCAAGGCGCCTGAGCGCGACGGCTTCCGCATACGCCGCGAAGCAGTCGAGAACGGAGTCGTTTGCATGACATCGCTTGATACGGTCCGTGCGCTTCTCCGCATGATGGAGACGATCAACTTCTCGTCCCATGCCATGCCTGTGCTGAGCAAATCCGGCAAATAACAAGTAAATAGGGGGAATCGCAGATGAAGCTGACAAGCGAACAGGCCGCGAAACGCATCATGGTGGCTCTGGATTATCCGGACGCCGCGGCGGCCGAACGACTGATCGAGGAGCTGAAGGGCATTCCCTGTTATATGAAGGTGGGTTTGCAGCTGTTTTATGCTGCAGGCCCATCCTTTGTGGAGAGCCTTAAGAAACGCGGATATTACGTCTTCCTGGATGTCAAAATGCACGATATACCGAATACCGTCAAAGGCGGAGCGAGCAGCGTAACGAAGCTGGGCATCGATATGTTTAATGTCCATGCAGGCGGCGGCACAGCCATGATGGAGGCTGCGATGGAAGGCGTTCAAGCGGCGCTCCCTAACGGCAGTACCGCGCCAGCGGTCATCGCGGTGACGCAGCTTACGAGCACGAGCGTCTCTGTTATGAACGAACAGATCGGCATACCCGGCCCAGTGGAAGAGTCGGTCATTCGTTATGCAAAGTTGGCAAGAACGGCAGGTCTGCAAGGCGTCGTCGCTTCACCGTCCGAGGTCGTCGCGATCAAGTCCGTTTGCGGCGGTAATTTCGTCACGGTAACGCCTGGCATTCGTCCTGCCGGTTCTGATGTCGGAGACCAATCCCGCATCATGACACCGGGCGAGGCGTTACGCCAAGGAACGGATTACATGGTTATCGGAAGACCGATAACGGCGTCGCCGGAGCCGCGCGCCGCGATTGAATCTATCATCGAGGAGCTGATTGCAGTTGACTAAGCTGACATTATCGAATTTGCCCCAAGAGATCGCGAAGAGCCTGCTGAAGATTGGAGCCGTTGCTCTTCGTCCGAACGAACCGTTTACATGGACATCGGGTCTCAAATCGCCGATCTATTGCGATAACCGCTTGACGATGGGTTATCCCGAGATTCGCGATATGATCGCAGAGGGATTCGCGACGATCATACGCGAGCGTTATCAAGATGCTGCGATCATTGCGGGCACGTCGACAGCGGGCATTCCGCATGCCGCTTGGGTGTCGCAGAAGCTGAACCTGCCTATGGCATACATTCGCGATAAGGCGAAGGGACATGGCAAACAGAATCAGATCGAAGGCCGCATCGCCGAAGGTCAGAAGGTTATCGTCATCGAAGACCTGATCTCGACGGGCGGCAGCTCGCTGAAGGCGGCTCAAGCCGTTCGTGAGGCGGGCGGCGAAGTGCTTGCTGTACTCGCGATCTTCACGTATCAATTTAATTCCGCCGCAAAGTCATTCGAAGATGATGGATTCCAGCTTGAGACGCTGTCGAACTACTCGGCGCTTATACAAGAAGCGGCGCAGCAAGGGCTCGTGGCAGAAGCTGATGTAGCGACGCTTCAAGCATGGCGCCAAAATCCTCAATCGTTCGGGAAGTAACGATATTCTCTGCCGTACTTGAAGCACCCGAAATAAAGAACGTTCCGGTTGAGAGCCGGAACGTTTTTTTTCGACAAATAAAATTTAAAAAGTTTAGGGTTGCTGTTACATATTGCCTTCGTTTTATCCGATAAATAAGTATCGGTAATAAGACGAGGAGAGAGACGAATATGAAAATTTCAGTTGGTTTAAAATTGGTTATTTTGGCAGCTGTTCCTTTGTTTTTTTATACGATGACCGGACTTATGCTTTTGGGAGAGCAACGGAAAGTATTCGACGATATGAAGTCGTCCATACACGAAACCTCCAATCAGGTTAGCAGGCTCATGCTTAATGCAGACCGCGATCTCTATCAAGCCAACAATGCTTATCTTCTGATCGAATCGGGCGCGTTGGACGCGGCCTCGCTAAAAACGATGAATGAAGAGATGATTGCGAACAAGGATCAAGCAATCGAGAGAGTCGCTTCCGCGAAGACGTTGATGGAATCCGCTGGATTGCTCCAACTGGACAAAGGAGAATCCGCTGCGAAAGTCGGCGACATTTTGAATTCGTTTGATGACAACTATAACGCATGGTTTTCGGCGGCTTCTGCGGCAGCAAATGACGGCAAACCGCTTGCCGTAAATCCGGAAGTCGACTCCTTGTTCCAGACCGCCCGCACCGGCGTAGACGAAGTCGTGAAGAACATTGAAGCCTTTGCGGACGAGAAGATGGAGGAGATCGAATCAAACCTGGACTCCTCGCAGCTCTTTACGTTTATCGCTGTCATCGTCGTTACTTTGCTGCTTCTCGTTATGCTGATCCTGATTACGCGCGCGATGACCTCTACGATCAGAAAAGTACTCGAAAAGACCAACCTGGTGAGCCAAGGAGATCTGACATCGCCGCGCGCCGCCAAGTATGGCAAAGACGAGCTTGGACGGATCCTCCATTCCGTGGACGACATGATCGAGAGGATGCATGGATTGATCTCGGGCGTCGTCAAGAACGCCTCCGAAGTTAAAAGTTCCTCCACGCGCTTATCGATCGCTGCATCGGAGTCCGCGGCGGCATCGGAGCATGTGGCGGGACAAATCGCGGAAGTAACGCAAAATTCCGAGATGCAGGCACGGGGCGCTGCAGAGACTTCTCGCGCCATCGAAGAGATGACGGTTGGCATCGGCCGCATCGCGGAAAATACGTCGACTATGGCGGATCACTCCGCTTCCACTTCGATAGAAGCAGACGAAGGCCGTGAAGCGCTGAATCGTTTGGAAGAACGAATGCAAGGCATGGTTGATGTCATTCATCGCCTCTCCGGCATTATTGAAACGCTCGAGAAGCGTTCCGGACAGATCGGCTCCATCGCGGAAAACATTACGACTTTCTCGAACCAAACGAACATTCTGTCGCTTAACGCATCTATCGAAGCTGCTCGCGCCGGCGAACATGGCAAAGGCTTTGCAGTCGTTGCCGGCGAGATTCGCAAGCTTGCCGCAAGCTCTCTCGCATCTGCGGAAGGCATTAACGATCTCGTAACGGAAACAAGAGGGGAGATCGCCAACGCTTCGGACGTTATGCGTCAAACGCTTGCAGAGGTGGAAGATGGCAATAATCGCGTCGCTCAGCTGAACCTCCGCTTAAATGCAATTAGTGCCGCAGTCAACAAGATGACGGAGCAGCTGCAGGAAAGCTCGGCGATAACGGAGCAGATGTCCGCGAGCTCCGAGCAGGTAAGCGCGTCTTCGGAACAATCGGCGGCTACGGCTGCCGCAAGTCTGGAGAAAACGGAAAACGTAGCGGCTGCTACGGAAGAGCAGCTGGCGCTGACGGACAATATTGCAGACGCATCCCGCACGCTGGATAATATCGTGGATCAACTGGGAGCGGCCGTTGGCCAATTTAAAGTGAAGGCATGAGAAATCCTTTATCGAAGCCTTTCAGAGATGAGCGACCGCGTTTAGTAGTGGGATTTATCGCCAAATAGTATTTCGGTTTTCGAATGTTCGAAAATTAATAAATTCTATTGTGGTAGAATGGTCATCATGCTGTTCCGTTATTCCCTGCGGAGCAGCCTTCTTTTTGCTAACGAAAAAAGTTAGGGATAAATGCCCAAGATGCGTAACTTTTTCTTGGTCAATTCCGTCTATGATGTAAGATTAGAAATATGAAGATAGAGAATGCGGGAGGGGTATGCCGGTACGGAACAGCAAACGATGAAACAAGAGATGATCGAGCAAACTCCGAACAGCAGTGTTGACTCTGCCCAAGATAAGCAGGGCGGAGATAGCGCAACTGGCGGACCATTGCTGTTAGTTAACCAATTGGAACGAATGTTCCAGGTTGGCAGCAGTACGCTGCATGTCCTCAAGGGCATTCAGATGTCCGTTATGCCCAATCAGCTTGTAATGCTGAAGGGTCGTTCTGGCTCGGGCAAAACGACGCTGCTCAACTGCCTTGGAGGATTGGATACGCCGAGCAAGGGAGAAATCTTATTTAATGGCCTTCCTTTCAGCCGAATGAGCGACGACGAGCGAACCCATGTAAGGCGCAGGCAGATGGGCTTTATTTTCCAGGCGTTCGCGTTAATGCCCTTGCTTTCTGCCTGGGAGAACGTTGAGCTCTCGCTTCGCATGGCGGGAACGCCAAGGTCGGAATGGAAGAGTCGAGTTGAGCAGTGCCTTGAGCTGGTCGGCCTGGAGAAGCGGATGCATCATCGTCCATTCGAGCTTTCCGGCGGCGAGCAGCAACGCGTAGCTATCGCGAAGGCCATCGCTCACAAGCCGCTCTTGCTGCTCGCAGACGAGCCGACTGCAGAGCTGGATACGGGAATGTCCGCACAAATCATGTCGGTTTTCCAAAATATCATCACAACAGAAAACGTCTCAATTTGCATGACTACACATGATCCTACGATTTTGGAGGTTGCCGACCATGTCTATGAAATGGTGGACGGGAAGTTTATCTAAACAGTCCATAATAGCCGCGCTGAGCGTATCGCTGGTGTTCGCAGGGGGATGCTCGCTATTGCCTGACGAGAAAGCGGAGGAGGTGCTGCCGGAGATCGTTCCGCCTCAAATTTCGAAGAAGCCCGAATACGAGGTAACGACAAAGACGCTGGAGACGAAGGTCCAGGTCATCGGCAAAGTGATTTCCACCCAGGAAGAAACGTTATATTTTACGCTCGAAAATAAACACTTGAAAGAGCTCTACGTCAAAACGGGCGATACCGTGCAAGCGGGAGACCTCATTGGAGAGCTTGATGTCGAGGATTTAAAGAAGACGCTCCGCAATGAGAGACTGGCGTTCAAACGCGAAGAGAATGCCATGAAGGAAACGCTCCGGATGCGCGACGAGATGGAGCCGCTGGAGTTCGAGGAAAAACAAATCGCCTTCGAGGAGAAACGCCAGAAGCTCGTTGACATGGAGGAAGAGATCGCAAAAGCGACCATCGTGGCTCCTTATTCGGGGACAATCGTATCGGTAAGCGCGCAAAAGGGCGATGTCATCAAAGCCTACGCCCCGATCGCGATCGTAGCGGATACTGCCCTTATGACGCCGGCGGCCAAGCTGACGAAAACGGAGCTCGAAAAGATTGCTCCGGGAATGGAAGCCGTCGTAACGATCAGCAGTGTCGGCAACTTCAAGGGAACGGTTAAGCAGATGCCGGTTAAAACGACGGAAGGCAATAACGGCAACAATCCGCCTCAAGGGGAAAACAAGCCGGAGCGTCCCGAGGATTTTATGATTGTTGACCTCCCGGAATTACCGAAAGACATTGCGCGCGGTACGCCGATCTCCATTAATATCATTACGAAACGGACGGAAAATGCAGTCGTTATTCCGCCTTCGACTCTCCGTAACATCGGTTCGCGCACTTATGTTCAAGTTATCGATAATGAAGGCAAACGCGAGGTGGACGTCGAGGTCGGCCAGCAGACTGCAACGGATATCGAAATCTTGCAGGGGCTGAAGCCGGGGCAGAAAGTCGTAGGTCGATAAAACATGGGTATTCCGCTGTTTCGATTCATATTCCGCAAGATGTGGAATACAAGATGGCTGACGTTAAGCACGCTTGCGGGACTTACGATGGCGGTCGCGTTCGCGACAAGCATTCCGATGTATGCGGACGGAGCGCTTAAGCGCGTCGTTGCCCAGTCGCTGCAGGAAAAGAGCACCGGCATGCCGGCAGGCTCGCTGCTCATGCGTTTTCAATCCACCCCTGGCGAGAAGACGGACCTGACGGCATTGGCAGAGCTGGAGCGATACATTAAAGAAGAGGTTCCGCAAAGCATTGGTTTTACATATGACACGTACCAGAAAACGTATTCTATCCGCAGCTCCGATGTTGTACCGGAGGATCCCAGCAAGGTCGATGCGGGCCGCAACAGGCAATTGTCTCTAATGACAATGTCAGGCCTAGCCGAACATGGCGAGATCGCGCAGGGCAAGTGGTTCGACGAAGGAGCAGGCGACGGAGAAATCATCGAAGCCGTCATGATGGAGGAGGCGATGTACCGCAACGACATCCATATTGGCGATATATTCGAATACCCGGTATACGGCGGACTTAATCTGACGTTACGGGTTAAGGTCGTCGGCGCCTTTAATCCAGTCGACGCCGCTAACCCTTACTGGTATCAAGGTCTGGAAGGGCTGCTTGGCTCGCTGCAGGTCAGCGAAGCCGTCTTCCAGAAGGTGCTGCTCGAGAAGTTTGGCATACCGCTGCATAACGGCGGCTGGTATTATGCATTCGATCTGTCCGAGGTTAAGACGAGTCAATTGTCTCCTCTTGGCAGAACGCTGGAGCGGCTTAACATCGAGCTCTACCAGCGCATGAAAGATACGCGTGTGGAAATTTCGTTCGCGTCCACATTGACGGAATTCCGCAAGCAAAGCTTGCAGCTTCAGACATTGCTGTTCACGCTTGCCGCGCCGATGATTGCGATGGTATTCTACTTCATCGCGATGAATGCGCGCCAATCGTTGGATAAACAGCGCAGCGACATCGCTGTGTTGCGAAGCCGAGGTGCAGGAACGCGGCAGATCATATGGATTTATCTGCTGGAGGGCCTGATGCTAGGTGCTGTTGCTTTGGCTACGGGACCTTTTATCGGCTGGTTCATGGCAAAAAGCATCGGCTCTGCTAACGGTTTCCTGTCGTTCGTCAACCGGGCATCGATTCCGGTCGGCTTTTCGACGGAAGCCATCATCGCAGGTTGCGCGGCGGTATTGCTGGCTATTTTAGCCACAGTAATCCCGGCCGTCATCTACGCGCGTTCCTCCATCGTGAGCTACAAGCAGGAGCTCGCGCGCTCTGACCGCAAGCCGGTTTGGCAGCGTTGGTTCCTTGACGTGCTGCTGCTCGGGGCGGCTGGTTATGGATGGTATATGTTTAATGAACGTCAAATGCTGACGTTCCAGACGGGCATGACGACGGATCAGCTTAATGTGCAGCCGTTTCTGTTCTTCGTGCCGGCGTTAGCGATATTCGCGTTAGGTTTGTTTTTCCTGAGGCTGTTCCCATGGCTGCTTAAGTTGTTCAATTGGCTCGGACGCAAGTTCCTTCCCGTGCCGTTGTACTTGACGCTGACGCAGCTGTCGAGATCGTCCAAAGGGTATTACCCGTTAATGATTTTACTCGTGCTGACACTCGGTCTTGGCGTATACAATGCGTCTGCCGCGCGCACGATCGATCTCAACTCGACCGAACGCACCTTATATAAATACGGATCGGATGTCATTATTCAGACCGTATGGGACGGAACTCCTGTAGTAACGCCTCCAAGCGGCGGCAATGGCGGGAACGGCGGCGGCAATGGCGGTAACGGAGGTAACGGAGGAGGTTCCGGCGGCGGC
>NZ_BDQX01000036.1:299260-351609 GCF_003112455.1 Paenibacillus agaridevorans
CTATATAACGAGCCGCCATTTGAGATCTTCCGTACATTGGATGGCGTGGAAGCGGCAGCCCGCGTATTGAAGGCCAAGGGCAATGTCGTTATCTCCGGCAAGTCGATCGGCCAAGGAACGATTCTTGGCATCGACAACAAGGACTTCTCCGAGGTTGGCTGGTTCCGGGATGACCTGTACCCGGTGCATCCGTTCCACTACCTGGCGAATCTTGGCCTAGTGGAGCATGCTGCGATCATTCCGACCGGAGTTGCCGAGAAGTATCAGCTTAAGCTGGGCGATACCGTATCCGTTGGTTTCACCGATGGCATGATCGACTTCTCCATTGTAGGCATTCTGCCTTATTGGCCGAGTCAATATCCGGATAGATCGCCATTCATTATTACGAATCTCGATTATATCTATGACCAGCTTCCGATCATGCCTTACGAGGTATGGCTCAAGATGGAGCCGGACGCGTTGGTCGCGCCAATCGTCGATAAGCTGCAGAAGGAAGGCATTGAGCTCGCGTCTGTAGATGATGTACGGACGGAACTCATAACCGAGTCCAAACATCCGACGCGCGGCGGGGTATTCGGCATACTGAGCTTAGGGTTTCTTGTATCCGTCGTGATCACGCTTGCCGGATACATTCTATATTGGTTCTTTAATCTGTCCGGTCGTGTCGTGCAATTCGGCGTATTGCGAGCGATGGGCTTGTCGCGCAAGCAGCTTACGGGCATGATGCTTCTGGAGCAGTTGTTCACCGCGGGGCTTGCTATCGGTCTCGGCATCGTGATCGGAAAAGTCGTCAGCTTGATCTTCCTGCCGTTCCTGCAGACTGCGGATAACGTCGCAGAGACTGTACCGCCTTTCCGGGTCGTGTTCGAGGCAAGCGATACGAATCAGTTGTTCTACGTCGTTGGTTTTATGATGTTCGTAGGCGCGTTGCTGCTCTTCCTGCACATCCGGAGATTGAAGGTACACCAAGCGGTCAAGATGGGAGAGGAGCGTTAACGGTCCATGATTCATTGCGAAGGGTTAGTCAAAATTTATAAAACCGATGATCTCGAGGTCGTTGCGCTTCAAGGCTTGAACTTGACGGTCGAGGATGGCGAGCTGATGGCGATCATCGGCAACAGCGGCAGCGGCAAGTCGACGCTGCTAAATACGCTGGGCGGGCTCGACCGCCCCTCGGCTGGTCAGGTAAAGGTTGGACCTTGGGATTTACTCAAAATAACGGAAGAGGAGCTTGTCCAATACAAGCGCGAAACTGTAGGGTTCATCTGGCAGAACAACGCCAGGAACCTACTGCCTTACTTGACGGCGCTTGAGAATGTCGAGATGCCGATGATGCTTTCCGGCAAAGTGGATCGCGAATATGCTAAGCAATTGCTGGAGTGGGTCGGCTTGAAGGAGCGGATGTACAACAAGCTCCATCAATTGTCGGGCGGCGAGCAGCAACGCGTGGCGATCGCCATCTCCTTGTCCAATCGTCCCAAGCTCCTGCTCGCGGATGAGCCGACCGGCTCCGTTGATACCGCGACGTCGGATATGATCATGGGGATCTTCCGGAAGCTTAATCGCGAGATTGGCGTCACCATCGTCATCGTTACGCATGACATGACGCTTGCAAGCAAGGTCGATCGGGTTGTTGCCATACGAGATGGACTAACGAGCACCGAATTTATTAAACGGAATCCGAATATCGGTCTAGATGGATCCGATTCTGTGCAGCCGACTGCGAAAGGTCTGACGGGCGTGCATGAAGCTTATGTAGTCGTCGACCGGGTAGGGCGGCTGCAAGTGCCCAAGGAATTTCTTACTGCACTGGGCATTAAGGATAAAGCAACAATGGAATTCGACGGAGAGCGGATTATCATCTCTTCGCCAAAATTATTGGGGGGTAATGGCAATGATAAATCCTAGTAAACAAACACGTTTCTCCAGATGGACTATGCTGGGCATGTCGCTGACGCTGACTGCGGGCATGTTGTCCGCTTGTTCGGGCGGGAACGATCCTTCCGGAGCAGAGACCAGCGTTCTGCGTATTGGCGTCTTGTATGGCGGTTCTGACAATGAGCCGTACTTCCGTCAGCAGTATACCGATATGTTCGAATTCCAATACCCGAATGTCGCATTCGAGATCGTTGGGGCGATCAATTACGACAATCAACGATTTACGCAATCCTCGGAGCCTGGCAAGCCGGCTGATCAACCTGATCCTTATGTAGAAATGAAAAAGCTGATGGAAGGGCAGAATCCGGTAGACGTCGTCGTCATCGATTACAATCTGCTCAGAAGATTTACGCAGGATAACCTGCTTAAGCCGCTTGACCCGCTCATTGCGAAGGATAAATTCGACCTTTCCGATTATGTCCCAACGGTTATCGAAGGGATTAAAGCGGCAGGAGACAACAGCATCTATGCTCTGACTCCGACATTCACATCTTCTGCGCTCTACTACAACAAAAAGCTCTTCGCAGACAAGGGTGTTGAGCCGCCGACTGACAAAATGAGCTGGAACGACGTATTCGCCAAAGCTCGTCAGGTTGCCAACGGCGAAGGCGTCGACCGTACGTTCGGCTTCTCGTTCAACCGCTGGAATTCCGACGGCTTTAATGATGTGCAGAACTATAGCACTGCGCTTCAACTAAGAACATGGGATGACAAAGGCGAAAAAATGCTTGTCAACAGCGATCAATGGGCAGAAGTATTCGACACTGTGTCTGGTCTGTATAAAGAAAAAATTGTACCGGATCAAGAGTTCATCAATCAGATGTACGAAAAAATCGCCCAAGGGGGCGGCAATGATCCGTTCTATGGCGATCTGTTCGTGCAAGGCAAAGTAGCGATGATGATCAGCGAATCTTATTACGTCAGCGAATTAAAGAAATTCAGCGATAACGCTGCAAGCATCAAGGACTTCGAGATGGTAGACTGGGACGTCGTCACGGTACCAACTCATCCGACCAATGTCGATTCCGGCGGCAACATCAATTTGAGTCAGTTGATGGCGATTAATACGAAAGCTCAGAATCCGGACGGTGCTTGGGACTTTATCAAGTTCTCCAATAGCAGAGATTGGGCAAAGCTGAAATCCAGAAGCAACTACGAACTTGTAGCTCGTAAGGAATTCCTGAAGCCGGTAGGCGGCATGACGTACAATATCGATGCCTTCACGCTTCTGAAGCCGCTCCCGCCATCCTCTGTCAATGAAGAAGCGATTTACCGTGAAAAGCCAGGTATCTGGGAAGCGCGTCAAATTGGTTACGAGATGTTCCAGAAGGTGATTGATGGCACCATGGAGACAAAAGCGGCACTTGCCGAGTGGGAGACCCGAGGCAATGCGATCCTCGCCGGAAAATCCGAAATGGGCGAAGGCGGCGGTGTCGGCATTCCGAGACCTTTAGATGACGTCAAAGTCGAGGCTACGGTTGAAGAAGCAGTAGTTGCTGAGTAAGCGAATCGTGAGAGTTTAATCGAAATCCCCATGCACATGTTAGCCTTGTGCATGGGGATTTTTTCATGGGGATTTAACTATCGCGGAGCTGAAAGGACTGGTAAGCGGTCCAGCCACCTTGCTCCGTCTGGTAGAGCAAATGAACGCGATCGATGACAGTTGTAAGCTTCATCTGCTTCATTCTCAGGTTGCCGTACAGGTCATGGAGCTCTCCTGGGGGCATATTCCTGCCAATCGTAATATGAGGTGTGTAGACGTAATTGTGGAGCGTCTGTGCCAGCTGTCCGGTGCAAATGGTCTCTTGAAGCGTCAAGACAGGAGCGGGGTCCTCCAAGGCGAAATAGAGCGTCGGCGTAACAGGAAAAAACGTGGATACCCGATTAAATGTGACCTTGAATGGACTTAATGACGCAGTCGACTTGGACAGATGATCGACAGCAAGCTTTAAAGTGGATTCATCCCATTCTTCGGCTTCCCGGATCGTCATATGAGGCGGAATATTGCAATAGTGGGGATCATGGCGAATTCGCCATTTATTTGCTTCGTCTTGGACGTTTTTTTCGGGAAAGACGCAAATACCGAACAGCATTCTGATCAACTCCTTATCTGCAGATGGTTATTTCTAATAGTATACCCATTAGACTGCTTTACTAAGAACTTCTGGCAACGGACGATTGACATCAAGATGCAATGGATTTCCGGCTTTGGGGTAAACTAACTGCATATTACTCGTCGAACAGCGGGAGGGCATCATGATGAAGATACAATGGGTATATTGGCTGCGTCTATATGAGACTAAATTTCAAGCGGGCTGCTTGGTCAGGCGGATGGAAAATGATTGGTGGATCTACGGTTATGACTGCCCTCGTGAGGTAGAAGTATTCCGTTCCAAGAGAGGCAGATATGGCGTACGATTTTTACCGTGAATTTTTTATAAAACTAATGCTTGACTGGAAAGGTTCACCTGTAGTATATTAATTGATGTCGCCATTAAAGATGTGGTGTTGAAAGTGGATAATTTCGCGGGGTGGAGCAGCTCGGTAGCTCGTCGGGCTCATAACCCGAAGGCCGCAGGTTCAAATCCTGCCCCCGCAACCAAACTCGACTATAACGTTATTATAACGTCTTCGAGGGCCCTTAGCTCAGTTGGTTAGAGCGGTCGGCTCATAACCGATTGGTCGGGGGTTCGAGTCCCTCAGGGCCCACCATTTTTCACACAAACATTGCTATCCTGCCGGGGTGGCGGAATTGGCAGACGCACAGGACTTAAAATCCTGCGGTAGGTGACTACCGTACCGGTTCGATCCCGGTCCTCGGCATACCTAACTTTACGCACTTTGTAGAGATAGTATCTAACCATTGTACATTAGGAGTCCTGTGTGGTAAATAACCACATGAGGGCTTTTTTTCATACACACAGGATTCGATGAAAAACTCCCGGCTTCTTTCGCAACGATGTACCTACATGTAACGATTCTTACATTAGGAAACACGAAAGGAGTCATGCAAAACATGGCGAGAGCAAGAGTGACAAAAATAAGTGAACACATCCCAACAACTTGGGAAGAAACATTGGAGCAATTTATTACGTGGAAGAAAGCACAAGGTCTAAGTAAGCAGACGTTAGATGATTATAAGCGACATGTGAGTCAATTCTATAAGCGTTATACTGATGCTTTTGGAAGTCAGCCCCACCAGTTGGAAAAGTGGCTCTATGAATACTTCGCAGATAATATCAAACCTGCGACCTATAATAACCGACTCGTGTACTTACGAGCCTTCTATGATTGGTGCGTGGATAAGACAGGGCTATTTATTCAGAACCCTTTGCAGGGGTTCAAGAAGCGTAAAGCGGAGGGCAGGGTGGTACAGCATGACGAAGAAACCTTAATTGCCCTTATCAACGCGCCTGATAAAAAGACGTATGCAGGGCTTAGGGACTTCGCTTTAGTCTTGTTGACGCTTGATACAGGAATCCGCCCCAAAGAAGCGTTTTCCTTGCTCCCTGACGATTTCAATGCTAGGGCTAGTGAACTGTACGTTAGAGCAGAGAATGCAAAGACACGAGTTTCTAGGACGCTTAACTTAAGCCCTCAGACTGCAAAAGCCATTAGCGAATTGATTGCGAACAGACCGAAAGAATGGAGGAAAGCAACGCCGATATTCTGCACTAATGAAGGAGGTTCTCTAACTCGGTATACGTGGGGTGACCGCATGGAGATGTACTCTAAGAAACTAGGGACGAAAATCGTTCCTTATGATCTCCGTCACTCTTATGCTCTTGGTTTCTTGCGTGGTGGGGGAAATGCCTTAGCATTACAACGGTCATTAGGTCACACTGACCTTACTATGACGAAACGGTACGTAAACCTTGCAGAGAGCGATATGAAGGAACAACATGCATTAGCTTCTCCACTAAACAGACTTCTCCCAGTGAAGAAGCGGGTCACTAAACTGTAGTTAATTAATAGCTCTCACCCGCAGCGGGTGGAGCTATTTTCTTTTTGGATTTTATTATAGAGTTTATGGTCTCTTGTCACATTTGTAAGACTAATTAATTATTATCTCTAATATGATAAGCCAGTGTAAAATTTGACAAATATTTACGCGAACGTATGTTCAAGTTAGTGAATCGCATGGTACAATGTTCCTATAAAAAATTTAATTAAGGGGACTAAGCATGAGTTGGAAGACAAACCTTGAAGATACTTTTACAAAGTGGTCTAAGCGTTCAAGCGATAATGAAGAAGAGAAATGTGAGCGTGCGTTATCAATGATAAAATCAGCAATTAAAGAAGATGATCAAATTAAAAACTCTGATATCTCTTTTATTCCACAAGGTTCATATCACAATAACACAAATGTGAGATTGAATAGTGATGTTGATATTTGCGTTAAGTTAAAATCTACGGTCTTTTATGAACTCCCCGAAGGAATGAAGATGGAAGATTTCGGAATGACTCCATCGAATTATACCTTTACTGATTACTTAAAAGATATTGAGCGAGCACTAGTTAAGAAGTTTGGTCGTGAAAATGTTAAGAAAGGAAAGAAAGCTTTTGATGTAAAGTCAAACACCTACAGGGTGGATGCTGACGTAGTCGCGTGTTTTGAACATCGGAGATATAACAAAGATGGCACTTACATAACGGGGACTCAATTTTACAGTAGCAATGGTGAGAAAGTAGTTAACTTTCCTGAACAACATTATATTAATGGTGTCAAAAAGAATGATGAAACAAGAAGAAATTATAAACGAGTAGTTAGAATAATAAAAAGACTAAAACAAACTATGGTGGAAGAGGGAGTTGAAGGTCTTGATAATATATCTTCGTTTTTAATTGAATGTTTAGTTTGGAATGTTCCTAATAATCAATTTAATAACAATAAATATGTGGAAGATGTAAGAAACGTACTAACGTACCTCTATCACGAAACCAAGGAAGAGAGTAAATGTAAGGAGTGGGGGGAGGTCTCGGATTTGCTTTACCTATTTCATGGTGGGCGGTCTTATTCGAGAGAAGAAGTTAATGCCTTTATTCTAAGAGCATATAATCATGCATTTAGCTAGGAGAAAATCCAATGTATAATCAGGATAATTATAATAAAATTCTAGTTACTGTTGGAATTGTTGCTTTTTGTCTATCAATATTAATTGTTACTGCGGATATTTCAGATGTAACTTTCATGAATGTATTTAAAAGTATTTCAACTGCGACATTGATTACATTTATTTTTCATTTTGTTTTTAAAAAATGGATTTGGCAATATCAATGGATACCATTGCTTAATCCATTAATAGTCCTTGTTCCCAATCTACATGGAACTTGGGAAGGTACATTACGGTCAAATTGGACTAACCCTGAGACAGGAAAAGCGGTTGAACCCAAAAAGTTAGTAGTATTTATTAGGCAAACATTCGTTACTATAAGTGTGGAGATCCATACTGATGAAATGATCAGCAAAAGTTACTTAGCAGGTTTTAGGACTGATTTAGATACACAAACACATGAGTTATGTTACACATATACAAGCAAAGCTTCGGCCAATACTGTTAGTTTTAATCCGTGGCATGACGGTACAGCGAAACTAGAGATACATCAGAACTCGACACTTAGACTTAAAGGAGATTACTGGACCTTAAGAGAGACAACAGGGACCATTGAAATTCAACGAGTCAGCAAGAAAATTTTAAGGTGAATTTATTTTCACGGTCTAATACATTATTTTAAATAGCCGTTTGGAAATGAAAAACAACAAAATTATTATGATATTAGACGGTATCCAAAAAGACTGGAGGCTATATCATGCATCAGATTGATTGTACGGGGAAGGTTTTTACTAAGACTGAATTAATTCATGCTAATAATGCCTCAATTCGCGAGGGAAGAAATCGAGCACTCAAAGAGGACTATTTAGAATCTTTGCCTGATGATTTCTATTTTCCAATATGCTTAGCCTTAGACGAGCATAACAGGGGTGAAATAAGAGTTCAGATAGTTCTTGATTTTGATGGTACAAAGGGTTTTCTAGATCTAACGAAAAAAAGATATGACTATCTTCCAATTGCGAAAATTAACGAAGATGGGGTAGTAGAACTTGAATACATACTTGGGAAACCATATCCGGATGAAAGAGAGTATGTGGAAAAAGTGGTAAGAAGCGTGGTGAGGAATAAAGATTTTAGGAAAAATGTTTTACTTGCATATGGGAATCAATGTGCAATGTGTGAAATTAAAGATGTTGCTGCATTAGTTGCCGCCCATATATATCCGGCACATCTTTGTGCAGATGATTCGGTAAATAATGGAATTTGTTTGTGTTCAACTCATGATTCGGCATATGAGAAGGGAACTATATGTATAAATGCCGACGGAGAAATTATTAATTATAGTGATAGTATAAAAGTGAGTTACCTAAAGATCAGAGTTCCAATGAACATAAACGACTACCCTTCACCGGAGAGATTAAGTCAAAGATTAGAGATTTCTAGGTCTAATCGGGTTTAATAATACGATTAGCATAATAACCGCCCAAAAGGGCGGTTATTTACATCTAATCGATATTTAGAAAAACTTTTCACGGCGTTGATAAGGGTAAACTTTGCCGCCTGAACAAAAAGTAATTCATTCGATACCCGGTGGCATCTAAATAAAAGAGTTAATTACATGAATCTGTCCAGTCTTGCATTTAACTCTTCTAAGGAAATATTACTTTCACTTTTAGGATTAGTTGGATTAATCCTTGGATTAGTTCTGCGAGGATTTTCCTCCAAAAGCGATTCCTTGATAATTTGCATAAGTTCATCTATCTTAGATTCAATTCTGTTGAGTTGGTCTTTCACTTCTTTGTCTATACTTTCCCCCAAGCGTCCCTTTCTTATTTTTTCCTCAATATTTTTAGTGTCCTCCAATTAATAAAGCTTGTTACCACAGAAAGTGCAACAGAAATTCCCAAGATTACTATAATTAAAATGTCCATACTTCCCCCTCTAAAGGCGTTTTAATATTATATACTTGAGGTGATTCTAACATTGAATTTCATGAAAATCAAACTTTTATTTGACAAATATTAATTCGTATTGTATAATAATAAATTTTCCATATTGACAATATTGAACTTCTAAACAATTAGCATTCCTGTTAAACGTGTTATCTTTAGTCTCCTGAATTAAGCGATAGAAAGAAAATGAAAAAAGCGCCATCAAGTTAGATGGACGCTAGCGTTTACTTGCTTTCAATTACTTTCCTTGCTTGTTTTTAGTCGATTTATTGCACGGTAAAGTGAACCCCTGCTTACGCCTGTCATTTCTTCAATCTGCGATACTGTAAATTCTTCGCTCTCGTGTAGCTTGATTGCCTTGTCTAACTTCTTCTTATCTGTCATGGGGCGACCGCCCTTCCTCCCACGCGCTCTAGCCGCTTCTAGTCCTGCTACAGTACGCTCATGAATGATAGATTTCTCAAACTCCGCAAAGACAGCCATCATTCCAAACATTGCCTTACCTGCCGCTGTAGAAGTATCAATGTTATCGGACAGGCTTACAAACTCAACGCCTTTCTTTTTAAGTGAGTCAAGCGTTTCAATTAGCTTTAGTGTGGAACGTGCCAAGCGGTCAAGCTTGTATACGATGAAGGTATCGCCTTCACGTAGCATATCTAAAGCCTTAGCTAGTTCGGGGCGGTCATCTTTAGCGCCGCTTGCTTTCTCGGTATAGATTCGGTCAAACCCGAACTTTTCCAGTGCGTCCAATTGTGAATCAAGAGATTGGTCGGCTGTCGAAACCCTTGCGTATGCTATTTTCATTTTTTGTTCCCCTTTCTCATTTCGGTAACTATATTGTACCAAAAATGTACCATTTCGTAAATTTGATTTTGAAACGGGTTTCGTACTTAATTTCATAGGTTTTTCTCATAAAAATAGTAGTTTCAAGAATCGTTTCATAAACAATCGTTTTCGTACCACGCTTATGAATTAAGTAACTTGATTCTTATGATAGCTTTTTATTGCTAGGAAATAAGTTGCTTTAATCATAAGGGGGGAATACATATGCCAAGGGGCGAAAGAGGAGAAGGGGCAGGAAGTAAAACACAGGGGATAACACGCAAGGTATTACTAACAGAAGAACAATGGAATCAGATTGAAGCAACAAGAGAGTCTACGGTAGCGGCATACATAGAGGGGCTAATGAATAAAGTTACATCAATCAGAAACGAAACTGATTCGATTTATGAAATTGGTAGCCTAAAACATAATAAGCATCAAGTAGTAAACAGGAAGGAAGTTGAAGAGTATTGGTCTATCTTTGTTTCCTTTGTGGAATCAGCCGCCCCTGAAGTATTATTGAAGGCAAGGAAGTCATATTTACGTGTGTTGTACCCGAAGGGAGAAGACACTGCACAAATAGAAATAAAACCTAACTTTGGATGTCCTTTTACTGGGAAACGCTTCGGCTCAGAAAAAGCTATGATAAAGGCGGCTGTGCCGCACTTAGTACAATCGGTAAGCATGGCACATGATAGAAAGAGTGAAAATAGAATTAAGTAACTTATCTCACCCCCTTGATAATGAAGCACTTAGGCGAAAGTCTGTACTACTTCTTAGATAGTTCTTTACTTCTTTTTTAAGTAATACTTATTAAGGATGCCCGGAATCCTTGGTACGCAAGGGTTTTAAGCGTTTTATCACATAATAAATTCTGCAACACTTCTAAAGTTCACATAATAAATTCTGTCAAAAACATAATAGAATCTGTTTCTAAGCAGAATAGTTTCCGTGTATATTATCAAAACACAGAAAATATTCTGCTTCAGAAGCGTAATTTTATCCTTATATCGCGACCACCGACGATTTGCTGAACGGTATTCCTCCGGATACCTGAGAGTTCTAAGGCTCTCTTAAGCATCACGAATCCACCGCACTCAGGGTTGACTGCATAGTCATTCGGGAGGGGCGATGTCCCATTACGGCGACCTCACCAATCACGGACAACACATCCTGAACACTTAGGATATGGCTCTTGTCTGATTTCCATTACACTTCTCCCCTAAGTTTACGAAGCATGGCTTCTTTGTCCATTCCTTGGTTGACCTGTACGGCTTCTCTTGCCTGTTCTGATTTCTTGACTGCATCAGGCTTATATTGTTCAACCCCAAATACTCTTGGTTTTGTACCTTCCTCAACAAAAGCGCGGATGTCAGATAAGATTCCGTCATTAGCAAACAATGCGGTCGTCGGTTCGTCTTTAACGGAATAGAAATCGAAGAACTTGTCAACAAAACCTAGAACCATATCCTTATCACCGCCGCAGTATTCGAAGACCTTAGAGATTTGTTTTATCGCGGTTCGTTTATTGACTGGATGACTGATGCCTTTACTGTCTTTATACTTGTCGCAAAAGACAATGTAAACAGACTCCATAACCGATTGGACATCACCTTTATTACCGCTGAGTGTGTCGCTTGATTGATTATCTGTATCGTCAAATGTCCCCAATCCTGCTTCCACAATCACCGTTTTCAGGTAGGCTTTATATTCTTCCAATGACTCAATCCCTGCTTTTATCTTCACAACATACTCGGCTTCAACTGACTTGACGGCGTTTTCGACGAATTTCAAGAAATCGCCAAAGTAATCTTTAGACACATTGTTCACTAAAACAGTGCAATCTTTGATTACCTGTTTTTCCGTCATATCCAAGATGACAAATGGATTATGCTCAAGGTTTTCAGCTAGGGTTACCGAATAAGTACCGTCTATACCACCTTGTTTAGAGAAGGTGGAGACAATGCCTAATTCACGAAGACCACGAAATAACTTGTCGAGATTATCTTCTATACAGAAGTCAAGGACATATCGCAATTCTTTTTTTGAAATCAAAAGCATGTTTGGGTTAGGGGTGGCACGATTAATCCTCATGTTCCTAAGGTTCAGCATCACAGCAAGTAGTCTGTGATATTTGCTCAAACGATTACAAGTTAATAGCTTGTTAGCAATTTGAGTAAAGGAATGTTCAAATACAATGTAGTCAATAGTAATAGTCACTATCTCCGCCCCCTTCTGTGAATGTATTCTGCAATGGATGTGCGGCTTATCATGTACGAACATGTCTTTCCTTCACCAAGCTTAACAGCGACAATCTCATGGGCATTTATTGCCCGAAGAATCGTCCTTTGACTGACTCTTGCGACCTTGGCGGCTTCCTTACAGTTAATCATTTCATTCATAGAATCATCTCCTGAGTTAGACGTAATTAAGTCATCGAAGGATAAAAAAAATCCCTCTCAGCTTAACTATCGTTCCAACGGGTGGTATCGTTGCGCATGAAATACTTATAATATAGGCACGTCCTTCATATTACCCCTGCCATGACTCAGCAGGGGCTTTCTTGTGTCCAGTCGGGGCGGCTACTCATTATCGGGAAAGAACCTATCAACGTCATAACCCATGTCAGCTAGTACAACCTTTAATTGTGTTTCCTCAATCCAGTATGGATATTTGCCTACTCCCCTGATATTACCTGAGATGCGTTCGACTTGAAGCTTACCTTGTCTTACCCAACCGTAGACTGCATCCTCACTAACCATGCGACTTCGGCTGTGAACTGATAGCCTTTGAGCAATTTGTGAGACCGTGTAGTATCTTTCCATCATTATCGTCTCCCAACCTCGATTGCTTGTTCTACAAACAACTTTAAATCCGCTTCTCTGACACGCCACAAGGAATCAGCAAGTTTCATTCCTTTAATTCGCCCCTCGCGGAGCCACTTGTAGCAGGTGTTCATATCAATGCTCAGTAGCTTGGCTACTTCATCGGCGGAGTACAAGCGTCCTAAGTACGTTTTCATATCGTCCATTATTGTTGACCTCTTGTAGTGTTATTGAGGATGAAGTTACGTAATGACTCTTGAGGGATTCTAATACTTCCTCCAACCTTACAGCTTGGAAGTTGTCCGTTATGGCACATGCCATAAACCGTAGTGTACGATAGCTGTAGAATATCCATCGTTTCTTTAATAGTAAATAATCGTTCCATGTAGACCGCTCCTTTCGGTTGTGAAATGGTTACAGTCACATTATAAGAAAGCAGTTTGCAAGATTAACAAAGACGCGTAAAAATAATGCAAAATCTTTAATAATCCGATAAAATCGGTTCATTTTGTTTGGAGAGGGAGAGAGAGAACAAAGGTAACCTTTTTCAAAGAAATCAGGGGATAACTGTACAATGACAATTTATTCTGTTCAGGTAGTACCGGACAATTGTAGCGGTTTGGTTTTGAAACAAAGAGGATAAATTAGGGTATACTTTTCTACTGAACAAAGCAGGGGAGAGGGGAAAAGGACTTGCAAACTGTGGGCAGAGATGGTATATTTTTCATTGTCTTTACTGCACAGGATTTGGAGTATTGTAAAAGTGATTGTATTGCTTTTATCATTAAAAATACTGTGCGACTAGCTGAACGGTGCAAGTTGCAGAAATACCGGGAAGCCTTATGTAGCAAGGGTTTATACGCCGGAGTCATGTGAAATGTCTACGCACAGGACTTAAAATCCTGCGGTAGGTGACTACCGTACCGGTTCGATCCCGGTCCTCGGCACTTCAAATGCATTTAATGGAATTACATAGCGTTAGTTGTTTTAACGTCAGTTAGAACACGGGACACCTCCATCATATGATGGAGGTTTTTTGTTGTGCGAGTAGCGTTACCCTTCGCATGCAACCCCGTCGCCATCCCGATCAAGCTGAGGACGATAGCCAGGGTCGCCTTTATGCAGGGGAGCAGCTCCTGCTGCCTTGACCGCCGTACAGTTCGCGTAATACGTTTCCTTCGTAGGCTGCGGTTCTTGCGATTGCTCGGCCGTCTCCGGCTCGGGAAATAGCTTAGAGGGCTTATCAACGACGAATAAAACCTTCGTCCCATTCGCATATTCCGACAGTTGATTACCAACCCAGCTCCCGGCCCCGCGATTATCGCTGGCATCGATGTAGGCGACGCTGGCTCCTTTGCCGCCCTCCTTGCACATGGCCATCGGCCATTCATCACGGTCATAACCTGTTCGTGTTTCAATGCCTGCAAGCGATTCCTTGCGATTAGCTTCCGCGCCTTCACGATCGATTGTGCAGATATTGGAGAAACCTTGTTCAATAGCACCATGAATATGGAGAGCCGTTTCCGGATATTTATCGCTTGGGAACACCAGCTCGATATCGTACTCCGTCGGTTGGGATACGTTAGTTCCCGTAGAAGTGCTGCATGCTGTCAGAAGACATAGAAGCGCAATTACAATGATGTTCTTGCTCAACAAAAAACTTAAGCTCCTCTCTTGATGACTAGATTCGTACACAATCAACTTGCCGATCTATTTGCGCTACTTCTTTAGTGTAAAGGAATCCGGAAGTTTCTACAATATTGGCACGCACAAAAAAACTCCCGGACAGGAGTCTTTATGACCATTGTCCAGAAGTTAATTTGCTTTCTTATTGGTTGCTGCTCACGCTATCGTCTGAGATTCCCGTGGAGCCGGAAGCCGAGGAGGCCGCGTCAGAAGCCAGTTCGGGCTTCAACTTGGCATCCACGTACGTGGATACTTTGGCTTCGGTAATGACTTGCGGATACATTTTGTCTGGATCCGGTTGCACAACTTCAACGTTTATCAGCGCTTTATTGCCTTCGAAGGCGATAGAAGCAATGCGCAGGCCGTAACCTGGATGCGGCAGCTGCGCAGAAACCGTAACCTTGTTTACTTCCGCATTAACGGCATCGACGCTAAGCTCGAAATCGTAGGCTGGTTGTTCTGGCTCGGGTTCGATCGGCGTTTGCTCCTCCACGAACCGGATTCCGTCGAACAGCCAACCTGCCGCTTCGCCACGCGCAATTGCTTTAGTAGGATGGAAGTTTTGTTTGTCGTCCAGGGATACGATTTTGCTGATTAGCAGCTTCTGTATGCTGTCCATGTACTTCGAGTCGATGTCCGCCTCGTCATTAATAAGCATGAAGATTTCGATGAAGGCGAAGTCGCCTTTGGTCATCATCGCTTTAAACAGGTGATGGGCGTATTGCTCTTTCGTAATTTTATCGGTCGCTTTCACGTCTTTGGGAATGCCCAAGTCGTAGAAGTCCGCAATAACGAAAGCCTGGGAGTACCAAGCATCATCTTCCAGATTAGGGTGATTGTCGCTTGCCAGTGGCATACGAATAAAGCGTACATGATCAAGGTTAAGATCCAGGCCTTTCACAATCATGGAAATGGCAGAAGCGTAAGACAGTGTGCCATTCGGCTTGAATTCGCCATCCGCATATCCGGAAAGAATCCCTTGTTCCTTTAATGCGTTGATTTTGTCTGCATTCGGATCCTTGGATACGTCGGAGAAGGCCATGACGGATTGTCCCAACGTGAAGAGCAGGACCGCAACGATCGCCATAATAAACAACGGCTTCTTTTTCATCAATTTCACCTCTGATTTTGTTTTTTGCAGCTGCATTGTCATTGACGGGAAGTTTAACCAATAGGTTGCAGGGAGGAGGGACAAATTATTATTACAATATTTTAAAGAAACTATTGACTAGCTTATCCGGATTTGATATATTATATCTTGTCACTGCGATACGATCTGTTAGCTCAGCTGGGAGAGCACTATCTTGACAGGGTAGGGGTCAGTGGTTCGAGCCCACTACAGATCATAAAGAAAAACCCTTGTATATCAAGGGTTTTTTGCTTTTTAATCTAAAAATAAAAGGTTCTTATAGCGCTTCAGGCATCAGGACAAATTTGACTGATTACACTATTGGGCAATCAAATAAAAAATGATAAAGGGTGATCAGGCATGGCAAAAGATAAAGGACCGAAAAGGCCGACTAGAGATGAATATGTGTTAGAGGAGTTAGGAGAACGCCTGGTAGAGGCACATCAAGAAAAAGAAAATGTAGAACTGGAGATTTGGAATCAGGGATCGGTTGTCGGAAGGATTGTCAAGCTGGATTCCAGAACAAAATTGATTCATGTCGAGAAAGGAAATGGCGAAACAGAAAGAGTGCCATTCATGGATATTATGAAGGTGAGCAATGCGGGATAGGTTTTTCCTTTTTTATAGCTGAAATTAAGGGGTTCTTACAGCGCTAAAGGCGTTGTTAAGAACCCCTTTCATTTCTCGGATTAGCCCGGAAAAAAGCTATGGCCGAATGGTTACCCGAGTTCCTACAGGAACAAGAGACTGAAGTTCCATCACATCTTGATTGTACATGCGTATACAGCCATGAGATACCAGGTGACCTATGGAGCTGGGATCGTTGGTGCCATGAATGCCGTAATGCGGCTTGGAGAGTCCCATCCAGAAGGCGCCGAACGGTCCGCCAGGATTAAGCTGTTTGTTGACGATCGTGAATTCTCCTGCAGGCGTGCTCGTGACCATTCGGCCTATGCCAACGGGGTAACCGCGAACGACAGTATTATCCTCCAATAAATATAAGTGACGATCCGACAAATCAATGATGATTCTTCGATAGGGCATAGGAAATTTCCTCCTCGTCACATCTTACGAAGAAGCATTCCAATTGGACTGGGTGAACGCACTGAAAGAAATGGGAATAAGGTCAAATAATCAGTGTTCAATCCATCGATTTCAAGTATAATGAATCCATGGTTATTGTTGGATAAGGGTTGATATGTGATACAAGGGGAATGGCATGAAGAAAACAATTGAGGTTAGGCCTTTGACGGGAGTTGTGCCCGTCTTTCTATTTCTATTTTATCTGTTCATTCAATTCTACTTATTGATCCTTACCGAACCAGAATGGGGCGGTCTTTTACTTCTTTATGTAGTGAGCATCTTGATTGCCTTCAGTGCGGTTGTTGCTTATTTACTAAACGCAATCATTATGAATAAGAAGCCTGCGCAGTTACAAATACATCAGTCATCGTTAGAATTATTTGGCCGCCGAATAGACGGCGAAGCAGTGGAAGCCATTTATTCGAATGGTTATTTTCGTCCTATCATCGGATTCAAACGTCATGGTAAAAAAATGATACCACCAATGTTATGTTTCAGAATGAAGAACAGCGGCGAAGAGGATGAATGTATGGAGGCGCTGAACCATTGGGCGATGAAGCAGGGCATTACAGTTAAATATAAGCGTTTTCCCCGTTGGTTTTAACCCATAACAATAATGAGGTGAAGAACTTGAATGAAAACCATTCATATCCATCAACGAATTTTAATCCGGGAAACAACTGGGATCATCAGCAGCCCCTGCCGAACGATCCGGCAGGCTTCTGGATTCGGTTCGGAGCTATTTTGCTGGACGGCCTGATTATCGGGATCCCTCTAAGCGTTCTTTCCCTCATTCTAACAGGCGGTTCTTCAGGAGAATCCGTCTTCACAAATGTATTGTCTTTCTTGTATGCTTTATTACTGCCCGTCTTCTGGAATGGCTACACAGTCGGTAAAAAAATATGCAGCATTCGAATTATTAGGGTCATTAACAATGAGCCGCCGCATATCGGTAACATGTTGATGCGCAATGTTATATGGGCTGTTATTGTCGGAGTTACATTTGGAATCGCCTTGATTGTGGATTGGTTTATGGTGGGTCTTCGCGAAGATAAACGGGGAATACACGATTTTATAGCAGGTACTCAAGTCGTTCGTGTTTAATAAATAATTAAAGCAAGCACAGGAGGAGCGTGCGGCGATTCATCGCTGCCGCTCCTTATTCGTTATCCATTCGCCCATACCATATCCGCCTATCTGAATAGACTACTATCATACCTTTACAGACGGGCGGGAGGAATGGTCGTGGCCAAATCTAAACGAGGAAGGGAGGCTGGAGCCTCCTCCAATACCAGCAAAAGCAATAGTAAATCGACCATTTCATCTGATGATTTGGCGATTATTGCGGGTGTCGTCGTTGTTATAGGCGATCTTCTTGCCTTATGGGCGCTTCTTCTGGCAAAGAAGGAGGACGATAATCAAGCCGAAGAGGAAGGATTGCTCGCGTTGATATCCGGCAAAAGGTCTCGAAGGAAGAAGAGATGACTCTCCTCCGTTGTTCGCAGTCGGCAGTTTTGGGAATATTCCTAAGGGTGTCGAGGCAAGCTAACTCCGTACCGATTAGTAAATATTCGGGAGGAGTGATCAGGTATGGATCAGAATCAAATTTCGGAAGATGCAAGAGAGACGATTGTAGCGGTTCAGAAAAATGGTGACGGTGATTTAACGGCATTTAAAACGTCCTCGGGTCGTCAATTGGACTATGCGACGGCCTTGCAGGAAGTACAAGCTGGTCGAATCTCCGGCGTTAATGCTTTCAAAGGCAGGGATGGAGAAACGTATCTGCGCGGCGATGCCGATGGCGATCCAACCAACAACCTGGATCAGTTGCCGCTTTTCTAGATAACCAGAAATTCTGACGATCAAACGTTTGCGAGCGACCCCGATCTTCTATGGAATTGGTGCAAAGGAGTTCTTCTCCCGATCGCCTGCTCTATATGAAGGATCGGGGTTGTTTGGCTTGAGCTACAACTTGTGTTTCTCGCCTTGCTCCACAATACGCATTGCCCCGGTTTTTCCCCGGTAATCCTCAAGCGCGTCTCCATAATGCATGAGATAGATATGATCCTGGATTTCCCGAGGCAGCGTCAGCAGCTCGTCCAAGCAGGCATGAACAACCCCGGGCGATTCAAGCTGACAATCATGATAGACAGTCGTAACCCCCGCTTGTACCAGATTTGTTAGAAGCTCTCCATTAAAAACCATGTCTGCCGTATAGAAAAATGTCTCATTAAAGAGGAAAGAGTAGCTGTCCTTGCCAGGTATATGCTCCGTCTTTATTAACTTAACATGCAATCCCGGCGCAAGCTCGTAGGTTTGGCCGTGTGTCAGCGGTCGCACCTCGAAGAAATGATCAAGGGCATTAAGCTCTCCTTGCACTAATCCGCCTCTCAGCGTATGCTCCCATAGCGGTTGGGCGAGCGACTCCTCGATAAAGAGGCGGGGCTTGCGGCCGTATTTGAACATCATTTGAAACGCAAGCTCTTCGAGTCCTCCAACATGATCTGCATGAATATGGCTGATCAGCACCGCATCGATCTCTGCGAACGTGACTCCATGGTCATGCAGAGCCTTAGGCAGCGTTATACCGCAATCCACAAGCAGACGATAATTTCCCGACTCTATTAAAGCGTTGTTATTATTGTATCGTTTGGCGAAAGCGCTGCCTGTTCCAAGCATCGTTATGTACATATATTCACACTCCTATTGCTCGTATGGTTATTTTTGCCGTTACTCTCTCTACTGTAACAAAATTTGCGAGAGCTTGCCATTTCCAGGTGCAACATTCCGTCCTCATTCATACGATGTTGAAGCTGGACCTAAAGGGAGAGGATGGTCAGGATGAGCAAAGGCGGCAAAGGAAAAAGCGTGAAGAAAAAAAAGGTGGCAAGCGACCACAAACAGGTTCATTATAAGCTGGTGTTGTCGGAGAGCTGCAGAGTATGCAAGACGCCTTGCGCCAAAGGGATGAACTACTTGGCGCGTATGCAAGAGCCTGGTGCAGTGGGCAAAGGGGTGCCGTGCATCCTGACCAGAACATACGGGTAATACTCTTTGATTGTATTTCCCAGGCAAGCGCAGTATTCAACAGCATTTGACAATGGATCATATTTATGATTTTGACGAAAAAATGATAAAAAATGAGCGCAACTTTGTTGGACAGCAAGAGTATAAATTTACATCCAGAATAGGCGGATGGGGGTTTATGCAGCGATGAAGTTCAGGAAAATTGCGATAATGCTGACGTTGCTGTCCATATGGGGCGGCACCATGATATTCGCGGACGCCACTACCCAGAAGGTACGCGTCATGATCAATGGCACAGAGCAGGATGAGGGCGGCGTATTATTGGAAGGAAAGACGTATTTGCCGCTGCGCCAGATTGCGGAAGCGATGGGAGCCATCGTCCGATGGGACGATAACAATAAGCGGGCGATTCTTTACAAGCCGAACGTCCATATGTTTCTGTACAATGGCAGTCAGCCGTTCGGCGGCGTGAACAAAGGATATCAGGGCAAAATTAAAGTATTCTCCCAAATTGACAATGTGAAGACAGATCTTGCTTCCGTAAAGGTAACGATTGAGGATCCGTCTGGCAAGGAGCGGTTTATTCAAAGCGAGAATGTGACGAACAACAACGATTCCTTCTGGTTCATCACAGATGAATTCGATTACAAGTTCGACGCCACGGGCAAATATAAAGTACGATTCTATATGCGTCTGTCGAACTCGGAAGATTGGGTAGTCGTATCGGAGAAGCTCATCACTTCCTCATCCAAAGGTTAACTGCATTAATTATCATGAGGTCCCTCCATGGAGGGGCTTCTTTCGTTTGACCCGCGATATACGAACATGTTACGATAGGCAGGTATGATTAATTAACGGAAGCGGGGTTGCAAACATGAGCGAGCATCAGCACGGACCGGATTGCGGCTGCGGTCATGATCACGATCACGAACACGAAGAGCATGTGTTCATTGTGACCAATGACGAAGGCGAAGAACGCGAGATGGTCATGGTATATACGTTCGAATCCGAGAACAATGCGTACGCAGTTTTGCTGGATCGTCAAGATCCGGAGCTGGACGGCGTTATATTCCGCATTGAAGAAGAGAACGACGAAGCATTTCTGGTCGGCATCGAAGATGATGCGGAGTGGGAGCGCGTAACGGCGATCTACGAAGAGATTGCGCGTACCGAGAACGAAGAATAAGGATGCAGTAATAATTAAACGGGCTGCGCAGCCGGGTATTGAACCTGACTGTGCAGCCCGTTATCGTTTTATTTGCGTGGATTGTAATAAATCGTTCTGCCGTTAAACATCGTGAGCTCTGCTTTCAGCTTCTTGGCCATATACTTGCATAGCTCGTTGCCTTTGGCCTTGTCGCCGTGTGTAGAGCCTTCCGGCAACACGACCTGAATACAGTTGACGTCTGAGCCGGCGACACTCGTCGTCACCGAAGTTCCCAGAATCATGTACTTATAAGGTCTGGCCGTTCCTTTAAGGTAGAACCATCGGTCGTCTCCGGCGGATTCTTCCGTGTACGGGAAGGCGGCGCTTGCGTAGTCCCAACCGAGTTGTTGGCCGGTTAAAGCAGTCTGACTCACATAATGCGCCAACGTATCCCGAATGTCTTGAAGCGTAATGTCTTGAGCGGTTGAGCCTTCCACTAGCTTGATGTAAGCACTCTGACTCATCTATCATCACCTCTAAGGGCATCATAGCATGAGCTGGAAACCTTGACAATAAATATGGTTTATTAAGAGATGGCGGTTTCTTCGACGATTACTTTCACGTACTGGATGCTTCGATCCTCGGGACCCTTGACGGGCAAGCCTACCTCAACATGATCGACAATATAATCGATGTTCGCTTGCGAGATAACCTCTCCCGGCAGCAGGATCGGAATACCTGGCGGATAGACATAGATAAACTCGGCAATGATACGTCCTGCAGACTCCTTGAAAGGAATGACCTCCGTTTCTGCATAAAAGGCATCGCGCGGAGTAAGAGAAAGCTGAGGAATCTCAGGAATCTTAACGACTAACTCTCGTGCTTCGGCCCCTGCATGAAACGCATCGGATAAGCCCCGAAGCGCTTGAATAAGCTTCGCTACGGATTCCGACGTATCTCCAGGCGTAACTAGGCAAAGAATGTTATACATATCGCTAAGCTCGATCTCCAGATTATAGTTGTCGCGAAGCCAATTTTCGACGTCGTAACCTGTTACGCCGAGATGGCGCACATGAATCGAGACCTTGGTCGGATCGTAGTCGTAAGTCGCCTCACCGCCAAGTATTTCCTCGCCGAAGCTGTACAGACCTGGTATTTCGTTAATTTGGCGTCGAGCGTCCTGTGCCAGCTCGATGACACGCTCAGCGATTTCGCGGCCGTTCAAGGCCAGATTGCGGCGTGATGTATCGAGCGAAGCCAGCAGAATATAGGATGTGGACGTCGTTGTCAGCATGCTGATGATCGTCTGAACACGCTGCGGATTTACGCGTCCCTTGCGAATGTTAAGCACGGAGCTTTGCGTCATGGAGCCGCCGAGCTTGTGCACGCTTGTTGCTGCCATATCCGCTCCGGCCTGCATGGCCGACATCGGCAGCTTGTCGTGGAAATGAATGAGCACGCCATGAGCTTCGTCTACCAGTACCGGAATATCGTAGCTATGAACCAGATCGACGATTTCCTTTAAGTTGGCGCAGATGCCGAAGTAAGTCGGATTGATAACGAGCACGGCCTTGGCGTCGGGATGACGCTCCAATGCACGGCGAACGGAACGGGTCGTGATGCCATGGTCGATGCCAAGCGTGCTGTCGCGTGCAGGCGAAATAAATACAGGTCTCGCGCCGGCGAAAATAATAGCAGCCATAATCGACTTGTGCACGTTGCGAGGCACGATGATTTTGTCGCCGGGGGAGCAGACAGACATAATCATCGTGATAATCGCGCCGCTAGTGCCCTGCACGGAAAAGTAAGTAAAGTCAGAGCCGAATGCATCCGCCGCAAGTTTCTGAGATTCTTCAATGACGCCTGTCGGTTGATGCAAGTCATCCAACGGAGCTATATTGATAAGATCGATCGACAACGCATTGTCGCCGATAAATTCGCGGAATTCGGAGTCGCTTCCGACGCCTTTTTTGTGACCTGGAATGTGGAATTGAACGGGATTATGCGCCGCATGTTCGCGTAGCGCAGTGAAGAGCGGGGTTTTATTATGATCCATCGCCGTATCCCTGCCTTTCATCAGATGTACAAACAAAGTTGAGTATAACAAAAACAAGCGGTTTTGCAAGTAAAGATTATCTGTAGAAGGCGCTCCAGGCGCGGGATTTATCGTATTTGTTACAAAATTGTTCATACTTGCACCGTTCCTACTTATGGTACGATAGTATGGTGGAGGGATTAACGGCATGAAGGATAAGCGTTTGCTCATTGTAATGGGAATATTGATGATTACTTTTATCGGCTTCGGCATTATCATCCCGGTTATGCCGGAAATTATACAGGATGCCGACCCGGAGAACGCGGAGCTTCACACGGGCTGGATGCTGGCGTTATACTCGGCGGTATCCTTTATATTGTCGCCGCTTTGGGGCAATTGGTCGGACCGGATCGGTCGCCGGCCCATCATTTTGATCGGTCTGCTTGGATTCGCCGCGAGCTTTCTCTTGTTCGGTCTCGCTTCGGGCAATCTCGCGCTTATGTACGCTTCCCGGGCGATCGGCGGCTTGTTCTCGGGCGCTGTCGCGTCTGTCATCGTCGCCTATGTGGCGGACATTACTCCTCCGGAGCAGCGAACTAAGGGCATGGGGCTCGTCGGCATGTCGATCGGTCTCGGCTTCACGATCGGCCCAGGCTTCGGGGGGCTGCTCAGCGTCGTCTCGCACGAAACGCCGTTTTTCGCGGCAGCCGGCTTGGCGCTCTTAACTTTCGTGCTCGCGCTGCTCAAGCTAAACGAATCGTTGACACCCGAGCAGCGCAAGAAACCAGCCGAGAAGCGAACTTCGCGGTGGACGGCATTCCAGGGACCGCTCAAACATCTGTACGTGCTTGCCTTCTTCGTGACATTCACGCTTGCGGGCATGGAAGCGACACTGCAATTTTTCGGGATGAGCCGGTTCGACGTAACGCCGCTTGAGGTTGGCTTGCTCTTCTTCGTTTGCGGCATCGTCGGCGCGCTCGTTCAAGGGGGCATCGTTAGAAGGCGGATTAAGAAAGGCGAGGAGCCGCGTTATATTGTGATCGGCTTAATCATCTCGGCCGCAGGATTCTTTTTGCTGCTGTTCGCGCACTCGCTGACTTGGGCGATTCTGTCGCTCGCGGTGTTCGGAGTCGGCAACGCACTGATCCGTCCTTGCGTAACGTCGCTCATTACCCAGAAGACGAAGGTAGGACAAGGCGTTGCATCGGGGTTAAGCTCGTCGATGGATAGTCTGGGACGAATCGCGGGCCCTCTGTTAGGATCGTTTATTTTCACGATTGGCGAAGGTCTGCCTTATTTGATCGGAGGCGTTCTATGCATTGCCGCTCTTCTGTTCGTATTCCGTTTCCGTCAATTGGACGAACAGGAGCGAACCGTATCGGCAGAAGGATAGACCGTTATTTTAAAACATTAGGAAAACAACACGTCATACTATCTCGATATTTCTCGGAGTGTAACGCGCTGCACCCGCCAAAAGAGGGGGCAATGCGTTTCACCTTGAGCATGACAGACTGGCTCCCCATCTCGATGGGGGGCTTTTTTTTAGTTTAAGAAATTATGCAAACTTAAGACTTGGGGAAAGTAAGCAAGTTGTTCATGTGCAGATAAAAACGGTTAGAAAATCGAACAGATCTTAACGGGAATGTTTGCGTCTTTGATGAAGCATAAAACTGTGTTTCATTTGCCGCATGGCTGGTTCGAGTAGCCAATGAGCTTTAAAACTATGATTCGTATGCCGCATGTCTGACTCGAGTAACCCCAATGAAACATAAAACTTCATTCACCCAAGTTGCTTGCCTGTTCGGCCCCTGACCTAGCCCAATAAAGCGGATGTTTTCGCTAAAATAATCCGTTCGCCCCCCGGCCCCAATGGCATCGACCTATTTCCCTCGAAAGTGCTGCATTCGCTGAGTTAAGTCGGTGCCACCGATCTATTATCCTCGAAAGTGCTGCATTTGCTGATTTAAGTCGGTGGCATCGATCTATTTTCCTCGAAGGATGCTGCTTCCGCGGAGTTAAGTCGATGCCACCGATCTATTTCCCTCGAAGGAGCTTCTTCCGCGGAGTTAAGTCGATGACACCGATCTGTTTTCATCGCGAACAAGGCGTATCCCCGACCAAAGTCCTGTTTTGCCTCCGGCTAACGGCGTGGCAATAATACCGTCTGGAGACGTTTTTGCAAGTTTTTCCTTACCCGTATGATGGTAAAGACAAAACAAACAAAACCGGTTTCGGAAAAGGAGCAGATTGGAAAGCATGAGCAGTATTACAGGTTGGTCGTTCCGCAATAAGGCGGCAATCGGGTTATTGGTCGTCATGGCGCTGGCGGTAGGAGTTATCAGTTACTTAAGGCTGCCGATGGAGTTCCTGCCTGCGGCGGATAATCCGCAGGTTATGATTACGTCCATCGGGCAAGGCGTCAATGCAAAGACGATGGAAGAGCGCGTCACGGAGCCGCTTGAGCAGGCGGTTATGTTCACGAAAGGCAAGACGTCGTTGTTCTCCACTTCCGGGGAAGGATACTCGCAGATCAGTCTTAACTTCGATTCTTCCACGAACATGAAGGAAGCGAAAGCGGAGGTGGAGCGCGCGGTAGCAGCCGTTCCGCTGCCAGGCAATGTGATGCCGCCGTTTGTCATCCAATTCCATACATCGATGATTCCGATCTCCTGGGTCACGGTTACGTTTGATGAGAGCGTAAGCGGCCAAGAGCGCGAAGAGCGGCTGACCGCCATTAAAAACGAGCTGCAAGGCATCGAAGGAGCCGGTCAAATATCCGTATCGGGCGGAGCTAAGGCGGTTATCCACATTCAGCCGGACGCTGACAAGCTCGCAGATGCAGACATTCCAGTACAGACATTAATGGGAGTGCTGCAGGGCAGAGGCGCACAGGCGTCGGTTGGTGAGAGAAGCATTGACGGTCAAGCCGTCAGTCTCAACGTTACGGAAACGATCGGCACGCTGGAGACGCTAAAGCGTCTGACCGTTCTACCCGGAGTCGAGCTTGGGGATGTCGCCGAGGTGACGCTGGCGAATGAGAAGGAGAATGTCAGCCGCATGAACGGCAAGGACGCCGTTTTGCTGACCATCTCGAAGGCAGCCGATGCCAATGCGGTGTCGGTCGGCAAGTCCATACAAGCGAAGGTCGAAGAGCTTGGCGCGGAGGGCGGCGGCGTAAACGTTTCGGTACTGCTAAGCAGCGCGGAATCCGTGGAGCATTCCGTTAACAGCATGCTGCGCGAAGTACTGCTTGGCGCTTTGTTCGCTACTATTGTCATCTTGTTGTTTATGCGCAACTTCAGAGCGACGATCGTAACGATCGTATCTATTCCGCTTTCGCTCGGCATCACACTTTATTTGCTGCAGCTGTCTGGTGTTTCGCTGAACATTATTACGCTCGGTGGCGTAGCGGTTGCCGTCGGACGGCTCGTGGACGACAGCATCGTCGTCATCGAGAATATATACCGCAGGTTGCAGAAGGAGGCCTTCTCCGTCTCGCTTATAACAGACGCGACAAGGGAAGTCGCGTCTGCGATTACATCTTCGACGATCGTAACGGTAGCGGTGTTTCTGCCTATGGGGCTGCTACGCGGTTCGTTGCAGGCGTTCCTGCTGCCGTTCGCTTTGACGGTGACATACTCGCTGCTCGCCTCTCTGCTTGTCGCTTTGACCGTCGTGCCACTGCTTAGTGCATGGCTGCTGAAAGGCACGAAGGAGAAGGAGCACGGAGGAGCGCCTCGCTTCGCGAAGTTCCTGGCATGGAATTTGCAGCGTAAGTGGATACCGCTAACGCTGGCGGTGGTTCTGCTGGCCGGGTCGGTTGGCGCATACGTCACCATGCCGAAAGCCGCGTTGGATTCCTCCAGCGCGGAGAATTTAAGCGTAACGTTGGAGTATCCTAACGACACGCCGGAGAATGAGGTGCTGGCGGGCGGAACGAAGCTGGAGAGCTATCTGGTTGAGCGGGCCGATGTGGAATGGACAATGATGTCCGTCGGCAACAGCTCTGATGACGCCCAGTTCGGAGCCGTGTCGTCTCCTACGTTAATCTCTTATCTGGTGGGCATGAAGAAAGGAGCCGACGCGGAGAAGACGCTTGATGCCCTTCGGGCTCAGGGCGGCGAATATCCGGATGCCGAACTGCTGGCGGGCGCGACGGATTTGATGATGGGCGGAGGCTCTACGACGGTGTTCGTCGACGTGACGGGCGAAGAGGCGAAACTCGCCGAGGCGGCGGGCATGCTGGAGGAGGCTCTGGCGAAAATTGAAGGCGTAGAGAAGGTGGAGAGCAGTCAGGAGGATCTGAAGCCGGTCTATTCGTTCCAGGTCAAGCCGGAGCTGGCTCGCGGCGAAGAGATAGCCCAGCAGCTTCAGCTCGCGTTGAATCCCGTCCCTATCGGCTCCATATCGTTGAATACGAGCGAGACGCCGGTATGGCTGCAGCCTGTCGTCGATCCGCAGTCGGAGAGCGAGCTTGGGTCTCTTACCGTTATGACGGAAGCAGGGGCGGTTCCTGTCTCTACGGTGGCTACGTTAATTCGGACGGAAGAACCCACCTTGTATTACCATAAGGAAGGCAAACCCTATTTGCGGGTGACCGCTAGCGTAGATCCAGCGAAGCTGTCTGTGGTAGGAACCGAAATTTCCAAGGCGGCAGATGCCTTGCAGCTTCCAGAAGGCGTGGAGTTCTCGGTAGGCGGCGCTTCCGCGGATCAGGCCGGCGACTTCGCGGACCTCGGCATGACGGCTCTTATCTCAATTGGTCTCGTCTATCTGATCATGGTTCTAACATTCAAAACGCTGCGGGCTCCACTTGCGATCATGATCTCCTTGCCGCTAGCCGCGATCGGTGCGGTCACAGGGCTTCTAGTCTCCGGCGTTACGCCGGACTTCACAGCCATGTTCGGAGCGTTGATGCTAATTGGCATCGTGGTAACGAACGCCATCGTGCTCATCGACAGAGTCAAGCAAAACGAGCAATCCATGACGATCCGCGATGCTTTGCTAGAAGCAGCCTCGACAAGAATGAGGCCGATCATCATGACGGCGCTTGCGACGATCTGCGCGATGCTGCCTCTCGTATTCGGCTCGCATGAATCCGGGAGCATCGTATCCCAAAGTCTGGCGATCGTCGTCATCGGCGGCTTGGCGGCAGCGACTCTGCTGACGTTAATCATTGTGCCTTGTGTATACGAGCTGCTGTTCTTCCGCAAATCGAGGAAGGAACGAAAGGCAACTAACGATTCGTTAATGAAGGAAGCGGCAGCGGGAACGGAAGTTTGATGCTGCAACCCTTGTAATTAACCTTGAGTAAAAACAGAACAAGCCGGAGAAATCAGCACATGCGCGCTGGTTTCTCCGGCTTGCTCGTCTGCTCTGCATACGATGTGCCCCGCGGAACTCAATAGGAGGTTCGTTTTATCGCGATCGGTTGCAAGCCAGCTCATACAACGGAAGCAGTGTTTCGTAGGTGCTAAGAGCGTATCGCAGCAGCTTTTCGCCATCCTGCAGCACAGGATCGTCCGCCGAGAGATGGCGGCCGACAAGCAGCTCTGCTTTGCCAACGTCCCGAAATCTTACGAGCGCCGTCTTCCAGGCTGCTTCGTCCATTTCTCCGACTTCCTGTGCTTCCTTCTTCATATGGTCAAGCGACATCATGAAGTCAGACGGGACGGTCTCGATAACGTCGTCGAGCTGATCCAGAAAGGCGGATGCGATCGCTTTTTTGTTGGGCACCTCATAGATCAGGGCGAGCCAGATAAAGACATGGTCGTCGAACAGGCCGAGCTGGAAGTGGGGATGAGACTTGTAGCCGCGCTTGTTGTCGCAGATCGACAGCCAGGTATCCTTGGGGGCGTTCACCGTCCTTCTCGCGTGTTTTGCGATATGGAGGTACATCTCGCGTCCCGCTAGCCGGGAAATCTCGTCCACGATTTGCTCGCCAAAGGCGCGGAATTTGGGCTGAATGAGAGTCTGTATGCCATTCATGCGAGCTTCGAGACCTTCCAATTGAAAAACGTCAAAGTCGGCGGCAGCGAAGCCTTCCAGCGGAGCGTGAGCGGTATTTTTATGGTCGGCAGATGTAATTGTCATTTCGCGTATTCTCCTTACTAACATTATAATGGGATATGGATGAGAAACTTTATTATTTTAGAATGATTATAACATAATTCATTGGAAATGCCTATCTGAATAGGTACAGCTAGGGTGCGAGAGAGGGGAGAACCGGCAGCATTGAAGAATGGGCAACCCAGACTTAAAAATTAGTCAATAATCCAAGTTGCCAGAACATAAGATGAAGTATAAGATAGTGGTAAGAACAAATTGTCAGAACATTTCGTCAAATAACACTTGGTTAAGGGAGGGATTGCCGTGAATAAGAGCTACGAAGTCGAATATTGTAATCTGGAGCTGCGATTCGAACGCCGGCAAATCCAAAATCTCATCCGGGATCTCATTCAGGAAGGTTATTCCTTATACTGGAGCGAGACGGAAGGGCAGTTCCTCGTTTCCATTCGGACCGGCAGGAAGCTCGTGAAGCTTCAGTTCCACCGAATGAACACCCGTTACAAAATTGTAGGCGATTATGTGATCAAAGACGAAAAACTGTCGGAGCTTCTGGAGAAATTGATTAACGATACACGGGGTCATGCAGTCGTTAAACGAATCAAGGATCGGCAAATCGTAATCGAGAACATTATGTTCGGCGAAATCATACGACTTGTGGAGGTGTCAGGCATGGAGCATCGGATTATCTATCAAAAGAAACCTTTCGTGACAATAGAGGAAATGATCAAGGCGTTCCAATCGAAGCGCGCAGAAGAGCGTGCGGCGGTGCTGAGGTTCGAGCTTGATTATGAGCTGCTGGTGCTGCACGAAGCGCTTGAGGCTCATAATGAGGAAGCGGTTGCAGAATCTAAGGAAAGGTTGGTTGCGCTTCGTTCGGAGATGCTGCAGCTAGAGTTGTGAGGGAATGGCGAGAAGAGTAAATCTTAAGCTTTAAAGAAACGATCATGCAGTCGCCCGGAACGGTGCGGCGCGCAGGGTCGTTTTTTGCTATAAGAATAACGCAACCTTGCTCTCGGTTATTCTTATGGATGAGGACGGCCAATCAGGTTTTCTTCCGGATGTAAAAAGAGTAGAATAAAGCTATTGTAAGACTTTAAGTGCAAGTTCAAAAAGTTCGGTTATCAGTACCGAGAAGATTGGATGAAGCTAGGACCTGAGGAGCGGAGCGTAGTGGAAGCTACGTGAGCACCGGAAGGTTCGGCTGCATTCAATATTCGACGTCGAGTACGCTTCTAGGATTACTTCGTAATGGGAAGCGAACTTTTTGAACAACCTCTTAAAAATATATTGGAAAAGGATGGAAGAAACTCATGTCTAAGCAGCAAATCGGCGTTATCGGCATGGCCGTTATGGGCAGAAACCTTGCCCTCAATATCGAGAGCAGAGGATTCACCGTCTCCGTGTTCAACCGCTCGCGGGAGAAAACGGACGAACTTATCAGCGAATCCGCAGGCAAAAACCTGGTTCCAACCTACACGATCGAAGAATTCGTCGCTTCTCTTGAAGTGCCTCGCAAAATCCTCATCATGGTGCAAGCCGGAGCGGGTACGGACGCAACAATCGACTCCCTTGTGCCGCATTTGGATCAAGGCGACATTATCATTGACGGCGGCAACGCTTATTTCCCCGACACGCAGCGCCGCAGCAAAGAGCTTGAAGCAAAAGGCTTCCGTTTTATTGGCACTGGCGTATCCGGCGGCGAAGAAGGCGCGCTGAAAGGCCCATCCATCATGCCGGGCGGCCAGAAATCCGCTTACGAGCTTGTTGAGCCGATACTGACGGCTATTGCAGCTAAAGTAGGCGAAGACGCTTGCTGTACTTACATCGGCCCGGACGGCGCCGGCCATTACGTAAAGATGGTTCACAACGGCATCGAATACGGCGACATGCAGCTTATCTGCGAAGCTTACGACTTGCTTAAAAACGTGCTTGACGTCAGCACGGAAGAACTGCACGAAATCTTCACCGAGTGGAACAAAGGCGAGCTCGACAGCTACCTGATCGAGATTACGCGCGATATCTTCTCCAAATACGATCCGGAAACGGGCAAACCGATGGTTGACGTTATTTTGGACTCCGCCGGCCAAAAGGGTACGGGCAAGTGGACAAGCCAAAGCTCCCTGGACCTTGGCGTACCGTTGTCCATCATTACGGAATCCGTATTTACCCGCTTCCTGTCGGCTATGAAAGAAGAACGCGTAGCGGCAAGCAAAGTGCTGAGCGGTCCTGCAAAAGCTCCGTTCCAGGGCGATAAAGCGGCATTTATCGAAGCTGTACGCAAGGCGCTGTTCGCGAGCAAAATCTGCTCTTACGCGCAAGGCTTCGCGCAAATGCGCGCCGCTTCAGACGAATACGGCTGGGATCTTCGCTACGGCGACATCGCAAAAATCTTCCGCGGCGGCTGCATCATCCGTGCGCGTTTCCTGCAGAACATCACGGACGCTTACGACCGCGATCCGGGTCTTCGCAACCTGCTGCTTGATCCTTACTTCAAAGAAATCGTGGAGTCGTACCAAGGCGCATGGCGCGAAGTGATTACTTCCGCCGTAACAAACGGCGTGCCGGTACCGGCATTCTCCAGCGCGCTGGCTTATTTCGACAGCTACCGCACGGAGCGTCTGCCGGCGAACCTGCTGCAAGCGCAACGCGATTACTTTGGCGCCCATACGTTCAAGCGCGTGGACAAGGAAGGTTCGTTCCACTTCAACTGGCTTCAATCCTAATCGCTAGCGCTGTCAGGCCAGGCCATGGGACGCTTCGCGCAGCCAATCGCGCAGGCGGTCCGCCTCCTGGTCGCTGCAGTGCCTGCGCTGGATGAGCGCCATGGCCGCTTCGGCGAAGTATAAAAAGTTTTTCATGAGACGTGGCTGCGACAGATCCATGAATGCGGGATCTTCGTCAGCCACCTTTTTTTTAATGTAACCTAGCATCCATACAACATCGTCGCGGCAGAGCGGGTGTTCCGGGCTCAGGATGGTACGGATTCGCAGCTCCGTCGGGTGTATGGGACGGGTGGGACTGTTCATCATGGGATCACTCCTCGGCATAAAGTTTGCATCATTAACATACATACGGCTAATCCAACTTTTTTATACACCGAATCTGCAAAAAAATGATATGATATGGAAGAATTGCTTTCGAGAGAAACACGGCAAAGGATGATTGCTCAGATGGAAGTGAACAAGCTCGTGCTGGTCGGATTTATGGGAACGGGCAAGTCCAGCGTCAGCCGCGAGCTGTCGGCGAGACTCGGCTGGGCGAGGCTCGACAGTGACGAGGAGATTGTAAAACGCGCAGGAAAAAGCATATCGGATATATTCGCCACCGATGGAGAAGGCCGGTTCCGGGATCTGGAATCGGAAGCCATTGCCGATCTGCTTAACAAGGAACAACCGGGAATTATCGCGACAGGCGGCGGAGCCGTGCTGCGCGAATCCAATAGAAGCATCATGCTGGAGAAGAGCCTCGTCGTTGCTTTAATGGCGGATGCCGAGAGCATTATCGCCCGCGTCTCGAAGGACGAGGAGCGTCCCCTCCTGCAAGGCGATGCCCGCGAGCGGGTATACAAGCTGCTGGAACAACGCCGCGGCGCTTACGACTTCGCCCATCTTGCCATTGATACAACGGGCCTGTCCGTTCAGGATGTGGCGGAGAGAATTATTGCATGCAAGAACGAGTGGAACGCCCCTGGTCCTTCAAGCGGCTCTGGCGATGCAACCGAATAATGGAATGGCAAAGGAGACTTAACCGATGGATGTTATCGTAACACCGACTCCCCGTCTAGCGGGAGAAATTCAAGCGCTTTCCTCCAAAAACTATACGACTCGCTACCTGCTGGTCGCTGCTCTTGCAGAAGGCACAAGCACGATCTACTATCCGGCTCACAGCGAAGACAGCGACGCCATGCGCCGCTGCATCCGCGATCTTGGCGCGATCGTCGAAGAAGACGACGAGAAAATTGTGATTACGGGCTTCGGCCGCAATCCCAAGCCTGTGGAACAACTGGATGTGGGCAATGCCGGCGCCGTCCTGCGTTTCTTGATGGCGATTGCTTCGTTATGCCCGGATGTCACGTTCATAAACCGTTACCCCGATTCGCTGGGCAAACGTCCGCATGACGACCTTATCGAGTCATTGACGGCGATGGGCGTAAAGATCGAGCACCGCGAGGGCAAGCTGCCGATCCGCATTCAAGGCGGACAACCGAAAGGCGGCCATATTCAAGTATCAGGCAACATCAGCTCCCAATTCCTCAGCGCGCTGTTGTTCCTCACTCCACTGCTGGAAGAGGACAGCGAGATTGAAGTGCTGCACGACCTGAAGTCCAAGGTCGTCGTAGGACAGACCTTGGAGGTGCTGGAGCAGGCGGGCATCGTCATTCATGCCGATGAGGATTACATGCGCTTCCGCGTTCCCGGGGGACAGAAGTATGCGGCCAAGACGTATTCCGTGCAAGGCGATTATCCGGGTTCCGCAGCCATTTTGGCGGCAGCAGCCGTTACGGAATCGGACATCGTCGTTCATCGTCTCGTGGAAAACAGCAAACAAGGCGAACGCGCCGTTGTCGACGTGCTGCGTATGATGGAAGCGCCGCTGACTCACGAGAACGATATCGTCCGAGTAAAGGGGAACGGCAAGCTGAAAGCCGTGGAATTCGACGGAGACCACGCGACGGATGCCGTGCTGGCAATGGTTGCGGCGGCGGTATTTGCCGAGGGCACTTCCCGGTTCTACAACGTCGAGAATTTGCGCTACAAAGAATGCGACCGCATTACGGATTACCTGAACGAGCTTCGCAAGGCCGGAGCCAACGTGGAAGAACGCCAAGCGGAAATTATTGTGCATGGCAGACCGGAAGGCGTGGAAGGCGGCGTAGAGATCAACGCGCATTACGACCATCGCGTCATCATGGCGCTGACTATCGTGGGCTTGCGTTCCAATTCCCCGATTCGCATCCGCGACGCGCATCATGTGGCGAAGTCGTATCCGATTTATTTTGACCACCTGAAGGCGCTTGGCGCGAACGTGGAATGGGTACAGTAGATTGTAGGCGCAGCTGTCAGCATGCCGGCTGCCGCATTTAATCCAAGACGGAGGTGCACGATTCATGACATTCAGCAATCCAACCAGAGAACGGTTGAAGGAGATCTTGCAGGCAAGCCAGAACATCGCGGTAGTCGGCTTGTCGGACAAGCAGGACCGCGTCTCGTACATGGTATCCGAGGCGATGCAGGCAAAGGGATATACGATCATTCCCGTCAATCCGGCGGCAAAAGGTCCTATTCTTGGGCAAACGACCTATGCGGCCCTCAAGGATATCCCTGTTCCGGTCGATATCGTGAACGTATTCCGCCGCAGCGAGCATACGCCGGAGGTGGCGGAGGAAGCGGTGGCGATCGGAGCGAAGACGTTGTGGCTCCAGCTCGGCATCGCGAGTGATGAAGCTGCTGCTATCGCGGAAGCGGGAGGGCTGGAGGTTGTCATGGACCGCTGCATCAAAGTGGAGGATTCCATTTTGCTTCCGCAAGGCAAGTCAGGACAATGAAGCAATTTTAGAACATACGGAAGCGGGCCGACTCGGCCCGCTTTTTTTCGTTCAATTAATGCGGCTAGCGTTGGCTTTGACAAATAGTTAGCCAGCGCTTAACATCAAATAAGACATACTTACCGATTTTCAGTACATGAGGGTATCTCATAAACGAAGCAACCGGCCAACAGGAGGTTAAGGACGAAATGAAGTTTATAGGGAGCTTGCAGCAATTAGGCAGAGCGTTTATGCTGCCCATGATTGTGCTTCCTGCCGCAGCAGTGTTTCTTAGCTTGAGCCAATTGCCCTGGGACTGGATCGGTTTGCCCGGCATGGCGGAGCATCTGCGCGCGGCTAGCGATATTATTTTTGTGTACCTGCCCTTTATATTCGCTTTGGGCATCTCGTTGGGATTGACCGGAAACGCCTTGTCGGCTGGAATCGCTTCGCTCGTCGGTATGGCCATCTATGTGGGCATAACAGCAGAAGCAAGCGCCGAAATTGAGCCTACCGTGCTGATTGGCGCCATGATCGGCATCGTCTCCGGCGTGAGCTATGAGCGCTTTAAGGATCTGCGATTGCCCGAATACATTCAGTTTTTTGGCGGTCCGAGATTCGTGCCGATATTTGTAAGCGTGCTCTCGCTGCTCTTTTCGATCGGGATTTTAAATCTTGCTCCGACCCTTCAGCATTTGATGGTGGAGCTCGGCGACGTCGTCGCTTCGGGCGGAGGTTTCGGCATATTTCTGTACGGCTTCATTCACCGTATTCTTGTCGTATTCGGCCTGCATCACCTCGTCAGCCACGTATTTTGGTTCCAAATCGGGGGCTACGAGACGGAAGGAGGAACGATGGTATACGGCGATCTGCCGCGTTTCTTTGCCGGCGATCCCGAGGCAGGCGTTTTCATGGCCGGCTTGTATCCCACGATGATGTTCGCACTGCCGGCTATCGCTTTTGCTATCATTCACGAAGCAAGGGAAGATCTGAAGCCAAAGATTCGCAAGACTTTCCTGTATGCGGCTCTCGCCTCGTTCCTGACCGGTGTGACGGAGCCTGTGGAATTTGCGTTCCTGTTCGTCGCTCCGTATCTGTACGTTGTACACGCTATATTGTCCGGCGGTATTATGTGGGTGACATACGAGCTTGGCATCAGACACGGCTTCTCTTTCTCCGCGGGGGCCATCGACTTTTTAATTAACAAACATTTGGCGACGAGGGGATGGCTCATACTTCCCATCGGCATTGTTGTGTTCGCGGTATATTATCTGCTTTTCCGCTGGGCGATTACCAGATTCCAGATTCCTACTCCAGGCCGCGAAGAGGGCTCGCAGCTCGACGAATGGGCAGGTGACATTCCTTATCGCGCTCCGCTTATTTTGCAAGCGATCGGCGGCAAGCAGAATATCGTGCAGATGGAATCCTGCATAACAAGGCTGCGACTGAAAGTGTCGAACGATAAAATCATTGACGTCAACGCGCTGCGCAATCTTGGCGCTGCAGGCGTTATCCGGCTTGGCGGAGGTCATGTTCAGGTCGTGTTCGGCACGTTTTCGGAGCTGATCCGCGAGGAGATGCTTAAAGCCATAACCCGCGATCAAGCCCAAGTGTTATTCCACTCGCCCGTTCAAGGCCGCATGATTTCGCTTGATGAAGTACCCGACCCTATCTTCGCTGGCAAGCTCGTCGGCAACGGCGTTGCCTTTTTGCCGGACAAGGGGGAACTGGTGTCTCCCGTAAAGGGAGAAGTCATCCATATCTACCCCACAATGCATGCGATCGGCATTCGTACGCCGGAAGGTTTGGAAGTGCTGCTGCATATCGGCATCGACACTTCCAAGCTGTCAGGCAAGTCTTATTTCGAAGCGGTCGTGAAGGAAGGAGACTCCGTGCTGCCTGGCGCGCTGCTGATCAAGTTCAACCTGCAAAGGGTGCGTAAGGAGAGCAAGTCCTTGGCTACACCAATGGTCATTACCAACTCCGATATTGTCCATTCCTGGCGTTACGCACCGTTTAAGGCGGTGAAGAAGGGACAGTCTTCGGTTATGTCAGTCGTACTTAAAGAGAGCAATGGTGGAGGGGAACGAACATGATTCAAGGGATTGGCGCTTCAATGGGCATCGCAATCGGCAAGTCTTTCGTACTCCCCAACTGGGAGTGGGAGGTACCGGACAACAAGGTCGATGTCGCGGATTTCGCCAGAGAATTCGAGCGGGTGTACGAGGGGATTCGGACTTCCAAGTTCGAGATTCAACAGATTAAGGACGAACTGAGGGAAGTCGTCGGCTCGGATGAAAGTCAAATCTTCGACGCGCATCTCGCCATTCTCGACGATCCCGTATTCATGAATGAAATTCAAGGCATCATCCAACGCCAATACAAGGCGGCCGAAGTAGCAGTCAAGGAGGCCATCGATCACTTCGTAACCATGTTCGATCTGCTCGACGACGACTATATGAAGGAGCGGGCACTCGATATCAAGGATGTAGGCAACCGGCTGCTCAAGCATCTGCTTGGCGTACCCGAAGTAACGCTGCCTTCGGATACCCAGCCGTTTATCCTTATTGCCAAGGAGCTGTCGCCGTCGCAGCTGGCCCACATTAATCCGGATCATGTGCTGGGCATTGTCACATTGGCAGGCAGCATAACTTCTCATTCCTCCATTATGGCGAGAGCGCTTGGCGTACCGCTTGTAGTAGGGGTGGAAGCCAGTTTGACAGAGCCGATCGTAACGGGGCAGACCCTCATTATCGATGGCAGCGACGGAACCGTCTATATTGATCCAAAGGAAGATATTATCAGTCTGTACAACGAGTTGCACGATCGCCAGACGGAGGCCAAGCGGAAGCTGCAGCACTTTGCGGAATGCAACGCGGAGACGCCTGATGGCAAGTTTTTGCGGTTAGAGGCGAATATCAGCTCGCTTAAGGAGCTGGAGATTGCGCTTGCGGGAGGAGCGACGGGCGTAGGTTTGTTCCGTACCGAGTTTCTCTACATGGACCGAAGCCGCTTCCCTAAAGAAGAGGAGCAATATGAGGTATACCGTAGCGTAGCGGAACGGCTCGGCGGTGAACCGCTTGTCATTCGAACGCTGGATATCGGCGGAGACAAACAATTGGATTACTTCGAGATTCCGGAGGAAGACAATCCTTTCCTGGGTTATCGGGCAATCCGGATCTCACTGGATCGCAAGGATTTGTTCAAGACGCAGCTTCGGGCGATTCTGCGGGCCAGCATCCATGGTGCCGTCAAAGTGATGTATCCGCTCGTGACCTCTGTGGATGAAATCCGTGCGGCTAACGTCGTGCTTGCCGAAGCGATGAGAGAACTGGATGCGGAGGGCATTCCATACGACCGCAATATCCCAATCGGCGTCATGATCGAGGTGCCGGCAGCTGTTATCATTGCCGACTTGCTCGCGCAAGAGGTGGATTTCTTTAGCATCGGTACAAACGATCTGCTTCAATTCACGCTGGCGGTCGATCGAATGAACGAAGAAATATCGCATCTTTATGATCCGTTCCACCCGGCTCTGCTGCGAATGATTAAAACGACGGTGGAGGCGGCCAAGGAACGGGGCATCAAGGTAGGCGTATGCGGAGAGCTTGCCGGAGATATGAGGGCGCTCCCGATCTGGCTCAGCCTGGATGTCGACGGGCTCAGCATGTCGGCGCATTCTATCTTGCCCATCAAGGAACGCTTGCTCTCGACAAGGCAGGATGAATGCAGGGAAGTGTGGAGGAACCTCCAGCAATGCCGGACGAGTTCGGAAATTATCGGCAAGCTGGAGGCGTTTATGGAGCTCAAGGACGAGCAGACGGCGAACGGTTAACCCATTCGCTGCTGGAGCGCGTCCACGAACGCTTTGGCGTATGGAGGCAGATCGGGCGGACGGCGCGCGGAGATAAGATTGCCGTCGACCACCACAGCTTCGTCAAACCAAGCAGCTCCGGCGTTTTCCAAATCATCGCGGATACCTGGGGTCGAGGTCACTTTGCGGCCTTCCAGAATTTTCGCAGAGATGAGCACCCATCCCGCATGGCAGATTTGGCCGATCGGCTTGTCCACCGCATTTAGCTCCTGCACGAGGCTTAGCACTTTGGGGTACCGCCGGAGCTTGTCCGGCGCCCAGCCGCCCGGCACGAGCAAGCCGGCAATGTCGGCCGCGTTCACTTCGTCAAAAGACAAGTCGGCGACAGCGGGGACGCCATATTTGCCAATGTGCTTCTTACCTTTTTCGGGGCCGGCATACAGAACAGTCGCCCCGGCTTCGCGCACGCGGTAGACGGGATACCATAATTCCAAATCCTCGAATTCGTCATCGAGCAGACAGATGACCGTTTGATTATTCAACGACATAATTACCTCTCCCTTCGATGATAGATACCAGTTGACAATAAGTTATTCATTCCTATTGTATCCAAGGAGCAGATATGAATCAAACCGTAACAAGCAGCTCTTCGCGGCGCATGCGCCAACTTATCCGATGGCTGCCAGCCGTTGTATGGATGGCCGTCATCTTTGCATTATCGTCCAGGACCGGCGATGAGTTGAACACGGTGCTGCCTTTCTTCCAACGATGGTTCCCCTGGATGACGGACTTTAATTGGGGACACTTCGTTGCTTATTTCATTCTCGCTGCGACATTCGATTACGCGCTCGGGGTCAAGGCGGAACGTCCTTTGATCAAGGTGTTCATTGTCGTTCTATGCGGTTTATACGGCGTGACGGACGAGCTCCATCAGTCGTGGGTCGGTGGTCGGATGATGGATGCGGCCGACGTTCGAAACGATTGTATAGGCGCGTTAGGCTGGACGGTTGTCGTGGCTATTCCTCCTGTAAAGCGCTTATGGAGAAAAGTCGTGAAGTAGTAAAAATTTCATGGGACGATTAAGCAGGACTTTTCGCAAAAAAGGTCGAATCCTCTATACATTCCCGAGGCTGCACTCAAGCAGTGAGGTAAGCGGCTAAGCCGCATGAATAAGGAGCTGACCCATTTTGCGTAAAACATGCCATTGCGGCGAGATCATGACGATGAAGCTGCGTACGGTGATCTATTCCGGCAAAGTTGAAATCGATAATGTCCCCATCTTCTCCTGTACTGCTTGCAGCAGAAGCGAAGTCATTCCTGAAGTGAAACCCGATCTAACGGGGCTGATCGCCAAGCTCGGAGCCGAGCCTGACAAACAAACCTTCCTGTTTAACGAATGCAACGAATGGGCGGATCTGCTCGTCGAAGCCAAAGTGAACAAGAAACCTCCTGAGCCTCAGGACGTGGAAGCCTTGATTCAACATCGAATCAATAATCTGCTGGACTTGTACCTGTTGGCCCAATCGCTGGAAGACGAGGATTGGATCACAGACCTGAACAAGCGATTGCAGCAGCTTAGCCGACGCTCGATGCTTACATAAGCTTGAACGTTTCGTCAGAACGGCTGCCGCATGGCTTGTTCTCATCCGAAGTCCATTTGTTGCCGTTTATTCGCTCACATTGCGAAAAGTAATATTTTGTCGTATGATTACGTTAATAATCGGCGTGCGATACATATGCGTGAACCTTGCAGTCGGGTCTGCCCGATGGTGTATGTAGGTTGAACCATAGTGATGTAATCCAAATCTGAACAAATGGAGAGAGAATCCGTGACGGTAACCATTTATGATGTAGCAAGAGAAGCAGGAGTGTCCATGGCTACGGTTTCCAGGGTTGTCAACAATAACCCTAACGTGAAGCCGGCAACAAGAAAAAAAGTATATGAAGCAATCGAACGTTTGGGCTACCGTCCCAACGCGGTTGCGCGCGGACTGGCCAGCAAGAAGACGACCACAGTCGGCGTCGTGATTCCCGATATTTCCAATGCGATCTTCGCGGAGGTAGCGCGCGGAATCGAAGATATCGCGAATATGTATCATTACAATATTATTTTGTGTAACGCGGACAAGAAGAAGGATAAGGAAATCCGCGTTATCAACACCCTGCTGGAGAAGCAAGTCGACGGCCTGCTGTTCATGGGCGGCGCGGTGACGGACGAGCATCTGCAAGCGTTCAAGACGGCGAATGTACCGATCGTTTTGTGCGCCACCAGCGATGATAACAACCAGATCCCTTCCGTGGATATCGATCACGAGGAGGCGGCATATGATGCCGTTATGAAGCTGATAGGCAAAGGCCATAAACGAATTGCGATGATCAGCGGCACGCTTCAGGATCCATCCAACGGATATGCCAGATTCCAAGGCTATAAGCGCGCGCTTGAAACATCGGGTCTGCCATACGATGATACATTAGTTCGTATTGGCAACTACAGATACGAATCCGGTGCAGAAGCGATGAAATATTTCATCGATCTGAGCGAGCGTCCGACAGCTATATTCTCGGCCACGGACGAGATGGCTATCGGTGCGATTCATTGCATCCAGGATGCCGGCCTGCAAGTGCCAGGCGATATTTCCGTCATCAGCGTTGACAACAGCCGAATGGCATCCATGGTTCGCCCGCAGCTTACTGCGGTAGCACAGCCTATGTATGATATCGGCGCCGTGTCGATGCGCTTGTTGACCAAATTAATGAAAAAAGAAAACGTAGAGCATGCCAGGGTCGTTTTGCCGCATGAAATCATCGTTCGGCAATCGGTCGGAGCCATTTAAATAGAATGACGGCATCTAAGATTGGCATCATCGGAGCAATGGCCGAAGAGATCGAACGGCTGCATGAGCATGTCCGGGTAACGGACACGTTCACCAAAGCCGGTATTACGTACTACGAAGGCAAGCTTCATGGCAAAAATGTCATCTATTGCAAGTCGGGCGTCGGCAAGGTAAATGCAGCCGTCTGTACGCAACTGCTGCTGGATGCCGGAGCTAGTCATGTTTTATTTACCGGAGTTGCGGGCGCGCTGGATCCAAGACTTGACATTGGCGATATCGTTGTGTCGAGTTCTTGCATCCAGCATGATATGGATTGCTCGCCGCTGGGTTACCAACTAGGCGAGATTCCGTACCACCCGAACTCGGTGTTTCGGGCTGATCCCGGACTGATCGAGTTAGCTGCAAGCGCGAGCGAGAGACTTTTCCCGGGCCGCTGCCTGACGGGAGTCGTATTGTCCGGCGACCAGTTCATTGCAAGCAAAGAGAAGGTAGAGGAGCTGCATCAGTCTCTTAAGGGAGCATGTGCAGAGATGGAAGGCGCCTCTGTCGCGCAGGTATGCGAGATGAACGGCATTCCATTTGTCGTCATCCGCTCCATGTCGGATAAAGCTGACGGCTCGGCGCATGCCAATTTTGCTGACTTTACAGTGCAGGCTTCGAACCACTCTTATCGCATAATTGACGATATCCTGCAGCGTATATAACAATAAAAAGAGCAATCAGCGGCCCTTAAGGCTTCGCCTGGTTGCTCTTTGTTGTTAAGTATGCCGGTATGAGGTTAAGCGGAATTAAAGTAGGAGTTCAAAAAGTTCGGTTTTCAGCACCGAGAAGATTGAAAGAAGGTAGAAACTGAGGAGCGGAGCGTAGTGGAAGCTACGTGAGCACCGGAAGTTTCGCCTGAATTCAATATTCGATGTCGAGTACGCTTCTTGGCATACTTCGTGATCAAAAGCGGACTTTTTGAACAACCTTAAAGATCCTGCGTGACGATGCCTTGCGTAATGCGATTGCTCTCCACGATCTGTGCGCGCCTCGGGACGGGAGGGATGTCGTCCGCGCCATCCAGCCATGCCGTCGGGAGGGGAGCGGGGCTTTGGTCCTTCCAGCGGGCTATCCAGCTCTGAGGCAGCAGAGGGCTGTCGGGGCCGCGAAATTGGCTTGCCAGAGGGTGGTCGATCATTTCCAGCCAGATCATGGACCAGGCGCGTGGGACAACTCTCCATATGTCATATCCGCCGCCGCCGAGCGCGACCCACTTGCCGCCTGTGTACGTATGCGCCAGCTCATGTATAATGGCCGGAATTTCGCGATAGATATTCATGCTGCAGTGAATATGAGAGAGAGGATCGTACGCATGCGCGTCGCAGCCATGCTGGCTCACGATGATATCCGGCTTAAAGGTTGCAATGACCTTGCGAAGCGTAATGTTGAAGCTCTCCAGCCAGGATTCGTCTTCCGTAAACGGTTCCAACGGCATATTAAAGCAAGTCCCGAAGCCGCTGTCCGCTCCTTTCTCCGCTGCATATCCCGTACCTGGGAATAGATATTTGCCTGTTTCGTGTATGGAGTAGGTGCACACATGGGGATCAGCGTAAAACACCCACTGGACGCCGTCGCCGTGATGAACGTCGGTATCGATATACAAGACTCTTGCTCCATAACGCTCACGGATGTACTCTATGGCGATTGCCGCGTCGTTATAGACGCAGAAGCCCGAAGCTTTGTCCGGGAACGCGTGATGAAGACCGCCGGCCAGATGAAAGGCGTGCAGCGTCTGGCCGCTCATAACGGCGTCTGCGGCCGCTACTGAGCCGGCCACGATCAAGGAAGCCGCTTCGTGCATGCCGGAGAAAAAAGGCGTATCCTCCGTCATGAGACCATACTGCTCGGCGGTTACCGCCCGAATGCGAGGATCGGCTTCATTGTTTAGCGCTTTGACAGCGTTTACGTAGTCTGGCCGATGAACCAGCTGCAGCAATTCGTCATTGCAGACGATGCTAGGGGTGAGCAGCTCGTCATCCGTTAAGGCGCCGGCTTCTTTAAGCAGGTCGATTGTCAACGTCTGGCGTATGGGGTCGAAGGGGTGGTCCTCATTAAATTTGTAACGGGATGAATCGGAATGATGGATGAAGATAGCGTTGGATACCATTTTCGAAAGCCATTCCTTTCTCGCTGAGAATGTCGTTACGATCAATACATATATCGATTACGGAAACGGACACGGTCGAATTGTTCGATGGATGATAACGGAACTTCCTTGCCGATCCGCACCATAAGGCAATTGGCGGGATGCGAGCAGATCTCGGGATCGTCCGTCGCGTACCAGATCATACCGGCGGACTTCATCAATCGTTCCATCATATTACGATAATCCCATACGTTGAGCTTGGTGCCTTCAAGGTCCCAGTGCCAATAATATTCCGTCGTAAATACGATCATGTTCTCCAGCTGCTCCTCGGCGAAAGCCAAGGCGATCAGGCGTTTGCCGATTCCATATGCGCGATAGTCATTCGCAACCTCGATTGCGCCAAGCTCGACGAGGTCGGTCATGCCGCCCTCCGACCATCTCTCTAATTCATCGGGATAATGGAAGGTTACATATCCAACAATCAAGTCATCCTCGCGGGCGACAATAATGCGCCCTTCCGCAAGGCCAGCAATTTCAACCAGCGCTTCATGCTGCTCCGCTGGTCGGCGGAAGGCATCCAGCTTTGCATGCATCTTGTAATCCGCGAGCCTGGAAGGAGGGACAGGACCTTCTAGGATGAGCTCCCGGCTATCGTTTATCGGGATTGTCTCGGTCTGGAGCCGTTTGCGATGTTCCAAGTGATCAACACCTTTCTTTCGGGAAAGTTACTATTGTGATCGCTTTTTTCTTTATTTTGATTGCTTTATACTACTCTTTATAACAAACAATCAAGAAAATGAAAAGCGTAGTCGAATAGAATAGACTTATGGTATAATAGGAAAAGTGTTATGTAAGCGCCTTCCTATGATGGCGATTTCCAGATTTGATGGGAGAGTGATAGTATGAGCAACCTACATCAAGAGCGCATACCCGCAACGGCAACAAACCCCAACCTCAAAAATTACGAAGAAGCAGCCGCTTCCTTCTCGTGGGATCAGATCGAACGCACGTTCAGCTGGACCGAGAACGGCAAGGTCAATATGGCATACGAAGCGATCGAGCGCCATATCGAGAACGGTAAAGGGGACAAGATTGCCCTTCATTACAGCGACAATGAAAGGGATGAAACATACACGTTCCGTCAGCTTAGCGAGCAATCGAATCGCTTCACGAACGTTCTTCGCGGTCTCGGAATCGGCAAAGGCGAACGTGTCTTCATCTTCATGCCCCGCACGCCGGAGCTGTACTTCAGCGTTCTAGGCGTCTTAAAGATCGGCGCCGTCGTCGGTCCGTTGTTCGAGGCGTTTATGGAGACGGCCGTCAAGGATCGTCTGCAAGACAGCGAAGCGGTCGCAATCGTGACCACGCCTGCCCTGCTGCATCGCATTAAGAGAGACGAATTGCCCGCGTTAAAACATATTATCGTCTTCGGCAACGATGTTCCGGAAGAGGAAGGCATCGTGAACTTCAAGAGTGAGATGGCCGCCGCTTCCGATAAAGCCGAGATCGAGTGGCTGGACCGTGAAGACGGACTTATCCTCCATTATACATCAGGTTCTACTGGTAAGCCAAAGGGGGTGTTCCATGTCCAGAACGCCATGGTTCAGCACAAGTATACCGGACAGATCGTTCTGGATCTAAAGGAAGACGACGTATACTGGTGCACAGCCGATCCGGGCTGGGTCACAGGCACATCTTACGGCATTTTCGGACCATGGCTTAACGGAGCTACCAACGTCATTCGCGGCGGCCGCTTTAGCCCGGCAGACTGGTACAACGTCATTCAGAAGTACGGCGTCACGGTTTGGTACAGCGCGCCTACCGCGTTCCGTATGTTGATGGGAGCAGGGGACGACCTGTCCAAGCAGTATGACCTGTCGAGCCTGCGACATGTGCTGAGCGTCGGAGAGCCGCTTAATCCAGAGGTTGTACGTTGGGGGATGAAGGTTTACGGACAACGTATTCACGATACTTGGTGGATGACGGAAACTGGCGGACAGCTCATCTGCAATTATCCGAGCATGGATATTAAGCCCGGCTCCATGGGCAAGCCGCTCCCAGGCATTCGCGCTGCGATCATTGACGACAACGGCAACGAAGTGCCTCCTTACCGGATGGGCAATCTGGCTATTGGGACGCCTTGGCCTGCCATGATGCGCAAGGTATGGAACAATCCTTCCAAGTACGAAGAATATTTCCGTTTAAAGGGATGGTATGTATCCGGTGACTCTGCATATATGGATGAGGATGGTTACTTCTGGTTCCAGGGCCGTATCGATGACGTTATCAATACAGCCGGCGAACGCGTTGGACCGTTTGAGGTAGAGAGCAAGCTCGTCGAGCATCCTGCCGTAGCGGAAGCGGGCGTCATCGGCAAGCCGGACATGGTGCGCGGCGAGATTATTAAGGCGTTCATTGCGCTTCGCGAAGGCTACGAGCCGACTGAGGAGCTTAAAAAGGAGATTTCCCAATTCGTCAAGGTCGGCTTGTCGGCACATGCCGCTCCTCGCGAGATCGAATTTAAGGATAAGCTGCCAAAGACGCGCAGCGGCAAGATTATGCGGCGCGTGCTGAAGGCGTGGGAGCTTAACCTGCCGACAGGAGATCTGTCCACAATCGAAGATTAAGTTCCGGACAAGGCGAAACGACTACGCCGTCCTTTGGCGGCGGGGCGCGTTTCGTTCCGAGAATTATAGAGAAAGTATGATGAAATCATATACTTTCCTATAATTCATAAAAAGGGTTATTCCGAGGTTCACAACCTCGGAATAACCCTTCTTTCTGTTTTGATTCTGCAGCAGATTCGGTGTCAGCCCACGATCTTTATCTTCGAGGAAGGTGACGAATGACCTGCCGCATTTTCCGCTACGATGTAATAGGTGCCTGTCGCAAACGGCGAGACATGCTCGTAATTCGTTTGCGAGGTCGAGCCCAGCAGCATGTAATTGTCATCATTGCCGGAGCTGTAATAGATATGATAGGTAGTGACTTGATCAGACACCGGGTTCGCAGCCCAGCTCACGACTACGCTTAGAGCAGAGCTTTCGGCCTGCAAGCCGGTAGGAGCGGAAGGCGCAGCTCCCGTTTCCGAACCGCCGTTACCCTCGTTGCCGCCTTCATTGCCATCGCCAGGCAGTCCTGGGATGGAAGGGATTTCTGGTAAGCCAGGCACCACGCCGTTCGACATAATCGCGCTCGGAGCCGATTCCTTGCCGACAACGTCGACCGCCACAACATAATAGGTTGTGCTATCTGTCGCGGAAGCCGTAAAGGATGAAGAATAATCATCTCCTAACAGCAGCGAGCTGCCGAACTTCTCGTAAGCCCCCGCATTCGTAGAGCGGTAGATTCGATAACCGACCACATCCGCCGACGGGCTGTCCTTGAACGTAATCGTCAGCGAGCCATTGCCGCCTTGAGTCATCTTTACGTCGACCGGCGGAGCAGGGGCTGCGCCATCATCACTGCGCGGGTCCGTCTTGGACGGAGCGTCGTTGCCCGCATCAGCCGGGATGTAGATTTCCATAGGACGTCTGCTGCTGGCTGGCAGCTTCGCTTGCGCTGCTTGAATTTCATCCATCAGTTCGTCCAACGGCTTTTTGCGCTTAATGACGACCTTTTCCTTGAGCATATCGTCCGGCGTAAGCTCGTTAGGCACGTAGTTGATGCCTTTGTACGTAATCAGCTTCATACTGACGAGGGCATCGTCCTTCTTCTTAGGCAAAAATTCCTTGTTGAACCAGTCCGTGACGGACATGCCGGCCGAACTCGTCAGCGAGCTTGGCAGAAGACCGCTTGCCGATGATACGGTAGCCTTGACGATGCCATCCGGCTTCGGGAATTCTTCTGTATTAAACAGGCCGGGCTTCTGTTCCGACACCTCGTTCATAATTAGTGTCCAGATCGAACGTGCCCGTGTTCGTCCGTTGTTGGACAGGGAATTGACCTGCTCCTCATAGCCGGCCCAAACGCCTAGCGTAACATCAGGAGAGAAGCCCATAAACCAGACATCGCCGTAGCTTTGCGTAGATCCTGTTTTGCCTGCGATCGGAATCTTGCCATATTGTTTGAATTGCTTCGAGATAGCGTTGCCTGAGCCCGACGGGCTGGAAATAACCGTCTTCAACATGTCGGTCATCAGGAAGGCCGTCTGCTCCGAAAATACTTGCTTAGGCTGAGCTTTATGCTCGTAGACGATCTTGCCGTTCGCGTCCGTAATTTTTTCGATCATGTATGCGTCGTTGAATACGCCTTGATTCGGGATGGCGCCGTAAGCGTTGGTCATCTCTTCTACCGAGACGCCGAGCCGCAGTCCGCCGATAACGCCGGTCTGGGAATACGCATCCTCAGGCTGCAGCGTGGTGATGCCGAGCTCCCGGACGAACTCCCAAGCCTTTTCGATCGTTACTTCTTCGTTGAAAATTTTCAGTGCCGGCAAGTTCATGGAGCGGTTTAGCGCGTCGCGCGCCGTTACGAGTCCCGTGAACTTCCGATTGACGTTCATCGGGATATGATAACCCTTCTGTCCGTCGCTGAGCACGAGCGGGGCATCGTCGATGATGCTCGCCGGCTGGATGATGCCGGAATCGATGGCGGGCAGATAGGCAGCCAGCGTCTTCATCGTGGAGCCCGGCTGGCGGATCATCTGCGTCGCGAAGTTCATCTGCTCCTCGTAGAAGTCGCGGCCTTCCAGCATGCCGATAATGGCGCCGGTCTTATGATCCAGCATGATTGCGGCAGTCTGCTCCAGACCCTTCTTCTCGCTGTAAGGCGTGAAGTTTTCTTCGTTGCTGCCAATCTTGCGCATGATGTCGTACACTTGCTTGTCGATCGTGGTGTAGACATGATATCCGCCACGAAGCAACTGTTCCCTTGCCTGTTCGATCAGCTCCGCGTTTTCCTTGCCGCGAAGGGCTTCCTTCGTCAAGGTAGGGTCCTCCTGCATGAGCAGGGCTTCGGCCGCCTGACGCTCCGCCTCCAGCATGAGGTAGGGATAAGTCGTATAGGCTTTCTCGCTTGGAGGAGCAATTGAGGCTCTTGTATCGAATTTAATCGCTTCATCGTATTCCGCCTGCGTAATTCTTCCAGTTTCCAGCATTCGTGACAATACGAGCTGCTGGCGCTTTACTGCGCGTTCGAAGCCGGCTTCATTAAATTTGCCCGTCCCCGTGAAAGCATTGTACAAGGATGGGAGCTGCGGCAAGCCGGCCAGATAAGCCGACTGGGCAATATTGAGCTTTTTGAGATCGCTGATTCCGAATATGCCCTTGGCAGCGGCTTGAATGCCGAATACCTGATAACCGTTGGAGCCGTTGCCGAACGGCATCTTGTTCAAGTAGGCAGCCAATATTTCTTTTTTCGTTAAGTAACGTTCCATCCGCAACGACAAAAATATTTCTTTGATTTTGCGGCTGTCCGTTTTGTCCAGGTTGAGAAACACCCGTCTGGCGAGCTGCTGGGTCAGCGTACTGCCGCCCGTCTGCGTATCTTCATTAAACAGCTTCTGCTTGACGGCGCGGCCGAGACCGTTGACGCTCACGCCTTTATGTTCGAAGAACTCATTGTCCTCCGTTGCCAGCAGAGCGTTGATGACGCTTTGCGGGATGTCGTCGTACTCCACAACGATCCGGTCTTCGTCTGTCCGAAGCTGGCCGACCAGCGAGTCGTCGTTGAAGTAGACATAGCCCGTCATCGAATATTCGCCGACCTTGTCCTGAATGACGGATTGCGGTCGAACTTCCTCGTCTTTGACGAGAGCGGCGACATAACCCGTTACGGCTCCTCCTGCGAGCAGGCCGAAGAAGATGCCGAAGTAAATAATCCATTTCACTGTGATAAATGATACTAGTCCGAACATTCGCCATTTGCCGTAGGGCTTCCGCGATGGCTTTGTATCCTCTTGCATGCTTATAACTCCTCCTCCAAAATAGCATTACCATTATAGCACAAAACGATATTCGGTTCATGTATTCGGCCGTTCAGCAAAGCTGTGCCGTACAGTTCGTTACGGATTGGCGGCAAGAAAAAAAGAATCTTATCTTATTGTTAAACGCATGACGAGGCGGAAAAGTTTTGTATAATAAGTAAAGGGGGAGAGTTTTCATGTCATTAAATGAAAAAAGCCTGAAAGAAAGTGAAGTTTGTCGAATTTTTTTAGCAACTTTTGTAGCAGGTCGGCCGTATTAATTACGGTAAAGATTACAGGTTCTGGAGACCATGGGATGGAGGTGGAAGATGGAAACGTTATTTTTATCCTGTTTGGCGCTAGGCATCCTGTTCGCGATTGTCAGCGTCATATTCGGAGACTGGCTCAGCCAAGCCATGGAAGGAGCGCTAGACTTCTTGTCGCTGGAAGGTCCCGCCTTCCTGAGCCCGATGACTTTGTTCGGTGGCATTACGGCTTTCGGAGGAGCCGGACTTATGCTGACCCGCTACACGTCGCTAGGCGAATGGATCGTCGTGCTGCTCGCCGTCCTGATTGCCATCGCTCTTGGAGCGGCGGTGTTCTTCCTGTACGTAAGGCCCATGGAGAATAGCGAGAACTCCATTGCGTTCACGCTCCAATCCCTGGCCGGCACGCTCGGCGAGGTAACGATTCCGATCCCTGCGACAGGTTATGGCGAAGTGATGATCCAGGCCGGAGCGGGCGTTACGAATCAGATCGCTGCCAGCTTCGATCAGCAGCCGATATCCGGAGATGCGAAAGTCGTCGTCGTGGAAGTGAAGGATAGTGTGTTATACGTCTCCGAAGTGAATCTGAGCATCTAAACGAAACAGTCGTAAGTGTACTTTATTATGAGAGGAGTCATGCTGTACATGAATTTGCCAGAATATTTGATCATTCCCCTTATCGTTGTAGGTGTGCTTGTCGTATTGGGTCTTGCCTTCTGGGCGAGGTACAAGACGGTGAGTCCGGACGAGGCGATGCTCGTTACGGGATCGTTCCTTGGATCCCGCAACTCGCTCGTGGACGAATCGGGCCGCAAGGTAAAAATCATTCGAGGCGGGGGCGCCTTCATCCTGCCGGTATTCCAGAAGGCCGAGTACTTGTCGCTCTTGTCCCACAAGCTGGACGTATCTACGCCGGAAGTGTATACGGAGCAAGGCGTTCCCGTCATGGCCGATGGCGTGGCGATCATCAAGATCGGCGGCGCGATGGAAGACGTGGCGACTGCCGCGGAGCAGTTCCTTGGCAAGCCGACAGAAGGTTTGAAAAGCGAAGCCCAAGAAGTGCTCGAAGGTCATCTGCGCGCGATTCTCGGTTCAATGACGGTAGAAGAAGTGTACCGTAACCGCGATAAGTTCGCGCAAGAGGTACAGGGCGTGGCAGCGAAGGATTTGAAGAAGATGGGCCTGCAGATCGTTTCGTTTACAATCAAGGATCTGCGCGACAAACACGGTTATCTGGATGCTCTCGGCAAGCCGCGTATCGCAGCCGTCAAGCGCGATGCCGACATCGCCGAAGCCGAAGCCATACGGGATGCGAGAATTCAGAAGGCGCATGCAGCGGAAGCCGGACAGAAGGCGGAGCTGCTGCGTGATACCAACATCGCGGAAGCCGAGAAGGATAAAGAGATGAAGGTAGCCTCCTTCAAGCGCGATCAGGATACGGCAAAGGCGGAAGCCGACCAGGCTTACTCTATTCAAGAAGCGCGCGCGAAGCAAAGCGTGGTCGAGGAGCAAATGAAGGTAGAGCTCGTCCGCAAGGAGCGCGAAATCGACCTCGAAGGCAAAGAGATTCTGCGTCGCGAGAAACAATATGACGCGGAGGTTAAGAAGAAGGCGGACGCCGACCGTTACGCCGTCGAACAAGCGGCGGAAGCAGACAAGGCCAAGCGGATTCGCGAAGCCGATGCGCTGCAATACCGGATAGAAGCGGAAGCGAAGGCGCAAGCGGCTCAGAAACGTTTGGAAGGTCTTGCGGTGGCGGAAGCGGAGAAAGCCAAAGGTACGGCGGAGGCGGAGGTTATCCGGCTGCGCGGTCTCGCTGAAGCCGAGGCGAAGGAAAAGCTGGCGGAAGCGTTCGCGAAGTTCGGAGAAGCGGCCGTCCTGGATATTATCGTCAAAATGCTGCCAGAGCTCGCTGGCAAGGTTGCCGAGCCGATCAGCTCGATCGATAAGCTGACCGTTGTCGATACGGGCAACGGAGAAGGAGCGGCACGACTAAGCAATTACGTAACCTCGTTGATGTCGACAGCGCCTGAGATGCTAAAAAGCGTATCCGGCATCGACGTGAACCAGTTGATTCAAGGGTTGACGTCGAAAGCGATCGCTCCGTCTGCGCCAGTTGCACCGAATACTGTGGAAGCCGCTATAGCGAAAATCAAGCCGGCTATCGCTCCCGTAGCAACGGAAGCACCAAAAACAGACAAATAGTAGAGGGAACCGTATCCAGCGAATGTTCCTTTGGGCAACTATCAAGGTGAAACGGCTGTTGCGATCCTTTGGAGGGGCAGCCGTTTCATTCCGAGAATTATAGGCCAAGTGTGGAGAAAACATATACTTTCTATAATTCAAAGGGGCTGTCCAGTCAGTGAAAACTGATTTCTGGTCCGCCCTGTTTTCGTTGTATGTAAAAAAGCACAAAAAAACCGTCTTTTCTTGTAAAATGGAAGTTACCACACACCCATTCAGGAAAGGACGTTTTTTTTTGCGTAATCAAACGACTACTACCAAACAGTATACCATGCAACTGACGCTTCCTCTAGGGGATCTAGAAGAAGAGGTTTCCAAACGAAATCTGCCCCTTACCTCCAAGCCCTACGACAACAAACAGACGCAAATGATTCTGGATCTGGAGCTATTCACCCCTGATCACCATGTGGCGCGTGTGATTGATGAAATGATTGAAGCCCTCCCGGATGAGCAATTGTTTGCTCACTATGTGGGTGGAGGTCGCAGCTCCTACCATCCCAAAATGATGCTTAAGGCGATCCTCTACGGCTACTCGCAAAAGATCTACTCCTGCCGCGGGATCGAAAAGCTGCTGCGTGAAAACCTCCCGGCTATGTGGCTGGCTGCGATGCAGCAGCCGGACTTCAGGGCCTTGAACGACTTTCGTGGGGTGCGCATGAAAGCATTCATGGACGAGCTGTTTGAAGCGATGATTGGGAAGCTTATCGCGGACAACCACATCACGATGGAGCAGTACTTTTTAGATGGCACGAAGATCGAAGCCGACGCTAACAAGTATTTGTTTGTGTGGAACAAATCCACGTTGCGCTCCGAGGCAAAGCTGAAGGAGAAGGTGCAGGAGACCCTCGCGCATATTCATACGCTCAC
>NZ_BDQX01000037.1:0-2674 GCF_003112455.1 Paenibacillus agaridevorans
ACTCTGAATAGCGTCCATAGGCGTTAGTAACGCTTATGGCTCCAAAAAGTAGGCGAACGAGCAGTTGTAGGCGTTAAAAACGCCGATGGACCGGAAAGTAGCTCTGATTAGCAGCTATAGGCGTTAGTAACGCTTATGGCTCCAAAAAATGGGCGAACGGGCAGCTGTAGGCGTTAAAAACGCCGATGGGCCGGAAAGTAGCTCTGATTAGCAGCTATAGGCGTTAGTAACGCTTATGGCTCCAAAAAGTAGGCGAACAAGCAGCTGTACGCGTTAAAAACGCCGATGGACCGGAAATTAACTCCGATTAGCGTGCATAGGCGTTAATAGCATCTTTTAACGAACGGAGTTACACCTATAGTACAAGGACCGGCCCAGTTTCTAATGGACCCACGAGACACTATTAGCCTGTTTTGCTCAAGGATCAAATTCTAACGGACAGGTACGCCGCTATATGGCCGAAATAAAGCAAAAAGCTGCTCGGATGGTGCAAATAAGGTCGCGTGTGTCCGATAGATTTTTGAAACATCATCTAATCGAAGAATAGCGACGCTCCTGTCCATTAGAAGGACAACCCTTGTTTAACGGAGCGGTCGACTCACCTATAAGAAAGTCTATGATTTCGCGATACATTCTCCGGATTGCTCGGAATGAAGGCGCCGCGCGGCCAAAAGACGGCGACAGCCCGTTTCACCTTGTGAGATCTTAATATCGAACGTTTAACGCAACACTGAAATTTCTACCTAAAGTCTCTGCTTTTTCGGTTATTCGAAAAACAGCAAGCGGTTACAATTAGGAAGCAGACAAGTTGAGAACAGGGTAAAGCGCCATCTGCAAACATTATTTGGGAGGGGATAGTCTTGAGGAAAGCAATGAAGGTTATCGGTCTGCTCGCCATTTCGCTGACAATGACGCTGGCAGGCTGCTCGCAAGGCAGTAATGGAAATCCAGGGTCGTCGCCTTCGACGAACAACGGTTCGAACCAAACGGACAAGGCGCCTAAGGACGTAACGCTCAGAATGTCTTATTGGGCGGGCTCGCAGCTAACCGTAGACAAAAACAATGCTGTAATCGAACTGTTCGAGAAAGCGTATCCTCACATCAAGATCGAAGCCGAATATTACGCCGGAGACGCCTACAACGACAAAATCAATGTACAGGCTGCATCCAACAGCTTGCCGGACATTATCCGGGTGGACTACGCGCAAATTAAAAACTATGTCAATAAAGGGCTGCTGACGCCGCTTGACGATTTCATCTCCGATCAAACGATCAATATGGAGGGCGTTGCCGAAGTTAATATGAAGGGCGGCATGATCGACGGCGTCACGTACGGCATTAATATCGGAAACAACGCGCTTGTTATGTTCTATGATCCCGACAAACTCGCGGAAGCCGGCGTAACTCCACCCGGACCGGACTATACATGGGAGCAATACGAAGCCGATCTGCGTGCCGTAAAGGATAAGCTTGGTTTGTACGGAGATACCCATCTGGCCCGCGAACACTTTGAAGTCTGGTTGAGGCAGCATGGGCAGAAGCTGTACGCAGCCGACCAGAAGACGTTAGGTTATGAGGACGATCAATTGTTTGTTGAGTTTATGGAGCAGCAGCTTAGATGGCAGAAGGAAGAAATGATCAGCCCTATCAGCGTTGAGCTGGAAATTCGAGGTTTGGAAGACGGGCCGTTTCCGAAAGGCGAATCCGCCTTTGGCGGCTATTCCTACTGGAGCAATCACGCCGACATTATGGAGACTCAACTCGGCAAAGAGCTAGGGATGGCGATGTATCCGGGCTCCGGCGACGGCAAAGGCATGTATATGAAACCGTCCTTCTTCCACGGGGTTTGGTCGGGTTCCAAACATCCGAAGGAAGCGGCCATGTTCATCGAATTTTTTACCAATAACATCGACGCGGCCAAATCTCTAAACGCTTACTTCGGCATGCCGTATCATCCGAATCTGGTGCAGGAGATGCAAGCAACGTTCTCGGAGACTCAGAAGCGGGTGTCCGCATATCTCCAAGTGGTCGAGCAGCATTCCTCCGAGATAGATCCGCCTGCGCCGGTTGCCGGCTCGGAGGTCGGGAAAATCTTTACCAACGTAGCTTCGGAAATTTTCTACGAGCGAATTACGCCTGCAGAAGGCGCGGCCAAATTCAGAACGGAAGCGAATGCGGCTTTGGCGAAAGCCAAGTAACGATTCCACAGCCAGGAGGTGACAAGAGCATGCGCGGAGTTGGCAACAAATCCATATGGTCTTCCGACAATACGGCAGGATATCTCTTCATATTCCCCTGGCTGTTCGGATTTCTTGTCTTTTCAATCATTCCCATCGGAGCGTCTTTGTTTCTCGCCTTTACGCGCTACGATATTTTATCCCCGCCCGAATGGGTAGGAATGGACAACTTCAAAGCGATGTTTACGGAAGACAGCCGGTACTGGCTGTCGGTGAAGGCGACGCTTCTCTTCGTATTCATTGCCATCCCCTTGCGTCTCGTCTTTGCGCTGATCGTGGCGATGGTTCTGAACCAGAAGCTCCGATTTCTCGGGTTTTTCCGTTCCGCTTATTATTTGCCTACGCTTATTGGAGGCAGCGTGGCGGTCGCGGGGATGTGGCGCCATCTGTTCGGACTTAACGGAGCGCTGAACTCATTTCTCGAGAGCGCCTTCGGC
>NZ_BDQX01000037.1:2684-13042 GCF_003112455.1 Paenibacillus agaridevorans
TGATGTGGCGCCATCTGTTCGGACTTAACGGAGCGCTGAACTCATTTCTCGAGAGCGCCTTCGGCATCACTGACAAAATATCGTGGATCACTCATCCGTCCACGGCGCTGCCTTCGTTGATCCTGTTGTCGGTATGGCAATTCGGATCCGCCATGCTGATCTTCCTCGCGGGATTGAAGCAAGTGCCCAAGGAGCTCTACGAGGCTTCCGAAGTAGACGGGGCCGGTTCCTTCCAACGTTTTAAGTCGATAACGTTACCGCTGCTGACGCCTGTACTTCTGTTCAACTTGATCATGGGCATCATCAACGGATTTAAAGTGTTTACCGAAGGAATGATCGTAACCGGAGGGGGACCTTTCGACAAAACGTTGTTCTACGTGCTGTATTTGTACGAAAAGTCGTTCCGGTATTACGAGATGGGTTATGGCTCGGCGATGGCCTGGATTTTGCTGATGGTTATCGCGGCTTTTACGGCGATCGTGTTTACGACGTCCAGGCATTGGGTGCATTACGAGTCGAAGGGGGACTAACACATGGGAACGTCTGTGAGGACAATACGCCTGTTCCGAAGAGGGATTTTTCATCTGGCGGTTACGGCCTTTGCGCTCGTCATGCTGTATCCCATGTTATGGATGCTGTCGAGTTCGCTCAAGGATACGACCGAGATTTTCGTCAAATCGCATCAGTTAATTCCAAGCGAGTGGAGCTTCGATAACTATGTGACGGGGTTTAAAGGGTTTGCCGGCATTTCGTTTTCTGTATTTTTCAAAAACTCGTTTATCATAACGATTTTATCGGTTCTGGGGACGGTGATATCCTCCGCGCTGGTGGCCTACGGTTTTGCCAGAATCCGCTTCAAGTTCGCGCCGTTTTGGTTCGCGTGCATGATGTTGACGATGATGCTTCCGGCTGAAGTGCTTATGATTCCCCAATATATTCTGTTTCACAAAATAGGCTGGATCAATACCTTTCTTCCACTAATCGTGCCGTCGTTTTTCGGAGGAGCTTTCTTCATATTTCTGATTATTCAGTTTATGAGAGGGATTCCGCGGGAGCTGGACGAGGCGGCGGTCATTGACGGATGCGGCAAATATCGTACATTTGCCATGGTCATCCTGCCGCTGCTGACGCCGCCGCTTATTACGACCGCGATATTCAAGTTTTATTGGACCTGGGACGATTTCTTTAGTCCGTTGCTCTACTTGAATTCACCTAAGCTGGCAACCGTATCGCTGGCGATCAAAAATTTTTCCGATCCGACGATGAAGACGGATTGGGGAGCGATGTTTGCGATGTCCGTGTTATCGATTATACCGATCGTCGTCGTCTTTTTTCTCTTCCAACGCTACATCGTTGACGGAATCAGCACGACGGGACTCAAAGGGTAAAAAGAATGGAGGGACAGACCATGAGCCATTATCAGGCGCAAGCGCAACGTTATGAAAAGATGACCTACAATCGATGCGGGGTTTCGGGCTTGAAGCTCCCCGCTGTCTCGCTCGGGATGTGGCATAATTTCGGGGATGTGGACGTCTATACGAACGCGAAGGCAATGATGCTTCGAGCCTTCGATCTCGGCATTACCCACTTTGATCTGGCCAATAATTACGGGCCGTCGCCCGGCTCTGCCGAAGAGACGTTCGGAACGATAATTACGAGGGAACTGAAGCCTTACCGGGATGAGATGATCGTCTCGACGAAAGCCGGTTATTATATGTGGCCCGGACCTTACGGAGAGTGGGGCTCCCGCAAAAACCTGATCGCCAGTCTCGATCAAAGCCTGAAGCGAATGCAACTGGATTATGTCGATATTTTCTACTCGCATCGCCCTGATCCCAATACGCCGATGGAAGAGACAATGGGCGCGTTGGCGCAGATCGTGCGGGAAGGCAAGGCGTTGTACGTGGGCATCTCCAATTACAGCGCGGAACAGACGCGGGAAGCGATAGGCATTCTGAAACGGCTGGGCATCCCCCTATTAATCCATCAAGCGACATACTCCATGTTCAACCGCTGGGTCGAAAACGAGCTGCTTGATGCGCTAGACGAAGGAGGGGCGGGTTGCATCGCGTTTAGCCCGCTCGCGCAAGGTTTATTGACGAATCGTTATCTGGGCGGCATCCCTGACGATTCGCGCGCGGCGAGCGCGAACAGTCCATTCTTGAAGTCGGGAGACGTTACGGCAGAGAAGCTGGAGAAGCTTCGCGAGCTGAATGAGATCGCAAGGCAGCGCGGACAATCGCTTGCTCAGCTTGCGCTGGCGTGGGTGCTCAGGCAGAAGCAGGTAGCCTCCGTTTTGATCGGAGCTAGTAAAGTAGAGCAAATCGAAGACAATGTAGGCGCTTTGGATCGACTGAGCATTGAGGCTGACGAGTTGACGGCAATCGAACGAATCTTGCAGAAGTGAGCAGAGGGAGAGGAGCAGAAGAAATGGACAAAATAACAAGAATGCTGCGTACGCTTAATCAGGAGGCGGTTGATTATCCGCCGGTAGGCTTCTGGTTTCATTTCAACGGAGAGGAAGGGATGGGGCAAGCTTGTGTCGACGCCCATCTGAACTACTACAGGGAGACCGACATCGATTTCATTAAAATCATGTGCGACGGATATTTCCAATTCCCGCTAGCCGTCGAAATCAAGGAAGCGGCCGATTGGAGGAAGATAAAGCCGCTAAGCGCGGATCATCCTTATATCACGGAGCAAGTGGAGCGGGCGCGGCTTATTACGGAAGGCGTGAACGGGGAATGCTGCACCTTCTACAGCCTGTTCGCCCCCTTCTCCTGCATCCGGTTCGCGACTTCCGACGAGTTGGTCATGAAACATCTCAAGGAAGATCCGGAAGCCGTCCTGTACGCGCTTACCGTAATAGCCGAGGATCAAGCGGCGCTGGCGGAACGGCTCATTGCGGAGGCAGGCTGCACAGGCATCTATTATTGCTTGCAAGGCGGCGAGATGGATCGGTTCTCGGAAGGGGAGTATCGCAACCTGATTATGCCGAGCGACAGATACGTGCTCGATCGCGCGAACGGCTTCAGTCCGAACAACCTCCTTCATATGTGCGGCTGGGCGGGCGTGCGCAACAGATTGGATAATTGGAGGGAATACCCTGCCAAAGCGGTCAACTGGGCGATCTACGTCGAAGGGCTCGGCATTCGCGAGGGAAGGGAGTACTTGGGCGATCATGCCGTTTTAGGCGGCTTCGACAATACGAAGTCAGGCGTTCTGCACAGCGGCACTCGCTCGGAGGTTGAGCAATTCGCCAAACAATTAGTGGCCGAGGCGGGAACGCAAGGACTTATTGTCGGCGCGGACTGTTCGTTATCGCATGACATAGACAGGGAGCGAATCAAATGGGTAGTCGAAACCATCCGTTCGGCCTAGATTCTGATCCGATGCCCTATACGCTGGTCGCGCATGACGAGCATGATGAACGGCATCAGGGAGCCGTCGTGTACCCGATCTACCAGAATACGCTGTTCACTTATGCGAGCAGCGATCATCCGGGGCATGGCTACAAGTACAGCCGCATGGGCAATCCGACCGTTATGGAGCTGGAGAAGCGGCTTGCGGCGCTGGAGCACGGGGAGCGCGCGCAATGTTTCGCCTCGGGGATGGCGGCTATCTCGGCAGCGATTCTGTCGCGCGTAAGCGCAGGCGATCATGTGATTTGCGTCAGTCAAGTGTATTTCGGCACCCGGGAGTTTATGGACAGCTTTCTGTCCCGCTATCAAGTAGAAGTGACTTATGTGGACGGCGCCTCGATAGAAGCCATTCGGCAGGCGGTGCAGAGCAATACGAGGGTTCTGTATTTGGAAAGTCCGACCAGCTATTACTTTCAATTGCAGGATTTGAAAGCTTGCGTCGGGCTTGCTCGCGAATGCGGACTGGAAACCATTATCGACAATACATGGGCGTCGCCTTGTCATCAGCATCCTCTCGATATCGGCATCGATCTGGTTGTGCATTCGCTGACCAAATACGTGAGCGGCCACAGCGATGTGCTGGGTGGAGCGGTAATCGGCAGCTCTTCGTGGATTGAGCGGCTCTCTCAAGTGGACCATCAGCTTCTTGGGGGAATCATGACTCCGCATACGGCTTCCTTGATGATGAGAGGATTGCGGACATTGCCGCTAAGGATGGCGCGGCTGGGCGATACGGCGATGAAGATTGCCGAATATTTCGGCACGCTACCCTGCATACGCAAAGTCAATTTCCCCGGGCTGCCCGAGCATCCCCAGCACGAATTGGCAAAGCGGCAGATGACCGGCTGGGGTAGCCTTCTGTCGATCGAATTGGAGCAACCGCTGGAGAAAGCGAAACAATGGATTGATAAACTCGTTTATTTCCGGATCGGTCTCAGCTTCGGCGGTTATGAAAGCCTGGTGCTTGTAGTCGGGGCGGCCGAGCAGAGTACGGAGGAACAGCCGGTTACGCTCATTCGGTTTAATGTGGGGCTGGAGGATCCGGCGGATTTGATTCGGGATCTCGACAGCTGTCATACGTTTTTCACGAACGGGAGCGGGAGCGGGAACGGGAACGGGAATGAAAACAGCTGCCTGCGGGAGCAGGCGCAATAACAGGGCGGGACGGACGATAAGATCGGCGCTTGAAGCGTCGATCTTATCGTCGTTGCAGTCGGCTGATATAATAAGTGGCGAGGGGGAGTATGGATGAAACAAATGAAGCTCGAGCGAAAGCTGGTTCTATTTATCGTGATGGCGGCATTGACGACAAGCGTCCTTGGTTATTTGTTCGTCCAGTTCTCTCGCTCACAGTACAATGATCTGATCTATCGCGAATCTTCGGAGAAATTCCATCTTTTTTCGCTACGAATCGAGGAGAAGCTTGAAAATATCGATCGGCTGTCCTTATCCATCATGTCAGATCCCCATATTCAATCCTATCTGCTTACGATCAAAACCGAACCGGGCACCTATGAAGCTTACAGCGCCTCGAACAGTCTCAAGCGCAGGCTGCTTTCTTACCAAATATTCGATTATGCGGTAGCTTCTATCGTCATTATCGATAGCAATGGCACGCATCATACCTCTGGACTGCATACGAATCCGATGAACGGGGAGGAGATAGCGCAAGTGGTCGGGAAGGCGGCCGAATTTAAGGGAGCGAGCGTATGGGTCGGCGGCAAGGAGGGGTATTTCCAATCGCTGAGGGAGATCCGCGAGGTTAGCGATTATAGCATGGACCCGCTAGGCACGCTCGTCTTGCGGGCGCATGCGGATAACATCGTATATTCAAGTCCGGAAGAGGCGAATTATTACGATACGAAGCTGATGATCTCCTCCGATAATCAATTGCTGTTCGCCAGTCCCCATGCCATAGTACCGGAGCAGTTGGCTTATCGGCTGGGCGACAAAGACGCGGCAATCGACACCGACACCGGCTCCTATAAGGTCATCACGATCGAGGGCAGCAAATATTTGGAGGCGCAGTTTACGCTGGATTACACGGGATGGACGTTTACCCAATTAGTTCCCTACGGAACGTTATTTATGGAGATCGAAAAAATGCAGCTGTTGCTGCTTGGATTATATGCGTTGCTGCTGCTTGCCATACTTGCGGCAGGTTTGCGGGTATCGAGGTATATTACGAAGCCGATCGGGAAACTCATTGATAAAATGGCCGTCGTCGAAAAAGGGAATCTGGAGCTCGACCGGCTGGAGGTTTCCAACCAACGCAATGAAATTACATTGCTCAGCTTATCGTTCGACCGCATGGTCGATCGGTTGAATGAGCTGATCAAAGAAAACTATATTAAGCAGCTTATGCTGCGCAACGCGGAGTATGAGAGGCTGAAATCGCAAATCAATCCGCATTTTCTGTACAATACGCTGGAGTCGATCAACTGGCTGGCGCGAATGAACGGTCAGCTTCAAATTTCGGGCATGGTAAAGGCGCTCGGCAAGCTCCTCAGACACTCCATAACCGAAAAACCTTATATTACGATAGGCGAGGAAGCCGACCACCTCGAGCAGTATATTTATATTCAGAGGTTCAGGTTCGAAGAGAGGCTCGACTTCCGCATCGAGATCGACGAGCGTCTGCGTCTGCTCTATATGCCATGCGGCATTCTTCAGCCGATCGTGGAGAATAGCGTCAAATATGCGGTAGAGACTTCTACGGAGCCCTGTCGGATCGTTGTCTTCGCAGAGGAGCGGCCGGATCGGCTGGACATTGTCGTTCGCGATACGGGTGGCGGAATGGATCCTCGTTACTTGGAGAAGCTCGAGCGGGGAGAAATTAAGGCGGAAGGTACCGGAGTTGGGCTTAAGAGTATTCATGACCGGCTGCGGCTGTTGTACGGCTCCGGGTTCGGCTTGTCGATCGCAAGCGAGCCGGGCCAGGGAACATCGATTACAATCGCAGTGCCGTACACGCATGAACCGGATTCGTCTGCTTCGATGATTAATCGCTACGAGGTGATTGCACATGACTAACGAGTCATATCGAGTAATGGTGGTCGACGACGAGAGGATTATACGCGAAGGCATCGCTTCCCTAGTAGATTGGCAGGGCATGGGGCTGGAGCTGGCGGGCTGCCTCAAGGATGGAGCGGCTGCGCTGGAAGAGATGGAGCAGCTGAGGCCCGATATCGTCATTACGGATATCAAGATGCCCCGCATGGATGGGCTGGAGCTGATCAAGCAAGCCAAGCAGCGGTTTCCCGATATGAAGTTCGTGGTATTGTCGGGGTTCGGGGAATTCCGGTTCGCCAGCCAAGCCATGAAGCACGGCGTCAAACATTATATTCTCAAGCCATGCGATGAGCATGATATTAAGAAGGTATTGACGGACATTGTCAATGAACTGGATGTGGAATCGCGCGAGCGCACGGCATTAGGGCAAATGGAGAGGATCCTCTCCGAAGTAGTGCCGAGAGCCCGCGAGAAGTTGTTGTCCGATTATTTGCTCGGCCGGATGACGGACGACGAAACGGCGGACTATCTCGAACAGGTTCGTCTTCATGACGGAGAAGGCATGCTGCGCCTGCTGGCATGCAGGACGGAGACAGAATTGCGGTACGAGGAAGCGAAGAAGCTCATACCGCTGATCGTCGAACATCTCGGCGAAAACCATGTAAAACATTACGCCGTTATTCATCAGGTCATGGTACTGCTCATAGCGAATTATTCCAGGACGGATCTTCTTGAACGGATGGAATACACGACAACACGCCTCGAATCGGAAGCGGGAAGCAAGTTCATTTGGTCGATAGGACACGAGGGCGCCATGACGGACATGCCTCGCGCTTTCGAGGATGCCATGCGGCATATGGAGCAAGCTTATTATTTGGGCGAACGCTCCATTACGGCATTGCGGACGGAGGGATCTGTCGACAAGGCCGAGTCGCCCGCGGTGTTCGCTGCGGCCGAGCTGGATCATTATTCCGGCATATTGGGCCACATTCGGATCGGGTCCAGAGAGGGATTGAACAAGGAACTCGCGGCGTTATTCTCCAAATTGAGACAGCTGCGGCTGTCCATCGGAACGACAACCGGCATTAGCATCGACTTGATTGCGATCTTGCACAAACAATGCGTTCCCAATCCAACCAACGAATATTTGAATCATACGGTGCCGATTCTCCAGATGAAAACGCTGGGGGAAGTGGAGAGGTATATTTCCGAGGAGGCCCACTCCATTTTGGATACGTATTACGGCACGCCGGCGGCGAGGGGCAAAATGGCGGCCCATCGGATGGCCCGGTATGTTCATGATAATCTGGAGCGGGAGGAGCTGTCCTTGCAATGGCTTGCCAAGCATAAGCTGTTTATGAATCCCGATTATTTGGGCAAGTTGTTTCGCAAGGAAATGAAGATGAGCTTTCCGCAGTACGTAGCCAAGGCGCGCATCGAAAAAGCAAAAGAAGCGATCGCGCGCTCCGGCGACTACAAAATTTATGAACTGGCCGAGATGTCGGGGATGGGGAGCGATCCCAAATATTTCAGCAATTTGTTTAAAAAACAGACGGGCTGCACGCCGCAGGAGTATAAGTCCCGCATCGCTGCGGAACGGAAGGGGGGATAAATTCTGAAATCAGGGCGTCAATGAAACGGAAAGAGAAAAAAGGGCTGAGGCGGTTGCCTCAAGCCCTTATTGTCGTTGTGCGAGCCCATTTGGGCGATCGTGATCAAAAGCGGACTTTTTGAACAACCTCGTCTAAGTCAAGTTGAACAGTCCGAGCGTCGAGCATTTGTCGTATTCGTCCGCGACGACTTCGTCCAGCTGGATCTGAAGCAAGTTGCAGAGCGCCGTCATATAGAACAAATTGCGACCCAGCTCGCTCTTCAGCACTTCGTTGCAATGTTCGCACAACGCTCCTGATAGATGGCTTTGCAACGTTTCCTTGGCATTCTCAAGCTCGTGTGTGTCGGAATACTGCTGCTTCCTCGCATTCAATTCGATACAGCCGCAGTCTGTTACGGCCTTGCTGACAGCACGGTTTACCGACGCGCCGGATTGACCGAACTTTGACATCACGTCAAGCAAGCTGCGATGCCGCAGCAACAGCTCAGATACCTGCTGCTGGAATTGATCCAATGTTGGGGCATTCATAGATTCCACCTCAAATCACCGCCTTATAGTAGTCGTCACTATTTCCATTATAATGCTCTCGCACACGGTTTTCCACATGCCAGAAGTTGCAGACTGAATCCGGGGCGAGTCCTTAAGGGGCGCGGGTCAGGAAACTTTTGGCGAAAAAGGGCAGGGGGACGATTAGAGGGCGAAAGATTGGAACATAATTGTAATGGAGGTGAACCATTATGGTGATTAGAAGAATGATACAACTTATTGGATTATGGTTTGGCGCGATGGCCGGCAGCGAAGTATACGGATGGGGGAGCGGCGCGGCCGCATGGTCCACTCCGTCCTATGGCATGCTGCAATCCGGCACTTATTACATGAATGTGGCGCTCGGAGCCGTGTTTGGCGTTATTATGGCTTCGGTGCTGGCGGGACCGATCGTTCGATCCTTACACAAAGGCGTGGACGCGATATCGGACATGCCGATCAGGCAATTGCTCATCGGCACAGGCGGCCTGCTGGCAGGCCTGCTGCTTGCGGTGATGCTGTATCCCGTCGTCGCCGATCTGAGCGGAATCGGCAATTTGCTGCCCGCGGTCATGGCGCTGGCATTCGGCTTCGTCGGCCTGCGGATCGGTGTGCTAAAGCAGGAGGAGATCGCGGCAGGCTTCGCGGCGCTGCTGGAGAAGCCCAAGCCAGTGTCTGCCTCGCCTGAAGCGAAGGGCTTCGAAGAGCACAAAATTCTGGATACGAGCGTCATCATCGACGGACGGATCGCGGATATTTGCAAGACGGGATTCATTGAGGGAACGCTGGTCATTCCTGAATTCGTGCTTGAAGAGCTGCAGCATATCGCGGATTCCTCGGATCTGCTCAAACGCAACAGGGGGCGCAGAGGTCTCGATATTCTGAATAAGATTCAGAAGGAGCTCGACGTCAAAGTGCTGATCTACGAAGGGGACTTCGAGGAGATCGGCGAGGTCGACAGCAAACTGGTCAAGCTCGCCAAGGCTCTGCGCGGCAAGGTCGTCACCAACGACTTTAACCTGAACAAGGTGTGCGAGCTGCAGGGCGTGTCGGTTCTGAACATTAACGATCTTGCCAATGCCGTCAAGCCGGTCGTTCTTCCGGGTGAGGAAATTATCGTTCAAGTGATCAAGGACGGCAAGGAGCACGGCCAGGGCGTCGCTTATCTGGACGATGGCACGATGATCGTGGTGGAGGGCGGACGCGACTACATCGGCACGACGATGGAAGTGCTTGTAACGAGCGTGCTGCAGACGTCGGCGGGAAGAATGATTTTTGCCAAGCCGAAGCTGTTGGAAAAAGCGTTGTAAAAAGGTATGATAGTATTCAAGAGGTTGTTCAAAAAGTCCGCTTTTGATCACGAAGTATGCCAAGAAGCATACTCGACATCGAATATGGAACGCAAGCGAAACTTCCGGTGCTCACGTAGCTTCCACTACGCTCCGCTCCTCAGTTTCTACTTTCATTCCATCTTCTACAGCGTTTTGAAAAACGCAGCTTCGGAAGCATACGCTCATGTGCTGAAAACCGAACTTTTTGAACCGGACTTCAATGTGTCATAGAGGCACATGGAATATAATCGTACATATGGTAAGCGTTCGAAAGGCTCGGTTTTGGCGGGCTTTTTGAACCTCATATACAAGGCTAAGGCAGGTAGAGGGCATGGCGGAGAAGTGGGGCGTTGTCATTGTGGCGGCCGGTCGCGGCACGCGCATGGGAACGCGCGAAAGCAAGCAATACTTGCGGCTTGCGGACAAGCCGATTCTGGTCCATACGCTGGAGCTGTT
>NZ_BDQX01000037.1:13142-21822 GCF_003112455.1 Paenibacillus agaridevorans
TTGTTGTGGGCGGCGAGGATATCGATAGATGCGGTCGCTGGGTCCGCCAGTATGGGCTGACGAAGGTGACGCATGTGCTTGAAGGCGGTGCGGAGCGCCAACATTCCGTGCTGCGGGGGCTGCGGGCGCTAGAGGACTGCGATTGGGTAATGGTGCATGATGGCGTAAGGCCGCTCGTTACCGAAGCCTCGGTCGCTGCCTGCTGCGAGACCGCGCTTGCTAGCGGAGCGTCGGTGCTGGCCGTGCCCGTAAAGGACACGATCAAGCAGGTGGACGCCGTCGGCGTGATCACGGCGACGCCCGACCGACGTAGCTTATGGGCGATTCAGACGCCGCAAGCGTTTCGCCGGGAGCTGCTCGTGGAAGCTCATGAGCGTGCGGAAGCGGAGGGATTCCTCGGCACCGACGACGCGATGGTCGTCGAGCGGCTGGGGCATCCCGTGACGGTAACGGAAGGGGATTACACGAATATAAAAATTACGACGCCCGAGGATTTGCCGTACGCGGAATTTCTGCTGGCTCGGCGCAAGGACATATCCGGCAGTTGCGGCTCGCCGGACGTCCCGGATCGCGAGCCGGGGGCTTCGCATGGAGGAGAAACGAGATGATTAGAGTAGGACAAGGATTCGACGTCCATCAGTTGGCGGAAGGCAGGCCTTGCATTATCGGGGGCGTGACGATTCCGTACGAGAAGGGGTTGCTCGGCCATTCCGACGCGGACGTGCTGCTTCATGCGATCAGCGACGCCATTCTTGGAGCGCTGGGGCTGGGCGATATCGGCAAGCACTTCCCGGATACGGACGAGGCGTTTAAGGATGCCGACAGCGTAGTGCTCCTGGAGCGCGTTTGGGCGATGGCCAAGGAACGGGGCTTCAAGCTCGGCAATATCGATTCCACGATTATCGCGCAACGGCCGAAGATGCTGCCGTATATCCCGCAGATGGCGGAGGTCATTGCCAGAACGCTGGAGGCGGACGTGTCGCTGGTCAACGTGAAGGCGACAACGACGGAGCAGCTTGGTTTTGCCGGCCGGGGCGAGGGCATCGCGGCGCAATCGGTGGTGTGTTTGGTGGCCGTATAGGCAGGGCGTTTAAATTTACGATTGTGGGGAGTGGCTCATCATGACAACGGAAGTGCGCGTAAGGTATGCGCCGTCGCCGACGGGGCATCTGCATATTGGCAATGCGAGAACGGCCTTATTCAATTATTTATTCGCAAGAAATCTGGGCGGCAAATTCATTATCCGGATCGAGGACACGGACGTAAAGCGCAACGTGGCGGGCGGAGAAGAGAACCAGCTTACCTACTTGAAGTGGCTCGGCATTAATTGGGACGAAAGCATTGACGTAGGCGGCGGCTACGGCCCGTATCGCCAGACGGAACGGCTCGACCTGTACAGGGAATATTGGCAGGAGCTGCTGGACAAAGGCCTTGCTTACCGCTGCTATTGCACGGAAGAGGAGCTGGAGCAGGAACGCGAGGAGCAGCAAGCGCGCGGCGAAACGCCGCGGTATTCCGGACGTCACCGCAATTTGACCGCAGACCAGCAGGCGGCGTTCGAGGCGGAAGGCCGTGTCGCGAGCATTCGCTTCAGGGTGCCGGAAGGCCGCTCGTATACGTTCGACGATATGGTTAAAGGCGCCATCACGTTCGATACGGCGGAGATGGGCGACTTCGTCATCGTCAAGAAGGACGGTATTCCGACGTATAACTTCGCGGTCGTGCTCGACGATCATCTGATGAAGATCAGCCATGTTCTGCGCGGCGAGGACCATATTTCCAATACGCCCCGCCAGCTTATGATCTACGAAGCGTTCGGCTGGGAGCCGCCGATTTTCGCGCATATGACGCTGATCGTGAACGAAAGCCGCAAGAAGCTGAGCAAGCGCGACGAATCCATCATTCAGTTCATCGAGCAGTATGATGACCTTGGCTACTTGCCGGAGGCGATGTTCAATTTCATCGCGCTGCTGGGCTGGTCGCCGGAGGGCGAGCAGGAGATGTTCACGCGCGAAGAGCTGGTAAATGCGTTCGACGCCGACCGCTTGAGCAAGAGCCCGGCCGTGTTCGATACGCAGAAGCTGAGCTGGATGAACAATGAATATATTAAAAAAGCCGACTTGGAGCGTATCGTCGACCTGTGCCTGCCGCATCTGAAGAAGGCGGGCTGCATCCCGGACGCGCTGGACGGCGAAGGACGCGAATGGGTGACGGCGCTGGTCGCGCTTCACCAGGACAAGCTGCGCTGCGCGTCTGACATCGTCCCGGTTACGGAGCTGTTTTTCCGCGAAGAGGTGGCGGACGAGGAAGAAGCGACCGTCGTGCTGGCGGAAGAGCAGGTGCCGGCCGTTCTGTCGGCTTTCCTGGGGCTGCTCGAGAGCGATGCTGCGGCATTCTCGGCGGATGGCATCAAGGATATGATCAAGACCGTGCAGAAGGAAACGGGTCATAAGGGCAAAGCGCTGTTTATGCCGATCCGCGCGGCGCTCACCGGTCAGACGCATGGTCCGGATCTGAACCAGTCTATCGTGCTTCTTGGCAAGCCGAAGGTGCTTGCCCGTCTGAAGGAACGGCTGGGTTAGAGGGGGCGGCAATAACTTTGCTTGCACTTTCCCGACGATCCGGTATACTATGACTATTATTAATTATCGGCTATGATCAGGAGAAGTACGTTAATCTGTGGATTGTCAGAGAGGGCAACCGTCATGAGAATCCGTAGGCAGTGATTGCATTTGCTGCGCGCGGAAGAAGACAGTGCTGGAAGTTGCCTAATCCGCTGGAACGGAACATGCACCTGGGAGCCTTGCTCCGAGCTGCTGCCCCTCGCGAATACGGACGATTGGTCCGGACGGAGGCAGTCAGGGTAGGCGGCAACGCATTGCCTGCGTTACGGGCTTCGAGACGAGCGGCCGCGCTTTCCGGATATTCCCCGGACAACGCCCGTTCAAGCAGAGTGGGACCGCGATCATAACGCCTCTGCAGCACAGGATGCTGCGGAGGTTTTTTTGTTTTCAGGAAACTATGCACACTATCGAGCTGGAACCCAGGATTCGGGATGGCGCATGAGTATGAAAAATCATATACAGTCGAGCTGAAAAGGTGGCTTCGAGGCGCGCGGGTATGAAAATTCATACACAATGGAGCTGGAACCCCGGATTCGAGGCAGATGAGTATGAAAAATCATACACAATGGTGCTGGAACCCTGAATTCGAGGCAGATGAGTATGAAAAATCATACTCAATGGAGCTGGAACCCTGGATTCGAAGCAGATGAGTATGAAAAATCATACTCAATGGAGCTAGAACCCTGGATTCGAGGCAGATGAGTATGAAAATTCATACACAATCGAGCTGGGACCCCGAATTCGAGGCGCATGAGTATGAAAAATCATACTCAATGAAGCTGGAAGCGATTTTGTCAGTTTCAAAAAAAATCCTCGCTGATAGAGAGAATCTGCGCATGTCGAGCTTATATGGGGTATAAGAGTGTAAGCTCCCGTCCGTGCATCGCAGAGACGAAAGCAGGCAATTTGGAAGGGGGAGGAACGGATATGTTTCGCCATTTTCGCTCGGATGTCAAGACGGTGTTCGAAAATGATCCTGCGGCTCGCAGCAGGTTCGAGGTTATCTTCACGTATTCCGGCGTACACGCCATCTGGGCGCATCGCGTGGCGCATGCCCTCTATCGGAGGCGGTGGTTCACGCTGGCCAGAATCATCTCGCAGACGAGCCGGTTCTTTACCGGTATCGAGATTCACCCCGGCGCGACGATCGGACAGCGGCTCTTTATCGACCATGGCATGGGCGTGGTGATCGGGGAGACATGCGAGATCGGGGACGACGTCGTTATCTATCAAGGCGTGACGCTCGGCGGCACGGGCAAGGAGAAGGGCAAGCGGCATCCCACGATCGGCAACAATGTCGTCATAGGCTCCGGGGCCAAAGTATTGGGATCGTTTCGCGTGGGCGATAATTCCAATATAGGCTCCAACGCCGTCGTTCTGCGCGAGGTTCCGGATAATTGCACGGTCGTAGGCAATCCGGGGCGCGTCGTCAGACGGAACGGGGAACGGGTGGGCGATCGGCTCGACCATACGCAGCTGCCCGATCCGGTCATCGAGATGTTCCGGGCGATGCAGGGCGAGATCAACGGTCTCAAGGATGAAGTGGGTCGGCTGACGTCCGCAGGAGAGGGCGCGCCGGGAACCGTTCGGGCAATTGCGCCGGCCAGTGCGGAGAACGGCGCGCAGGGCCGCCCCGCCAACGAGGTCAAGGAAACCATGCAGAAGGAATTGCAAGAGGGAGGAAAGAGCAAAGTATGACGATATCCATCTATAACTCGCTCAAGCAGGCCAAGGAGCCGTTTGCTCCGCAGGAAGCGGGCAAAGTGAAGATGTATGTATGCGGACCAACGGTATATGACTATATTCATATCGGCAACGCGCGACCTGTCATTTTTTTCGACGTTGTTCGCCGCTATCTGGAGTATGCGGGGTATGAAGTCAATTACGTCAGCAACTTTACGGATGTCGACGACAAGTTGATTCGCAAAGCGGAGCAGCTTGGCACGGACGTGCCGCATGTGGCGGAAAAATTTATAGAGGCCTTTTACGAGGACATCGAGTCGCTGGGCGTGCGAAAGGCGACGCTTAATCCGCGCGTTATGGATCATATTCCGGAGATTATCGACTTTATAGAGGGTCTGGTTGATAAAGGTTACGCGTATCCAAGCGAAGGGGATGTCTACTTCCGAACGGCGAAGTTCGAAGAGTACGGCAAGCTGTCCCATCAGAAGATCGACGAGCTCCAATTCGGCATTCGCATCGAGATCGGCGAGCGCAAGGAGCATCAAGGCGATTTCGTGCTCTGGAAAGGCGCCAAGCCCGGCGAGATCAAGTGGGATAGTCCTTGGGGGCCGGGCCGTCCGGGCTGGCATATCGAATGCTCCGCGATGGCGCGCAAATATCTCGGCGATACGCTTGATATTCACGGCGGCGGCCACGATCTGCAATTCCCGCATCACGAATGCGAGGTGGCCCAGTCCGAATCGCTGACAGGCAAGCCGCTGTCTAATTACTGGATGCATAACGGCTACATTCATATCAACAATGAGAAAATGTCGAAGTCGCTCGGCAACGGGATTACGGTTCAAGAGATCGTCAAACGCGTCAAGCCGGAGGCGATTCGGTACTTCATGCTGTCGACGCACTACCGGAGTCCGTTGAACTTCAGCGACGAATCCATTGCGCAAGCGACAAACAGCGTGGAGCGCATCGCGATCTGCTATGCCAATCTGCAGCACCGCCTTGCGGCCGAAGGGATGGCTGGTCCGGTCGATGATACGCTCGCGGGCAAGCTTGCGCAGCTCGCGGATCAATTCGCGGCGAAGATGGGCGACGACTTCAACACGCCGGACGCCATTACCGCCATGTTCGAGCTGGTGAGCGAAGCGAATCTCTACATCAACCGCCCGGAGGCGAACGTGGCGGGGCTGAAAGCTCTGATCGCGCTGATGGAGCGTTTCGACAGCGTGCTCGGCCTGCTCCCGCGTCAAGATGACGCCGATTCGCTCGCGGAAGAAGTAGAAGCGCTGATTCTCGAGAGGACCGAGGCTCGCAAGTCGAAGAACTGGACTCGGGCCGACGAGATTCGGGATCGGTTAAACGAGATGAATATCGTACTTGAGGATACGCCGCAAGGCATCAGGTGGCGGCGCAAATGATGGAGCATCCTAACGAGAACAATCAAGAACCGATTGAGAAGGCGGGGAGAATCGGCGAGGAGAAGGCATCGCCTGCCGCGTCCTTCGCCAATCCCCTCGCCATACACGCGCCCGGCAAGAAGAGCGGCCTCATCAATCCCGTCGTGCTGGCGTACATGGGAGATGCCGTTTTCGAATTGCTTGTGAGGCAATACCTGATCTCGCTTCCCAACAACAAGTCGCATCATCTGCATCAAGAGGCGACTAAGAGGGTGTCTGCGAAGGCGCAGCGCCTGCAGTTGGAGCGTCTGCAGCCGCTCCTGACCGAAGAGGAAGCCGATATGGTGCGCCGAGGGCGCAACACGAAGTCGGGGGCGCCTCCGAAAAATGCGGACCCGGCCGATTACCGTCAGGCGACCGCGCTGGAATGTTTATTCGGCTATTTGTACTTCGAAGGGCGCATGGAACGGATCGGCGAGCTGATGCGCGTAGCCCTTGGGGAGGACGAATAGTCCGGCGATTGGCGAAAGCAGGCATAGACAGGCAAGAATGAAGGAGGGCTACCATGTCCGAACATAATGGGCAAGAAGAAGAAATCATCGCCGGGAAACATCCCGTGCTGGAGGCGCTCCGTTCGGGACGCGAGATCAATAAAATATGGATTGCCGAGGGCTCCCAGAAAAGCGTGACGGGACCCATTACGGCGGAGGCCAAGGCGCTTGGCATCGTTGTTCAATTCGTGGACAAGCGCAAGCTGGACGCCATGGCCGCAGGCGTTGCCCACCAGGGCGTAATTGCCCAAGCCGCGGCGTTCGACTATGTCGAAGTCGACGATATTCTGGCTATCGCGGAGAAGAAGGGCGAGACGCCGTTTATCCTCGTTCTCGACGAGATCGAGGACCCGCATAATCTAGGTTCCATTTTGCGTACGGCGGAGTGCACGGGGGTGCACGGCGTCGTCATTCCGAAGCGCCGTTCGGCCAGCTTGACCGCTACTGTGCTTAAGACGTCGGCGGGCGCCGCGGAGCACGTCGCCGTCGCTCGAGTGACGAACCTCGCCCAGACCATCGAGAAGCTCAAAGAAGCGGGCGTTTGGGTAGCTGGCACGGATGTGTCGGCCGCTCAGGATGTATACAAATCGAAGTTCGACATGCCGCTTGCGATTGTCATCGGCAACGAGAGCAAGGGCATGGGCCGCTTGATCAAAGAAAAATGCGATTTTCTTGTCAAGCTTCCCATGCTTGGCCGTTTGAATTCCCTTAACGCCTCGGTAGCAGCAGGCGTGTTGATGTACGAGGTTGTCAGGCAGAGACGGGGCCAATAGCGATGAATCGGCCCAATGATGTGCTCCTGGTCGACGGCTACAATATAATCGGGGCGTGGCCGGTCCTGGAGAAGCTCAAGGAGTCGGATCTGGAGGACGCGCGAGACAAGCTCCTCGATATGTTGGCTGACTATCAGGGGTTCTCGGGCATGGAGATCTACGTCATCTTCGATGCGCATCAGGTACCCGGTCTCGGAGCCACATACAAGCAGCATAAGCTTACCGTCGTGTACACGAAGGAGAAGGAGACGGCGGACGAATGCATCGAGCGGCTATGCAGCGAGCTGATGATCCGGAGACGCAGCATCTACGTGGCGACTTCGGATCTTGTCGAGCAGCATGTGGCATTCGGCAAGGGAGCGCTGAGACTGTCTGCCCGGGAGCTGCTGATCGACATTAATCAGAACCGGAAGCTGATTGAGCAGAACATTCGGGAACGGGAGACGAAGCCGATTCGCCGCAACTCGGTCGACGAGAATGTCAGCCTCGACGTCTGGAGCAAGCTTGAACGACTTCGCCGCGGAGAGGAATAAGTTATCTACCTGTCAGGGACATTTTTCCACAACGTGTCATATTGTTACATTTTTGCTAGAAATACGATAGGTTTCGGGGTGTGGTTCTGTTGACGTTGCAAGGTTACATAATGTATACTGACTCTATGTTTCTATCTGTTGAATCTAGCGCGGTGTACGCCTTGCAGGCCGGAGGGATAGTGTGTGAGTTACGACCTCAAAGAATGGAGTACGCTCGAATATGAGTGCAGTACGGACGAGGACATCGTAGAGGCGGTCCGTAACGGCGACAGCATTGCGTTGGAATATTTGATTAACAAATATAAGAACTTTGTGCGGGCGAAGGCCCGTTCCTACTTCCTAATCGGAGCCGATCGCGAAGATATCGTCCAGGAAGGCATGATCGGCCTGTACAAGGCGATCCGAGACTTCAAGGGCGACAAGCTCGCGAGCTTTAAGGCATTCGCTGAGCTCTGCATTACCAGGCAGATCATTACCGCGATCAAGACGGCTACGAGGCAGAAGCATATCCCCCTCAACTCCTACGTTTCCCTGGACAAGCCTATCTACGACGAGGATTCCGACCGAACGCTGCTGGATGTCATTTGCGGCACTCGCGTATCCGACCCCGAAGAGCTGATCATCAACCAGGAAGAATTCATCGGTCTTGAAGACAAGATGGCGGAGATTTTGAGCGATTTGGAACGCAAGGTTCTAATGCTGTATCTGGACGGAAGATCCTATCAGGAGATCGCCGTTGATCTCGATCGTCACGTAAAGTCGATAGACAACGCGCTTCAGCGAGTCAAGCGCAAGCTGGAGAAGTATTTGGAGATTCGCGATTTTGGAGGAGTATAGCTCCGCGGTTCCGGCATAGAGGACGTTTTGACGACTGGACTTGCAGGACGAGGATGTCGTCATCGTTTTAAGACAACGGACTGTCTTGGCCATCTGATCAACGTTTCAGGGGGCGAAGACAGTCCATTGGTTTATATGGAGGAGCATTCGGTCATACTGTGTAGAGGTAGTTCAAAAAGTCCGCTTCCCATCACGAAGTATGCCACGGGGCATAGTCGACTTCGAATATTGAATTCAGGCGAAACTTCCGGTGCTCACGTAGCTTCCACTACGCTCCGCTCCTCA
>NZ_BDQX01000038.1 GCF_003112455.1 Paenibacillus agaridevorans
CCTTGGGTATGATTACGCTTGTGAAAGAGGATTAGTCTTTCAAAACTGACAACGAGCGAGCAACTTCCTGCCTGAGAGTTACTGCTATGGAAGCAATGCTTCCTATCCGATCTTCATCGAGATCGGGTA
>NZ_BDQX01000039.1 GCF_003112455.1 Paenibacillus agaridevorans
GGATGAAGCTAGAACCTGAGGAGCGGAGCGTAGTGGAGGCTACGTGAGCACCGGAAGGTTCGGCTGAATTCAATATTCGACGTCGAGTAAGCTTCTAGGATGACTTCGTAATGGGAAGCGGACTTTTTGAACAACCTTTATAAAGGCTGCCCGGGAAACAGGGACAGTACCTTGGACTCGTGCTCCACAGGTAAACCTCTCCCGTCGCAATAAGCGGCGTTTTGAGTCAATTCCTCTACCGATGTAGTCCCCGTAAGGGTCACCGCAATGTCGGGACAAGTTAGACTAAAGCGCAACGCCGGCTCTACCAGCCCATTAGGTCTGCCCTGCCGGAGAAATTCGAGCTGCCGCTTGCGTCGCTCCCCTTCCGCGATCTTCTCCGGGTATTTGTACAAGAAAGGCGCCGGCGACTCCGTCAGCAGCCCCGTGCAGAGCGGACTTCCATGAATGACGCCGACATGAGCCCGGCTGGCTAGCGGCAGCAGTTCATCCTTGGCGGTATAATCCATCAGCGTGTACCTGCCGAACGTTTGGATGGTATCGACGATCCCCTCCCGAACAAAAGGCAGCAGCCGGTCTAACTGGCCGGCATTGACGCCGATCGCCCGGACGATTCCCTCCTTTTTGAGTTTCAGGAATGCCTTGATGGTTCCCTCCATGGCGGCTTCATAACTTACGGATTCCAGCTCGTGCAGTTGAATCAAATCAAGATAATCGGTCTGCAGCCGCTTAAGGCTCTCCTCTACCGATCGAAGGGTATTCTCGTACGTATACGGAACGCCGCGCACAACCGCCTTCGTTGCCAAAATAACCCGGCTCCGCTTTCCTTTTAATGCCAGCCCGACTCTTCTTTCGCTTTCTCCCCCGCCGTACAGAGGCGCAGTGTCGATAAAATTAATGCCAAGATCCAGCGCGGCATCGATTACCCGCAGCGCTTGCTCGTCCGTCGTATCGCCAAAGTCTCCGCCCAGCGGCGCGCCGCCGAGCCCCAATTTGGAAACGCGAAAATTCGTCTTTCCCAGTAACGTATACTCCATTTCTTTCCACCCCATCCCGGATGTTATCGGCCGCCCGCCTCACACTGCCGCCTTCTAATCAAGCGAGTTTCCACTCCGGATACAGCGCTTTCTCGATATCCGGTTTTTGCCCCTTGTTACTGAGAATAAGGGCCAAAGGGCGCTAAAGCTATTTCAAATTTATTGGAAAACGTTCGTTTTTATCGTTTAAAAGGAAAAAAGCATCCGTACGACAACGCCATGACGGAAGATTTCTACAAAATCAAGTATCCGCGATAAACTCAAAAAAACCCCGTCCGCATGCGGACCGGGCTTTATTGAAATGTATGGATGTCCTAAGAGCGTTTATCCTTTGCGTTAACGTGACCAACTCGCTAGGATGAGAATTCCAGCTCTTTTTTCTCCAAAAACAATCTCCACTTCTTTATACGTCCAAGACAGACGATTAGCCCTATTAGCGCAATAAAAGTCCAGCTTATAATAGTAAAGCGCCAGCCATAAGCTTCGCTTAACGCTGCAATTCCATAGATAGAGATCGCGCTTCCGATATAAGTAAATGCATTCAAAATACCCGAAATCGTTGCAGCACGACCATACTTGGCATAATGAAGCGGCAATTGGCTGATTAACATCAAGTTGATGCCGTGCGTACAGCCGGCCAACAAAGCCATTAGCAAAATAGAAAACATTGCATGAGACGCAAAAAAGCATATAAGCGCCAAGCTCGTCATGACCCCCGCCCCCCATAGCAAGGCGGAAACTGAAAGCTCGTTTTTTACGCTTTTGTACATCCGGGAAGTTGCCACTACACAAACAATGGTGAACAAGGGTAAAACAACCGTACTTAAAATAGAAATAGAGGTATTTAATCGAAAAACATCATGAATATACGTTGGCATCCATGTTGTAATGCCATCTCGCAAAGCACCCTGAAGAATGATGACCAACATGATAGGCAGAAGCCCTGAGGTCCAAATAAGCGAGCCGACGCTTCGCTCTGCCCCATACTTCCTGCCCCTTGAAACCGGCTTCGAAACTTGTTCGTTTTTTTCTTGCTGACCAAAAGCCTCGATACTAAAAATCCACAAAAACGCAACTAATATCGCAACGATTCCCGGGATTACAAAAGAGAGCCGCCAGCCTGAAATCCAAATGCTAAAGGGAACCAATACATAAACCACGATCGTTCCTGCCGAAGACGCCGTAACGATCCCCACACTTGTCTTGCGGTAGAGCTCGGGCGATAAATATTGTGACATGCCGCGTACAAGAGGAGGCCATAACATCGCTTGAAAGAATCCATTTAAGCACCAAATAAAGGTCATCATATAGATGTCACTCATAAATGCTATTGCAAAGTTGCAGAAAGCTGTTGCCACCAATCCTGCGAATATCATCGTTCTCGGCTCAAACCGGTCACTCAAATACCCGCAAATAGGCTGACCTGCGCCGTAGGTAATAAAACTGCCGATCACCGCCATGCCTGCCAATTGATTGCTAATGTTCAAAGATTGTGCGATTTCTAATAGAGCTGCCCCATAATTAATGCGTGTCAAATAGCTGGTAAAATAGACCAAACAACATAAAATACTAAAAAATAAAGCACTGCGCTGCTTAGGATTTGAAGCTATCGAATTCGAAATCATCACACCAGAGATTTACCTTCCCAATCCCTATTGGGGGATACGTCTATAAGCCTAACAATTGTCGGCGCAATATCGATAATGTTGGCTTCCGGCAGAGCTGCACCCGATGCAAATGCCCTCCCTTTAATAAACAATGGAATCGTCATATCCTCGGGCATCAATGTACCGTGAGTACGGTCGTGGCCCCCATGATCGGAAGTAACAATGACGTTATAATGCTCCGGAATAGCATGTACGGCCTTCTCAATGCAATCCCAGGATAAATAAACGGCTTCAATATACTCCTTGGACATCCATCCATACTTATGTCCTACCTCATCCACATCTCCTAAATATAAGAAGGTAAAATCGGGAGCGTGTTCGTTTATAAATGCGATCGAATGGTCGGTAAGCAATCGATTCGTAACGTCGTAACCATAATTCGAACCAGAGATAAAACAACTGTGCGCCGTTGAACCAGGACGGGCGACATCGCGAAGCTGCTCCCAATTATAAAATAGAGCCGATGTTTTGTTGCTGGCTTTTAGTTGCTCACAAAGTCCATCGATCGGCCGCACCTGGGGAGTATAGATATTATCCATAATGCCATGCCGCTCAGGGGGGACGCTGTGGAACAGCGACATATGACAAGGAAGCGTTACGCTTGGCATAACAGTCCGGGCTGAAAGCGTGTAGCTGGCCTTCTCCTTTAATTGTTCGATATAGGGATGTCCTGAAACGGATAAGCTGTCCGGACGCATGCCATCAACCAAAATAAGCAGGACCTTATGGTTCATTTTTAATCACTCCATGGATTTAATGATGTTCAGTGATTTGTTTTTGTACAGCGAAAAAACGTGATCCGGCAGCTTTGAATCCGTTATGATATGGAACGAGGTTGATAAATCGCAAACTTTAATGGTTGCGGGAGTCTCGAATTTGGAGCTGTCGGCCAAAATGAATACCTCATCCGAATGCTCGATAAATCCCCGCTGGATATCGAATAATTCATGATGGAACAAACCGATTCCATAACGAAGCGAAATTGTCGAAGGAAAAATAAACGCCTTCGTGAAATGAAGCCGCTTTATGGTCTCTAACGCCATATGACCGTAAAAAGCTTTTTCCTCCCGCAGGTACTGGCCGCCGATCTGGATCATGTCGAATCCTTCTACATCGCATAAAGCGGCGAAAACTTCAGGGGAATTCGTAGCGATCTTGAGCCTGCGGCAATGCTCCTTGAGCAGCGGCGCCAGCTCCATTGCAGTACTGCCCGAATCAATCACGATCATGTCGTCCTCGCGAATATATTGCAACGCTTTTCGCGCCAACTGCCCCTTCAGCTCCCGATTCTCGGATGTACGCTCTTCAAGTCTGGCAGCCATTTTCATTTTCTGATTACAAACAGCCCCCCCATGCACTCTCTTCAAAGCTTGATTTTTTTCCAGATATTCCAGATCTCTGCGCACCGTCTCAATGGATACCCCAAACAGAGTCATGAGCTCCGACACCGTTACGGAGGACTTTTCCTTGAGCATCTCCGTAATTTTTAAACGCCTCTCATTTGCAAACATATGCAATCAACTCCTCACAAATACACATTTAATGTATACTTGCAAAAATGTTGTGTCAAGCATTATTTTGATATCAAACGATTGTTGCCCCCGCTCATGCTCCGACTTCTTCTAATAAAAGAACCTCAACTTCCACTTGGAAGTGGAAATTGAGGTGGCTCACATCATTTAAAGGCATGGCCTATTAGGCGAACGTGGTATGCGAGCTTCTTACAGCTCAATTATCCCAATACGCAAAAGATTATGGTCATCTGCAAAAGTAAAGATGATTTTGCGGCTGTCAGGACTGAAGGAGGGGTGCGGATGGCCGGGATGGCGGTTCCAGCGATTGACTCGACAAAGCATGCGAGACTTGCGCGCCGTCAGATCAATCAGCACAATTTCGCAGCCTTTTCCTTCATCCAGTAAAGTATCCGCCACGGCATATCGGCCATCCGGACTTGGACATACATGCCAATAGCGGTAATCCTCATTCATCAGCTCAGTCAACCCACCATCGCGGCTTACACGATAGATGCCTGTCGGCGCTATCGGACTATGCGGATATTTTACAAAATAAAGCCACTCGCCATCATAAGACCACATCTCATGTCCGACATATTCGCCATTCTCGCCGTTTGACAGCTTCCTCTGCTTGTAGAGATTGCAAGCTGCTCCTGTATCTACATCTATAGACCAGATGCGGTCAACGATTTGCTCTGTGCTGCCTTCATGAGCATAAAACAGTTGGTTTGCATAAACAGGATTGATCATCGCATGATTGGCGATAGGATGCGGCTCAGGAAAGTCGGGCTGTATAACCGTCTTAACCTCTCCCGTTGAGGCATCAACTGTACCAACCGCATATTTCCCCGCTTCCGCCCAATAGACGCCAAAGCGCTTGCCGTCATTCGTAATCGACAGCGGCTCAAGAAACGCGCAGCCATTAGGATGTTTTGCGATAAGCCGTGGATCACCCGTTCTCATATCCAGCGCCAGCAGTTCGGCCCCAATACTGTAGTAAAACACATCATCCGCCGTAACTAGTCCGTTAAAGCATAGCATAGCTTCTTGCAGCACTTTGACATAACCATTCACCGTATCGATTTCCACCATCGTACCAATCATGGTTGCAGGATCAACGTTAACTGCTGCAATGATATGGCGGCTATCTGCACGCCAGGACATGACCGTGAAATAAGAATGAGCCGTATGACTGCCGCTCTGTCCAATTACTTTATAAATAAGCCCCGTTTCTGAGTCGATTGCCTCACCAATTCCCAGCATCCACTGCATCCCCTTGGGAAATAGTAAAGCTATCTCTCCACTGTTAAAAACTACAGGAGAGATAGCTGCTGTCCCTTTATTTTTGAATCGTCACTTTGGAAAGCACTTCATTATCGAAGTTTTTGGCAGCCTCATCAAGCAACGCTTTAACATCAGCCTTCTCATTCGTGAACACTTCTTGCATCACATTCGTAATTGTCCCATAAAACTCTTGTCCGTTATAAGCCGGCTCAGGAATACCAACCATTGCTTCGATTACTTTCGGATCCAGCTTATATACATTGTCCGGATACTTATCGAGCAGAGCCTCAAACTTTTTGCCGAATTCGGAATCCGCCTTATAGTAATAAGCCGCGCTCCCGTATGCTTTAATTTGCCCCTTCGCTTTACGATCCTCAAGCACCGTTTTCAACACGTCGATTTCACTGTCTTTAAACATATCAAAAGTAATGAAGTCGAACGCAGCTTGCTGTACCTCCATCGACTCTTGCGGATTTACGATCATATAGTTGCCGCCCAGCACACCCACATGCGCGCCGCCTTTTTCCATAGAAGGCATAGGAAGAATCATAAGATCGTTTTTGTCCATGCCGCCGTTATTGACAGCATCCTCGATTTGACCGCTTTCACCCAACACAATTGCGGCGCGGCCTTGCTTGAACAAATTGTAGACATCGCCGTAGTTCAATGCCCAGTTTTGCGGCATAGCATTGCCTTCCCATCTAAGCTTTTTCATAAACTCCATCGCTTTTACGCCTGCTTCAGAGTTGAAGGTAGAGACAACTTTATCGTCTTGCACCTCTTGCGCAGCGCCGCCGGCTTGATACAGGAAGTTCGTCCAGTTCCAGCCGCCCTCATTGCCTTTTGCCATAATGGCAAAGCCCGCAATTCCTTTTGCCGGATCGGCAGTTGCTTTAGCCGCCTCATAGAACTCATCCCAAGTCCAATCCAAGGAAGGAATAGGTACATTTTTCTCTTCAAACAGCTTTTTGTTAATAATAATAGAAGAAATATAAGCATTTTTCGGTACTGCATATAATTTACCGTCCACAGTAAACTGTGTCGTTAGCTTTTCATTAAAATCATTGGCAAACTCATAATTTTTCAGGAAAGGCGTCAGATCTGCCGCCCACTCATGGCCAACTAGCGTACCGCCTTCTGTAGCCGGCACATAAAAGCCGGATGGCGCCTGATGAGCAGCCATTTTGATACCGATCTCATCGGACTTGTACCACCAGTCATTTTTAACCATTTTGACATGTGGATATTTTTCACCAAAGCGTTTCATTTTGTCCTCGTAAACCGGAATTTCTACTACGTTATCTGACTTGGGAAACTGGACAGTAAGCGTGATTTCGCTATTTTTCTTTTCCACGTTAGGTGATGGACTCGCAGAAATCGGCGTCTCTTGCCCTCTATTGTCGTTGTTCGCATTGCCGCCAGTTCCCTTGCCTCCATTCCCGCTACATGCCGTCATTATCATCATAATAGCGATGATCGTCAGCGCTCCAACTACTCTTAAATTGTTTTTCATTGTTTTTCCCCTTCCCTTTTCTAAGAACTTTGCTACGATTCAAGCATACTCCCATTCACATTTGGCGGCGATGATCTATTCATCGATTGTTATGGACAATTCTCCGGGGTTACCCTTTTATACCGGACAGATTCAAGCCATGCATAATATTTTTTTGAAAAATCAAAAAGAAAACTAGCGGCGGAATCATTATGATCGTCAATACGCTAAACTTAATATTCCATGAAATAATGCTGGACTCAATAATGTTGCGATAAACCATGGATGCAATCGGATACTTATCTTGCGTAGTTAGCACTAGCGAAGGCCAATACCAATCATTCCATGTCGAAGTGAAAGCAAAAATGAGCAGCGTTGAAAATACAGGAATAGACAGAGGAATCGCCATCTGGAAAAAGCAGCGAACCTCCGAGGCTCCATCGATCCGCGCCGCATCGAACAGTTCCTTATGAATACCGTCAAAAAAGCTCTTAAGCAACATAATATTAAAAGCATTCGCTGCCGCAGGAAGCCAAAACGCCCAGTAGGAATCAATCAACCCCAAACTTTTCAAATTCAAGAAATTGGGTATTAAATAAGTTGCGCTTGGAATCATCAACGTACTCATAAAAAATAGAATAAAGCCCTTGCGAACCGGCAGCTTCATCTGGGACAAGCTAAAGGAAGCGAGACCGATAATAATGAGCGAAAAGACGGCATTCCCGGCAAACAGCAGAAACGTATTGGCAAAGCCTTTTGCTAAATTTACATATTGCAGCCCTTCCTTATAGTTGGTCCATTCCAACTGCTGCGGCAAAAAGCTGGGCGGGAATGTGAATATTTCCGCCCTCGTTTTAAAAGATGAAAAAATGGTTGTGCCAAACGGGTACAGCATCGTAACTGCCAACGCTGCAAGTGCAAGCAGCATGATGGTATAGCCGATCCAAACGCTTTTCTTTTTGTAGTCAAAGGATGACAGAATACTCCGTTCCTCTATTTTCATGCTTGCCTGCTCCTTCCTTGAATGCTGTACATGATGATCGACAAGGACGCCAATACAATGAACATAAGCACACCCATCGCAGAAGCTCTGCCATAATTCAAATTCGTAAACGCCTCATTAATAATTTGATACATATATGTCAATGTAGCATTGTTAGGTCCGCCGCCCGTTAAAGCCATATGCGTCAGGAAACCTTGCGACGTTCCAATCAACTGCAAAATAAATAACAAAATGTACAAATGGCGAATGCCAGGAATCGTAATATAACGAATACGCTGCAGCACGCCGGCCCCGTCCATTTCTGCCGCTTCGTACAAATCTTTCGGAATGCTTACAATCCCCGCCAAATAAATAAGCGCGGCTGTACCAAATGACTGCCATGTCTCCGCAATTACAATCGATATCATCGCCATGCTTTTGTCCGTAAGCCATAGAATCTGCTGGCTGCCGAACCATGAAATAATCTGATTGGCCGGGCCAAGCGGATCATACAGCCATTGCCACATCCCGTATAATACAACAGCAGGCACAATATTGGGCAAGTACACAATTAAGCGCATCGCCCCTTTAAACCATCTCAGTTCCGACACAGCAATAGATACGATGCTCGGCACCCAAAAACCAATCAGAATACATAAAAGCATATAATAAAGCGTATTAAGAACGGATTTTGCAAGCATGCTACTGGCAAAAATGTCGCGATAGTTATCAAAACCCACAAAGCTGTTACCTTTCACAAAATCAACATTCATAAAGCTGTAAAAGATCCCCTTTACTATCGGCGTCCACAAAAATACACAGAACACAGCGATTGCCGGCAATATAAACGCAAGCCCCCAGCCATAATCCTTAAGCTTTCTGCGCCAGGATTGAGCTGTTTGCTGTATTGTCTGATCCTTAAACTGCATTTGCAACAACCTCGCCCCCTTCCTTCATTGCCGCTGCCATCCCCGGATCCTGGGATGCGGCTGCGGCTTTCATCTCTTGATTTCGTTGCTGTTCTCTCATCGTCATCACTCCCTCCTTTAGTATAGAAGGACTGGACGAAGTTCCCCATGATGACTCCTCCGCATTTTGTGATCAATCCTCTGCAACTTAAAAACAGTCCAACAAGCAGATTTCTCTGCTCATTGGACTGCTCTGTTTCCTACTCAGCCATACTGCTCTGTTTCCTACTCAGCCATACGCTCCATAAGTCTTACCGCTATGATCGCAGCTTCCGCACGAGTCACTACTCCTGACGCGGAGAAGCGATTGCTGGCGCGACCTTGCAGCAAGCCATCCTTCACTGCCGCCGAGATGTAGCTTCTCGCCCATGCCGGAATGCTTGCATCGTCAGCAAAGCCGGTATGCTCACTCTCTCCTATCGGCAAGTTCGCCGCTTTCGCCAGTATAACGGACATTTCGGCGCGAGATATCCCCTCGCCTGGACGGAAGCTTCCATCCGTATAACCTGTCAACCAACCAGCTTGAACGACTCTAGCGATGCTCGCCTTCGCCCATGCTCCGATCTTCGCCTGATCGGTAAAGCTGATCTCATCTCCATCGCCTGCCGGCTGCAGCGCTCTATCCAGCATCACAATCAGCTCTTGACGACTGACAGATTGATCGGGATGGAAGGTCTGATCGGAATAGCCTTGTACAATGTTAAACTGCACGGCCTTCTCGATCTCAGCCTGGCCCCAATGTCCGTTTACATCGGTAAAGCTCGGCTTATTCGGGTCAGTCTCCGCACCCTCCTGATCATCAGCAAATACAGCGTAGATGCCAAGCTGCTTTAGCTCAGCCGAAATTATGCCATCCTTTACTGTGCCGCCTATCTTGGTCCACAGCTTGTTCTCAGCATCATAGTGCCAAATCTCCGCTGTCTGACCATTGCCCAGCTTGGCCGGATCGAATGCAATACTCATAACAGAAGGCTTCTGCAATGGTACGTCTGGTTTGCTGCTCATTTCAAAAACAGGGCTTAACAGCTGCCGCTCCGCTTCAACCAGACTTACAGCATCCTTCAATTCTGCTATCGTCAGCTTCGTTGCCCTATTCGTCGAGCCTGAAGGAATTACCAGTTGAACCCGTTTCCCCAGACCGACCTCGCCTGACTCTCCAGCCGGTAGGTACAGCTCGCCAGATGTGGATACATTCGTGCCGGGCGCATATTCTCCGGGAGAGATTGGCGGATTGACATCCTTCTTATCAATGGTAATTGTCACGGTAGCGGTATTCGAATATTCATACCCGTCATAGACGTGGAACGTAAATGTATCCTCGCCTGATGCCGAAAAAACTGGTTTATATTCAAATTCGCCCGTCGAGCTGTCCACAATGGTGGCGGTTCCTTGCAAACCGTTATCTACCAACTCATAATGAACCGTTGTTCCTTCATCATGCTCAGCTTCTAGAACCCCTTGAATAGCTGTACCCGCTACAGCTTTATAATCCGCAGACTTCGCAACCGGGGCTGACCACGCCGCTTGATCGAACAGCCACTGCATCGTTCTATACAAGCTTGGCTTTTTCTCAAGCCCGATGCCGGATGCCCACTCGATCCAGCCTTTTCTGCCGGTACCGTCATTGTCATTGACAAGCAAGGAGAAATGTATGCCGTCAGGCTGATTGTATTTTATTGGAGCCAGCTCGGACCATGGAAGCGCCAGTTCATAAATCGTCAGCTTCTGCTCCTCATCTCGTGAAATTTGCAACTGTCCATTCGTCACAGGTCCTCTTGCAACTCCTGTCGGAGCAATCCAGCGATAGATTTGCGGTCCTTTGGCGGTATCGGAGATCCCATATTCGTACCATTGCGAGGTGCTGCCCGGCACACCTTGCGCGATAGCAAATTGTATGCTATCGTTTTTCCATATTTCCGCTCCTTCGGCTTGGTAGGCATGCGCGTCATCCGACAATTTCGCAGTCAAATAAAAATGATCGCGATCATAATGTAACCAGAATTGTCCATCGAGATCAGACTCGCCTAAATAATTAGTCATATGGACCGTACCTTTGGATAAGTGGATCGTGGGCACCGCAGCCTCTATACCTTGATCCAACCCGCCATCCACTTTAATGGTCTGGGCTAGGACAGGGTTAAAATCAAACTTGCCTTCGTACTCAAACGGCTCTACCTGTTCAAAGTCAACCTTGATTCGTACAGGGTAACTTTCCTCCGGATTCAAAACATCCAATGCTACGCTTACAACAGTGGTTCCATCCCGCTGAACGATAACCTTATCCGTCTTAGCCCCTTGCTGATCTCCAAGTTGCCAGTCGACCCTATTGATAACAAGCTCATTTTGTTTGGAAAAATTTTTTATTTGCAGCTCGATCGTCTTCTGCTCCGAATCCTTGCTCCCCCATGCAGGATAAACCTTCACCTCGTAGGGATGCAGCGACTGTATGACATGTTGCAGCTTGCCTATTCTTCTCCCTTCATCCTCCAGGTAGCCAGTCAGTATTCGTGAGCCAGTCTTGGCAATAGTCGTCTGCTGCAACGGTTGCTTCGTTTGCTGACCGCCTGCGGCTTCCACCTCATATACATGAGCTTCAAATGTAAACTTTACCTTAGCCGGAACGGCGCCTGCGTTATTCATTTGCAGCGTTAAGGCTACTCCCTCTCCCGCAACAACCGATTCGCCAAAAATGGAGAACATCGAAGACTTGGCAATGCCCTTAATCGCACCCTTTATATAATGCGCCTCGCCAGACAAGGTTAGAAATACTTTTCCTTGATAGGGCGAATACGTTTCGGTATTTCCCATCATATCTGTGATTTGAATCGGATCGTCCGTTTCAATGGCTGTCTGGAGCGGCTCATTAGACCAAACAACGCGTAGCTCCTCGCCAGACTTGTTGAATTTATAGCTAAATATATCCGTCCCGGCATATTCCTGCTCGACAAACGTTGCCTGAACCAGCTCTCTTGTCATAACAGAATAGGAGGCATAGGACGGTTTAGGAGTAAACGCTCCTCGCTCATCCTCTCGATTCCGAAGCATGCCAAGGTGATGCTCATAATAATCCTCTTGCATACCGTCATTCATTAAGTCGTACCAAAAAACCTTCTCCACGCCTTCCCCAAGCGCCTGCACGTAAGTACGGACAACATAATTGGCTTGCATGTTTTCCGGAATGCCGATGCTTGCTTTGGTCGGCCAGCCGATCTCGGTGTACCAAATTGGTTTTTCTTGCCCATTGTTGTACTTGCGCATCAGCTCCTGCGTACTGCGAACAGCTTGAATCATGCCATCCGGCGGACGCTGGCTTTGGTAAGGGTGTATGGATACCACATCCATATAATTTAACCCGCCCAGCTTAAATACTTCCTCGATCCAATCCAAAGGAGTGCCTGCTGTTGCCATGCCAACAACCGTCACATCCGGACGAACCGCTTTTATTTTCTCGTAAGTCGTTTTCAGCATTTCATAGTAGCTGTCCGGCCGAGAACCGGCTATTCCGTTTCCTCTGGACCCAAAGCTGCCGTTAAACTCATTATATACCTCTATCGATTCAATCTGATTCCCATACAAATCCAGTAAGGCAACGCCGTAATTGGCATATCCTTCGCGCCCTTCATTCGTATACGGCGTGCTGTTCTGATCATAGAAAGGATTGGTATAATTCAAAATAATAAAGGGTTTCAGATCATCCTCTAGCGTTCGCTTCATGAATGCATCCCGATTGGCTGGCTTTCGATATTTCCCTTTCTCATATTCCAGCGACTCCCATGTAATTTCATCACGGAAGTTTTTGGCCCCTGCGCGTCGAATCAGCTTGCTTAACTCCGTGCTCCATCCTTCCTTCACCCACGCCAGATGCGTTGAAATGCCGAAAGGCGAATCCTCCGCCAATGTCGGGTCTTCCGCAGACAGTCGCGCCAGAGACACTTCTGTTTCAGCAATCGGTAGTCCATCCTTTTCTGCCTGGATCGTCACCGTATAATAACCGTAGCTTTGCAAAGGGATTGTCAGATCCAGCAAATGATCATGAACAGACTCGCTGCCCTCCAGCACCTCCTGCTCCAAATGATCGTATACGCTCCAGTGCACTGTAGAGCCCTGCGTTGCTACTTGCAAAGTAACCGGTTCATTATCCAGAAAAATATTGCCGAGCTGCGTTTGTTGAACAGACAGCTCCGGAAATTCAGACGTCATCTCAACCTGATCGATCCAAATGTCTCCGCTTAGCTTTCCATTTACGAAGCTGGATTGTTCCATTAACACCTCGACACGCTGCACGGGATCATGCCACTTCTGATCATTTGCTCCGCCAAAGGAGAAATAATCCCTTCCGCCATTAAACTTTAAAACCTCCACCTTGGCCCATTGCCCATTGGGCGTAAGGGTCACCTTCTGCTGATGCACCTGGCCAGAGCCATCCTTAATACGCAAAGTCACCCATTGCGCATCCGAGGTTTTGGCCCAAAACTCCAGCTTTTTTAATGCAATCGACGGCAAATCTCTCCCTAACGACAGATATTTGCCGCCGTTACTGAAGTCGCCGGATAACTTGCCGGAGTAGACACCTGACTTTACCTGAGCAGAATCGCGAATAAATTCGCCATTGGCGCCCGGAAACTCCATGCCAAATGCAAGCTCCCACAAATCAATCGTACGATCGAAGCTGCCGACTTCCGACTTCCACAGCTCTTGCTGCGGTTCTGCCATAACCTTAATATCATCAATCCAAACGGTACCGCCCATTTTCCCGCCTGTTAACCGCGATTTTTCCAATAGAAACTCCATTCGGTCAGCAGGCCCGTTCCATACACCCGGCGTACCCGAACCAAAGGACAAATAACCCAATCCACGGTCAAACTCCGTCACGTCAACCGTCTGCCAATCCTCCGTCGCTTGCAGTTCGATCGTCTGTTGATGGACTTGTCCCTTCGCGTCCTTTAATCGAATCGTTATTTTATTGATATCCGATGTTTTGATTCGAAAAGACAAGCTCTTCATATCAACCGGCAAAAAGCCCCGGGAAAGCACAACAAACTTTCCTCCCGCTTCAAAGTTTCCGGAAAGCTTGCCGGAATATGTCCCTTCGGAAGACTCGTTTCCATCCCGGACAAAACTGCCTTGCGCGCCTGCTCCATCTCCAAGCCCGAACTGCCATACCTCCTCATCCGTTTCAAACCCGCTGATTTGCACCTCTTCCAGCTGTTCTGCCGCGTATGCCCGGAATGCTGCAGCATCCATAAAAGGATTTATAAGCACGGTACAAAGCAGCATTACAATCAGTACAAGAGATCGTTGTTTTTTTCCCGCCAAAACGTTCACTCCTTCATCGATTTATCATTGCCAGCTTTTATTGTAAGCGCTGCCGAGTTATAAACCGATGATCTCTTCTAAGAAAACTGTGTACTATCCTCCGCAACTTAAGTAGTATGAAACTTACTTACCTGGACCGGTTTCTCCTTTCCTTGTTGTGTATAAACAAGCTGCTCCAGCTCTTCCAGCTTATATAGCTTAGGGAGACGGATAATAGCCCTTAAGCCCCCTTCTTCGCGCAGCTCATAAAAAAGTCCGTAAGACGGTCCGAATCTCAGCTGTATACGTTTATTTACATTGCGAATGCCAAAACCCTGATCCGCATCCGCCTTGCTTGATAGATTACTTTCCAATTTTTTTAAATCTACAGGCCGAAAGCCGTTGTCCTCTACTAAAATCCGCACCTCATCCGCCGCCTCTTTAATCCGAACGTAAACTTCCCCTTCTCCATCCATTTTTCCTACGCCATGCAAAATACTGTTTTCCACCAGCGGCTGAATAATGACTTTAGGCAGCAAACAATGTTCGACAGCAGAATCAACCACAATGCTAAATTGAAAAGAATGGTCGTATCTTTTCTCTTGCAAATGCAAATAGGCCTCCACATGCTCGCGTTCCTCGCGAACATGAATCAACTCCTTGCCGCGGCTTAATCCAATCCGCAATACGGTAGACAGATCCCTCACCATCTCCGCTACCTCGGGCACACCGCCCCGGATGCCGTACCAGTAGACGGAATCCAATGTGTTGTACAGCAAATGCGGCGTTATCTGAGAATGCAGCAGAATCAATTCCGACTCCTTTTGCTTAATTTCCATTACATATTTTTCTTGCACCAATTGATTCAAGCGTTCCGTCATCGCGTAGAAGGAGTTGTAGAACACGCCAATTTCATCCTTGCGTTCCCCTTCCTTGAACCGATCCATTTGTTGACCTGGCTCATACATGCGAGTGAAAGTGGCAAGCCGTGCCATTGGACGAATAATCGATTTGCCGAAATATAATAAACACAGCAAAATAAACGCAAAATAGCATAGCGCCGTAATTTTAATAATATCTTGCATCGCCGTATGAGCCCCCAGTACCGCCTTTAACGGAATTTCATATACAAGACGATTCAAATAAAGCGGGCTATCGTGATAAACATACATATGACTATTAGTGATCCATACATGGGGCAACAGTTCCTCCCCCTGTTCAGGCAGCACAAAACTGCGGAATTCCGAATGCCCTCCCGCCAGCACCACTCCATTGTGATCAACAAGAAATTTCCTGGAGTTCTTTGGCAAATTAATACCATTAAGCGCCTCTTGAATCACCGTCTCCATTCCTGTGGCTGCAATAACATTTTTGGGTTTCCCGCTGGCGGTTAAGTCTGACACAGCCCTTAAATAAGCAAGGGTTTGCTGAGACGTAATCGTAAAGCCTAATTGCTCAATCGGCCTGATAATGCCAATCCCACCGGCAGCCAAAGCATCCGTCAGCCCGTCCTTCCCTTCTTCATGATCCAGGAAAAACACACCCGAATCGGATATGTCGGTCGGAGGAGCAAAATAATAATCTGCTACGTTTTGCTCTAACAGAAACAAGGAATACTGCTCCTTGGATGAATACTCCGCCAGCAGCTTCTCTGTAGCTACATATTGCTTGACCCGCTGTTCCTCTGGGATAGTAAGAGGTTTATTCCATTGTTGAATCAAATTGGAACTCATCAATTTTACGGTATTCTGATCGATGGCATCCATTACTCGATCAATCGTCGCATGATTTTGTTTGTTGAGCTCCGACAACGCTTTACCGACCTGCTGCTTAATCGCCAAAGCTGCCTGATTGGAGGCGGCCCAAAAAATAATTAATGCTGGAACAAATATGAATACGACGACGAATAAGATCCCCTTCTTCATCAGATTCATCGTTTTGATTTTACCAAGCATGATTTAACACCTCATTTATCCGCGAATGGCATTTGGAGTTTCTCCATAATAACGTTTGAATACCCGGCTGAAATGCTCCGGCGATTCATAACCAACCTCATCTGCAATTTCATATCTCTTCTTCGTCGTATTAAGCAACAAATGTTTGGCCTCTTCCATTCGCATACTCGTCACATACTCCCAAACCGTCTCATTGGAAATTCGTTTGAACAAATAGCTCAAATAGTTTGGACTTAAATAGACATGGTCGGCAATATCCTGTATTTTCAACTCTTTATTCCGAAACTCCGCTCGGATAAAAGCGATCGTTCGCTGTACAATCGCGCGATCATGATCAATCATGGAGGAATAAATCAACTCTGTGCATTCCAATAGAAACGCCGATAAGCTCTGCTTCATACTATTGCTCTGCAAAGGGAATTGGAAGTAATGAATAGGATCAAGCGCCTTGTAGCGATCCCCCACTGTTTCTTTCATCTCAAGCACTACGCCATACGCTCGATAGGCAATACTTAACAGAATGCCGGCTGTCGTATCCTCCTGTTCAAACACAGGGGAAATATCGGCAACAAAGCTGCCGACCACATGCTCTAGCTGCTCCAGATGTCTGCCTGTTTTAATCTTGTCCATTAAATGATCCGTTTTTTGCTGCCAATTCACTTTTAGCGTTGCTTCCCTTGATTGATAATCTTCTGCGAAAAAGATTGTCTGCGTCTCGTATAACCCATGCCATCTCGTAGCCTCGGAGGCTTGGCGATATAGATCAGGGAGCGCTTGCAATCCTAATTTCATCGGACTAATCCCTACAATTGCATCCATGTACAAATATTGTTTGATATGTTGAACCATCATTTTGGCCATCAAGTTCAACTTGGAAATACTCTCCGCTTTGTTCTGTTCGTAGTGTTCCAAATCCAGTTGCAGGATGGTAACGATCTTATGCCCTTGACTATAAAATGAGATCGTTTCCCATTCTTTTAACGTCTCCTCCATGATGTTGACGGTCGCATACTTCAGCAAATTGCGGTCGCGCAGCAGTAGGATCGATTCTCCGCCAATACCCGCCCGGTCCCACTGCAGCTCTGTTACAAAAACGGAGAAATAAGGACCGTTCAACGTAACGCCGATTTGCTCGAATATATAACGGTAATCATCCGCGTGCTCTAGCGAACCGGAAATCATCTCATTTAAAATATAGGTGCGGAGCGACGACATGCCGGTCATCGAAAACTTTAGCTTAAGCGAATCCTCCAGATGCAGCTTATACTTCTCCGAGCGTCTCGTTAATTCCCGTCCCACAATAGTAATCAATTGACTAAGCAAAACCGGTTTAATCAAATAATCGCGCGCTCCAAGCCGAATACATTTCTGGGCATAATCAAATTCATCATGTGCGGAAATGACTACGACAGGCACGCCCGGTTTTTCTGACAAAATAGATTCCATGAGCTCGATGCCGTTCATGCCATCCATTTGTATATCCGTCAGCACCAAGTCCACGTTTTCCATGCGTAAATAATCCAGTGCCTCATAGCCATTCGATGCCGTCAGCACTTGAGCTAGGGGCAGGTCTGACTGCTCCAGAAATTGTTTAATCCCTTGACAAACAATCGCTTCATCATCTACAACCAGTACAGTATGCATTGTGATTCCCCCTCAGGACTTCATTTCGACAAGTTCCTACAACATCCTTCTCATGCCGAAAAGAAATGCGCTAGACTGATCCTTTCAGCTATACGATCTCGTCAGCCAACCTGGTTTCTGCCGTCTGTTCCGGGATTTGCCTTCAAGCCCTCCGCACGCATCCTTTCGGATTACGCACTGCCTCTCGGCTATGCACTTCCGCCACCTGCGGTGTACTCTGGACTTCCACCCGTTAGTCGTTGCGCTGCCAAGCGCACAAAAAAAAGCCAGGCAATCGCCCGGCTGTTTCATGTGATGGGATTATTTAATGTCGTAGATGGCGAAAATTTCATCGAGCATGAGATTGGCTGCAATCACGCCGCCAGCCGTGTTCCAGATCGCATCGTCTACGCGAATAGCATTTCCGTTTTTCACGACTTCGAGACTTTGCCAAAGTGGATCCTTCATCATTTCATTTTCCATTTCCGTGCCTTTGCCGTCGCCTGTCTCATAGGTGAAGTAGAACAACATGTCAGCATCTACCTCAGGCAAACGTTCCTTCGTGATTTCCTCGACGAACGTATCTTTATACTTCTGACCGTCAGGTCGTGTAATGCCAAGCTTCGAGAACGCGATCCCCGTAAAGGTATCCTCCAAATAGATACGCGTTTTTCCTGCCATGAAACGTACTACGGACACTTTTTTGTTTAATTTGTCTCCTGCTTTATTCTTAAAGTCGGCAGCTCTCGCATCATACTCCGCGATAATCTGATCGCCTTCCGTTTTTTTGCCAAGTGCGTCCGCGTACAACTTAAAATTATCCTGCCAAGCACCACGAAGCGTCTCGGAAAACACGGTCGGTGCGATCGCGTTCAGTTGATCGTACACTTTCTCTTGACGCAGCTTGTTGCCGATGATCAGATCAGGCTGGAGACTTGCGATCAATTCCATGTTTGGCTGGCTTTCTTCCCCTACTTCAGTTACACCTTCCATATCCGCTTTGATATGCTCATACCACGGATCTCCCGTCCAAGATTTCACGGCGCCTACCGGCTTTACGCCTAAAGCGAGAAGCGCTTCGGTACCTTCATTGGTCAATACGACTACACGAACGGGATTTCCTTTAATCGGCGTGTCGCCCATAGCATGAGTAACAACTCTTTCTTCGTTCGTATTGGCTGTACCATTACCATTGCTATTGGCGCTAGAATTATTTTCCTTGTTGCTATTGTTAGAACCGGATTGCCCGCAGCCCGAAACCACTAACATGAGCGCCATCATCAGCGCCGTAGTTGTCCAGGTAAGTTTCTTCATTAGACCATGTTTCATTGTTGTTTCTCTCCCTATGCTGAAAATCATTCTCACTATCATCCAAACGAAACTATACCAGCATATCCAAACGAAGTCAATCAAAAAATGATAATGATTTTCAAACTCGTTGACACGTTCATTCTCTTCCCTTAAAATAATTGGGTAGCTTTTTCACTCTTTTTATACAGGACATATCCCACTTTGGAATAGCGACAAGGAAAGAGGACAAGATGAAGACATTATTAGAAACAAGCTCTCAGAAGGCAGTTGGTCTATTCGTTGGGCTGCTTCTTTTTGCCGTGGGCATCGTCAGCAGCATCGTATTTGGAGTGGCTGACATCAGTTGGCGCACAATCTGGGATTCTTACGTAAGATTCGACGGTTCGCAAGAACATCTTATCATCCAAACCGCAAGGATGCCTCGCGCGCTGATTGCCGCGGCTGCGGGAGCGAGCCTGGCCGTCGCCGGTTCGTTGATGCAGGGGATCACGAGAAACCAGCTCGCCTCGCCAAGCTTATTCGGCATCAATGCGGGGGCTGCGTTTTTTATCGTTACGGGGTCTGCATTTTTCGGAGTTAGCGGTTTATCCGCATTCGCAACGCTCGCATTCGTCGGCGCGGCTTTTACTGCCACGCTTGTGTATACCCTTGGTTCTATCGGCAATGACGGCTTGACGCCGCTTAAGGTTACTTTGGCTGGCGCCGCGTTGACCGCATTTTTTTCCTCTCTATCCTTGGGCGTTCTTTTGACGAGCGGACAGACCTTCGATCAAGTGCTTTATTGGTTCGTAGGTTCGGTCGCCGGACGGGATCTTAATATCTTCACGGCCGCGGCTCCATATATCGGAATCGCATTGGTCGGCGCGTTCCTATTAGCCAGACACATGAACGTATTGACGCTGGGAGAGGACGTGGCAGTCGGACTCGGACAGAAAACGATCTACATCAAGTTGGCTGCCGGCGTCATCATTGTGCTGCTAGCTGGCGGATCGGTATCCATGGCCGGTCCGATCGCGTTCGTTGGCATTATCGTGCCCCACTTAATGCGCTATTTGGTTGGTTTAGACTACCGCTGGGTCATTCCGTATTGTGCCGTATACGGAGCCATCCTGCTTTTGGCGGCCGATGTCGGCTCCAGGTACATTTCGTTTCCGAAGGAAGTCCCCGTGGGCATTATGACGGCCGTCATTGGCGTTCCTTTCTTCGTCTTTATCGCAAGAAGAGGAGGACGTTCTTAAAATGAGCAAACTTGTCACGATTAGAAACCGTATGTTTTCCTTCCAGCTCGAGCGCCGTACGGTCATGGTGATCCTCATGCTCCTCCTTGCCAACCTCGCGGCCATCGTCGTATGCGTCGGGCTGGGCAGCAAGACGATCAGCCCCGCCAACGTCATTCGTATATTGTTTGGAACCTTGGATTCGCCCGACACCATGATCATCGAATCGCTTCGGATGCCTCGCGTCATTATTGCCGTAATGGTCGGCTCCGCTCTCGCGGTATCCGGCGCCTTGCTTCAAGGGATTGTGAGAAATCCGCTGACTTCTCCGGATATTATCGGCATTTCGGGCGGGGCTTCCTTGGGAACCGTCATCTTTATCCTGTACTTCTCGCATGTCAGCATTCGCTATATGCCTCTGAGCGCGATACTCGGAGCGTTTGCCGCGGCTTTTTTGATCTACTTATTTGCTTACCGTAAAGGCGTGACCCCGTTAAGGCTCGTCCTCATCGGCATCGGGATGGCTACCGCGATAACGGCAGTTACGTACATGCTAATCCTGACATCGTCGTTCACGCCTACGGCAGTTGCAGTAAAGGCGTTTACCTTTATGACCGGCAGCATATACGGCGTCTCTTGGGTAAGAGACGTTTACACGTTGCTGCCTTGGATCGTTGTGCTGTTCCCGGTCGCGATCCTGTACGCTCGCCACCTTAACGTACAGGAGCTTGGCGATGAAGTCGCTACAAGCGTAGGAAGCTCCGTTCAGATCAAACGGACAATTTTGCTCGTCATCAGCGTCGCGCTGGCAGGTGCGGCCGTTTCTATCGGCGGAGCAATTAACTTCATTGGCTTAATGGCCCCGCATATCGCCCGCAAGCTTGTAGGTCCTTCGTACGGAGGCGTCATCCCGGTGTCTGGGCTTATCGGTTCTTTAGTACTGCTGTTGTCCGATCTCGTCGCAAGGATTGCTTTTTTGCCGCTGGATATTCCCGCTGGCGTGTTTACGGCCGCGATCGGAGCGCCGTTCTTCATCTACTTGTTGTACCGACATCGCAACGGCTCCTAGCCGTTGCCGCATTCCATTACAAAAGGAGCCGTTCCCATGTCCTCCATTCAAGCGAAAAACTTGACGTTATCGTACGGGCAAAAAGAAATTTTCAATCAACTGGACTTGCTTGTGCCATCGGGACAAATTACCGTGTTGATCGGCAGCAATGGCTGCGGCAAATCGACGTTGCTTCGGTCCCTGGCCCGCCTGCTAAAACCGCAAGAAGGGTCTATCCTGCTCGACGGAACCGAAATCGCCAAACTTTCGAGCAAAGAAATTGCCAGACGGCTCGCTATATTGCCTCAAGGTCCGCTTGCCCCGGAAGGATTAACCGTTCACCAGCTCGTCAAACAAGGACGCTACCCGTATCAAAGCTGGCTGCAGCAATGGACGCGCGAAGACGAGAGAATGGTTAACCGGGCGCTTGAAGTTACTCATATGAAGGAGTTATCCTCGCTTTCGATCGATTCGCTGTCCGGAGGTCAACGCCAGCGCGCCTGGATCGCGATGACCCTGGCACAGAATACGCCAACCATTTTGCTGGATGAGCCAACCACTTATCTGGATATGTCCCATCAGATCGAAATCCTTGATTTGCTGTTCGACCTGAACGGTCAGGAAAAACGGACCATCGTCATGGTCCTTCATGATATCAATCTAGCCTGCCGTTATGCGGACCACATCGTGGCCGTAAAAGACGGGCATATACATGCCCAAGGCAAGCCTGAGGTTATTATGACCGAACAACTGATACGCGAAGTGTTCGGCATGGCATGCCAAATGACGGTCGATCCCATCTTCGGGACGCCGCTGTGCATTCCTCATGGCAAAGGTCGAAGCCTTAAAGATTCGCACTCTAAATAAATGCCGCTAGTTCCATACAAAAAGAGCCGTCTGAGAAGTGAGCTTTTAAGGTAGCCCCGTTGTCCTTATGGTTCGATTATATTGGTAGGCTTGTATACAAAATTCACCAAACAGGCCTGCACCTGGCCAAACGGCTATCCAAAAAATCAGTGAAAACGGAATGCTGGACGCCTCGTTTATTGGTTGAATGTTAATTGGCAGGCATCCACCTCTCCACTTTCCTGAAAAAGCAGGTAGACAAAAAAGTTGGACGGAAGTTTTCCGCCCAACTTTTTATTTTTGAGACTTATTGGACAGCCCCTTGTTTATGGTGAGAGAGTTGACGCTTACAGCTCAAATGTCCTAATCTTGGAGCAGTCATTTGTCAAACAATCACACTGCAAACCCGCCTCGGGTGATAAAAAACTACCTCCTTGGATTTAGGAAGTAGTCCTCAGCCAGTGCTGCAATTTTGCCACTCTTTCTATTTTATAGCCATATGCATGGCCGCGACGCCGCCACTATAGCTTTTTACATCTTATCTTCCTTCGATCTTTAGCTTCTTGAAGTCGACGAAAGGAACGGTCTTGCCGCCCGCAGCGACGGACTCTACCGACAGCGGGAATATCGAGCTCCAAACAACCGCATCATACACGTCAATAGCGGGTTTTCTCTCTTCCAGAATCGCCGTAGCGAATTCCTCCAGCACCAGGAAATCGCCGCCGCCATGACCGGTTTTCTCCGCCGCTTCCCTCCAACGCCTCCACACGGGATGCTCCCACTGATCTTCATGCCGCCACAGCGATTCCCACTCTGGATGAGCGGCCTCGGATGCGCCTTCCAACCAAATCAACGGCTCTTCTCGCTCATGTCTTCCCGACAAATAGGCGCCGGAAGTTCCTTGCAGCGAATAATGCGTCATGTTGTGCGGACGCGCGGATTGAACGTCGTATTTCAAGGTGATGAGTACGCCCTTCTTCGTGCGCAGCAACGTGACGGTCGAATCGCCCAGCCCCCAATATTGCGGGTTGGAGCCGGGATGCTTGTCGCCGAAATGTTCGTGGAAATACTTGGCGGTCGAACGGCTTTTGGACACGAAAGTGGTCAGGCTCTCCAGCTCATCCCCGCCCTCTCGGCCGATTCCGAGCCACTTCGCGATCGGTCCGATAGAGTGCGTCGGATACGTACAGCCGTTGTAGTCCCGAAACAGATTCCCTCGCCAAGTCAAGCTGCCGTCGGAGTCATGAAGCAGCTCGCGGACGTCGTGGATGTAGCCGCATTCCGCGGACGTAATTTCCCCAAACACCCCGTGTTCCGCCATATGACCGACCATCATGTTCGGCCGCATGTAGCAGTAGTTTTCTGCCATCATGTACGTGAGACCTGTTTGCCGAACCGTTTCGATCAGCTCCCAGTTGTCCTCAATGGACGTAGAAGCGATAACTTCGCTAATGACATGCTTGCCGGCACGCAGCGCAGCTATCGCCTGCTGGGCATGGTAAAACAGCGGAGTGGCAAGAAATACGGCATCCACTGACGCGTCTTCCAAGAGCTTCTCGTAATCGTCGTAAGCTCGTACGCCTGGATACTCGGCCTTCCACTTATTTAATACGACTTCGTTCTTGTCGCATACGGCGACCAGCTGCACTTTATCCGTCAACGCGTTCAGCGCTTCTTTAAAATGCGCTCCCCTTCTCCCGCCAACAACAGCCAATTTCACGCATTTAATCATGTCTTTAGGTCTCCTTTATAGTGACGGTATTCCAGCCCATAATCGCTCCAAAACGTTCCAATACTCGGATCGCGTCGCCATACACAACTATGCCGTGATGCGTACCCCCAAGCTCGCTATATGCGGTCAGGAAATCAGCGACCGGAATGACGGGTCGGAACCATCCTCGAATGGTATCCCTCATTCTATCTTCGCCATCTCCCTCCACCATCTCCACCGGCGACAGGAGCAACGAATAGGATTTGTTTCGTCCGGGGGCCAGATTGACGTAGACCGCTTGTCCGCCGCGAAATTTGCCGTATGCGACGACGGGATTGCCGGCATCCGTAAACGGAAAGTCTTTTTCCATAAGATCGGGCTTTCCCGCAGCGACGCGTAAATTCATTTCGCCCATATGGCTCAGGAAAATCAGGTTGTTTTTCCAATCCGGGCAGAACATTTCAGCGAATGAAGTGTCCGGATAAACGGACAACAGCGCCCCGACCAGCGCGGCCGTCAGCAAGTCTCCTTCTCCCGCATATCCGATGCCTCGTTCCATCGCTTTGCTCGCTTCTAAAAACGGCATGCATGGCAGCGCCGACGCCCGGGTCACTTCTAGGAAGTTGGCGGTGAAAGCCGTCAACTCGTTACGCTCTATCCAGTCTCTGACCGCAAGATCCGCTTTTGTTGATTGCCGATGGGTTTCCCGGTCGAACTTTCCAGCGTGAAAACGCATCGCGTTCGATTCCATCTCCCGGTCTACCCGTTCCTCCGATACCGGGCCGAAAACGTTATCGGAATCAAGAGGATCCACGAAAATCGCGTCGATTCCAATCGCACTACGCAATTCGTCCGCCGGCACTCGGAAGTCCCCCATACCGTCAAACGATTTTCCGATCGAGCCCACTTTGGCGTTCCTTAGCTTTTTCGCGATTTTCGCGGCTTTTGCGTTGTCCGCGACCCGATCCAGAACATCGGATTCCGACCAATGGCCGGCTTCGATCCTAAAGTTCTTTCCATTGCGGACGAGCAGATTGCACATATCTTGTACGCCATGAATGCCATGGTTATATAGAATTTCGTCCGGATGCTGAGAAGGACCGAAATCGTAGGTCGGCGTAGTATCCAGTACAATCAATGGAAGCTTCGTAGCTGCCAAAACGTCGGCGGATTCAAGAGAAGGCGAATAGGCCAAATGCAAGGTAACGATAGCGTCTACATCTGCTTGCTCGAAGGCTCGAACCGCCTCCGCGAATTCCGGGCTGATCCTGCACGCCTTCGCTTGTTCGACTTCCAATCCCCTTTTCTCCAGTTCCCCGGCAATCGTATGGTAAAATGCATCAACCCGTTCTCTTGCTTCCGGCCAGATGTCGTCATAGAGCTTGACGTATAACGGCAGCAGTCCGATTTTCAGCTTGTCCATTTGCGTAGCTCCTTCTCTGTGTTATCGATGAGGGATCGAGCGTTGCAATAGAAGATATCCTCAATGTCGGATTTGCTTAAACCTTCGGCTGTAGCGGCTGCGCGGAAAGCTTCGATCTCCTCGTACATGAAGAACGTCAGGGAATCCGCCTCGGGTCCTTCGACTTCACGCATATGCGAATCCCCCGACACGTCCCCGTACATCCCTCTCGGAATCAAATTCACGTAATTGCCGTTTTCGCATATCCGTCTCGTTCGCATACGCAAGATCGGCAAATCGCTTCCGAACACGATTCGCTTCGGTCCGACCGCACGAATCAGCTGCCGGAACACATCGGCGTTCGTATTCGCGCTGAAGTCGAATACCATATTTCGCGTTTCCGCCAAAATATCGAAGGCATCGCCCACATCCTCCGGGCAATATGCTCTTCCCACATGGGCAATGATGAGCTTCAACGACGGATAGTTGCGTTCGATCTCCAGCATTTGCGCCAAGTTCACAGGGTCCTTCAACCGGCCGTCCCGCGGGATATGCAGCATGGCCATCCAGCCATGCCGATCCAGCACTTCCAACTGATGCCGCGGCAGAAAATCGTAGATCCGGATTTCCTTCTCCGGGATATAGGGGGCGGCGAAATTCAAATACACCTTGCATCCTAGAAAACCGCCGCGTTTGATTCCTTCTTCGAATTCGGAAGCGCTCTGCTCCGGTTTCGCGACCATCAACGACGGCAAGCGATGCCGTTCTGCGCAACTCCTGACATATTCGTTCCCCGCGGCGATGTCGTAGTTCATGCTGACTTGGGAGAAGAGGAGCGGAATCACCTCTTTGCCGGGAAACATCAGCCGGTAAGTCTCGAACAAGTCCTCGATCGAATTGTCCTTCGCGACGAGGGACGGCCATGTTACCGCTCTCACGGGCGTAGAGGAGGATGGTTTGCGGATGCTGTCCAACCATACATGCGTATGAATATCGATCATCTTGTCAGGCAAAAAATCTTTCAGCTTTTGCTCGTAGAACTTTTTGTCGACATCCTTGACTTCAAACAACTCGTTCATTTCGCATCACTCCCCAAGGTCGTATACTTGTTCAAAAATTGCCTGTATCGTGTCTCGTAGATCGTTGCCGTACTCGGGTCCGGCTTCCGGATCAGCTCGGGAAAAACCAATTGCTTTAGAGCATCCTGCTCATCCTCATACAGCCCCACGCCTATTCCTGCCACCATGGCGGCTCCAACGGCGCCCGCGCAGGAACCATTGACGGTACGGATGTCCAGACCAAGCACGTCGGCGACGATTTGCGGCCATGGAAACGTCTCGGACGGCCCCCCTACCAAAGTCACGGATGAAAAGCAGGTACCGGCCGCTTCGAGTTTGTCGATTTTCTCCTTCAAGAGAAACACGGTGCCTTCCATAATCGCTCTCGCGATATCCGCTTTGTCAGCCTGCGCAAGATCGTCGGAGATCTCCTCCGCGCTCGGGTCGATGATGAGGCCGCCCGCCCCGGGCCCGGCGGATACAGCCAGCCGGTCGAATTCACGGTAACGATCGGGACCGTCGGAAATATACTTGCGGATATAGGCATCTACCGAACTTGCAATCGCTGGAAGAGAAAACATAGCGCCCCATGGTCCCGCCGGTTGAAGAAAAGGATCCGTCAACATCCGCAGCGAGACGGATCGGTATCTGTCTTTTATCGGCATAAAGCCAACCCAGGAAGTGCCGCAAGAAATGAGCAATTGTCCCTCGTCGAGAATGCCGGACCCTCTTGCCGCGCAAGGATGGTCGAAAGCGCCGAGCACGACCGGCGTTCCTCGTACTAGTCCCGTATCGGCCGAGGCTTCCGAGGTGATGCGGCCGATCATATCGCCCGTGGAACGGATCGGGGGCAGTTTGCTCTCCGGTATGCCTAACTTTTGCAAATAGGGCGAATGCCACTGCGCCGACTTCTGATCCTGCAAATAAAAAGTGGTGGCGGTCGAGCGATCGATACTCCATTTCCCCGTCAATTTGAAATGGAGATAATCCGTGCTCATGCAGATGATGGACGATGTCTCCAAAAGCTTCGGCGCATGGCACTTCAACCAGGCGAGATGGGCAAGCGGAAAAGATTCCAGCAACGGCCAGCCTGTCGTTTCGTGCACTTCATCCGGATTGAGCTTTCCGAACACCGTCTTCATTTCATCGCGAACGCGCTGATCCATCCAACTGAATGCCGGAATCATAGGTTCGCCCTGTTCGTCCACAAGCACGGTGTTCCCGCTGGCCGAAGCGATGCTGAGCCCGACGATGGAGCCTCCTCGCGGCAAAGCGCCCGCCAGTCTGCGGATGACGCCAACGGTCAATCGGTACAACTGGCGGACGTCGAATTGAACCCCGCCACCATCGATCCTCTGATAGGCCGTCTCGCTTTTTTCACGGGATGTTATTGAACCTTTGGCCGACATCAACACGCCTTTGACGGCAGATGTTCCAATGTCGAGTCCGATCAAATAGGTATGCTCTTGATTCGTTTCTCCTGACATCGCGATTACCCTTTCTCTTAAGGAGGCTCGGCCCGATTGCAACATTTTCCGCACAACTAGACTAGTCTTACTTCAACGCCCTTTTCCCTGATCGCTTCGATATCGTCTTTGTTGGCGTTTGGATTGGAGATGAGACAATCGATTTTTTCGATGTCTTCTATTCGCGCGAAATTGGCGCGGCCGATTTTCGTATAGTCGGCTACGAGAATTCTTTTGTCCACGAGCGCGATCATTCTCCGATTCAGCTCCGCTTCCAGGTGATGATAGGTCGTCACCCCGAATTCGGAGCTTACGCCATCCGATGAAAGAATAAGCTTATCCGCTTTATATCTGTTCAACTGGTTAATGGCGTCATCGCCGGCAATAAACCCGTACTGCAAATTGATGGTGCCCCCAAGCAATACAACTACATCTATGTTGCGATTGAAGCCGGCTTCATGCGCTACAGGCAGCGAGTTCGTAATCACAATCAGATTTTTATGATTTTTTAATTCCCTCATGACATAGAGAGGAGTAGTTCCCGAACCAATAATCACCGTATCTCCGTCCGAAATCATGGAAGCCGCTTCGACCGCGATCCTTCTTTTTTCTTCTCCGTTCGTTTCCGTTCGGTCATGAAACGTCATATTGTAATAGTTTTTATAATTGCTGATCGCGCCGCCATGAACGCGCTGCAGCAGCCCCTGCTCTTCAAGTCCGTCCAGATCGCCGCGGATCGTCACTTCCGAGGTGCCGAACAGCTTGCTTAAATCCGTCACCTTTACCTTGCCCTCGCGTTGAAGCAATTCCAAAATTCGTTTTCTTCTCTCTTCGATGTCGATATCCTTCATAACGGGTTCGTTCATGAATACCCCTCCATGTTAATCAACTTGCGATACAACGATCAGCCAAGTTCAAGTTCCTTCGCCCCAATCGTTTGCAGCGCGTCGTCCATGATCTTCACCACGTAATCTATCATTTCTTTGGTGGCAATGATCGGCGGTTTCGTAAGCGCGGCCGGAGGACAGCTGGCTTTGTACGTTTGGGCGCTGATGTCGATGCACGCATGATTAAGCATACCCGTAAATCGCGATACCGTCTGCGCTTCATAGAATAATAAAGTTGAAAGATGCCCCAATCCTTCCGTTCTTTCAATAAGAGTCGGATAACGGGACGCTAATTCCCGAAGCTTATCTTCATAGTATTCGCCCATTTCGCGAATAAAGGATTCATTTTCTTCCGTGAACTTCATCGTAATCAAATAAGCCAATGCCGCTAGCTCTTCCTGACCGTTCGTAACTAATGCGCCGAACTGGTTCAGGGTGTCCATCTCGGCTGTCGTAATGATCCGGGAAGCCGGATACTGGCCGCCCGGGAAGCCTTTCCCGATCACGACAAAGTCGGGATTCAATCCATACTCGCGGAACAAATAGATAGTCGGATACCACATGCAGGATTGAATTTCGTCGCACAAGATCGGAATATCGTTGTCGTGGCATAATGCATACGCCTTGTGCAAGTAATCCCGCTCAAGCTTGATCCCCCCGTAATTCATCAATATAATTTCGTGCAAAAATCCGGCAACCTTATAAGGCGGCTTATTGTAGCGCTCGAATTTCTCCCGAAAATCATCCCAATCGTTGATTCTTACCGGACAAACCTTCAAAACTCCCGCTTCTTCCAGCTTCTCGTACAGGCCGGGCCACATATCGCGCATCAATTGGGCAAAAATCGTCGTTCCATGATAGTTCGCTTTCGTGCCGCCGTCATGGTCCGCCATAACGAAAAACACCGGCGTCCGCCCCTCGTACTTCGGCTGGGGAAATGTCGAGTCTAGTCGATAAAACCTCGCGAGCATCATTTTGATGCCGGCTTCGCAGGCCAACGACCCGGTTTCCAAGTTGATGACGCGATTTAACACATGCGACTCGCGAGAAGCCAGTATAGCCTCCAGTCCATCCGTCTCTTCCGGTCTTAGGCCGTTGATCGTCCTGACGAGCTCTCTTTCGAGCAAACGCGTTATGTATCCCCGTGTATTGTTATGGGACGCATTTGTTATTCCGAGAGCCCTTGCGAGATCGATCAGCTTGTAGCCTGGGAAATTATGACCGAGCGGCGTATGGTAGTGCTCACTCTTGGCCGCCAAGTATAATCTGCCGTCCTCGCCCAGTCGAACATAACCTAATCCTCCTATGGGACTGGCTTTCGTATTACTTGCGTTTTTGAAAGCATCCGTCGGAGCCCCGGAGAGCGCTTTCTTTAGCTCTGAAACAAACGGCTTTCCTATGTTTCCCAACAAACCATCCATTTTGCTAACGTATGAGTCAGGCAAAAACTCGATTTCCTCCGACGCGAGTCGTTCGGCCTCCTCCTTGTCAAGGTCCATCAGAGAGATTGCAGCGGAGATCACGGCATTCATATATTGATTTCCTAGCAATTGGGATAGAGACATTTTTACAGAATTCAATAGCTCCACCTCGCTTTCTAGCTGCTTATGTTTCTTTATTGTTTCGTTTTTATTTTATTTAAGTTTCGTTTTATTGTCAAGTTTATTTCTTTATCTGACATTCCGCAACCTTTCTGCTTATACCCGCAAAAGGATCCTGACCGCCCGCTATTGAATTCCACAAAAAAAGGGGACTGTCCGAGAAGTGAACTTTTAAGGTAGCCCCGTTGTCTTTATGGCCCGATTATATGGGTAGGGTTGTATACAAAATTCACCAAACTGGCCTGCACCTGGCCAAACGTGTATGAAAAATCATACACAATTCACCAAATAGGCCTGCACCTGGCCAAACGTGTATGAAAAATCATACACAATACACCAAACTAGCCTGCACATAGCCAATCGTGTATGAAAAATCATACACAATCCACCAAATAGGCCTGCACCTGGCCAAACGTGTATGAAAAATCATACACAATCCATTAAATAGGTCTGCACCTGGCCAAATGGTTATCCAATAAATCAGTGAAAACGGAATGCTGGATGCTCGTTTTGGTTAAATGTTAAGTGGCAGGCATCCAATTGCCCTTTTCTTATCCTCTCTATGTCGACAGCCTTTAATCAAACGAAATTAAAATAGACCGCTCACCCAACACAGGCAGCGGTCTAACACAATTATTTATGATTACAACTGTATTGAATTTGCCATAATCAATTCAAAAAACTCATCAAGAGAATTTGCTACCTTTTCAACTTCTTCGAATTCGGGCTCATAGCCACGTACAATAGCACCTTTTTCATTTGTTAAATCAATCGCATAGAAGGAATACCCACCATTAACTGACATAACGATTGGCAAGTAGTTATCCCACCACGCCGTTATTTCTGATTTCAAACGATCATCATCCATTGCTGCTTCTAAACTGAGCAATTCGTATTCATTCCATTTAAATTCAGTATTCGAGCTATTATTGAACTCGTCCTCACAAATAAACCAAGTCATTTCATCTGGTGTAATACATTTTTTAACCATACTTAAAAAATCTAAATATTCATTTGGGATTTCATGATATCTGGATAAAATGCTACTATCTAAATTTAATTGAAGCCCAGACTTTTCGGATATATCCCAATCGTTGTCATTAGCCCAAATCATAAATTCGCCAATTTTTCTATTCATATGTATCACCTTCCAATCGTTTTCTAACCGCTTCTGTTTAACGATTCTGGATTCACAAATCCGTATTGATCGGCTACTTTCGAAAACAACCCGACAACGTGAGCCGCGTAATCTTTCTTATTTGAAAACGCCACATCATAACCTCCATCCCCCTGGTTGATCAGCTAATTTAGCAATTTCCATATTTATACTTGTTCGATTCAGTTTAATTCAATCTCCATGTCCAGGCAACACCCGCTGGAACGAGAAATTTAGCAGTTCAAGAAACGGATAGAGATGAATCATGATCAACCCCTACTACTTTTCAGAGGAAATGGTCACAATAACTCCCCCCATATTGTCACCTGAAATCTGATAGTTTTTATGGATTGGCACATCAATTGTTGTCTCTGCGGAAATCGGGTAATAGTGGATTTCATAGGTTTCGCCATCTATAGGAACAGCGACCTGTTTTTGCTCTTTCAGGTGAGCCAAATATTCCTCCAGTGAAAAGTTGTGCATCTTGATAATCGCACTATGCGGTAGCCCTACGAAACGATAATGCCAAGGTTCGTATATGGTGCCCGTAATTTCTGTCTTGTCCCTTGGATAACGCAAAATAAATCCGTACCTCCAAGCATTTTTCTCCAGCCATTTCCCCTCGGGTGCAAGCTCCATTTTCATTTCGGTAGACCCGATATCGAGAGCCAGGCCGAAATTGTGTTCGCTGTGGCCCGCGGGCATGGCAACCTCCGAACCCATTTCACTATGGAGCTGCTCCTGTTCTTCCATGCTTCGATATCCGCTGTTGATGATAAAATTGTTTACGTTATCTTTTTGTGCCGCTTGAACCATCTCCATAAATACCCGTCCCACACTCTCCGACACCCGAATAGTGTCATCCAGCAAACGGTATCCCTGTACCAGATCTACATGCTGAGAGAGCTGGACGATATCGGATTCGATCGTTTCTTGCTGAACGGGGTGCTCTTTGTTCACAAGTACCAGATTGCCCTTATAGACCTGATCTTTTGCGATTGTTATGGTTCGTATGGTTCGGTACTCCTCATCCAGAGTTTTTTCTTGTGCCTGATCGTATTCGTTGCCTGACTTCTTCAGCGTACCTTGCGTGTTCTGTTGAATCGCGATATAACCACACAAAAAAAGGATGACAAGTATAAATAAACTCTTTTTCATAGACAGCTTCCTCCTTTTAATTCACAAACTCAGATTAGAGAAAACTATTTAAATAAAAGCAGGGAAAAAAATAAATCTTTTCTAAACGTTTATTTTCGAACAAAAAAAACGCTGCCTTCCATAAGGAGCTTGATGCTCCTTTAGGTTGACAGCGTTTTTAACAGCTATGACTTCAGTTTTTCCTCCGCTTATTTGCTTTTAATCAAATTCCATATCGCTTGCGCTGCTTCTGCACGCAATTTATCGGATTTCGGATCAAATACTTGCTCCGATTTCCCTCTCATCAATCCCGCTTGAATCGCTTTGTCCACCCCGCTTGCTGCCCACGAGGATACATTCGCATGATCAGCATAGCCCTGTAGTTTATCACTTTCAGCATTACTCAACCCATGCTTGTACTCGTAAGCTCTTACGAGCAGCAAGGCCATTTGCTCGCGCGTAATTTCTTGTTCAGGTGCAAACTCATTGGCATTGATGACCTGCACTAAACCTGCTGCATACGCCGCTGCAATTTCTTCTGCAAGCCATACTTTTTCCATTTATTGATCCTCCTGTATCGAACCAAATACGTTAGCAATAGCTGCCCCTTCATTATAAATGAACTCACGCCCTGCAAACAGATGCGTATCCTCCGAATGTCCGTGATCGGCCCAGTCCGTTCACTCACACAATGGATTTTGTGCATCAAACGAAAAAAAATGATACGATGTATGATGGATAACGGACTTTGCTATAGCTAAAGTCGTTTTTATATAGATTGCATAAGGAGAAGATACAGTGAGTAACGCACAAAATTTTTGGCTTGATTTGCCGAAGCCATTTTTTATACTGGCACCCATGGAAGATGTCACGGATGTAGTATTTCGTCACGTCGTTAGCGAAGCTGCAAAACCCGATGTATTTTTTACGGAATTTACAAATACGGAAAGTTATTGTCACCCTGAAGGAAGAGACAGTACTCGTGGCCGGTTAACGTTTACAGAGGATGAGCAACCGATTGTCGCTCATATTTGGGGCAATAAACCCGTGTATTTTAGACAGATGAGCATGGATATGAAAAAACTTGGTTTCCTAGGCATCGATTTAAACATGGGATGCCCGGTGCAAAACGTCGCATCCAATGGAAAAGGCGCCGGATTAATCCAACATCCTGAAGTTGCGGCAGAAATTATTGAGGCAACAAAAGCAGGCGGATTACCGGTAAGCGTTAAAACAAGACTGGGTTACCATGAAATTGACGAGTGGCGCGATTGGTTGGGACATATATTAAAACAAGATATTGCGAACCTTTCCGTTCACCTTCGGACAAAAAAAGAGATGAGTAAAGTAGATGCCCACTGGGAACTCATCCCCGAAATCAAAAAATTACGCGATGAGGTTGCTCCAAATACATTGCTGACCATTAATGGAGATATTCCTGACCGCGCAACAGGATTAAAATTAGTCGAACAATACGGCGTTGATGGCGTCATGATTGGCCGCGGCATTTTCACCAACCCATTTGCATTTGAAAAAGAACCTAAAGAACACAGCGCGAAGGAGTTTCTCCATTTGCTTCTTTTGCAGTTGGATCTTCACGATAAATATTCAAAAGAAAACGAACGACGTCCATTTAAACCGCTTCTTCGCTTTTTCAAAATCTATGTTCGCGGATTTAGAGGCGCAAGCGAACTAAGAAACCAATTAATGGATACCACTTCAACAGATGAAGTTCGCCGTTTAGTAAAACATGTATTGGAGAAAGAGTTGGATTGAGGCATATTTGCCTTTTACGGTCCATCGGCGTTTTTAACGCCTACAGCTGCTCATTCGCCTACTTTTTGGAGCCTTAAGCGTTACTAACGCCTATGGACGTTAATCTGAGTACCTTTCCGGTCCATCGGCGTTTTTAACGCCTACAACGGCTCGTTCGC
>NZ_BDQX01000040.1 GCF_003112455.1 Paenibacillus agaridevorans
CCCGCTATCCACTTTTTCACAGTCGAATCAGACTCCTTCTCTGATATAATCATCAGTCTGAGCGCTTTTATGGCCCAGACTGATTATCCCCTGCATTCTAGTGTTATTTACTTCCTAACCATAGATCCAATTGTTTCTGTTTTTCCGCAATAATCTTATCCGATCCTGCTTCTTTTAGCTTGGCAATAAACTCGTCTAATACAACCGCCGGATCCACACTGCCTGTATCCAACGCTTTTGCATATTGCGAAACTACCGTGTTTACTTGTGCCAATTCTGTTTTTACATTTTCAGGATCGAAACTGAATCCCAGGATCGGAGAAATATCAGCGTTTAGATTCATTTCCTCTGTTTTTTCCCATGCGCCAACTTGAGCGGGATCCGTGTAATAACTATTGAATTGATTGCCGAACATCCAATCTGTCAATGGATTATAGCCTGTGTTATCCGGATTTTTTTGTATCAAATTCTCAGAGACTTTTGTATAATGCACACCTTCAATACCATGACAGATGAGGTTATAAAGCTCTTTATTTGTATTAATGAGTTCTAGTAACATCATGGCACGTTCCGGATTTTTGGACGTTTTGCTAATCGCCGTCATTGTTCCATTTGCTTTATTCGTTGTGATCAATGCTTTCGTCAAGGACTTGGCCAAGACAGGCTGACCCCATTTCGCTTCGTCTTCAATTTCAACGCCTGGCTTAATCGGATAAGAGATTACTCCAGCGAATGATCCTGACTTCAGAATTTCATTAGAAAACGATAGTGTAGATTGATCCTTGCGAATTAGCCCCTTGTTATACCATGAATGCATGAGCTCTACGAATTCTCTATATTCATCAGATTCAAATTGATTAAATACGGTTAACTTGTCATCATGAATACGAATGACCCCTGGACTTCCATCATCCCCAATATTGTCGAACCCATCAATTGCACTGCCAGGCACAAAAATATACGGACTATTCTCTTCGCCTTCCGACACCTGCGTTAAAAACGGCTCTAAATCGGCTACTTTTTGAATGTTATCGATATTCAAGTTGTATTTATCGGCCAAGTCTTTTCTTACCTCGATGCCAACTTGTCCCGCAACAATCTGCCAGTTAATCGCACCGTAGATTTGTCCTCCGACTTTTGCCGCGTCCCATATTTTATCGGGAATGGTGCTCTTCAGAGTTGGCGCGTACTGCTCTAGCAAATTATCTAGAGGAAGATAGGCGCCTTTAGAGATACCTTGGTAAAAATTGCCTACCCACGGTGCAACAAATGCCAAATCGAACTCGTCTCCGCCAGCCTGCATCACATTCAGCTTTTGCGTGTAGCTAGCCCAATCAATCGTGATCAGCTTGATCGTTGCATTCATTTTTTCCTTCGTAATCTTATTCATTGCTTCTTGGATAAGAGCAACATCCTTCTGAGGCGTGCCGGGATAGTACCATGTTAATTCTACAGGCGGAAGCGCAGAAGGTTCTAACTTTGACTCACTGTTTGACTCAGTTGCGTTGTGCTTTGGCGAATTTGTAGATGCTTCGGAACCTGTATTCTTTGCCCCTGCACAGGCCGTTAGTGCCAGTGTTAAACAAATCATTAACACTAACGATACAATATTCATCTTTCTAAACATTCAAGACCAACCTCCCATTTTTTTGCAATATACTCCGGATTTGTTCCGGTGTTTTATTTTTAGCTGTATTTGTAACGTAAGACAAACCTAAAAATAAAAGAATCATGCAATATCTAGCGACGTAATACATTCAAAAATGAATCATTTTATTAAAAGGGAGGGATTCCCCGTCTGCTCCTTGATCGCCTTCAGGCGCTTCATCACGTCGTTGGCGCCGCGGCCGAAATAGTCGTGCAGCGCGTAGTACTCCGCGTACAGCTTGTCGTAGACCGCGACGTTCGCCGGAATCGGCTTATACGTCTCCTCGCGGACGCGGGCCATCCGCTC
>NZ_BDQX01000041.1:0-3096 GCF_003112455.1 Paenibacillus agaridevorans
TGTACAGCCAAGAAAATTTCCAATTCGACCGAATTAGGGACTTGACATCATACCGCTGGACTTACGGCTTTTTGACGTGCCTTTGTGCAATCGGCCTCTTCGAGCGTTTCATTCGCTTGGGATTACGCAGTTTCAGATCCTGGGGACGAAGCACGATGGCCCACCACGGGATTCGTACGAATACGTCTCGCCATAAACCTCTAACGCTGGCTCCGGGAGCCATGGGCGACATGTAGGGCACTCCGAAGGAGCGCAGCGAAGCAAGGTGAACCAGAAGAAACAATATGGCGATGAAAAGGCCGTAAAACCCGAGGAATCCAGCGACAAGCATCAATCCGAATCGGATGATGCGGGACGTGGCGGCAATGTTGAACTCCGGCATGACAAAGTTTGCGATCGCCGTAAAAGATACGACAATGACCATGCCTGCCGAGACGATTCCCGCCTGGACGGCCGATTGTCCAAGCACGAGCGCTCCGACGATGGAGATGGCAGGGCCGATCGCTCTCGGCATGCGAAGTCCAGCTTCCCTCAGTACCTCGAAGGTAAGCTCCATAAGCAGAGCTTCCACGAGACCCGGGAACGGAACTCCCTCCCTCTGGGCAGCCAAGCTGATGAGCAACGTTGTAGGCAGCATCTCCTGATGAAAGGTCGTCACCGCAATATAGAGCGCGGGAAACAACATGGACACCGCATAGGCCCCGTAACGAATCATCCTGACAAATGAAGCGATGTCAAACCTCTGGTAGTAATCTTCCGGCGACTGGAAGAAGCTGAAGAACGTTATTGGCGCAATCAGTGCGATCGGAGTGCCTTCTACGACAATTGCAACTCTGCCCTCCAGCAAGGATGCTGCTACCGTATCGGGGCGCTCCGTGTTCATAAGCGTAGGGAACAGCGTAAACGTTTCGTCCTGGATAAACTCCTCGATATAACCGCTCTCAAGCACGCCGTCGATCTCGATATCGGCGAGCCGCCGGTACACCTCCTTGACGACTGCCTCGTCCGCGATGCCGTTCATATAAAGCACGGCTACATCCGTGTGTGTCTCACTCCCTATTTTGTGCGTTTGCACGTGTAAGTTAGGAGAACGAACAATGCGCCTAATTAAGCTGACGTTTGTATTCAAATCCTCTACGAATCCCCGCTGCGGACCGCGAATGACCGTCTGCGTCAGCGCGCTGTCGACCGACCGCTGCTCGCCTCCCCCTACGCCTGCCATAAGCACGGCCGCATGGCCTTCCGCCGCGATCAAGCACATGCCTCCGGTCATGAGCTGGATCGCCTCTTCCATCATCAACACGTCTCTTACCTGACCGACGGATAAGATGCTTGTCCGGAGAGCCTCCAGCAACCCGGGCTCTTCTTTGCCGACGGGTTTTGGAAGCTGCATGGACATGAGCGGACTCAGCACAGATTCATTAATAGTCGACTCGTCAACGATTCCTCTTATGTACATGAGCGCGAGCTCGCGCTCTGGAGCCGCATCGCTGCGGAACAGTCTGACGACGAGGTCGCTGCTTCCCCCAAATCGTTCGTAAATCGCTCGCACGTTCGCTTTTAACGAAGATTGGAACGGCCTTTCATGGGATGTTTCGGATTGTTTCATAGCGCACCCTCTGTTTCCATAATGCCCTTATGTTGGCACTTTATTGCTGAGATTATGTATGGCACCATCCCGCTCGCGCGCTAATACAATGTTACAACGAACCGTCAGGAAGAAAGGGTGTTGGGTGAATGCTCGGCATTAGCTTGTGCATGATTGTCAAGAACGAGGAAGAAAGTCTCGGCCGCTGCCTGTCCTCGGTGCGGGACGTCGTCGACGAAATCGTGATCGTTGATACCGGCTCCACGGACCGCACCAAAGAGATCGCAGCATCCTTCGGCGCGGCGATCTACGATTTCGAGTGGATCGATCACTTCGCCGCAGCTCGCAACTACGCCTTCGATCGAGCGACACAGCCGTTCATTTTATGGCTGGATGCCGATGATGTAGTCGAGCCGGAGGACAGAGCGCGGCTCAAGACCCTCAAGGAGGAGAACGACGAGGATTTCCCTTACGACAGCGTCTCCATGAATTACCACCTAACCTTTGATCATAAGGGCAACCCCGTCTTCAGTCTGCGCCGCAATCGGCTGGTCAGACGCAGCCTCGGCTTCCGCTGGATCGGTCCCGTACATGAATATTTGGCCGTCTTCGGCCGCATCCTCCATAGCGATATCGCCGTTACCCATCGCAAGGAGCGGCTTCATACCGACCGCAATCTGCGCATTTACCTTAAGCGTCGGGATGCCGGCGAAACCTTCTCTCCGCGCGACCAATATTATTTTGCAAACGAACTTCGGGATAACCGCCGGAACGAGGAGGCCATTGAGTGGTACGGCCGATTTCTGGACGGCGGCAAGGGCTGGGTGGAGGATAATATCGGAGCTTGCATGAAGCAGGCTGATTGCTACGGACGGCTCAAGAACAGCAAGGGCCAACTGGCTTCTCTGTTCCGATCCTTCGGCTATGACACTCCGCGTCCCGAAATTTGCTGCGAGCTCGGGAGCGTCTTCATCCGGCAAGAACGGTTCGAACAGGCTATTTACTGGTTCAGGCAAGCGTTAACGGTAGAACGGCCAGCGGGCAACATGGGATCCACCGACCACGCAACGTCCACCTGGCTGCCCCATCTGCAACTAACCGTCTGCTACGACCGTATAGGCAACCGCGCCAAGGCGCTGGAGCACCATCGCCAAGCCATGACGTTTAATCCCGATCATCCCAGCATTCGATATAACGAAAATTATTTCAACAAAACCAAGACCTAGCGACGGCACCGCAATGTTGGCAGTTGTTAGCCGCTTCTTCATTATCGTATTTCTACTACGTCAAAGGAGAAGCGGCTCCTCGTTGTGCGGCCAGCACGGCAAGCTCCAGCTTGTTTAGCAGCAGACCGTATTCATTAGTAATCTCGAAGTTCGGCGGGAAAGTCAGTTTTTGAAAATACTTGCCCACCTGCTCCGGTCCCCGGAACCAATCGCCGGTTTCCGGCGGCTCCGGCTCGTGATCTCCCCAAGCGGCATGCAGCGGCGGGCTGTAGAGCGGCGTGG
>NZ_BDQX01000041.1:3194-8085 GCF_003112455.1 Paenibacillus agaridevorans
CATAAAATCGCTCTGGCGGCTGATGCCGAATCGGCTGGAACAAGCCGGACGCATAGTCCGCGCGAGATCCGGTATGCTTAACGGCGGCAGCGAAGTTACGCACGCCGTCCAATACGCGGGGAATGCCGAATAACATGGCATAAAGTCTTTTGCCGAATTCGATTCGTTCATCCAGCGACTGAAAACGTTCCAGAATAAGCCCAGCGAGCTGCAGCTCTTCCCCTCTATTATCCACCCCGCAGCGATAAGGGAAAAACACCGCATTCATCTGCAACAGCGACTGCAGGCCAAAGAACATCGTCCCCAGCACCCGCTCCTCGAAATAGGGATGGCGCGCGACCCGCTCGTCGATGTAATGCTGCTCGTTCACAATGAGCGCTGTCGACAACATGGCAGAGTCGCCGTCCCTCCAGAAATGCCTCCATACGGGCTCCATAAACGAAGATACGCCGAACGCCGGCAGCAGATGGAACAGACTGCGCCCCAGCCTGCGGCTCCATTCGTACAGCAGAAGCTGTGGATAAGCATCGCCGAAGATCAACCAGTTGGCCCGCTCCAGGAACAGGAATACATCCTTTCGTTGTCGTTCGTTCAGCAGTCTAGGAAGCCATTCTCCTTGCAAATCGGTCATGTTCCAACCGCCGTTGCGCGATACCATATGTGCGAGCAGCGCCCAATGAAGCTCCGGCATACGAAAATATAGATTACGATACCCCTCCGTGCGTGTCACATTATTCCGATTAAGCTCCTCAGTTTCTAACCGAATTCGTGCAATCAGCGCCTCTTCATCGTTCGACAAGACAACAGGCGGTCTAGGTGGATCACCGGGAGACGCCGACGCTTTGCCCCATGCCGCCATAAGCTTCGCAGTAGAAGAAGACGGCAGCGCAAGCGGCTCTGCTGATTCCAGCATCGATTGCGATGCCTGCATGGCATGCCACTTCCCGGTTGCATAAGCCCAAGCTGCTCCTGGCAGCGCCAGAATATGGCGAATCCAACTTATCAGCACGGCGCCGCTCCCTCCCGCTTTCCCTTCATGACCATTTTTCACGCCTACTCCCTCCTATCACCGCAGCCAACTGCATTCTCTATTATCACCATTATCCGCGAAGAATCGGCTCCCCATACACCGCTCGCACCCGATCGTCACGCCTCTTTCCAGCATCTCGCGCTTTCTCCAATGCCGATAATAACGGTATAATGAATACATATCCCTCTATGCAGGAGGTTTTTTTATGTGCGGAAGATATACGATTACAATCTCGCTCGAAGAGCTGATGTTGCGTTATATGATCGACGAGACTTCAGTTCCTTTCCACAGGCCCAAATATAACGTCGCCCCCGGTCAATTCATCTTCGCCGTTATTCACGACGGCAAGCGCAACCGGCTTGGCGAACTAAAGTGGGGTTTGATCCCTCCCTGGGCGGATGATCCAAAGATTGGATACATGATGATTAATGCGCGCGCGGAGACGGCAGCGGACAAACCGGCCTTTCGCGAGCTGCTTAAGCGGAAGCGCTGCATCATCCCGGCGGACAGCTTTTACGAGTGGCAGAAGGAAGACGGCGGCAAGCGCAAACAGCCCATGCGCATCCTGAAACGCGACCGCTCCGTCTTTAGCATCGCGGGACTTTACGAGACCTGGCTGTCTCCCGATGGAGAGAAGATCAGCAGCTGCACGATTCTGACGACGGAGCCTAACGATGTCGTCGCTCCCATACATGACCGGATGCCGGTCATTCTGCGACCCGAAAACGAAGCATTATGGCTGGATCGAAGCATGCAGGATAGCAAACGGTTAAGAACGTTATTCGTTCCGTATCCGGAGCGCGAGCTTGAAGCGTATCCTGTCGGCGCCGCTGTCGGCAACGTTCGTAATGACGATTCGTCGCTTATAGCGCCTAATAAAGTTGAGGGGCAGATGGAGTTGTGGTGAGTCTCGCCACCTTACGGACAAAAATGACGCTAATCTTCGATTATTTTGACTTTCGAAAATCTAACGGACATTCACGACATTATTGGCATCATCATAACGAAAATTGGCTCCATTACGACCCGATAGCGTTTTTCCTGTCCGTTAGATTTGATTGAGGTTAAATATCGGACAAATAGCGTCGCTGGTGTCTGTTAGATTTTAAATCAGAAAAAAAAACGCCGACCTCACGGTCAGCGAAACATCCCCCACAGCTTCAGCAGATGGAAGGTGTTATTGGGATCGATCTTTTGCGCCAGTATAAACGCGACGATCCCATCCTCTTGCGCATCGGTCAGCTTCTCTTGCAGGATGACGGCGGCAGACTTGACTAGCTTGCGCACCTTCGCCCGATCCTGCAAATCATATTTGGTCACATTACCAAGCAGCTGCCGTATCTTGTCCTTAACTACGGGGTTTTTCAGCTTGAGCTTTACGCGTTCAACCAATTGCGGCCGAATGCCGTAATTCTGATAACTCACAGCGGCAGACACCTCCATTCGGCAATCCAGTCTAGGGCGTGTCTGAATACTCCGAGGGGAGCAGATTTTGCCGAATTTTCGTTCCATGCAAGGAACTTTTGTGAAGGTGTACCGGGGGTACATCAAGCAAAAGTGACGAAGCAGGGGGCGGAAAGGCGGTGAAAGATGCCCCTGAGCGGGTTTTCAGACACGACCTAGTCGCTTAACTATATGCCGAAGGAGGAGAATAGTTGCCTAGTCCAGCTGTTCCCCTTGAAATAATCCTTCCCGCCGCAAAATCTCCCACAGCCGGGCGTAAGACTCGTTGCTCCAGAAATCATCCCGTTCGGTCAGCTCTCCCGCATCCTCCCGGGCTTGCTCCAACGTTTCGTAATCGGCCACCATGTCGGCGATGCGGAACTCCGGCAGACCGCTCTGTTTCGTCCCGAAGAAATCGCCTGGCCCGCGAAGCTCCAGATCGCGACGCGCTACCTCGAAGCCGTCGTTCGTCTCCGTCATGACCTTCATCCGCTCTCGTCCCGTCTCGGACTTTGGATCCGCGATCAAAATGCAATGCGACTGATGCTCGCCTCGTCCGACGCGTCCTCGCAGCTGATGGAGCTGGGACAAGCCGAATCGCTCGGCATCCATAATAATAATCAGTGTCGCATTGGGCACGTCAACGCCTACCTCCACGACAGTCGTAGCGACAAGCACCTGGCTGTCGTTCGCGGCGAACCGCGACATCGTTTCGTCCTTCTCCGCGGTGGAGAGCCTGCCATGCAGCAATCCGATGGTCAGATCCGGACAAGACTGTTGAATCTGCATATAGGTATCGATTGCGTTCTGCACATCCAGCTTCTCGGACTCCTCGATCAAGGGACAGATGACATAAGCTTGACGCCCCGCCGCCGCTTCCTTGCGTATAAAACCCAGCACGCGGTCGAACGCGTCATGTTTTACCCAATAGGTTTTGATCGGCTTGCGTCCCTTCGGCATCTCCTTGATCGTGGAGACGTCCATGTCGCCGAATGCCGTAATGGCCAGCGTTCTCGGAATCGGCGTTGCCGTCATCGTCAGCACGTCGGGATTAATCCCCTTGCGCCGAAGCACGCTTCGCTGGTTCACTCCGAAGCGGTGCTGCTCGTCCGTTACGACCAGAGACAAACTCCGAAAAAACACATCATCCTGAATGAGCGCGTGCGTGCCTACGACGACATCGATCAGTCCCATCTGCAGGCCTGCGAGCAAGTCTCTCCGTTTCCGCTCCGTCAGGCTGCCTGTCAACAGTCCTACCTGGATGCCGGTACCCTCGTACAGACGGGCAAGCGACTTGGCATGCTGCTCCGCCAATATTTCGGTCGGAACCATCAGCGCTCCTTGATGGCCTACGCGGACAGCGCCATACAACGCAATCGCAGCGACTACCGTCTTGCCCGAACCAACATCGCCCTGGAGCAGCCGGTTCATCGCGTAATTGCGGCGCATGTCCGTCAGAATTTCATTGATGACCTTTTTCTGCGCATCTGTGAGGGCGAAGGGAAGCGTCGCCGCGAACTCCCGAATCGTCTCGCTGCCGATCGGCTGCGCCACGCCGTCCCCTCGTCCCCGATGTAGCCCACGGTAGGCCTGCAGCCTCAATTGGAACAGGAACAGCTCCTCGTATACCATGCGCCGCCTTGCTTCCTGGCCTCTGCTCGCGTCGCCGGGATGATGGATGACCTCCACCGCCTCCGAACGTGACATGAAGCCGTAGCGCTCCATAAGCTCGTAAGGCAGCACCTCCTCGATCATGGGACCGTATTGCGTCAGAGCTGCAGCGATCATCTTGCGAATCCAGGCTTGCGTAATATTGCCGCCGACGTGGTAGACGGGCTGCAGCGAATCGGTTTTGGATGCCTTCGCCGAATCGGGAAATTCGGAATCGGCTACCGTTATCTGCAAGCGATGCTGCTCCCACTTGCCTGTCAGCATAATTTCTCTTCCCGGACGCAGTTGTTCTTGCATATACGTTCGGTTGAACCAGACGGCCGTAATCAACATGCCGCCCGATTCGATCTTGCAGGTGAGTCTCGACTTCGCCCGACCGTAGCGCTGCATGATTGGCGCGCCACGCACGATCCCCATAATCGTCGCTTTCTCGCCGCTCTTGACTTCAGCAAGTTCACGCACGCAGTAGTCCTCGTAACGGAACGGGAAGTAATTCAACAGATCGGATATCGTATGTATGCCAAAGGCGTGAAGCTCCCCCTCCTTGAGGGCGCTCACGCCTTTCAGCTGTCTTACGGATCGTTCATCTAATGTCAACATGGTTGTGCTCACACCCTATGAATAAGTACGGCCGTCGTACCGGGACCGGCATGCGTGCCGATGACAGGCCCTACCGTCGCGTATCCGATTCGCTGCACGTTCAGCTCGGACTTTACCCGGCCGCCCAGCTCCTGGGCGGCCGCTTCG
>NZ_BDQX01000041.1:8196-19264 GCF_003112455.1 Paenibacillus agaridevorans
CTTGACCATGTCGGCAATCCGGGCCATCGCCTTCTTCGTGCCTCGCACTTTGTCTACCGCATGGATGCCGCCCTCCGAATCCAACGACAGAATCGGCTTAATATTGAGAATCGAACCGATCAGCGCCGAGGCGCGACCGAGCCGTCCGCCCTTGTGCAGGTGATCCAGGCTGTCAACCAGGAAGTAGATCGTCAGATCGGCCCGCAGCCGCTGAACCTCCGCCAGAATGCTCTCCTTGTCGCTGCCTGCCAGAGCCATCTCCGCAGCGCGCACAACCAGCGTTCCGATGCCGTAAGAAGCGGACTTGGAATCGACGACCGTAATGTCCGCCTCTTGCTCCAGCATCGATTGCGCGATCGTCGCGGACTGATAAGTGCCGCTCAGGCACGCGGCCAGATGAATGGATATAATCGGCGAGTCCGGGTCCTCCTGAAGCAGCCGTTCGTATGCCTCGGAGAATTCCATAGGCGAAGGCTGGGACGTGGTTGGAAGAGTCTGCGCAAGCTTCAGCTTCGTGTAGAATTGATCCGCCGTAATCGTCACGGCATCCACATAAGTTTCTTCGCCGAACAGCACCTTGAGCGGAACCATCGTAATCCCGAGCTTCTTCCGAAGCTCCGCGGGTATATCCGCCGTGCTGTCGGTTACAATTCTTACATTGCCCATAGCAACCCCTCCACCGAATACTTAATCAATGTTATTCTACCGCGAACAAGTATGGATACAGCGGCTGCCCGCCGGGCTGTACTTCGATCTCCAGATCGGGATATTCCCCTTCCGCCCACTCGCATAACGTAGCGGTAAGCTCGGCCTCGGCTTCGGCTCCGGCTATGACGGTCAGCAGCTCTCCGCCGCCTTCCAGCATGCTGCCCAGCAATTGCTGGCACGCTGCAAGCAGGTCGCCATCGGAAACGACGATGGCCTTCTCCTTGATGCCTATATAATCGCCTTCCCGAATATCTACGCCATCGATGGAGGTGTCGCGAACGGACTTCGTCACTTGGCCGGAGACGACCGCCTCCGCCGCGCCTTTCATCCAGTCGCGATTGCGCTCCGGCCGCTGGTCTTCCTTAAAAGCGAGCACGGCAGCAAGCCCTTGCGGGATTGTGCGCGTCGGAATGACGGTCACGTTGCTATTGGACAGCTCCGCCGCCTGCTCGGCGGCAAGAATGATATTGCCGTTGTTCGGAAGCAGAAAAATATGGTCCGCGGCAAGCGCTTCGATCGCCTTGAGGAAGTCCTCCGTGCTGGGATTCATCGTCTGTCCGCCGGATAATACCGTATCCACGTCGCTCGCCAGAAACATCTCGGCTATGCCTTCTCCCATTGCAACGGCAATAATGCCGTACGGTGCGCGTTCGAACGCTTGCACAGGCGTGACTTCGCTCGCTGCTTGTCCCGACAGCAGCTCTGCCCCGGACAGATCCGCGGATCCGATCGAACCCGCGATGACGGCATCATGCTCGACGATATCGCGATGCTGCTCCCGCATGTTCAGAATATGGATATCGGTAAGCTCCCCGTAAGGAAGCGATAAATTGAAGACATCGCCGGGACGGCGCGAATGGACATGCACTTTGATCACATCGTCGTCCACGATGACGAGAATGGAGTCTCCATCCTTCTCGAGCGCCTTTTTGTAAGCGGATTCATCAAAAAACATCATGGATTTACCGCTTCGGGTACGATTGATAAAAAATTCCATGTCGTACAGAAATTCAATGTCCTCCGTTGCGAGACGCGCTTGCGCGGAGCTTGGTTCCGCTCTTCGTTCGCTCGGCTTCGGGACGGGCATCGGCACTTCCTCCGGCATTGCGGCTTCCGTCGCGACATACATTGGATCCATGTCATGACCCGACTCCAGATCGGTCAAATAACGGACGAATCCTTCGTAGATGTATACGAGACCTTGACCGCCGGAGTCCACTACGCCGACCTGCTTAAGAACAGGCAGCTGATCCGGAGTCCGCTGCAATGCCTCATCCGCTCTGCGATGCAGCTCTCTGATCAAGTCGGGCACCTCGCTGTTGCGTCTGGCGTATTGAACCGCATGTTTTGCGCCTTCCTTAGCTACTGTCAGAATCGTGCCCTCTACCGGCTTTACTACGGCCTTGTACGCCATATCTACGCCGTATTGAAGAGCTGCAGCCAAATCTGCAGCCGTTGCTTCTTTCAAAGTCGCAAGCGATTTCGCGAAGCCCCGGAACAACTGGGACAGAATTACGCCGGAATTGCCGCGCGCGCCCATCAGCAAGCCCTTCGACAACGCCTCCGCCGCTTTGCCGATGTCTTCGGACGGTCTGGATCGCAGCTCTCTGACCCCGGAGCTCATCGTCAAATTCATATTCGTGCCGGTGTCGCCGTCAGGCACAGGAAATACGTTTAATGCGTTTACGCGTTCCGCGTTGTGCTGCAATAGCTCCGCTCCGAGCAATGCCATGCCGGCAAGATCCGATCCGTTAATAGAGCGCTTACCCAATGAAAATTCCCCTTCCCGCTACCTGGATACCCTTACGTCTTGTACAAATATATGGACTTCATTCACCTGTAAGCCAATGACATTATTCAGGACGTACTTCACCTTGGATTGAATGTTGTGCGCCACTTCGGAAATCTTCGTTCCGTAGCTTACGATAATATGGAGGTCGATATGCAGTCCGTCATTCTCGCGCCGCACTTCAACGCCGCGGGACATATTCTCCCGTCCAAGCAACTCCGCGATCCCGTCTTTGAGTCCTTTGCGCGAAGCCATTCCTACAAGTCCATAACAATCCATAGCCGCCGAGCCGGCCAAAACGGCAATGCAATGATCGGTAACATGAACGGAACCTAGTTCGGTGCTTAGCTGCAGTGACATGGAAATTCACTCCTTACTGTTATCTATTATGGACTAAGAACCATTGTACTATAAACAAACGTGATATTGAAGTCCGTACAACAATTCCCCCATGAACCTATAGATTTGGCTTGAACGGAATGGAAGTTTATGATACGATATTCAAGTGTGTTTAATAAGAGTGGTCTCTCGAAGTTGATTTTGTCTCTGGCAAAATGTTAAGGAGGTGTAGTCATGTCCCGCAAATGTTATCTCACTGGCAAATCGCCGCGTCAAGGCAATAACGTTTCCCACGCGAACAACAAGACACGTCGTTCTTGGGGCGTCAATGTGCAGAAGGTGCGCATTCTTGTAGACGGCAAGCCTAAGCGCGTTTATGTCAGCGCTCGCGCGTTGAAATCCGGTAAAGTTACTCGCGTATAATCATGGCTCACGCCATAGACAAAAGCACCTGAGCGCTCAGGTGCTTTTATTTTTCGCTTTTCCCTCATATCTTGGTTGAATGGACCAGGCTGCGCGCTGCATCGGCATTAACTTTTTTGGAACGTATTCAAAATCGCTTTGACAAATCCGCCCAGAAATTTCGGCAGTTTTATTGTATAGAATTTCATGCCTCATCCCTCCTCAGACACGCTCATGAAATTGATCCGTGACCTATCCCGCGCTCATGTAACCATCCTATGCGAATATTCCATGTCCTATTCCAACCGAAGCCTGGCAATCGCCGCAAACGCAAGCAACCGCTCCCGATAGAACGGGAGCGGTTATTTGTCGCATCGGCCGATTAAGCCGGGATAGGGTTGTCCTTGATGTACACATACATGGCGTAACATAACGCTGCGAGAAAGTAGAATACGATGGCAAGCACAATAAAGGCGACACGCAAGCCGACCGTCTCGAACCGGCGAAAAAAACGGATGCCGATATAAAGCGCCAGCAAGGAAAAAACGTATTTGATCAGATCGGGAATATTCGCGAACAAAGCAAGCGAAACGCCGGCCAAAAACGAATACAAGATGACCCAGAAGCTCGTACGTACAGAATCCTTCAACCTTGTCCCTCCCTAGCGCAGCGCCGCGATTGCGGCAGCGCGGTCTTGCTGGGCGAATACGGCGTTGCCGGCCACCAGCACGTTCGCGCCCGCCTCGCGCACGAGCGGAGCCGTCTCCGCGTTAATGCCGCCGTCTACTTGCACGTGTACGCCTTCGAGTCCTCGCTCCGTGAGCATCGATTTCACTTGGCGCAGCTTAACGAGAGAATACGGAATGAACGATTGGCCGCCGAACCCCGGATTTACCGTCATAATAAGCACCAGATCCAGGTCGTGAATGACAGGCTCCAGAAGAGAGACAGGAGTGCCGGGATTAAGGGCGACGCCCGCGGGCAGTCCTTTCTCCTTAATGGAGTGAACGGTGCGGTGCAGATGCGTACAGGTCTCCGCATGAACCGTGATGCGATCGGCCCCGGCAGCGATGTAATCGTGGAGCGACAGCTCCGGCCGTTCGATCATGAGATGGACATCGAACGGCAGCGTAGTGGCGGAGCGCACTGCGGCGATGACGGGCGGTCCGAACGTAAGATTCGGTACGAAGTGCCCGTCCATTACATCCACGTGAATCCAATCCCCGCCGGCCGCCTCTGCAGCCGCGATCTCCTCGCCGAGCCTCGAGAAATCAGCCGATAAAATGGAAGGAGCGATAATCGTCATGTTCGTTAGTACCTCCGTTTAATATCTTTCATTTCCTCCAGAAACAACAAGTAGTTATCGTAACGACTCCGCTCGATGTCTCCATCCTCCAGCGCCGACAGCACCGCGCAGCCCGGTTCGTGGACATGCGTGCAGCCCCGGAACTTGCAAGAAGGGGACAGCTCTCGCATCTCCACGAAACAGTAGCCAAGATCCTCGATGCCAAGCTCGCCGAAGTCAAGCTGGCTAAAGCCCGGAGTATCCGCGACGTAACCGCCGCCGATGTCTACAAGCTCCACATGGCGAGTTGTATGTTTGCCGCGCCCCAACCGATTGCTTATTTCGTTGGTTTCCAGCGTCAGCCCCGGCACGATCGCGTTAAGGAGCGAAGATTTGCCAACTCCGGATTGCCCTGCGAATACGGCAAGATGCCCCCGGAGTCTTGCTTGCAGCTCCTCGATGCCGGAATGCTTGCGGGAGCTTGTCCCGAACACCTCGTAGCCCAGCTTCCGATAGATGCGCTGAACGGAAGAAGCCGCTTCCGCGGCCTCCTCCGTCATTTCTCCCTCGGCTTCCAGATCCCGCTTGCTCAGGCACAAAACCGCCGGGATGCCGGCATGCTCGATATGAACGAGAAACTTATCCAGCAATTGAAGGTTAAGCACAGGCTCCGTCACGGAAAAGACGAGGATGGCTACATCGATGTTGGCCACGGGCGGACGTATGAGCTCGGAGGAACGCTCGCGCAACTCCGTGACCGTTCCTTCGCCGTTTTCCGTCAAGACGTAGGCAACGCGGTCTCCAACCAGCGGGCTGAGGCCGCGTTTCTTGAACACGCCTCTCGCCCTGCATTGCACGGTGTCTCCGGAGTCATTCTCGTCGTCCTTCACGTAATAGTAGCCGCTTAACGCTTTGACGATTCTGCCTTCTCGACTGTCGCCGGCTACAACGGGCTCCCTATTGTCCTCCGGCGTTTTCTTCGCCTTCCGTTCCATTTTCGCCATTGCTGTTATCTACCTCCGCTTGCACTTCCTGATCGTCTCCCGGAGCTTCCGTTTGCGGCGGCTCCGTTGCTTCCGAGCCTGGTATGTTCAGGTTCGGCGAATCGTTGCCTGTTCCGATTTCGTCGTAATGGATTTCCACCGTATCCATGAATTGATTGTCGCGCATGACCGTCACTCGCGCTACCGTGTCGGGCGACAGAATAACGGTTACTGGAATATCGACGGTACTGTTGATCGTCCGTTTGACGCCTTCGATATTCTCGCCCGTAGCGTCGGAATACATGATTTTCACTTCGCTTGATTTGCCCGATTGCGCAGGGGATATCCGAACGTTGAATTGGTACGTTTTGGAATCCGCCGGCGGCCCGGAGCTGACGCGCAAAACGATCTTGGTCCCTTTCGGAACTTGATCACCGGGATTGTAGTTTTCTACTTTGATGACATGATCTTTCTCATGCAAATAACTAGCCTCGTAGATGGTATCGGACTCTTCGAATACAAGCTCCTTGGATTTTAGCCAGCTTTTGGCGTCCTTGAGGCGCATATCGGCAAGGTCCTCCATTAGCACCGTCTCTCGACCCATGCTAACGACGAACGACACCTCTGCCGTTTCGGGATTGAGCTCCGCGCCCTCATCCGGCGTTTGCTCCAGAATCGTGCCGGCCTCTTCCTCGCTGTGTTCTTCCGTCACCTTGATGCGGTCTTCCGTAATGCCCAAGGCGATCAGCTCATCCTTGGCGGCCTGCAGCTTTTGGCCGACATAGGATTTCAACACTTTCAATTCGGGTCCATCACTAATGGACAGCTCGATAAAAGTATTCTTTTTGACCCGAATATTTTTCTTGGATTGTTCGAATACCTCGCCTTTCGGGATATCCTTCTGGTATTCCCGGGTGACGGGCTCCTTGACACGAAGGCCGTCTTCCTCCAACTTCGCCCGGGCATCCTTTTCCGTCATCCCGATGACATAAGGCACATCTACCTCGCCGGGATCCAACTGGCCCAGCACCCATCGGAAGCCCAGGAGCAGCAACGCGAGGAGCAGCAAAGTAATGCCCACCACCAGCAAAGGTTTCTTCCAGCCTTTCGGCCGTTTCTCCTCCTCCTGCCAATTCACGCTCGTCGTATCGCTGACGGTCGCCTTGGACTCGCTGCGCACGGCTGTATCCGACGACGCAGCAGCTACGCTTCCGCGAATGGCCGGCATAACCCGCGTCTCCTCCAGATCATGATTGACCGTAAACTCGGCGCGCGGCTCGTTTAGACGATCCGGCCGCAGGCAGGTATCAAGGTCAAGGAACATCTCGTGGGCGGAGCCGTAACGTTCTGCCGGGTTTTTGCGCATCGACTTCAAAATAACATTCTCTACGCTCTGAGGAATGTGCGGGTTGACGACGCGCGGCTCCTCGAACGGCTCCTGAAGATGTTTGAGCGCTACGCTGATGGGACTTTCTCCAAAAAACGGAAGTTTGGCCGTCAGCATCTGATACAAGACGATCCCCAGGGAATACAGATCGGACTTCTCGCCGGTATTAATGCCCTTGGCATGCTCGGGAGAGAAATAATGGACCGATCCGATAACGGAGCCCGTTTGCGTAATGGTCGACGACGTCACCGCGCGGGCGATGCCGAAGTCCGTTACCTTGACTCTGCCGTTGTTCCCGATAAGTATATTATGAGGCTTGATGTCTCTATGGATAATATGATTTTGATGGGCATGATCTAGCGCGTCGCAGATCTGCATGGCGATGCGCACCGCTTCGTCCGTCTGGAGCGGCGCTCTCTCCTGAATAATCTCGTTCAGATTGCTTCCTTCGATATACTCCATGACGATGTAGTGGATATCGTCTTCCTGACCTACATCGTAGATGCTGACAACATTCGGGTGCGATAATGCCGCAGCCGACTGCGCCTCGCGGCGAAACCGGCGAATGAATTCTTCATCGCCCACGAATTGCTGCCTCAGTACTTTAACCGCGACATAGCGGTTGAGCAACACGTCGTGCGCTTTGTATACCAGCGCCATGCCGCCCCCGCCGACGCGGGTTATGATTTCGTAACGTCCTGCCAAATCATGTCCGATCATGCACTCGCTCCTCTCGCTTCGCCAGTGCGCTGCTCTTGCAGAAGCACGACCGTAATATTGTCGTCTCCTCCGCCCTCAAGCGCCAGCTGAATGAGATGATCCGCCTTCGCTTCCAGTTCCTGCGATGGATCCGCCACCACCTCGGCGATCTGACCCTCACTGACCATGTTCGTCAAGCCGTCGCTGCATAGCAGCAGCACGTCTTCCGGATACCATTCGATCGACTGGACGTCGATCTCCACCTCGGGATCGGTGCCGATTGCCCTTGTCAGCACATTACGGCGCGGATGATGAACGGCTTCCTCGGCGCTCAGTTGACCAGACTTCACGAGCTCATTCACTAACGAATGATCCATCGTGAGCTGCTCCATGCCGTTCCCTCCTATACGATAAGCGCGGCTGTCCCCTACATGGCCGATGACGGCCGTACCCGGCAACATCAAGACTGCAACGACCGTAGTTCCCATATTATGATATCGTTCGTTGCGCGATGCCATCGCATAGATCGTCTCGTTTGCCTCCGCAATCGCCTGGCGAATCAGCATCTTGCCCTCCGCTGCGGATAGGGACGCCTTGTCTGCATGCTGCTCGAAGGCGCCGCGGAACGTATCGACGGCCGTCTGGCTGGCCACATCGCCGGCTTGATGACCGCCCATCCCGTCTGCCACCATGGCAATCGCGATGCCGCCGCCGAGCGCGCCTACCCAGCACTGGTCTTCGTTCACCTGGCGCACTCGTCCGATATTACTAAGAGTTGCCGTTAACAACGCTCATCACCTCGTCGTAGACTCCATATGTTTGGCACGCAGCTGTCCGCATGCCGCCGCAATGTCATGACCCTGCTCCCGTCTGATCGTCACGTTGATGCCGTTGCGGTCCAGAATGCGCTGGAATTCGAAAATATCCTCGCGCGGCGTCCGGACGTAATTGCGTTCGGGCACGTGATTAACCGGGATAAGATTAACGTGACAGAGCAGATCCTTAAGCACGTCGGCCAGCTCTTGCGCATGCTCCGCCTGATCGTTAACGCCTCCAATCAAAGCGTATTCGAACGTAATCCGGCGACCGGTCTTCGCGATGTAATAGCGGCAGGCCTCCATAACGTCTTCGAACGGAAAACGGCGGTTGACCGGCATCAGCTTTGAGCGGAGCTTGTCGTTAGGCGCATGGATGGACAGCGCCAGATTGATCTGCGTATTCTCATCCGCGAACTTGTACATGCTTGGCACGATGCCGCTTGTCGATACGGTAATATGTCGCTGACCGATATTGAGCCCTTTCTCATGAATCATGAGGCGCAGAAACGTCATCGTTGCTTCGTAGTTCTCGAAAGGCTCGCCGGAGCCCATAATCACGATGCTGGAGACGCGCTCGCCCGTAGCGTCCAGCATCTGCTGGGCCGTGACGACCTGAGCCACGATCTCGCCAGCGGTTAAGTTGCGCTTTAGTCCGCCGAGCGTAGAGGCGCAGAACGTACAACCGATCCGGCAGCCGACCTGCGTGGTCACGCAAATGCTGTTGCCATAGTTGTGACGCATAATAACCGTCTCGATCGCATGAGCGTCGTGCAAACCGAACAGAAATTTAACCGTGCCGTCCTTGGACTCGAACTTCGTAATTTCGGTAAGCGTAATAAACTGGAACTCGGCCTCCAGTTTGTCGCGCAGCGCCTTGGGCAGGTTGGACATCTCCTCGAAGCTCTTTACGCGCTTTACATAGATCCAATCGAACAGCTGATCGCCGCGGAAAGCGGGCTCGCCGTTCTCCTTCATCCAATCCTTCAAGTCTTCCAGCGTATAGTCATAAATAATGGGTTTCATTTTCATCACACCTGTATCTGCAAAGTAGACGGCATTAATTTTCGGGAGCTCCGATTCCCGGCCTGTCGCCGTCGTCGATTTATTTTACCACAAACGCCCAAGCCAAGCCATCAACGGACTCTCGACATGCGCGCGATAAAGAAGCCGTCGCTTCCGTAATGCTGCGGCAGCAACTGCAGCTGCCCCTCGAAGGAGCCCTCAATGAGTCCCGCTTCGCGAAACGTCGCCAGCAGCTCCTCCGGCCATTCGGGATCCAATTGGAATTCGGCATGGTCTTTCAGAAACGCGGCGACTTGCTCCTCGTTCTCCGCCCGCTCCATCGTGCAAGTGCTGTAGACGAGCGTGCCGCCAGGCTTGACCAGGCCGCAGACAGACTCCAGCAGCTTGCGCTGCACGGCGCAAATCTCCGCGATGTCGCCTTCGGTCTTCGTCCACTTGATCTCCGGCTTGCGCCGGATGACGCCGAAGCCCGAACATGGCGCGTCCAGCAGCACCGCGTCCATGGATTCCGGAGCGAAACGCTCGCCGAGCGTCGAGGCGTCGCCGGTGATGGCTTCGACGTTGCGAAGCTTGAGCCGCTCCGTCTGCTGTACGATCAGCTCGCGCTTGTGCACATGCAGATCATTGGCCCATATCTTGCCCTTGCCTTCCATCAGCTCCGCCAGATGCGCGCTCTTGCCTCCTGGCGCCGCGCAGCAATCCAGCACCTTCATGCCCGCGCTGGGATTTACCACCTCGGCGACTAACATCGAGCTCTCGTCCTGGAGCGACCAGCGTCCCGATAGGAAGCCGGCCATATCTGCCAGATGGCCCCCGGATTCCACGACTATACCGGCCGGCGCAAGCGCGGAAGGTTTCGCTTCCAATCCTGCTTCGCCAAGCTCTGCCAGAAGCTCTTCCCGGCTTCCTTGCAGCGGGTTGACGCGGATGCTGGCATGCGGAGAACGATTGCCCGCCTCGCAGATGCTCTCGGCAACTTCGTATCCGTATGCGTCCGCCCAGCGGCGGACGAGCCACTCCGGATAGGAGTGGCGCAGCGCGATCGTCGCGATGGGATCGTCCAGTTTAATGCGGGACGGCGTCAGCTCGGAGCGGCCGCGATCCATGCTTCGCAGCACGCCGTTTACCATGCCGGATATGCCTGCATGGCCTCGGCGCTTTGCGATAGAGACGGCTTCGTTAACCGCCGCGTGGGGCGGAATGCGATCCAGATAAAGCAGCTGATAGGCGCTCATTCTCAAAAGCTGATGCACCCAGGGCTGTAGCTTGGCCACACCCTTGGCGACGAACTTGTCAAGCCAATGATCCAGCGTCGCCTGCCGCCCTATCGTGCCGTAGACCAGCTCCGTCGCAAGCGCGGCGTCAGGCCTCGACAGCTCGGAGTCCTGCAGAGCTCGCTTAAGCTGCAGATTGCTGTACGCGCCGCTTCCCGCGACTTTGGTGAGTATATCCAGGGCAATCTCGCGAGGCGTGACCTGACGGCGAGAAGCGGGAGCAACGCCGGTCCGGCCGGCATGGCTTCGCGTTTGCGCTTGTGCCCCGCGCTGTCCGCCCGGCTTGCCCGTCTTGGCGCCTTGACCGCCTTTGGAGCGGCCGCCTGCGCTGCCTGCGCTCCTTGCGGCCGATTTGCCGGTT
>NZ_BDQX01000041.1:19334-19824 GCF_003112455.1 Paenibacillus agaridevorans
CGATCACCTTCTCTGCCGCTCATAACGAGCCTCCTTCGTCGCCGAATACCGTTCCGGGCTCAAGCCGCGCGCCTTTCAGCCACTCTGCGGCGTTCATCGCGCGTTTGCCTGCGGGCTGGATCTCCGTGAGAAGCAGCTTGCCTTCGCCGGCTGCCACGACAATTCCGTCCGGTCCTGCCTCAACGACCGTTCCGGGCTGGGCGGAGACGCCGGAGGCGGCATGTTTGCCGGAGGCAACCTCGCAAGCCCGCACCTTAAACACTTCTCCTCCGAGGAACGTGAACGCGCCGGCCATCGGCGAGAGCCCTCTCACTTGATTGAACAGCTCTCGGGCGGAACGGCTCCAATCCATACGTTCGTCGTCTCGCGTCAGATTGGGGGCGTAGGTCGCTTCCGCGTCATTCTGAGGCACGGCTTTCGCCGTCCCGTCGATGATCGACGGCAGCGTCTCGCCAAGCAGCTCCGCGCCGGCCAGGCTCAGCTTCTCGAA
>NZ_BDQX01000041.1:19907-20237 GCF_003112455.1 Paenibacillus agaridevorans
TGCCCGACGTGTCCTCATCCGTTATCGGCAGCTCCACCACGCTGATCATGTCTCCGGTATCCAGACCTTCGGCCATGTACATAATCGTTACGCCGGTCGAACTCTCTCCATTTATGATAGAACGCTGAATCGGAGCGCCGCCGCGATACTTGGGCAGCAGTGAGCCATGCACATTAATGCAGCCAAGACGCGGAATGTCCAGTACCGCCTTGGGCAAAATTTGACCGTAAGCGGCCGTCACGATGAGCTCCGGAGCAAGCTCCCGGATGACTTCTACGGCTTCCGGGCTGCGCATCCGCTCCGGCTGCAGCACCGGCAGCCCAAGCTCCA
>NZ_BDQX01000041.1:20312-22050 GCF_003112455.1 Paenibacillus agaridevorans
CTTGACGGGGGGCGGCGTCAACGTTTTTTTGCGACCCTTGGGACGATCCGGCTGGGTAACGACAGCCGCGATGTCGTAACCGCCGTCTACAAGCAAACGCAGAGAAGGGACGGCGAAGTCCGGCGTCCCCATAAATACAATACGCATCAATTATTCGCCGCCTTTTCTCGGTCTGTCGGAAATATCATAGACGCTCTCGGCGAGATCCGTAAACAGTACGCCGTTCAGGTGGTCGATCTCATGCTGGAACGCGCGCGCGAAGTAACCGGAAGCATTGACCGTGATGGACTCCCCGTCGCTGTTTTGTCCTTGTACGACAATCGATTCGGCGCGGCGGACTTCTCCGTTCAGGTTCGGAATGCTGAGGCAGCCCTCGGGACCAAGCTGCTCCCCCTCCTGCTCGACGATAACGGGATTAACCATCTCGACAAGTCCGTTCTCGTCTCCCACATCCACGACGATGACCCGTTTGGAGATGCCGATCTGCGGCGCAGCAAGACCGACGCCTTCGGCGTCGTACATCGTCTCGGCCATGTCCTTGAGCAGTTTCTTTAGGTTTGGATTGAACTTCGTCACTTCCTTCGCGACCTCGCGCAATACCGGGTCCGGGTCCTTTACGATTAATCTGATGCCCATTTCATATCATCCTTTTCTAATCCTATAGTCTCTTTCATTGCCTAAAAGCTTATATAATGACTTGCGGATCTACATCGACGCTGAACAGGACTCTCCGCTGCGGCGGCGCCTCCTCGAAAGAAGCTAGCGCTCTTCGTATAAGGGCGGAGACGTCGATGCTTCCCCGATATTTTACCACACATTGAAAACGGTAGCGATCTTTCATTCTCGGAATGGAAGAGGCGACCGGACCCAGCACCTCAAGCGCTCTGGGCAAACCCGACGCGAGCGGCACGAGCAGCCCCTCATGCTCGGCAAGACCACGCAATTCGGCCGCGAAAGCTTCGCTGGTCGATGAGAGCAGCGCGAGCTGCTCGTGCGACATTGTAACCAGCACGAGCCGGCAATACGGCGGGTAAGCCATGACCGCCCGGTGGCGGAGTTCCTCCCGCAGGAAGGCGTCATAGTCATGCTTCTGCGCCGTTGTGATGGCATAATGCTCAGGCGCGTAGCTCTGGACGATGACCTCGCCCTTCAGCTCATGCCGCCCGGCCCGGCCCGCCACCTGCGTCAACAGTTGGAACGTGCGTTCCGCGGCGCGGAAATCGGGCAGATGCAGCGAAGTGTCGGCCGCGATAACGCCTACTAACGTTACGTACGGGAAATCCAGCCCTTTGGCCACCATCTGCGTCCCAAGCAGCACATCCGCCTTGCGTTCGCCGAACTGGCCCAGCAACTTTTCGTGTGCGTGCTTCTCCGATGTCGTATCCACGTCCATCCTGATGACCCTGATGCCGGGAAACAGCTTGGCCAGCTCTTCCTCCACGCGCTGTGTCCCCGTGCCGAAATAACGGATATGCTCGCTCTCGCAGGAAGGGCATTTCGATGGCGCTCCCTCTGCGTGACCGCAATAATGGCAGCGCAATACCCTCGACTTTTGATGATACGTTAGAGAGATGTCGCAATGCGGACAGGTCGAAGTAAAGCCGCAGGAGCGGCACATCACGAACGTCGAATAACCTCTCCGGTTAAGCAGCAGCACCGACTGCTCTCCCCGCTCCAGCCGCTCGAGCAGCGCCGCGTGGAGCGGCCGGCTGAACATCGACCGATTGCCATCCCTGAG
>NZ_BDQX01000041.1:22238-25917 GCF_003112455.1 Paenibacillus agaridevorans
CGCTCCGCGGCTGGCAGCCGCGTACGATTCCAGCGAAGGCGTGGCCGAGCCCAGCACGACGGCGGCCCCATGCTGCCGGGCTCTTCGCACGGCGACATCTCTCGCATGGTATTTCGGGCTCTCCTCTTGCTTATAGGACGACTCGTGCTCCTCGTCGATAATGATCAATCCGATTCGCTCAAACGGCGCGAATATCGCGGAACGGGCGCCGATGGCCACTTCCGCGCGGCCGCTGCGGATTTTGCGCCATTCGTCGAACCGCTCGCCGCTCGACAGACGGCTGTGCAGCACGGCGACGGCGTCGCCGAACCGGCTCTTAAATCGCTCTACCATCTGGGGCGTCAACGAAATTTCCGGCACGAGCACGATCGCCTGGCGCTCTTGCGAGAGACAAAGCTGAATGCTCTGCAGGTAAACCTCCGTCTTGCCGCTGCCTGTCACGCCGTGCAGCAGCATGGTGTGAGCCTCCCCCGCTTCCAATGCGGCGGAGATAGCGCCGAAAACCTCCTGTTGTCCCTCCGTCAGCGGCAGCGGCGATGTTCTCGCGAATGACCGATGAGCGTAAGGATCCCGCTCCCGCTCGACCTCTCGCAGCGCAAGCACTCCCTTGTCCGCCAATGCCTTCACGCTCGCCGGCGTTACACCTGCCCCGGCGACAAGCGCCTGCAGAGCGATCGGACCGCCGTGCTCCAGCATAAATGCCAAAGCGTCGCGCTGCTTCGCCGCCCGCTTCGGAATGTCCGAAAGCGCCGCAGCGGCGTCTTCGGGCGTAGCCTCCAGAAATACCGTCAGCACTTTGCGCACGGACAGACGGTCCTTGATAACCGATTGCTGGACAAGAGCGCCGCTCCTCAGCGCCTCCTTTACGACTCGGGTGTGCTGAGGAAACTTCGTCAGCAGCGTCTCCAGCTTCACTTTGCCCGACGCGGCATCCAGCCAATCCGCAAGCTCGGAAGGAAGGCCGTCTCCGGCATCCTCATCCTGAGACCAGCCGACAAACCGCTCTTCCTTGCCCTTTAGCGCAGCGGGGATCATCGCCTGGAGGGCTTGCGTCCAGGAGCAGCAATACTTCTCGCTAAGCCATCGCGACAATTCAATCATGTCCGGCAGCAGCGGAGGGAGCGCGTCTAGCAGCTCGGCGACGGGCTTAAGACGGGAACGGTCGACCTCGGCCTCGGCCGCAATCGCGATAACGAAACCTTGGAGCACTCTTCCGCCAAACGGTACGCCGACCCGGCTGCCGACTTCAATCCATTCCGCCATCCCGTCCGGCACGGAATAATCAAAAGGCCGATCCGTCTGGCGGCTCGGCACATCGACAATGACTCTGGCGATCATGAGGCGGAACCTCCGCCTGACGTTTTCATGCGGCGTACGACGACATCCATTATGCGAGCTGCGGTCTCTCTTTTGGATAATAAAGGAACATCCTCCACAAGTCCTTCCGGACCGTAGATTCGCACGGCGTTCGTATCCACGTTGAAGCCCGCGTCTTCGGAGCTGACATCATTGGCGACGATCAGATCGCATTTCTTGCGATTGAGCTTATCCAGCGCATAAGTTTCAAGATTCCCCGTCTCTGCCGCGAATCCTACCAGCAGCTGATGGCGCTTCCGCTCGCCCAGCGTCTGCAGAATATCGGTCGTCCGTTCCAACTCAAGCACGAGACGCTCTCCCGTCTTCTTAAGCTTATGCTCATAGGTATGCACAGGGCGGTAATCCGCTACTGCGGCCGCCTTGATGACGATATCCATCTCATCGTACAAGTTAAGCACCGTCTCCAGCATCTCCCCCGCGGATTCCGCGCGGACGATCCGGACGCCACCCGGCGGAGACGCCGTCGTCCTGCCAGCAACGACCGTCACTTCGGCTCCAAGAAGCGCTGCCGCTTCGGCAAGCGCAAAACCCATTTTGCCCGAAGAATCATTGGTCAGATATCGTACGGGATCCAGACGTTCGATCGTGCCGCCAGCCGTCACCAGCACCTTTTTGCCGCTGAGCGTCTTGCCTCGGGCGAACCAAGCCTGAACGGCCGCGACGATATCCTCCGGCTCCGCGAGTCTTCCCTTCGCTACGTATCCGCAGGCAAGCTGCCCCGTTCCAGGTTCTACGAACATCGCGCCTCTTTCGGCAAGCAATTCCATATTGATCACGACGGCGGGATGCTCGTACATATGTACATTCATGGCCGGCGCTATCACAATCGGACAGGTCGCGGCTAGCAGCGTCGTGCTGAGCATGTCGTCCGCATGGCCGCCTGCCAGCTTCGCGATGACATTCGCCGTCGCCGGTGCGACAATGATCAGATCGGCGTGATCAGCCAGATGGATATGGGAAACAACGGATGGATCGCGTTCGTCAAATGTATCGATATGTACGACATGGCGCGAGAGAGTCTGCAGCGTCAGCGGCGTAATAAATTTCGTCGCGGATTCCGTCATAATGACGTGCACCTCCGCGCCCGCCTGCACCAGCTTGCTGCATAATGCCGCTCCCTTGTAAGCGGCGATGCCGCCCGTAATGCCGAGCACTATTCTTTTACCTTGCAACATGATGCCACTCCTATTCCAAGCGTCAGCCGCGCTTCTTTGGCGCGGCTGATGCGTTGCTATATATCGTCTATTACCATTCCAACCGTTCGCGCAAATTCGTAATATGAGCCAAATGATGACGACCATGCCAGGCAACGAATCCCAGGAAGTACGACAGCTTCATTTGCATGCCCCGTTCGGGATGGTAAAATTCCTTCTCAAAATGCTCCCTTTCCATCGAGCGCAATAGCAGCGACCAACGGGCGTATAGTCCGTCGATAATAGTCAAGCTGACTTCAGGCGGCGCTTTCAACACATCCGGCAGCTGGGACCAGGGAGCTTCTTCGAATGGTTTGATGGTTGGATTGTTCTCTGTCAGCGCCAGCTTGAAGCGTGTAAAGCAATTCATGCCTGCGTCCGCGAGATGATGGGTCACTTGGCGAACCGTCCACCCTCCCGTTCGGTAGGGGGTGTCAAGCTGCCCGTCGTCCAGTCCGTCCAGAGCGGCCCGCAGTTGCCCCGGCAAAGCTTCGACCTCGGCAATCCACTTGTCTCGCTGTGCATTATTCATGCCTTCGAATAGATAACGTCCGATTGGATAACGCAATTGCTCCATGCAAATCCCTCCCAAGTATATGCTTTCAAGCGCCGTCCTCTGACGGCATCAGCCGAAGTCTCGGCCCGACAATTGCGTGCGGCCGCAAGCGGCGAGTCTTTCTCTTATCATAACATATCGTTATGCAAAAAATATCGGGCAAGACGAAGTTGCACAGGAACAAACCTACGGTTGCTTTAGCTCTTCGCCCTGCTGCTTCGCATGCCGGCTTGAAGTTCCAGTTCGCCGGCTTCCCCCGCTTTGAGCAGATTCTGATATTTTTCCGTTTCCTTGCCATACAACGCAATTTTGCCCTCGTCGTTGTAATGCACGCCCCAGCCGAACTTCTTGGGCAGCATCGACGCTCTCATGCAAGGATGGCTTTTCGCCAGCAGCGCCGCACGTTCTTCTTCGAGCTCGACCTCGGATAATGTCCCGAGCAGCGCTTTATGACGAATATGTACCTCGAATAGCTGTTCTTCAAACGTATAACAGTAAGGATTTTCCGATAACAGCTCATATTGAATAAGATGCGCCGACTTCTCGGCCCGCC
>NZ_BDQX01000041.1:26022-32124 GCF_003112455.1 Paenibacillus agaridevorans
CGCGCACAAGCATGTTGGTCCAATGACGTTCCATCGTTTGCAACCGCCCTTCTTCGATAGGTAGTTCAAAAAGTCCGCTTCCCATTACGAAGTAATCCTAGTAGCTTACTCGACGTCGAATATTGAATTCAGCCGAACCTTCCGTTGCTCACGTAGCTTCCACTACGCTCCGCTACTCAGTTTCTAGCTTCATTCAATCTTCTTGGTACTGAAAACCGAACTTTTTGAACTTGTATTTCAATGGAAATATAATATTACAGCCGCTTCCAGCTACAAAAAAAGGAGAGCTCCAGTCTCGAGGCCTCTCCTTCCGTTGATAAATATTCAATTAGTCTTCCTTCGTCGCGACTTTCTCCACTTGAATAATGTCTCCGTAAATTTCTTCGAGGGCGACGCCCACGAATTTGTGGGAACGCGGACTCAGCAATTCCGACTTCTCGCCGTTGCGTAGCATGCGCGCTCTTCTGGAAGCGGCGACGACCAGCGTATATTTGCTGTCGACCTTCTTGACCATTTCGTCAATGGATGGATATAACATGGCTGATTCTCCTCACTCAAGCTTTCTCGATTGCAGTTTTCATACCCGACACATACGGTAAAAATCGATCTCTGCGGCAATGCTCCGCAATGATAATGCTTCGAATACGGTCGCAGGCGGCGTCAATCTCGTCGTTAATGACGGCATAATCATAATGCTGCAGCAAACTCATCTCCTCCACGGCCACGTTCATCCGCGTGTTGATGATATCCTGCGTTTCCGTGCCCCGTCCGGTAATGCGCTGCTTCAGCTCGTCCAAGGATGGAGGCAGCAAAAAAATAAAAATGGCTTCCGGGAACTTGTCTTTCACTTTCAGCGCGCCCTGAACCTCGATCTCGAGAATAACGTCCTTGCCGCAGGCAAGCGTCTTGTCTACGAAATCGCGCGGCGTGCCGTAATAATTGCCTACGTATTCCGCATGTTCCAAAAGCGCGTCGCGCGCAATCATATCCTGGAACTGCTCTCGTGTCTTAAAGAAATAGTTGATACCGTCAACCTCGCCCTGTCTGGGCTGCCTCGTTGTTGCCGACACGGAATACACGATCTCCGGCATTCTGCTCCGCAGCGCGGTACATACCGTGCCCTTCCCCACTCCGGCAGGACCGGACAAAACTATTAACAATCCCATTTGTTCCATAGCTCCCCGTAACTATTCGTCGTTATCGTCATCCTTGGTGGATAAGCGATGCGCAACCGTTTCCGGCTGAACCGCTGATAAAATAACATGATCGCTGTCCGTAATAATGACCGCGCGCGTCCGACGACCGTATGTGGCGTCAATCAACATATGCCTGTCGCGAGCCTCTTGAATGATCCGTTTGATCGGCGCCGACTCCGGACTAACAATGGAAATAATGCGATTTGCGGATACAATGTTGCCGAATCCGATATTAATGAGCTTAATAGCCAAGCCAGGTCCCCCTCCGCGCTTACGATCATCCCATGCGCACTTTGCGCTGCAATCTTAAAATGAACAGAATCATTGCTTTATTGTTGACAAAAAAAGGATGGAGCATACGTTTCCATTGCGCTGTTCCAACTGTACGCCCTATTTTAATTGATTTTCGCCGCGCGAACAAGCAGAAAATAGCCGCGCGGCGTAAATAACATGAGGATTAGCTAAGTTGCTTCGTATTTTGCCAAACATATTCCGTCAATTGCACGGCCATATCGTAGAACATAAACGGCGTTATGAGATAAATGCCATTAAAGTGAGGGAGCGCCGCATCGAGCAGCTCCTTCGCGATCCGAACGCCTTCCGCGCGGCCTGCCTCGCCTTCCAATCCGGCCATCCGGCTCCGCACCTCGTCGGACAGCTGAATGCCCGGCACTTCATTATGAAGATATTCGGCATTTCTTCCGTTGGCAAGCGGCATAATGCCGATGAATACCGGCACATCCAGATGTTTTGTGGATTCCGCGATACGTACGATCAGTTCGGGATCATAAACCGGCTGCGTCATGATGTAATCGGCTCCGGAAGCAATCTTGCGTTCCAGGCGCTGCACAGCCTTGTCTAGATGTTTGACGTTCGGGTTGAACGCCGCCCCTACAACGAACTTCGCACGCTGCTTAAGGGGCTTGCCGGAGAAAGCAATGCCGTCGTTCAACTGCTTGATCATACGGATCATCTCGAACGAGGTCAGGTCGTACACGGAGCTGGAATCCGGCAAATCGCCGAATCGCGCCGGATCTCCCGTCACGGCCAGAACATGGTCGATGCCAAGCGCATCCAGCCCCATCATGTGGGACTGCGTTCCGATCAGGTTGCGATCCCGGCAAGCGATATGGACGAGCGGGCGAATGTCCACGCGTTCCTTAAGCAGCGCGGCCAGCGCCAGATTGCTCATGCGCGTAACGGCGAGCGAGTTGTCCGCCATCGTAATCGCGTCCGCTTTGATCTCCTTAAGAGCCGCTGCCCCCGTCATGAACTTGCTGATATCGAGATCGCGAGGCGGATCCAGCTCTACGATGACCGTGTGGCGCTGCTTTACAAGATCCACGATGTTGGGAGTCTCATCCCTATCCCCCTCGCCAGTGCCTCCCGCAAGGGTTTCCGTGACGGTTATTGATGTTGACTCCGCCTGATTCGCGCCAGGCGCCGCAGGCACGTATCCGGCAAGTGCAGCGGCCATTGCGGCTACATGCTCGGGCGTTGTTCCGCAGCATCCGCCGATAATGCGGGCACCGCGATCTGCGAAGCGCTTCGCGCTCTCCGCAAAATATTCCGGTCCGGCCGAATACGCATATTTACCATCGACGTAGTCGGGTATTCCGGCATTCGGATAGACCGACATGGGTACATCCTCAGGTCTCTCGCCAATGGAATCGATGGCGCGCATAATCCCGTTCGGGCCGCTGCGGCAGTTAAAGCCGATCACATCGGCCCCCATCTCCTTAAGCTCGCGGAATGCATCGGACAGCGCGACGCCATCCAGCGTTCGCCCGACGTCCTCGACCGCGAATTGGCAGATGACCGCGATATCGGTAAGCTTGCGGGCAATCGACATGGCTAGCTTCATCTCCGCAAGGTCGTAGAAGGTCTCCAGAAGCAATCCGTCGACTCCCTCTTCGAGCAGCGCCTTCATCTGTTGCTCGTAGGCATCCGCGACGAGAGAAGTCCGCAAGTTCTTTAGCTTGCCGTCCCGGATGGAGCCGATTGCGCCTACGACATAGGCATCCGGACCAACCGCGGCCCGCGCGATTCGGACGCCGGCACGGTTGATCGCTTCCATCTCGCTCTCCAATCCGTACTTCGACAGCTTGACGGAGTTCGCGGAAAACGTGTTCGTCTCGATAACGCGCGCGCCAGCTTCGTAATACTGCCGGTGTACGTTCTCAATGACATCCGGCTTCAATACATTGAATTCCTCATAGGAAACGCCAACCGGAAACCCCATCTGGTACAGATAGGTTCCTATCGCCCCGTCCCCGGTCAGGATGCGCTCTGCGAGCGCCTCTCTCAGACTAAGTTTTGCTGCCAACGCGCCGCTCATCGGGACACCTCCAAGGACCCGCGGAATACTTCCGCGGCAGGTCCGGTCATATAGACATGATTGTCGGCTTCGTTCCACTCGATAAACAAATCGCCGCCTTTGAGAGATATCGTAGCGGTACGGTCTGTCGCGTCCGTGAGCACGGATGCGACGAGAGTCGCGCAAGCGCCGGTGCCGCAAGCAAGCGTCGGACCCGCGCCGCGTTCCCAGACGCGCATGTCGGCTTGCGAACGGGAATTAACCGTTACGAATTCCACGTTGATCTTGCGGGGGAACATCGGATGTTTTTCCAGCTTCGGTCCCCAGGTATCCAGGTCGAAGTTTGCGGCGTCGTCCACATAGATAACGCAATGCGGATTGCCCATAGATACCGCCGTAAACGAGAACGTCCGGCCGTCCACTTCGATGGGATGTTCGATAACACGCTCCGCATCGATTGTCGTCGGCACTTTAAGCCCTTCCAAAATCGGCTCGCCCATATCGACGCGCACGCTTACCGCTTTGCCGCCCTCTACTGCGAGCTGAACCTTCTGCACGCCGGCGCCCAACGTCTCGATCGTAATTTCTTCGCGGTTCGTCAATCCGTTATCGTAGACGTACTTCGCCACGCAGCGAATCGCGTTGCCGCATTGCTCCGCTTCCGAACCGTCGGAGTTGATGATACGCATGCGGAAGTCCGCCTTCTCGGAAGGAAGAATATAGACAAGACCGTCGGCGCCGATGCCGAAGAACCGATCGCAGACGTCAAGCGCCAGCTCGGACGCATTGTCCGGCAGCTGACGCTCGCCGTCTACTATTATAAAGTCATTGCCCAAGCCATGCATTTTCGTGAAATTCATCTATCGTTCTCTCCCTTGCAACAGCTGCTAGTATGGATGATTTCTCTATTACTCATTCCTACTAGCATACCGCAAAAGGTGGAGAAAGGCTATTCACTTTTTACATCAACATTTGCACAAATCCTCGGTGAGGATTAGCGCGATACCGTCTGGGGACCAAGCGGCCACTTGCCCGCCGGCTTGCGTTTCGTCTTGCCAAGCACGCTGCCGATGCCCATAATGAACGTCGGAATGCCTGCCGCTACGAAGACGAGACACCATTCGCGGAAGCCGATCGGCACCGTCTTGAAGATGGGCTGCAACGCTTCGATATACAGCACGCCGACCATTAGCAGCAAAGACGACAGAACCGCGAGCACCAGGTATTTGTTCTGGAACGGATTGCGGTGGAAGATGGACCTTGAGCTTCTGCAGTCGAACACATGGATGAGCTGCGCCATAACTAGCGTGGCGAACGCGACTGTCTGAGCCGTCATCAAGCCTTGCGGATCGTTCCCTTCCGCGACTAACGTAATCCAGAAGGCGCCGAGCGTGCAGAGGCCGATCAGAATGCCCCGGCTAATAATTTTCCATCCCAGCCTCCGGGCGAAAATATTTTCCTTGGCCTGGCGAGGCTTCTGCTGCATGAGATCTTTCTCTGCCTGGTCGACGCCAAGCGCCATCGCGGGCAATCCGTCCGTGACGAGGTTGACCCATAATATCTGGATCGGCACCAGCGGCAATGGCAGGCCCGCCATCATGGCCAGGAACATGACCATGATTTCGCCTACATTAGAGGCAAGGAGATATCGAATGAACTTGCGAATATTCTCGTAGATCCCTCGGCCTTCCTCTATGGCGGCGACTATCGTCGAGAAGTTGTCGTCGCTGAGCACGAGCGCCGATGCTTCCTTCGAAACATCCGTTCCCGTAATGCCCATCGCGATGCCGATATCGGCTGCCTTGATGGCAGGGGCATCGTTAACGCCGTCGCCCGTCATGGCTACCGTATGTCCCCTTCGCTGCAGCGCCTTCACGATTCTCAGCTTATGCTCCGGCGAGACGCGGGCATAAACGCTGATGTCATCGGCGCGCTTCTCCAATTCCTCGTCGGTCATCTCTTCCAGCTGCTTGCCCGTCACCGATACGGCGCCGCGAGACATAATGCCGAGCTGGCCCGCGATCGCCTCCGCCGTCAACTGATGGTCGCCCGTGATCATGACGGTTTTGATGCCCGCTCTGCGGCAAGTCGCGATAGCGTCCTTTACCTCCCGGCGAGGCGGGTCGATCATTCCCGCAAGACCGATAAAGACAAGACCTTGCTCCGCATCGTCCTCCGTCTCGACCTTTTCTGCCGGACGGACATCCTTGTACGCAAGGCCCAGAACCCGAAGCGCGGAACCCGCCATGGCTTCGCCTGCTTCGGCGCACTTGCGCTTGAGCGTCGACGTAAACGGAACGACCTTGCCATCCCACAACACGTAGGAGCAATGCTCCATCAGCACGTCCGGAGCGCCTTTCGTACAAATGAGCCTGCCTCCTTGATGAGAGACAATGACGGACATCCGCTTGCGCTCGGAGTCGAAGGGGAACTCCTTCACGCGCTGATACAGCGTCTCCAGCGATTTCGCGGAGGATCCCAGCTTCGCGGCGAGCACCGCCAAAGCCCCTTCCGTGGGGTCGCCCTTGAGGCGCCACTCGGAGGCAGGCTCCGGGGCCGCCCCTCTGCGCCGCTTGCCTGAGGGCTCCT
>NZ_BDQX01000041.1:32201-39777 GCF_003112455.1 Paenibacillus agaridevorans
GTTCGACCTGCGCGTTGTTGCAAAGCGCCCCCACCTGCAGAAGCCGCTTCAGATGAAGATCGTGTTTCGGATCAATCGCCTTTCCGTTCTCATAGATCGCCCCCGTGGGGTCATATCCTTCTCCGCTCACTTCCAGCCTGCGGTCGCTAAGCCACACGTTGGTAACGGTCATCTTGTTCTGCGTCAGCGTGCCCGTCTTGTCGGAGCAAATGACGGACGCGCACCCGAGCGTCTCCACGGAAGGCAGTTTGCGAACGATCGCCTTCCGCTTGATCATGCGCTGCACGCCAAGCGCCAAAGCGATTGTGACGATTGCGGGCAGCCCTTCCGGGATGGCTGCCACCGCCAGGCTAACCCCCGCGAGGAACATGCCGTATGCGGGTTGCCCGTGCAGGATGCCGGCGACGACGACCATGATCGTAAGCCCGATCGCGACCATGATTAGCAGCTTGCCTAGCTGCTCCAAACGATGCTGCAACGGCGTCTCCATAGATTCCGTCGATTGAATGAGACCCGCGATCTTGCCCATCTCCGTCTCCATGCCCGTTCGAACGACGATGCCCTTAGCTGTGCCTCGCGTAAGCATCGTCCCCATAAAGCCGATATTCCGTTGATCGCCTAGCGGCAGATCGCCGTCGGGTATCGGAGCAGCGTATTTGCCGACGGGAACCGATTCCCCGGTTAATGCGGATTCCTCCGCGTAACAGCTGTTCGTTTCGATCAGGCGCACATCCGCAGGAACGCGATCCCCGCTTTCCAGATAAACAATGTCGCCGGCAACCAGCTCGCGTGCCGCTATCGTAATCAGCTCGCCTCCGCGCAGCACCTTGGCCGAGGGAGCCGACAGCTCTTTGAGCGCGCGAAGAGAACGCTCCGCGCGGAATTCCTGTACGAAACCGAGCACTGCGTTAATAACGATAATAGCAATAATCGTAATGGCGTCCAGATATTCGCCGAGCAGTCCGGAGATCAGCGTGGCTCCCATCAGGATCAGCACCATAAAGTCCTTGAATTGGTTCAGGAGCAACAGAATCGGCGGAACCCGCTTCCCTTCTGTCAGCTCGTTCGCGCCATTTTCCTCCAGCCGCTCCGCCGCTGCGGAAGGCTTAAGCCCTTCTTGCAGCGAGCTGCCCAGCCGCTCGGTCAAATCGTTTACGCCGTATTGATGCCATTTCAACTGTTCCATTGCACGACTCCCTCCCGTTTGTTGCCGGTCCAGCAGTCAGCCGCCCCGAGCATGTCCCAAGGTGAAACGGCTGTCGCCGTCCTTGGCGGCGCAGCGCGCTTCAATCCGAGAATTATTGTGAACAACCGCTTAGGACAAATGTATTCGGACAGCCCGTAAAATATCCCACCGCACTTAATTTTTTGTCCCGAATATGGCATGATAGAGACATCCTGCAAAAAGAAAGGTACATAACGACAATGGCACTCGACGGAATCGTAACACGCGCACTCGTGCAAGACCTTCAGCGCTGCGTAGGCGCACGCATTCATAAAATACATCAACCGACCGAACACGATCTCGTGTTGTCCATTCGGGGCGGCGGAGCACAAGGCAAGCTGCTGCTCTCCGCCAATCCCACGTATCCTCGCGTCCACTGGACGACGGGAACGTATGTCAACCCGCTGGAAGCTCCCATGTTCTGCATGCTGCTTCGAAAGCATTGCGAGAGCGGCGTCATCGAAGCAGTCAGCCAGGTTGGCAATGAACGGATCATTCATATCGACGTGAGGCATCGCGACGAGCTTGGCGACCTGTCAAGCAAGCGCATCATTATCGAAATTATGGGCCGCCATAGCAACATCATTTTGATGGATGCAGGAACGGGACTTATCCATGACGGCATTCACCATGTCACGCCTGCCATCAGCGCTTTCCGGATCGTCATGCCAGGCAGTGCCTATACTGCTCCGCCGGATCAGAACAAACGAGACCCAATCGAGGTGACCGAAGAGGCGGAATTCCGTTCGCTAATGGCGGCAGCGTCAGGCGAGGATCGGACTGCCCTTACCGATGCCCAAGCTTTGGTTGCCGCTTTTAGCGGTCTCAGCCCCCTTCTTGCCAAGGAAATCGTGTTCCGATCCAAAGACGACGGCAGCGAAGGTTCGTTATGGAACAGCTTCCTGGACATGATAGAACAGGTTCGCGAGCACCGCTATAATCCGGGTATCGTGACCGATATCGGAACAGGCAAATCAAGTTTCTCGATTACGCGCTTAACCCATATTCATGGCGAATGGTCCCCTTATGACAGCGTCAGCGAATGCTTGGAGTCGTTCTACGGCGATAAGGCGGAGCGCGATACGGTAAAGCAGCGGGCCGCGGATCTGATCCGGTTCGTGCAAAACGAAAAAGCCAAAAACGTATCGAAGATCAAAAAGCTTCAAGAAACGCTTGAGGTGGCTCGGGACGCGGAAAAATACAGAGTGCTGGGCGAACTGCTGACGGCTTACATGCATCAGATCAATCGGGGCGACAGCTCTATTACGCTTGTCAACTTCTATGACGAGAACGCGGCGGAAGTGACGATTGAGCTGGACCCGCAGCTTAATCCATCAGAGAACGCTCAACGTTACTTCCGCAGATATACGAAACATCGCAACAGTTTATCGATTGTAGGAGAGCAGATGAGTCTGACGGAGGAAGAAATCCGTTATTTCGAAGCTTTGCTGCAACAGCTGGACTACGCTTCGCTTGCGGATATCGAGGAAATTCGGGACGAGCTGGTCCAGCAAGGTTATATGAGGGAACGGAATCGCAGAGGCCCTAAACGCAAAAAGCCGACACGCCCGGCCCTTCTCTGTTATACATCTTCAGAAGGCATTCCCGTCTATGTCGGCAAAAATAATACGCAAAACGAATATTTGACCAATCGTCTGGCTGCTCCGTCGGATACCTGGCTTCACACGAAAGACATTCCGGGTTCTCACGTCGTCATTCGCGGCGGCGACTTCGGCGACGCCACGCTGGAGGAAGCCGCGATGCTGTCCGCCTTCTACAGCCAAGCAAAAGAATCCAGCATGGTGCCCGTCGACTATACGCTAATCCGGCATGTGCGCAAGCCGAACGGCGCAAAGCCGGGCTTCGTCATCTACGACAATCAAAAGACGCTGTTTATCACGCCGGACACTGCGCGGCTGAAATCGCTGGCCAGCGAAATCAAATCTTAAGCTGGACAGATGTCCTGAACGCCAAACGGCGGAGCAAGCGCGCTCCGCCGTTTATTCGTTAAACGTTACACCGTCCCGTTTCTCTGCAATAACTTGTCCAGCAAGGCACGAATCGTATCGGGAGATGCGCACCTGCTGCCAATGGCGCCATGATAACTTTCGCCGTTCCGCTCTCCATGATAATCCGAACCCCCGGTCGCTATAATGCCATGACGATGGGCGAGCTCCAAATAACGCTGCTCGCTCTCCGCGCCATGATCGGGATGGTAGACCTCGATCCCATCCGCTCCAGCTGCAATCAACTCTTTTACCAAGGCGTCCCGCCCGTATAAGCCGGGATGCGCAATGACGCCGGCGCCGCCCGCCTCTTTGATCCAGCGCAGCGCTTCTACAGGGTGGACCTTGGGCATCTCTACATAAGCGGCCGCCCCTGCCGCCAGATACCGATCAAACGCTTCGCCCATGGTAGCAACGATCCCCTTGCGAATTAACGCTTCGGCAATATGGGGACGTCCGATGCTTTTTCCTTTCGTCCCGTCGGCCGGCCTTCTTTCATTGGCAATCCCTTCTACATCCGACCAGGCGATCGCAATCCCGAGCGACCGGAGCTTCTCCACGATGAGAACGTTTCGGTTCCCTCTTACGCCTCTGAGACTGGACAGACGCTCCTGCCACAACTCATTGTCATTGGCTGTAAAATAGCCCAGTACATGAATGTCGGCGCCTTCCGCATATGTGCTGATCTCTATGCCAGGCACAACCGTTATGCCGAGACGTTCGCCTTCCTCCGCCGCTTCGGCGACACCCGCTACCGTATCATGGTCCGTAATGGCGATGGCGGACAATCCCGCCGCATGGCCTTTGCGGACTACCTCGGCGGGAGCGAACATGCCGTCCGAAGCCGTCGTATGGCAATGAAGATCGACTCGGCCGTTGTCGGCAGTTTTCTTTGCCCCTTTATTCGTTACAGCCATTGCTTCAAATCCCTCTCTCTCAGAAACGTCAGGAACGTCACCGCAGATATCGGCAGCAGCGCGGACTTGAGGTAGATCGAATAGAACTGCCGGTGAAACCGGGCATCCGTCAGCTTGACCGTCTTGATCAATCCGAGAGCCATCTCATGTTTGACCGAAGAGGTCGACAAGATCGAGATGCCGAGCCCCGCCTCTACAGCCGACTTGACTGCGCCGGTGCTTCCGAGCTCCATCACGATTTTCATGGCGGATGGATCGAATCCTTTGTTCCGCAGCTCATCCTCCATGACAAGTCTTGTCCCCGAGCCTTGCTCCCTCAGCACGAACGTATACTGCAGCGCATCCGCAAGAGTGGTTTCCGAAACTTCCGCCAAGGGATGGTCCTTATGGACCACTAATACGAGCTCGTCGTTCATCACCGCTTCCATATACATGTCGGGGTGATTAACAGGCGCCTCGATTAATCCGAAATTTAATTGATGATTGAGAATATCTTCCATTATTTGAGCGGTGTTCATAACCTTCATGCTGATGGAGATATGAGGGTACTCCTGTCCGAACGGTCCCAGCAGCCGGGGCAAAATGTATTCGCCGATCGTCAAGCTGGAGCCAAGCTGCAGCTTGCCCTTGAGCTGCTTCGTAAATGTCGACATCGCCTGATCGGTATCCCGGATAAGCTCGATGCTGCTCTTGGCATAAGGCATGAGCGCCCTGCCGGCCTCGGTGAGCTCGATCCGCTTCGTTGAACGCTGCAGCAGCTTCGTGCCGAAATATTCCTCGAGCGACTGCACCTGCATCGTTACCGCGGGCTGCGTCATATGAAGAGATTGCGCGGCGGCCGAGAAGCTCCCCCGTTCCGCAACCGTATGGAATATATGCAACTGATGGAAATTAAGCGCCATAATAACCCGTCCTTTCTTTGCCCTTATTATACAATAGGATGGATCGGGATACGACAAAAAAGCGCATGTCTTGTCGACTCTGCGCTCCGATCCAATTAATAATATTTAAGTTTGGCATGAATTGTATTATTTGCGCTTGCGGCTATTTTTGATTAGCGTCATTCGTCTGGAATGTCTTAACCAGGAGTAATACGACTTCAGATCGCGGAGCTCGATCGTCTCCGACATTCGTCCCAGAAACGTCACTACGATCATCTTATGGAGCGGGTTGCCCAGCAAATCCCGTTCGGTAAGCGAATCCGAAAATTCCGCGACAAACACCAGATCGTCATCGATCAAATATACATCTTGCTCATTGCGATAGTATGGTTCAATGCGGTCCTTTTTCAAACATTCCCATAAAAATTCGGCAATATCGTCGTATCCGGTCTTCTCCGTCTCGATACGGTCAAGCCACCGGCTCTTCGCGTGGTTGGTAATGATGATGTCAACCACCTTCTTGTCGCCGAGCTCAACATAAAACGACTCATAAGTGCTCCATCTTCTCGTCATTTTATCCTTCATCTCGCAACCTACTCCTCCCAAGGAACCAGGGCTTTTAACCTATGTACATACTATCATTCTATCACGGCTGTCCAATATTTCAACAATAAAATAAAGTCAGGCCAAATATGGCATAATATGTATAACTGGTCAAAAAAAACGCTCAAGCCCATACCGAAGGGCTCAAGCGTTTCCCATGACTGGCTACAAACTGTAAAACCTTGTTTTGTCCTCGCTGTCCTTGCTATATTCCGTCTTGATCTCATTGCGATAGGAGCGCTCTACCTTGCGCACGTAGGGCAGGCGAGTCATCTGCCGCACGGCTTCCTCCGCCCTGTCCGCATTCATGTACAGTACGACATAATGCAGCTTTCTGGACATGTAGTGGACACTGCCGAAGCGTTCCAATGCTCTTGCCGCTTTTAAGTCGCTGACCCATATAATAAAACCCGTTCGTTCCGGCAACATCCTCTATACGCCCCCTCAACAATCGCGCCAAGCCGCCTTGCTCGCTAGCCGCAGCCTCCGCTTCCGCAGCTGCAAGATCCGCCGCCCCCGCAGCCGCTCCCCGATCCCTTTTCATTGCTCGGCACCTTAATCGTATCCGATACCGATTCGGCGATCATAACCGCAACCTCGTGCAGCATCTCGTCAACCGCTTGCTCAGCCAGCTTGAAACGCTTGACGCATTCCACCTCATCCAGCAGTTTTTCGGCTGCCTTCATCTTGTCTTTGGCCTCATGATAGTCGGGATGGAATCTGCCAAATCGCTGGCATTCGGCGAACAGCTCCTTCGCCTTCCCGAATTCCCGCTGCCGAAGCGCCGCTTCTTCATTCTGACTTACTGCCGTCTTCCAGTATGTGTACTCGGCAACTTCTGCCGATTGATTAATCCAGTCTCCCAATTCGTAAGCGCTGAGCAGCAAAGACGCCATGTCAAGCGTTGCTTCGGCGGCGTCCCCTTGCCCATCTGCCATCGACATCAAATAAGGTTCGGCAATTGGCATGAATACACCTCTTTCCTCGTGCTTGCTACTAGAGGTTGTTCAAAAATTCCGATTCCCATTACGAAGTATGCCTAGAAGCTTACTCGACATCGAAGATTGAACGCAACCGAACCTTCCGTTGCTCACGTAGCTCTGCTACGCTCCGCTACTCAGTTTCTAGTTGCCTTCAATCTTCTCGGTACTGAGAACCAAATTTTTTGAACTCGCATTATTACATTATCATATTACAGGGTTTTAGCCAATAGATGTATTGTCAAGTAACTATCCCGTCAGGCAAGTCGATCCCCATTTCGCCCCACATGTCGGGAGTAAGTCTGACAGGCTGATCGGATACGTTATCGCCCCAAGAACCGGCTACCGACCACTCCATGCCGCCTCGTCCTTCAAGACGCTCAGGAACAAATGTCCGCATACCTTGGTTCGTCACTATACGGACAGATGTTTCTAGCGTGATCGCTTTCTGCAGCAACTCCTTGCGCGTGGACAGATGATAATCGCGCAGCTGCCTGGACCACATCTGCGGGACCGAAGCCCAGTCCGCTGCGAGAAGCCTTTCCGGAACGGGATCGCTCGCCAGCTCGCATCGGCGAATGGACGCGTGATCGGCAACATACAAACCTTCGACGCCAGGAACCGGAATAACGGGCTGCCATTCCGCCTCCTCTACATCCTCTGCCTCCTCTGCATGGATTATTGATGCAAGGGACTCCTCTTCCGGAGCCCGCCATTTTGGCGACACGCCTTTGCGAGGCGGGAATCCGGCTTGCTGCAACAGCTTGCGCAAAGGGCTGACATGCGCCGCATCCACGACGAAGACTGCAGGACCTATTCGTTGCAGCTCAAAGGGCTGAGCTTGCACCTGTGCGGCAAGCCAGTCGGCGCGGTCCTCCGAGCGGCACCGAAGCAGGGTAGCCTGCGTAAATTCGAATTGGCAGGCGCGGCTTGCCCATTGCTCCAACATCGATTCCAGCGCCGC
>NZ_BDQX01000041.1:39856-65012 GCF_003112455.1 Paenibacillus agaridevorans
CATTACGGCCGCTTCCTGCAGGAAGCGGCTTATCGCATCGCGTGTCCAGCCATGCTCCAATGCCGCGGCGACGGAGGCTGCAGTAAGAACATACTCCGCCAGCTCGCCGTCTCCCCTGCGCTCGGCTATAGCCTCTAACTCCCAGCGACAGGCATATGGGCAGCCTGGTCCCGCAATCAGCTCCCCGCTCGGCTGCACGATTAACTCTCCTTCATGCGGAGCAGGCTCCGATCGCCAGCGGAACAAACGCTCGCCGGTGTCACCGTCGATCATTAGCCGCCCGAGCTCCAGCCAGCCGAAGTCGTAAAAGAGCTGCAGCCAAATGTCCGGCCAACGGCTTTCCAGCGTCAAATCCGCGCTCCCGTGTCCGTCGTCTCTCTGAAGGACACCGTTGCGACGCGCTTCCCATTGGCGCAGCGAGCTCTCCCTGCCCCAATCCCCTCCTCCTCGAGTCCGCTGTCCCACAATGGCGGCACAGATGGCCGAATCGGATCCAGCGGCTTCCGTAAGCCTGCTGATCAGCCAATCCTGCAGTTGCCTGGCTCTAGTTGTGGAGTGAAGCTGCAGCCACTTGTGCAACTGCTGCTTGCGAAGACGCAGTTCTTCTCCGTTGCGGAGCTCTACAAGATCGAGCGCATGAGCGCCCTCCAGAAACAGCGCTGCTCCCATCGGATAATGGATATCGTGCGTCCTTTGCAAACCGAACGGCTCCAGAGACCCTTCGATGGGACGGAATAGGGCCGCCAGACGGTCAATCGTTTTTTTGGCCAACAGTCCTTTTGCCGTCACTCCAGTATCCAGCTTGTCAAGCAAAGCAAGACCATATAAGAAAATGCGTTCGTAAGGTACAGGCAAGGACTGAAAAACGCCGTTTTTGTCCATAGGCGGCAGTACCTCGGCGTCTGCCGGAACAGCCTCGGATAGCGGCAGACATTCGTAGATACGGTTCATGAGGGGAACATACGCATCGGACGGTATCACCCACCATCGCTCTCCCCATCCTTTACGAATCGCAAATGCGGTCCCCGCCTCTCCTAGACGGGCAAGTCCGCTTCTGATCTCCGCTCCTGGCCGTGCAGTATGTTGACGGAGCGTAGCCGTCAGTTTCTCCTCTTCTATCGGCGATGGTCCGCATATAAGCAGCATGGCGCCTAACACCTTCATCGCATATGGAGGCAACCCTTCGCAGGTTTTAGCTACTGCTTCTGCAATTGCAGCATCGGACTGCCCATCCGACAAGTTTGAGGCCAGCTCGCCGATTGGCGTTCCAATCACTTTAAGGCGCCATTCGGAGGGCAGCCGGACCATCATTTGTTGAATCAGCAAGAGCACTCTCCCCTTTCGCGCCGCATATTCTCCGACTCATCCGGCAGTGCTTTCATCGTGTCCTGCTCGTACATATAGCCTTGCTCCATCATGAACAACTGTCGCTTCCAGGCAAATTCCGTTTCCTTGGTCCCTTCGGTTACGACGGTATAGAACCAGGCTTCGTTTCCCCCGCTCTTAGGTCTCAGCAACCTGCCGATTCTTTGCGCCTCCTCTTGTCTGGAACCAAAGCTTCCTGATACCTGGATCGCAACGGCAGCGTCGGGCAGATCCACGGCCAGATTAGCGACCTTCGAGACGACGAGCACCCCGATTTCGCCATTCCGAAAGCTGTCATACAGGATGGCGCGTTCCTCCTGCGGAACTTCTCCGGTCAACAAAGGGGCATCCAATTCTTTTGCGATGGCATAAAGCTGCTCCAAATATTGTCCTATAATAAGCGTGGGTTTCCCGTCGTGGCGCCCCAGCAGCTTGCGAACGACAGGCAGCTTGTTTTTATTCTCCGCCGCTATTCTGAGCTTGCCCCTTGCCCCGGAATTCGCATATTCGGATCTATGGGAATCATGAAGTCCGACACGAATTTCCGTACAATTGACTATCGATATATAAGCCCCTGCTTCAGCCTTCTTCCACTCCATGTCGTACAGCTTGGGTCCGATTAGCGAATAAACGTCTTCGGCGCAGCCATCCTCCCGTACAAGAGTCGCTGTGAGTCCCAATCTTCTTGTTGCTTGCAGCTTCGCCGTCATTCGGAACACAGGCGCAGGAAGCAGATGCACCTCATCGTAGACGATTAGCCCCCAATCCCGTTCGGAGAACAGCTTCATGTGCGCGAAATCGCCGCTTTTCGAGCTGCGGTGCGTGAGCAGGGTATAGGTGCTGATCGTTACCGGGCGCACCTGTTTATAAGCGCCGCAATAAAGACCGATCTGCTCGGCGGTCAGCGTCGTTTTGTCCAGAAGCTCATTTTTCCATTGCTGTGCCGAGGTGACGCTGGAGGTAAGCACGAGCGTCTCAGTGCCAAGCTGAGTAAGCGAGGCGATTCCTACCACGGTCTTGCCTGTACCGCAGGGCAGCACGACAACTCCGCTGCCTCCCTGCACGCTGCCGTTTTGCAGGAACCGATCCACCGCTTCTTGCTGGTAATCTCTTAGCGCAAAGCCCGCGCGGTTGCCACGATCCGTTAGAAGCCGGACAGGCAGCGACTCTCCGCTTCGATATCCGGCATGGTCCAGCACAGGGTAACCCAATCGCGCCAATTCCTGCTTGAATTCGCCGCGGTTTTCGGGATACAGCTCCCACATAGAGCTATGCAGCTTTTCTTTCCTGCACGCGGACAAGGACGAATGCAGCGCAAGTTGCTCCATGACAGCCTCGTCTCCCGTGACGAGCAGCCTTCCGGCATCCTCGGACAATTGAAGCTTGCCATACCTTCCAGCCCACAACCTGATGCTGGCCGACGCCTGGAGCGGGAGATCGTAGCGCGAATGGCGCTTAAGTCCTTCCAAGACGGAGGCTGCATCTCCGCCGGCGCTTAGCGCATTCCAAAGCGTTACCGGCGTAATCCGGTACGTATGCACGTCCCCCGTCCGTTTCGTCATCTCCGCGACTCTCTGCAGCAGCTCTCTGGCAGCTTGGCCATCAGCCGCTCTTTCATCCAATAGCACAGTCAGGTCGGATTGCACGATCAATGCCCGATCTTTGGCTTCAACCATCCAGCATTTACCTCCCCATCCAGTCTCATGTCATCAGTATGAATGGAAAGGGGGCATTTTATCCGTAATGCTCTACTTTACTTCGATTATAGGCACATTATATGTTATAATAATGAGAAGTAATCTCGGTTAAAGCCTGACAATCTGTACGTGGGAGGCTACATGTTTGAATCGTATTTATTTATTCCTGCTCATTATGCTCTCCATGTTGCTGGCTGGCTGCGCCTCATCTCCTGCCGCAATCGATCGCACAGCCAAGGCAGGCGAATGGCTGGAGGTAACTGATTACATCGACGGCGATACGTTCCGCGTCAAGAGCGGAAAAGATTCGGTGACGGTGCGCTTGCTATATGTGGACACGCCTGAGATCCATAATGAAGATGAAGGCTCCGATCCTTACGGCGACGAAGCGTCCTCTTATACGAAGGAGCTGCTGGAGCAGTCGGGGGAGGTTCGTCTGACCTTTGACAAGGAGAGCAAGGATCATTACGGCAGGACGCTGGCCATAGTCGAGCTTAAAGACGGACGCATCCTGAACGAGCTTCTGCTGCAAGAGGGCTTGGCTAAAGTCATGATCGTAGAGCCCAACGTAAAGATGGAAAACGTCTATAAGGGCTTGGAGCAGCAAGCGAAACACGATATGATCGGAATTTGGAGTTCCGGGCATGAAAAAAGCCAGACCGACATTCCCGTTAAGAAAGCTGCCCAGATCGGCATTGAGTTGATGGTGGACAAACGCGCCGAGCTGGTCACGATCAAAAATACGACATACGACAGCATCAACTTGGAAGGCTGGAAGCTGATCAGCGTTCGGGGCAATCAGACCTATACCTTCGACTCCGTCCAGTTGCCTTCGCAAGGCACGCTGCAGATTTCCTCCAGCGAAAAGAACGCAGCTCCCGATTCAAAAAACATGCTGATTTGGGAAGTCGACAACGTTTGGAACAATAACGAGCCGGATCCCGGCGAACTGTATAACGAAAACAATGAGCTTGTCGCGGTATGGGAGGATCAATAATCTCCCTTGCCCGCGGCAAGCTCATTTTTATGCTGGCATATTCGCGCGATGCTCCGCCATGCCGATCAAAAGTCTGGCGGCATCGAGCATTGCTCTTTCATCGATATCGAAGCGAGGGTGATGATGGGCAAAGCTCGCTCCCGTCTCCGGATTGCCCGCTCCCACGAACATGAAGCAGCCCGGAACACGCTCCAGGTAATAGGAAAAGTCTTCGGCGACGGTGATGGGGTCCGCGTTAATGACGAAATCCTCTCCGAACAGCTCGCTCCCTACCTGGAAAAACCGCTCAGCCTCCTGCCCGTCGTTTACGACCGGCGGATAACCGATGCGCATCTCGTACTGACAAGCCGCTCCGTACATCTCGCAGGTCTGTTGGACAATCGCCGCCAGCCGCTCGAGTATCTGCCTCCTGGTGTCTTCGTCAAAGGAGCGGACGGTACCCTTCAGCCTGCATTTCTCCGCGATCACGTTATTCGTGGTGCCCGCCTGGAAAGAACCGATCGTCACGACCGCCGGATGTATCGGATTAACATTGCGGCTGACGATCGACTGAATAGCCTGCACCATTGCGGAGCCGATGACGATCGTGTCGACGGTGGCGTGCGGCATTCCGCCGTGTCCGCCCTTACCCTCGATGTCGATGACGAACTCGTCCGCGGCGCTCATGAACGGTCCGGGCCTGGAGGCCACTGTCCCGTAAGGAAGAGGCGTCCACAGATGCACGCCATATACCGCATCAACCCCGTTTAGTACGCCGGCTTTGACCATCTCGATCGCGCCGCCCGGCGTTACCTCCTCCGCATGCTGGAATAATAATCTCCGCTCGCCGCGGAACTTGTCCCTGTTGCTATTGTAATAGTCGGCAATCGCAAGCAACGTCGACGTATGCCCGTCATGTCCGCAAGCATGCATGACGCCCGGCACCTTCGAGCTGTAGTCGCAGCTTTTTTCGTCCTGAATGGGCAGCCCGTCCATATCGGCGCGCAGCGCGATGCACGGACCCTCTTGCTCCCCGGCAATCGACACCACAATACCGTTTCCGTACTCGCCGGTCTTTGCCTCGCATCCCAGCTCCTTCAGCCTTCCGGCTATCCACGACGAGGTTTCCCGCTCCCGGAATGAAAGCTCGGGATACTGATGCATATGCCTGCGCCAGGCCACCATCTTTGAGAATTGATGCTGTAGCGCGCTCTCTGTATGCTGCTGTTGTATGGTCATTCCGAACCCCTCCCTGTGTACAAATATCGGAAAGCATAGGTTTTCGCCATAATTGACCTCTATATTCTAGTTTAGCAAGATCGCCGCCAATAAGGAAGTGCTTGCCCGGCAATTAGACAGCCGGCCATAATTCTCAAAAATGTCACGAACATTAGTCCCATGCTACTGGAGTAAGGCTTGCGCTGACTGGGGAAACATACTATCATGAGTAAAGAATGTACAACTATGTCTTGTGAATTTGGGAGGAACAGAAATGATTATTGAAAACTCCGGATTAAACGGCGTTCAGAGCGAGCTGCACCATCTGGACGATGCGGCCGAAAAGGTCGGTTTCGTTCGTTGGCAATGGGAATATTATCGCGCTACATATGATTTGAAATTAACGGATCGGGCCAGCGGCTCCGACTACTTCCTGCGCATCAACACGCGCGCGATCGAGGGCAAGCTGGAGAACCCTCATGCCGTTCTCAATATCGAAGCGGTCTATATCGGACGCTCTACATTCCCGCACGGCATGGAATACGAGTCCCCGGTTCCGAAGCATATCATGGATACAGCTACGCAGCGTCTAGACCAACTGAAGAAACAACTTCTGTAAGAGGTGTCGGCATGAAGGCGACAGGGAACGGTAGCAGAGGCAGACCGGACTTTCTGCTGCTCATCATGACACTGATGCTCGTAGGCTTTGGACTTGTGATGGTGTTCAGCGCCAGCTCCGGAATCGCGGTATTATCGCCGAAATTCGACAATGATGCCCTATATTTCACCAAGCGGCAGCTTGTCTTCGCCATATTTGGCATATTTATGATGTTTTTCATTATGAACCTGCGTTACCAGTTTTTTAAACGCGGGTTCGTTTTGCTTCTGATCCCGGTCCTGCTGATGCTACTGCTCGTACCGTTCGTCAGCGAGGAAGTGAATGGTGCCCGCAGTTGGTTTCACATTGGCCCGATCGGGCTGCAGCCGACGGAATTTGCCAAGCTGACGCTTATCCTTTATCTCGGATCCCTGATCACGAAGAAGGAAGAGAAGTTTCGGGAATTCAAACGCGGCTTATTGCCTGTCATTCTCATCATTTGCTTCTTCTGCGGTCTTATTATGCTCCAGCCGGATTTAGGCTCCAGTATGGTACTGGCCGCGTGCGCAACGATTATGATACTGACAGGCGGCGCCAATCTAAAACAAGTGCTGCTCGCCGGCTCGGTCGCCGCTGTCGCCATCACGTTGATGGTAAGCGTGTCGATGGCGATCAATCCTGCGCCATGGCAATATCGGGTCAACCGTTTTACGGCATTTATGGATCCCATGGGCAACGCGCAGGATGGCGCGTTCCAATTGATCTCCGCTTTGCAAGCACTTGGACATGGCGGTCTGACGGGCGCCGGATTCGGGGGAAGCGTGCAGAAGCTGCACTATTTGGATTACGCTTATAACGATTTTATTTTTGCCGTTATTGCCGAAGAATTCGGATTTATCGGCAGTGCATTATTTTTATTGTTTTTCCTGGTGTTTTTGTGGAGGGGACTGCTCGTCGCGCTTCGTTGCCCGGATTTGTACGGCACTGTCGTAGGCGCAGGCATCGTCGGCCTCTTCGCGATCCAGGCATTTATCAATATTGGCGGCGTAACCGGAACCATTCCGATAACCGGCGTCACGCTGCCGTTTATAAGCTCCGGCGGATCTTCGCTCCTCGTCAGTCTCATGAGCATGGGCGTTCTGCTCAGCATCTCCCGCGAGTCCAATCGTTTGCCGGAGAAGACAGAGAAACAATCGACGAGGTTAATCAGGCCGCACTGAGGCGCTGCGCGCACAACCAAAAAGGCACTTGCCCGGATAACAGGGAAAGTGCCTTCTTCATGTATATAAAATCGCTTATTTCAACCGTTGCTGAATCTCTTCCGGTTCTTCTTCCTTGAAGGCAACGCCCTCCACTTTCACATTTACCTCTACCACTTGCAAGCCGGTCATATTTTCGACGGATTCTCGCACGTTTAATTGAAGCTGACGGCACACTTCCTGAATCGGAATGCCATAATGAACGATAATTCGCAGGTCGATGGCCGCTTCGAGCTGCCCAACCTCGACCGATACGCCTCTCTGCGCATTCTTGCCGCTGAGACGCTTTGCCAGCCCTTCGGAGATCCCGCCCGACATGGCGGCAATGCCTGGAGTTTCAAGAGCTGCAAGTCCTGCTATAGTCGCTACAACGTCGTCAGAAATTCGGATAATGCCTGTTTGAAGATCCTCGGTCATGTCTATCACTCCTCAAATTTACCATATATCATGTATTGTAAAGGAATGGGCGTAATGAAGCAAGGAGCAGTATCACTGACAAATGGTAAATATACCTCTCCGAGCTAATCGGTATATTGGCATGAAAAAAGCAGCCCTCTAAAGGCTGCCCTTCCGATCAAGCGCTTCATATAACACAGCGAGATTGCGCTCCAACCTGCTGACGATCTCCTTGCCCGTTTGCTCCGTTATGAGACCGGCACGCGTGGCAAAGTCGACCTCGCGCGAGAATCCATACATCTGCGTATCGAGCACTTCCTCATACAGAGGGCACTGACGAGTTGTCAGGTTCTCCATCTGCACCTCAATCAACTTCTCTATCTTACTTGCATCTTCCTGTAGAAGGCGCAACGCTCTCTCCTGCAACTTATCAGCAACTTCCGGTGCGGACATGTTTCTCCCCCCTGTGACTCTTGCCTCCAGCATATATACCTTTTATATTAGACGAAATCATCGGAATAAACAAGGATAAAACAGAAAAAGCGCCTCCCCCATACGGAAGAAGCGCTGGTCACGCCCGTGCTAATGATTAATCCGAAATGACATTAACGTTTAGATTGTGTTTCGCGAACACGGCTGCCATTGCTTTTTTAGCCTCTTCCGCGTCCGGTCCGTGTACATGAAGCTCGTAGGAATGACCGCCGACCAAAGTCGTGAACAGACCCAGGATACTCTTTACGTCGATATATTTGCTCTCGGCTTGCAATACGATCGATGAAGTAAATTGGCTGGCTGTTTGGGAGATTTCTACAATTGCTGCGTTATTGGACATGGGCGTTCCCTCCAGTTGAATTAGTAATGCTTTCCTTTGTCACCATGATACTCTGAATCGTGGTATCCATCAAGGGGGCTGGTGAAAAAAACGCTTCATTAGCAATTATTTCAAGCGATCAGGGTTCAATCCTTCCAATTCCGGCAGAACGAACAATCCGTCCTTGCGGATCAGCACGTCGTCAAAATAAATTTCGCCGCCGCCATATTCCGGACGTTGGATGAGCACGAGGTCCCAGTGAATGGAGGAGCGGTTGCCGTTGTCCGTCTCTTCGTACGCCTGACCCGGCGTAAAGTGCAGACTGCCTGCGATTTTCTCGTCAAACAAAATATCGTTCATGGGATGCAGAATGTAAGGGTTGAAGCCGATCGCGAATTCGCCGACGTAGCGCGCCCCTTCGTCGCTGTTCAGTATTTCGTTTAAGCGATCCGTATCGTTGCTCTCCGCCTTGACAATCCGCCCATTTTCGAACGTCAGCGTCACGTTCTGGAACGAGGTGCCGGAATATTCGCTAGGCGAATTGTAGGCAATCGTGCCGTTTACGGAATCCCGCACCGGCGCGGAGAACACTTCGCCGTCGGGGATGTTGCGATGGCCGCAGCATTTTTTGGAACCGATGTCCTTGATGGAGAAGCGGAGATCCGTGCCCGGGGCTACGATTCGCACGCGGTCCGTCCGGTTCATCAACGCCTGCAACGGGTCCATCGCCTTCTCCATGCGGGAATAATCCAGATTGCATACGTCGAAGTAAAAATCCTCGAACGACTCCGTGCTCATTTTCGCAAGCTGTGCCATGGAGGGGTTCGGGTATCGAAGAACGACCCACTTGGTTTTCTTTACGCGTTGTTCCATATGTACGGGATTCCGATAGATTCGATCATACAGCTTCATTTTATCGTCCGGCACGTCGGACAAATCATTTGCATTGTCGCCGGATCGAACCCCAATGTACGCCTGCATATTTTTCATACGTTCCAGATCAAGCTCTGCCCAAAGCCGAAGTTGCTCCTCCGACGCATGAATCAGCATCGTTCGCAAAATGGATCGGTCGCTGTATTCTACGAACGGTCTCCCGCCGCGCTTGGCGACCTCCTCGATCAAACATTTGGTCAATTCCTTTTCGCCGCCTATCATATCGATCAAGACGTTTTCCCCTGGCTGTATGTTCACCGAATACTGGACCAGGTTCTGGGCCAGCTTCTGCAATCTTGGATCTCTCATGTGCGTATCAGCTCCTTCTGATGGTGTTCGGCCCAAGCCCTGCCTATGATTCCCCGGGCATCCATCTTCATCCTAACATGATTCCTGCTTCATTGCACAGAGTCTTCGGCAGAGCCCTCGAACTTCTCGAATCGGACAGACGTATGCCGGGACTCCTTAATCGGCGTACCGCCGCGTTCGTATTCGAAGCTTGTTAATTCCTCCATCTTGATGGGAAGCAGGCGCTGCTTGTCGATGACGATATCGTACCGAGAAGTCGCATGAAGCCGTGACAACATTTCCTCCAGCTCCTTCTTGGACTGCGCAAGGATGGTATCCCGCTTCTCGGATACGTTTAAAGTAATTAGTGTGTCCGCTCCGGAAACGCCCGCGATATCGTCGAATTGCTGCCGAAGCAAGCTGTCCCAGCGAGCCGTCGTAACGTCCGATTTCTCTTCGACCCGAACCGTCAACGTCTTGATTGCTCCGGACTCCGTCTCCGTCACGCCCTCATGGATAATCGTTACGCCTGCATTGGCATCATTAAGCTTGCCAAGTACATCCACCGGATTCCAGCTTACGGGGTCCTGCTCATCGGATTGAATCGTTAGCTGCTTATGGCGGGTAACTTTGCCTTCGAACATCTGCGGCTTGAACATCAGCTCCTCGTTCATCCCCATGCTGATCGCTCCCGTGAAATGGTATTGATCCATGGCGGCCAGACCAGAATAGGCCATCGACAGCCACTCCTCCGGCGATCTATGATCCGCATCAGCTGCGCAGCCGGCAGCAGCCACCGACATTGTCAGCGTCAACAGTAACGCGGCGAACGCTCTCATTCGCACCGACTTCATACACAAATCCATTCCCTCCCTAATATCGCGCTTCTGATTCTATCCTCCCAACATAAGCCTTATGTTATGCGTTAATTCGAAGAACTGAACAATCCTATGGTACAAAGAAAAACGCCTCACAAGAGGCGCCCGTCGGATTACTATTCTATTTATGTCGAACTGCCGACTATGATACAGTTCCTGCCTTTGTTCTTGGCCTCGTACAGGGCCATGTCCGCTCTATAGAACAAGGATTCTACGCTTACCTTCTCCTGGTCAAAGGTCCACTCCGAGACGCCGCAGGACACCGTTACGGACGGCTCCGTTTCTTCGGCGACTTGCTTTCGGATACGTTCTGCGACTCGCAGCGCCTGCTCCGTGCGAACACCGGGCAGATAGATGGCAAGTTCCTCCCCGCCCCACCTGGCAGCGATATCGTCCTGGCGAATCGCCCCCGCAATAATACGGCTTACCTGGATGAGAATCCGATCCCCTACTTGATGGCCGTACGTATCGTTTACACGCTTGAAGAGATCAATATCGACGAGGATTAGCGAACCGAACGGATCCTTGCGTTGACGGCGCTGAATCTGCTCGTCCAGGTAGTGCCTCGCATGCAGCCCCGTCAAATTGTCGGTGATCACCATTCTTCGCACCTCGGCATGCAGCGACGCGTTTGTCACCGCTAATCCGATATGGGTGCTCATGACCTGCAGCAGCTTATAGTTCTCATAGGAGAAGAAATTTTGCTGCTTATGGGTCACGAGAATAACGCCAATTACTTCTCCGTCGCCAAAGATCGGCGCAGCGATCAGGGAGCGCGAGCCCGTATTGTCCATCAGCCTGGAGGATACGACTCTAGTATTCCAATAATCGGATATAATAAGAGGCTCCTTCGTTCGATAGATCATTCCGCAGAAACCGTACTCCGGCGAAAACGTCTCGCTGGCCATCGAGGGTATGTTGCTTGATTTCACCTCGAACACGTCTTTCTTGGGATTAAGCTGGAGCACGCAGCAATAATCGGCATCAAAGATCGTAAGCAGCTCCGTCGTCGCGAACTGGAAAATCTCCCTCAGCTTAAGCGACTGATTGAGACGCTTGGTCATATCGTTAATAAGACGGAGCTCATTGATCAGTAGATTGGACTGCTCGTACAACTTCGCGTTCTCGAAGGCCGAGCCTGCCGTGTCGGCAATAAGCAGGAACGCGGGGAGATCGAGCTCGTCGCTCCTTTTCCCCGCACTAATAGTAATACACAAAACGCCATACGCAGCTTGCTTGCCGGATAACGGGATTGCCACGCGGGTATTGCCGTCGCGATCCTTCTCCTTTGCGGGATTACCGTCCAGGAAAGCCTTGGCCACTATATCATGAGCCGTATTTTTAAAGACAAGCGGACGTATGCGGGGGTCGCCCTCCACATAATCCTGGGACAGATAGAGATATACTTCCGATTGCGGATATAACGTCTCCAGGCTGCGGAGCATCTCGTTTAGGACGGATGTGACATCGATCTGGTCGTACAACCGCTTGGCAGCCTGAAAGAGCTCGTCTCTCCGGCTCGATTCTTGGCTGCTCCTTTCCTGCGTGAGCAGAAGATCCTTTACATACACCCGCTCGAATACGCGGTAGAAGCATCCCCGGTAATGCAGGGCTTGCGCGCCAAGTTCCCCTTCCCCCATTTGCGTACCCGCAGGAGCGACGTACACAAGAATAGCGAACAATTTATCGCAATGGCGACGGAAGATCGGGGTTCCTGCAACGAACCACTCCCCATACTCCGTACTATAGAACGCAAGGTTGTCCAGAACGGACCTTACGGCGGTTTGTACAATTTCCTCGATTCCGATTCCCGCTAAGGTTGAACTTTCACTCGCGCCTGCCGAGCCGTGGCACTTCGCATCTTTGCCGTATATTCCGTATTGACCGCTTCGGAATGCCGTCATGCCCGATGCCTCCGCGCTCCATTCGAGAAATGCTTCCTCTAACAAGGCAGGAAGATAAGGCTCGTCCGCATCATGAATATCTTCATTGGCTAACCAGATGGAATGGCGTTCCTTTCGGTCATTGACCATGCAGCACCTTACCCTTCCTCAGTTGTAACAGGGCGATGAGATTGCTAATTCTATCAACATCATACTTTATTTTTATGATTTTTGCACTAGTCTTTCCATATTTTATAGGACTTTAGCCACCTTTTATGGATCGATAGGGTTTTGAAATACGAAGACGATTCTGCTATCCGCACAATCCTCCTTGACTTTTCCGCTATAAATCATATAATATTTATTGTTGAATACATGGGCGTACGGTTTTGTGTCACCCTCAGGAATAAGGTTCGCTGCATGGCCAGCGGCTGAAGTGTCATCAGGGACGAGAATTGACTTGTCCACCCGAACGTTATTCCGCGAAACACAACCCCATTCTCAAAATTTACTTTGTTGAAGGAGTTAATACGAGACATGGCACGTTATACAGGACCTAAATTTAAACTTAGCCGCCGCCTTGGCATTTCCCTTAGCGGTACTGGCAAAGACTTGAAACGCCCTTTCCCTCCGGGACAGCACGGCCCTAACCAACGCAAAAAGCTTAGCGGCTACGGCGTTCAATTGCAAGAGAAACAAAAGCTTCGCCACATGTACGGCATGAACGAGAAGCAATTCCGCAACTTGTTCGACAAAGCTGCCAAGATGAAAGGTATCGCCGGCGAAAACTTCATGGCGTTGCTGGAAAGCCGCCTGGACAACCTGGTATACCGTCTGGCATTCGCGAACTCCCGTGCGGGCGCTCGTCAGCTTGTTGCCCACGGTCACGTTACCGTTAACGGCAAAAAAGTCGACATCGCTTCCTACACAGTAGCAGTTGGCGACGTTATCGGACTTCGCGAGCGCAGCCGCGGCCTGAAATCCATCAAGGAAGCTCTGGAAGGTCGTCATCACCTACCGAACTACCTGGAATTCAGCGAGCAAGCTGTAGAAGGCAAATACGTGCGTCTTCCTGACCGCGCCGAGCTTTCGCAAGAAATCGATGAGAAACAAATCGTCGAGTTCTACAGCCGTTAATAGCGGTTGATCGCAAACAAGTTTCGAAAAACCCCGAATCCCCTTATAACAGTGGGATTCCGGGGTTTTTGTTTGTGACGGTAAATTGCAGGATAATGCAATAAAATGCACCGAATTGGGGCTAAGTGGGGCTAATCATTATGTGGGTAGGCGCTAATGGCGCGCACACGTTAAAGAGCCGCAGGGATTCCTTTCCCGACGGCTCTTTCTTATGTTACCCTCTAAAGAAATCTACTCATCAAGAAGCAGCATCAACCCGCATTATGTCCATAAATGGTACTCTTTCGGTCTCCCCATTTTTCTGTTCGACGTGAATCAATTTCGTTCGAGAATCCATTTTTACAATCCGTCCGATTACGGATTTCTGATACCACACTTCCAACTGTACCATTGCCTCTTCTTGGTGCGCCTCTACAAGTCGCTCCCCTAGCTCCTCTAAAACAAACTCGTCTCTTGTCGGTCTTTTGGGTCCTTTATCTTTTGCCATAATCGATCACCCCTTATTGGATTTTAATTGCTTGCCTAATTGCATAGTGTAATCAGTAAATTTAGTCCTGATTTCCGTTCGCATTACTTCCCTCACAATTCCAAATTTTTCATCATATCCTCTGCAGTAGTACCTATAGTAAAGAATATCATCGTTTATTTCTTCTTCCACCACTTTAATGTTTCGTTCTCTTAGTTCCTTTTTGTGTTCATAAAAATCGTTAGTGATGCTGAACATGATGTATTCCAAACAACGCATGATTACTCCCTTAAGAGCTATATGAGCAAATCCCATGTCATCATTGCTTTTTTGTATCATCTTCAACATTTGGGGATACAAGATATATTCCCGAATCATAATTAATTCTTCTGAGGTTGGTCGTCCGGAAAGTTTGGGCTGATCCCGCATTTCATATTGCTCCTTGTGCTCCGTCAGCAGCATCTTCGATTTCCAGCGTTCATTACCATCCAGTTTGCTCATTTATAGTGACCTCCGATCTGTCCTGCTCGTTCGCGGGCTACTCCGGCTTCGAGCATTGATGATGCTCTCATAATAGCCATGTCGCCAAATCGATCTTTGATTGCGTCCGTCGTTTTCTCCAGCTCGAATATTTTGTGGCGGTTATCGAAAAGATCCAGCTGCTGTACTCGGTCGCTGGATAGCTGATTCAGAGCAATCATAAGATGCGATGCGGGTAATCCCTGCCAGTACTCATTAAAGAGCCGCATTACAGCCTCTGAGAGCTCTTGTGTGAGTGATGTGGGATTGGTTAAGGTAAGTTGGCGATTAATCGAATTAGCCCTTTTTCCGTCCGTCTCTCCCATGCCAAGGGATACGACCCGCCCTTGTACTCCCAGTCGCCTAGCACGACGGCAGACCTCTATACATAGCTCCAGCAAGACAACTTCAATATCCTCCCTTCGCGTATACAACGAAGCTCTAAGCGTTTTGTCATGACTGAAACGCTGCATGCGTGGCTTGATGATAACGAGATCCTTACATATGGCCAGCGCCTCAAACACACGACTGGCCGTCGTCACTCCGTATTTCTTGGCAATTGGACATGCTGCCAAAATGATTCCTCTACGGCGCTCTGGATCAGCGACAGCTACCGGCCTATCCTTATATTCAGGATAAGCCGCTTTTTCGACGCTTGCATAAAATGACTGGCCGTCAACAAGTAAAATGGACCGTTCAGTAGGCTTGTCGACTCACCTGCTCAACGGCCAGAATTCTATCGATACAAAATGATCGGGGCCCCTCTTTAATTTCATCATAAGCAAAAATTGTACCGTTCTTGACGCTGACAATTCGGATTATTCGCTGACTGAACTGTTGTTGCCCGTTAAGATAAATAATTTCGACTCTATGCCCAATATATTTATCCACCCTATATCCCGACCTTCCGAACGTTTGTTCTTACATTATATACCGAACATGCGTTCTTAATGCAAGGGTAAATATATACAAGGGCATCTGAAGGAATTATTATGGTTAAAATAGCCATGAGGATATACGACTGGGGGACATTTTCATGTGTGGAAGGTATACTTTGGTGGTATCTATTGAAGAATTGATGGAACATTACATGATCGAAAATCTGTCGGAACCTTTTGCACCGCGCTATAACATTGCTCCAAGCCAAATGGTCCTTGCAGTCATTAATGCCGGTGAGCAGAACCGGATCGGACAACTCAAATGGGGCCTTGTGCCTCCTTGGGCAGAGGATGAAAAGATTGGATACAAGATGATCAACGCCCGCGGCGAAACCGTGGCGGGCAAGCCGGCATTCCGAGCCGCATTTCAACGCAAGCGCTGCTTAATCCCCGCGGATGGATTTTATGAGTGGCAGCTGCGTCAAGACGGCAGCAAACAGCCTTATCGAATCGTGCTCAAAGACGTTAAAATATTCAGCTTTGCCGGGCTCTATGAGACATGGACATCTCCCGATGGTAACAAGGTAAGCACCTGCACCATTATTACGACGTCGCCTAACAAACTGATGGCCGACATTCACGACCGAAAGCCCGTCATTCTACCACAACACGCAGAAGCTACCTGGCTGAATAAAGAAACGCCCGCTGCTGGACTCGCCGAACTGATCCGGCCGTATCCGGATAAAGAGATGGAAGCCTATCCCGTCAGCTCATCTGTCGGAAATGTTAAAAACAATTCCGATGAATTAATAAAACATATCTAATCCAACACCTATATGCATTCCAATATGTTTAATACCTCCTAAGAAAGCACACCATAAGACAACAATAATTGGGAGGCACCATCATGCACACTGTATGGAAAGGCGCAATCAGCTTTGGACTGGTCCATATTCCCGTTAAAATGCATTCCGCTACATCTGATAACGACATCCATTTCCGAACGCTACACAAAGACTGTAGCACTCCGATATCGCACAATAAATACTGCTCGCGATGCGACGTTCAGGTAGATCAGGCAAACATCGTTAAGGGGTACGAATACGAACGAAGTAAATTTGTTCTTTTCAGCGATGAGGAGATCGATTCACTAAAACCCGACTCAGCCCGAACAATCGAGATCCTGAGCTTTGCTAACCTTCCGGAAATCGATCCAGTTTACTTTGACAAAGCCTACTACCTTTCGCCTGACATGGCCGGCTCAAACGCATACAATTTGCTGCTTGAGGCGATACGCGTGTCGGGAAAGATCGCTATTGCCAAAATCACTATCCGCAGCACAAGCAGGCTCGCGGCCGTAAGAGTAATCGGCAATTGCCTTTGCATGGAGACAATGCACTTCCCGGACGAAATCCGACCAATCAACAATGTCCCCAATCTGCCGGAGCATGTGATAATTGATAAAAAAGAGCTGCAAATTGCACAAATGCTAATCGATCAGCTAACAGAACCATTTGACCCCGGGCAATATCAGGACGACTACCGGGTCGCAGTGTCTAAGGCAATCGAGCAAAAGATGTCAGGCAAAAGCGTGGACGTTGTCGACGTTCCTGCGCCACGGGCTAATGTCCTCGACCTCATGGCTGCCCTACAAGCGAGTCTTGATCAGTCGGGTGGTAATGCCGAACAAACGAAGAAGGGTAAGAAAAAGAAGGCTAAGGAAAGTGTCTCTTAATGCAAAAATGCTCACCAACCATTTATGGTCGGTGAGCATTCCTCTTTGAACTTATCTAGGGGATATAGTGTTGCACAGGATTGAGAATATAATGAGCAGAAGGATAAGTATTATTGTGCAACCCCGTTACATAGATGACATATCTTTCACCGCCAGCGGGATCAATATCAAATCCAAAATTACCAAACTCATTATTTTTAAGGATCCCTGAGTCAAGAGCTGGCTCAGAACCAAAAGTATCATATTTATATACAGCAAAGAAATACTCTTGGTAATCAGCCACAATAAATGTTATCTGTTGCCAATTGTAGCCCGGGTCAGTTTCAATAATATAGAAATCTGGATCCAAATTTGTACCGGCGTGAAAATCACCAATTACTGAAGTACCAGTTCCTGTAGATGCGATATTATTGGTGATTTGAGGGGCATTGGTCCAATAATCATTTGCAGGCTCATACGCATCATACGCAAAAGCAGATTGGGAGAAGGATAACATGCAAACAGTGATAACACCTATAAATAGCTTTTTAAGTTTCAAAGTATGACCTCCAATAAGAGTTATAGACGCCGGCCAGCTATCCACCTCCAATGTTACCATCATTACCCATTTATATGATATAGGACCCATGTACTTTGTTTGGGTCGAATAATGATGAACCGTGTCATTTAAAGTTGAACCACATAATATTAAAGTATAATATATTCTTGGAGTAAATCTGAAACGACAAAAAAGCCCGCCGTCCTAATGGATAGCGGGCTTGTTTTCTTTCATTTATGCATCCCAAGCTACAACCATCAAATCATAGTTGCTGCTTAGAACAGTGGATGATGTAGCTCCTACTCTAAAGAAAGCTTTACCACCTGGAGGTAAATAAATACTATAGAAGCTATTCTCAGGGTTGAATACTAAACTTGAGTAATTGCTATTAATCAGTACTTGAGATGCAAGTTGAAACTGTGTAGCTGCATTATTATCTAGATAACCTGTTACGAATTTAGGAACACTCGAAGTATTCTCCCACACATACCAATCAACATCAGAACTGTTGGATAGAAAGAGTAGAACTTGATTTGCAATAGGATCTGCCAAAGGGATGGCAGCATCGCTCGTATCACCAATACCGACAACAAAAGGGGTAGCGGTAGAAGCAAAAGCTGACTGAGAAATGGACAACATGCAAATAGCCACTACCACAATGAAAAACTTTTTGAGTTTCATAGTAATACCTCCAAGAAATATTTTGAAAAATTAACTATCACCAACTATGGGAATAGTAACGGGTGTCCAATATAATAGGGGTTATTTTCGTCATATGTCCCCAATTGAGACATCACAAGTACCGTATACTTTTTACCTGCTTGTAAATTGACATAAACAGAAGAAGTCCCATTGTTGGCATCTGCAATTGTATATGCTAATGGTGTCCCGCCCGGGTATTCATACACTCCAAGGAAATACGTAGTTCCTGAAGGTGGTAATAGCCAAATCTCCTGAAGGCCAGTTTTAGGTGATACAAAATTCCAATAGTCCACATCGCCGGATGTTTGAATCCAGGATGTAAACACATTCTGAGAATATTCATAAGTAGTAATAGGGGTATTGTTATTTGGCTCCGTAATATCTTGATCAATTGGTACGGCCGAAACTGCGGAAGTTACAGTCAGTGTAAGAGCAATAGTTAATAATGAAGTTTTTAGAAACTTTTTTAACATAACTACCTCCTGAAAGTAAAAAATCGACTTACGGAGCTGGCCAGCATCCTACCCTAAAAACTACCATATCATCTTTATTAAGTCAAACATATTACAAATTATCTAAAATTTAGTTGGATAGATTTCAATAAACTAGCATTACTCAACAAAACTAAATCTCCAACATTTATCGTACTTCCTTATGGATTGCGTACCCCTATTAGTATCATACTGGAGTCAAACCAATGTAATTACGCCAAAATACGACATTGATCACCATATTCCTGAGTTTTGATGGATGATTTCGGTACAAAAATACCATTTGTAAACAAGTATATTAATGGTAATATAATGTTGTTATTGGATTATAAACACGAGGAGGAGTAGAATGAAATTAAAGAAGTATTTTGCTGTCTTGTTGATGTCCATCTGTCTTTTCAGTGCGTCTCAGTCTGTTTCTGCCATACCAGGATTTGATGATCCAAGTAACGCGATTAACTTTATCGGTGGGTATCAGAGTTCCTCTTTGTATCTTTCAACTGCTTCTGATGTAGATTGGTTTAAATATAAAAACAATACTGGAAATGCGCAATTTACCTTCGCTGATTTAACTACTAGTTCTTATAATTATAATTACAGATTTAGACTGGATGCATATATACAGTATTCCAATGGACTAGAGAGTAATCTGTTTCGGGCCCAAGATTATGGAGTAGTAAATCTACTAAATTATATCTATTTGCCGCCTGGAGCAACCATATTCTATAGAGTTTCTACTGAGAATTTTAATGTAGACGATATAGAATTCTACTCACTCACTGTTGACCAAACACCTGCTTAATAAAGCAAATTGCCCGCCGTCCTAATGGATAGCGGGCTTCGTCTTTCTCTATTCAAGCTGAATTCTATCAATCTCTCTAAACACAAAACAATCCCCATTAACAGATAACCATCAACGCTGCTTGTCTATCCGATCGATCTTACACATGATCTATTACTAGTGGCAAATTTAATTATATTTTGTTTTGAGATAAGAATGAAGTTTGCTTGTGAGAAAACCAACTAAGAAGGTAACCATCACGACAGCTGTGACGTATAAGCTATTTTGAGTTTTCAATCCTAGTTCAACAAAAAAATTTGCTAACCAGAAGATGCTGACAAAAACTACAATTAAAAAAATGAGGGACGGAGTTCCATGAATTAATCGGATCTTTAATGACTTCTTTTCGGAGTTCATTTTACCTCCTTAATTAATACCATCATATAATTTTACTTCAAAAACACTGTCCTGGCCAATAAACATTCCAAAAGAATTCACGGAAAGTTCCTTTGTTCCTCGCTTGGCCAAGATATTGACCTGCAGCTACACAAGTACTGATATTAACTAAGTTCGGTTCAAACATTTCAAAATCCACAGAGCCATCTTCATTTCGAATCTGCTGATACACTGTTAGTACTCCTACTACGATAATAGTTGGAACAGCTATTGCAGCTGTTGAAGATATTATTGCAGCTGCACCTAATACTCCAAATAAACCAGTGACAACAGCAGAACCAACACCAATGATATAAGAAGCATCTCCGCTAGTTATGTGAACCTTATACCCTGATCCAAACCACAGGTCCCATTTCTTTTCGATCCAACTTCCTTTCCAAAACGACCATTTTGCTTGGATGCTCATCGAATCCAAATTTTCTACAGGAACTGGAGTATCTGCAGTTCTTATAGCATCTGCTTTAGTCTCTTCAAATTGAAAATAGACTCTCTCTAAAATAATAGTTTCATCATTTTTAGAGTTAATTTCATTATTTTTTTTCATTTCATTTAGTTTAGCTTCAGTATAGTGTTCATTTACAATTTTACCCGAAACAGCTGCATAGTATTTCTTTCCATTCTTCTCTATTTCTACAACCTTATTCCCAGTTGCTTCATTTGAATAGATAACGTCGGAAGAACAATCGTTACAATTAGCTGACTCAGCCGAAACAGACGACACCGTAGTGAAAATCAATACAACAGCTAAAACAAAACTTACAATCCTTGTTCTTTTAACCAATTTAACGCCTCCTAGCTTCTAATTTTCAGTCTTCATAAACAAGGGAGAAATATTAATATCCCCTCAATCCTATTCTATGGATAAAAGAACCACATTCACCTCCTTTTCCCATATCCAATGATACAACTAAACATGTTTAAAAGTATATAGTAGTTATGACTTAATTAAATTTGATTCAGACAAAATAAAACGACATTTTATTTAGAAATTATTTATTTATTATGGAAATTATTTATTCCTTATGAATTATTTAATCTCTTACCCAATCAAGAGGTCTTATTGCAAAATTCGTTCAGATCTTTCCTCTATCCTACTATTAACACATTTCTTGAATTTCCAATCACTTCCTTATTGATTCAAACCGATACCGTCGTCACACAATTTTTCGGCTTAGATGCAAATAAGCCCGTCAACAGTAAATGGCCAGCGGACTTTGTCATGGTCAGGAAAATTTCCCTTGGCTTTCTCTCGATCACGGCATACTGAGCCCGCGTCAGCGGCTCGTCCGGCCGAAGCGTGCTGTCGGGAAACCCAACAAGTGCGCCGTCCTTAATCGCCTCACGGATCGCCGCCTCTCCCCAGTGACCGGTGATATCGTCTACCGGCTTAATGGGCTGCTCCGGCTCAGGTGTTACGATCGGTGGATTGAGTGCTGCGGCAACGCGGACTTTAAAATCGATCCACCCCGCCCAACTGCCGCCGTCGTACATGAGGCGCGGGCAAATCTTACCACTCCAGTCATAATGACGGGCAGACGGTCGACGCCCCAACCTCGTTCTTTAAGCATCCTAGCCACTAGCTCAACGGCACGTTCAAGCGTTCGGGCGTAGTTGCCGCTCTCACAAATCTCAATCCCGATAGACGTCCTGTTCCCGCTTGCCGCCCCGCTGCCGTCTTCAGCATGCCATGCAGACTCGTTAAGTGGCAGAGTCTCCACCGTCTCTTTGTCGTCCAATACGATATGGTACGACGCCGTCGCAGTATTGGCGGGATTCGTCAGCCAGGATCGCTCATTTCGCGCCGCACTGGACGGGTTAGCCGTGTTGTGTATCGTGATCGTCGTCGGCATGAGCTTATGACCGGGACGGCGGTTGTTAGGCGTGTTGGTCGGGATATGGTCCACGATGTACGTCGGAAATAGCTTTTCCGGGTCGATCTGGATCGCAATGGCGTGATGCACGACGCGCTCATTGTAATCCTGGCTCATGTCCGCTACATGATACTGCCGCTTTTTGTTGACCTTGTCGATCTCCAGCGCATCGAGTAATTGCCGGTTATTCGTAGCCAGCTCCGCACTCCATCCGCCGTCCAGGTTGGCGGACTCCGGATAGCCATAATGCACGGCCATGATGCCCGCCTCTTTGCTGGTCAGCCCTTTGTCGTAGGTGCCACGTCCGTCAACGAGGATAAGCCCAAGAGTGCCGTCTGCCTTGATCCCGGCAATCATGCGCGAATTGGTGCCAAGTACGTCGGACGGCGTGACCTCAGCAGTACGCGGCGGGTCAATGGCCTTGCCGCCAGCGGATAACGTTGGTATGGCGGAGACGGCTAGCGTATGCCCATCCGGCTTGTCCTGCCTGCCAATGCCCCATTTACCAGCCTTATAGTATAGATGCGGACGCTGCTCCGTCTTACCGGCCACGTCCGGATAGATCGCCTTGCCGTCGCGATGAGTCAGGCCGAGCAAGCGGCCGTCGGCAGCAAAGTAGGAAGCATTGAAACAGATCCAATTTCCCCCGTGCTGCTTAACCTGGTCTGCGAGGATGCCGGAGACGGTTTTACCCTTACCCGTCACGAGCTCCGCCCGTAAGATGGCCGCCGTCGGCACATCAACGACGCGCATATCTGTCCAACCCTCGCCATTGCTGTACTGGCCGCTACGTGGATACGTCAGCGGCCCCTCCTCTACTTTACCGGATGCGATCCGAATACGCTTATGAGCGATCATTGCTGACACCTCCAGACTTGCCGCGCAGTACCTCCACGGCCTTTGTAATAACCGGCGGAATCGGCACCCCGAGCCGACCAGTGTTTTCAATCAAACTTAACAGTTCCCCCCGCTAGATAAAAAAAGATCGCTACATCCCTAATGAGATGAGCGTCCCCAAGCGTGGTATCCAGCATGTGCGCCACTGCAACGATTGCCAGCGTTCCGATTTTACGGGTTACGCCTAGCCAAAGTTGTTTACTTAAAAGTCGGCCCTCTTTACCAACCAAAGCAACTCCGCTCAAAAAGTCAATTACATTGAAAACTACGAGTACTGTCATGAGCTGCGTCCATCCTCCCCACATAAATGATTCAAAAGCGCCACCACCAGCAACTACCACTTTGATTATCGTATCCATCGATATACATCCTGTATTAAAATAGGCCCGCTCGAACTAAGGAAAATTTTCCTGAGCAAATAAAAAAACAAGATCCCATATTTGGAACCTTGTCACTCTGCCAATTCGATTTTCGGTTCTTCCTGTAGCGACTCCTGCTGCTTTTCGAAATTGGTTATGGTTTCTCCTAGCCATAACTCAACCGCTTTGAGAATGTCGATCTGCCGTTCCCCATGCATGATAGAAATAGCGATTACGCATTCCTTGATCTCTTCAACCAGATTATCGACGTCGGCCAATATCTCAATTTTCTTCTTGATTTCAGCCACAAATTACACCCCCTCTCAATAAAAAAGGCCCTTGAAGTATCAAGGACTTAGAAGCGTTTACATATAGAGTAAATTCTCGCAGGAAAATGTGTAGGTCTGTCGAATCAGTACACGACAATCCGATTCTAGAAAGGAGAATGGTCTCATGTCATCAACAAACCATCGATGATTCAAGCTTTAAGAGAAGAGCGATCGGTCGAGAAACCATCGATCGTAATCCCGCCAAAAAAATGATTAAATGGAGGAAGTCAAATGTCAAAAAACAATAAGCCGCAATCAAATGCCATTAAACACGTTCAGGGATCAGTCGAAAAGCCATCAATGGTTATAAAACCTGATCAGAGTCCTCCGAAAGAAAAATAGTTTTAGGTGTACTCTTTTGAGCTTCTTTAAATGCATCTGCATCATATATTTTTACATATGTCCCCGATTTGATATCGACAAAAATTCTGTCGACGGGGACTTTCTTTTTCAACAATATCCGTCACGAACTCCACATGTTTTAAACTAACTCTCTCCGGTTCGAAAGTTCGAGAAACATTACTCAACTCCCCCATAAATCCCGGTCCAGGTTTATCAATCTTTCCAATCTCAACAATTTGCGCTTCATTCTTTAGAAACAGTTCGTCCCAGACGGAGGGGTTTTCTGACAAATCGGCAAGATTCTTTTCATTTCGAACGAAATTTATTAACATCCTCAACTTTTCATTTGTAAACATAATCCAACCTACACTGAATACAAAACTAACAAGTATACTCAGTAAGAGGAACCACAAAAGAAATTCCGGCCTATTTGTTTCCTTCACCAGTTCTTCAATTGACCATATCTGATTAATTTTATTCGTCCAACTCAAAACAAGACATAACAAGTTATGCAATAGAAGAGTTGCAACTGATACAGGTATCCACAACAAAGCAGATATTGTAGTGAACTCAATCGGCGTATGCTTGATTACAGGATTCACTCCAAATGACTGTATCCAAAAATACATCAAAAATCCCGGAAGCAAAAAAACTATCGTGCCGATAAAACTTTCCATTGATTCTCAACTCCTTAATTCAAAATTGATTCGACACAGTATCCGTATAATCCTTTTACAATACAAAAGGCTCTCGGGATTCCGAGAGCTCTTTATGGTCTTATTGTATTCTTATTAAACTGCTGGTTTACTACTGATAAATGTTTAATATAAAACTTTTTTTCATTATGGAATACTCTTTTCATGGATTTTAATCTTTAAATAGTTCCAATGATTGAGTTACTAACTTGTCGTCTTTATCATAGCCTGAGCGCAGATAGACTTTCATAGTCTGACCAATCTGATGATTATTCCAATATTCTATATCAGTAAACTCGAATTCCGCTTGAATACCATTGTAATCTACTGTGATATCCCACTCAGCTGGAACATATTCTTGCTTAGTCGTAGGATTACCTTGGTAGTCTGTTGTGTTTACAGTTTCGTAATAACCATCTTCGAACTCCTTATGAATAATGGTTGCACTAACTCTAGTATATTCATATCTTAAGGAGCAACCACTCAATAATATAACGAGTCCAATGAGTATAGTGATTTTAATACTGAATTGATGTCTCAAGAAATTTCCCCCGATAGATTATAATTATCGCTAAATGCACTAATATCCTTTTCCGGTTAGACCCCCTAAATCCGGAGACATGCTAATGCTTGCTTAGGTAGTCGTAGTATTGCGTCT
>NZ_BDQX01000042.1 GCF_003112455.1 Paenibacillus agaridevorans
GATCGCGTCCTCGACCTGCGGCTTCGCCGTGCCGCCATAAACGTTGCGCGCGTTTACGACCTGCTCTGGCTGCAGCACCGCATAAATGCGGTCGTCGAACAGCGAGGAGAACTGCTTGAACTCGTCCAGCGTCAGATCCAGCAAATATTTGTTCTGCTCGATGCAGTATAGAACGGTCTTGCCGATGACTTCATGCGCCTGACGGAACGGCAATCCTTTGCCCACGAGGAAGTCGGCGATGTCCGTGGCGTTGGAGAAGTCCTGATTCACTGCCTGGCGCATCTGCTCCTTGTTCACCTTCATCGTCGCGATCATCGGCGCGAACAATTGGAGGGCACCCTGAAGCGTCTTCACGGTGTCGAACATGCCTTCCTTGTCTTCCTGCATGTCTTTGTTGTACGCGAGCGGCAGCGACTTGAGCACCGTCAACAAGCCTACGAGGTTGCCGTATACGCGTCCCGTCTTGCCGCGCACAAGCTCCGGCACGTCCGGATTCTTCTTCTGCGGCATAATGCTGCTGCCCGTGCAGAACGCGTCATCCAGCTCCACGAAGCGGAACTCCGTGCTCGACCACAGAATGAGCTCCTCGCTGAGGCGCGAAAGATGCATCATAATGATGGAGGCGTGCGACAAGAACTCCAGGATGAAATCGCGATCGCTTACTGCATCAAGGCTGTTCTCGTAGACGCTGTCGAACTTCAGCTGACTCGCCACAAAATGCCGGTCGATCGGAAACGTTGTGCCCGCCAGCGCGCCTGCGCCCAGCGGCAGTACGTTGATGCGCTTGTAGCTGTCCTGAAGACGCTCGATGTCGCGGCCGAACATGGATACGTACGCCATCAGGTGATGCGCGAACAAAATCGGCTGCGCGCGCTGCAGATGCGTATAACCAGGCACGATCGTGTCCGTGTTGGCTTTCGCCTGCTCGACCAGCGCGGTTTGCAGCTTGTGCAGCATGTCGACGAATTCCACGACGCGTTTGCGAAGCCACAGATGCATGTCCGTCGCGACCTGGTCGTTCCGGCTGCGGCCCGTATGAAGCTTGCCGCCGACCGTGCCTACGTCATCGATGAGCGTTTTTTCGATATTCATATGAATGTCTTCATCGCCGATGGAAAATTCGATGTCGTCGCGCTTGATGCGCTGCAGAACGCGATGCAGGCCGTCCTTGATCTTCTCCACATCGTCCGCCGGCAAAATGCCCTGCTTGCCCAGCATCGTGACATGCGCGAGGCTGCCCTGCACATCCTCCTCCGCCAGCTCCTTATCGAACATGATCGAAGCTGTATACTCCTCGACCAACTGGTCCGTTTTCTTCGTAAATCGCCCACCCCATAATTTGCTCATGCGTGACTCAGCACTCCTTCCGATCGTGAACTTCCGGTTATATCTGATATAAAAGAGGATCGGACATGGCGGACGGAAGCCTGCCTGCGCAAGCTTCCGCCGTCTGTCCGGTCCATTCGTCTATTGGGGTCCCGACTCTACTCGCCTTTGCTTTGCTCCACGCCCGACGATACCTTAAGGCGCAGCGCGTTCAAGCGGATGAAACCTGTCGCGTCGCCTTGATCGTACGCCTGCGATGGATCGGCTTCCATCGTCGCGATGTCCGGGTTGTACAGGCTGACCGGGCTCTTGACGCCGGCGCCGATGACGTTGCCTTTGTACAGCTTGAGGCGAACGACGCCCGAGACGTTCTTCTGCGATTCGGCGACCAGCGCTTGCAGAGCAAGACGCTCCGGCGCGAACCAGAAGCCGTTGTATACGAGCTGGCTGTATTTCGCGATCAGGGAGTCGCGAAGATGCATCACTTCGCGGTCCATCGTGAGCGACTCCATCTTGCGGTGAGCCGTAAAGAGGATCGTGCCGCCCGGCGTCTCGTATACGCCGCGGCTTTTCATGCCGACGAAACGGTTTTCTACCATGTCCACGCGGCCGATGCCGTGCTTGCCGCCCAGCTCGTTGAGCTTCTCCATCACTTCAAGCGGGCTCAACGCTTCGCCGTTCAGCGCTACGCAGTCGCCTTGCTCGAACGTTAGCTCGACGTATTCCGCTTGGTCCGGAGCGCGCTCCGGCGATACGCTGAGGACGTACATGTCTTCGTTCTCTTCGGCGCTCGGATCGAACCATGGATCCTCCAGCATGCCGCTCTCGAAGCTGATGTGCAGCAGGTTGCGGTCCGTGGAATACGGCTTCGCCGCCGATGCCGTAACCGGAATGCCGTGTTTCTCCGCATAAGCGATCATTTCGGCGCGGCCCGGGAATTGCTCGCGGAACGCTTCCAGACGCCATGGCGCGATAACGCCGATCTCGGGAGCCAGAGCCGCCGCCGTAAGCTCAAAGCGCACTTGGTCGTTGCCTTTGCCCGTCGCGCCATGCGCGATCGCCGTTGCGCCTTCCGCGCGCGCGATATCCACCATGCGCTTCGCGATCAGCGGACGCGCGATGGACGTGCCCAGCAAATATTGGCCTTCATACAGCGTTCCGGCTTGGAACATCGGATAGATGAAGTCTTTCGCGAATTCCGCGCGCAGGTCGTCGATGTATACTTTGGAAGCGCCGGTAGCCAGCGCTTTTTCCTCCAGACCGTCTAGCTCGTCCTTCTGTCCGATGTCGGCCGTAAACGCGATAATTTCCGCGTCGTACGTTTCTTTAAGCCATTTCAGAATGACAGATGTATCCAAACCGCCGGAATAGGCCAGCACGATTTTTTCCTTCGCCATTGTTCTCTTACTCCCCTTCAATCTTGGTTTTCGTATGAATTAAGACATGATAGCCGCCATGATCGCTTTCTGCGCATGGAGACGATTCTCAGCCTGGTCGAAAATAATGGACTGCTTCCCGTCGATAACGCTCTCGCTGACTTCTTCGCCGCGATGCGCCGGCAGGCAGTGCATGAACAGGTAGTCGTTGTTCGCGTATTTCACAAGCTCGTCGTTTACCTGGAACTTCTTGAAGGCAACCTCGCGTTCCTTCTGCTCGGCTTCTTGCCCCATGCTGGCCCATACGTCCGTATAAATAATATCCGCTCCGTCTACCGCTTCCTTCGGATCGCGGCAAATCGTGATGCGCGCGCCCGTCTCCGCCGCGTTGACTTTCGTCTGCTCAATAATGTCGGCATCCGGTTCGTAGCTTTCCGGCGTCGCGATCGACATATGCACGCCAAGCTTGGCGGCTCCCATCATAAGGGAGTGAACCATATTGTTGCCGTCGCCGATGTACGCCATCTTCAGGCCTTCCAAGCGGCCCTTCTGCTCGTAGATCGTCTGGAAGTCCGCCAGCGCCTGGCAAGGATGGGACAGGTCCGTCAGACCGTTAATGACCGGAATCGTCGCTCCGCGCGCCAATTCAACAACCTTGCGATGTGCGAACGTGCGAATCATGATGCCGTCCAGATAACGCGACAACGTCTGCGCCGTATCCCAGATCGTTTCGCCCCGGCCGATCTGCAGATCGTTCCCGCTCAGGAACAGCCCCTGCCCGCCGAGCTGGTACATCCCTACCTCAAACGATACGCGCGTGCGCGTCGACGACTTCTCGAAAATCATGCCAAGCGTCTTGCCCTTCAGAATATGATGGGTCTCGCCGGCCTTCTGCTTTTTCTTAAGATCGATCGCCAGATCGATCAGGTAACGCAGCTCCTCCTGCTTGAAATCGACCAGCATAAGGAAATCGCGGCCTTTCAGGCTCTGCGCCAATTCTTCGTTAACGACTTGCATGGATGTTCCCTCCTTTAATGCCTCTGCTTTTCCCAGTTATTTTGCTGCCTCGAGCAGCTCCGCTAATATCGATACCGCGAGATCGATCTCCTCGCTTGTCACCAACAAATTCGGCAGTAAACGAATAACGTTTGGCCCTGCTGCTATAACGAGCAATCCGCGATTCTGCGCCTCTGTCAGCACGTTCGCCACGGGTCCTTCGCATTCAATGCCGACGATGAGTCCAAGTCCTCTAACTTCCTTTACGAAAGACGCGCTCGCAAGCTTATTGCGAAGTTGCTCCATGAGATAAACGCTTTGCTCCGCAGCTCGCGCAGGAAGCTCGTCGCCTACAATCGTCTCCAGCGTCGCCTTTACCACAGCCGTCGCGATCGGCGTGCCGCCGAATGTCGAGCCATGGCTGCCTGCCGTGAAACCTTCGCGCAGCTTCTCCTTGGCGACCATAGCGCCGACCGGGAAGCCGCTGCCGAGCCCTTTGGCCAGCGTAAAGATATCCGGCTGGATGCCGTAGTGCTCGTATGCGAACAATTTGCCCGTCCGACCAATGCCCGTCTGAATCTCGTCCACGACGAGGAGAATGCCTTCGCGTTCACACAGTTCTGCTACTTGCCGAATATAGTCCGCATTCGCCGGATGGACGCCGCCCTCCGCTTGCACCAGCTCCAGCATGACCGCAGCCGTTACGCCGCTAATCGCAGCTTTGAGCGCTTCGATGTCGTTGTAAGGAATCGTCTTGAAGCCTTCCGGCAGCGGGGCGAAACCTTCCTTCACCTTCGCTTGGCCCGTCGCCGTCAGGGTCGCCAGCGTTCTTCCGTGGAATGATTGTTCGAACGTGATGATCTCGTAACGCCCGTTCTTGGCCACCAGCTGCTGGTAACGACGGGCAAGCTTAATCGCCGCCTCGTTCGCCTCCGCGCCGCTGTTGCAAAAGAACACCGCGTCGCCGCAGCTGTTGTCCGTCAGCAGCTTGGCCGCTTCCGCCTGATTCGGAATTTGGAACAGATTCGATACATGCCACAGCTCGTCAAGCTGCTTCACCAGCGCTTCCTTGATTCGCTTAGGAGCATGCCCCAGATTCGTGACGGCAATACCGCTCATGAAATCCAAATATTTGTTGCCCTTGTCGTCCCACAGCCAGCTTCCTTCGCCCTTAACCAGAGCCATAGGATAACGCGCATAGGTAGGGAGCAAGGATTGCGTGGCTGCCGCTTCTATCGTATCCGTCATCTTGGAATTACACCCGCCTTTCGCTGGATTGGACGATGCGAGTGCCTACTCCGCCTTCGCGGACGGCCCGCGTCAATACGCCTGGCTCCTGTCCGCTTACGATAACAACCTCTTGCACGCGTCCCTGTATACATTGCACCGCCGCGCGAACCTTCGGAATCATGCCTCCGTAGATTTCGCCGCTCGCGATCATTTCGTCGATCTCCGCCACCGTCACGGACGGGAGCACAACCTTCTCTCCGTCCACCGTCTTCATGATGCCCGGCACGTCCGTGACGACGATCATCCGCTCTACGCCCAGATGGGACGCAACCGCTCCTGCCGCCGTATCTGCATTAATATTGTAGCGTTGTCCCGCGGCGTCGATGCCGATGGGGGCAATAACGGGAATATAGCCCATTCCCATTACGCCTTCGATGATCGACGCGTTCACGTCCGTCACGTCGCCGACGAAGCCGATCTCGTGCGCGTTCGATACCGGCTTCGCTTGGATCAAACCGCCGTCCACGCCGGACAAGCCGAGCGATTGGGCACCGTTAACGCCGATCTTGCGCACGATCTCCTTGTTGATCCGTCCCGCCAATACCATCTCCACGACGTCCAATACGTCGTCGTTCGTCTTGCGCAGCCCGTTCACGAACTCCGTCTCGATGCCGAGCTTCGTCAACGTCTCCGAAATCGCGGGACCGCCCCCGTGCACGATGACCGGCTTCACGCCAGCCGCCTGCAAGTCGCGCAATTCGTGGAAGAAGCCGTCGGGCAGCGCCGCGAGGGTGCTGCCGCCGCATTTCATCACAAACCGTTGTTCCATGTCCGCTCTCCTCCTTACGTCCGGTACGCCGCGTTAATGCGTACGTAGTCGTACGTCAGGTCGCAGCCCCAAGCCGTCGCGCTGCCGCTCCCCATATGCAGGTCGACGCCGATAACGACCGTATCGCCTTTGAGATATTCCAGCGCCGCATCCTCGTCGAACGCGACCGGACGGGATTGCTCCAGCGTCACGATATCGCCCAGCCTGATATCCACCGTAGCCGGATTTACCGGTTGGCCCGCGCGTCCCACGGCCGCGATAATGCGGCCCCAGTTGGCGTCGGCGCCGAATACCGCGGATTTTACAAGAGAAGAACCGATCACCGTCTTCGCAATCGCCTGCGCCGACTCATCGCTTTCCGCGCCGCGCACTTGCACCTCTACCAGCTTCGTCGCGCCTTCGCCGTCCCTGGCGATCGCTTTGGCAAGCACTTCGCATACATAACGAAGCGCGTCCGCGAACGCAGCCCAGCCTTCATGCTGAGGCGTTAGGGATTGATTGCCTGCGAGACCGCTTGCCATGGCGACTAACATGTCGTTCGTGCTCGTGTCGCCGTCCACCGTAATCATATTAAACGTCAGATCCGTCGACTGGCGAAGCAACGTCTGAAGTTCGTCGCTTCCGATCGCGGCATCCGTCGTGACAAAGCCCAGCATCGTCGCCATGTTGGGATGGATCATGCCGGAGCCCTTCGCCGCGCCAGCAATAGATACGCGCTGACCGTCCAGCATCAGCTCCACGCAAACCATCTTCTGCACGAGATCCGTCGTGAGGATCGCTTGGCAGAAATCCTCAGCGCCAGCAAGACCGCCGTCCAACTTCGCCGGCAAGCCGTCGATTCCGGAGCGCACTTTGTCCATTTTCAAATTCTCGCCGATAACCCCTGTAGACGCTACTGCCACTTGATCCGCCGATACGCCTATCGCCTCCGCGAAGCGGGAACGCATCTCGTAGGCATCCGCCTCGCCTTGCTCGCCAGTGCAGGCATTAGCGTTGCCGCTGTTGACGAGAACCGCTCTAAGCACGCCGTCCGATCCGATGCTCTCGCGCGTTACCTGCAAAGGCGCCGCCTGAAATACATTCGTCGTATATACGCCAGCCGCCGTCGCCGGAACCTCGCATACGATAGCTCCCAGGTCGTGACGGGTTGTCTTCTTAAGTCCGCAGTGCAGACCGCCGGCCCGGAAGCCCTTGGGCGTCGTGACGGAGCCGTCCGCCAATACTTTGAAGCTGCCTTGTTCCATCTTGAATCGTGTCTCCTTGTCAGTTAGGTAGAAGCTGCTCGGTTGCCCAGGCATGATAGCGAGCAGCAGGAATTACGGATATACAGGAACGAATTGCAATCCCAGCGTCTCGTCCCAGTCCATCATAAGATTCAGGTTCTGTATCGCTTGACCGGCAGCGCCCTTAACCAGATTGTCGATGACGGACACGATCGTCACGCGACCCGTACGCTCGTCGACCGCGAAGCCGATATCGCAATAGTTGGAGCCCCATACTTCCTTCGTCGCAGGTACCTGTCCTTCCGGCCGAATACGAACGAAAGGTCTGCCCTCGTAGAAGCTGCGGTATAGATCAATGAAGTCGCTCGCCTTGCGGTCGCCCTTAATCGTGGCATACATCGTCGACATAATGCCCCGCGTCATCGGCACGAGATGCGTCGTAAACGTCGTCACGACCGGCGCCCCGGCCATATCGGACAGTATCATCTCGATCTCGGGGATATGCTGATGCTGATTGATTTTATAAGCCTTGAAGTTCTCGTTCAGCTCCGAATAGTGTGTGCCGAGCGAAGCGCCGCGGCCCGCGCCGGACACGCCCGACTTTGCATCGATAATGATGGTTGCGGGATCGATCCAGCCTTCCCGTACGGCCGGCGCAAGACCGAGCGTCGTTGCGGTTGGATAACAACCCGGATTGGATACAAAGCTCGCTCCGCGAACCTTCTCAGCATACAGCTCGGATAGGCCGAACACCGCTTGCTCCAGATAACTCTCGTCTGCAGCCGTTTTTTTGTACCATTGCTCATATAATCCTGGCGACTTCAATCGGAAATCTCCGGACAGGTCGATGACCTTAAGTCCCGCTTCCAAATATTGGGGCGCCAGCTTGGAGGCAACGCCCGCAGGCGTGCCCAGGAATACAACATCCGCCTTCCGCTTGATCGCCTCGGCGTCGACATCGTCAAGCAGTTCTTCCCGAATGCCCGTCAAATGCGGATAACCTTCCGTAATCGGCGTTCCCGCGCTGGACGAAGAGATGACCGAAGTCACTTCCGCAAGCGGATGGGACGCCAGAAGCCTTACCAATTCAACGCCGCCGTATCCCGTCGAGCCGACGATGGCGACACCCAGCTTTTTGCCCATTGCGATCCACTCCCTTATTACAATCTCAATCTCATGATGCTATGTGATGTAAGCCCCGCTGCCAAGGTAAAATGTCGTCCATGCGCTTGCAGTCGCGAGGCCTTCCAGTATCTACAACTTCCTATTTTACAACATTAAGGTTGTTATGAACATATGATAGAAGTCTGTATTATTATACATTCAGACTAATATTAATACAATAATCAATATGACGATATTTTCTCACTCGTGAGATTGACTAATTCCTTGCCAAACGCTAAAATAGGAGCATATGTTCGTGCACAACGTCTCATGATGAAGCATTCGTGGTTTATAAGGCCTGCACAATTATGAATGCTCGATTACGTCTATACATTCAGTCGTGCAGGCTCCCTTTCCTTTTATGTCTCCAACTTGAAACCTTGACCGAGCACCTCGGCCGTATTGCTAATAATAACGAATGCCCCTGCATCGATGTCGCGCACAAGCACCTTAAGCTTCGACACCTCATTCTGGCTTACAACGACCATGAGTATCGTCCGGCCCTGACCCGTGAAGCCGCCATGTCCATCCAATCTCGTCAACCCGCGGTCCAGATCGTTCAGGATGGCCGTCGCCACCTCCTCCGTCCGATCGCTGATGATGAATGCTACCTTGGACAATTGCAGACCGTTCTGCATGAAGTCAATCGTCTTGCTGGTCACGAAAAGTCCGATCAGCGCGTACAACGACACCTCCGGCGAGAAAATAATACCCGCCGCAATAATAACGCAGCCGTCAAAACAAACAATCGCCAGATTGTACGGGAGCCCCGTAAACCTGTGAAGCATCTGCGCCGCCAGATCAAGTCCTCCCGTGGATCCGCCTCCCCTGAACACCAACCCCAGCCCCAGTCCGACGCCGATCCCGCCGTATATAGAGGCCAAAATCGGATTGTCCGTAGGCGGCGGCATATGAGCTGTCAGAAGCACGAATAGCGGCAACACGATCGTACCCAGCAGCGTCTTGGCTCCAAATTTCCGCCCAATGATCAGCACTCCGGCTATGAACAACGGAATATTGATGGCCCATTGCGTGTACGCGGGCATAACGCCAGCCAGCTCTTGCACCAAAATCGATATGCCGGATACACCGCCCGAAGCAATGCCATTCGGCACAAGGAACAGATTAAAGCTCGTGGCTACGATCATCGAACCTAATAATAATTGCGCGATATTCCATATGGCGTACAGCCGTGGATTACGCCGCTTTAGCGAATTGCCGCGTTTTCTCTTTCCCACTTCCACTCGAACAATCCCCCTATACCCAAAAGAAGAGTCCCGCACCGTTAATTACAGTGTCAGAACTCTTCCCCTTTGTTATTCTTCCTGGCGGATCTGATGACGCAAATAGCCGTCGATGAAGGCGTCGATATCGCCATCCATGACCGCGCCTACGTTGCCTGTCTCCACGGATGTGCGGTGGTCCTTGACCATGCTGTACGGGTGGAAAACGTAGGATCTGATCTGGCTGCCCCAAGCAATGTCGGACTGCACCCCGCGAATCTCGGCGAGTTCTTTCATCTGCTCTTCGATCTTGCGCTCGTATAGCTTAGACTTCAGCATTTTCATCGCGCGATCGCGGTTGGCGATCTGTGAGCGTTCCTGCTGACAAGCAACGATGATTCCCGTCGGAATATGCGTAATCCGAATCGCGGATTCCGTCTTATTGACGTGTTGGCCGCCCGCGCCGCTGGCTCTATACGTATCGACCTTCAGATCCTCCGAACGAATCTCGATCTCGATTGTGTCGTCGATCTCCGGCATGACGTCGAGAGAGCAGAATGACGTATGACGTCTTCCAGCCGAGTCGAACGGCGAGATTCGCACGAGTCGGTGCACGCCCTTCTCCGCTTTGAGGTAGCCATAAGCATTATATCCTTTGATCAGGATGGATACGCTCTTGATGCCCGCTTCGTCTCCGTCCTGGTAATCCAGCACCTCGACCTTGAAGCCGCGCTTCTCCGCCCATCTCGTGTACATCCGGTACAACATCAGTCCCCAGTCCTGCGACTCCGTGCCGCCTGCGCCGGGATGAAGCTCGATGATGGCATTGAGCTTATCGTAAGGCTGATTCAATAACAATTGAAGCTCGAAGTCGCCAACCTTCGTCAGCAGAGCCTCGACGCCTTGCGCCAGCTCGGCTTCGAGAGACTCGTCGCCCTCTTCCTCTACCAGCTCCATCATCATCTGCAGCTCTTCCCGATCGTTATTCATCCGGTCGTATTGTTCCACGACCGACTTCACGGCGTTCAGCTCGGAGATAATGCCCTGCGCCCGCTCATTGTCGTCCCAGAAGTCTGGCATCGACATTTTTTCCTCAAAGTTCGCGATGATCTCTTGCTTGAGATCCAGGTCAAAGAGACCCCCTGAGCTCTTGGAGTCGCTTGGCCATCTCGCGTAGATCCTGTTTTACCTTAATATCCAACATGGCACGATTCTCCTCAATATAAGGTAGTTCAAAAAGTCCGTTTTTGATCACGAAGTATCCCAAGAAGTTTATTCGACGTCGAATCTTGAATTCAACCGGAACTTCCGGTGCTCACGTAGCTCTGCTACGCTCCGCTCCTCATTTCCTAGTTTCATCCAACCTTCTCGGTGCTGAAAACCGGACTTTTTGAACCTTTATTTCAATCTGGTAGTTCAAAAAGTCCGCTTTTGATCGCCTCGCCTTTTGAACCTTTATTTTTTCAACTACATAATTACTTTCCGTGGCACTGCTTGTATTTCTTGCCGCTGCCGCATGGGCACATATCGTTGCGTCCGACGCGTTCTTCGCGCTTCGCGGGCCGCTTCTCCGTATTCTCGCCACCGCCGCTAGTCGACGACGTTTGGCCCTTCACGACCTCTTGGCGCTCCAGGTTGCTCTCTACGCGAGCTTTCATGATATACTTGGCGACTTCCTCCTGGATCGTCTCGATCATCGCCTTGAACATCTCGAAACCTTCGAATTGATATTCGCGAAGCGGATCCGTACCGCCGTATGCGCGGAGATGAATACCTTGGCGAAGCTGATCCATCGCATCGATATGATCCATCCACTTGCTGTCTACCGCGCGAAGCACGACAACCTTCTCGAATTCGCGCATCGTCTCGGCGCCAAGCTGCTCTTCTCTTTGGTCATAATATGCAACGACCTTGCCAAGGATGAATTCGGACATCTCCTCCTTCTCCTTGCCCCACAGCTCTTCCTTCGTAATGGAGCCGTCATCCAGCAGATTGGCGTGCACATAATCCACGATGGCTTGCAGATCCCAATCCTCCGGAATATCCTCTGCACAATGCGCTTCAACGATACGCTCGACGACCGGCTTGATCATATCCATCACTTCGCTGCGAATGTCGGACGATTCCAGAATATCACGGCGCTGCTTATAAATAACCTCGCGCTGCTGGTTCATAACGTCGTCGTATTGCAGGACAACCTTCCGCGTATCGAAGTTGCTTCCCTCTACGCGCTTCTGAGCGGATTCTACGGCCTTGGAGATCATCCGGCTTTCGATCGGCTGATCTTCTTCCAGACCGAGACGGTCCATCATGACCATAATATTTTCCGAACCGAAGCGACGCATAAGTTCGTCTTCCAGCGACAGATAGAATTGCGAAGAACCTGGGTCGCCTTGGCGTCCCGCGCGTCCGCGCAGCTGATTGTCGATCCGGCGGCTTTCGTGGCGCTCCGTACCGATAATATGAAGACCGCCAAGCTCAGGCACCTTCTCGCCCAGCAAAATGTCCGTACCGCGTCCCGCCATATTGGTCGCAATGGTAACGGCGCCGTATTGACCAGCACGCGAAATAATTTCAGCTTCCTCGGCATGGAACTTCGCATTCAACACTTTATGCTGGACACCGCGGCGCTTCAGCATATCGGACAGCTTCTCCGAATTCTCGATGGAGATCGTGCCGACCAGGACCGGCTGGTTGTTCTTGTGGCGCTCCACGATCTCTTCTACGACGGCCTTGAATTTGCCGTTTTCCGTCTTATACACGACGTCCGGGATATCCTTACGAATCATAGAGCGGTTCGTAGGAATCTGAATAACGTCCAGACCGTAGATCCGGCGGAACTCTTCTTCCTCCGTCTTCGCCGTACCCGTCATGCCCGCCAGCTTGCGATACATCCGGAAGTAGTTCTGGAACGTGATCGTCGCGAGCGTCATGCTTTCGTTCTGTACCTTGAGCTGCTCCTTGGCCTCGATCGCTTGATGCAGACCATCGCTGTAGCGGCGGCCGGACATGAGACGACCCGTGAACTCGTCGACGATAACAACCTCGTCCTCTTGAACGACGTAATCCACGTCCCGCTTCATAATAACGTTAGCCTTGAGCGCTTGTTGGATATGATGGTTAATAAGCACGTTGGCGTGATCGAACAGGTTCTCGATGCTGAAGGCGCGCTCCGCCTTCTCTACGCCTTGCTCGTTAAGCATAACGTTGCGAAGCTTGATATCGACCGTATAGTCTTCTTCGACCTTGAGTTTGTTCACGAAGCGGTCAGCAGCATGATACAGCTCTGTCGACTTGGCTGCTTGTCCGGAAATAATAAGCGGCGTACGCGCTTCGTCGACGAGGATGGAGTCCACTTCGTCAATAATCGCGTAGTACAGGGGACGCTGAACCATCTGTTCCTTGTACAGAACCATGTTATCGCGCAAATAGTCGAATCCGAACTCATTGTTCGTGCCATAAGTAATGTCGCAGGCATAAGCCTCTTGTTTCTCCGAATGCGACAACCCATGCAGGTTACAGCCCACTGTCATTCCAAGGAAATTATACAGCTCGCCCATGATTTTGCTATCGCGCTCAGCCAAGTAGCCGTTGACCGTAACGACGTGAACACCCTTGCCGAGCAATGCGTTCAAGTAAACGGGGAGGGTCGCGACGAGCGTTTTACCTTCACCGGTTTTCATCTCGGATATTTTACCCTCATGGAGCACCATACCGCCAAGAAGCTGCACGTCAAAATGGCGCATGCCAAGCGTACGCTTCGAAGCTTCCCGTACCGTAGCGAACGCCTCCGGCAGAATAGCCGTCAGTTCCTCGCCCTTTTCGATGCGCGCCTTGAACTCATCGGTTTTGCCGCGTAATTGTTCATCAGACAAAGCCGTAAATTTCGACTCCATCGCATTAATCTCTTCTACCGTCCGCATGAGGCGCTTTACTTCGCGCTCATTCGCGTCTCCGAATATTTTTTTCACCAGTCCGAGCATGGTTTTCCCCTTTCGGTAGTTGGTCTATTTGTTTAAGATTGTAACAGTTTGTAGACCCTGTCGCAATGCACCTGCGGCAAGGCGCAAAAAAGCCCTGCTCCACTATGGAGACAGGGCTCGCGGTTGTTATGGATTAGCCTTGCTCGATTAATCCGTATTTGCCATCGCTGCGTCGATAGACGACGTTGACCTCCTTGCTCTCCGCGTTGGCGAATACGAAGAAGTTATGTCCAACCATATTCATCTGCAAAATGGCCTCTTCCACATCCATCGGTTTCAGAATATGACGCTTCGTGCGCACGAGCTCCAGATCTTCTTCCTCTTCCAGCACACTGACTGCGGAGCCTTCTTCTCGGAACAGGGCTCTCACTCCGCTGCCCTGTCTGAATTTGCGATTAACTTTGGTTTTGTACTTGCGAATCTGGCGTTCCAGCTTATCCACCACCATATCGATGGACGCATACATGTCTTCGCTCTTATCTTCGGCGCGAAGCATAACGCCAACTAGCGGAATCATCACCTCTACCGTATGCTGTGCCTTCGTGACGGAGAGAGTGACATTAATTTCGGAGGTAATAGGTGATTCGAAATATCGTTCCAACCGGCTAAGCTTCTTCTCGACGTATTCTCTCAAAGCATCTGTAACCTGAAAACGTTGGCCTCGAATGTTGTAATTCATGGGGCATTCCTCCTTTACATGCTCTTATTATATCATATGCGGGAACCTAGATCAAAATAGTTTTTAGTTATTTGTGAATTTTCAGAAAACTAATTTCTCTTCAATTGGGCTAGTCTCTCGATGGAAGGAGCATATGAAAAATGGGAGGCTTGCTCGTAGTAATCCAACGCTTTATTCATATTCCCCGTAACCTCATGGAATACGGCAAGGTTGTGCAAAGCCGAGTAGCTGCCCGTCCCCATGACGCTTTCGTATTTGTTGGACTCCCCGATCCGCAGACATTCAAGATAGGCCTTTTCTATCTCCGGGAACAGATGTATATAGCGTTGTGTATCTTGTAGGAGTAGATCCAAATAGAACTGGCCTCGTACAAAATGAAAGTCTGGGAAGTCATTTAACTGCTGTTGATTCTCATTAATGACTTGAATCCCTATTTCCATTTGTTTAGTAGCCATCATGGCGTATAAATAATCAACGATGACGTTCGGATAATAAAGTTCTCTTTTAGTTAGTAGTGAGGAAGAGGTTTGCAAGTGTTGACGCGCAGCTTCATGCTTCTCTAAGCCACGGTATTCCTTGGCTATTTGATAATGGTAGTAAGGATTAGCCGGATCGGCCTCGATCTCCATGAGAAGCAACGGAATGTTGCGTTCAGATCGCGTCGTCTCAAAGTAACCATCGTGCTGTACCTCGACAGGCAGCGTGACTCTTGGGAGACTGGAGTCCAATTGTTCGTGGATTCGGCCCTGGTAACGGACATGCTTCGGAAAGAGACGCGATATGTAAGAGCTGGCATATGATACTCCATCCTTGCTGCGGAACTTATCGATTCGTCTAATTCGACCTATCGCATCTCCCTTATTAATAAACGCACTTATGGCTGCAGCACAATCGTTGGAGATGTATTCGTCCGCATCTAGAACAAGAATCCAGTCTCCGCTTGCTTTGGAAATTGCGAAGTTTCTCGCCTCCGCGAAATGCTGATTCCATTCGCATTCAAACACTTTCGCACCGTATGTCGCTGCAACTTCATTCGTAAGATCCTTCGATCCTGTATCGGCAATTACAATTTCCTTAACCAGACTTTTGACACTGTCCAAGCATCTACCCAGCACCGCTTCTTCATTTTTGGTTATCATCACTAGAGATAAAGTCTTCATTAAGGTTCTCCTGCTTCGCTAATTTGCTATATGCCTATTTATCCACTTTACTCGAGAATCTGCCCAAGTTCATTATTTACAGCTGCGAGAGCCGCTTCAATGACTTTATCCATATCGTAATATTTGTATTGCCCTAGCCTACCTCCGAAAATGACATTGCCTTCACGAGCTGCCAACTCACTATACTTGTGGTAGAGATCATTATTTCGAGTATCATTAATCGGATAGTACGGCTCGTCGTTCCTAGTCCAGTCCTCAGAATATTCTCGTGTAATGACCGTACGTGGTTGTTGACCAAATTCAAAATGCTTATGCTCAATAATACGTGTATATGGAATCTCCGCCGACGTGTAATTGACTACTGCATTACCTTGATAATTATCTTTATCAAGCGTTTCCGTTTCAAAACGAAGACTTCGATATTCCAAATCGCCAAACCGATAATTAAAATATCTGTCGATCGGCCCTGTGAACACTGTCTTGCTCGCGATTCCCGGGTTTGATTTAATGAATTCGAAATAATCTGTATTAAGTTTAACGTCGATACCATCGAGCATCTTCTCTACAATCCCAGTATATCCACCGATCGGAATTCCTTGATAACGATCATTAAAATAGTTATTGTCATATGTAAATCTTACAGGCAAGCGCTTTATGATGAAGGCGGGGATCTCTGTGCATTTCCTTCCCCACTGTTTCTCGGTATATCCTTTGATTAATTTCTCGTATATGTCTTTTCCCACTAAACGAATTGCCTGTTGTTCAAGGTTTTGGGGATTATCTATCCCAGCCTCCTTTATTTGGGCTTCAATTATGCTCTTTGCCTCGTCAGGCGTCCTTACCCCCCACATTTTGCTAAAAGTATTCATGTTGAAGGGCAAATTATACAACTCTTTCTCGTAAACGGCCATTGGAGAGTTTACAAAGTGATTAAATTCGGCAAATTGATTGATATATTCCCAAACGGACTTATTCGATGTATGAAAGATATGCGCACCATAAACATGGACGTTTATTCCTTCCCTATTTTCCGTATAGATATTGCCCGCTATATGCTTTCGTTTTTCAATGACAAGACATCGCTTGCCTTTTCTTTTCGCTTCGTATGCAAAAATCGAACCGAACAACCCCGCTCCGACAATGAGATAGTCGTAATGTGTCACGATGCCCCCCCTTACAAAATGGATTGTTCAATCAATTTTTTAATTTGTGTAGAACTTGTTCCTTTTGTGTAAGGGAAAAACTCGATATTGGAGCCCACTTGATTCAGCTTTTTTGTATCCTCAATCCAACTAGGCTCGTTTCTCCAATCATCTCCTGAAAATAAACAATCGAATTGATATAACTCCCAGGCTTTCATCTTGTCAATGTTAGAGGACGAAACAGGTACCGCTCTATCTACAAGCTTTATCGACTCGATAATTTGCAAACGCTCGTCTCCCGGAATAAACGGCGTTTTTTTCTTGAAGTAGAAGACCAATTCATCCACAAGCACGCCTACAATAAGATATTCGCATTTCTCCTTGGCCGCCCGCAAAACATTGAGATGTCCGATATGAAATAAATCGAACACACCTGCAATATAGCCTACTTTATATGGTTTCAAATTGTGCGAACCTCCCCGAGCAACACCATCACTGTCCATTGCTTTCAATGTGCATTAATATCCGCTCATAATCGTCGAAATAATCAATTTCAGACCAGAAAAGCCCGTTAACATCCAATGTGTATATATTTTCATCTGCTGTCATGGTGTACAAAACTTCCTCCCACCATCTGCCATGCTGCTGCGTATAGATAAGGTTGTCCATTTGGCGGCAGAACGTTTCTGTGAAGTCCTTCTTCACCTTGGCCATCCCGACATACTCGCAATTGCGTTCCGTAATGGGTAAATCTTTCCCGTATTTCTTCACGCATCCGTTAATCGTCTTGAAGAAATAATCGCCGACTTCCACACGGCTGGTATCCATCGCAACAACAGCCTCATGCTGATCCTCCAACATTTTAATCAGGATATCCTTGGAAAAATAAACATCCGCATTCAACAGCAGCATATCATCGTTAATCTCTTGTTTAGCAAACCATAAACTAACGATACTATTCGTAATATCGTATAGCGGATTATGATAAAAAGTAACCGGCAGTCCTTCTAGTGCCTCCATAATTTTGTTACTTTGATAGCCTACGCATACGCTAACTTCCATTCCTTCTCCCAGAAGCATGCTTACGGTATGTCGTATAAGCGGGACGCCACTAATTGGCAACGTGCTTTTCGGTACTTCTGCTATCATTCTTGAAATTCTGGTTCCCTTGCCCGCAGCCATCAGTATAGCTTTCATAACAATCTCCCCCGCATTAAGGTTTATCCCTATTATCGGTTTCTTTCATGGAGTCTATTAATGCACTGTTAATGATAGAGTCAACCGAAACAATATGTTTAAACCCTAAAGACCCTAATGTATTAAACACTTCAAATTGATCTCGCTCGCGGATGGCAACAAGAACTAAACAATCCTCGGCTCGATCTCTCCATTGATTGATTGGGCGTATAGGAAATCCTAATAGCGATTCGGGATTATCGGAGCTGTCGGAGACTGCAAATCCGAGCATTTTTCCTGCCTTCTCATCTATTAACCTATTGGTCAAGCGTTGACCTATTCGGCCTGCTCCATAAATAAGCGTTTTCTCGAACTGCCCAACCGTATCCCAGAATGCTTTCCAATAAATCTGTACGTTCAGCTTGGAGCTTAGCATTAATCGGGGATCTTTATCATTTTTTGAGGTTCTATGAAAATAGTTTTCGGTATTGCTTATAATCTCTTTAAACTCGTCAAGTTCTTCCGATGTTAAATAACGAGAGGATATAAAACCTCTTTCGCTATCCCTTCGGAACTCATCGGCCATTCTGAGCAAAAAGGCATACTGAAATGCGATGGACAGTCTTTCATAGTTCCACTTATATGCTTTGTATTTGCTGGCAAAAAAAACTTCGCCGAGCTCGCTTGACTTACTCGGTTGGTTCTCCATAAACCGCTCCATCTCAGCAAACTCATCGCAAACGCAAAAAACCTTTCCAGGCGCATTAACCGAAGAATTAACGTTGTCCACACGATAATACAAGTAGGCCTTTGGAGTAATATAAACCTTCAGGGCCTCGAACCACACCTTCCATGAAAAAGAAAGATCCTGATAAGAGGCTCCCGGCGTCTCATGAAAAACAATATGATGCCTATTCAAAAAGCTCCGTTTATAAATGCCGCTCCAAATTCTCGGACTAGTTGGGAACACTTGCTCTTCCTCACGTGGAGAAAAAACTTTGTCGTATGGGCAGCCTTTGAAATTTTCATTATAAAATCCCTGTGCCGTATCTGTTCGATATTGGAAAAAATTAGACATCACAACGTCCGTATCATGACGGTTTGCAATAGCATAAAGTTCCTCAAACATTTCAGCCGACGCAAAATCATCGCTTTCCACAATGCCTATGTACTCCCCGACAGAATGAGCGATTCCTACATTCATTGTGTGTCCATAACCAGAATTGATTTTATCAACAACTTTTATTCGTTTATCCCGGGCAGCGTGCTCATTTAAAATGTTCAATGAGCTGTCCTTGGAACCGTCATTCACACAAATAATTTCTATATCTTTCAATGTCTGAGCAGTTAGGCTGCACAAGCATTGGTCAAGAAATTGTTCCACGTTGTAAACCGGAACAATAATCGATACTTTGGGCATCAGGATCTCCTCCTATTCAAGATTCAGGTACCAGATCCGTAAAATCCGCATCTTTATCAAGTCCAATATTTTTCAATTGTTGAATCATATCTATTCTAAAGCGAACGGTCCAGGTTGCAATAATAATGAAAAGATCATTATTGTGATTGAGTAAGTCATCGGGGTTGTGAACCTCAATGCCTTGTACTGTTTGTCCCCATCTAGTTGGGGAGTTATCTAAGAATCCCGATACAGCAAATCCAATTTTATTAAAATAATCCAAAAATACCTCTCCGGCTTTACCACTGCCAAAGAGATAGACTTTCCGACCTTTAGCGTTTTTTATAACCTCTCTCAGCATTTCTTGAAAAAGAAGTATATCTCTTCTCACCTGATTAAGATGTGATTCAAAGAGAAAATTATAAATGTTCATTTCCCGGTTCTGAGCAATCAGATAGTTTATCCATTCTACCGTAGGTGCTACTTTATCAGGTAAGATGAGCATTCCTCTTAACCGATCCCCTCTAGACTTTGCTGCAATATTCTGAGCAACTGCCTCATGTGCCTCCCAGTCAATACGATCAGCAGAGATGTTCAAATTTGATAATTGAGTTTGAACTATACTATTTGCTGAATACTTAATTTCTTTTGTATTAGTTTGAGTTAGTTGATTGTTATGGTAACGGTAATATAGAAAACACTCGTCCAGTTTTTCGATTTTAAAGTATTGTATTGCTCGAACCCATAGATCATAATCCTCTGCACCAGAATGCTTGTATAAAAGATTGTTCTCCTTTACAAAATCCTTTCTCATCATGACTGTAGGATGAACAATACAACAATAAAAGAGAAGTCTGAACCGTATCTCCTCGTGTTCAACCCTCTCAATGTAGTCACTTTGTCCTATAAATTGCGTTAAATTCCCTGATGTTATACCCACGTCCGGGTTATCTTCCATATATGCTAGCTGTTTTTCAAGTCGATCTGGCATACTTATATCATCACAGTCCATACGTGCAATATACTTTCCTCGTGCTAAGGAGATACCTTTATTTAATGTGTTATATAACTTAAGATTTTTTTCATTGTTAATGAACCGGATTCTTGGGTCGTCGTACTTCTCAATAATATTCGCGCTGTTATCAGTTGATCCATCATTAATAATTAAAAATTCAAAATTCCGATATGTTTGATTTAGAATACTTTCTATTGCTTCTTCTAAAAATGTTTCACCATTATATACCGGCATTAAAACTGTCACTATCGGTTCTTTGGAATTATACACTGAGACATTTCCTTTCAAAATCAATTTGTATCAGTTGCCTGATTAGTATTGACTTCACTAGCACTGAGGATTAAGCTACACAAATAAAAAATACTATCGTTCAATAACTTGCTGATAAATATCTTGCAACTTATTAGCTTGTAGACGAATATCAAAAAGTTCTTTAGCTCTTTTTATTCCATTCATACTCATCTTATCCCATAAATCCCTATTGGATAGCAAAGTATTTATTGAATCAGTAATCATTCGTATATCTTTTTCTTTAACCAGTAGGCCCGTAACTTCATGCTCAATTACTTCAGGTATTCCTCCTGTTGCTGTACTTACTACAGGTAGTCCCATAGCGTTCGCTTCAACAAACACCATACCGAGACCTTCTTCTGCACCAGTTTCCATTTTGATACTAGGAACTGAAAAAATCATTGATCGATTCATCCATTTTCTAACTTCTTTATGAGTTAGAGAACCCAAAAAAATACTATCTATTTGCTCATTGTGTGATAATTCCTCTAGGTGTAAACGTTGGGGGCCATCACCTATTACAACTAACTTGCAATTCAAGTGCTTCTTTTGCACTTCTTTCATAGCCTTTAATAAATAATAACAACCTTTTTGTTCGACTAATCTCCCTACAAATAAAACTATCTTTTCTCTTACTATGGAAGAGTCGATTAGAAATTTTTCTAAATCAATTCCTGTATAATGAACAATTATCTTATCGGAAGGAATGCCTTGCTCAATCATTTTTCTCTTTATAAATTCAGAAACTGCGATAAATGTACTGACATATTCAATTAATTGATTTCTTCTTAAGAGATAGAGACGATGCCCGAAAAACGACATCCGTGCTGCTTTATCAGTAGTAGTCGCATCGAACCCATGATAAGTCACAATAAGCTTTATGCGTTTCCTCATTACAAAAGGTAAAATATTTGATGCACCAACTCCAAAATGTGCATGAACCAACTTAGGCTGAATAATATTAAACCTATTATTAAATTTTGAAGAAATTCCGTATCTTATAAATAATGATTCTAGCAATATACCAAATCGAGATCCTTTTTTCTTATTTATAACAAAAGTACTCTCGTTGGATAACTTAATTCCTTTTACAAATCTGCAACCTGCATAATAGGCATTAAACCTCGTCAGACTCTCTACTTGATCGAAAATAAATGTTTCCGAAATTGGCAATAAATTATCTCTATAAACTACAATTGAATCTAACGGCATAACTTCACCCTCTACACATAAATCGTCACTTAACCATTACGTGTTATAGTTAAGTATGTTATTAATTCTCGCTATTCTCTCAGCGTATAGAGAATTCGTTTCTACATACTCCGGTAAGTACTTCCTGATTTCATGTTGGAGAACAATAAGTTCGGGGTACTTTTTTTCTTCTATAGCAATTTCTGCAAGTACACTAGCATGATATACGTAAAAACGTTTAACCCAAACTTGAATATCCGATTCGATTCCATTGCGTTCAAAAAGTTCCAAGACTCGGCTGTATGAAATCAAACTTCCCTTCCTTTTCTCAAGATCTTTTGAATGGAACAGAGAATCAGCCCTCTGGTAGTAATGATAATAAGCCCTGTTAATAAACAGAGCGTGATTCGATTTTATTATGCATTCAGCAAAAAACAATACATCACTGCCCACTTTCAGATCTTCACATGCGCGTATACCATAGCCCCCCCGCTGTTCGCAATTAAATAGTTTCGAATTAAATAATTTATTCCAACGGTATGCACTAAATGCAGGGTAAACATCTCTAATAAAGGTATAACGCAAAATTTGGTCGCGATTAAGCAAACCATTCTCAATTTCCGACTTATTAACTATGATTTCACTTTTTTCACTTTGTTCTTTCACCCACCCAAAACAAACAAAATCCACATTATACTTAACAATTTCTTTGTATGCGTCCTCAAAGCAGTTATGTTCTACCCAATCATCAGGATCTACGAAACCAACATACTTTCCTGAGAAATTTTCCAATCCCATGTTTACGGCCGAAGCGTTTCCTCCATTTTTTTTGTGAATGACTTTGAAACGATGGTCTTTCGCCGCATATTCATCGCAAATATTTCCTGATTTATCTGTAGATCCATCATTAACGCAAATAACTTCAATATTCTTATACGTTTGATTGATAATACTATTGAGACATTTTTCAATGTACTTCTCCACATTATACACAGGAATAATAATTGAAATTTTCGCATTATTTTTCAATAGGCTCAAATCCTTCGATTATTTTTTTCGAACGATCGGGATAATTAGTGATAATAGCATTGACACCTAATTCATAACATTTTTTTAAATCAGCGTCATTAACATTCCACACATTGATACGCAAGCCTTTATCTATGCAAGTTTTCACTAAGTCAGGATAGTTTAACCCATAAGCTGGAGGGTGAATGTATTCTGCACCAAGGAGCTTACCGTATTCAGCAATAGCAATATAGCCATCTCTATAGAGAAGTCCAATTTTCGCACTAGAATTAAGGGTTTTAATTTTCTTTATTGTATAATGGTTAAACGAAGAGAATATAACCATATCAAGCATACCCATCCGTTTTGTCAACTCCAGTACCTTTTCCTCAATCCCGTAATAGAATACAACTCCCGTTTTTAACTCAACGTTGAGTTGCATCCCCGTCCCTTTAAATAGGCTGTATACTTCCTCGAGCGTGGGGATGTAGACATGTTTATGCAAAGGATAGTTATTGTTAAAATTATACTCTCTCAACTCTACCAAAGTGAAATCTTTCACCCAACCACTTCCATTACTCACACGATTAATTGTTTCATCATGTATTACAACCAAATGACCATCCTTTGACAACTGAACATCTAACTCAACCCCATCAGCTTTCATTTCTATAGCTAGCTGAAAAGCCTCCATTGTATTTTCAGGAGAATAGCCCGATGCTCCTCTGTGACCCCAAACTTTAGGATAGGGCATATTTATCACTCGCTTTGAATTAGAATCACTGGATGTTATTATCTATTGGTACATACGTAAATATCTTCGTGCGGAAGAAATCCATACATTGCAATTTCATTGTCACTAAATTCTTTGGCAAACTGCTCAATTTCCACAAAAAATCCTGCTTTAAGTAACCTGCTTGCAAAGTCCCTTCCATAAATTCGAACATGATCATCCTGGCCAAATGCAGCCAATCATCCTTCAGGAGTCACAATCGACGGATCTTCGAAGGTCTCCTCCAGCTTCATATCTATAGGGACTTGAAGTAGAGATACGCCTGTTTTTTTCATGACGCGCATTAATTCGCTCATTGCCTTCGCATCATTAGGAATATGCTCTAGCACATATTTTTACATCAGCTCGTGGCGACATTAAATCTGCGCTTATGTACTGTAGGTTGGGTAACAGCTTAAACTTATCCTGCAAACACTTCTCCGGTGCGAAATGCAGAACCTTTAACTTCTCTTCAAAAAAAGCAGTTTTGTTTTTCAAATACATCCATAACAACCTATGTCTCTCGAGAGCGACATTCGGGACACTGCGCATTCTCCCTTTTATAGTATCCAAAATCATTATATTTACCGTGAAGCTTATCGCAAATCGGGCAATAAAAAAAGGGCTTCGTATTATCATTGCAAAGAATGTTCATGTTTTCAGTCCTCCAGTGTCATGTTCTTTATCAATCATCCGAGCCTCAATTATGTCAGCCAATGCAATTGACTCTTGTGGACTAAGCAGACTCGCATACTCTTTATATCGGCTAATGGCCGTCATGAATTCACTAATCTCATAATGCAGACCTTCTCCAATATATTCCACCGTAAACTTCTGGTTAAGCGAAACATCTTCGAAACAGATTTCAAAAGCTCGTGTCTTCCACCAGGGAGCACCAACCCTGATATATCCTTTTGTTCCCGATATAATAAGCTGCCCCTCGGATTTGACGCCAAGGCCTGTTTTGGAGGTAGCCCATCCGCTGTCATACTTAAAAAAAACTTTTGTGTACAGATCTACTCCATGCTCTCCGTAAAAGCTATCGAATCTCACCTCGCGAAAATGGGGCCCTAGCAGCTTAATAATCGGGAGCAGGGTATAGCTCGCCAGTTCCAGAAAGCTCCCCCCGGTTTCTGTATCAGTCATTTCTCTTAGCTCCGGTTCTGCTAGCTTGGTAAACGTAGCTTCAACATCTCGAATCTCACCAATAGCTCCGCTTCGGGCAAGATTCATGACCTGAATAAATCCCGGGCAATATGCTGTTTTTATCGCTTCCATCAGGACCAGACACTTGTTCTCAGCAAGCGAATAAAGCTCTCGTGCCTGCTTGCCCGACAATACCATCGGTTTTTCGCACAGCACATGCTTGCCGGCGTTTAAAGAATCGTGTACATAACGATAATGAGTAGCATGCGGGGAAGCGATATAAACGGCGTCCACTGCGCTCATTAACGCATCCCAATCGTTTAACGCAGCTGGAATACCATGTTTGGCAGCAAACCCATCAGCGCTCGAGAATCGGGGATTATAAACGGCACATATACCTATCCCCGCAAAATCACGAGCTTCGGGAACAAATCGGTTGGCGATTCTACCTGTACCAATAATTCCAATCTTAACTTGATTGGTCATAAACGCCTTCCCCTTCTATCAATTTAATCTGGGATACAGGATGTACCTTCCTCATGTTTTCTGGAGGCAACTTCATATATTCGCCAAATTTAAAACTTAAATACTCATCATAATTTTTTATGCCTTTAAACGATTTATTCTCGAATATATATTCTTCGCTTTGTTCATACCATTTTCGATAGTATCCAAATACCCGATTGGGAGTTGGAAACATTAGCTTACGGACCAGCTTTGTTGTTTTTCGATTGCTTGTATGGATTAATTTCTCATACCAGCTAAACAATGATCTCTCTGGTATGCGGTAAAGCAAGCTATAAACCAAACGTTTTACAGCGCTCTCATCCGCCACTCTGCCTACAGCAGACCATAACGTTTTGCGAATGGCAAAGCAAACAAAGTTATGCAAGCAACGGAGCATATAATTGTCCGGGACACCATCCATTGGGAAAATATCGATAAACACGCCTTGCTCATAAGGCATATGCTCCTGATGCTCTCTCAAAAACAATGTATTCTTACGACGCAGCTTGCCATATCCCCAGCGGTATCCTTTCGTGGAGACATGATCCTGGAAATAAAAACGCGTTGTATCCAAATCTGTTTTGCAAGCCTCTCTAAATCTTGTGTATTCAGGGCGAAGCATCGCCACATCGGCATCATCGTCCCACGGAATATAACCTTGATGCCGTACAGCCCCAAGCATAGTGCCGGCAATAATATTATATGAAATGCCGCATTTGCGGCAAATACGATCCACTTCGACAAGCATTTCCAATTGGGTCAACTGGAGCTTTCTAAGGGTTTCATTATCAAGCTTGACCACAATGTTCTCCATCCTTCTTATTCGACATCAGCAACATTCGTCTACCTGCACACAACAGTGCGGTCTTCACCAGCTCCAAACCGCACAAATTCGATTTTATCCGGGTTGATAATGAGCGTATCCCATAATTCTTGCGTTACTGTATGCATGGTTCTGACCTGCGTCACCGAACCCTGCGGTTTTTTGTCTGTAAAAAACTCGCACTTAGCGCAACCAATCGATACAATCGGAAAGCTCCGCTTTGTATATATAAAATCCGCATGCGTATGCCCATGAATAAACGCTATTATTCGTTTTCCATTCTGCATCCCGTAATGCTCGAAAATATTCAGCAGCTCTTCCCCGTTACGAATAGAGTCGCTCCAATAATCAAGCTCAGGCAGTGGAGCCTCATGACTGAAGACAACTACCCGATACCCGCCTGGCATAACGGTTAGGGTCTCCCGAACCCAATTTAGCAGATCGTCCGAAAAACCGTACCGCACCTTCTCACGGTAATCAAACGAAGTCAGAAACATACATCTCAACGACAATTGAGGGTAGTCAACGTAATAGTACGTTTTTTTGTCTTGCCGAATCACCGCTCCATCGTTATGGAGCTGGTAAATTTCAAATTGTTCTTCGTCGGTCAGTGGCTCGGGATTTCCATTAAAATAATTTGAATCATGATTTCCCAAGACCACATATAGCGGCACTCCATTTCTCTGTAAGTCACTTAACACTTTCTGCGCATAACGTCTCGTCATAACAGCAGGAACCATTCCGTCTGTCAAATCTCCAAGATGAACGATTGCATCGAACGGTGTCTGCCGATGGACGGAACTTATATTATGTGCAGTATCTTCCCAGGTTCCGTTGACAGTCATATGCGTATCAGATACAACTCCAAAAACAAGAGAATCAACGGTTCGTTTTTCTCTAATTGTGCTCACAGTTTGGTCAATTTCTTGCGTGAAATAAGGTTTAGGTACGTATTCCGATATTGTCGTTTCGAAACGGATAATTTCGTTGATCGACTCTTCTTCCTGTTTCGTAAATTCGCCTCCGTCTACTCGTTTCAAACAAATTCTAAAATACACTTCTCCTTTAAATTCATAGGCATTCTGGCGATAGGTAGTCCCGCTTAAGTCATGGTTATAAGTCGTCCAGCTTTGTTCGGGGTGGTAAGCATAGGTGTTAATGTATTTATCGTCAAACTCCAAAGCATATGTTGCTATATTAAAATAATATTCATAGTTCAATAATGTTACCCTGCTGCCTTTTAAAGCTTTATAGTAATCCAAGGTAGACATACGATCCGACTGTCCATGCCCCAACATACCCGTAGAAGCATATATGGTGGTGCCTGCCTTTACTTCCAATTGGACAATTTTCAAACCCGTCGCTCCTCTCCGGAATTATAACCATTTCCAATCCTGAACATAGATGAAGTAGTCATGAATCCCCATCTTCTCTAATTGCTTGCCAATGGCTCTATGATGAATGCTGCATATAATTACATGTCGTTTGTCTTCCTCTATTGTCAGAATATCCTTAGGATCTTTGATTGGTATTCCATGTTTAGATGTATCCCATTTGGCAGAACTATTGTCAGCTATAAATAATGGTCGATGCTGATCACCGTAATGATTCCAATAGTGCTCGAACATTTCCCCTGAGCCAAAAACAATAATATCTTTATCTTCAGCATCTTTAAACGTGTCAGTGATTCTCCGGAAAGGTATATCAGTAAGAAACAGGCCCGGGTGTCGGGGAACTCGCTGCTCCAGCGGCGGATAATTCATGTAACCCAACCCGTGGAGAGTGGAGAGATATTCTTTATATCCGATTGGCACTTCCAAATCCGTATTTTCAAATCGCAATGTTTCTGAAGAAGCGAACACATCTTTTTTCAACAGATTGAAAGTGAGCGGTTGTGTATACCGAGTAAAAGTGCCAATATAATTCTCTTTTCCCGGCTCACATTCTGAGCAGGCTTTATCAAAC
>NZ_BDQX01000043.1 GCF_003112455.1 Paenibacillus agaridevorans
TACACGGCCGCTACGTCCCCGGCTCGCAGCTCCCCGACATCTTCCGTCCGGCGGCCGCCGTCGATGCGCCGGATCTGCGTCACCTTCTCCTCCACCTCTCTCGTTAGATTGAGGACGGAATCCCGGTTGCGAATGACGCCTCCATATAATCTCACGTATGCAATCTTGCCCATGGCAGCATCCCGCTCCACTCGGAATACTACGCCGGACAACGGAGCGTTCGCATCGCCCTTGGGAGCCGGCAGAAGTGCAATCAGCGCGTCCATCAGCGGTTCAATGCCCAAGCCTCTGGCGGATGCACCGAACAGCACAGGATGGAGCCGCGCCTCCTTGGCCAGACGAGGGACGGCTTCCGCAAGCTCTTGCCCCGTCAAATCGCCCTGCTCCAGGTAACGAAGCATAAGTTCCTCGTCGGCATCCGCGACAGCTTCGGCGAGCGCCTGCCGGAACAGTTCCGCGAGCTCGCTGTCGCTTGACGTATGCCGCTTCTCGTCCTGCCGTCCGCCATCGATGTCCTTGCGTGATGCGAACTTACGTGCGCTAAAGGCACTCGCTTGCGCGTTTTCAGCGCGCTGACTGGCTGCTTCGGCGCTCTGGCTCTCGTCCGCTGCCAAGGATCCGAGCGATACGATCGGCACGACTCCGTCAAACGTCTCTTCGGAGCCGACTGGCGCCTGCACTGGCGCTGCATTCGGTGTCAGCAAGCGCCGGATCTCCGAGAGCGTTCGTTCGGCAGAGGCGCCCGTGCGATCCATTTTATTGACGTACAATAGGGTCGGAATTCCCCTCTCTTGCAGCGCATGCCAGATCACCTCCGTCTGTGCCTGTACACCCTCCGCCGCCGACAGAATCAGCACCGCGCCGTCGATTACTCGCAGCGAGCGCTCGACCTCCGAAAGGAAGTCGACGTGCCCCGGCGTGTCGATCAAATTGATCGTTGTCCCGTTCCGCTGGAACCGGGCAGAGGCCGCACGCACCGAGATACCTCTCGTCCGCTCGACTTCCATAGAGTCGGTCTGCGCCGTTCCTTCGTCCACGCTTCCAAGCTGGCGGATGCGGCCGCTTAGATACAGCAAACCTTCCGTCGTTGTCGTCTTGCCTGCATCGACATGCGCGAAAATGCCGATATTGCGGAGAGACTCCGTCTCGCTCGTCTTCATCTGCAGAAACTCCTCTACCATGCCATGTCCATGCTTCCCCTCAAGCGGGACATGGCATGTTAATTGGTTCATGTGCAGCACTCTATGTGCTGACCCTCCATCCGTTCAAGCAACCTGTACACAGGAAGCTTACCAAAGTACCGGAGCTGCGTCCAGAGTACAAGCCGCATAGCCTGCGCGCCCCATTGTACTCGCTTTTTCATACACATTTACTCGCCCATGTCCGTCTGCGCCCCGTTGTACTTGCGTTTTCATACACATTTGCTCGCCCACGTCCGTCAGCGCCCCATTGTACTCGCTTTTTTATACACATTCGCTCGTCCCCGTCCGTCTGCGCCCCATTGTACTCGCTTTTTCATACACATTTACTCGCCCATGTCCGTCTGCGCCCCGTTGTACTTGCGTTTTCATACACATTTGCTCGCCCACGTCCGTCTGCGCCCCATTGTACTCGCTTTTTCATACACAATCGCCACCCGCTTGCTCTCTACAAAACAAAAAAACGGTCTGCCGGAGCATGCTCCAGCAAACCGTTTCCCGTTTCGTTGCCTCAATTACGCTTGTTGCAAAGCTTCGATCTCGATGGAGATTTTCACTTCGTCGCCGATCAAAACGCCGCCTGTCTCCAGAGCCGCATTGTAAGTCAATCCGTAGTCGCTGCGGTTAATAGCGCCTTTCGCGCTAAAGCCCGCTTTAGTGTTGCCCCATGGGTCCTTGCCGGAGCCCTCGAACGATACTTCGAACGTCTCGGAGCGCGTTACGCCGTGCAGCGTTACATCGCCGGTCACTTCGTATTCGCCTTTGCCGGATTTCGTGATCGATGTCGCTTTGAAGTCGAGCGTGGGGTGCTTCTCAACGTCGAAGAAGTCGGCGGATTTCAGATGCGCGTCACGGTCGCCATTACGAGTGTCTACGCTGCTCAGATCGATCTTGAACGAGATGTCCGCTGTCGTCAGATCGTTAACGTCTGCATCAATGTTCGCTTCGAAAGCGTGGAACAGACCTCTTACCTTCGCGATCATCATGTGCCGAACGGAGAACTCTACCACACTGTGGGATGCGTCTACTGCCCAAACTGTTTTTTCCATTGTGAACAACCTCCATATAATGTTTTAGTTTTATAGCGCTCTGCTTGTCGCAGAAGTGTCGTCTCTTGTTGCTTCTTGCCGATTACTAACCTTTAATAATTAACTTACTTATGTTTCGTTCATGTCATTTATCTTAAACTAAAGATATCTCAATGTCAACAGCTTTTTTTCGTTTTTCTCTTAAAGCTAATAAAGCTAAATAACTTCCAGGATTCGGCGCAGCATAACAGCTACCCGTTTCCCATGATTAGAACGATGCTGTGTGTTGTATAGCTTGGCCCTCTGAGTTCCGTAACAATTGTACATTTTTACTCAAATCTACTAGCCTTTGCTTCCCTCAACCGGCAAATTGTACAAATGTACACAAATCCTTGACTCACATCGGCGATTCGAGCCTTTGCGAACCTAAATTTATGTATTTTCGTACAATTAAATCGATATGCAGCACATACCCAGCTATATTTGTGTATATTTGTACAAATATTATCGCTACTCAATAACCCTCCATTGGAGCAGCCATCCGCCATTATAAATTGGTTTGTCGCTATATGCATTCCGGACTCCCGTACCTCAATGACTTATCGTTCGAAAAAGCCGCCCCGGCGGCTGAATACAATCAGCGCCAGAGCGGCTTGCGGTTGCAGGCTTGCTCACTGCGCGCAAGGACGTTGCCTTGTCACGCGCGAGAGCCCGCGGCGTCGAACCGTGGCTTGTCCGCCAGAATACGGCAAGATACGATTGCAACGCATGTATAGGTATAAACTTCTGATACGAAGTACGGGTTTCATTCCACGGATGCGGCCAGCCCAAGCGCGAGCCTAGCTGCCTGCGTCCTTGACGCCTTATTCCTCTTCCTCTGCCGGAGCTTCCTCCGCCTCTTCGTCCGAAGCAGCGGCAGCTTCTTCAAGCTCTTCCTCCAGCTCGGCTTCCGTAACGGCTTCGGCCTCCGCTTCGGCTTCTTCTTCCTCCGCTTCTTCCGCGAGCACCGCCTCGACCTCGATAGCTTCAGCAGCAGATTCCTCTGCAGCAGCCTCTCCTTCGATCAGCTCCACGATTTCGTCATTTTCTTGAACCACGTCTTGATCTTGGCTCATGTCTATCACCTCCTGTCCTATTTCTTATCTTAATTGTAGCGCTTTCACGCTGAGAGACAAGAGGTGTAAATTGTCGGATCATAGGAAGTTTTCGCCCGGATTCGACCACTTGTCTTCTCGAAGTTCTACGAGGATTCGACAGCAAGCTGGACGTAGCACTCCATGTTCGATTACGACGCTATTCCCTCCCGCTTCTCCCCCCGACCGAGGTCTAGGTTAGCTTAAGCCTCTCGCCCGTTCCGATGAGGAACGTCGAAGGATACGATTAATACAGTCAAGGCGAAACGGCTAACCCGTCCTTTGGCGGCGGGGCACGTTTCGTTCCGAGGAATATAGAGATAGTACGGCGTATTGATATGCTTTCCTATATTCCAAGTTGAAACGGCTGCCGCCGTCCTTTGACGGTACAGCAAGTTTTATGACGAGAAGCCTCCTTCATATCCCAAATGAAGCCGGCGCTCGCATCGGAAGTGCACGACAGGCACGCATCATTTCTCGAATAACCGGGGGGTTTATTAGATGTACAGCTTAATCGTCAATACGGGGCAAGGAGCGCTCGCGATCCTGTTAATTATGAGCTTGATTGCCGCAAACAAGTCATCCAAGCTGATATTCAGCAAAAATGAACAAGAGCTTAATCGCAAAACGCGCAAGTTGATATTCTGGAGCTGGAGCCTGCTCCTGCTTGCGCTTCTATCCTCGGCGGCGGACGTCGCGCTGGCCGCAGCGTATCACCCCGCCTTCTGGCTGGATCGGCTCCTGCTGAGAACGCCGCTGCTGCTGCTGACAGCCATCTCCATTCCGCTTTCGGCGCTGCCTCGGATCCGCAAGCTCGCACAGCGCACGCAGGCAGGCTCGGACCAAGAGCTGGATGTCGCGAGAAGGCGGCACGCCACCGAGACCGGGCTCGTCATGCCGTTCAAGCTGACGGCTCTGGCGGCGGCAGGCGCCTTCTACTTCTTCCTGGCTCCTCCCCTTCCGTTCGTCTGGTTCAAAGTATTGATGCCGATTACGATTCTTGTCTTCCTCGGCGGGCTGCTCTGGATGCATCAATCCAACCGGAATCAGGTAGCCGCCGCTTCCCCGGAAGCTACCGTCTACCGCCCTTGGCGAAGAAGATTCCGCATTAGCGGCTCCGCCATCGCGGCAGCCGTAATCATCAGCTTGCCGGTCCTCATCGCGGCCGACAAAAGCCGCCTTCCCGACCGTATGCCGATGATGACGGGTACGCCGGATTGGGGTCTCTCGGAGACTGCCTCCAAGCATCATAGTCACTCCGCCTTGGGCGGCCTGCTGCACGCCAGCCATCTTCCTGGGACCGAAGCCGGCCAAGAAGCGTCAGGAAGCCCTTCAATCTCGGTTGCAGATCTCGCCGGTCCAAGGGACGGCGAAGCAGATCGCGTCTTCGATCTGGTCGCGAAGCAGGCGGAGGTGAAGCTGTCATCCGGCAAAGCCGTGCAGGCTTGGACCTACAACGGCGTCATTCCCGGTCCCGAGCTCCGAATGAAGCTTGGCGAATTAATCGAAGTGCGGCTCGTGAACGAGGATATCGCAGACGGCGTCACGATCCACTGGCACGGTCTCGACGTGCCGAACGCCGAAGACGGCGTCGCCGGCGCCACGCAGGACGCGGTCATGCCAGGCGAATCCCACACGTACCGTTTCCGCGCGGAGCAAGTCGGCACGTTCTGGTATCACTCCCACCAGCATTCCAAGGAAGCCGTCGAGAAGGGACTGTTCGGCATGTTGATCGTAGAACCTCCATCAACAGAGGATGAGCCGGGCGAAGACATTACGGTTGCGACCCATGTCTGGGAAGGAGGGGGTCTCGCCATCGGAGACAACGATACGTTGCAGCGCAAGATAGTAGCGCCCGGCACGCCCGTAAAGATCAGGCTCCTGAATACGGACAACTGGACGCGCAAGGCGCATCATGTGACGGGAACCTCCTTCCGGGTAACGGCTATCGACGGCGTCGAATTGAACAAACCCGGCGAGCTTCGCGGCACCGCGCTTTACTTAACGACGGGAGCGCGATACGACCTCGCATTCATCATGCCGGACAATCCCGTCTATGTAAGCGTAAACGGCAGCAAGAAGCTGGGCGTGCTTTTGGCTCCTGATGGCGGAAAGGATTACGAAGTGCCGGACATCGACGGCAGCGGCGGCCTCTTCGATCCTTCGCATTATGGCGAGCCTGCCGACACGCCGTTCGGTCCGGACAGCGTCTTCGACAGAGAATTCACCATGCTGCTCGATAACGGATTAGCTTTTTATAACGGCGTTCCCGGCTTATATGATACAATTAATGGGAATGTATTCCCCCGCACGCCGATGTTCGTCGTGAAGGAAGGGGAAGTGGTGAAAACTACGATCATCAACCGAAGCGCCGTCGATCACCCCATGCATCTGCATGGTCATCATATGCTTGTCCTAAGCCGGAACGGCGAAGTCACGACCGGCAGTCCCTGGTGGTCGGATACGCTGGATGTCCTGCCCGGCGAGGTGTACGAAGTCGCATTTCTCGCAGACAATCCCGGACTCTGGATGGATCATTGCCACAATCTTGTACATGCGGCGGCAGGCATGACGATGCACCTGATGTACGACGGAGTCTCCTCCCCCTTCGAGATCGGCAGGGAGGTGCTCAATCATCCCGAATAATCTCCAGCAAGTACAAGATTTCAAGCGCATTGAAGATTGGAATAAGGGTTACAGTTGTATATACTAATAGAACGGAGTGTTTAATCATGAATATCAAAACAATCGGAGGCGCGCTCGCGCTCCTGCTAGGTGTCGTCCTGCTCTTGAATCAAGGGGAGTCGTTTGGTCCCGGCAAAATCTTTGCCTACTTCTGGCCATCGCTTTTCGTTATGCCGGTTGGCCTGTTCTTTCACTGGCTGTATTTCAGCGTGCTGGGGCGCAAGGGCATCGGCGTACTGATCCCGGGCGGCGTGCTCATCACAGCGGGCATCGTTTGTCAGATCGCCATGTTATTCGGCAACTGGGAGTATATGTGGCCGGGCTTCATCCTCGCGCCTGCTGTCGGCTTGTTCGAGTTTTACTGGTTCGGCAACCGCAACAAGTGGCTGCTGATTCCGATCAACATTCTAACTGTGCTGTCCCTGCTCTTCTTCGCGGTCTTCTCCTTCGGCGCCTTGATGGGCGAGATGTTGAAAGGCCAGCCTTACTTCGCGATTCTGCTCATTCTGGGCGGTGCCGCGCTGCTGACGCTGCGGAGGAAAGCCGACTAGGGCAGCCAACCAAGGAGGCCATCTGTCGTTATGCTAACGTTCCAACAGAAAATTGATATTATCGCGTCCTTTCCTGAGCTTCAGCGGAAGGACGTTTCGCTTGGGCGGGTCAACTTCCACTTCGAAGAGAGCGTCCATGACAAAAAAACCGTCGTCTACCACCTTCATCCCAATGGCAACGGCTTCGTCTACGCAGGTCTTCTCGGCGATGTGCACGTGGATTCCAAGGGTTTGGTGAATATACGCGACTACTCCGAGGAAGAGCTCCGGAGACTGGTCGCGCGCTCCATCGCTTCGCTATCGGGGGACGGGCCTGCCGACGCCGAATCCTCCGGTTCGGAACGCGCTGCCGCGAACAGAAAGCCCCTCCCGGTCACCGAACGGTGGCTGAGCCCTGGCGGCGAAGCCTACACGCTTCTCTTTGATGAGGAGATGTGGTACCTGTACGCGGGGGACGCCATCGACATGGCCTTCGAATCCTATAAGGAAGCTTTGGAATATTTGGCAGAAGAGGAGTTTCGACGGGGTTAAAGGATTTTGCCCTGTTATTGTCTAATTGTACTAGTTACAACTTAGATAGCAGGGGGAACCTCCGTGTCCATAAAAGCCAAGTTATCCTTATCGATCTCCGGTATCGTGGCGATCATTTTGATCCTGAATATCGGGTTTTCTTATTACACGTCGAAGCTGGCGCAAGAGGTCGCACTGGAGAGCCAGATGCGCAGCATCGCAGAGCAGCTCGTCGTATCGGTCGATTCTTTTGAGAATGTTCGCGTCCAGATCGACATCGAGCTGGCCGAGCAGCTTCGGTTCGCGGCTCTAGCCGCAAAGGGGCGTCTGGATCCCGATATCCGCAATATTAGCAATGACGACTTAATCAACCTGAGCAAAGAGCTCGGACTGCATGACATTACGTTATGGCAACGAATCGACGATGAGATCGTATCCGTTCGATCCTCCAATAAGGAAGAATTGAATCTCAATTCAAGCTCATGGGATTACTGGAATACCGCATTCCATCAATTAATGGACTTAAAGCCCGTTACCGTAAAGGAAGGACTGGCGATGGAGCACTTCTACTCCGGACCGATCAACTACGCCGTGTCCAATCCTAACGAGATCAACAAGTGGGGGTATTATTACGACGGCTCCACCAATTACATGATTAATACAATCGTCAACGCGCAGCAGACAACAAAGTTCAATCTCGTCGACGGTACAAATTCTCTGGTGAAACAGCTGGTTACGTTCCAGAATAGCTTGCTTGAGATTACGGGATTCAACCCCGACTTTTTCGGAAAGAAAAAAATTATTAAAATGAAAAAGGATATTCCTGTCTACAATCTGGATGTCAGGGACATTATGTTCGGCGACTATACCTACAGCCATCCGGACGAAGACGCCGTGCACATTCAGACCGCGCTCAAAAAGAACGAGATGGTCTTCGACAAGTTCGAGGCTAACGGCAAAAAGGTGATCCGAAGCTTCATCCCTGTGGTAACGGGTGCTCCTTATGTCATTGGGGTCGCATTCGACGAAGAGGAGCTCATGAAGCCCTTGCGCCAACAGTTGCTTGTCCACTCGCTCATCTCTCTCGGTCTCGTGCTTCTGGCGATGGGAGCGAGTTATGTCATCGCAGGATATATGCTGCGTTCTCTGCATGAAATTATGTCCAAGGTAAACGCAATGTCGATAGGCAACTTCAGCGACCCCATCTCGATCCGCAACAAGGACGAGATCGGCCTGCTGGCCGCGAGGGTCAATTCCATGGGCACCAACCTGCTGAAATATACGACCCAGCTCAAGGACACGGCAAACGAGCTGCAGAGCACGAAGCAATATCTGGAGTCGTTCGTCAATAATACGTCGGACGCCATTCATGTCGTCGACTTGGACTACAACATTATTCAGGTCAACAATGCCTTCGAGCGGATGTACGGTTGGAAGATGGACGAAGTGCTTGGTCATCCAACCCCTAATCTTCCCGATGAATATGCAAGCGAAAAGCTCGCCATCATGAACAAGGTGCTGTACGGCGATTCCGTAACGGATTACGAGACCGTCCACCTTACCAAGTCAGGGGAGCGGATCGATGTCAGCATGACGGTATCTGCCATCCGCGACGAGGAGGAGCAGATCGTCGCCATCGCCACGATCTCTCGTAATATTACGTCACGCAAGCAAGCGGAAGAAATGCTGAGGCGCTCCGAGAAGCTGTCCATCATCGGACAACTCGCGGCCGGCGTTGCCCACGAGGTTCGCAACCCGCTCACTACGCTGCGCGGATTTGTGCAATTGCACAAGCAGACCGGCACCTTGTCGGAAACGCATCTGGACCTCATGTTGTCCGAGCTAGACGACATCAATATGATCGTCAGCGAATTCCTGGTGCTCGCCAAGCCGCAAGCCAACCAATATGCACGGGTCGAGATTGTTCCCATCATCAGAGACATCGTGATGATTATGGAATCGGAGGCGCGGTTAAACGGGATTATGCTATCTTATGAGGCTGAGGAGAATATACCGGATGTTTTCGTTGTGGGCAGCCAGATCAAACAAGTCATGATCAACCTCATCAAGAACGGCATCGAGGCGATGCCGGGCGGCGGCGGCAAGCTCGATATTCGTGTTGCCCCTGCAGAAAAGGATGAGGTCGTCATTCAAGTCATCGACCAAGGCTACGGCATCTCCGAAGAGGATTTGCCGCGACTGTGCGAGCCGTTCTTTACGAGCAAGAGCCAGGGCTACGGACTGGGCCTTATGGTATGCCAGCAAATCATCGACAATCACAAGGGCAGCCTCTCCTTCTGCAGCACGCTTGGAGCAGGAACTTGCGTCGAGGTGCGGCTGCCCGCAGCCCCGCCTCTGAATACCGATGCGACAGCGTCGCCCGAAGACGCGTAAGAGCAGGAGGAATGAGATAGATGGATTCCTATCACCTAACATTGAATACAGCTTCGTCTCAAGCGAGCGTATGGCGAGCGCTTAACGTGCTTATCGTAACCGCCGTCGACGCCGAACGCGATGCCGTGCTGCGCGGTCTCTCATCAAGTTGCGGAGCCTCGCCAAGAGATGGAGATATTATAGCAACTGATGAGAGACACGAAAGACAGGCCTCTGTTAAGGACGAAATAGACAGCAGCACAGCCGTTCGCTTTGAGGTCATCGCCGCTGGCGTCGGACCTGCCTACGCCGCAGCCGGCACGGCTAAGGCACTCGCGCGCGGCAATTACGACCTCGTCATCAGCACAGGCATCGGCGGCGGTTTCCCAGGCGTTGCCGCCATCGGGTCGCTAGTCGTCGCCGATGCCATCGTCGCAGCGGATCTCGGCGCAGAGACGGCGGAAGGCCAGCTCACGCTCGACGAACTTGGTTTCGGCACGTCCCGCGGGCTCGTCTCCGCCGAATGGAGCGCCAGAATTGCAGCGGCGCTCCAGGCCGCCGGGCTGGAAGCGGCGCTGGCCCCGATACTGTCCGTCTCTCTGGCGACGGGCCGGGCCGAGACGGCTCAGTTGCGCGGGAGGCTCGTACCGGGCGCTGCCGCCGAAGGTATGGAAGGCTACGGCGTCGCGGTCGCCGCAGAGAGCTTCGGCGTCGCATGCGCAGAGCTCCGCGCCATCTCCAACGCCGTCGGTCCGCGCGACCGGGAGGCTTGGCGGATCGGCGATGCTCTCCGCTCGTTGGAGCATGCTTTTGGCGCCATTGCATCTGCATGGCGCAGACTGGATAAAGCTGCGGCGGAAAGCGGCGGTCCAGGGGTGTAATCGAGCCCGACGGCATTGGCGAGGGTTGTACTTGCCTCCTGAGGCAAGGAACCAACCGCCCTGCGGCTGGCGGCTGGTGCTAACGACCGCCTGAGGCAGGCAACCAACCGCCCTGCGGCTGGCGCAAACGCTAACGGACATGAGAGACGCTAATCGTCAAATATAGGCCGATTTCGAATTCTAACGGACATAGGCGACCTTATTGGCACGTTTCCCATCACGTTTCGACATTGTGGGGCCCAATAACGTCGCTCATGTCCGTTACGTTTCTATAATTGTACGAATCGCCAATATAGAGTCGCTGATGTCCGTTAGATTGGCTGAATCGCACTCACTGAGCACTGATGTCCGTTAGATTGGATGAATCGCACACACTGAGCGATGATGTCCATTAGATTAGCTGAATCGCACACACTGAGCGATGATGTCCGTTAGATTGGCTGAATCGCACACACTGAGCACACATGTCCATTAGATTGGATGAATCGCACACACTGGGCATTGATGTCCGTTAGAGGTTGGCAGAATTGCACCAACTGGGTGTTGATGTCCGTGAGATTGGATGAATCGCACACACTGAGCGATGATGTCCGTTAGAGAATGGCTGAATCGCACACTCCGAGTATTGATGTCCGTGAGATTGGCTGAATCGCACACACTGAGCGATGACTCCGATACTGATTGGTTAAGTCGCACCTACTGGTCGCTGATGCCTGGTAGGCATCTCGCCAGATTACGAGCTGCCACTGCAGCCTATGTTCCGCAGTCTAGTGTGTTGCTTCATTATCGCGAAACGACGAGATGAGTGACCGTCATCGTCTTCCATCCAATAGAGCAAGAAGCCCCGGCGCCTAGCGCGCAGGGGCCATATTTCCAGCTTGAGAGGAGCTTGCAAAACAACATGAATATCGCATATTCTCCTTGTCCGAACGACACCTTTATCTTTCATGCGTGGGCGCATGGCCTCGTACCCGGTGCGCCGGAACTCAACGTTACTTATGCCGATATCGACATTACCAATCACCTGGCCGCGCGGCGCGAAGGGCCCGAGGTGATGAAAATCTCCTACGCCGCCCTCCCGTGGGTGCTTGAGCATTATCGGCTGATCCCGTGCGGCGGTGCCTTGGGACGAGGCTGCGGTCCGCTTGTTCTGACGAGAGAGCCGATTGCGGGCTCCGCCGAAGGCGACCAAACAGCCACTGACACAAGTCCGCTATACGCGGTCGCCTTCCGCGGGGACAGCCTCGCCGGAAAAACAGTCGCCGTGCCGAGCAATCGTTCCACCGCCTATATGCTGTTTCGGTTATGGGCCGATCAGCAAGTGCCCGGTGGCGTAGGAGAGATCGTCGTCATGCCCTTCCACGAGATTATGCCCGCCGTTCGCGAAGGTCGCGTCGATGCCGGGCTAGTGATTCACGAAGCCCGCTTTACCTATGGCGACTACGGCCTATCCATGCTGGTCGATCTCGGCAGCTGGTGGGAGTACGACACAGGGCTTCCCATCCCGCTCGGCGCCATCATCGCCCGCTGCGATCTGGATGCCGATGCAATCGGCGATTGGATTCGTGCCTCGCTCGATTACGCCTGGAGCCGCCCGGACGCTTCGCGCGACTATGTAATGGCCCATGCGCAGGAGCTCTCCCCCCAGGTTGCGCAATCGCATATCGAGCTTTATGTCAACGAATTCAGCCGCGATCTCGGCGAGGCAGGTTTTGCCGCTATCGAGTCGCTGCTGGGAAGGGCCGCGAAGCAAGGCCTTGTGCCGGAATTCGATCTCGGTTTGCTAAGAAGATAGCCTATTCGTGACCTAACGGCTGCCAGCATCTCTTGACTTCGCTTGTCTATGAGAAGGAACTGGCTTCCCTGTACTACCTGAGGTGAAATGGCTGTCGCCGTCCTTTGGCAGATCAGCAAGTTGCATTCCGAGAAATGTAAAGGAAGTATATCGAAAATCTTATACTTCCTATAATTGCACAAAGACCGTCAGGCTCAAACCGCCTGACGGTCCTTTCTGTGCCAGCGGATATCGAAAATGCCGATTAACCCTCGCTCTGAACCCTGCACGCGATTTCCTCGATCTCCATGGCCACTTGAGAATCAGGTTCGCTGAGAGTTCGTACGGGAACTTCCATTTCTTGATTCGGCTGATCGAGCGGATAGATTCTGGCCGTCTCGTTCTGCTCATCCACATGTTGGATGTAAATGCGAACGCCGTTGTACTCCACATGTTCCATTATGGGAGAATCCGCGATTTCCTGGGCTCGTTGAATATTCACCTGATATTCCCTCCTCTGCTGCTAATCATTAGATTGTTTGCTTCGGAGGAAATTTCTATACGTCGACAACCAGCCCTCTTGCCATCCGGCATTCTTGTCACGCAAGAACCTCTACAGTAAATCCTCCTGGAGCTTCTACATAGAACGTCCAGCCATGCGATCTTTGGGGAGGCTCGACGTCGAAGCCGTCGCTTTTCAATCGTTGATTGATCTCGTTCACTTTCTCCTCGTTCTCCTGTATGAATCCAATATGGAATGTGCCAGGATAGCTGACTTGCGTCCCTCTCATCAACGTGAGCACCAACCCGTCGTCATCGAATAAAGCCGCAAATGAATTCCCGCGCCCTCCCCCGTCTTTTAATCCAAAGTACTTCTGCAGAAAATCCCTTGCGGCCGCGACGTCGGTAACTGTGAGGTTAACATGATTCAGTTTCATAAGCCACTCTCCCTTCTATTCGCACCCTTTTCATGATTAGCCTATCACATTGATGCAAGAGGGAAGCTTTTCATCGCAACTTATTGGAGGAGCAACAGAAACCCGTCACTTACGTCTAAGGTTCTTCACGACCGATCCCGCTCTCTACCATGAAGGAGCTTTGCTGTAATCAACGCAGTAATGTCCGTTACATTTCCGCCCGCCCCACCCGCCGGCACACCTGCCCGTTTTGCAGCTCATCGGGCGTTTTTGACATAAAAAAACCGCGCATCCTCGGGGAATCCCCCTCGAATGCACGGTATATTTGTGCCCTGCAAAGGCTGAAAAGCTTTATGCCCGGCTGCTAAAGACCTGATTCGCTTGTGTCGGGGTCACTAACCGGGACTGGTTTCGGTCCTGTGGCAATGCTCTCTTCTCCCGATTCCACGTAATGCTTCAGCACGGACAACTTGTTCTCCCAGTAACGGTCGAAGTAAGACAGCCATCGCTTTAGCTCCGACAACGGCTCCGCGTTAAGCCGATAACGCGTCTCGCGGCCCACCTTCCGGTCTTTCACCAGTCCGGCATCGGACAGCACCTTCAGATGTTTCGACACGGCCGTCCTGCTAATAGGGAAGTGGCCGCTTATCGCTCCTACGGGCATTTCTTCCGCGCTCAGCAGATGCAACAGCTCCCGCCTGGTAGGATCGGCAATGGCCTGGAATATATCAGCCTTAGGCTGCGGCGCCCCCATGTGCTTTATTGTCCTGCGTACTCGGCCAGCTTCTTAACGATGCCGACCCAGCCGCCAGCCATACGTTCACGGACGACAGCATGTTTCTCGCCGAAGGATGTTGCCGTATTCTCGTCCCAGCCTCCATGCGTCAGCGTGAAGTTCGTGCCGCCTGCCGTCTCCTCCAGCTGGAACGTCACCGTCCAGTCCTTGTCCCACGAAAACGCGAGCCGATTAGGAGGATCCAGCTCGATCACCTCGCAGCGCGATTTCCCGAAAGGACCCGCCTCCAGATGGAAGACATGTCCCAGCTCCGCCTGGAAATCATTCGGCATAAACCAAGCCGCAATCCCCTCCGAGGTCGCTACAGCTTCCCACACCTTGTCTGGCGGCGCCGCAATAAAAACCTGCTGAACGACGTCTTCCAGCTTCGTTGAAGATCCATTATTGTCCATGAACATTCCTGCCTCTCGCATTGTAATGCTTAATCATTTCGCTCAATAGGAAACCTTAAGGTTTCACATTCGAATTATATGACACCCAAAGGTTTCATGTCAAGCATGCCCTATGAACAGAAATTTCCAAACCCCGCAAGTACGGGCAAATTCGCTCATTCATCTCAAGCCGTTTACAATTGGCGATTGACGTATGCGCTTACGATATGAATAATAAAAGACAGCCTATTTAAACATCATGCCTAAATATCTACAGAATCGAGGAGATGCTCCATGTCTATCGTACCTCAGCTTATGGAGTTTAATAAGCAATTCGTCGAGGAGAAACAATACGAGGCCTACTTAACCGATAAGTTCCCGGAGAAAAAAATTGCCATTCTCACCTGTATGGATACACGTCTTTTCGAGCTGCTGCCCAAAGCGTTGAACCTTCGCAACGGCGACGCCAAATTCATCAAGAACGCCGGCGCCATTTTGACGCAGCCGTTCGGAAGCGCCATGCGCAGCATTCTGGTAGCCGTCTATGAGCTTGGCGCACGAGAAGTGCTCGTGATCGGCCATCACGGCTGTGGTATGACTAATCTGGATGCTAAAGGCATGATTGCCAAGTTCAGCGAGCATGGCATCGATCCGCTGGCCGTACAGACGCTGGAAAATGCCGGCATCCGCATGGAACGTTTCCTCAGGGGCTTCAGCAGCGCGGAGGAAGGCGTCATGCACAGCGTGCGTATGATCCGCAATCACCCGCTGTTCCCGAAAGCCATTCCTGTTCACGGATTTGTGATCCATCCCGAGACGGGCGAGCTGGAAGTCATCGTGGAAGATTACAGGGAAGAAACTCCTCAATTGTAAACCCGCCGACTTTTCTCACATCTGCATAACGACAGGCGAGCGTTGACAGTTGCCCGTCCTTTTTAACCGGTTCGCCATTTGGCGGGCTTTTTTTTTTGCTAAAAGTTGATCACTCCTGTTGGCGATAATATCTACCTCAACCTCATGCTTCCGAAGCGGCTTTGCTTTGCAAAGCTGAAGGTCGCTCATCTTCGAAAGGCCTCGATAGAGGTTTTCTCACCTTAGGACAATTCAGAACGGGAGCATTCGCCTATCCCCCGCATATGTTGAACGATAACGGTTCTGCTTATGACGAGGGGGAATGGGGATGAGAATCGCGGTTGGGTTCATACACGGCATAGGCAGGCCGAAGCCGGATTTCCACGAGGAGCTGGCTGCCGCGATGAACAAGCGTCTATCTCTGATCTGCCCCGATATCGAGCTTGTGACGGAAGGTATCTACTGGGGAGATATTACGGAAAGACTGGAGGAGAAGCTCCTCTGCAAGCTTGCGCCTTATAAGCTGCGCTGGGACGATTGGATCGATGCCCGAGGCTTCATGGTCAGCTTCGCCGGGGATGCGATCGCCTACCAGCCTATTCCCCAAGCCGATAATCCGCTTCCCCATGAATATATTTATACCGACATCCACGAACGCGTCGCTCGCAAGCTCCAATGTCTTGCCGAACGGGCGGGGGCTTCAGCTCCCCTCTGTCTCATCGGCCACAGTCTGGGAACAGTCGTAGCCAGCAATTATCTCTACGATTTGCAGAACCGCAAGCTGCCTCCCCGCATTCAATCCATCATTGCGCATGGCAATTCTCCGCTCGTCAAAGGCGAGACCCTCTCCCATCTCTTTACGATGGGCAGCCCGCTGGCGTTGTGGACGCTTCGCTACGACGATTTTGGCAAGCCCGTCTCGGTCCCTGCCACCAAGTTCAGGTTGAAGCACGTAGGCGAATGGGTCAACTTTTATGATAAGGACGATATGATTGCCTATCCGCTCAAGCCGTTAAGCCCGGAATACGATAATGCCGTCGTCGAAGACGTCGAGGTTTGCAATCCAGGGCTCATGGCCTGGACGCCGCTTGGCTCCCATGGCGGATATTTTCGTTCGAAAGTTATTCAGGAGAGAATCTGCCAATCGCTGGCGAAGATGTATCGCAGCTTGAATCCTCAGTAGACGATGGGTATCCGTGTAGAATTGGGAACAACTTATCCCTTGTTACATGCGTCTAATCTTTTGAACGGATTGGATAAAACGGAAACGGGAGACGATGCTAATGAAGAAATGGACTACGGTATTCTTGTTGGCTTTCGTGCTGGTATGCTGCGGCTCGTCTTCCAACGTATTCGCTGATTGGAATTCGAGATTCGTCGTGTATGACGGAGGCAGTTATACGGTAACGGATGCAAAGGTCACGGAGGATCGGATTGGCAAAAAGATCGGCAAAGTAACTCATTACTCTGACCGCGAGGATACGTATCGAGGCAATTTCTCCAATACGATGCCTAAGGGCACGGCTTACTATGCCATAATCGGCGAGGATACGAGAGACACCATTGCCGTTCAGACGCCGGAGGGCGACTACATTGCCGCTGTTTATGATGGCCGCTATGCGGGGGCGACATCATGGACTTCGGTTTATGTGTGGATGGGAGCGGCTGCGGTCGTAGTCCTTGCAATCATAGCGGCGATGCGAGGTGCGAACTCCAAACAAAAGGCGAGGTGATGTCGCGTGTATATGCTTCTCCGAAAGTTGATCAGCTCGTTTGCGGCAGGGAGCGCGTGCGTGCTGTTTTTTGCAACAGCAATTAACAATGGAACCCCCGGCCAGTTCATCTCCACGCTTGGAGTCGTATCGTTCGTCGCGTACCCTGTCGTATTGTTGTACGGTACAATCGTGTCGCTTGCGCTTGAGTTTGCAACGGACAAATGGGTACCTCAGCGCGCTGCAAGAATAGGGCTGTCGGCAATTGGCCATACGTTTTTTGGCGCCTTGTTCGGTTGGCTTATGCAGTTGGACAAGCTCGAATGGTGGGTTATCGCGAGTTTTGCCGTTACGGCGCTGCTGTACTTTGGGGTGGACATGCTGCTCCGTATAGCGGAGAGGAAGTCTTGGCGCAGACTGGCGATCATTGTGATGGTGGCGATGCCGGCGCTTGCCGTCGTGGGGTTTGCGGTTGTATTTTCATAAGAGGGAGCGATGATGGAATTGGAGGCATTTATCGGTTTTTCAGGTACGTTGTTTATGCCAATTTATGCATTTTGTTTTATCGTTAGCTTTGCCGGACTGCTTCGCGCGATAAAAAAAGACGCGTCTATTGACAGGTACGTTTTCTCTTCCGGTATTTTCTTCGCTCTTATAATGTGGACGCTTAGCGCGTCGATCTTGATGGCAGGGGAATAACGAAGCTGACGACAGAGATGGCCGATCCGCCCGAAGGCAACGCTGGCGCTTTGCTTCCCGACTGATGGCCGCAGGGAGAAGGAAAGCTTAGTTGCAGCGGCTTATTTCATCCGCTCTCCTCTCTCCGTGCGACGACAAGACAAGGGGAATCTTCTTGTCACGCTTCCCTAGTCTTGCTCCGTTATGGCAAAGCCAACTTGCCCATGACTGTCGGTCGGGAGGCTCCCGTGGCTGCCGTCACATTGTTGCTGATCCCTCGCAGGAAGTCGTTACCGAGCAGGGCGAAAATAACGGCTTCCTTCGCATCGTCGGCTAAGCCCAGCTCGCCGGAGGTCAGAATCGCCTGCTCTGGTAGCAGCTCCGCAAGCTGTCTCAGCAAAGTGCGATTATGGGCTCCACCGCCGCTTACGATGACTTCGTCCAGACGGCAGCGAGGCATGACAAAGTCGCGGCATGCATTCGCGATGGATCGCGCCGTAAAAGCCGTCGCGGTCGCAACTATGTCAGCCGCCTCCAGCTCGCGTGCCTTTGCCATCTCGATGAACTCGGCCGTATAGCTGGCTCCGAACAACTCGCGTCCTGTCGACTTGGGTGGCTGCAGGGCAAAGTAAGGATTCGACAGCATCCACTCAAGCAGCTCCACATCAGGCTGGCCCTGAGCAGCCCAGGCGCCCTCGGAGTCATAGCTCATTTGACCGTCGGTCAACGTAAAGACCACCTGATCCATAATCATGTTGCCAGGTCCGGTGTCGAACGCAAACAAGTCTTCTACGCCTGCGCCTGCCGGAATAGCCGTGCAGTTGCCGATGCCGCCGATGTTCTGGAGCAGTCTCCCCTTGGACGGATGGCGGAACAGGATCAGGTCGCCATAGGGCACTAGCGGAGCTCCTTGTCCGCCAACGGCCATATCGGCCGGACGGTAATCCCCGACCGTCAGGCATCCCGTCCGCTTGGCGATGACGGACAGATCGCCGATCTGCAGCGTCGAACGAGTCAGGTACGGATCGGTCGGCGACGTCTCCGGCATATGCCAGATCGTCTGACCATGCGAGCTGATAAAAGCGATATCGCTCATCCGAAGTCCTGCTTCTCGCACGGCTTCGATCGCCGCCTCGGCGAACCGTTCGGCGATGTAAACGTTCATGCCGGCGATCTTCGCCACATCCGATGACACAGGATCGCATAGCTCCTTTAGGCGCCCCCTTAGCGCATCGTCATAAGGACGGCTATAGTAATGCACCAGCTCGACCTTCGACTCCAAGCCGCAGCCGTCAATCCGGACGACAGCGGCATCCACGCCATCCAGCGACGTGCCGGACATCAATCCCACTGCGTAGACGTACGACTTCTCTTGCTTCCACTGAAACAAACCCAATCCACTCCTTCCGCACACTTTGTTACTCGCGCACAGCAGACACGCCTCGCAGCTCCGAAAGCGCGAGCAGCATGGCGCCATGCGCCGCGTCGCGCCGCGCATCGATACATCGCAGACGCGGGTGTCGCGCCGCCATGCCCGCCTCGAACGCCGCGCGCACCTGGCTGCTCTGCAGCAGCACGCTGCCGAGCAGCGCAAGCTCGCCGCTCTCGGCGAGGCCAAGCGCTTCCGCGACGGCAGACGCCGTGTCGACGAGCGCAAGCGCGTTCCGCTCCGCGATGCGCAGAGCGGAGGCGTCGCCCGCCTCGCAGGCGGCGGACAACAGCGGAGCGAGCGCGGCGATGTCGGCTTTGTTGCGCTCCTTGGCGTAGACGAAGCCGACGAGCTCCTGCACCGTCGACAGGCCAAGCCGCGCGTAGACCAGCTCCGTCACGACGGTCGGAGCTTCGCGGCCATCCGAGGCTCTTACGACGGCGGATAGCAGATCGCGGCCGATACTGTAGCCGCTGCCTTCGTCGTCGATCAGATGGCCGAAGCCGCCGGCGCGATGTACGGTTCCGTCCGCGTTGCGGCCGTACCCGATGGAGCCGGTTCCCGCGATCAGAATCATCCCGTGGGGTCCTTCGTGGGCGCCCCACAGCGCCGTCTCATGGTCGCCCACCAGCACCAGTCTGCCTGCGAAGCCCCCCTCTCTTAAGCCTTCCGTCAATCGCCCGCTTACGGTAGGGTTGCTGATGCCGGCTGCTCCTACAGCCATCGCGACACAGTCTCCGAGGCCACCCTCGCAGACATATCCAACATTCGCAGCAATCTCATGCAAAGTCGCCTTCACGCTGGCTTCGTCCTGACCGTTCAAGTTCAGCGGGCCCGCCGTGAACCTGTGCACAACACGTCCGCTCTCCTCCGCAACCGTTACGGCCGTCTTGGTACCGCCGCCATCCAGTCCCGCCACATAACGCATGCTCGTCAACCTCCGCTTTTCCAATCTAATTATGAGAAAAACGCCTTGCGGCGATCTTGTTTGTCCCGTAAGATGGCCATGCCGGCGGCGATCTTGTTTCCCCCGTACCATAGCCACGCCCGGCTGCCGAAATTGTAACGGACACCAGCAACCCTTAGGGGAGAAATCGAACAAATTGAGATTTTAACGGACATCAGCGACTCTTACAGCTTCAAATCAGGGGCATTTCTCCCCTTTTAAGCTTCTAAGAGTCGCGTATGTCCGTTACAATCGCGGCTAACAAAAAAACAGGCGGCTAAGGGTCGAGAATGTCCGTTACATTTCCGCCCCCACCCACCAGCGCAAACCTTACCGTTTTGCAGCAAGAGGAAAATCGCCCTCTAATGTCCCCGTCTCCGCCCTCGCTTGCGATTTAAAGGGAAATCCTACCTCTAATCCAGACCAAATCGCTGTATAGGGATAGAATCACCCCGATTAAAGGGAGCTTTTCCCTCTATGCCGAGCCCCTAGCTCGATTTATCCAGATCAGAGGGAGCTTTTCCCTCTATTTTCCGATGCGATATGCGATTGGCCTCTTCAAGCCCCCTAGTCCCACTCCCAGTCCCGGTCTATCGCGCAACTCCCGACTCCCGATAAGAACAAGGAAGCAACTGCAGCGGCTAATACAAATGAAAGGCCTTCTTCCGCTCGGCAAACGCCAGGCTTTCCTCGGAGAACCTTCCCAGCAGTCCGGTCAAATCGCCCCCACTCTCCCGCACGCCCGATTCGCCGCACAGCAGATCGATAAACGGCCTGCCGTTTTCCCGCACCGGCGGCAGGAAAGAGAATGCCGGAAACATCTCCTTGATCGTAAACAGCAGCGTCAAGCCAAGCTCTACCGGCCGCAGCGCAGCCTCGTCCAGTACATGGACGTACACGCCCCGGCACAGCTCCCCTTCATGCTTGGAGAACGTCGGCTTAAAGTACGTCGGCCGGAAGTAGGCACCCGGCAGGCGCTTCGCGTTCATCTCCGCCGCAAGCTTGTCGGCGTCCACAAACGGCGCCCCGATGATTTCGAACGGAGCCGTCGTGCCGCGCCCTTCCGACAGATTGGTACCCTCGAACAGACAGGTGCCCGGATACAGCAAGGCCGTCTCGAAACGCGGAATGCCCATCGACGGCGGAATCCAGGCTCCCCTGGCACCCGTGAAGCGTTCCCTCCGATCCCAGCCTTCGCAAGGAACGACATAGAGCTCCGCGCCGAGTCCCTGCTCCGCATTCGCCATGACCGCGACTTCCCCTGCGGTTAACCCATACCTCATCGCGAGCGGATAATTACCGACGAACGATGTGAACCCTTCCTTAAGTACATTTCCCTCGACCGTCACACCATTCAGCGGATTCGGCCGATCCAACACGACAAACGGTTTGCCCGCCGCCGCGCAATCCTCTAGCGCATAAAGCATCGTATAAATAAACGTATAATATCGGGTGCCTACATCCTGGATATCATAGACGACCATATCGACGGCGTCCAGCATCTCCGGCGTCAATCGTTTGGAATCCTTGCGGTACAAGCTGTATACGGGAACGCCCGTAGCTTCATCCACGTACGTGTCGACAAGCGCCCCTGCGGCCAGATCGCCTCTCACCCCGTGCTCCGGAGAGAACAAGGCTGCCAAATGAAACTTCTCATGCAACGTATCGATCGTGGAGCGGAAGTCCGCCCCAAGCCCGGTAGGCGACGTAATAAGTCCCAGCCGCTTCCCGCGGAACCAGTCGGCGTACTCGTCCACACGATCAACGCCAAGGCGTATCGTTCCCATCTCTTTTATACTCCTCCCTCTCCGTGAACCACGCACCGGCTGCTCACGGTGAAATCCGTCGGCCTCTGGCCGCACCTCAAGCATCCCATGACTCTCTAAGCCGTCCTACGGCTCTCCTTCTGCCTTCAGCCGTGCCTCGAGACATCCCGTGACTCTCTAAGCCGCCCTACGGCTCTCATCTGCCGTTGGCCATGCTCCAATCACTTTATGCCGCGCCCTACAGCTCCGACTGGCGCAGACGCATCGTCTCCGGCGGGATCATGAACGTCTCGGCGTATTCCTTGCGCGCCTCCAAACCGCGGACGCGGGCCAGCGACTTGTAGTAGTCCATATAGTTAAACGATTTGCTGCCCGTCACGAACCAATGCGTCGACAGTGCCTCGATCCACAAATCGAACGCCTTCTGGTCGAAGTCTACATACACGTAAGGAACATAACCGACCGCATCCTCCCAATTCTCCCCATAATACAGCTTAGCCGCAAAATGTGGCGGAAGCTCGCGTTCCATCGCGCCCAAGCCGGCGAAAAACCTCGCATCGTTTACGATACGATGCGTCGTGGCATGATCCTTGTGCATGCTGTTGCAATGATGAGTAATAATAATATTCGGCTTTACCTCGCGAATGACGTCGCACACGCGCAGCCGGATCTCCTGATCGTCCGGAATTTCGCCGTCGGGAATCTCGAACACGCGCGCCTCGCCGCCCAGCATACCGGCGAAGGTATGCGCCTCGCGAATTTTTTGCTCCCGGTATTCGTTTACGTCCTGCCCCGCAGGCACGCCTCGCTCCCCGGCGGTCAGCGCCAGCGTCGCGATCTTGTCGCCCTTCAGATAGTGGCTGGCCAGCACGCCCCCTGCCACCAGCTCCACGTCGCCTACATGTGCGCCAATACCCAATATCGTAATCGGTTGTCTATCGCTCATCGTCCAAGCTCCCCTCTCATCGTGGCGAAGGTTTTCGCCGTCCTGAATCCCGCCCGCTCGTAGATGCGCAGAGCCGGGTTGTTGCTGCCTGTATACAGGGACATGTAATCCGTGCCAATTTCCTGGAAAGCTTCGCACAGCCGGAAGAAGAGGCTCGAGCCGAGGCCGTGCCCTTCATGCTCCGGATGCACTCCGATACCTGCAAAATAACCCCGGCCGTTCTCCTGTCTTACGACCGGCCCCGCAAATCCGACGGCGCGGCCATGCTGAGCTGCGATAACGACCGGCGTCCCGTCCGCGAGACTCTTGCCAATCTCCGCACGCCAAAGCGGATTTCCTAGTACTTCCAACATCTCTTCAACGCCAGTATGCTTTGTCGCATCCAGCATCTCGACGCGATAACCGGCCTTAGCCGCCGTCTCTTCCTTCGCAAGGATGCTCTCCGGCACCTCGAAGCCGCCGCTAAGCGGCAAATACATCGCGCACTGAACGGCGCGTTCGATATAACCGAGCCGCTTCAACGTCTCGTGCAGCAAGCTGCCGGCAGGCACGCCCGGAGCATTGTTATGCTCGTGCCCCGGCGTACCCGGAACGTACCATGGCAGCTGCATGGGATTAAAAAACAGCGTATCCGCATGTTTTTTCCCCAGCTCCGCAAATCGCGCTTCCATCGCGCGAACAAGCGCTTCCGCCTTGCTCTCGTCCGCGTATTCGTTCGCAAGCAGGACGCAGGTAATATAACCCGCAACATCGCCTAGCGGCAGATCGTTGCCGGAGCAACCGCAGGCAAAGCCGACGACGCGGTCCCCCTCCAGCCATACGAACGTGCACAACGGATCGAAATACGGGTTCTCCGTCAGGATTGCCGCGAATGACTCCGCTGTCATCTCCTTATAGCCATCTCTCGCGGCCACAAGATTCCATAACGCAATAACCTCGGCTGTATATCGGTCATTCCATGTTTGAAGCATCGTAAGTCACCTCCGCCAATAGCCAATAACTGTTGGTCGTTACCCCTTCACCGCGCCTACCGTTACCCCTTCCAGGAAGTAGCGCTGCAGGCTGAAGAACAGAATGAACATAGGCACGGCAGAGATCGTTGCGCCCGCCATCATCGGCGCGAAATACGTCGTATTGGCGAAGCGGAAGTTTTTGAGTCCCACCTGGATCGTCTGCATATCCATCGTGTTCGTGACCAGGAACGGCCAGAAGAACGTGTTCCACGTCTCCATAAAGGTCAGGATCGCCATAACGGCCATAACCGTCTTCGAGAGCGGCATGATGATTTTCACGAAAATCTGGAATTGGTTGCAGCCTTCCACCTTGGCCGACTCCAGAATTTCTTTCGGAATCGTGCCCATAAATTGTTTCGCCAGGAAGATGTTATAGACGGTAACCAGCGTCGGCATGATAAGAGCGCTGTACGTGTTCTGGATTTCGAAAATATTCACGATCAAAATATAAAGCGGTACTTGCGTGACCTGATAAGGGATCATCATCGCCGCAAGCAGTATGGCGAACAGCACGTTGCGACCGCGGAACTGGATTTTCGAGAACGCATATCCCGCCATCGTGGCAAATACAACGTTCGACACCATGACCACGGTAGCTACGACAAGAGAGTTGAGAATCCAGCGATACGAATATTCGCTGAAGGCGAAGAAGAACTTGTAAGACTCCAGCGAGAACTTGCTGGGCCAGATGGAATAGCTGACCGCTCCCGCTTCGACGGGATCGCCAAAGGACGACATGATCATGAAGTAGATCGGGAATATCGTCGCCATGGCGAACAGAAGAAGGAGGATGACTAGAATGGTGTTGCGCGTATATTTCGCTGTACGATTGCCTAGATGATTATTAAACAGTGCCAAAGCAGGTCCCTCCTTCTCTTAATATTCCACGTCTTTGCCCAGGAATTTGAATTGAATGAACGCGATGACGCCGATAATGGCCGCCAATACGAGCGACTGAGCCGCCGCTTTGCCGAATTCGAAATACTTGAATGCCGTATCGAAAATCAGAAGGCCGACCATCGTCGTGGAATGATCCGGACCGCCGCCTGTCATCAGATAAGCGTTCTGGAACACCTGGAACGACCCGATCACGCCGGTGACCAGCAGGAACAGCGTCGTCGGCTTCAGGCAAGGCAGCACGATGTGCCACATCTTTTGCCAGAATGTCGCTCCGTCGATCTCCGCCGCCTCGTAGTAGCTCTCGTCGATGCCGAGCAGCGCCGCGACATAAATAATGATGCTGGTGCCATGGCTGGACAGCCAGGACATGAGTACAAGCGAGAACATGGAGGTCGAGCTGGCGCCCAACCAGTTCTGGCTAGGGATGCCCAACATCCCGATCAACTGGTTCAGAATGCCGCCGGGAAGCGGATCGTAGATCCAGAGCCATACGACGGACAGGGCGACGCCGGAAGCGACCGCCGGCAAGTAATAGATCGCCTTGAAAGTCGTCTGCGCCCACTTTTTGAGCGGCATGATCGCGATCGCGACCGCGAACGATATGATTAATGCAACCGGGACAGTCAGCACTGTATAAACGAGCGTATTCATGATCGCTTTCCAGAACAGCTCGCTGGCGAAGATGCCCGAGTAATTGTCGAATCCAATGTATTCCGAGCCTAATGGCCGGTATTCTTGAAAGCTGACCAAAAAGGCGCTCACGACCGGATAAGCCGTGAACAGCGCATAGACAACGAGCGCAATGGCGATGAAAGCGTAGGCCCATGCCCCATCTCCGCGATTAAGTCGATTCTTGACGTTTGACGCACGAGCCATAGTAAGACTCCTTTCCCTTGCCGCGTTACTTCTTTTAAGAGATCGTTCAAAAAGTCCGCTTTTGATCACGTAGTATCCCTGCAGCTATAAATTCGGATAGCCGCCTCGGCATGAGAGCGGCTATCCGAGCGAAATTCATTAATCTTGCACGACTCCGTCCGCTCCGAAGGCCTCGATAGCGCCTTTTTTCACGGCATCGTACATCTCTTGAGGCGTAATCTCGCCTGCAAGCAGCGCTTGCAGCTTCGGAATGACAACCTCGTTCTCCAGCTTGATCGCCTTGGAACCCAATTCTACAGGGATGTCAGGACGGGCAGGAGCTGCATGCTCCAACATCTTATCGACAGCTGCGATATTGTCCGGATTGCGATTCGACTCCATGCTGGCTGCCGCTTCGCGGGCGCTCTTGGTAATATGCGCTGCAAACAGGTCATTATTCGTTGTTGCGGCTACCTGACCGCTGGACAGGAAGTAAGCCGCCTTCGCGATATTCGCTTTATGCTCATCTGTTGGATCCTTTTTGCCGCGGAAAGCGACATAACCGTCAACCACCGCATGGGAGACCGGCTCTTGACCTGCAAAGGATGGGAGCGGCAACGCGATATAGTCCACTTTGATGCTGCCTTCAACCGCGCTTCCGTCCTTCGCGTCGATCTTCGCGTTGTTTTTGTTCGCGGAGTTTTCGAAAACGGCAAGACCTTTGCCCGTAATCATCGTCTGTCCCGTCAAGAACATGTTCCAGCGTTTGCCGGCGTCAACGGAGCTGAGCTCCTTCGGCATGGAGCCGTCGTCGATCAATTCGCGAACCGCGTTCAGAACGGTCAAATAGTTTTTGCTTGTGTATGCGTATTTCAGATCCTTTGTAAATGGAGACGGCATGCCCGCGTTTTTCACCAGAATGCTGAGGTAGTCCTTGGAGGCTACGCCAGCCGTAGCGAATACGAAGCCGTAACGCGACGTCTTGTCGCCTTCCTTTACGACGCCTTTTTTGATGGCCTCGCGGAATTCATCGTACGTCCAGCCTTCTTGCTGCACTTTCTTCCAGTCGACGCCGGCTTCTTCGAGGAATTGCTTGTTGCCGCCGATGGAGTGTACTTCCATGTAAGCCGGCAGACCGTACAGACCGTCGCCGTTTTTCATGTAAGCAAGCGCCGCTTCATCGTAGTCCGCGATCATGTCCGCGCTTACCAGATCCTTGATGTCCAGCAGCATGCCCATCTGGGCGTATTTCGAGATGCCGTCGGAGCCGATAAAAGCAAGGTCCGGAGGGCTGCCCGCGTTTACTTGCGTATCCAGCTTCTGAGTCATGTCTTCCCAGCTGGCAGGTTCGATTTTCAAAGTCAGGTTCGGATACAGCTTGTTAAAGTCGGCTTCCATCTGCTTAAAGTTTTCTTGATACGTTGGGGATACCGGCGGCAGAAGCGCCGTGATGGTGTCCTTCGCCTCCGATGCTCCGCCGTTTGCAGTGTTAGACGGCTTCGCCGTTTGGGCGGGCTCGTTGTTGTTCCCGGAGCCGCAAGCGGAGAGCGTTCCTAAGGATAAAGTCAGAGCAAGCACAGATGCAGCAATTTTAGTTTTACTTTTCATTGCCAAGATCCTCCCTTTATTTGAAATTCTATATATACGATCCGTCCCAGGCGAACCGCTGTACCTCCTCTGATAAAAGAGCAGCGGGTCCGTTTGCGAAAAAGTTGAAGAACATTATAAGGATAAATCTATAACGTTCTTCCCCTTCGCGCAAACCTTACTTCACTTGGGAACAGGCACGTATAGCCCTCTTAAGGTTGCCGCCGCAGTTCGCCAGCACTTTCTTCGCCTCTTCGGCTCCAAGCCCGGACTTGATCATCATGATCGCCAGCTTGCAGTCGAGTTCGGACTGTCGCAAGTATTGCTCCGCCGTAGCTTCGTCCGTCCCAGTCGCCGTCCTGATGATTCGGAGGGATCGGTCGAACAGCTTCTTGTTGCTGGCCTTGAGATCGACCATCAGATTGTTGTACGTCTTGCCTAGCTTCACCATCGTGGTGGTCGTCAGCATGTTCAGTACAAGCTTCTGGGCCGTTCCCGCCTTTAATCTCGTGGAGCCTGCGATTACTTCCGGGCCCACCACCGGAGCGATGGTAATGTCCGCCGCCTCCGACAGCTTCGTGTCCTTGTTGTTTACGACGCCGATCGTGACAGCTCCCAACTCGCTGGCTCTGCGAAGCGCTTCGATAACGAAGGCCGCGCTGCCGCTCGCCGAGATTCCGATGACCGCGTCCTTGCCCGTCACGCCGATCTGATCAATCAGCGCCCTGCCTTCATCGCCGTCATCCTCGCATCCTTCCACGGGGATTCGCAGCGCCTGATCGCCTCCGGCAATATAGCCCTGCACGAGCGATGGATCCACGCCGAACGTCGGCAGACATTCCGAAGCATCCAGCACGCCTAACCTTCCTGACGTTCCTGCTCCGATATAGAACATTCTTCCGCCAGTCGACAGCGCATGATGAAGCGCTTCCACGGCCAACGCAATGCGAGGAATTTCCTGCCTCACCGCCACGTGTACCTTGGCATCCTCCTGGTTCATGAGCTCCAGCATGCCTTCGGTGGACAATTCGTCGATCATCCCGGTCTCGGGGTTGATCCCTTCCGTCGTCAAGCTTGCAAGATAGTCCTTCATCGTGATTCCCCTTACGTGATCATGTTTGGACAAGTTGCTGTCCATGTGATCGAATTCCACCCTGTTGTCGACGCTGCCCATATTGCTAGTATGGTTATTGTCTTCAGTGTCATTCGTGATGCGTTTGTTGTTGTTGTTCATGACTCTATATTAAGAATTTATTTCAGCTCCGTCAATAGTTTTTGAAATATTATTTTATACTGTCATAAAACATTGGCATTTTATATCACAATTTGCGCGAGAGGCACAAATGCCGTCGAACCTTTGGCGGTGCGGCTTTCCGGCCATCATCGGGGTAAGCGCATTCATCATTTAAAGTTTAAAATTTCCAACTTGTCCTTAAGAAAATACGGAACTGGATTGGTCGACAACAGGCCATACCCGAACGAATGTCGGGACGGCGGATGACGGGATGACGGGACATGGGGATGCTGGGATGACTGGACAGGATGACGGGACATGGGGACGGCTGGGATGACTGGACCGACGGGACGCGTGACGCTGGGATGACGGGATGACGAGATGACGGGACGACGGGATACGTCGCCGGAACGCCGGGATGGGTCGCCAGGGCGGCGGAACGGGACGCCAGGACGGGATGCAGGGACGCCGGGATGACGAGATGCCGGGACATGGGGATGCTGGGATGCCTGACAACTGGATGCCGGGATGCTGGGACGCGGAATGACGAGATGGCGGGACGCTGGGACGGGGCTCTGGATACCGGGACGCCCGGACGACTGGATGCCGGGATGTCGGGACGGGGCGCTAGGATGTTGTAGGGACGGGACCACCGGGACTACAGGATGACGGACGGGTCGCACAACATGGAAGCTAAACTCCGCTAAGCTACTTTACAGCAGGTCACTTCAGTATGAATTGTGCAAATATACTCAAATATTTAAACTGAAGTCTCTCCCTGGTGGTAAATTGTACAAAAATACACAATTCACGTTCCATTTCGCCTATTTAGTCACTTCTCGAGGCTAAAATTAGGGATAAATGTACAAATTCACGAATCTCTAATTCGTATGTAAGCTAATTTGTGTATTTTCGTACAATTACCACGTACTCTTTGATTACCTCACTGACGAAAGTCACCAACATGCGCCAATCCTTCTCTTATAGAACGCCCCCTTCTCCTCCTCCGGCTCAACCAAACAGCGCTTATGAAAAATTAATCCGGGTTCTGCTGCCAAGTATTGCTCCATGGCCTGAGCAGCAAAAACACTCCAGCCTGCAGGCTGGAGTGTCGTTCATGATCGCTATTGGGGAGCGTTACCTTCTACGCTTGTTAGAGATGATGCTTCTGCTCTTGGAGAGATACTTTTTGACCTGCTGATAGTCCGCGCTTGCCACGCCGGCGAACAGCATATCGATAATCGTGAGCATCGCGATGCGCGATCCCATGGCGCCGCTGCGAATGGAAATTTCCGGCGTCGATATGCTCAGCAAAGAATCCGCCTTGTCGGATAGTTCGCTTTTGCTGTATTTCGTGATCGCCACAATATGAGCACCGTTTTTTTTGGCTATTTCCAGCGAGTCGAGTATTTCCACCGTGTCTCCGGAATTGGATATAAAGATGGCGACGTCCTCCTTGGTCAGCAAGGAAGCGGCCGTCAACTGGCTATGGCCATCCGTAAAAGCATGACAGATCTTGTTGATCCGCGTAAACTTCTGCTCGGCGTCCTGAGCCACCAGCCCCGACGCGCCAATACCGAAAAACATCAGACGTTTGCTGGACTGCAGCGCCTTGATGGCACGAGCTACCGCAGGGCGGTCAAGCACGCTAAGCGTATCCTCGATGGAACGCACATTGTTGCGTCCGATGTTGGAGATGATCGTACTAAGGTCGTCGCCAGGCTGAATGTCGCTATATTGTTCGCCGCTGTCTTCGTCCATGGAGCCCAGCGACGCAGAGATGCTGACGATAAAGCTGCGATAGCCGTTATACCCCATCGTCTTGCAGAAGCGCAGCACCGAAGCGTCGCTTGTTTTGCTGCCTTGCGCAAGGCTCTTGATCGACAAATGCGGAATCTCTTCCTTATTCGCAAGGATATATTCCGCCACCAGCCGTTCGACCGGGGTCAGACTATCCTTTCTGTCGCGGATCTTGATTAGTACGTTATCGTTTATCGCCATATGACGTTACCTGCCGTTTCGTAGGTTTTGTCGCCACTAAGAAGCTGTTCTGGATAGTCTGGCCGGGAGCTCGGAAGCTCGGAAATTCCATTGTGGTTAAATAGTATACGGATTCCTGCCAAATTACAAGTGTTTGCATCGGATATATGACATATATCGAGTGACGAGTTTCATAAAATATTATTTTAAAATATTATTATCATTTTGAAGTAAATATTGCAACTTTTATTGCCTGAAATTCTTGTAGCATGTTATAATGGGCACCAATTGACGTGCATCTACGCCATTATGATGAATCATAAACGAGCAAAGGATGAGGGACATGGGAACAGCATTAAAAATTGCCATTATCGGGGCAGGAAGCACCTATACCCCAGAATTGATGGAAGGCATTATTAAACGCAAAGACAATCTGCCGCTGACGGAGCTGGTGCTTATGGATATCGACGCGCGCAAGCTCGAGATCGTTGGCGGGTTATGCGAACGCATGGTACAGGCAGCGGGAATGAACTGCAAAGTCGTTAAAACGATGGAGCTGGATGAAGCTCTCCAAGGAGCAAGCTTCGTGCTCGGCCAGATTCGCGTCGGCAAGCTGCCCGCTCGCGTGCTGGACGAGAAGATACCGCTCAAGTACGATCTGATCGGTCAAGAAACATGTGGAATCGGCGGCTTCTTTAAGGCGATGCGCACGATCCCCGTTATGCTCGACATCGCGAAGCGCATGGAGCAGCTATGCCCTGACGCTTGGCTGATTAACTTCTCCAATCCCGCGGGAATCATTACGGAAGCGATTTTGAATCATACGAATGTCAAAATGCTGGGACTATGCAATGTCCCTTACAATATGTACAAGAGCATTCGAGAAACGCTTCAATTGCCAAACGCGGATCTGACTTACGTCGGGCTCAACCATCTGAGCTGGATTACAGCCATTGAGCAGGACGGCAAAGACTATCTGAAGGACGCTCTCGAGATGGGGCTCAACAGCGAAGCAATGAAGAACATTCCTTCCAGCGGCTTTAGCCAGGAACTGGTGCAGCTCGTAGGCGCTATTCCTTCCTCCTATATGGAATATTATTATTTCAAGGACAAAAAGCTGAAGCTATTGAAGGACAGCGAGCAATCCCGCGGAGAGAAATGTATGGACATCGAGGAAGAGCTTCTGGGCATCTACTCCAATGCAGAGCTGCATGAAAAACCCGAGCTTCTGGCCTCGCGCGGCGGCGCCAACTATTCCGAAGTCGCGATCAGCCTCGTCGATGCCATCTACAACGACAAGCAGGAGGTCCATGTCGTGAATCTGCTAAACGGCGGAGCGCTGGACTTCATGGAGCATAACGACGCCATTGAGGTAGCTGCAGTCATAGGCAAGGATGGCGCGAAGCCGCTTGTTATCGAAGACTTCGACAACCGCCATATTATCGACTACATGCGGATGGTGAAAGCCTACGAACGCGAGACAGTCGCCGCGGCCGTCGAAGGCAGCGAAGAAGCCGCCATGCGGGCGTTGATGATGAATCCGCTCGTTGGCGATTATAATACGGCGCTGGCTTGCTTTAGGGAATTGAAGGAAGCGCACAAGGAATATCTGCCCCAGTTCAAATTCGAATAACGCAGGGAGGAGTGGGAATCGTCATGAGCAAGTACGTCATCGGCGTCGACGGCGGCAATAGCAAGACGGATTATTATTTGTTCGACCTGAACGGAACGCTTAAGGATCATATCAGATCCGGCACCTGCAGCCACGAGCAGTTCCCGGAGAGCTACGCCAAATCTTACAGCGTTATGCATGAGCAGATATCGACACTGCTTGCACGGGGCGGGTTGTCCTTGGCGGATATCGCGGCAGGAGCGTTCGGTCTAGCAGGCGCGGACATTCCTTCGCAGAAGGCGCAGCTGAACGCCGTTATCGAACGTCTCGGCTTCACTCGCTTCGCGATGGACAACGACGCCTTCCTCGGCATCAAAGCGGGGACGTCGCACGGCTACGGCATCTGCTCCATCAACGGTTCGGGCGTCTCTACCTGCGGCATCTCGAAGAGCGGCAAACGTCTCCAGGTCGGGGGAGTCGGCAGCGAGCTCGCCGGCGACGAGGGCGGCGGCTTTTATCTGACGAGGCGTGTTCTGCGCGCCATCTACGACAGCTTCTACCGCCTGGGCCCGGAGACTTCCATGACGGAGCCCGTCATGGCGCTGATCGGCGCATCCTCGAAGGAGACGTTTATGGATCGTGGACTTGAAGGTTTGGTTGCCCGAAGCTTGCCGTATACCGAGATCGTGACGACGCTTCTGGCAGCTGCAGAACAAGGCGATGCTGTCGCGTCCGGCATCGTCGACCACTCGGCCCGCCAGCTTGCCTATTCTACGGTCGGCTGCTTGGGGCATCTCGACTTCGACGACGATAAGCCTGTCGACATCGTGATGGCCGGCTCCGTCTGGGCGAAAGCAGCTTCGCCGATTATGCGGGATCGTTATATGGGGTTCGTCTCGGGCTTGACCGGCCAGGAATGCAGATTTGTTTTACTGCAGGAGCCGCCAGCCGCAGGAGCCGTACTTTGGGCGCTTGAGCTTGCGCTCGGCGCACCTGCCGATGACGCGCTTCGCGCCAAGGTGATCGAGGCGGTACGCTGACTTCAAGCAAACATACAAGGTAAAACGGCTGTCGCCGTCCTATGGCGGCCCGGAGCGTTTCATTTCGAGAAATATAGAGAAAGGTTATCCCGCGTTCGTTCACCGAAATGAACGAATGCTGAGGATAACCTTTTTTTACGGCGATTATTCGTGCTTCATTACATCTGGTTAGATGAGTCCCGACTCCTTTAACAAACGCTGAACCATGACAGCTGCCTGCGCACGGGTCAACTTGGTCCCAGGCGCGAGCTCCCCCTTCGGCGTGCCGGAGAGAATGCCGGTCGCAAGCCCCTTATTCAGCGAAGTCTCCGCCCAAGCCGAAGCTTGAGCTGCGTCCGGGAATCCGCTCAATGGATCAGCTCCAGCGTCTGCAGTCAACCCCGTCCATCTCATCGCATTAGCGATCATCATCATGGCCTGTTCGCGCGTTACGTCATCGTTCGGGCGGAATGTTCCGTCCTCGAACCCTCCGATTAAGCCATATTCATAAGCTGTCCCTATTGCCCCGGCATACCAGTCTCCTTCGCGGACGTCGGAGAACTTGCCGATACCGGCTTGCGTATTTTGGCCAAGGCCTAGCGCCCGCACCAGAATGGCCGCAAATTCCGCTCGCTTAATGGAACGATCCGGAGCGAACAGCCCCTCTCCTATTCCTTCGATGATCAAGCGCGATCCCATATCAAGGACGGCGCTGCTCGCCCAATGCCCCTTCATATCGTCAAATGCCGCCTTGTATCCGATCAATGCGTAATCGCTGTTGGTCAGGCTGTTCATCACACCTGCGTATATCCCGTTATTCACCAGCATCCGGGTCGGTATATGCCTAACCGTTCCGTCGGGATCGATGACAACGCCCGTAGACATCAACCTGCGGTTAACCCCATTTGGAATGAAAATGGTCCGCTCAACATAAGCCGCAAAGTTGTTCGCTTCGATTTCCAGGTCGCCGGCTTTGACCCATACCGCAAAATGAACCGGAGGCGCGATGACCTGGAAGTCTCCAACTTTAGCTCTTTCCCTTAGCAGACGGACGATACGGTCATTCGAAGGGGCGATTTCGATACGCACGACGGCATCCTCCGCCCGAACGTTCGGTCCCAGTTGCTCCAGCAACGCTTCCAGGCCCAACAGAGACGCGTCGATGGCATACGATGCAAATGCCGTGCGCAATTGGATCTTGCCACCTCTGTCGATCAATGCCTTCAGAAGTTCCATGCCCAGCTCTGCTGCAAGTACGTCGCTCTCCGCATCCGCTTCAATCTCGAGGACTGTCCCCTGCGAATCACCGGCCAGCGTCTGGTTATCCTTGTTCCAATCAATGGTCACCGTTGTTACTTTGCGGCCTTTACCGTCCGTAGTACTGGTGATGTCCGCATGTCCCTGCTTGCCGTTGATGAGCAAGCCCTTCTCTTCTCCGGCAGCTGGAGTCGGTGTTGGCGTCGGGTAGACCGTCCCGCCTTCATTAGGAGTCTCTGTCACCTGAGCCGTCCACTTCGCGTACAACGTCACATTGCCCGTCACTGCAGTAGTGAATACATACGGCTCCGTCAGTTCTTCGTCGGTGTACCAACCTCCGA
>NZ_BDQX01000044.1 GCF_003112455.1 Paenibacillus agaridevorans
CATGATGTCGCGAACGGACCGCAGGCGGGCCGCGAGCCATGATGTCGCGAACGACCGCAAACGGGCCGCGAGCCATGATGTCGCGAACGGACCGCAGGCGGGCCGCGAGTCATGATGTCGCGAACGACCATCGTGAGCATTATGCTCCGACCATCCTCCTCCCTTGTTACTCAAGGGCAGCCGCAACCACTCCCCAGGAAAGGAAGAACCAGCATGCAGCACGCAGCAGCAACGGAGATCAAGCAAGGAGCGGCAAAGCCCCGCAGCAGCAGCGAACTGAAGAGACGCCTTTGGCGGAACAAATGGCTTTATGTCATGATATTGCCGGGCATTTTGTATTTCATTGCATTCAAGTACGTTCCCATGTTCGGACTCACCATCGCGTTCCAGGACTACAAGCCGCATTGGGGCTTCGCGGGAAGCGAGTGGGTTGGCCTCAAGCACTTCGAAAGACTGTTCACCGAACCGGATTTTATGAAGATTCTGACCAATACGCTTCTGTTATTCGGCATGAACCTGCTCTTTTATTTTCCGATTCCGATCCTACTCGCCTTGATGCTGAACGAAGTAAGAATCACGTTTTTTAAACGTTTTTTCCAGACGCTCGTTTATTTGCCCCATTTCATGTCGTGGGTCATCATCGTGTCCATCGGTTTCGTCATGCTGACCATGGACGGAGGCATCATTAATGAAATGCTGGCCTACCTCGGCTTCGAAAAAATCAATTTCCTGCTCAGCACCGAATGGTTCCGGCCAACCTATATCATCCAGGTGATATGGCGCGAGGCGGGCTGGGGAACGATCATATATTTGGCCGCGATCGCGTCGGTCGACCCGCAGCTGTATGAGGCTGCGCGCATGGACGGAGCAGGCCGGCTCAGGCAAGTCTGGCATATTACGCTGCCGGCGATCCGGAGCGTTATCATTATTTTGCTCATTCTCAAGATCGGGGATGTCCTCGAGCTCGGCTTCGAGCATGTGTATCTGCTTCTGAATTCCATGAACCGCGACGTTGCGGAGATTATCGATACCTATGTCTACACGGCGGCGCTGCAGCAAGGCCAATTCAGCTATAGCACGGCCATCGGCTTCTTTAAGTCTTTCATTGGACTGGTGCTGGTCGTTTTGGCGAACAAGCTGGCGAAGCGCATGGGCGAAGAGGGCGTTTATTAATTGAGAGGAGGCTAACCCCATGGTGGAAGACAGAACGGTGAGCGGACGCGTGTTCGCCGCCGTCAACTATACGCTGCTCGCGATCATCGCGCTGGTGACGGTGCTTCCGTTCCTGCACGTCGTAGCCGGCTCCTTCACGACGAGCGCCGAGATGGCGGTCAAGAAGTTTATCTTGTTCCCGACAGTGTGGAGCTTCGACGCCTACAAGTTCATCTTCTCGACGAACACCATCTTCCGGGCGATGGGTGTCTCCGTCGGCATAACGGCATTCGGTACGCTGTTCAGCATGCTGCTGACGGCGCTTATGGCCTACGGGCTCTCCAGGCGCGATCTGGACGGACGCAGGGGCATTATGTTCCTTGTCGTGTTTACGATGTTGTTTAGCGGCGGGCTTATCCCAACTTTCCTGGTGGTACGCGAGCTCGGCATGATCGACAGCTATCTGGCGCTTATTGTTCCTGCATCGATCAGCGCGTTTAACCTCATTATCATGCGTAATTTCTTCCAGAACATCCCCGAGGGATTGGAAGAATCGGCGAAGATCGACGGCTGCAGCGACTTTGGCATCCTGTTCCGGATCGTGCTTCCGTTGTCCATGCCGGCAATCGCCACCTTATCGCTGTTCTACGCGGTAACGTATTGGAACACCTACTTGAGCGCCATCCTGTATCTCAACGATAGTCTGAAATGGCCGATTCAGGTTCTTCTTCGCCAGATTGTCGTGCTTGCCAGCGGCATGGATTACAGCTCCGATCTGGACTCCACGGTGCCGCCGCCGGATCAGACGATCAAGATGGCCGTCATTGTCGTGGCGACGCTGCCGATTTTGCTCGTATATCCTTTCTTGCAGAAGCATTTCGCCAAGGGCGCCATGCTTGGTTCCATTAAGGGATAACGGTCAGCGAGTTGCGAGAGGGTACCTCGAAATAGGTATAATGTTCAAGTAGATGCATAGACAAGCTACCGGCAAGCTTCCAGGTAGCTTGTTTTTTTGTTGAAAATCGATTGATTGTCGGGCAAAGGGGCATAAGCTATAATAATCGATACTATGATTACGCTTACAGGAAATAAAGGATCAGGAGAGGATGGTTCTATGTCATTTATGTCCATGAGGCCCTTAAATGTTTTAATTGTTGATGATGAGTTGCCATTAAGACAGGAGCTTCGGATGTTTCCATGGGAGGATTGCAACGCTGTCCTTATTGGGGAAGCTAGCAATGGAGAAGAGGCGTTAAGGATTTGCGAGACTTTTGTCCCGGATGTTGTCATTACAGATATAACAATGCCGGTTATGGATGGAATCATACTTATACGCGAACTAAAGAAGAGATACCCAATTGTACAAATTATTTTGCTGACATGTCATAGTGAATTTCATTATGCACAGGAGGCGCTCCGCATAGGCGCTCTTGAATATATGTTGAAGGCTACTATTGATGAGCAGGAAATGAAACGAGCTTTGGATAAAGTCAGGCAAGCTGTCGCAAAAGAACGAAAGTCTCTGGATAATGAAAAATCCGAGTTAAGACAACTTCAAGCCGCGCTTTTCGAAAAGCTGCTCCAAGGCCATCCATTGCAATACGCAGATTGGAGCGCGATTCAGTTAGATGGCCAGACAACCTATGTGTTGGTTCTCTTTATGTTTGATGCGCCGGATTCCGTGTTTTTAGCAGCTCAACCACAAATGGAACAAATGTTTTCTGACATGGAGAGTTCTGATTCAACTTGTATAACATGGTTAACCGTACGCAAGCAGGAGTATTTTGTGATGATGACATTATCCGGAAAGGACATTACGCCTCTCTTACCGTCTATTGAGGCACGATTGCAACAACTAGAATCTTTAATAACGGATGAGGCTTCTTTAGTTGAGCACGAGCATCTTATTCAAGTTGTTATTAGTGAGTTTTTTGCTTCGAGCGATGAGCTCGTCCAATCGGTCGAACATACTACGTTGTGGAGAGAAGCATTATTCTACGATCGTGTAGAAGATAACCTTGTCTACTACGGTCATCCGCAGCCATTACAAGCTATGACAGAGATGCATATGAAGGAAATGACCGAGATCCTTAGAAAAGCGGCTTGGAATTCGGAGTCGCTAGTGGAGTGTATGAAGAATGGGTTTTTCGAATGGTGCATGTTTCAGCGGGTTCAACCAGAACAGTTAAAGCAATATTTAATAGGCTGGCTCGTTGAGTGGATCAATCAGCAAGGAGGAGGGGAACTGCTTCTTTTGAATATAACGTCCATGCTGGAAGTCAAAAGCTTATCTCGGCTAATTAACATAGTATGCAGGAGAATCATAGAGATTGAGAATGGGAAAACACAATCACGTCTTGAAATTCGATTAGCGCTCCAGTGGATAAAAGACAATATGAAGCAACCCATATCCCTTCCAATTATTGCCGAGCAGGTTGGTTTAAGTCCGCAATATGTTAGTCGATTGTTTCGCGAAGAAACAGGGACCTCGGTGACGCAATATATTACACAAATGCGAATGGAGAAGGCTGTAGAGCTTCTTAAACAAACGAATATGAAAGTGTATGAAATCGCTGAAGAGGTTGGCATTCCTAGCTATAGGTATTTTACAGTCATGTTCCGTAATTGGACAGGGGTTTCTCCGACTGACTATAAGCGCAAAGTATAAAGTTCATTCCTAAAAAATAAGTTTGGGGGAGAGACTGATGCTGAGGCTGTTACGCTGGTATGGTAGCTTGGGCTTAGCTACGAAGCAGTTCCTTTATATGTTTATTGTGACTTTAACCCTCTTTATGCTGCTGGCATGGAGAAATTTGCATGAATCCGAGAGCTTGCTCCGTAATCAAATGATTAATGACGCCGAGCTGTTGGTGAGTCGAACGAACCAATATATAGATGCCAGTCTGGACAATGTGGAAAACATTTTATTGCTTCTATCCACCCAGTCTGAGTTGCTTGAGGAGAATAATGAAGAAAAAGCTCTTAAGACACTGCGGACCTTTGCTTCTAAAAATAATACAATAGCCAAATCCTTATATATGATTAGAACAGACGGAAAGGTGTATGCGAGTTCACAGGTTTTTTACGACATAATAGGCAATCCTCATTTGCAGGAGCTTTACGAGCTTGCGTTGCAAAATTATGGCGGAATTAATGTCAGTGAGCCGTATTACTCTCCTTTGTCTGGACACACGCTGGCTTACGTTCTCCCAATAATGGATGCCCAAACAAAACTTAAAGGTGTTGTCGTAGCGGAAGTGGATTTGGAGATGCTTTCCTTGCAAATTACACCCAAAAACAATCAATCCTATGTGTTGTTTACGAAGGATGGAAATGTGATTAATCGACTGGGAATTAGCGATAAATTGCTGCCTTATCAACATGCGACCTATCCGCCCGTATTACAGTCTGAATTTCAGGAGCAGCTTGTTTCTCTTAAGTTGGGGGTAAGCAGCATCCTGTTGGATGATATGAAGTCATTAGTTGCTGTGAAATCGACCTCGAATCGATTAGGCTGGTCATTAGCGGCTTTTATCGAGGAGGATTATTTCTATAAGGATTTGCAAAGTTTAAATAACAACTACAGAACGGCAAGCTTCATTTGGATTATCATATTGTTGATTAGCGCCTATTTAATGAGCCGTTCCTTTACAATGCCTATTCGCAGATTTGTTGAGAGGATGGACAGGCTCAACGATTTGCAGGTCGTAACGAAGCTGACGGTAACGAGAAGAGATGAGATTGGAAGGTTAATGCTAAGCTATAATGCCATGCTTGAGAGAATTCAGGTTTTACTTAAAAAAACGAAGTCGGCAGAAGAATTGAAGAAGGGATATGAGCTCAAAATGCTGCGCAGCCAGATCGCGCCTCATTTTCTGTACAATACGCTCGGTTGTATTAGCAGCTTGGCGAAGCAGCAAAGGATTGACGAGGTGCGCGAGACGATTCGATCATTGATCAAGCTGCTTAGCTTCAGCTTCGATAGGCAATCTGAGTTTGTTCCTATTGAGGAGGAGCTCGAATGTCTGCGTATGTATATGTATATTCAACAAATCAGATATGGGGATCAGTATCGATACGAGATTCATTGCGAGGAGAGCCTTTTACAATACCGTATTTTAAAGCTAACGCTTCAACCATTAGTGGAAAATGCCTTATTCCATGGACTTACGCCGAAGAATGGCGGCCACATTGTAATTAAAGGAAGACTGGAAAAGGGAGTTGTTAGATTTTATGTTTGCGATAATGGGGTCGGTATTTCCAGTGATGAAATGAAGAAGTTGTTAGATGATTCAAATGAACAGGAACGATCGCGATTTAGATTTACTGGGATTGGTCTGCGAAATGTACATGAGAGAATTCAAATTCATTATGGCGAGCAATATGGCATGCGTATAAGAAGTGTTAAAGGAAAAGGAACCATGATCCGGTTAGACATACCGCTGCTAAGCGAGAATGAGGAAAAGCTGGGCATTTGGGATTAGGTCGTGTCTGAAAACCCGCTCAGGGGCATCTTTCACCGCCTTTCCGCCCCCTGCTTCG
>NZ_BDQX01000045.1 GCF_003112455.1 Paenibacillus agaridevorans
CGTATACGTTGGATTAAGCGTCCACTTCGCATATAGCGTTACGTTCGATGCTCCCATCGTCAGCGTTGCGCCAGACGCATAATTCGTTCCGCTTCCGTTCGCTAACGTGTTCCAGCCCGCAAACGTGTACCCGGTTCTAACCAGACTGCCGCTAGCCTTAACGATAACTGCCT
>NZ_BDQX01000046.1 GCF_003112455.1 Paenibacillus agaridevorans
CTACGCTCCGCTCCTCAGGTTCTAGCTTCATCCAATCTTCTCGGTACTGAGAACCGAACTTTTTAAACTCGCACTATAAGAAAGCGCTGCCGACGTTTCTGTCTACTTTTTCAATGCGTCATAATCACTTTGCGTATAGTCCTTTGTCGGATCCCAATTCGGGAACGTAAAGTCGTCTCTGCTTACTTTCACGCCTGTGGCGCTTACTTTATCGATAGCATCCTGCAGACCTTTGTTCATTTTGCTCGCATAATCCTTCATGAGCGCAGCAGCGTCCAACTTGTCATCCACCAGCAAGTTCAACAACAGTTCGCCAAACGTCGGTTTAATTTTGGTTTGACGAATATGGCCGAGCTCGCCAATTACAAGCGCCGTCTCCGGATTGGCGATGGCATAATTCGGACTCTCGCGCATTGTATCTTGATGAATATTAAAGAATACTTTATATTCCGGATACGGGTACAACGATTCGTCCGCGTTCAGCTCATCAATCGGCGACAATGAAGCCCCGCTTTGAATCGTGCTTTTGAAAAATTCTTTGGAGGCGAACGCCTCTTCAATATATTTGCCTGCCGCTTCCTTGTTTTCGGATGTTGCAGACAGCATATAACCTGCCGTGTTAGCGACTGTATAGCCGTAATACGGCTGTTCGCCATCCTGTTGAGGCACGGCTGCAATGCCGAATTCGGCATCCGGCGCATCACGTTTGATCTGCCACATGCGATGACGCGGATCAATCAGGAAGGCTGCCAAATTTTCGCCGAAGTACACGTTGGCCTCAGCCGGTTTCATGCTGTAGGATGCCGGCATGATGCTGCCATCCTGCTTCATTCCCTGCAGCAGCTCGATCGCGCCGATCCACTCCGGCGTGTCGAACAAATAGGTACCGTTCTGCAGATTAAAGCCCGGCATATCCCCTTGGGTCGGAACCTTGGAGGCCGTAAGCCCCAATATCATTTGATCAAGAGCTACCGGCTCGCCGCCGGCAAATACAAGGCCGAACGTCTTGCCGTTTCCTTTTTCCGTAATCACTTTGGACATCGCGCGGAGCTCGTCCCATGTCACTGGCGGTTTCTCCGGGTCCAATCCGGCATCGCGCATCACCTTTTTGTTGTAATACAGCATCGAGCGATGGTTGAGACCCCGCAACGGCCAAGTGTACGTTTTGCCATCAATCATATTCACGCCTTCCTGGAAAGAGCCTTGCATGAACTGATTTTTCCAATCGGCGGAAACGAATTCATCCAGCGGCGCCGCCCAGCCATTCTCCACGATTTGTCGTGCGTCCATCCCTTGCGGGCTCAGGAAGATATCCGGCAGATCATTGCTGGCGATCGATGCCTGAATCGCGGTATTATACTCCGATGTTGGCATATATCGGACTTCAACCTTGATCTCGCCCTTGTACTTCTCATTGAATTGCTTGGTAATAACCATGCCCGGGCTATCTTCGCCCTTCCAGAAATCGTCAAACCCCGCAACGGTAATCACCGCTTCTTTCTTCTGCTCCGTACCCGGATTTTGGGTCGGGTCTGGCTTTTGACCATTGCCACTGCCGTTGCTGCATCCCGAAATCATCAGTATGACCGCTATCGCTGGCGCTGCCATTCGAAACACCTTTTTCAAAACAACTCCCCCTCTTTCATTTGATTGCGCTTACAACTTTATTGTATGGGGAACCGTACCGCTTGAATATGAGCCATGTTCATACATTATGGGGGTTATTTTTTACTTTTCAACCCCCAACACGGCAAAAAAGGATCAGAACAGCCCCTCGGCCGATTCTGACCCTTCCGTATTACTGAAACACCGCGAACTTCAGGTCCTGCTCCAGCAAATAATCGATGATGTCCGGCAGCGCGTCCAGCGTTGCCTTTTTCTCGTGCATGACGTAGATGCCGCCCGAGGCGTCGATCGTCTTGAAATAACGGATGATCTCCTTCGAGCTAGCGGCCTGCCAGTCCTTAGGATCGCGATTCCACATGAGCATCTTCATTCCGAGCTCCTCCGCCGCAATCGCCATGTCGTCGTTCAGGGCACCGTATGGCGGACGGAACACGGATACCAACGTATCGCTGTGTTTCCCAATGACCTCGTTCGCCTTCGCTATGTTGACGGAGATGTCATCCATCTCCTTCGTGGTCAAATTGCTATGATCCCAGGAATGATTGCCGACCGCCATCCCCTGCTCCGCCGCATAAGCCGCTTCAACCGTATAACGGTCGGCGTTGCGCCCTATGAACAAGAACGTGCCCGCTACCCCGCGCTCGCGGAGCAGATCGACGATCGCCTTCGTATAATCCGATGGACCATCGTCGAATGTCAATGCGACGTACCCCTTCGGCAGACTGTAGACGGTAGAGCCTGGATTCAGCGTGATTACTTCTACATGTTCTAGCTCCGTAGCAATTGAAGCCTGGGCTCCCTCGTTCGATAAGTTATCGGAGTTGGCGCTTCCAGGCGCTGTTGCACTCAGGTCGGTCGTTTCGGAACTGTCATCGCCCGTTTCCGCGGACTCCGACTTGCCTTGCTTCGTCGTAAAATCCGCTCCCGTCGAGCCGTCGCCTTCCGCTCCACCGGCTGCCAAGGAAGCGGCTCCGCTAGACCCCTCCGTCAGAGAGGCATGTCCGCTTGCTGCTCCAGCCCCCAGAACCTCGCTGCCTGTCCCTTCGGATAAAACGGTCTGATGCTCGCTTAATGCTTTCGCATCATCGATGTAGATCTGACCCTCCAGCTCGAACCAAGCAAGGAGGAGCATGCAGGTCAGCATAAAAAGACGAAGCGACTTCAGCGCATACCGGCGCATGTTAACAGGCAGGTATGAACGCAAGCGGATAGAAGAGACTCTTATGACTGCTCCTACTTTAGCGGCCATGGCTTCAAACGACAAGCTGCTGCTCGCTTTTTCCATAACCGCTGCCGAAGGCAAGCTACAGGCATCCTCTGCCTCTGTCCCGGGCAGCTCGCCGCCGCGCAAAGACTCCAGCATGGATGCATATTCGGCCGAGCAGTCGAAGTAATACGATTCGCCGCCGTGCTTGCCGATCTTAACTATTGAACTTAAGTATGTAAGCTTAAACGGATCGTATTGCGCATAAGGAGACAGACGAGCGCGTCCCGTCGATAGCGGAGCCAGTCTCCCCAGCCCCTGGTAAGTCAGCTCGTCCAGCTGCAGCTCGAGCTCTCTCGGCTCGTTGGCCTCGCTGCCTGCGTCAACGCTTATCCTTATGACGTAGCGGCCCTGCTTGTCCTCTACCGACAATAGCTCTAACGTTCGCAAGGAATCCCTTTTCATGCTCAGCCTTCTCTTCCGATCGGTGCAGACATCCGGTTCGTGAAGTCGCTGATCATGTTGGCCAGATACACTTTCTCTTGATGCGTCGTCTCGAATTTCTGCTTCAAGTGCTGATGTTCGACATCCTGTCTGCCGATCTTCTCCTCAAGCTCGTGGATGCGCTTGTTCTTCTCCGCAAGCACATCATTGTGCTTGACCTGCAGCGAACCGTACTTCTGCTTCTCCAGCTCGATTACGCTCTTCAGCTCCTCGATCTCCACCGTCATCCGTCTCTCCAGCTCGCGGTAATCCTCGGCTACCTGATCGACCTTCATATTCTTGTCGACGATCTTCTGCTCCAAATCCAGGATGCTCTTCTCCCGCTCCTCGATCACCCTCGTCAATTGCTTTACATCGCGGTTTAACCGCTCGATATGCCCGCCAGAGTGCGTGAGACGATCCTGCAGCTCGCTATTTTGAAGCTCCGTATGCTGTTTGGCCTGAATCATTTGTTCTACCGCAAGCACTAAATCTAGCGACTTTTTGTCCATACGGGACTTCTGAATGAAGATGGAATCCTGGGGTGATTGGACCGGAGACTCTGGGATTTCCTCGGAGCTTGGGGGAGCAGGCTCCTGATTTGCTAGTTCTTGCGAACGATCCTCCTGCCCCTCCTGGGTACCCTTCTTACGAAAAAAAGGGGAAATCATAGTTTATCATCACCTTTTCAAGGATTATGTAGGAAATTGTCGAACTAGTTCAGTCTATTATAAAAGATAATAGAACTTTATTAGCGGGACTATATATCCATTTTCAAGAAAAGGACCTTTTGGACTAAAGACAGACATTCGACTCGATTAATTGGGTCAATTTTCCTATACATAACAAGATGAGCAGGCGGTTGTTTTTGGGCGAGGCTACTGCAAAGTTACTCCGGCGTGCGCTGTAACCCGATTTTTCGGGTTGCAGGAGCAAGAATCCCCCGTACGACAAAAAAAAGCCGTTTCACGAGGAAACGACTTTTTTCAACTCCACACGATAAATTTCGATTGATTGCTACTCGTCTTACAGGCCAGCCGGAGCTCCGAATAAACCCATCAGTTGCTCAAGCGTCACCGTATCGGTCGGCAATGCCTCGAACTCCGGCTTCTTGCCGATGTCCGAATATTGACCGTTGAACGAAACGCCGAACTTCGCTTTCTGACCGCTTTCCGCATCGTTCACTTCCATGCTGATCTTGCCGCTCTGATACACCATGTAATTGTCCTTGATCGCGCCTGTCATCTCCAGCGTATTCACCTTCAGATCGTTCTGGAGAAGGTTAAGCAGCTCCGTCTTGTTCGTCTCCCAATCCGCCTTAGCCTGCTCCAGGTCGGCCTTCTGCACTTGCAGTGCCTCCAGCGCGCCTTCGTTTGCAAGCAGAATATCAAGCACCTTCGGCAGCACGTCGTTCACGATCGTCTCTACCGTCTGCGGATAGTTCTCTTCTGTAATCGCGAACTTCACGACTTGATCCGCCTTCACGCCTTCCGGCAAGCCGGCATCCGCCGTTTTCACTTCGCTGAAGTAGGTCTTCTCATCGAAGCTATCCAGCAGCGTCTTGGACAGATCCTGAATCAGCTTCTGTTGGGCGGCAGGATCCATGTTTAATTCCGTACCTTGCTGCTCAGCCAGCTCCTTCAAGTCGATGGCCACATACTTGCCTTTGGTCTCCTCAGGCAGTGGAAGCATCGGGATCTCCGGCGGCTTCACGTACAGCATCTCTTTGGTCATAATCATCGGAATCGCGAGCTTCATCTCCATCATGCCCGGCAGCACGAATTCCATATTCATATCTATGCGCATGGGCTCTTTCGCGTAGGTGGCATCTACCTTAATCGTTGCGTCCTGGAACATGCCCGTCAGGCTTGCAACAGGCAGGCCACTGGCCTCCGCTTCAGGAATCGATGGCAGCTCCAGCTCGTCAAGCTGGATGTTCATCGACATCTTGAAGGCATCCGCCTCCGTCGTTTTGGCCATTGCTGCCTGCATGGCCGCTTTCGGCGGCGCACTGTTCGAGCAGCCTGCCACGATCAATGTAAGAATTAGAAGTGCAGTAAATCCCATTCGTTGTACTAGCTTCATGGTTCCCCTCCGTCTATTTTTTTCACAGCACCTCCATTCTATACGAAAATTGGAAGGTTTAGAAGCAAACAGGTCTTAATTCGTTCCCAAGACACCGGGTCAATGGTCGCATGACGCAAGAAAAACCCGAATCGGCAATCATGACCGAACCGGGCTTGTATTTCTTCGAACGTATCTTCAAGTATTTCTTCAAACGTTTCTTCAACCTTTTCCTCGAGCGTTTCGCAACCTGCTCGCTCGTTAACCCTGTGGATTATTATGGCTAACGTGGTTGCGCTGCTTCGTCTTCTTGGAGCCCGAAAGAGGAGCCTGCAGACTCTCGTTATGGTCTTTCCGATTCTTCTGGTTATGAGGCACGCTATCCGGGTTAGGATAGGAATCCGGTTTGGACATGGTCTGACCTCCTGCAAGGTTAAATGCCGCTTGCTTGGAACAGGTCCTAGCTTCGCGGATGACTCAAGTCTGACGGCTGATCGAAGTTCAGCGAATCTTGATGACGCCGATCGTTTTTGTCCTGCTGCAGCTGCTGCGCTTGATGACTGTTCACCGGCTCTGCTTCGAGAGCCTCTACGACGTTAGACAAATTTTTGTCTGCCGAGCCCTTTGCTTTGGACATACCCCACCACTCCTATGCATGTGTTAATGACTGCAATGCTTGAGCGCACTCATGAATATGCCGCTTATAATCATGGATCAATTGCTGAATCGCATCCGGTCTCTCGTCGATCGACACGTTGTCCTTCTCCACGTCGATTAACTCGACAAGCACCTCGCGACTATCCACATACGTCACCTTGAAATCGAATTCGTACATCGCATGCCCTGCCGAATGAATCGTTACGCGCAATGCTGTCGCGTCCGACTCGTCCCTATGCACCTCGCAGCGATCGGAAGCATTCATCGTCTCCGGAAGCGTGCGGCTCCAAGCGTCCGCCAACTGCTGCGGATCAATGCGAAGCTGGTCTGATTTGGCCATTGTGTTCTAACACCTCCACACTCGTTAAGATGCGAAGGAACATCTCCTTTTATCCACCGTCGCCATACAAAAAAACCGTCCAGCCGCAAAGGCTGAGACGGTTGTCTGATCTCGTTAAAGTAAGCTGGCGGAGAGGATGGGATTCGCTCCGTCGCACCATGACCGTATAAACGGTCATGGTAATGCGACTATCACGCCGGGGCCTACGAACATGCCTTTGGGCATGTTCGCTTAACGGCCCGTTCGAATCCCATCCACGCCAGTATGAAAAAAACCGATCCCTGTCGAACAGGAATCGGTTGATTGTTTTTCATACTGGCGGAGAGGATGGGATTCGAACCCATGTGGGCTTGCGCCCTAACGGTTTTCAAGACCGCCCCGTTATGACCGCTTCGGTACCTCTCCACATATAAGTGTAACAAAAGATATTGTACCACAGGACAAAATCCATAATCAACTTCTATTTTGCCCCAGTCGTACATCTGTTACATTCTATCCCCATCAAGGGGCGCCCACGGCGACAAGACAGCAGCTTCATAACGCTACCCTCACCGCCGAGGCCGCCAAATAGGGGAATGGCCTCGCCTTCTTGCTTAACCGTTCGAAATAACCGCTACGCCGCCCATATAAGGACGAAGCACTTCAGGAATGGCCACCGAGCCGTCAGCTTGCTGATAATTCTCCAGCAACGCCGCTACCGTGCGTCCTACCGCCAGGCCGGAGCCGTTGAGCGTATGCACGAATTCCGGCTTGCTTTTAGGTTCTCTGCGGAACCGAATCGCCGCGCGTCGCGCCTGGAAATCCTCGAAGTTCGAGCATGAGGAAATTTCGCGGTATGTGTTCGCGCTAGGAATCCATACTTCAAGGTCGTAGGTCTTCGCCGATGTAAAGCCCATATCGCCCGAGCACAGCGTCAGCACGCGGTAAGGCAGTCCTAACAGCTGCAGTACTTTCTCGGCTTCGTTCGTGAGCTTCTCGAGCTCGTCGTAGGAATCCTCGGGCTTCACCAGCTTCACGAGCTCCACTTTGTTGAATTGATGCTGGCGGATCAGACCGCGCGTATCGCGTCCCGCCGCACCCGCTTCGGAGCGGAAACATGCGCTGTACGCCACGAAGTTCTTCGGCAGCTCCTGGATGTCCAGAATCTCGTCGCGATGAATGTTCGTTACCGGCACTTCGGCCGTCGGGATCAGGTAATATTCCGTATCCTTGATCTTGAACAGGTCCTCCTCGAACTTCGGCAGCTGGCCCGTTCCGATCAGGCTGTCCCGGTTTACGATATACGGAGGCAGCACTTCCTCGTAGCCGTGCTGGTCGCTGTGCAGATCCATCATAAAGCTGATCAGGGCACGCTCCAGACGGGCGCCGAGACCGCGGTAGAACGTGAACCTTGAGCCTGTTACCTTGCCCGCGCGCTCGAAGTCCAAAATGCCGAGATCGGCGGCGATATCGTAATGGGCTTTGGGCTCGAAACCGAAGGACGGCAGGTCGCCAATGCGGCGCACTTCCACGTTCTCTTCTTCCGAGGCGCCTACCGGCACGCTCTCGTGCGGGATGTTCGGAATGTTCAGCAGGATCTCCTCGACCGCGCTGTCCATCTCGCGAAGCTCCTCGTCGATTGCCTTGATCCGGTCGCCTACCTCGCGCATCTCCAGAATGAGCGCTTCTGCGTCGCCGCCCGACTTCTTCAGCTTGGCAACCTCTGCGGATACGATGTTCCGGCGATTCTTAAGCTGTTCCGTCTCCCCGATCATCTCGCGGCGCTTCACGTCCAGCTCGGTAAAGCCGGCCACGAGCTCAAGCGATGCCCCTCTATTTTTTAAAGCTTGTTCCACCTTGGCCAGGTCGGAACGCAATATTTTAACATCTAACACGTTGTGTTGCTCCCCTCATAAGGAGTAGTCTTGTTTAGAATTAAGCCCTGGAGCCGGCTGCCGCCGCTTCCTTCACCATATCGACGAAGTAAGCGTGCAGACGGTAGTCGTCCGTCAGCTCGGGGTGGTACGAGGCCGCCAGCAGCGTGCCTTGTCTTGCTGTTACGATCTCGCCGTTGTACGTCGACAGCACGTCGACCTCCGATCCGACCGACTTGATGAGCGGGGCGCGAATGAAGACGGCGCGTACCGTCTCGTCGATTCCCTTAACGGGAAGATCCGTCTCGAAGCTCTCGCGCTGACGGCCGAACGCATTGCGCGCTACCGTCATATCCATCAGTCTGAGATGGGCTTCTTCTTGTCCTTCAATGACATCCGCCAGCACGATGAGTCCCGCGCAAGTGCCGAACACGGGCTTGCCTTGCGCAGAGAAGGAGCGGATCGCATCCATGAAACCATACTTCCGCATCAGCTTGCCGATCGTCGTGCTTTCTCCGCCCGGAATGACGAGGCCCTTCAGCTCGTCCAACTCCTGGGCGCGCTTGACGGCCACCGCTTCTGCGCCCGCCGCCTTCAGACTGCGTATATGTTCCGCTACAGCTCCCTGCAGCGCTAGTACGCCGATTTTCATCACTTTCTTCGCCTTCCTTTTAGAGGTTGTTCAAAAAGCCCGCTTTTTGAACTCGCACTTTTATAGAACCAGCCAAGCCTGATGGCTTGGCCGGTTACAGTATTAAATTCCGCGATCCTGCATACGGGATGCAGCATCCAGCTTGGAGATCTCAATGCCCTTCATCGGCGTGCCCAGATTCTTGGACACTTCCGCGATCAGCTTGTAGTCCTGGTAGTGAGTCGTTGCCTCGACGATCGCGCGAGCGAACTTCTCGGGGCTGTCGGACTTAAAGATACCGGAGCCTACGAATACGCCGTCAGCGCCCAGCTCCATCATCAGAGCCGCGTCGGATGGCGTCGCTACGCCGCCTGCGGCGAAGTTAACGACCGGCAGCTTGCCGCTCTCGTGTACGCCGAGCAGAAGCTCGTAAGGAACGCCCAGCACTTTCGCCTCGTGGTACAGCTCGTCCTTAGACAGGGCTTGTACTTTGCGGATTTGACCGTTGATCAGACGAAGATGGCGAACAGCTTCTACGATATTGCCTGTTCCCGGCTCACCCTTCGTACGAAGCATAGCCGCTCCTTCTTGAATACGGCGAAGCGCCTCGCCAAGGTCCTTCGCTCCGCATACGAACGGAATCGTGAATTCGTTTTTGCTGATGTGGAACACTTCGTCGGCAGGAGTCAGTACTTCGCTCTCGTCGATGTAGTCTACGCCCATCGATTCCAGTACTCTTGCTTCTACGATGTGACCGATCCGCGCCTTCGCCATGACCGGAATAGAGACAACTTTCATTACCTCTTCTACGATGGTCGGGTCAGCCATACGGGCTACGCCGCCGGCTGCGCGAATATCCGAAGGTACGCGCTCAAGCGCCATGACTGCCGTAGCGCCGGCCGCTTCCGCGATCTTAGCTTGCTCGGCGTTCATAACGTCCATGATTACGCCGCCTTTTTGCATCTCTGCCATACCGCGCTTAACGCGCGAAGTGCCTGTTTCCATCAGTTTTCTTCCTCCTATTTGTCATCCTTGCCGGATGTATGATGCCGAAGCGTACTAACCATTTATTTTACAGGAATGCCGATCAATCGACAAGCTTTTATTCCTTGCCAGCGGGTCGGATTAAGCCCTGTCCAGGAGACAAGCCTCGTTCATTAGAATAGATCCAGAATGCTGTTGAACAAATTCGCGAAAAACTCGCCGATTGCACGGAAGAACAGCTTAAACCAGCCCGCCTTCTCGGCCTCTTCCGCCGTAATCAGATTAACCGTATAATTCAGGTCGTTGCCCGTCAGCTTATCCTTGTACGTGTAAGTCACCGTGCCGACCTTAGTCCCGGCGGCGATTGGCGCCACCAGCTCGTTCTCCGGCGTCAGCTCCGACTTCGTCATGGCAATCTCGGCCTCTACGCCCTTCTGCACCATAAACGTAATGTCCTTCTCCGTCACGACAGGGATCGACTTCTGCACGCCCTTCTTAATCTTGACCGTTTCGATCGTTTCTACCACCGACTTGGGAGGAAGCACCGTCTTCTTTTCGAAAGTGGCAAACGCGTAATTGTACAGCTTCGCCGTCTCATAGAACCGCGTGTTCTTCGTGCTTGTATCCATAACAACGCTGATATAGCGCATATCGCCGCGCTTTACCGTGCCTGTAAAGTTATAACCCGCCGCATTGATAAAGCCGGTCTTCATGCCATCCACGCCTTCATACGCCAGGCTCTTGAAGCTTGGCACATTGACGTTGGATCCCAGCATATAGTTAATATTGATCATCGGATCCTTATCGCGCTCACGGAACTTGTAGCTCTGCATGCTGGAGAATTCCAGAAACTCCGGATGATCGAGCAAAATAATGCGCGCGAGCTTCCCGACATCGCTGGCCGACATTACCGTCGTATCCTCGAAGCCAGTCACGCTAGTGAATACGGCGCTGTCGAGACCCAGCTTGTCCGCTGTTTCCTCCATCTTCGCTATGAAAGCTTGCAGACTGCCCGCAATTACCGTAGCTAATGCCTTCGTAGCATCATTGGCCGAACCAACGGCCATAGCCAGATATAATTCCTTTACGGTATGCTGATCGCCCGCGGCCAAATAAATTTGTGATTCGGATGGATGAGTATCGGCAGCCTCAGGACTTACCGTAACCGGTTGATCCCAGGACAGGCGACCCGAAGAGATCTCCTCGAGCACAATATACTCCGTCATGAGCTTAGTCATACTCGCAATCGGCAAAGGTTGATCCGGATTGACCTCGTATAACACCTGGCCCGACTCCGCTTCGATTAAAATAGCGGACTTAACTTGAAGTCCAAGTGAATTTTCCGTGCTAGGCCTATTGTCGAACCCGACGGCAAGCGTCGTGGACGCGCCAAGCGACAACGCCGTGATCCATACTGCAAGGCAAGCAGCGACGACAGACAACAACCGAATCGGCCTTCCCATTACTTTCACACTCGTATCCCCATTTCCCCATTGGTTTATCCGCTCATAATTGTAACATAGGAGAGCGTCATAATTAAACCTCTGTTCAAGCCCGCAGAATGAGGAATCCTTCATCTAAACCGCTATTACAAAAATAAACCAGACAACTCAGCCATAATGGCCAAGCTGCCTGGTTAGAATCCCGTTTGACGGGTGTTCGTAATAGTTGTAGATACCGTTGATGCGCTGACCGTCCTAACATCGTAGAACGAGGTTAACCGCCCCTTACAGGGAGTAGTTAGGCGCTTCCTTCGTGATCTGAACGTCATGCGGATGGCTCTCGCGAAGACCGGAGCCTGTAATGCGAACGAACTGCGTATCGTTCTTCAGTTCTTCCAGGGAAGACGTTCCGCAGTAGCCCATGCCGGACCGAAGTCCGCCGAGCAGCTGGTGAACCGTATCGGCAAGCGGTCCCTTGTAAGGTACGCGGCCTTCGATGCCTTCCGGAACAAGCTTGTTCTCGTTCTCTTGGAAGTAACGGTCCTTGCTGCCTTCCTTCATGGCGCCCAGGGAGCCCATGCCGCGGTATACCTTGAAGCTGCGGCCCTGGAAGATCTCCGTCTCGCCCGGGCTCTCGGCCGTGCCTGCAAACAGGCTGCCGATCATGATGGCGCTGGCGCCGGCTGCGATAGCCTTCGTAATATCGCCGGAGTACTTGATGCCGCCGTCCGCGATAATCGGAACGTTGTATTCGCGAGCCACTGTCGCGCAATCATAGATCGCCGTAATTTGAGGTACGCCGATACCCGCAATGACGCGAGTCGTACAGATGGAGCCCGGCCCGATGCCAACCTTGACTACGGATGCGCCGGCTTCGATCAGGTCGCGAGTCGCTTCGCCGGTGGCCACGTTACCTGCAATGATCGTCAGATCCGGGTACTGGGCCCGCAGCTTGCGTACCGCTTCAAGAATATTAATATGATGGCCGTGAGCCGAGTCGACTACAAGAACGTCGATGCCCGCGTTCACAAGCGCTTCTGCGCGATCCATCGTGTCCTTGGAGATACCGACAGCTGCGCCGCACAGCAATCTGCCATGCGAATCTTTCGCCGCGTTAGGGAACTGGATCGCCTTCTCGATATCCTTAATCGTAATAAGACCCTTCAGCGTGTTCTCCTCGTCCACGAGAGGAAGCTTCTCGATCTTATGCTTCTGCAGAATGCCTTCCGCCTCTTGCAGTGTTGTTCCGACTGGCGCTGTCACAAGGTTCTCGCGGGTCATCACATCGCTGATCTTGATGGAATAATCATGGACAAAGCGCAGATCCCTGTTCGTCAAAATGCCGACAAGCTTCTTGTCTGCATCGACGATCGGCACGCCGGAGATCCGGTATTTGCCCATAAGCTCCTCCGCATCGTACACATGATGATCGGGAGTCAGAGAGAACGGATTCGTGATAACGCCGCTCTCCGAGCGCTTAACGCGATCTACCTCTTCCGCTTGCTGTGCTACGGACATATTCTTATGAATAATACCGATTCCGCCTTCACGAGCGATCGCAATCGCCAAAGCAGCTTCCGTAACGGTATCCATGCCTGCGCTGATGAGCGGGATGTTAAGCTTGATTCCTGCGCTTAACCGAGCGGAGATGTTGACTTCTCTAGGCAGTACCTCTGATTTGCGCGGAACAAGCAATACGTCGTCGAACGTAAGCCCTTCTTTAGCGAATTTCGTTTCCCACACGAGTAATTTCCTCCCTTATTTTCAGTGCCTCTCAAATATATTATTGCAATATTAGCAGAGGGGGTAGGGGCTGTCAAGGCTCGTCAGGAGGCGATAAATCCCACTATTCCACTCATCTTCCGAATACGGAAAGTTCTCAATCTTCAGAAATAATCCGGAAGATACGTTGTTCGTTCGGGTATTCTGGCTTGTAAGCGATTTATTGTATCTGCCGATCCATGTATGCGCTTGGAACCCGATAATTCCGCCCCAGTTCGGTAGCTTAACAGCAGCATCGCAAGAGCTCCGATTCCGATCCTGATCAGGCCCTTTTCCGATTGCTCCCCTACCATTCCCTCTGCTTCGCCTCTTGTCGCATCGTTCAGTGTCGCCTGTCCTGTCTCGTCGATGACAAGCTCGAAGGTTCCTTCGTTCCAAGAAGCCTGCTTGTCCGTGATCTCCAGCGTCACCCGTAACGACTCTTCGCCCGGCACGAACGGATATTGTTCGACGAACCCCCTCAGGTCCACGATCCGCGCCATAAAATACGGCACAACCTCCTGCTTGATCCTCGGATTGGGCAGCAGATCGATCAATTGGTCGTCGACCGGCGCTTGCAGCGTCACTTTGTCGATCATGGAGTCATGCTGGGCAATAAAACTCCATAGCGCATCTCTCGCTTCGTCGTTTAAGCAGATCAGCTCTTTGATCTTCAGCTCCTTGTTCGCGACCGAATAGATGAGATACCCTTGAACGCTGTCGGCTCCATCTCGATAGATAACTCTTTTGGTTTGATTTTGAACGTTGATCCGGTGCTTCCACCACTTCTCGTCTCGCTTGAGCGAGCCGTTGTACCGGGCAGCGTAAGACTCATACACCTCGTAAAGGAGCTCGTAGCCGTTCACGCGTTCCACCCGTCCGGGACTTACGAGACGTGGCGGCAGCTGGTTCGGCAGCAATGTGTATGACTTGTACTCCGTGTATATCTCCCAGCCGAACTTCCGGTAGAAGCCGAATTCGAACGGATGCAGAAAGGAAATCGTCTGCCCCTTCTCCTTCATCGCTTCCAGCGAATGCAGCAGCAGCTTGCCGACGAAGCCCTGCCGACGATACTCCGGCCAAGTCGCGACACCTGCGAGTCCTCCCATTGCGAAAGTCTTGCCTGCTATATAGGTATGCAGCTCCAGCACCGTTGCCTGCGCGGCAATGGCATCGTCAACGTAAACGGCCCAGCGGTCTGAGGGCTGGTCTTCCACTCTTTCCCTCGCTGCTTCCAGTTCTTGCTCCGAGCGTACATATTGAAACGCAAATTGCGACAGCTCCATGCTCTCATCAAAGCGATCCGAACCGAGTCGTTCAATCCGTACTTCCTGTTCCATCCCAGTCCCTCCATCTATGTAAAGTTCAACTACTCGCTAATGTAACATGCCGAAGTCCGTATCGCAATTGGGCTCTTGAGGCATGCATGGGCTTTGACCTCGTTCATTAGGGGGAAGTTTAAAATACCAAGCCTTGCTCCTTACCGCAAAAGAAAATTCCTGCGATACCGACTCGTCTACCCATTTGTAGCCGACCGTTACGTCAATGGGAACAAACTGGCTTTTCTCAGGATCGGCAGGCAATTCGTATCTTCTAAATATTAATTCGGCGCTTCCTCCCCGGAATGTGATGTCTATTGTATGAGGTGCTTGTGCTTTATCAATCAACCGGCCTTTACGAGTCATTATATACTCCTCTAACGTCACCTTCGTGCCGTCCGGTACATCTGCGAGGATCATTACACTTTCATCCGGGCATACAAAAGGTATCCGATTGAATTCAGCTTTACTCATACGGAATGATTTCTCCGGATGCTCCGCTTGAATAGGATCGCCGGGCTCTTGAATTTGGATATGCATCATCATGATTCGAGACAAGCTACAATCCCTATTATTGAATAATTGGAACACATCAAATTGAGAAAATGAAGTCATTAACAGCGACAATACACAGATAAACAGCAAACCCGTTCTTCCCATCATTGTAACTTTACTCCTTCGAATCGTTTGGAACACAGATTTCAGTATATACTTAAATCCAGAAATAGGAAGGGTACGTTTTATGAGGACAGTATGTCGGTCTCGCCGACTTATTTACGGAAAATGATGCGGTTGGTACGCAGTACGTCGGTCTCACCGACTTATTTAAGAGAAATGGTGTGTTTGGAGCTCAGTAAATCGGTCTCATCGACTTATTTGCAGAAAATGGTGCGGTTGGAGCTCAGTAAGTCGGTGACGCCGGCTTATTTATGGAAAATGATGCATTTGGTATGCAATACGTCGGTCTCACCGACTTAATTTCGAGTAATCATGGGTTTTGGAGGCAGTATGTGGGTGTCGCCGACTTAGGTGAGGGAGTTAGTGTGTTAATTTGCAGGTTGTCGGCGTGAGCGACAACCACTGCTTGGCGATGTCCATTCCGCACCGGAGATGAGTCGGCTTCGAAGCTTGTTCATCCCGGTCG
>NZ_BDQX01000047.1 GCF_003112455.1 Paenibacillus agaridevorans
CTGGATAGAGCGTTTGACTACGAATCAAAAGGTCAGGAGTTCGAATCTCTTAGGCCGCGCCATTATCTTCTCAAAATGCCGGTGTGGCGGAATGGCAGACGCGCGCGACTCAAAATCGTGAGGGAAACCGTGGAGGTTCGAGTCCTCTCACCGGCACCACATTAACAACTGACAGTTCATTAGAGAATATCTAATGGGCTTTTTTTATATTTTGATTACTCCATTCATTGTGTTTGCTTGCGGAGCAATCACTGTGACCTAACCATTCCTGCTCGTCTTTCATACTTACACTATTGCATAAAAGCAACGTAGCGCAGCTATCTAGAAGATCATGATAACGAATATGACGCATATTGTTGTTTTTCAAAACGAGTGCAAAATGTTGTGAAAGGTAGTTGGGTTTGATTCGTTCGCCAATTTTATCTACATAAATATAGCCCAGATAGTCCGTACAATAAGATTCCTTACAGACCTGTTTATCTGCTTCTTGCTGCTGTTTTAAACGTATCAGAAAGTCGTAGAAGGCGTCTAACGAGGGGAAGCGTACGGCGGCTCGACTTGTTCTTTGTCCGGTCTTTTGAAATGGTGACCAGTTTCCCATTCAAAGAGCCGGTCGTAACAGTATGCTTGACCGTGATTGTTTTGTTGAGCAGATCAATAGCTGACCATTTTAAGCCGATCACTTCGCTTCGTCTTAAACCGTAAAAAGCGGCTAAGATGACGCCGAGCTCAATTTTTGTCCCCTTCACCACTTCTAATAACTGATTAACTTCTGCTATTGTGTAGGAGCTGCCAACGAACGGTTCTTTCTTTGGACGAATGATCTTATCAGCCGGATTTGTAGTAATTCGCTACGTAATATAGACTTGATGAAGTGCCGAGCGAATATTGGCGTGATAATGAATAACCGTGTTAGCTTTGACTTTCCATTCATTTAAGGCGTAATTGTAAAATTCCTGAATGTGATGTGGTTTCAACTCCTGAAGTGTGATGCCTTTTTCACTAAAGTAGGGAGCAATACGTTTCTTAACTGCATTGGTATAGGAAATATAAGTAATCAGTTCAGTACTGGGCTTTACAGTTTCTAGCCACTCCAGCATGTAATCCGCAAATAAAGTCTGGTCAACATCTGAGCCCTTAAGTTCTTTTTTTTCCTCATTGATATTCATTCGACATCACACTCCTTTCCATGGTTATTAACTAAATAGGCACTTGAACTGGAAAAAGCAACTAACCTCTCAAAATCGATTATTTGAAAATAAAAAAGCCGAGAGTATAGTTGCAAGGCTTGGAACATACTTCGGCGGATCGATTAAATAAATGAAACTATTGGCTATAAAGATGTGATGCGAGTAATGCAATACTAATGCTGAAAGTGCGATACCGAAGCTGGCGGGCGAAGGGCGGATGCTTCGGCGGCATGTGGTTGGCGAAGAAGGGGAGTTCCCTGGCTGAGGTTGGTAGCCGGTCAACTTTTCCTACGGGGCGAAAGTGGAATGGACCGTCCCCAACGTGGGCTGGCATTGGGACGGCATTCATTTCCGCCATTACGTCGACGCGCCGGATCAGGGGCTGGTCTGTTTGTGTCTCTTCTCGGATATCGGACCGCAGGGCGGAGGGACGCTTGTCGTGGAAGGCTCTCACCATCTGTGCCACCCGTTCCTTATTCATGCCGCTTCGCCAAACCATAGCGGGGTTCCGCGGTTCATGTGCAATCGCGCGTCCCCGCTGAAGGAGAGGCTTCGCTTTGCCGCAGCAGGTGCCGCCGACGAGTCGCCGCTGGAACGAAGTGGTTTGAATTTCGCTAAGTGCGCACAATACCATCCTTACCGACTGTTGAACTGACAGGATACGACTACATGTGTGATAACGTAGCAGGAATTCATTTTGCCTCGTCGAAATAAACTAAACATGAACATAAACAAGAACCTGAAGCTTTTACTCCTTTCACTTCTATTTATAATGGCGTTGGTGAGCTTGCGACTTTTTTATTACAGCTTGTTCCAACCTGCGGATCATCCGCTGGCAGAGAACGGTATCTTGGATTTAAGGGAACAGCGATTGGTTGACGGTTGGATCAAATTGAACGGCGAATGGGAATTCTATCCATATTCATTTTTGCCTGCCCTTACAGAAGAATCCGCAGCTGCGGGTCTGCGGCCGGAACGCCTTGCGGTTCCAGGGGGCTGGCGCAGCGCATTTGCGGATACGGACGATTCCAACTACCGCTATGGCACCTATCGCCTGCAAATTCAGGTAGATCGTGGTGAAGCGCAACGCTACGCCCTCTATATGCAAACACCGCCTCAAGCGATGGATCTCTACGTGAACGGCCATCGGCTGGCCCGTGTCGGGGAAATTGCGGAAACGCCCGATCGCTTTGCCGCCCAAATGGCGACGACTTTCGTCGGCTTCGAGTTGCCCGAAGGCGAGGATCACATCGAGATTCTCATCCACACGTCAGCCGACGAGAGGCTTCTGCGCGGGGGCATGACGCCAATTCCGATTAAATTTGGGTCAGAGCGCGCCGTATCCGAATTCCGCACGCTCTCCTCCGCGTTGCAGGCCATGATGGTCATCCTATTGCTGATCTATCTTGGTTTTTCACTGATGCTCAACTCGTTGGGAGCCAGGCATCGAGGTATATTCTTTCACATTCTAATGATACTGTCCGGAGTCGGAGCCGTTCTGCTGGATAGGGACAAGCTACTGCAGTACGGTTTCTTCCTTGATATGGAGTGGGGAATCAAGCTGAACCACTTGTTTTACGGGGGGATAGGCGCATTTGTCCTGTTGCTCGCCATGGAACTGCTACCGAAGAACAAAAATAATCGCTATCTCTATGCGTATCTGGCGACGCTCGCGGTGCTGGTCATCCTGCGTCTGCTGCTTCCGCTTCATCTTTATATGGATGATATCACCCGCAAGCTGGAGCTCATCTTTGTATCAGGCACCTACCTGCTCGTTCCGGTCATCGTCTATCGCTCTATCTTGCAAGGGTTGAAAGATTACGTGTTTATTTTGCTGGCCACCATCAGCATTTTCGTCAGCACCGCTTGGGGACTGCTTTCCAGCAGCACGCAAGTAGAAGTATACTATTATCCGTTCGATTTTGTCATCGCCTCGTTCAGCTTCGCTGCTTTTTGGTTCAAACGTTTCTTCCAGGCCACATCAGAGACGAAAAAGCTCGCGCTGCGATTGCAAGACGAGGATAAACGCAAGGACGAGTTCCTTGCCAATACCTCTCACGAACTGCGCAATCCGCTGCATGGCATCATCAATATCGCCCAAGCGGTACGGGAAAATCCGAACAATACGCTGGAGCCCAAAGACCGCGACAACCTGGACCTGTTGATTACCGTAGGGCGACGCATGTCCTCGATGTTGAACGATCTGCTCGATGTCTCCCGGCTGAAAGACAGCCAGATTCGTCTTGATCTTCGCGCCGTATCCGTTGCTTCAATCACCGCCGGGGTATGCGACATGCTGCGTTTCATGACCGAGAACAAGCCGGTTCGTTTGGTACAGGACATTCCCGATGACTTCCCGCCGGTCCATGCGGATGAAAATCGTTTAACGCAAATCTTATTCAATCTGCTGCATAATGCCATCACCTACACCGATTTCGGCGAAGTTCGGCTAATTGTAGCGTACAACCGCGAACAGGCGATCCTGCGCGTTCGTGATACCGGGGTAGGTATGGATCAAGCGACGATGGACCGCATTTTCCTCCCGTATGAGCAAGGGAATGGCAGCCAAACCGGGCGCAGCGGCGGCCTGGGGCTCGGCCTGCACATCTGCCGACAGCTTGTGGAACTGCACGGCGGGCGGTTGAATGTGCGATCTTCTCCGGGACAGGGGGCCGAATTCAGCTTTACCCTTCCATTCTCGCCATCCGTTCCGCTGTTGAGCGCGGAAGAAGCGGCAGCGGCAGAAACGCGACAGCTTGCGAATGAGCGGACGAAGCCCGACGGCACGGTGGGTGCGGAAAGGAAAACGCCCGGAAACGGAGAAATCGCTTCCGCCTCACTAGATAAAGCGGACACGTTTGCCCGGAACGAAGAGCACGGCAAAAACGTCGCCCGCATTCTTGCAGTCGACGACGATCCGGTCAATCTTAAAATTTTGCAAAACCTGCTGGCTGAAGAAGACTCTTCCATTACCCTGGTTTCCAGCGGGGCGGAGGCACTGAAGCGACTGGGCGAAACTCGCTTCGATCTGATCATCGCCGATGTGATGATGCCGCTCATGTCCGGATATGAACTGACCCGAGCGGTCAGGGAACGCTTCTCCTTGTCTGAGCTTCCGGTTCTGTTGCTGACGGCGCGCAATCATCCGCAGGACATCGGCACCGGCTTTCGATCGGGCGCCAACGATTATGTAACGAAGCCGGTCGACGCCCTCGAACTCAAGTCCCGGGTACGCTCGTTGATCGCCACCCGACGCTCGTTCGAAGAACATTTGCGCATGGAGGCGGCCTGGCTGCAGGCGCAGATTCAGCCTCACTTTCTGTTCAACACGTTGAACACAATCGGGGCGCTGAGCGAGATCGACACGGCACGCATGCGCCAGGTTCTCGATGCCTTCAGCAGCTACTTGCGAACAGGCTTCGACTTCCGGAACCTCAACCGCGTCGTACCGATCGAACATGAGTTGATGTTGGTTCGTTCCTACCTGTCTATCGAGCAGGAGCGATTTGCCGAGAGGCTGGAAGTATCCTGGCATCTGGATGAACCACTGCTTGTCGAGTTGCCCCCTTTAACGATACAACCGCTTGTCGAAAACGCCCTAAAACACGGCATTCTCAAACGGTCGCGCGGCGGCAAGGTGGAGATCGCTGTCAGGCAGGATGAACGGGAAGCAACGGTTTCCATCAAAGACAACGGGGTGGGGATGGAAGAGGCGCTCATTCGCGATGTGTTGAATCATTCGGTAGCGAACAAAGCGGGAGTGGGTCTTTCCAATACCGACAAACGATTGAAGCAACTCTACGACCGCGGCTTGACCATCATCAGCGCTCCCGGACAAGGCACCGAGGTCGTCTTCCGCATTCCCATTGCCGAAGTCGGCAGTCGGGAGCCCTGAACGAAAATAGGAAAATCGCTCCTCTTGGCCAGGATTGCCTCTAAAAAAGAAACGCAGGATTCACAATAAAAAGAAATAAAAAAGCCGATTATCAGGTCTTGGACTTGATAACCGGCTTCTTTTTACTTTTCAGAGTAATATGTTTGGATGACATCTTCTTTAAGTGCCTTGAATTGTTCGTTATGATCTTCAATTTCCTTTTCTTTCAAATCCTTTTGGTCCACATTAAACTTACCTTGATGAAGAGAATGTACCCAATATGCTTCTTTTTTCTCATCCCAGTTTAAGAATAAGAGGTAGGTTGCTTCGGGGGCTGCCTTTCGATAATCTTCTGAATAAAATTGTGTTTTACCTACATCTGGGAATTCATTCTCTACGCTGAATGTTGGCTCAATAATAGTAATATTCCTTCCGTTTAATGGTTGGCCGTCGTTTTTAATCTCTTTGATAATTTCTATATCCGTTAACGAGTAGCCATCCAAATACTCACCTTCGATAATTACATCCTTCGATTTAGTTGTAACAGTAGCCAACACTACCAATTCAACATCTTCGGACAAGTCTTTTGCGTTGTCATAAATTGCATGGTTGAAATGACCAAGGGGTGCTTCTTTAATTGTTGTACGATCTAAATATATATATATGGAAGCAAACACCAGTATAACAACTACTATAGAAAATGTTAATTTTTTTCTAATCAACATATGAATTCCTCCTTATACTTTTCTTACGGAACTGGCCACTTCCACACTAAATGATCTGCATCTTGCGAAGAAGGAGAATTTAGAGATATTTGACCAGATTTCATCCAGTGGTTACCTGAATGTGCAGGAGAGAGTTCGAAATGGTGCAGACTCATGGCATGACCTGTTTCATGACCAGTATTATGATTTCTCTGCGCGGAAGTATAACTTGCGCTACTCATTCTCCCATGATCCAATCTAATTCTCGTCATATCAAAATTAGTACCGGATATAACACTTGCGGCAGAAACGGCACTAAGTGTACCGCTACTGCTTCGGTTCCAAAAATCAGCCGCGCCGAAAACTCCCGATCCTAGTTCGTTATCTGTTACATAATATTTAATTTGGGAATCGTCAGCATTTGATGTTTCATAAAGAAGGATTCCTGCATTAGGGACAGCATTCCAGCTGTTCTTTGCATTAGTTATTGAAGCACCATAACCATAGCTTGTAACTGATGAGTCAATCCAGTATTTAAAAACACCTCCATTTCTATTTTTTCCGCCCAAAACATGATTGCTGGAATAGTCTGCACTAACCATTGTAGCTCCTAAGAGCAGGAGAGACATTGTCGCCAACAGTGCTACCCGTTTTTTTTTCATTTGAACAGTTCTCCTTTCTCATTTAAACGAAAGTACGACACATATTGTTTCAAAATTACCAAAATACTTATATAAAAAATTGTACAACCATACTTAGATTCGAAAAAACATCCTCTCCTTTCTGTATTGAATTCCACTAATATGCATAATATGAATCATAATTTACATTAACATATATTTAGTAATTGGGAAGATATAGCAAAAAAAACAGTTCCTCTGAATTATTCTTTCTTCGACAAAACAAGACTACTTTTAATACCTTGTAACTATTTACCTGGTATAATTATACTATATCTTTCGTGTTATTATTTTATGGGTGAATGAAGGGGTTCTTGCAATTATTATCTATATTAGGGATTAAGAGGGAGTGTTTGGAATTTGTGGAGTGCAAAGTTATGAACATCGTCTGCTACTGGAATTTCTAAGCGTGCCTGGCGCACTATCGCAAGATGCTTATTGATGAATTTCTGGATGAATTTAATTCCTCAGGAACAGCAGAGACGAATAAAGCCATAGCGTTCTGTTTCAGGCGTAGGGACAAGGAAACAATTGGCCAGGTGCATAGAGATGACCCTCCATGAGGTCGGCATGCTCAGGAACTTAGGCATAAAAAAACGACACATACTTTTTACTGCACTCACCAGTAGTATCAGTGCTAACGATGAAGTGTAGGAGATGGATTGAATAATAAACCTAGCATTCTTATCTCATTCATAGTCATTTTACTTTGCTTGCTTGGACTTTCTACCACAAAGAGTCTAATGGGAATTGGTTAGAGAGTGGTCCGTTCGGGGATTCTTTTGGTGCATTAGACTCCATTATCGAGGAACCGCCTTATAATCAAAAAAACAGCTCGATAGAGATAATTTTGATTGGAAATTTAATGTATTCATGACGACTATTGGACCGCATCTATGGCACGGCAACTTGTCATATCGGAAGGAAGGGATATGCTAAAGGGAGGAGCAAATAGCAATGAATGGGTGGAGTCTGTCAATACAGGATATCTCTGCCTGTCTGCATGGGACCTGCGTTTTGGCAGGTTCTGTATGATTGGGGCGCAACAAGCCATTGAACTGGCAATAACTATTAATGAAAAATTCGATTACAGTAGAATGTGCTAAACTTCATTTGTTCTTATCTTGAATATCCCGGTGCGTGAGAGCCACTGTTCTGGTAAGTAGAGGGCCAAGTGTCCGGAAAAAATAAGCCAGGTCTTCGAAGGAGGGAGCCACTTCCTCAGTAGCTCCCTGTTTTTAAATATAAATGGAACGGATGGATGGCTTAGCTGTGGAAACATTTGCGCTTACGCATAGAGTCCATCCCATCGATCATGATAGAATAGGAGTTATGGACAATGCGGTCGAGAATGGCGTCGGCCAGCATGCTTTCTCCAATCTTGCCATGCTATCCGGCAGGCGAGAATTGGGAACCCCAGCCGGGCAGGGTCAGGCAGCAACTTGTATAACGAATTTATGGTTTATTTGCAAAAGACAGCCCTTTCTCATTAAGAGCATCATTCAGTATTCTCACTGCCTTTGGTCCAACCCCATGAATCTTCAAAATATCCGATTCCGTAACTTTTATTAATTGCTCAAGCCGATAAAATCCAGCATTAAGGAGTACACGATTTGCGGTCTTACCCATATTGGGCAGATCGCTTTCTGGTGGTGAATGATTAATAATGTCCATGTCTAGACTCCCCTCATTATTAAATTTAAAATCTGCAGTATAGCTTGTTACTTCAATAACAAAAACAGCATATTTGCTGAATAATATAGTATAATCCGTTTGTGATTCATATCGCTTTAATCACCGGTTCTGTTAGTTGTGGAAAGATGGAAAAATTCATTAAGATGAGTGAGCAATGACTGAGGTTGTGCAGTAATGTACGAGGCATGATCTCCAGGCACAACTATAAGCTTGGTGGTAAGTAATTTTGCCATCTCATGCGCGTACTCTGGGCGAATAATGTCATTGTCCCCTATAATGAGAAGTATGGGCATTGCAAGTTCTTGCAGTTGCATCGGTTTCAGTAAATCCTCTTTGTTGGAACTGTTGGCCATCTCTGCACCCTTGGCGATAAGCTTGGACCAATTCTCGGGATACGGGGCCACGCGTTCGTATTCCCGCCTCATCTCAGGCGGAAATCCTTCCGGCGAAGCATGGTTAAGGGCTTCGACAATAAAGGGAAAATAGCCGTCCATACTATAAACAGTCGATGCAAGCGCTAGTCTGCGAACAAGCTTAGGATTTGCAAGAGCTAACTGCAGTGCCGTTGCCCCCCCGGCGCTATATCCAAATACATCTGCCCTGTCGATCCCTAATTGCTTTAATAGTTCGGCGGTGTCGCGGCCCATTTGAGCAAAGCTTAAGGGACGATCGATATCGGCAGTATGGCCATGCCCTTGCTGTTCCATTAAAATGACTTGCCGGTGCTGAATCAGATCCGGCAAGATTGGATAGAACATGCCGACAGTTGCAAACTGGCCATGCAGCAAAACCAGCGGTTCACCAGTCCCGTGAATTTCATAATACATATTCAGTCCGTTTACCTGCTTATAACCGCTTTTGTCACTAATCATGAACTCTACCTCCGTTTATTTGATGGCGAGCCAAATTTCATTTGATGCGTTCGGATGATAAGGATCGGAAGCAATATAGACTTCAACGGCTGCCAATTCAGCGATCTCATATCCATTTGACGGGATCCATTCCGAATAAATTCGTCTCCAGGTATTCGGAATTTCAATCGGAGCTGATCCGTGCACTTCAAACACGACCCATTTGGTTGCGGGGAAATCAATGCTAGACATACCATCCGGCACTTCTCCAATATGTTCGGCTGCAATCCAGTAATCGACCGTGTTTTTCTCGTCGTTATAATTGTCTGTAATCCCCAATATCCCTTTTATTTCGCCGTTAATGAATTGAACCAGCTTGTCGGCTGTCCCATTTTCGTTCATCTCGCCCCAAAATTTCGCAATGCCCGAACCATTTGCCTCTTCTCCGCATGGACATTCACGCTTGACTCCGACGACTTGGAAAGCATCTCTTTCAACAATTTTGTAATTCATCGGCTCTGCTCCTTTTACATTCACCTGAATCATCAGGCGGTTGTAAGATTGCAGTTTCCCCGTCCCTTTTCGCACTTCACTCGGGGCAATGCCATGCTGTTTACGAAAAGCTTTTGAGAAAGCTTCAGGAGTTTCGTAACCATATTTGCTGGCAAGGTCGAGGATTTTGTATTGTGCACTGGATAGCTCCTGGGCTGCCAAGGTCAGGCGACGTCGCCGAAGATAATCTCCGACGGTTACATCTGTCAGAATCATAAAAGTACGTTGAAAGTGAAAGGGAGATATATTGGCTTGCTTGGCTATTTCTTCGATCGTAATCGAATCCAACAAGTGCTTTTCCATGAAGTCTATTGCCCTTTGCAATGACTCGACCATTGCCATGTCACCCAACTCCTTTGATCAAATTATAATCTTTGGGGAAATATTAGTCCTGTTATTCTGTGCTCTGTCTGGACCGAATGTTTAAAAAAGCCGTGAATTCCGGAATTTTTCTACTCTAAGCAGAAAGGATAGTGTTTTCCACGCCTTGGCTGATCCAACCCGAAGAGAAATTGTTCTTCTTATTGCCTCTCAAGATCGTACAGTATCAGAATTGGCGGCACCTTTTGATATGTCTTTAGCAGCTATTTCTAAGCATATTAAAGTCTTAGAACGGGCAGGTATTCTTGAAAGGAGTGTAAGAGGAAGAACACATACCTGTCGTCTTAATGCCGAATCCTTATCTACGGCTACAGATTGGCTGCGCTTTTACGAACGTTTTTGGAACAGACAGTTTGATGCTCTGGAACGTGAGCTTAATAACGCTAAAAAGGAGGAACATTAAGGTATTCACAACAAATTATTTAGGAAGGATGATTGAAATGATTTCTTCAACAACTACACTAACAGTATTAGCAGTAGTCCTCCTGTTGCTGGGTGATAGCATTTCATTATTTGGCGGGCTTGAAGAGCGTATTAAGTTGGAGCGGATAGAAACATCGGCCTTTGCGAGTGAAACCCACCTGCGATACCGGGTTGTAAAGTACGGATCATTTGGGATCTCTGTTGTTCACATATCGGCGCCTCAAGCTTCTGGGTGCTAATAAAAAGAAGCCCCGTCTCCTATCGGAATCCAAACGTATTGAAAGTAAAAAGAACTGATTGGCTCTTGCAGGTGATACCCTGAAGCTGCCATTCAGTTCTTCTTCTTTTTCAATGGCCGACACGAATGGCTCACACGTATCGCAGGTTTCCAAGCAAACGGGCTATCAATGCGAAGCGGTCAGGGCCGCAAAATCAGCCTTCCGGTGAGGCGTACTTACTCACGTCCGGCTCGAATGCTGCTTCGTTGGAGGGGTCCAGCTCTACATGGGTTGTTCCGCGATCGTCGGTCAGCACGAGCATGAGCGCTCCGACGAGGGGAACGCGGTCTGCGCTGAGATGACACGGGAAGCGCCGTTGACCATGTAGCCTACCTCGACCGTGAACACCGGAAGATCGAAGAGCCAGCTGTTCGTGAAGTTCACGGCGGTTAGCGTCCCGGTGAATGACGAGCCTTTCGCGTATAGATGCTCGATATCCGCCTGACGCCGCCGGGCGTGGGCGATCGAGCGGGGCAACCGTAGAAGCACGATAGCGGCCCAGAGCGCGAAGCTGGCTCCGACGACGGCGCCAAGCTCCGGCGGAATTGTCGGCGACGTCGCGAGGGCCTCGAGGTCAAAGGGGCGCGACGTATCGCTACTCAGCGTCCAGATCAGGAGAACTCCTGCGGCTGCAACGAGTCCTCCTGCGATTGCAAGCATCGGATATTGATGAAGCGGCGCTCTTCTATGCGGAAGTCCCGGAGATTGCAGCGCCCTGCAAGCAGGAGCAGGAGTTGCAGGACAAGTCGGCGCGGCTGAAGCGGAGCTGAATGCGTTGTTGAATATGGATAAGCCGGAGAACGAGGCGATAGACAAGGAGCCAGATGAAGAGGAACGGGGCAAGCGGAAATTTAAAATCAGTGGACAGGAGAGATGATGCTTAAAACATTGATCATTACAATCAGAATAAAGGTTTGATATACTTAGAGATGTCCGGATTGCATCCAAATGGAGCTGATACCTGACTAAACAGCATAGCAAAATTTTTCTTAAACCGCGCTTTGATTCATTCGTGAACAGAGACAAGGAGGAACGCGCTTTGAAAAAAACATTGTCAGATTTACGTAGCAAAAAGCAATTGAAACAGAAAATTTCCATGTTAACTTGTTACGACTACCCTACGGCTCGCTTGCAGGACCAGGCAGATATGGATGTTATTTTTGTCGGTGATTCACTCGGCCCCAATGAGTTAGGCTATGAGCATGAGAAGGACGTTACGTTAGAGGACATGATTCATCACCTTAAGGCAGTCCGCAGGGGTATAAAGAATGCTTATCTTTTGGCCGATATGCCTTATGGAACCTATGACACGATTGAAGCAGCGCGTACTACTGCGATGAAATTGATTGACCATGGCGCAGATGGAGTTAAATTGGAAGGACTGGAACTGGCTGTAATAGAGGACCTTTCCAAAAGAGGTATTGAAACATGGGCCCATTTAGGATTTAATCCTCAAAAACATATTGAGGCTAGCGTTCATGGCAAGACGTTTGAAACAGCGAGGTCACTAGTCGAGGCGGCAGACGCCTTGCAGAGTGCGGGAGCTTGTATGATGGTACTCGAGCTTGTTCCTGAAGAGGTAGGAGCTCTGCTGACGGAGCGTTTGTTGATTCCTACCATTGGCATAGGGGCTGGGAGGTTTACAGATGGGCAGGTTTTAATTGCACATGATTTATTGGGACTAACGCCTAAGAAGCTTCGACACGCTAAAGATTATGGACAATTGGATCAGCATATGCTAACCGCTTTTCAACATTACGTGAAAGATGTGAGTAGTGGAATGTTTCCCGAAAAAAGTAACTTACGCCATATGGATCAGGATGAACTGCATCTATTAAGATGTTATTTGTTAAAATAGACTGGTTGGTTCTGCTTATATCATTCAAATATAGCGAGCCTGTTGCCATTTCCCTGGTGACGGGCTTTTTTGTTTTGGGAACCAGTCACGATTATTTTAATTTAAATTTTTTCACAGAGCCACAACCAATTTGTTAAAACTTTATCATGCTGCGGATTGGAAACATAGCTCCAGTGAGTAAAGTGACACAACTTTATGCAACGCTAGTGATCCCGGATGCAAGAGCCGGGTATAGGATTCAAATCCGCGAGGGATGATGGCTGCCGTATAATTGGCCTTGTCACCGCGCCCCCAAGGCTGTTCCAGGGACGCCTGCAACCATGTCGCCGCATCCGTACCGGCCTGGCCCGATAAGGTTCCAACATACAATCACCCTCTTTATCTGTTTTTCGTCTTAAGCGCCTATCGATGTCCAATGACCACCGTCCAAAAACACGAACCGGTTTGTTTTGTGGAACAGGAAGTTCTAATCGTCACCGGATGTGAGGCAGCGGTTTTTCATCGACTGACGTTTGCCGTACGTCAAGGAACGCCATACCCATTCGAACGGTCCGAAGCGGAAGCGGCGCAGCCATAGTCCGCTTAGCCAAACTTGAACCGCAAAAATGAGCAAGGATAGCGCAAGCCCGATTGATGGCGCGATTTGACCGTACCATCCGAGACCGTAGCTGTAAAACAGGAAGGTGTACGAAGGACTGTAGCAAATAGTTGGTAAGCGCCATACGTCCCGCAGCCTGAAGCGGCGTAAAGAGCTGTCTCCAGAAGCTCCGCTGAATGAGCAGCAGCAGGCTGGCCATATAAAACAGCGCGATCGCCGGGCCGGCGATCAGGATACCTGCCCAATGCGCGTTGTTAAACCCGATTTGTCCCGCGTCTACCGTATGGTACAGCCAAAGCTGGAACGCCAGAAACAAAATTCCGATGCCGCCGCTCCACCGCCAAACTTTACGGATCGCCGCAACATGGCGGTCCGGATCGCGCAGCCATCCTTTCTGCCAGCCATACGCCCCGAATAGAAACATAGCGAACGTTAAAGGAATCGTTAATAACGAGCTGTTTTGCAAATGGGAAAGGTCGACAAGCCGCTGTCGAAATATTTCCTCGTACTTGCCGCCGCTGTAAACCGCATTTGAATCGTGTAGCAGCCGCAAGGCCTCGTCCGCCGACGGCCCGAGAGGAAGTCCCCATGGGACAAGCTCGGCCGTTGCGCTCCACCATTCAACATTCACCATATTCATATAGACGGAGGCGGACGCAAACAGCGGCATATTGGCGATGACGATTCCGAGCAGCGCCAGCCCGCGTATCATATCGAGATGGGCCGCTCTCGCCTCTCGTTCCCAGGCATTCGGCTCCACGTTGCTGCGCTTCATGCGTGGAGCCTTACAAGCTTTCGCCGGGCGGGTCGATATCGCGGAAGCCGTATTCCACCGCAACATCGGCGACTCGCAGCGTTTGGCCCGAGTATCGCTGCACGTCCGGATCCGTAAGCAGCGCCTGAACCGCGCGCCCCGGGAACTCGATGGAATCGCTCCCCGGCGGTCGTTCGCCGATCGCCGCTACAATCGCTTCGGTTCGCGTAAATCCGGGAGAGAGCGCCACGGCGGCAACCCCTTGGGAACGGAAATCGCGAGCAAGCGAACGGGCAAGCCGACTCACACTGCTCATCGCCAGATCGTAGAACAGATTGCCCATCACGTCCGCCTTAGGATCCGTATATCCGGTCAATATTACGAGACCTTTCCGTTCCATGAGCAGCGGCGCGGCGTACCAAGCGGAAACCAGATGACTTCGAACGCCGATGTCGATCATGTTCCGCCAGTTTTCAAGCGGAAGCGTCCAGAACGGGCCGTTCTGGAAAGGGAGCGCGTTCCCGTTGCAAGCATTGGCGACGAGCAGATCGATCCCGCCGTGTTCATCTCGAATACTCGTAAACAACGCTTCGACGGCGCTGTCGTCTGTATGGTCGAGGGGGATCGCAATGCCTTTCCCGCCTCTGGCCGTCACCTGCTCCGCCGTATCTTCGACCGTGCCTGGCAAGGGCGACGTCTTTCGGCTCCGGGATTCAATATCGGTGACATAGACGGTGGCTCCGGTTTCCCCGAGCACCAATGCGATGCCGCGCCCGATGCCGCGCGCCGCTCCCGTGACGACAACAACGGTGCCGCTTCGATCGTTCATTCGTTTTCACTCCCGTTTTTGGATTCGTCTACTTCAGCAACGATGCATACGCCCGGAACCGGTAACAGCTCGTGGGCGATCATGTGCTTGATCGCAAACCCGGCGCTTATGAAATGGCCGGCGGTACGATCGGCAATAAGCTGCAGCTTGCTTGCTGCCGGAGGCTGATTGAACACATAGACGGCGCCGCCGGGCGCCAGCATCTGTTTCATGAGGTCCAGGCCGCAATCGCGATCCAGCCAAAACTGATTGACGTTTACAGCAAAAATTTTGTTGAACCGGCTTTGGGCCAAATCGGCTTCATGCAAAGAAACGGCTAGAAAGCGAGCCTTACCGGATGCGACATGCTCTGCATTGTTTTTCTCAGCGAGGCGAATCATTTTAACCGATCGATCTAAAGCGGTGATGCTGCCGTTTGTCAACGTCCTGCAAATTTCAGCAACCGCCGCTCCGTTGCCGCAGCCGATTTCAAGCAGCCGGTCGGACGGAGAGATCGCAAGCACATCGACTGCCCAGCGGATTCGATCCGCTATAGTCGCCCCCATTATCAGGCTCCCTGACCGATCGTTCCATCGTTCGTTAACACATCCCGCAGCTGCGGCAAATTGCGATTCCAGCCATCCTCGTGGCATTCCCGTTCGGACTCCGGTACAGAGGAGTGCTGCAGGTGCAGCCAGGTGCCGCCGGCATCGGGTTTCAGCGCAATGTCCACAATGGAAGAGCCCGGCGGATGGACGTCGCTTCCTTTCCACCCCCATGTGAATACGATTCGCTCATAAGGGTCAATCGTCTTGAACGTGCCGAGCACGATATCGTGTCCGTTCATATCGATCTCGATGCGGCCGCTCTCTGCCGGTTCCAGCTTTGCTTGTTGGCCTAACCATAAACAAAGCTTGGCGGCATCGGTGAAATACGAGAAAATCGTGCTGGGCTTTGCCTCAATGAAAATTTCCCGCTTAATACCTACATCGCTCATCACTGCTCCTTCTCCCTTTCTTCGGCTTCGGCCAACTGCTTCAGCACCGTAAGATGATCGTCCCAAAACTGCCCTAAATATTGCTGTAAATCTTCAAAACCTTCCTTTCGCAAATAGTAAATTCGACTGTTCTTCCGCTTCTCCACGCCGACCAGCCTGGCTTGCAAAAGTACCTTCAAATGTTGGGATACGGCGGAGCCGCTAATGTCGAACGAGGAGGAGAGGTCGCCTGCCGTCCGTTTGCCATGCTTGAGAATGTCCAACATCCGTCTACGATTCGGGTCGCTGAATGCGGTGAAAATGTGATTGTTCATGAGCATATTTTAGCAAAAACTTAATTTAGTGTAAACTTAAACTATTCGTTCTGTGCTAGATACGATCGTCGTGTGCCTTGGCACGGTTTACAGGGAACAAGATCCCTACCGGCATGCGCCAAATGGCGCTGTTGGCGAGATTTACAATCTTGCGGATCGGCGAGTTCTCTCGGAACTGGAATGGCTCCAGATGATAGCGGGTCTGATGAAGTGGGATAACGAGCTTGTAGTAGCTCCCGATGATTGAGGCTTTGAACTTGGTATGGAACTGTGCTTTACTGAAATCACACCCTTGGAAACAGTCCTACTGAACACCATCCACTGGGAGTTTCTTAGGCACCAACGGAGCGGGGGAAGACGACCACCATTCGCATGATGGTGGAACTGATCAAGATCAGTCGGGGCGATATTTTCCCTTATAATCGATTGAAGACCAACGTTATGCTTTGAATCCATTTCTGAAGAGCCCGGTGCGGGAAAGCCGCACGCCGAGTTCTGTGGGGGTTCGGGCCACCAGTTGGGTGGCCCTTCTACCCGGAGACGGGGGCTAGGCGCCCCCTTTTACTCGATTCTGGCAATGTAAAATAAGAAAATCCTTATTATGCTAAGACCACGGCATCTGCTATTGCGGCATTAATACACTGACGAGTCTGAAGCAGCCAGTCCAAACTTTTTGGATATTGATCGAAAGCAAGCTTTTCCTGCAAACCCTGCTCTAACAACGTCATTGTTTGCTCTCTGCCCACAAGCTTCTCCAGCAATTGAAGTGCCCGCATATCCTGCAAACCTTCATAGAACACTTCCCAACGCAAGGAGTCCAGCGGACCGTCAGCGCCTGGGTACACAACAAAGGCATCACCGGAAGGGAAACCGCAATCGGCATCCGTCACGCGGAACGGATCAATCGCTTTAAGGGAATGCTGGCTGTACCAGAAGTTAAAGCCCCAATGCAGGAAACCTTTTACATTAAATTTGTACATTTGTGCACCGATAATCCGGTTACGATAAGATGGCATGCCGAAGAAACGATTGGCTACGTCGACATATTGTCCGCAGCAATAGTACGTCCATAGCGGCTCCACTTGATTCTCAATAAACGGCTCGATATGATTAGTCGCCGGAATAGGCACATCTACCAATCCATGTTGGTAAAAATCATAGTCGGACAAAGCATCAAGGAAAGCAAAATTACCCAAGTGCTTCTTCAGAATTTCGCTGGCTTGGCGGTAAGGCTCCAAATGTTCTTTATGCGGCTCATCCGAAACATGAAAGTACACTTGCTTCTCGATACCGCGCTTTTCAATAAACGCAACAAGTTCCTGTAAAAATTGATCAAGGAACGCGCAATAGGCTTCTCCGCCAGCATCCGTATCCCATCCGAAAATGCGCTGTTCCTCTCCATCCACTTCCGCGATAATTTTAGGAGCATGCTTCGCCCCCCACTGGGTGAACAAATGTGAGAACTCGTAATAGAGAATGCCGACTCTCTCACACATAGCAATCCAGCGCTCAAGCTTCTCAAAATTGAACTCATACGTATGTTCTGCGACTTGCTTCACGCCAATCAATTGAATTGTCGGACGTTCTCCTCCAATTGCCGTATCAAGCGGCGGTGTAAATAGCGGGGTAAGTAACAAGTTCACACCATGTCTGGCAGCATTGCTCGCATATTTCTCGATAAGCTCCCAATGCTCCTCGCCGAGCATCTCTACCTTATATTGTGTTGCTATGCAATCCGTATGGAACCATTCTGTATGAATCAGTTGCTGTGGCGGCAGCTCAGCCGGAAGAACTTCCAGTGTAAACTGTTCTTCTCCCAAGTGAGTACCCTCGCTGCTTGCAAAAGCAAGTGTGATAGTAAAAGATTTCTTGTCTTGCGCTGCATCCACCGCTGCGATAGACGGCAACGCAACCGTTACCCAAATCGAACGCCATTGATGCGGAATTGCATGCACACCTTGCTCGACAGGATACAAAATATCCGGATACAAACCGGGAGTTGTGCGTGTATAATCATCATCTGTTTGCGCGAAAGTCGGCATATCCGACGGTGCCAAGCCTACCGACCGCAAAGTGATGTAAGGCTTCATTTCGGATTTGACAGATACTTCAAGAAACCTTGACAAGGTGCCACTGCGATAAGCTACTTGAAAGGAGTATACTTCATTCCACAAAGCTGTTCCGCTATTGATCTGTGTATCAAGTAGATCCGAGTCTGCAAACACTTTACTCAGAGAACTTAGACAGCGTGTCTCGAATACTGGTGAAATACTGGTCACAATATGACCTCCTCTAGCTATGATGGTTTCATCATATCAATAGACCTTATTGTTCGCAATCTAAGAATATTGAATAAACTATAACAATAATGACCTTAATTTCAGAAAAAATTTGCGGTATACTCAAATAGAGAAAGATTGCAGAAAGGCAGGGTTTAACCATGGAACAAGGCGCGTTTGCATTCAGATATACAGAAGCTCTCCCTTACTTGCTGCTCGATTCTATTGGTTGGCAATCTACTGATTCACCCTATTACGGCAATAATGGGCATACCCGCACCGACAATGGTCATGTTATTTTTCAATATACCTTGAGTGGGGAAGGCAGGCTTGAATTGGATGGCCAGACATACAGACTCACGCCTGGAAAAGCTTTTATCGTAAAAATTCCGAGTGATCACCGCTATTACTATCCGGTGGAGACAGGGGAACCGTGGGAGTTTATATGGCTGAATGCCAAAGGTGAAGATGCGTTTCGCATGTGGGACCGCATTATCGAACATGGAGGTGAAGTTATTGCCTTGCGCGATCGCAGCTTGTCATTGTCCAGTTTCTGGGACATGTATAAAGCTGTATCCGAAGAAAAACTTTCTGATTGTGCAGAGCTGTCCGTTATGTTATACCGCTTCATGCTCTCCTTATTTACTCCCGATGCAGGCTTGAATACACAGGCAGAGAATTCTTCTATAGTAGAAAAAGCTAAACATTATATCAAAGAAAACCTTACCACTCCGGTCACTTTGGAGGATATTGCGGCATATTGCGGGGTATCAGGCGCCTATTTATGCCGCTTGTTCCAACGGAACAAACTTTCTTCGCCGCTGGAATATTTGCGTCGGCGCCGAATTGAAGCTGCTGTCACCATGCTACGTACAACAGAAATGAGCGCACAGGATATTGGCAAACAATGTGGCTTCGAAAGTCCCAGCTACTTCAGTAAAATCTTCAAAGCTTATCTCGGCTTCTCCCCCCGCGAATATCGCGTGCAGAGAGTGAATTATCCATTTGATACGATTTATTTGGATTAATTATTTTGTCCTGGTATCGTACTACAAGTTTAATGTGCTCATGTTGTTGGCATGATGGCTTCCCTCAAATCAACTCCATCATCCGTCCTCCCTCAGCCCCCGCCGCTGGCGATAAGACCACCCTGATCGTCGAAAACAAGCAGCCCGCGACTGGCGGCAGGCAACGTCTGTTCAACCATTTCAACGAGACGATCCATATTTAGTTGAAGCACCAGAATTCCATTCGGCGACGGGGAATTATCCGATTGGCCACTATGAAACGCAGGAAGATGTGCTTGGTTATTTGAGCAAACATCTGTAAGTGACAGAGGAACGACAACACATTCGGGCTTTAGCAGTCCGTAAATAATTCAACCAACATCAGGGGGGGCCTTGCCCCCCTATTTGTGTTGTTTAAGATAAAGAATGAACATAGGGCTGCTAAAATTCCGACATATGCATGAGTAGGGTGGTTGCTTATAGTTAAAATATGTTTTTGTAACCGCTTCAATAAAGGAAGGGCTTTTTATGTGATCAATAAATCATAATGGGGGGTACAAGTTGACAATAAAAATAGGCATTGTCGGTGCAAGGGGACTTAGCGTTTTACAAGGGTTTCGATCGATACCGGATACTGAGGTTGTAGCGCTTTGCGATTTGGACGAAGGGTATTGTCAAATGCAAGCCAAGCAACATGGAATACCGAATACATTTAGAATCTATGAAGATATGCTAGAATCGGACATCGACGCAGTTGTCATTGCAACACCGATGCATCTGCACGTCCCCCAGGCTATTCAGGCTTTAGAGCATGGAAAGCATGTGATGAGCGAGGTTACGGCGGGCGTTACGATGGATGAATTGTGGTGGTTAAAGGAAACGGTAGAAAGCTCGGGGATGGTTTACATGCTGGCGGAAAATTATTGTTACATTCCGGAGAATCAATTGATTATGAATATGGTTAAAAAGGGACTGTTCGGCGAGGTTTATTTTGGCGAAGGGGAATATCTTCATAATGCTCGGGATCTTGCTTATCGATTTAACCGTGAAGGAACGGTGGAAGGCGTTAACTCTACCTGGCGAAAGTATTGGCAATTGGGAAAGAGGGGGGCATTTTATCCTACACATAGCTTAGGACCGGTTATGCAGTGGTTCGAGGGGGATCGGATTAAATCAGTTTCCTGCTTCGGCACGGGTTGGCATACCGACAAACGTTTTCGTCAGGAAGATACTTCGATAACGATGTGTCAGTTGGAGAGCGGCAAGCTGATTAAGCTGCGTCTGGATTGCTTATCTAATCGCCCACATAATATGAGCTATTACACACTTCAAGGGACAAAAGGCAGCTTCGAAGCTCCGAGGGGGCTTGGCGATCAGCATAAAGTGTACTTCGTTTCCGAAGGCGAACATTCGGATGATGCTCAGTGGAAGCCGCTTAGCGATTTATATGAACATATGCCTGAACGCTACAAGAATGCTACAGACGAACAAAAGTCAGCAGGTCATTGGGGCGGAGATTACTTTATCGTGGAGGATTTCGTCAACGCCATTAAGGGCTTGCAGAAGCCGGCAATTGACGTATATGACGCCTGTGAATGGACAGCGGTAGCGCTGTTGTCTGAGCTGTCTGTCATGAATGGCGGACGAACGATGGATATGCCTGATTTTCGCAAGAGCACTTCATATGCAGACCAGATTATTAAGCTTTGATAATAATTAAATTACTCAACTGCTAAAGAATGAACATAGACCTGCTAAAGTTCTGACATAGTAAATAAAGATGCTGCATTCAATACTCGTACTGTAAGCGCTTTTTTAAGGTTTGGGCTCATTAGCAGTTAGCAAGAGCATTTAAAAATATAGGGAGTTAGGTCCGTGAAAGAATAACAAAAATGGAGGGATGAAGATGTCAGCGATAGGCGTACCGGGATTAATTTTATTGATTGTGCTGGCACTGCTGCTGTTCGGCCCAAGCAAGCTGCCAGAGCTGGGGAAGGCTGTAGGAAGGACATTGCGGGAATTCAAGAATGGGACGAGGGATATCCTGGAGGATAATTCGGTCAAGAAGCCGTTTGAGGTCGAACCGACTCCGTCGGTAATCGAGACGAAGGACAAGCAGCCGCTGCCGTGAGCTTAGCAAAAAAGGGGGGGGAAGTGATGGGTCAGGAAAAGGAGATGACACTCGTCGATCATTTGGGCGACCTGCGCAAAGTAATTATTCGATCCCTATCTGTAGTTGGGGTGGCACTAGTGATCGGTCTGGTGGTGGCAAGCCCGCTGCTGGATTACTTGAAGGCAGTGCCGCCGGCGAGCGGGATAGCCTGGAATGTGTTCTCCCCGTGGGATGCGGTTGGCATCTATATGAAATGCGCCCTGGTCATTGCTCTTGCGGTCTCGTTGCCCTATGTGCTGCACCAAGTTTGGGGATTTGTACGCCCGGGGCTGCGGCCTGAGGAGCAATATGTAGCTTTGAGGTATATCCCCGGCGCGGCAGCACTGTTTCTTCTGGGAGTTGCCTTCGCCTACTTCATTCTTTTTCCAATGGCCTACGGCTTCACATCAAAGATGGCACAGAGAATGGGGCTGCAGGAGACGTATGGAGTCATACAATATTTTACCTTTATGTTCAATATTATCCTTCCAACAGCACTGCTATTCCAACTACCTGTGGTGGTGCTGTTCCTGACCCGGCTGGGTATCGTTACGCCATCGCTGCTGAGGCGGATGCGCAAAGTGGCATATTTGGCACTGGTCGCCATCGCCGTGCTGGTGACGCCGCCGGACTTTATCTCGGATTTCCTAGTCGCTATCCCGTTGGTGGTCCTATATGAGCTGAGCATCTTGCTTTCAGCGCGGGCGTATCGGCAGCAGCAGGCATTGGAAGGGCAGGCAGCAGGAGAAAATAACGTTTCTAGTGTACAGCTTGGTTAGCTTGGACAAGATACTGCTGACATAAATAGAGTTGAAGGATCAAAGGAAGTCAGAAATTTTTTTTGCAAATTGACAACGGTTACATTGAATGGGAGGGAGCAAGGCCAATGGAAGAGAGAAGGAGAGGTTCACGGCGTGCTTTGTCAGCATGTCTGCTAGCGGTTATCGTGCTGCTGGCCAGTGTGTCGGTGCAGCCAGCGGCAGCGAAGGAAGAGCAGCTGCCTAGCATAGCGGTAGGGCAGGCGCCGCATGCGGTCGCGGTCAACCCAGCAACGAATCGAGTGTATGTAGCGAATGCGGCGGGCGACAGTGTCACGGTGCTCGCCGATGAGGCAAGCGGATCACCTGCGGTAGTGGCAACAATCGGGGTGGGCAAGACCCCCTATGCACTGGCTGTTGATGCAAAAAGCAACCGGATTTATGTTGCGAATGCGGATAGCGGCACTGTCACGGTGATTAATGGGGATACTCATGCGGTGCAAACGGTGAAGGTGGGCGATGAGCCGGTGGCGTTGGCTGTGAACAGTACAGGCAACAAGGCCTATGTCGCGAATGCGGGGAGCGGCTCGATTACAGAAATTGATGGAGCCACGCTGACAACTCGTACCTTTGCAGCAGGGGAAAGCCCGATAGCAGTGGCGATTAATGAGGCAGCGGGCAAAGTTTATGCCGTCAACATAGACAGCGATACAGCCACCATTATCGATGGTGCGACCGGATTTACGGAAACCGTGACCACAGGGAATGGGCCCAACGCATTGGCGGTGCATATCGGAACAGGCAATGTATACGCGGCGAATTTCTATAGTGGTGACGTGACGATCATAGACGGGACAACCGGGAAAACGCGGCAAGTGGAGGTTGGCAAAGGGCCAGCTGCAATTGCAATTGACCAGACCGACGGAAAGGTCTATGTCGCGAATAGTCAAGATAATAGCGTGTCAGTGCTTAGCGTGTCAGGGGAGGTACTGGGGACAGTGCCTGTCGGTAAGCGGCCAGGGAGCCTCGCTGTTCATCAAGGGACAGGCAACGTTTATGTGGCAAATTATGAAAGCGATAGCATTACAGCCATCGACGGCCATACGTATGCCGCCACGGAAACAGCCATTGGCGCAGGTCCAATAGCATTGGCCCTGCATGCAGGGCTGGGCAAAGGATATGTCGCCCAATATAGAGGAAACAGCATCGGAGTGTTGGATGGCTTAGGCATCGTTAAACCTCCCGGAGGGGGAGAGGGACCTGTAATAACACCGTCCCCATCACCTCCAGTTGACGAGCAAGAAGGGGCAGGAGAAAACGAAGGCGAAGCTAGGTGGCCGGAAGAGGAAGCTGGCAGCATTAAATTAGGCCGCGATTCGGCGACCATTTCAGTGCAGGACAACGGCCATATCAAAGCCATCCTGAATAGTGAGGCCTTGGAAGAAGCATTCACTAAGCTAGCAGAGCAAGGGCAAGCAGCGGTGCAGCGGGTTACATTTACCTTGGAGGAGCAAGCTCACAGGTACCGGATCGGGATTCCGGCGAAGTGCCTGCAGTCAGCGGCTCTTGCTGCTCCAGACGCAGTGCTTAAAATCAAAGCGGGCACTGCAAGCTATTACTTACCTGTCAGCTTGCCCCCTTTGGTTAATGCGTTGTCCAAGCGTGTCGAACATTTGGAAGACGTTGTTGTGTATGTCGGTATTGATACGAGCCGAGGCCTGGCTGCGGAAGAGTTGGCGGGGAAGGCCGGAGGACAAGGCTTGCAACTAATAAGCTCGCCGCTGACATTTAGCATCGCCATAGAGGACGATGAAATAACAGATTATGGAGCTGTTTATGTTGCAAGGAGCATCTGGTTGCCGGAGAAGTTAAAGCCAACAGATGCCATCGCGCTGCGTGTATCGCCATCGGGAGAGTTTCACTATTTGCCTGTGCGATTTAGCGAAGCGGCAGCCGGAGGCACTCTAGCTACATTGTTGCAGCCAGGCAACGGGATAATCGTAATTGCCAAGGCGCCAACGCCAAGACAATTTCAAGACCTGGCGGGCCACTGGGTATCTCAAGCTGTGGAGGAACTGGCCGCCAGACAAATTGTCAAAGGCGTATCGGAAACAACGTTTTCTCCGAGTAGGGCAGTATCGCGAGCAGAGTTCACCAGTTTGGCCATCCGAGCCTTGGCGCTTGCAGAGCAGGCTAGCGCGGGGACAGCTTTCGGGGATGTCGCGCCGGATAGCTGGTATGCGGCTGCTGTAGGAGCAGCAGTTCAAGCAGGTCTGACTCAAGGCACTGCTGGAGGGTTGTTCGATCCGGAAGGAAGGTTGACACGCGAACAACTGGCAGTGTTTTCCGTACGTATGCTCGCTCTAGCTTCTCATCCGGCGAAAGTGGCGGCAAACAGGCAGGAGGAGCTGCTAGGCGCATTCGCTGACGGAGCGGAAGTAAGCAACTGGGCAAGAGGGGCAGCGGCAGCAGTTATGCAAGCTGGAATCATGGAAGGTATGGGTGATGGACGCTTCGCACCTAAGAAAAACGTAACACGTGCTGAAGCGGCGGCAGTTGTGAAAAGACTGCTTGTGCTTATCGGTTTTATCCAATTCTAGTGAGGAGGCATTTAACATGAAATTAGGAGAAGAGAAGTTGGGCTCAGAGGAGAACAAGGTGAAGGAAAGTTTAATAAGCCGGCGCAAATTGCTGGCATCGATGGGAATTGCCGGTGTCGGGTTGGCGTCCAGCAACCTGCTTGGCGGAGCAGGGCAAGCGTATGCGGCCGAATCAGAGGTGCAGCGCAATAGGGTGCAGGATTTGCTGGCGCTGAATCTAATGGTGCCTGTAACAATCGCCCAGTTGCGTGCAGAGGAAAGCCCGGGATTAGGAGCGCTATACTATGTTCAGGACAGAGGGATGGAAGGGATGTTCCGCTATGATCCGTCTGACCAGGTATCTGCTGACGACACAGGCGGGGTGCTTGTATCAACGGCTGGCAAGAGGTTCAAGCGAATTGTGGAAGACGATGTTAGCGCGAAATGGTTTGGTGCAAAAGGAGATGGCGAAACGGATGATTCGTTCGCAATCGTTCAAGCTAACGCTTATGCGGCCGCGGGCGGAAGAGCGGTGTATTTTCCTGGCGGAACGTACAGAGCCCACGGCCTGTTGCCCACCGTTTCCTGGTATTCGCGTGAACGGGCAGTTATAAAAAGTAATTTTAATCCTGGTATGTCGGAATTCGATCGCGACTTTGTTAAAGTCATCAATCAGACAGGCCTCACGTTCGAAGGACTGGTCTTTGATGGTAATGTCAGCGCTGATCCGGACGCATGGAATTCGTCGAATTATAATGCATTTGCCGGTTCTATAGCCTTTGACATTTGGGGAAGCCAGCATATTGTATTGCGGAATTGCGTATTTCGCAATAGCTTCTTCTCAACCGTGCGCATCGAGTCCGAGAGCAGCCACATTACGTTGGAAAACTGCAGATTAATGCATGCTCGCGGAAATTTCGGAGACTGTTTCTACTCTCAGAAGTCTCACGATCTCACGCTCATTAACTGTATAGCTGAAGACTATACGCGGATTGGATTTGTAAACGATCTAGTGGTCTACAATGTTGACTATTCGCTATGTTTTGCAACGAATGGGCATAATTCTTCCGTTCTTTATGGGGGAGCCGAATACAACGCAGGCTTCTGGGCTGAGCAAACGGTAAGCGTTACATACTCGCAATGTGTTGCGGAGAACAATTCGGACCGGGGGTTTGTAGCTATTGCCGGCGGTCCTCTGCCAACCCGGACAGAGAGTGCTTCATTTATCTTTCAATCCTGTATTGCCTACAATAATAAAGGCTACGGTTTTATTGTCGGGACTTATGAGGAACATCATAATGTTACGGCAAGCATGAATGGCTGCGCGAGCTACAAATGCCTTAACGGGATTACGATAGTGGCTCGCAATACAGCGGATTCGTATCGATTAACCGATTGCCATGTCGAGCTTTCCTCCGAAGGGGATCATGAATATATCGGTTACTTGATCCTCGGTGCTCCGGGTATATCGCCCAGAATCAAGTTGAACAACTGTGTTACGAATTGCAATAATCGGGCAGATAATAAATTTCTCTCACCGGACCACATGACAGCCGATATTATGCTTTACGAGAGTGGCAAACCAATCATTGAGCTCAATGGTGTCTCCAACAATGGATTATATAATGGAGATGCGGCGCCTGTATTTATAAAAACGAATAACAGTGTGCCTGAATTATATGTAACAGGCAGTAATATCGCGCTTCCGTATATACAGGATTTTACGAAATTATCATTTGTTCGATGCCGCTTCATTTCATCCTCTCAATTTATTGGAAATCCTGCGGCAACTGGAGAAATTTCGTTGCAAGATTGCGAGATTATTGCGCCGACGACCATAATGACAAACGGGCGTGTGCAACTCCGGTCTGTAACGATGAAGCTGAGTTCTCACCAACAACTGAAGGTCAGCCGCTCGGCATCGACGAGAGCTTCCGCAACGGAGTTTGTTCAATGCCGCATCATTAAAAATATCACTGATTCCGCCGTTGAAGCGATCAAGCTTGAGGACACGGGCGGCGCTGGATCCAATGTATGGTTCCAGCACTGCATCTTCCAAAACGAAGGCGGCGCGCCGACGAGTGCGAAAGCGTTCATCGAGTCGACCAATAGCGATACGAAAGCTTGGTTTGATGCCAGTTATTCCGATCAATCTGTTACGTCCGCCATGAAAACAGGCGGAACATTGTCTACCCCGGTCGGACTTTCCCTTATTGCGCTGCAATAAGCCGGCGAAAGCCGTTTACACTTGATAGGTATAGAATTAGCGAGCTATATGTCCAATCGGACAATATGGCTCGCTCTGTTTCATTCCTTGCATAGCTGATGGAGGAGCAAAAAAGCTGATTTACAGTGGTGACTTGCGAATTCTGCTGATACTATTGTGATAGAAGATTTTCACGATGAGAGGGGCAGAAAGTTTTATGAAATACTTTAAAACTCGTCCGATTAAGCTGCAACTGCTTGTTATACTGTGTATATTTGTTGGTGTGATTATATTGATCATGTATATGACCTACAATCAATCCACTAAAATAATTTACCAGAAAAATGAAAATTATTCGGTTGAGTTGCTAGATAAAATGACGGAATACGTTCAATCCCAAATGGAACAGATCCATGGAATCATTGAAAGCACACTCTATAATCCCGATATCCATTATTATCTTAAAACATCTGATTTGCTTGATAAATATGACCTGTTCCAGAAAGTGGACAAGCAGGTGACAACGATTTCTCAGCTTCATCCTGGCGTTGTTGATATTACGATCATTGGTGAAAACGGAAATAACGTTAATCTCATGTCAGACAGCGGCAAGAAGGAAGCCGTTATGAGTACAGTAGCGGAATTGGCGTTACATAAAAACCAATCGGCAAAACCGTATTATACACGATTAATCCATACGAATACGCAAGAAGATTATTATATCATCGGAGCGAGAATTAATGATATATTTCCGACAAATACATTGGGATATATTATTGTGATACTCGATTTAAATGCGATTTTCCCTAAGTTTAATACGTTGCTTGAACATGGCTTTGGGAGTTTTTATGTTCTGGATCGTTATGGAATTATTAATGCAAGCAACGATAAATCGAGGATCGGAGAAAAGCTGGAGACTGCCTCCTACAACGATCTCATGCAGACAGCGAATATCGTACTTGAGATGGAACTGCCGGATATTCAGGGGAAAGTCGTCAATGTGTATTCGAAATCTGATCTATTCCGGGGAATGGACAAGATCCGTACCATGTATGGATGGCTATTGTTATTTTTTATACCGCTAATGGGTTTAATTTTGTGGATCATTAGCCGCAATATTGTGGAGCCCATTCGGAGCTTTATTAGATTTATTCAAATTGTTAAAACAGGTGAGCTTAATCAGGGTTATAAACGACTGGAGCTATCAGGCTATCACGAAATTATGATAATGGCTAATAAGTTTAATGATATGCTCGATGAAATCAATAGATTGACCGATGAGGTTGTAGCTTCGAAAACCAGAATTTATGCGCTGGGCATGCTGAAGAAACAGGCAGAGCTTGCTTTCCTGAAGCAGCAGGTAAATCCCCATTTTCTATATAATATGCTGGAATCCTTAAAAGGCATGGCTCAAGAAATCGGTGCAAAGGAAATGAAAGAAACGATATCCGCCTTAGGGCGAATGCTTCGTTACAGCATCAAAGGCCAAGAAGAAGTGACGCTTAGGGAAGAACTGACTATTGCTAACTATTATATTGCGCTGCAGCAGTTTCGATTTGAGGATCGTTTCGAGGTCCATGTCGATGTTCAGGACGACTTGTTAAATTGTATGGTTATTAAAATGCTGCTACAGCCCATATTGGAAAATGCAATTACCCATGGATTGGAAATGAAGATGGGGAAAGGGCATTTGTGGTGCAGTGGGTATCGAACAACGGATGGAAATATTGTCCTTCAAGTGAAGGATGACGGCGCAGGCATGGGGCCAGACCAATTGAATCGACTCCAGCAGGTACTTGATATTAAAGGCGAATTGCCGGATTTGTTTCAAAATCAAGAGCATCTTGGAATCATTAATGTTCATTATCGTCTGCGTACCACCTATGGAGAGCCTTATGGGTTAAAGCTTGATAGTGTTTTAGGCGAAGGAACGGAAGTACAACTCATACTACCCTGCGAAGAGGTGCTGGATGATGAATAATGTCATACTGATTGATGATGAAAAAAGGATTATTAGGAGCTTGAGGTCAAGCATCGATTGGAAAGCATACGGATTTGAAATTATAGCAGAGGCGTCTAACGGAATTGAAGGATTGGAGAGGATCAAGCAGTTATCTCCCGATCTTGTATTTACTGATATTCGAATGCCTGGTATGGACGGGTTGGAGTTAATCAGGCAAACAAATGAATTAAATATCGGGACTAGTTTTGTAATCACTTCAGGATTTAAGGATTTTGAATATGCACAGCAAGCGATGCGATACGGCGTACTGGATTATTGCCTCAAGCCATTCGAAGAGGATGAGCTTATTGAAGCATTGCATAAATTTAATAGATCATCTCAGAAGCAACAGGCGGCGCATTATCGTATCCCTGATTCGGATCATGAGGACGCTACAAGAAGTGCAACATTTAATAGTGTGCTCACTTATATAAACGACCATTTTCGAGAAGATATATCGCTGCATAACATTGCGGAGGAATTACAATTAAATCTTAGCTATGTGAGCCAATTATTTCGTAAAAACGGTAACGAAACCTTTCTTATTTATCTTACAAGAAAGAGAATTTCCTATGCCTGCGAACTGTTGGCGGGCTCTAACTTGACTATACAAGAGATATCCGGTCGAGTAGGTTATACGGATTATTTTCATTTCGCGAAACTATTTAAAAAAATGATGGACCAGACTGCGACGCAATATCGAGACAGTAACAAGAGAAGCTGAACGGCTAAAAAATGAACATAGACTTGCTAAAGTTCTGACATACGAAATAAGGAGTCTGCACTTTATACTAATCTTGTAAGCGCTTATCAAATCATCGTGTTACAAACTTAGGGGGGAAAAAAATGAGGAAAACGGGTAAAAGGTTAGGGGCATTCGTTATGGCGCTCAGTCTCGTATTGGCAGCGGCATGCAGCTCCAATACAAATTCAAATGAGGGGACTTCAAGCGCAACAACACCGGCAGAGAGTGGACAGACAGCCGGAAAAGAAACGACGGATATTAAAGAAGAGTATACGATCAAGGTTCTTACACAGAACAACAGTCAGATTAAAAAAAGTGATGAAACCAAAATTGGAAAAGTCATCAAAGAGAAGTTCAATATCGTATTCGAGTATGTGCAGACACCGGGAAATTACGCCGATAAGCTGAACCTTATGTTAGCAGGTGGGGATTATCCGGAAATTATTGGGATTCAGGATAATGATACTTTTGATAAATATGTAAGAGCAGGAGCCCTTCTGCCTCTCGATGAATTTGTCAATGAGACGCCTGACTTTGCCAGTAGATACAGCAAACAGATCCCGCTTTGGAAGTTATCGGCTAATGATGGAAAGCTGTATAAATGGGAAAGTAATGTGCCCGCTGATTTTAACAATGCGCTTGAGGTCAATGATATCGGAATTCGGATTGATGCGCTAGAGCAGCAGGGGTGGCCGGACTTGCTGTCAACAGACGATTACATTGCTTTTCTAAAGAAGGCACTGGCAGATAACCCAACTACAAATGGTCAGAAGACACTTGGAATGATCGTTCCCTTCGCAGAACCTTGGGGGATGCAAGGAATAAGTGACATTATGTTTGAAAAAGGCGGTCGATATTCGACTGCGGCAGGCAACCTTGGTGTTCTTTGGAACCAGGTGGATCAAAAATATGAGGATAGAATGAAAAATGAGTACGTAAAAGAAAACTACCAGTTTTTCAATAAGCTGTACCGTGAAGGGATTTTGGATAAGGATTCCTTTACAGACAAGCTGGATCAGTTTAATGAGAAATTGAACAGCGGCAGGGCGCTGTCCTCCTGGTATGTTGTTTGGGCATTGACTACAGCCAATCATGGGTTAGTCGAGGCTGGTCAACCTGAGCTGCAGTACATCAATTTGCCGGTGCGCAGCATGACTCAAATCGAACGCAACGAAAAACGGCAAATTCGTGTTGAAGATACTCGCCCCTTTGCTATATTTGCGATAACTAAAAATGCCAAACATCCAGACCGCATTAAGGAATTGCTGGCATTCTCAGCATCCGAGGAAGGTAGAGTTTTATTGCAATCCGGGATCGAGGGCGAAGAATATACCATTGAAAATGGCAAGCGTGTCCCAACGGAAGCTTATAAAAAGGCAGCAACAGATCCTGATGCGGGAAGAAACATCGGTTTCGGATTGTTTAATTTCCTAGGAGAGGTTTACACGAATGCGCCTGATGGCGTGCCGTATTCGATGAACCTGGACCAAGCGTTTCAGGATGAACTAGTGTTGACACCCGAAATGAAAGATGCTTATTCTCAACTTGGCTGGGAGAATTCAAAGGATTATTTCTTAAAAACGGGTGAGTCCGCCCATACAGGCGTAGCTGGAACGATTTCTATCGACACGACTTCAGAGCTCGGTGCTTTGCATCAGAAAATAGTTGATTTCCGTACGAAAAACGCTGCGAAGCTCATTGTAACTCCAAAATCGGATGAGGAATTTGAAGCCCTGTATCAAGCAACCATCCAAGAATACGAAAAGCTTAAGCCAGAAACGATTGTCAATGAATATAATCGTCTCTATCAGGAAAAGATGGCGCAGTTGGAACAATTGAAATAACAGGCATCGTTCGAGCAATGGACATGGCATACTTTTGTTTGTCCATGTCCATTGTTCAATTCTATTGCCCTTTATAGGAATGAGGCTGAAACAATGATACTGAAAATATTTAGACATCGTGAGTTATATTTAATGCTGTTGCCGGCTGTTGTTCTGGTCTTTATATTTTGGTATGTTCCGATATTGGGCTGGATCATTGCGTTTGTTAATTACAAGCCGGGGATCAGCTTGTCCAGTGCTGAGTGGGTGGGATTTCAGCAATTTAAATCCTTTTTTACGCAGAGCAGCGACTATATTTATCTTTTGCGCAATACGCTAGCCATTAATATTGGTACGCTGATTTCCAATTTATTTACTGCTTTTGTATTTGCTATCTTATTAAATGAAATTCGTTTGCGATTTTTCGGTAGATTTATTCAGACCGTAACGTTTTTTCCCTTTTTTATTTCGTGGGTCATTATATATTCGCTTTCCAATGCATTGTTTGCCCCATCATCCGGAGCGATTAATGAAATGTTGGTCGAATGGGGTATTCTGAACGAGGGCATAAATTTGTTGGGCGATCCTCAATATTCTTGGGGGCTGATGATTGCGTTAAATGCCTGGAAACATCTTGGCTACAATAGCGTCATTTTTATTGCATCGATCGTCTCCATTCCATCGGATTATTATGAGGCTGCGGAAATCGACGGTGCCAACCGTTTTCAAAAAATATGGCATATTACGATTCCTGCATTAATTCCAACTTTAATTGTATTGCTGATTTTAAATAGCGGTTGGATATTGAATTCGAATTTTGAGCAGTTCTACTTGTTCACTAATGGGACGAATTGGGAAAAGATAGAGGTGCTTGATATGTATATTTATAAATACGGGCTAAAGCTATTGAATTTCCCTTATGCGACTGCAGTTGGCATCATGAAAACTTTTATAAGCCTAGCTTTGATCATAGTGGTTAATGAGATATCCAAAAGAGCAACTGGGAAAGCTGTATTTTGACGAGGTGGTGTTTCGATGAAAGAACGATCTGTAGGCGGAACGATTTTTGATAGCTTCAATTATTTGTTTATGCTTGTTATATTAGTGCTCATGCTGATTCCCTTTGTTTATATTATTAGTTATTCGTTAAGTACACCCAGTATGATGAAGGGCGGGCTTATCCTATTTCCAAAAGGTTTTACATTGGATTCGTACAAGAAGGCTTTTGACGACCCTGCCGTTCTGTCGGGTGTATTCATCTCGGTGGCACGTACGATTATAGGGCCGGCAGCGATGTTGCTTTTTACTTCAATGGCTGCTTATGTACTAACCCGGGCCGAACTAATAGGTGTAAAGTTTTTTCGTAAATTTTTTGTTTTCACCCTTTATTTTAGCAGCGGCATGATTCCTATGTACCTATTAATGGGGTATTTAAATTTAACCGGCACCTTCCTTGTTTATATTCTTCCAGCAGTGATCTCTGTTTTCAACATGGTGCTTATAAAGACGTATATCGAGGCGCTCCCGAGAGAACTGGAAGAAGCTGCTGTCATGGATGGAGCCAATCATTTCTTGCTGTTCTTTAAAATTATTTTCCCTTTGTGCATGCCTGTATTTGCTGCTGTCGTTCTGTTTGATTCGGTTAATCAATGGAATTCATTTATCGACACTCAAATTTACAACACCATGTCGCCTAATTTATATACACTGCAGTATGTGTTGTACAATACGTTAAATCAAATCAATTCGCTGGAGCAATTGAAGGTACAAGGGCAAACTGAAATCGGCGCCCTTACTCCACAAACCTTTAAAATGGCGATTACGGTCATTACTGTCTTGCCGATTGCTTGTGTGTATCCGTTTTTGCAAAGATATTTTATTAAAGGCCTTTTGGTCGGTTCGATTAAAGGGTAATACAGATGATGTTGGCTCATTTCATACGCCGTCCGAATCTCCGAAAGAGGGAGAATTGGGCGGCGTTTTGCTCATAAAGTCCGCAAAGCTTCGCTGATTAATTGTCTATGAATTGTTCTGTCTATACTCCTGAGGGGGGATCCCCATATTTTTTTTGAAAAACTTAGTAAAATAAGAGACATTATAAAATCCGAGCTCAGAGGCCACTTCATGAATCTTGGCGCCCTCCACGCTAAGCAGTTCTTTTGCCCGGGCCAGCTTAAGCAGCTTTATTCTTTCCGATAAGGAAACGCCTTTCTCCGCATGATAGAGCCGTGACAAATAGGAGGGGCTGAGGTGAAACGTTTTTGCAAGATGGTCAAGTGACGTGTTTTCATGCAAATGTTTTATGATATAAGCATCCACCTTATCGGTAATTTGCTGTTTCTGATCCTTTTTCTCCCCCTCCGCATAAGAAAATAGCATGTCAGCCAGTCGTGAGCAATAATCTTCGAAGGCGGACCAGTTGGCATGCATCCCATAGTTGGAAAGAGGTTTTAAATCAAGCTGAATTTCGATGCTGCGGGTAATTTTTCTGGTGTTCATATACGAAAGGAGCATGACTGATAGGTGGGCGAATATTTCTAGCTGTAACGTGTAATCAATAAAAACCGCTTTTTGTATCACATAAAAAAAGTCGCTTATCGTACGGTGAAAGGTTGCTTTATCTCCAGTTTCAAGCAGGTTCGTCAGCTGGTTTAAATTTCTTTTAATGTCCTGCGGCAATAACTCCTGCTCGCTGTACTGCGAGAGCATGCTGTCTGCCTGTTCAACTAAAATGATTCCCTCATCGAGGCCGATGCCACGCTGTATCCACTCGCTCATTTCCTTGTAGGTATAATGGATTTGCAGCCAGCCTATGTTTGGTTTGGAGAGTACAAAAGAGACCGGGAGATGCAGGTACTGTCGAATGGACTGTTGGATTTTCTCCAGCAGCTCATTAATATACCACTGCAAATGGGTGAGATCTTGGGAGGATCCTGCCTGGATCAACCAAATCACATACCGATCCTCGGTAAATGAAACGATTTGGCAAGTTTCGCGCAAATATTCTTCGACAATATTATTTATCGCATATTGCAGCTGCAGCTTGTCTTTAAGCCGGTAGTCCTGCGGCCAACGATCTACTCTCCCGATCATCATAATGACCTCGTGTTCAAGGTCAAGCGGGATATGCAAGGTTTGTACATATCCAGCAATAGATTCGATAGTGAGATGGTTGTCGTACAACAGATGCTCAAAAAAATCTTTGTGCAGCAGGTACTGCGCTTTTTGCAGCTGCAGCTCTGTCTGCGTCATAATATCGTGCATGCGCAAATCGGTTTCTATCTCCCCAATGACCCTCTGAACCGTTTCTATAATAACTTCATCGTCGATCGGCTTTAACAAATAATCGAAAGCGTTTTCGCGCAAGGCGGTTTGCAAATATTCGTATTCCGAATAACCGGATAAAAAGATGACCTTGCAACGGCTCCACTGCTGTTTAACATGTTGGATCAGTTCTAGGCCGGACATTCCTGGCATGCGGACATCGGTAATCAAAATATCAATCCGATTGTTTTTCATAATTTCCAAACCTGCAATTGCGGAGTTGGCCTTCCAGATGATGAGCTCCAAATGCTCCATTCGGGTCAGCATATTATATAAGCTTTCTACAATAACCGGCTCGTCGTCGATCAGCAAAATGTTATTCATCATCCTTCTCTCCTTCAGTTATAATCGTCAGGGTTGCTGTAAGTCCGCCAAAATGATTCGTTTGCAGATGGATGCCGCTGCTTTTTCCATAGCGCAGCTGCAGGCGGCGGTGTACGTTCCACAAAGCATGATCTCCGAATTCTTCTTCCAAAACGCTATTACTTTCCCACTTCTGAAGCTGCTCGGGCGAAACGCCTTTGCCGTTATCTTCTATTTCGATAGTTAGACGGTTGACCGCTGTAATGATGCGTACATGAACCATTCCGTTTTGATGCATATCTTCAAGTCCATGAACGATTGCATTTTCCAAAAACGGCTGGATGATTAGACGGGGGACTTCCCACTCGTTTATAGAGCCATATTCGGTGAAATGAAAAGCAATACGATCACCGAATCTGATCTGCTGGATAAACGTGTACACTTTAGCATGCTGAAGCTCTTTCTCCAGAGAAATGAAATCCGCTTTGTTCTGCGTAATAAATTTGAAGTAATCACCTAGATGCCTGGACATCGCAGACACGCCCTCGAAGTCTTCATCTTGTGCCATTCTATACAAAATGTACAGACTATTATACAAAAAATGGGGATTCACTTGCGATTGCAGCTGCTTTAGCTCCGCTTTCTGGCTGCGAATCGTTTGTTCGTACACTTGCTGAACAAGGATTTGCAATTGGGCGGTCATCTGATTAAATTGCTGGTATAAATAATAAAATTCATCTTTATTACGATGCTGAAGATTGATATTAAACTGGCCGATTTCCACCAATTTAAATGCTTTCATTAATTTGCGCAGCGGCTTATGTAGAAATCGAAGCAATAACAGGGAGACGATGAGAACAACAAGGATGGCAATCGCGTAGAGCACGGTCAACCATATCTTAAACGAATAGACGGGCTGCAGCATCTGGCCTTCTTCTACAACGGTTACAAAGGACCAATTGCTAAATGTAAATGGTTTCGTGAAACGAAGATAGCTTTTGTTGTCTATCTGAAAAGAAGTCTCTTTTATGGAAGCGGTTTGTTTAATAAATTGCATTGTTTCTGCATTAGCATCAACCGAAGGAATAATAAAAGAAGAGTCCTCTTCGTTGCTCAGGATATAAGATGTGCCATTTCCTTTCGCTTTAGGATCAGCCAACTCTTTACTAATATTAGGAACAGACAATTCGATCACGACAAAAAATAAACCGTTACTGAGATGAGGAAATCCCATAGGGGAATAGATTCGACCATCCAAAACAACTAATTCTGAACCTGAGGTTTTATTTGTTAGAAGATCGTTTAGCTCCTGAGGCGTCAATTCCGTCTGACCCGTAAGGGAGGATAAGCGCCTCTGGATGTTCGGCATAATAATATAGGCCTCTTTAATATATCTACTCGATACGGAAAGGGTATACAGCTTGGAATGAAGATCATTAATCGTTTTCGTTTGTTCGTAGGGTGTCAGCGTATCGAAGCGTATGCTAATTGCTTGGAGGTCGGGATCTTTAAGGAAATCCTCCTGCAGTTGAAACGCTCGTTTTAATTCCGAATCCATCGAGGATACAAAAAAATCGGACTTCTGCTCCATCAGAACGAGGAGCTGCTGGCGAATGATATCGACTCCGGATTTGTTCATCAGGGAGCTTATTAAAAAAACAGGAATAAATACAACAAGAAAGGTTGCCAGCAGCTTTAGAAATATGCCGTAGCGGAATGGAAATAGCGTAGATAGCTTCAAAATAACCGGACCACCTCCAATTGAAATTCATCATACTTTGAAAAATATAAAAGAGCAAATAGAAAGTGAAAGAGAGAAATAGAGAACAATAGAGTGCAAGGCATGACAAGGATTCTCCCTTGTTGACGACTAAGTTCTCGCTTAAAGTTAATACATACACTCGAGTGTAATTCATTGTCGATCAGGGGGAGTTCCTTTTGAAAAAACGAATGGGCAAGGTTCGGATTATGGTTTTGATTGTGGCATTAGCCATGGTATCCATCCTTAGTGCGTGCAGCAAAGAGAATACGAGTGAGCCGAATACATCTAATGGAGCGAAGGCGACAAATTCGCAGCCTGCAACTGAATCTGCTTCCGAAACGACAAATGCAGAAAGTGAAACGGTTGATCCATTAGGCAAGTTTGATCCGCCTATCGAAGTCAAGATCGGCAGAACGGCTGATGGCTTCAAGTTTGAAGCTGGCGAGTCGATTGATAAAAATAGAGTTTACGATTTTTACGAAAGCGATTTAGGCGTGAAGTTAATTAACGAATGGATTGTGCCCGGCGATCAATATGCAGCGAAGTCCAATGTAGCTATATCATCCGGTAATATACCAGACGTGTTTATGGTTGATGGTATTCAGCTTAGAAATTTGGTTGAGGCTGGCATGATCGAGGATCTGACGGAAGTATATGAGAAATATGTAAGCGAAGACACGAAAAAAACAGTCGACGAAGATGGCGGCTATGCCGTAAATGCAGCCACGATAGATGGAAAAATGTATGCGTTTCCTGCGGTTACGCAAGGCTTCTGGACTTCGAACATGTTGTGGCTTCGTCAGGACTGGTTGGATAAGCTTGGCCTAACGCCGCCAAAGACGATGGATGAACTCGTCCACATTGCTTCGGAGTTTGTAAAGAACAAGCCTGACGGGGTGGACACTTATGGACTAGGCGTGTCCAAGGAACTGTCTCAATTTGTTGTTAATGGTTTTTTTAATGGCTATCATTCTTATCCATTTCAGTGGGTAACGGACAGTGACGGCAAGATTGTTTATGGCGGCATTCAGCCGGAAACAAAAACAGCCGTACTGGCACTAGCCGATATGTACAAAGCGGGACTTATTGATAAGGAATTCGGCGTGAAGGACGCGGCTAAAACGAGGGAGGCTGTTATTGCCGGGAAGCTCGGTATGGTATACAGCAGCTTTGGTTATGCATTCAGCAATATTAAGGATTTGTATGTTAATAATCCCGATGCCGTGTTACGTGCTTATCCAATGCCATCTGCGGATGGTGCGCCCGCCAAAGCCTATGTCGGACCTACTGCGGGTTCATTCTGGGTAGTAAAGAAAGGGTTTAAAAATCCGGAAGTCGTTATTAAATTAGCTAACTTCTTTACGGAACATTGGATGGTAAATCCAAAGTCCGATTATGGAACGGGCAAAGATAGCGGAATTATGTATTGGCAGTATTCGATTTTGCAATTTAACTCGCCACTGCTGCAGGTTAATGAGCATCGCAGAGTTAAAGCCTCCTTTTTGGCCAACGAACCTTTTGATAAATATCCAAACACATCCAACGAATATTTTTACCTAAAAGGGATGTACGATTATGCGAAAAACCCTAAAGATAATAAAAATGCTGATGTTCAAAATGGATGGATGTACAATACGACATTCGGAACACCGAATAGCGGAGCCGAAGTGCTGGATTATTACTTTACCAATAATCAAACCATGACAACACCATTAAAAATTGCTTCTACACCAACCATGTCGCAGAAAATGCCGACATTAACCAAGATGGAGGAAGTTTTTTATACCAAGGTTATCCTTGGTGAAGCGGGAGCCGATGATTTCGATAAGTTTGTGGCGGATTGGAAAAAGCAAGGCGGAGATGAGATTACCGCGGAGTTAAATAATTAGATTTTCCTGAGAGACAACGGGATTACCGGCTGTCTCTCCCCTCTCCCTTTCTAATCGAATGGGCATTTAGGAGGTAAAGTAAGGTGAACTCAAAACGATGGAGTAAAAACTTGCAGCTTCATATCATGTTAATTCCGGCTACTCTGTTTGCAATTCTATTTTCTTATGTTCCCATCACGGGCATTGTTATTGCGTTTCAAAGATTTATCCCAAATCGGGGCTTTTTTAAATCGACCTGGGTCGGGCTAGATAACTTTATCTATATGCTCAATATGCCGGATATTTATCAAGTCCTCTATAATACAGTGTTTATTGCACTCATGAAGATCATTGCAGGCCTAATTGTTCCGATAGTGGTAGCGCTTTTGCTTAATGAAATGAAGAAAAAAGTGCTGGTACGATCCGTGCAGACGATGATCTACCTGCCGCATTTCCTTTCGTGGGTCATTCTCGGGGGTATCTTAATCGATATTCTTTCTGTGGAAAATGGCATTATTAACAAAGTGATGCAAGGGGTTGGTCTCCCTTCCGTTTTTTTTCTGGGAGATAATAGCTGGTTTCCTTTCACGTTAGTGATTACAGATGTTTGGAAGGAGTTTGGGTTTGCCACTATCATTTATATGGCTGCGCTAACTTCCATCGACCCGACGATTTATGAGGCTGCTATTATCGATGGCGCGAATCGTTGGAAGCAGACGTTTCATGTTACTTTGCCAGGCATTACCCCGATTATTATTTTGCTTGGCGTATTAAGTATGGGCAATGTCTTGAATGCGGGATTCGAGCAAGTATTTATGCTTTATAGTCCATCCGTATATGAATCCGGCGATATTATCGATACGCTGCTGTACCGGGTTGGTTTTGTGGATGCACAGTTTGGTGTCGCAACAGCAGTGGGGTTGTTTAAATCCGTCATCGCTGCATTGTTGATAGGAACTTCTTACTGGCTTGCTTATCGTCTGGCGGGATACAGAATATTTTGATAGATGAGGGTTGTCGATGGGATCGAAAAAAAGTTCGCAGCAGCTAGCAACCATTGTCATTAGTATAGCCATGCTTGTGTTAGGCATTGTGTGTTTGCTTCCTGTTATTCATATCATCGCATTTTCATTAAGCAGTCCTGCTGCTGCAAATTCGGGGAAAGTACTCTTGTGGCCGATCGAGTTCAGCTTGGATGCTTATACGTATATTATGGATGAACCGAAATTCGGCAAATCATTTTTGGTGTCTCTGGAGAGAGTGGGCTTAGGTTTATCCATCAGTTGTTTGTTGACGCTGCTGACCGCTTATCCTCTTTCCAAAGAATCTGCCCGATTTCGTTCACGGACGTTTTATGTTTGGTTTTTTGTTACGACCATGCTATTTAGCGGAGGCCTTATTCCAACGTACATGGTGGTTCGCGCATATGGTTTGCTGGATACGATATGGGCGCTTGTGCTTCCAGGCGCCGTACAAGTTTTTAACATTACGCTTATGTTGAATTTTTTTCGAGGGCTCCCCAAAGAGTTGGATGAATCGGCGTTTGTCGACGGAGCGGGTCATTGGACGATTTTGTTCCGCATTAGCCTGCCGTTGTCGCTTCCTTCACTGGCAACCATAGCCTTATTTACGATGGTCGGTCATTGGAACGCCTGGTTTGATGGGTTGATCTATATGAACAGGCCGGAGCATTATCCGCTGCAGACGTATTTGCAAACGATAGTGACGAATCCCGATATGAGTAGAATTACGAACTTTGCAGAATTAAAGAACATTTCTACACGAACGGTCAAAACAGCGCAAATTATCGTAGCCATGCTTCCTATTATTGTTGTCTATCCATTTTTGCAAAGATTTTTTGTAAAAGGAATTGTACTAGGGAGTGTTAAGGGATAGCAATCAATCACCGTTGTAATGTAAGCGTATTCAAAATTGTGGATAATCCGATATGGGAGGTTTATCATGACTTTGAGAAGCAGAGGTAAAAAAGGTTTTGTTCTATTTATTATGTTTTGTCTCTTATGTTCCACACTAAGCTTTTCAATAAACAGCGTATATGGTGAAACGGCTAAGCCAATCGACAGTATTGCTTCATCCACTGCTCTTTTTCCCGATTTGGAGAACCATTGGGCAGGGGAGCCATTAAAGAAATGGGCTGCTGCCGGTTTGATCGAAGGTTATCCTGACGGTACATTCCAACCGGATCGTACGGTCAAGCGGGGGGAAGCATTCGCGCTCATTAATCGATCCTTTGGGCTTAACGAACAAATGCCAATCGATTTCTCCGATCTAGCCGCCTCCGATTGGGAATATAAAGATGTGGCTAAAGCGATGATGGCTGGTTACGTCAAAGGTTTTGCCAATGGCACAATAGGAGTTAAGAAACCGCTCAGCAGGCAAGAAGCGGCAGTTATTATTACTCGATTATTGGGATTAGATACAAATGGAGACAGCGTTGCTGCGAACGTTTTTACGGATGAAAAGCTGATATCGCAGTGGAGCAAAGGAGCTGTTGCAGCTGTTACAACTGCACAATTAATGAAGGGATACGCCGATGGAAGCTTTAAACCGGAAAACTTCATTACACGTGCCGAGCTTGTAGTCCTTTTGGATCGTGCGCTAAGCTTGAAAACTCCGACTGAATACAATCAATCGGGTACATATGGACCCGCTGATAGCGTTCGGACGATTGATGGCAATGTGGTTGTCAATGTTGCTGGTGTAACGCTGCAAAATATGAAGATCACTGGAGATTTATTGTTAGCCGAAGGTATCGGAGAAGGTGATGTTTTCCTTAACAATGTAACGGTTCTAGGTACGACGATCGTTAAGGGCGGAGGAAGTAACAGCATACACATGGATAACAGTGTTATGTTTACTGTTATTGTAGATCGAGCAGCCGGAACGGTGCGGATTGTTGTAACGGGAACGACGACGATAACCGAACTGACGGTTAAGTCCCCCGTTATTTTAGAAGTAGGTGAAGAAGCGAAGATCATCACAATGCTGCTGGATGCAATGGCTAAGGTAATGGGATTGGGAGTCATCGAGAAGGCGACATTAAACGTAAAAGCGAAAGGGACAACTTTCGAGACACGACCGCTGGTGCTGGTAGATCTGGCAAACCAATCTCAGGGTCAAACGGGCCCATCGGTTACACCTGGGCCAACGACACCCGGGCCCGAAATTGGAAGCAATCTCATTGTCGATAATGGCATGGCCAAGGCACAGATTATTATTGATGTAGATGCAAGCCAACGAACAGTTGAGGCCGCTAACACCTTAAAAAATTATATACAGAAATCCACTGGCGCTGCGCTGCCGCTAGTAACTTTGGATCCATTGACGGAACCGCCAAACGGCGATACAACATATATTTACATCGGAGTAAGCCGGACAGAAGATCAGGCAAAACACCAAGATTTGCTTGAAGAAATGAACGTTCATGGATTTATTATCGATTCGCAAGTGAATCATATTACGATTAAAGGAGCTACGGATTGGGGAACCGAATTTGGCGTTAACGAGTTCCTTGAGCGGTTTCTGGGGATACGTTGGCTGCTTCCGGGACCGGATGGCGAGGATGTACCGCCGCATAGCACAGTTGCTATACCGCGTGAATTGATTCAGGAGGAGCCTGCTACGATATCGCGTTCATTCTTCTTTCTTAATACTCCTGCCACTGCAGAATGGGGACGGCGCAACGGAATTCACGATAATATTCAATTCCATCATAACCTGGCTGTTCTGTTTGACCCGGTCGTATTTCAAGATCACCCGGAGTATTATGTGGATGGAGTTGTTCCGACGCATCCTTACGAATGGCAACCATGCTTGAATGACACAACCGCTGCAGTCGCGATTCAACGCATTAAACAATATTTCGATGAAAATCCGGATGTCGGCTCCTATTCTCTAGGGATAAATGACAGTACCAGGTTTTGTGCAGAAGATATCGCGCGCGCGAACGGGGAAATCAATTCAACGGGTTCCTTGCATTTGTCGGATGTTTATTACCCATGGGTGAATCAAGTTGTTGAAGGCGTCTTGGCAGATGAGCAATATAAAGATAAATATTTTGGATTGCTGGCCTATTGGACGATGTACGATCCGCCAAGTGAGCCGTTGCACCCCCATGTGGTCCCTTATATTACGGAGGATCGGATGACTTGGGAAGATGAGAGCGTTGCTGATGAAGGGAAACTGAACATTGAGGGTTGGACGCAAGTGGCGACCAATATTGGCTGGTATGAGTATTTGTATGGTTCTCCGTATAATGTGCCGCGTGTATACATGCAGAGGATGGCGGACAATTACAAGTATGCGCAAGATCAAGGCGTTATCGGTCATGTTGCGGAATTGTTTCCGAATTTCGGCGAGGGACCAAAGCCATGGGTTTCGGCCAAGCTGCAGTGGAATGCAGACCAAGATGTCGATGATTTGCTGGACGAATGGTACACACATGCGGTTGGCCCAGATGCGGCAGTAGATCTGAAAGCCTATTACGAGCTATGGGAACATTTTTGGACGGTACGTGTTCAAGATTCGGATTGGTATCAGAGATGGTTTAATTCGGATGAGCGTTATTATTTGAGATTCGATCAACCTGATTATTTGGAAGCCGTGACGAAGGAAGACATAACGGTAAGCAGGAACCTGATGGAGCAAGTAGTGGCTAAGGCTCAGACTTCGGGGCAGAAGGCGCGTGCCAAAAAACTGATGCGAGCTTTTGAGTTTTACGAAGCTTCTGCACTCAGTTATCCAAGAACCACTCCTGTTGATGCGCCGACAAATAATACCGAAGCGCTTGAGATGCTCGAGGACATTAAGATCAGTTTCAAGATGGTAAAGAAGCGGTTTAATTTGCCGACCCAGTTTGAGGGTGACCCCATTTTACACATTCCGCAAGCCCCACCGCATAGAGGCGGAACTTGGGATGGCATACAGACGAGTCTGATTGCCGCACTGCAAAGCTACATTGCTGCTCACCCGGAGGATGTCCAGGTTAAAGACGGGTTAGAGGAATTTTTGACGTACATTAGCAACACCAATTTCTCAGCCAATGCGGTTAAAACGACAGCAAGCAAAGACAACATCTTGAACTCGCTTGATTTCAATCAAGGACCATGGAGAAACGCAGTTCCGTTTAGCGAATTTATGGTTATGGGGACAAGAATTGATGTGCCGGAGAAAACAAATGTTTACCTGCTCTGGGATGACGAAAATCTGTATGTCGGGTATGAAAATTTCGATAGTCGTGCATGGGGAATGGTCGTGAGCGATTCCGCACCGGGCTCATGGTGGAGCAGCGGCGGGGATGATTCCGTCGAAACTTTTGTATCCGCCGATCCGACGGCAAGTATTACGGGGTTCTTCTCCAATCCCAGGGATGTCAGGTTCAACCATCGGAAAGTGGGAACCGGAGCACCTGCGCCAGCTGAAGATGTAGCGTGGGAAAGCAAGTCTGAAATCAAATTTGATCGCTGGAATACCGTTCAAGTCATTCCCTTTGCGAGTATCGGTATAGATCCAAGTGAGACTACAGAGCTGCAAGGCTATTTCCTAAGAAATTACCATGGGCAAAAATGGTTTTTAACTTGGGGCGGCGGACGTCCTTGGACTGCGGAACACTTCAAACCGGTTTATCTGGCAGATCCAAATCGGCAGCAACCGCTGAACAACAATACGTCCTTTGAAGAAGCGGATGAGTCGAGCCCGTCTGATATTAAAACCAAGGATTGGAAGTTTGAGTATTACAATCATAATCGTGATCCGCAGACCGAAAAAGCCTACCGCACCGATGAGATGGCTCGCACAGGAGAGCATAGCATTGCAGTTACGGGTATCACCAGCGGGTCGCTAGTTACGACTTTTGAAGTTGACGAGACAGCCGCTTATATCGACGCGTCGGCTTACTATTATAGTGCTGCAGATGCCGAGCCGGGCGGGGCGCTGGTGCTGGACGCGGAAGTGTTGAACGCTGACGGACAGTCACTTGGTACTTTGGCACTCGAAACCAAACAAATCTCGGATACCGCTGGCGAATGGGCGGAGGTTAAACTCAAAGCAGAGTTGCCTGACGGGGCTAAGTACCTCAAATTTCAAGTTTATCATTATGGCATCCCGGTGGGCAAAACCGTCTATTTCGACGATATCGTCGCTTACGGTGTTGCAGCGCCTTCGGTTGCCAACGTGTATGCAACAAATGGGAGCATTGAGGTGGCGCTAAACGGCTGGATCGAGTCGAGCCCTGTCGGAAGCGACTTTACGGTGACGCAGCAAATTGATGATGGAGAAGCAACGGTGTTGACGGCAGAAGTGACAGCATGGGATGAAGCTAGCAAAACAGCGATGTTGTCGGTTCCGCCGCTGCCTGTGACGGAGAACGTACACACGGTTATCTACTCGGTCGCATACAAGCAGTCAGCAGCTGTGAGCGCTGCTCCGATACGGGTAGGGAATCTGCCGCTGAACAATAATGAGTCCTTTGAAGAAGCGGATGAGACGAGTCCGTTTGATATTAAAACCAAGGATTGGCGGTATGAATATTATCCGCTTCAAGAACGCAATCCGGTTAGCGAAAGAGCGTACCGGACGGATGAAATAGCCCGTACAGGAGCGTACAGTATTGCGGTTACCGGTATAACCAGAGGGTCGCTCGTCTCCGTGATCGAGATCGATGAGACGAGACACACCGCTATAAACGCATCGGCCTATTATTATACCGCTGCCAATGCCGAACCAGGCGGAACTTTGGTGCTCGACGCGGAAGTTTTGGATGCCTCTTGGAAATCTCTCGGTACCTTGGCCGTGGATACGAAACAAATCTCGGATACGGCTGGAGCATGGGCGGAGGTAACCTTGCAAGCGGCACTTCCAGCCGGGGCGAAATATCTTAGATTTCAAATCTATCATCATGGCATCCCGGTGGGTAAAACCGTTTATTTTGACGATGTTGTCGCTTATGGCGTCACAGCGCCGATTGAGGAAGAGTCCCCGGAACTAAACAACAATATCTCTTTTGAAGAAGCGGATGAGATGAGTGCTTACGATATTAAAACAAAGGATTGGCGCTTCAGTTATTTCAATTCTAACCGCAATCCGATTACCGAAAGAGCGTACCGAACGGATGAGGTTGCCCATACAGGAGCGTATAGTATCGCGGTTAAGGGGATCACTAGCGGGTCTCTCATTACGACGATTGAAGTTGACGAGACAGTGCATGCCAATATGGAGGCATCAGCCTATTACTACAGCGCAGTGGATGCCGTGGCAGGTGGATCGTTGGTGCTGGCCGCCGATGTTTATGATGCCAATTGGCAACTGCTAGGTCAACTAGGATCAGAGACCAGACATATTTCGGATACTGCCGGAGTCTGGCAGGAGGTTACGTTTCAAGCAGCGATCCCAGCCGGAGCAAAATACTTGAATTTCCAGATCTATCACTATGGCATCCCGGTGGGCAAAACCGTTTATTTTGACGATGTCGTCGCTTATGGCGTATCGGAACAGTAGATATATTCGAGTATAATTCATAAATTTTGGAGGCCTATTAAGATGAGACAAATTAAAAGAGCAGTTCATATTGATTTTCATACGTTGCCGGACATTCCTGATTTTGGGGCGAATTTTGATGCCAAGATATTTGCTCAAACGTTAAAAGACGCCAAAGTAGAATTTATTAATGCGTTCGCCAAATGCAATATTGGCTACGCCTACTATCCGACAGAAGTCGGCGTGATGCATCCTCATTTGAATTTCGATATGTTCGGAGAGACCGTTGAAGAATGCCGTAAGCTGGGCATTGGCGTAACCGCATACTTCAACCTGGGATTAGACCATGAAATGGCCAGAAAGCATCGCGAATGGACCATCGTCAATAAAGAGGGACAGGTCATCTACGGTGACCGAACAGAACATTTCTTTAGAAACATGTGTCTGAACTCCGGTTATGGCGACTATATGCTGGCGATGATCAAGGAAGTGTTGGATCGTTATCCGGTTGAAGGAGTATTTCTCGACTGTATCAATATGCATCCTTCGCCCTGCTATGGCAACGAATGCAGTGAAGATATGCACAAGCGCGGAATGGATCCGCTTAACGACGAGCAAGTGCTTGCCTTTTCCAGGCTGCAGACGCTTGAATTTTGCAGAAAGGTTAAGTCGCTTGTAGGCGATGACAAATTTCTCTACCTGAACGGTTTGCACTTCGGCGAATCAGAGGGACTGAGTACGCATTCGGAGATCGAATGTTTGCCGGGACTTTGGGGGTATGATTTCTTTCCGGCGCAAGTGGCCTATGCTAGGAATCTTGGCATACAGGTGTTTTATATGACGGGGAGATTTCAAGCAAGCTGGGGAGATTTCGGTGGTCTCAAGACGAAAACTTCATTGGAAAATGATTGCTGGGATGCGATCAGCAACGCTGTGACGACTTCTGTCGGCGACCATATGCACCCTCGTGACGGACTTGATCCAGCCGTGTACAAAATGATCGGTGAAGTGTATACGGAAATAGAGAAATACGAGCCTTGGACGGACAATGCCAAAGCAGTGGCGGAGATCGGGGTCATGGTGCCTGTCAGCGGAGTTACTAGTAAAAACCACTTTGGAGCCGTTCGTATATTGGGAGAGCTCAAGTATACGTACGATCTCCTCGATGAGCGTATGGATTTATCGCCGTATAGGCTCATCATTTTGCCCGATGATCTGACGGTTTCGGAGATGCTTAAAGAGAAGCTGGAGCAGCATTTGGCTGAGGGCAAAGGTATTATCAGCTCAGGATATGGCGGGCTCAATCCCGAAAAGACGAAATTTGCTATCGATGCTTGGAACCTGGATTATGACGGGCCTGATCCATGGAATCTATCCTATTTCAAGATGTTGGAGGATACAGGGGAAGAGGTCCCTGATATGATGCATGCCGTTTATAAACAGGGCATCCAAATGCAGCTGAAGAATGGCGCTCAGATGATTGCGGATTACATTCAACCGTATTTCAATCGGCATTGGGATGGGTTTCATGGCTATTTTTACGCACCGCCCGAAAAGAGCAGCGGACGTCCTGCGCTGGCCAGATCCGGCAATATTTTTCAATTCAGCTTTAATATTTTCTCTGCGTATAACGAATATGCGATGGTGACTCATAAAAATATGGTGAAGTATTGCTTGGCGCAGTTGCTTCCAGATCCGCTTATCAAGTGCGAGAATATCCCTTCAACCACGCGTGTAACGGTAACGAAAAAAGAAGATATGAGAATGATTCATATCAAGACGACACATCCAGAAAAACGAGGGAATTATACGATTGTTGAGGATAGCCAGCTGCTAACGAAAGCGGTTGTATCTGTGAAGGGACAACATGTCGAGAAAGTGTATATGGCTCCTACTGGAGAAGCGCTAGCCTATGAAATTGCAGGAGAGTACATTCGAATTCCGCTGCCGGATATAGACGGTTATCTGATGGTTGTTGTAGCGGAAGGAGTTTAAGAGACAGCCGAGGAGTGAGAGGATGCCAGTATTTACATGCAACGATGCTGCTTTCTTAATTGATATTGACGATAGAGGGGAGCAAAATAAGTGGTTTTCTCCCCAATTCGACAAATCGAATTGGATGCGAGTGGCCATTCCGGGGGCGTGGGATTTTTACAGCCACGCTTTCTGGGGTTACGAGGGCATAGGTTGGTATTGCCTGGAGATCGGAGGGGATCTGGTTCAGCAAGATCGTAACCATCGCCTTCAGTTCGAGAGAGTGAGCGGGTATGCCAAGGTTTGGGTCAATGGCGAACGGGTAGGAGAGCATATCGGCGGTTATTTACCTTTCGAATATGATATTACTTCCTATTTACATGAAACCGGAACCAATCAGGTAGTTATCCGAGTAGATAATGTGCCGCGAAGCAACTGGCTGCCGGGGGCGACGCTTATCGAATGGATTCAATATGGAGGGATCTTGCGGCCGATATCGTTCGTTACAAGCAACCTCTGTTTTATATCCGACATTGCTATTGATGCTTCGCCTGTTCTGGGAGGAGCCAAAGTCGTCTGCAATGTAGAAGTGACAAATGCAGGAGGGGCATTATTCGATGGGAGCATCTTGCTCGAAATCCCTGCGAACGATGACATCTATATAGCTCTAGTAGAGGTCACCTGTCAAGCAGGACAAAAAGCAGTCTGCTCGGCAACGATTGATTTACCGCAAGCTCAGCTTTGGACGCTGGATTCTCCCAAACTCTATGACTTGAGGGCGGAATTGCTCGGGCTTAACGACGAAGCTGTAGATGAGAAGCAAGAGCGCTTCGGGGTCAGGACGATCGAGGTACAGGGAACGCAAATATGTCTCAACGGCCAGCCAATTATTATTAAAGGGGTTAATCGGTACGATGAAGTTGCTGGATACGGTCCCACCGTCCCGGAAGAAGTTATCCGCGCCGATTTGCTCAAAGCAAAGCAAGCCGGAGTGAACTGTATTCGGACCCATTATCCGCTGGACTCGCTTCATCTGAACCTGATGGATGAAATCGGACTTCTACTCTTCGAAGAGATACCGTTAAACTGGTGGCTAAAGCCTTGGGAGATTGACGCGGAGGTAGATGAGGCTGAAAATAACGGAATTATTGATAGAGCCGAGGTTGCATTGCAAGAAATGATTGAGCGCGGCCGCAACCATCCTTGTATTATTGCTTGGAGCATGTGTAATGAATCCGGAACGAATAAGCCATATGGCATTGATGCAATGCGTCGCTTAATGCGCAAAGCAAGAGAGCTAGATCCTACCCGTCTAGTATCTTTTGTAGCTGTTGGACATACAGCTGGACATCAGGCATTTGTCGAGGCGGATATGGTCTGCATCAATTTTTACTACGGTTCTGTTATAGCGCCAATTGTTTATCAAATCGACCAGCTGGAACAATTCGCTGCAATCGCTACGGCTAATCATTTGCAGGATACGGTTTTGGAGTTTGCAGGAAAGCCTGTAGTTGTCACAGAGTTTGGTGCGCAAGCGCTAGCGGGTATTCACGGAGATCATCGTTACTCAGAAACGCTTCAAGCAGCTTATATTGAATCGGTATGGCAAGCAATCAGAAGCGTGGAAGGTGTACAAGGCGGCATCCTTTGGTGCTGGGCAGATTATTACCATCGCAGTACGTATGCCGGACCTTGGCAAGCTCCCTATGGCGCATATGGCGTCGTAACTGTAGATCGTCAAGATAAGGAGTCATTAAGTGTGTTAAGCAGGCTTTTTAATGATGGTATCAAAAGGGAGCTTGAATAAGGATGAAAAGAATAGATGTTCATTGCGTGCTTGGATCATCGGCCAATGTAAAGCTGGAAATAACGAGCGAACAGGAACTGATCGATAGTCTCGATTATTACAACATTGAAAAAGCGATTGTCATTCACTCCATGGCACGTGATTTGGATCCGATCTCAGGTAACGAAAAAATGCTTGATTGGACTCGAAGAGAGGACAAATTGATTCCTTGTTTTGTTCTATCGCCTCATTATAAGTATGAAATGGGATGGGCTGAAACGGAGAAACTGCTGCGCAAGGAACGTATTCGCTTTGTTCGCATATATCCGCGATTGCACGGATTTACGCTGCATGGCGCGCATACCAGGGAAATCTTCGAGATGGCCGCCAAACTTCATATTCATCTATTAATCGATCATTCGGAAATGATAGATGCTCATGGAAAAGATATGGAAATTTTCGAGTCTCTTTTAAAGGAGCATCCCGCTGTCAATGTGATTCTTACTTCTGTCAGCCATAGAAACAATATGGTTATCTATAGCTATTTGGAAAACTACCCTAATTTCTATGTGGAATTTAGCGCCTATGCCAATATGCTGGCGTACGAAGAAGCGGTGCGGAGATTTGGTTCGGAACGCCTGTTATGGGGCACGGATATGCCGTTCAGAATGCCTGGATCTGCCATTACAATGCTATCGTATGCTGACATAAGCATGGAAGACAAAGAGAATATTGCCTATAAAAATATGGAGAAACTGATGGAGGGGTGACCGAAATGCTAATAAAGGAATACGCCGAGCAAGGGAAACCTCTGGATCATGTTTTGGTGATAGACGTTCATAGTCATTTAGGTTCATCCCCTAGCATTTATATGCCGTCTGCCAGTAAGGAAAAAGAGCAAGCCATTCTTTTTACTACTATGCTGGACCAGGTAGGCGTCGATTATGCCATCGTGTCGATGATGAGAGGGTTATTTACGAATCAACTGGAAGCAAACCTTGACTTGGCCAGGCTGATGGAGGTTCATCGCAAATTATTGGGCTACGTGACGTATATTCCTTCTTGGCAGCAAAAAAGTTTGGAAATTGCCGAGCAATGTTTCTCGAGTTCCGACCGATTTGTGGGAATCAAGATTCATCCGGATGTCAATAAATATCCGATTAACGGTCCGGACTATGCCCCCATGTGGGAATATGCGGATTCTAAAGGTTTGCTCGTACTCGTTCACACCTGGTCGCAATGTCCTTACTCCGATCCAGTGCGATTGTTGGATATCGCTGAAAAATACAAAAACGTTACCGTGTTAATTGGCCATTCCGGCGGAGTAGAGCCTGGAGTAACGACGGCCATTGAGCTGTCAAACAAGTATGAGAATATGTACCTTGATTTAACGGGCGTCTTTTTATGCTCGGGTCGGCCGCTCGACTATTTTGTCAGCCAGGCGAATCCGGATAAGCTGCTATTCTCCAGCGATGCTGCATTTAACAGCTTGACCTGGGATATCGGCAACGTTTTATATGCTCGGGTTTCCGAAGAAATAAAAGAAAAGGTGCTGGGCCTTAATGCACAGCGGTTGTTGAAGAGCTTTTTAATACGATGATGCCGAAAAAACCGCGTTAAAACGCGGTTTTTTTCTAATTTTGAGTCGCATGTAGGAGTTGAAATTGGACTCCTTAGGAGTGAGTAATCCCAGGGCCCAAGTGCCCAGGTCGTGACGGCTTGTTTATAGCGCTCTCAGATGCAGATTCGTTTGCGCTGTTTACACAACAATTGAGCGAAAATACACAACTATGGTGAGGTAAGAGCCATTCATTCATATATTTGTACATATATACTTAAATTTTGGTTCAGAGGGGTTCCGAACGACGATGTGAAGCGAGAATTTGTGTATTTTCGTACAAATCGCTGTGCAGGGGCCAAATTTGTTTCGGAAATTGGGGAGAAATGCACAAATATGCAGACGCAAGGAACGTTAGGGTGATTTGTCCCTGACGGTTTTTCTCATTACTCCCTTGTCGATAGCTTGTTATTTGAATCTTGAAGTTCTCAACCTGATTATTCACAGCTATATAATTTATCTAATAAATTATATAGAAAAATCAACTGTTATCCGGATTAGAACGACTGTATTTATCGCATAAATATTTTAATGAAGGGGTTTACAAACGGGTTTATCGGTTATATAATTCACTTAATGAATTATATAGAACTCACGCACCGAATCGGGAGGGATACAAGCGATGAAAGATGGAGGAGTGAAGGCGGCGTTTGGAAAAGTAAAGATAACGCCAGAGGAGCCGGCACCGCTGCAAGGTTATGATCCTGGTTTATACATTGCGAATCCTGACAAAGACATATTGGATGAATTGTATGCGCGGGTTTTGATTTTAGACGATGGGATATCACGGCAAGTGATTGTTAGTGTCGACTGTTGTCTCACGAACGAAAAGGACTACCTGTCACCTAATCCTAATGGGCAAATGGAGCCTTATCGTCAATTGCTCCAAACGTTCCCGGAAGGAACGAAGCGGTTATGGGCGGATGCCGCTCAAACAGAGGAATTTACCGTATCCGTGCATGCAACGCATACCCATAGCGCCCCCGAGTATTTTAGCGAGAAGTATACTTCTCGAATCGCAGCAATGATTGCAGAAACGGCCGAAAGGCTGCAGGACGTACAAATTCGTGCGGCTGCCGGACAATGCAGCGTATCGGTAAATCGTAGACCTCATCTGCAGCATAACGATACATTGCCCATTGATCATTCGCTCCATCTCATTATGATTGAGTCGATAGACGGCGAGTCTTTGGGGGCAATCGTCAACTGTGCGGTTCATCCAACCTTGCTGGCCAATCCGTTTAATCGGGTTTCCAGCGAATTTGTCGGACTGGCGATGAGTGAGTACGAATCGACGTTTAAAGAAGGTTTTGTTTCGTTGTTCATTCAAGGATTTTCTGGAAATGTAGGCCCGAGGGACCATTACCGGACAGAAACAGAAGATACGTATCCTTGGGTGCTCGAGATGGCTCAAGTGTTGCATCGGGATATTGCTCACGTAGCGAAAGACCTGCAGCCGATGGGCATACTTCCGATGAAAGCGGCAGAGAAGCAAGTTACGCTTCCAACGCGTCAAGGATATTTTATGCCAACGATCGACGTGACGCTGCAAGGCTTCCGAATCGGGGATTTGCTGCTGCTTGCCGTATCTTGCGAGGTTTTTAATGGGTATGAGAGGTTGATTAAACCGTATTCCCCAGCGTCGTTTACCTTGATGTCCGGACTTGCAAATGGATGCCATGGGTATCTTCCAACTGTAGAGGCGTTCCGTGATGGGCTGGGTGGATATGAAATGAATGTTACCCCTTTTGACGAAACCGTTTCTGATCTATTTGTTCGGGCTGCGGCAGAGCTAGTCGAGAGTTTATAAAAAATAACGGTAGGAAAGTAGGGAACTCGATGCAATTACATGATAATCATACTCCGGTACGTACGAAACCATGGGATTTCGGCTTAGTCAGCACGGCGGAAATTGGCGAGCTGGAAAAAGAGTATGTGCTGCGTGTCCTGGACAAAAAGAGAGTATTCCGATATAGCGGTAGTGATAACGAGCTTTCGGAAGCGTATCAATTGGAGAAATTGTACAGTGATCGGCTAGGCGTACAATATTGTCTAGGCGTTAATGCCGGTACTTCGGCGCTTGTAGTTGCGTTGATTGGAGCAGGCATCGGACCGGGAGACGAAGTAATCGTACCGGCATACACCTACATTGCTACTGCGGCGGCCGTCTTAATTGCCCGCGCGGTTCCAGTTATTGTAGATGTAGATGACACGTTAACAATGGATCCGCAAGCGCTGGAGGCGGCCATTACCCCATATACAAAAGCGGTTATTCCCGTCCATATGCGAGGAGTTCCTTGCCAGATGGACGAAATTATGGCGGTCGCGACAAAGCATAAGCTTATTGTGATCGAAGATGTCGCACAAGCAAATGGCGGTTCCTACAAAGGCAAGGCGCTCGGATCGATTGGCAATGCCGGCTGCTTTAGCTTTCAGCAATATAAACTGGTTACTGCGGGCGAAGGCGGCATGCTCGTTACCAATGATCCATCTATAAACGCGCGAGCTATGATTTATCATGATTCTGCTTTCGTGTACTGGGATATGAACAAAATGGCCGAAACCGTTCCTTTTGCTGGCGAGAATTACAGACTTAGCGAGCTAAACGCGGCGCTTGCGCTTGCCCAATCCCAGCGGATCGATTCTCTTGTATCTCGACTTCAGAAGGTCAAGTCGGTCATTGTGGATGGGATCAAGGATATCGCGCAAATACAGCTGCAACGTATTCCGGATCCACAAGGCGATCTCTCTTACAGCTTGGTTTTCTACTTGGATACACTGGAGCAATCCGAACAATTTTCGAAGCTGTTGGTCAAAGAAGGCATTCCAAACGGCACGATTAACAACAATGGTTTTGCGGATCGGCATATTTTTAAAAATTGGAAATACGTAATGGAGAAGCAAGGGGCTTCGGAAAATGATACCCCTTGGAACTGTCAGAGCTACAAAGGCAATGTCCAATATTCGCAAGATATGTGCCCGCAAACGATTGACTGGCTAAACCGTGCTATCGCGATAAATCTGCATCAAAATATGACGGATGAAGATTGTAACGATGTCATTGAAGCGATTCGTAAAGTTGCAGCCACCCTATAAGGAGTGAGTGAGCGAGGATGAGTGAGATGCTGTCAGGCGGAACGGTGAAAAAGAAATTGCGCGTTGGCATGATTGGATACAAGTTTATGGGAAAAGCCCACAGCCACGCTTATCGCGACTTGCCTTTTTATTTCGATACCAAAGTCGAACCTGTGATGCAGGCGATTGCGGGACGCAATCAAGAGGGAGTGCAAGCGGCGGCGGAGAAGATGGGATGGGCTTCATATGAAACGGATTGGCGTCGTCTAATTGAAAGAGATGACATCGATTTAATTGATATCGTTACACCGAACAACACGCATGCGGAAATTGTGATCGCGGCAGCAAATGCCGGCAAACATATTTTATGCGAGAAACCATTGGCGATGAATGTCGAAGAGGCCGGGCGCATGTTGGAGGCGGTTAATAAAGCCGGAGTTGTGCATATGATCTGTCACAATTATCGTTTCGCTCCGGCCGTTCGATATGCCAAACAGCTTATAGACAGTGGGAAGCTTGGACATATTTATCATTTTAGAGCTAGATATTTGCAGGATTGGATCATGGACCCCAACTTCCCGCTTGTCTGGCGGATGCGCAAGGATGTATGCGGATCCGGTACGCATGGAGATTTGATGGCTCATTCTATTGATTTGGCACGTTATCTAGTAGGCGAGATCAGCGAAGTGGCTGGAATGATGGATACCTTTATCAAGAAACGTCCTCTGGGAGAAATGAGCGGCGGTTTAAATGCCGAGATTCACGGGGATCAGATGGGTGATGTTGATGTTGATGATGCTGTAGCGTTTCTGGGCCGCTTTGACAATGGGGCGTTCGGCGTCTTCGAAGCGACTCGTTTCGGCAAAGGGAACCGCAATACGAACCAGTTCGAGATTAATGGATCCAAGGGCTCTGTCCGTTGGGATATGCAGAGTATGAACGAATTGGAATTATATTTGGAAGATGATGAGCAAGGCAATCAAGGGTTCCGCACCATCACTTGTACGGAGGGAATCCATCCGTATGCGGGGGCCTACTGGCCTGCAGGTCATATTATCGGTTATGAGCATACTTTTATCAACCTTTTGCATGAGCTAACAAATGGTATTGCCGAAAATAGAAGTCCATCGCCTAATTTCGAGGATGGATATCGTAATCAACTGGTCCTGGAAGCAGTTGAAACTTCATCTGTAAACAAAAGTTGGGTAAAAATACCGACAACAACTATTCTTACGCCATAGAACGGTTAATAGCCGTTTTCACTTGAGAGGAGCTTGACTATGTATCGATTTTCATTTGGACCTTGGAATATTCATGAGGGGGCAGATCCGTTTGGTCCCGCGGTTCGTCAATCCTATGATTTTCAACAGAAACTAGCCGTTTATCGCGAGCTTGGATTCGAAGGCATCCAATTCCACGATGATGATATTGTACCGGATATTGAACAGAAATCTTATGCGGAAATCATGAAGGAAGCCGGTGCCGTACGTCGTCGTTTAGATGAGCTTGGATTGGTTGCGGAAATTGTTGCTCCACGTCTATGGGAAAGCGAGCGAACGATTGATGGCGCATTTACTTCCAATGATGCGAAGGAGCGCGCCTACGCAATCGAACGTTCCAAACAAGCTGTCGATATTGCGCGAGAGATGGGAACGAACAACTTCGTGTTATGGCTGGCTAGAGAGGGCACCTATATTCGTGAAGCCAAAAATCCGGTTGATTCGGTTAATTACATTGTAGATGCCATGAATCAACTGCTCGAATATGACAGCAATATCCGAATTCTAATTGAACCGAAACCAAATGAGCCAATGGATCATGCGTACATACCGACTATTGGACACACATTAGCGCTTGCTTATCGGACGATAGATCCGAAGCGAGTGGGCGGGTTAATTGAAACGGCACATTGCATACTGGCAGGTCTTGACCCATCGGATGAAATGGGCTACGCGCTCTCCTTTGACAAGCTGTGGAGCGTACATCTTAATGACCAGAACGGGCTGAAATACGATCAGGATAAGTCATTCGGTTCTGATAATTTACGTCGTGCATTTAATCAAGTGCGTGTGCTTGAAGAGAATGGATATGGCAAAAACGGCGAGTTTGTCGGCTTGGATGTAAAGGTCATGAGGACGCAGCCTCGCGACATTTCGTATAAACACTTGGAAAATAGCAAAAAAATGTTTTTGCATCTCGTTGATAAGGTGCGTACTTACGACAAAGAAGCAGAGCGTCAGTTTATTGCGGCGCGTGATTATGAAGGACTGGATTTGCATGTTTTAGAACATTTAATGGGGAGATGAATGTCTTGAGCGCTTTTAAAGGTAAAGTAGCCGTCCATGGCATTACTTGGGGCGACAAATTCGAAAAAAGCTTTGAGGAAGCAGCTCTGTTAGGTTACAAGGCCATCGAGCCGTGGCCCTCCTTTGTGTTAGGGTTTGAAAACCGCGAGAGCGAACTGCAGCAATTGCTCGATCGATACGGTCTTACCCTTGCCGGAGTATACGGAGGAGCTTCGGGCGAAGCGGGGCGTTGTTTGGCTGATCCGGCAAAGCAACAGAGTATCATTGACTTTAACGTTCGGCTAGCCAAAATAATAGCCAAATGCGGAGCTGGACATATCGTGTTCGGTCCAGGGGCCCCTCGTAAAGGAGCTATGACGCCGGAACAATTAAAGCAGGCGGCCATTACAATTAACGAATCCGCAAAACGAACGTTGGAATTTGGTGTTAAGTCGTGCGTGCATCCTCATTTGTGGACGGAGATTCAAGATGAGAATGAGCTCGATGATTTGCTTGCGTTATGCGATACCGAAGTGTTCTTTGCACCTGATACGGCACATTTATCGGGGGCTGGCATGGATGTACCCAGCGTGATTCGTCGGCATAAGGAGCGGGTCGCTTATGTGCATCTTAAGGATCTTGCGCCGAAAGATGCAAGCAGCCAAGCCACTACCATGTCGATGGGCAATGAAGCATTAACCGATTTTTGCGAGCTTGGTACGGGGGTGATCGACTTCCCGCCTATTATCGACGCATTAAATGAAATTGGCTATGATGGATGGCTGACTGTCGAAATCGACTATTCTGTGCATACGCCTCTACGCAGCTTGGAAATATGCCGCGATTTTGTTGAGCAAGAGCTTAAGATTCCGGTGAGAAGCTGATTTCTGGATAAGAAAGAAGAACAGCCACGGCTAATAGCCGTGGCTGGTTCTATGCCGATAGAAGCCGCACATTTCACGCTACTATGCCGATAACATAATTCATCAAGTGGATTATATGGTCGATTTACTTTGGGTAAAGGTAATTGGTTAGTCGGAAATGATTGAATGAATTTTTTTAATGTATTTACAATAAGGATTTTAAGTTATATAATTTAATAAGTAAAATATATAAGAGCAAAACAGCCATTCAAGCGGAGACAACATGATCATTCAGTCAAAAGCCTTACCCTGTAAGCACAGCGAATACTTATGATAGAATGGGTAGGTGATTTTATTATTGCGTGTGAGAGGATAGTTTAGGATGAAATTGAATCCATTGGAAAATCAAATTCTGAAGGCTATACAGAAATGCGAAGGAGTCTCCCGTAAAGCGTTAGCGGAAATGACAGGCCTTTCGCAAGCGACAATTACTAATATTACAAAAATGCTCCTCGAGCATCATTACGTTGTCGAAGGCGATCGTGTTGGCAATGGGATGGGAAGAAAAGAAGTATTGCTGTACTTAAATCCCGAGAAGTTCCGGTTTTTGGGAATTGATATTGGGGGATACCGAATCCGCTTTGCATTGGCGGATAACCTCATGAGAATTACGCATGAGCGGGAGTACTTGGTAGATGAGTTTGACGGAGAAGCGGATGTCATAGAGCGTGTGCTGGAGAAAATTGAACAATTTTTGTCCGAGTCGGAATTGAATCCGGATGACCTTGATGGCATAGGGATCGGTGTTACGGGTATCGTGGATAGGAGTATGCAGCGGATATTGAATATTCCAAACCTCAATGCTTGGGGAGAACTGGATATTGTATCCAGGCTGAACCGGCGGTTTGATTGTCCCGTTTATTTGGACGAAAGCGGCCGAACGATGGCTCTAGCCGAGAAAATAGAAGGTAAAGCCAAAGATGTCGAGGATTTTATCAACGTTCACGTTGCTTACGGTATAGTGGCCGGCATATTTATTAATGGGCAATTGCTTAGAGGCGCTAATAATGTAGGCGGGTTGCTTGGACATATTACCGCAGATGAAGAAGCTGGTCGATGTTCGTGTGGCAATTATGGATGTTTGGAAAATATTGTGACTTATCCGATGATCGAGGATGCTTATAAGCGCCAAGGCGGCCAACTCGAATCCATTGCAGAAGCTTATCGAATAAATGATAAAATCGCATTTGATGTCTGTATTGCGTCAGGCAAAGCGATCGGTATCGCTTTAAGCAACGTTATTAATTTGTTTAATCCGCAAGTGATTTATTTGGGAGGCCCCGTTTTTGAACATTTGCCTATCATTTTCGAAGAAACAAAACGTACGATCTTGCTTAGAGCAAATCGTTATGCTGCGGTAGATATGCAACTGGAACATAGCTCGTTCGGGGATAAGCAGGGGATGATCGGAGCCTTGACGCTGGTTCGAAATTCGTTGATTGGATGACTGAGCACAAAAGATGAGGGGGCGGAAGATGGAGCGAAATTACGATTTTCGCAAGCGGCTGGAAGTGGTTCATAAGCCGAATCGCCGTGATTCCAGCGTCCGCGCCGAAGCGGGCGAGCTGGAAATTTCGGAAGACTGGCGCATCGTTATCGATGAGGCGGCCAGTCCGCTGCTGGTTCATACGGCCAAGGATTTGCAGGACTACCTGTTTACAAGCATGAACGTTTCCGTTCGTTTGTTGCGGGTAAAGGATATTGCGGAAACGCTAGCCTTGCAAGAGCGTGTAATCGTACTGGCGACGAGCGAGCAATTGCCAGCGATGGGCGATAAGCTTGAGAAGCCGCGAAGTTACCGAATCGTTGCTCAGCAAAGTCGTATCATTGTATGCGGTTACAATGAACGCGGGGCAGCGCAGGGGAGCTATTTTCTTGAGGATCAGATGAATTTGCGCGAAGCGCCGGTGCTGGCTTGCTCGGATGTTACTCGCGAACCGCTGTTCTCGCCGCGTATGGCCCATTCTGGCTGGGGGCTGGATCGTTATCCCGATTCTCATCTGAATGCGCTTGCACATGCGGGGATCGACGCGATTATGGTGTTTGTAAAGGACGTTGACGAAACGCCGGAAGGTTATCAGGATTTCAACTATTTGGTCGATCGCGCTGAGCTCTATGGACTGGATGTCTATGTTTACAGCTATTTGATCAGCCGCCTCCATCCGGATGATCCGGATGCGAAACAATATTACGAAAGCACCTATGGACGGGTGTTCAAGGCGTGCCCAAGGTTCAAAGGAGTTATTCTCGTCGGGGAATCATGCGAATTCCCGAGCAAGGATACAAATACGACGGGCAAGCTGCGGCTTGATTGGCCAGCCGATCAACCGCAAACGAAGCCGAGTCCAGGTTGGTGGCCGTGTCAAGACTTTCCGCAGTGGCTGAACCTGTTGTCGGGAACGATTCGCGCGCATAACCCGGACACGGACATCGTATTTTGGACGTACAACTGGGGTTGGGCGCCGGAGGAAGATCGCCTGAAGCTTATCCGCGCGCTGCCGGAAAATATTACGCTGCAAGTGACGTTCGAGATGTTCGAGCAAATACGCAATGAGCATGTAACTCACGTTTGCGTAGACTATACGCTTTCAAACGTCGGGCCTGGCGCGTATTTTAGCAGCGAGGCGGAAGTGGCTCGCGAACGCGGCATTAAGCTGCATGCAATGAGCAATACGGGCGGGCTCACTTGGGATTTCGGCGTCATTCCTTACGAGCCGTTTCCGGGGCAGTGGAACAAGAGACATGAGGCATTAAAGAAAGCCAACCAAGACTGGGGCTTAAGCGGCCTAATGGAATCCCATCATTTCGGCTGGTGGCCGTCTTTTGTTAGCGAGATCGCAAAGTGGGCTTACTGGAGCCCGAGCCCTTCGTATGAGGAAGCGCTCGCGATGATAGCCAAGCGGGACTTCGGCGAAGCGGCTGCGCCTCTTGCAGTGGAAGCTTGGAACGCATGGAGCGAAGCGATCACCCATTATATCCCGACAAACGAAGACCAGTACGGACCGTTTCGCGTCGGGCCGTCTTATCCACTCGTTTTCCGCAATGCTATGTTTAAAAAAGCGGTGCAAATGCCGGCCGTCAAACATGCGATGTTCGGCAACGAAATCGTATTGACGGATTACGATCCGCTAGAAGATCCGCGGCAATCGCTTGGCGTAACCCGCATCGACGTGGAAATCAGGAGCCTCGAGCGGATGCTTGAGCTAATGGAGACCGGTAACGAGTTGTTGGAAGAAGCGCTAAAAAGGACTCCGGATAGAAAAAGAGAAGACGGCGTGAGAATGCTTGGTCTAGGGCAGTTTATTGCCAGGTCGATTAAGACGACGATCCATGTCAAGCAGTGGTGGAAGCTGAAACGACAGCTATTGAGCGAAGGGGATACCGGTAAAGCATTGGCATTGATGGAGCGGATGGAGGAGTTGGCCCGCCGTGAAATCGCAAATGCGGAGGCTACGATCCCGCTGGTGGAAGCCGATTCGCGGCTTGGCTGGGAACCGAGCATGGAGTATATGACGGACACTGCGCATTTGCGCTGGAAAATGAAGCAAGTGCAGAGCGTGCTGGATAACGAATTTGCGCAATACCGCAAGTCGCTTGCGCTAACGGATAGCATGCAATAAAGAGTTTCTGCACCATGGGAAGCGGATGGGAGCCAACTTTTGCTGTTTGCGCAAACGTTGTCTCAAATCGAAAAAAGGAGTGGGAGATGCCGTGCAGCTCAAAGATCTTGCCAAACAATTAAATGTATCGGTGTCCACCGTCTCCAGAACCGTTAACGGAACGGGGCGGGTAGGCGCCAAGACACGGGAACGGATACTGGATGCGATCAAGCAGACCGGATATCAACCCAATGAAGTAGCTCGCAGCTTGAAACGTCGGAGCGCTCGTACGCTCGGGGTCGTCGTCGCGGATTTATCAAACAGTTTCTATTCCAAAGTCATCAAAGGCGTCGAAAAGGTGGCTAGCGAGAACAGTTATAACGTGTTCGTATGTAATACGGACGAAGAAGTGGGCAAGGAAGAGGAGTACATTCGGGTACTGCTGCAAAATCAGGTGAGCGGATTGGTCATTGCCACCGTAGGTTCGGATGTCCGGCTGTTTCAGCCTTATATCGATTCCGGCATTCCGTTTGTTTTTATCGACAATTTGCCTTTGTTGGAAGAACGTTTTAATTTGGTTGCGATCGATAACGCTAAAGCGAGCAGAAGCATTACCCAACATCTAGTCGATCAGGGGCACCGCAAAATAGCGATGATGACGGGGCCGCTAAACCAATCCACATCTTCGGAACGATTGCTTGGCTTTCGAAAATGTCTAGAGGATAACGGCATTATGCCGGAGGAGCGGTGGATAGGCGTCGGAACGTTTAAGCAGGAGTACGGATACCGAATGATGCGCGAATGGCTGCTGAACGAAGATCGGCCGACTGCGGTATTGGCCGCCAACGATTTCCTCATGTACGGCGCTATAAAGGCGATTTACGAAAGAGGGCTGAAAATTCCTGAAGATATTGCAGTTGCCTGCTTCGATGCCAATGACGAAACGGGATTGATCTCGCCGGGCATCACGGCCATCATTCAACCCGCTTATGAAATCGGATCTATCGCCGCCGAAATCATTATGCGCAGAGAGCACGATAAAGGGCGAAAGCAGTACGAGAAAATCGAGCTGGAGCCTGTACTTCTGCTGAAACAATCAAGCATGGGGAATAAGGGCTGACAACACGCAAAGAGGAGGTGAGAATATGAGCAAGGGTCAAGGCCATACGTTGTGGATCTACCCGGATTGCGAATTGCCGCCTGCGGGGGATTCCCTGCTAAAAGGACATGAGTCGGTTATCGTACTGAACTTGGGAGTCAATGAAGCAAACATTAGCTTGACGCTTTATTTTACGGATCGCGAGCCTGTCAAGGATATTAAAGTGAAGGTCGGCGGAGAGCGAGTTCGCTGTCTGCGGCTTGATAATCCGGATGATCTGGAAGGATTTATTATTCCAAGAGAATTGCAGTATGCGCTTAAAGTCGAAAGCGACACGCCGGTCGTCGTTCAATACGGCAGACTGGATACGAGACAGGACAATATGGCTTTCTATACGACGATGGGCTTCAGCGAGTAAAGTGTTTTATTTTCGCAATTATTTTTACGGAGAAGAGTGGATGAATAGATGAGTGATAATATCAAAGTTATATTCGGCTTCGATATGGAGACGGACGTAGGTAGTTTTACGCCCTATTATGACGGGGTTAAGAATGCTACAGCACCGCTTGTCGAGCTATTTGATAAGAAGGGCATTCAGGGAACGTTCTACTATACGGGGGATGCGGCACGGAGAAATCCGGAGAGCGTAGAGCTTGTAAAGCAAAGCGGCAACGAAGTCGGCTGCCATTCTTTGTTCCATGAGACGGTTGGAGATGAGTTGTTCCCGATTCCCGGGGTCGTTCCACTCCTTCCGGAGGAGGTTCCGTTTCGTATCGAGAAAGCAACGGAGTGGGTGCAGCAAGTTCTCGGAGAGCAGCCGATTTCGTTCCGCGCTCCCCGCCTGTGGGGCTCCACGGCGTTGCTAAATTCACTGGAGAAGCTAAATTATGTGTCGGACGCCTCTTATCCCATGTACTTCTATCGGGAGCGATATGTTCCGTACAATCCAAGCTCGGCCGACTGGACGAAGGAAGGCGATATGAACATCGTCGAAATTCCCAACTTCGCTGACATGGTCATGAAGAGCAATGACCCGGGACTGGAGCGCGACCGCGATCAATGGCCGTTGTTCCGTACGCAAGGGACCGACGCGCTGATGAAGCATATCGATAGTTTTGTGAAATTTCTCAAGGATAGAAATTTGCCGGTCGTACTTTGCTTCTATTTCCACCCGTGGGAGTTCATTCCGATCCAGGAAAGCTATCATTACGGCGAAGCAACCGTTACGCCGGATCGCTTCCTGACGCTTGGTTGCGGGGATAAAGCGATGAAGGAGTTTTCGCTGCTGATCGACCGGCTTAAGGATATGGGCTCGACTTTCCATCGCGCAGATGATTTCGCCAGACTGTGGAACAAGGGTGAAATCCGATAATCGCCCACGCAACGAAAAAAGGACAAGGGAGAGGATTACAATGTCAACGAGGATCTGTATTCCGGATTATGAGTATAAGGAAAGAATTCAGCGGGCGGCAAAGCTGGTACAGCAAAAAGGATTGGACGCGCTTCTTGTCAACTCCAACGAAGCGGACTATGCGAACGCGCGGTATTTTAGCGGCTTCTGGCCGTTGTTCGAGCGGGCTGGCGTCGTTATTACGGCTGCGGGAGACGCCGCGCTGCTTGTTGGACCGGAGAGCACCGTCTATGCTTCGGACTTCGGCAAAATCGATAAAATTTTCACGCTCATGGAATACCGCGAGTCGGCCAACCCTGCGTATCCCGAGCTTAAGCCCAACACGTATCGGGATGTCTTTAAGGCGCTTGGATTAACGGGCGACAAGCTGAAAATCGGCGTCGCCAGCCTGCTCGACACGACGGTCGTTATGATGGAAGGGTTGAAGAACAACTACCCTGAGGCGGAAATCGTCGGTGCGGACGACATTATGGTCTCGCTGCGCCGGATCAAATCGGTCAACGAGCTGGCGTGCATGCGCGAAGGTTACCGTATTGCCGAGCTTGCGACGGAAGAAGTCATCCGGACGATCCGCCCGGGCGTTACGGAATCACAGATGGTTGGCGTCGCCCAGCGCGTTATTTACGAACATGGCGCCGAATACGAAGGGCTGCCGATGTATATTTTCAGCGAAAAGTCGACGAGCCATGCGATTTCCCGTTCTTCGCACCGCGTCATTAACGCGGGAGACATCGTGCAATTGAACTTGTCCGCCAAAGTCGACGGCTATTCGGCGGCGGTCGGACTGCCGATCAGCCTTGGCAAGTTGACTTCGGAGCGCCGCGATGTTATCGAATTTGGCCTCCGTGCGCACGAATGGACGCAAGCCCAGCTCAAAGCGGGCGTCGTCGCGAGCGATGTGGCGAAAGGTTTTATTCAATTTTTTGGCGATAACGGCTATGCGGACAATTACCTGTACGGTCCTTGCCACGGCACGGGAATGATCGAGGTGGAAGCGCCTTGGATGGAGACATCGTCCGAGTACCTGCTGGAGCCGAACATGACGTTCCAGATCGATACCTTTGTCATGACGCCGACGTTCGGCATCCGCTGGGAGAAGGGCGTCGTCATTACGCCGGGAGGCTGTGAGCTTATGTGCCAGCCGGTAGGCACAATACACGAATTGGAATTTTAACATAATAGGGCGGCATCTGGCCAAACGTGTATGAAAATTCATACACAATCTACCAAATAGGCCGGCACCTGGCTAAACGTGTATGGAAATTCATACACAATTCACCAAATAGGCCGGCATCTGGCCAAACGTGTATGAAAATTCATACACAATCCAGCAAATAGGGCGGCACCTGGCCAAACGTAAATGAAATTTCATATACAATCCAGCAAATAGGCCGGCACCTGGCTAAACGTGTATGAAAATCCATACACAATCCAGTAAATAGGGCGGCACCTGGCCAAACCTATATGTAAATTCATACACAATCCACCAAATAGGGCGGCACCTGGCTAAACGTGTATGAAAATTCATACACAATCCAGCAAATAGGCGGCACCTGGAAAAATGGTTATCCCAAAAGTCAGTGAAAACGGAATGCTGGACGCTCCGTTTTGGTAGAAAGTTTAAAAGTGGCAGGCATCGACCTCGCCACTTTCCTGAAAAAGCAGCTACACAAAAAGTTGGGCGGAATTATTTTTCGCCCAACTTTTTATTTTTGAGACTTATTGGACAGCTCCTTTTGTTGCTGCTAAACGCGGTCGCTCAGCCTCGAACAGAGTGCGAGCGAACTACCGCTCATAGCAGCAGAGATTTAAATATTGGTTCGAGACGATCCGCCATCCTGAGAAAACCTAAGTCAGTTGGATGCGTGCCATCTACCGTACATTCATGAAAATCACTGCCGAGCAAGTCAGAGCCGTCGATAAAGAAAATATTTTGATCGCCTTTGGATCGAAGCTCATGAACGAGTGACTGCTGAAATTGCTTGCACTCGATTCTTGTCTGATACAGTTCCCTGTGATCCGGGAAGATTTCTCTGGCGTAACGGATTTTGGAAACGACCAGCACTTTTGTTTGAGGGTGGACGCTTCGATAGATTTGGATAAATTCAGGGAGTGTTTGTTGAAAAAGCTCGGTACTCACACAATTAGCTTCGTAATCCAGAACCAAACAGGCAGGATTAGGGATGCTGGCAATAACCTCAGCTACCTCCGGTTCGCCTTTGCCGCTTCCCGAAAATCCTAAATTCAAAAATTCCATCGGGATTCTGCGGCTCAAAATGTTGGAATACGCCATACCCGGACGCGATGCGCAACCCCCTTGGGTAATGGAAGTTCCGTATATAATGATTTTTTTATCCGTTAAATAGTCTGGCGGGGGCAATATAGAGGCACTCTCCTCCAAACCAATCTCTATTTCTTCCACGCCCTTGTACAACGGTAAATAGAGAACGATATTGCGCATTTCGGAATGCCAGTCTTGGAATAAAGCGCTATCATATTCTGTCCGTTCGATATCATATTTCGTTGTATTGCAGTATTGCAGTCCATGCGATGTTTCGATATAACAATCCACTCCGCATTGTCCTGTCGCTGGCATATGAAACATATTTGCCTTATCTGCAAGCTTTACTCTTACCGACAATGAAGGAGAGTCAGTTTGGAAACGAACTTGCGCACCCGCCGGATGATTGGCCAAATAATCTACAGCAGCAGGCAGCACGGCCTTTGGCGCAGTTGGCAGTCTCCGATACTTGCCCTCTTCCGCAAACCAGGCAAGACCTGAGACGTGGAAGGGACTCCTTTTGGGCGAATGCCATTTCATGTTGTCTTGATTTGCCTCGTCGGGCCTCATATTTCTATCATAAGTTTCAATTCTGTTCTCCCGTTTTTTCATGATCAGTCTTGTATCTCCCTTCCATCTATAATTGCTAATGTAGTGCGCTTTCCTGACGACACCTCAAATACTAACACAGTGAAGCCCTTTGGCATAGTGACTGATAGGAAGGAAGTCAATGCACGCCTGTTTTTGGCGGACCGGGCTGATTATGTGCATTGTGCGTCGTTGTTTTCTAGACATTTTGGAGCGTGCGGCTTATATTAGGTCTATCGGATTGGAAAAAAGGATAGAAGGAGTGAGCTGATATGCTGCATACTGGCATGCTGTCCATTACGTTTCGCCAATTACAGCCCGAAGAGATCGTTGCGCTGACGGTTCAAGCCGGCCTGGATGCCATCGAATGGGGAGGGGACATCCATGTGCCCCATGGCAATGTGGAGGTTGCGCATCATGTAAAAAGAGTAACGGAAGAAGCGGGACTCATCATCGCATCCTACGGTTCGTACTACAAGGCCGGCGTTCTTGATTCGGATGTACCGTCTTTCGAGGATGTCCTGGCCAGCGCGGTGGCGCTGGGGGCGCCGGCCATACGGATTTGGGCCGGCAACAAAGGCAGCCAAGCGGCGGATCCTGGCTGGCGGGATCAGGTAACCGCAGACATCGTTCGTATTGCCGATCAAGCTCAGAAGGAGAATATTCGCATTCATTTGGAGTACCATGCCAATACGCTGACCGATACCCTTGAATCGACGATCGCACTGCTTGAGGCGGCAGACCATCCTAATGTCAGGACGAACTGGCAGCCCCCAACAACGCTGTCGGTAGAACAGCGGCTCGAATCTATGGAAGGCGTACTGCCGTATCTTGCAGATGTTCATGTGTATCATTGGCAGCTTGGCGAGCGGCTTCCACTCTCCGATGGCTCGGAGGAATGGGGAGCGTATGTCCAGCACTTTCGTCCAATAGCGGGGAACCGTCGCTTTGCGATGCTGGAATTTGTGCGGAACGACGATCCCGAGCAGTTCCTGGAGGATGCCGCCGAGTTGCTTCGATTGGTTAAATCGTAGCTTCGTTACTCGCTCCTGGCGATTCCGATTCTACTCCTCCGCATAGACACCCCCCTTTGCCGATGGCGAATTCAATAACTCTTCGACCTGGCCGCATAACGCCTCTTCGTCAATGAACTCGGACCAATATTGCTTTAGAATCGTTTTTAAAGGGAAAAACGAATGTAAAGGCATATTCAAATCCCGATTCATACGAAAAGAGGAGATCGTCTCGCGGAACAAATCGTAGCGCGAAGGTCGATTTAGGCTGTTGGCATCCTCCAAAGGCTCCTCGGCGACCGGCTTCAGCGCGGGCAGGCTGATGGTTTGATTTCGCAAAATACGCTGCGCCCGCGCCGAAGCCAGATAGTCGCTGAAAGCTGCGGCGGCTTGAGGTTGCTTGGAATTCCGGTTTACCGCAACGCCAATGACGTTTAGAAGCGTTCGCGGCTCGAACAAATAAGGAACGGGGGAGATATCATACTGGATATCCAGATCTTTGAAATCGTTTAGCGACGTATAGGTGGTCAAAATCATTGATACCTTTCCTTGAAGGAACAGCTCGTTGACATCGTCGTTGCTTTCGGACAAATAACGAGGGAAAACCTCGCGATTATTAATCAATTCTTTGCAGAGCCGAATACTTTCTAGCAGAGGAGTGCCATGCAGACGGAATGCGCCCGGCTGTTTCATCGCAAAGTCCATGCAGCTTTGCAGCAAAAAGACGGGCCAGCGATTATCCGACAGCAGATAGAAATAAAAACCGTGCCGCTGGCCAGGGACAGCAAGCGTATGGGCATGCTGTATAATATCTTGCCAGGTCCAGCTGCCGTCGGGTTCAGGCACGTTGGCTTCCTGGAAGTGCGTGCGATGATAGGCCAGCACTAACGGAGAAAAGACGATAGGCTGAGCCAAAAGCGTTTGTCCCTGGGTGAAGGCCCTCTGAGCAAAACGGTATGTATGGGTTTGCGGAACGAGAGGCTGCAGCATATCGATGTCGTCGTTTTCCTCCAAATGCTGAAAGTCGAGATTGTTAATCGTGCACACATCCAGCAGCCCGCTGTTCATATAGTCTTTGACGGTGCCCAAATAATTGGACACCGATTGCAAGGGCAGCGCCTTGACCCGGATTGTCGGATGCAGCTTGCGGAAGTCTTCGATGAGCAAGGGCAGCGCAAAATCCCGCTCGATAGAAGAGCTGTAGCCAAATGATATCGACTGAAAGAAGCCAGGCAATTGCTCCGTAACTCGGCTGCCAACCCGGTCCACTTTGACGATCAAACCTTCCTCAACCAGAGCGTCGAGTCCTTTACGAGCCGACTTGTTGCTAAGTTGAAATAGTTTTGTGAGCTTAAGCTCGGAGGGCAGCAAATCGCCGGGCGCGTACACCCCGTTTAATATATCGGAACGCAAATGATCGATCATATTTTGCAGCCGAAGCTGATAATTTTTCCGTCCTGGTTGGGGCTGATCGCGATTCATTTTTCATCATCCTTTAGTTTGTCCTCAATCTCCGTTAATCTACTGTATATCATACAACAAATGTTATTTAATGTGCATCAACATCGAGTGAACAGGAATGTGTCGGAATGCGATGAATCGGAGAGCCACACCGCGTAATTATACGGGGGAGTGGCTCTTTTTCGTCTGTGAATATGATATATTTGTTCTAGATATGAAAAAGGAGATATGTCACATCCATGAAGCTCTCGTTAAAGTATTTAATTTTATCAGCGGCACTGCTTTCAATGATTTTCACTCTATTTAGCAGCATCTCATCGGGGTATCGGATCAGCCAGCAAACACTTATTGAAAACACCTTGGAAACTAACCGAGTCTACGCACAAAAACTTGCCAATACAACGGATGTTTTTTTTAACATGACTCTACAAACCTTGGAACTAAGCTCCAAGGACATTTCGTCATACATGAAAGGAGATCATTATTCCAAGACAAAGCTTCTTCAAGAGGCTGATCGTCTGAAAAAGCAAACAAACACGTTTAACTCTGTTGTGATTGTAGCTGCCGACGGAGAAATTCTCGCGACGTCACCGCAAACGCTGGATGTAGTTGGGAAGCTTCTGGATTCTACGGGCGGACAGGAAGCTTTAAAAGGGAAGCGGCCGCTTATATCGAAGCCCTATTTATCCATAACCGGGCGTTTGATTATTTTCATCTCTCATCCGATCGTAGCTGAAGATGGGGAATATCTTGGTTTAGTTGGCGGCAGCTTGTATTTAAAGGAAGCCAATATTTTGAACATGATATTAGGAGAGCACTTCTACAATGATGGATCTTATGTATACGTTGTAGACGAAGACGGTCGTATTATTTATCATCAAATGCCAAATCGGATCAATGAGCTGGTGTCGCATAACCCGGTCGTGCAAAAACTGATGAACAAAGAAAGCGGAACTGCCCGCGTCTTAAACACACAAGGCGTTGATATGCTTGCAGGATATGCCTATGTTCCGTCTGTTGGATGGGGGATTGTATCTCAGAGACCAGCGGCAGTTTCATTAGCCCCCACCTCGGACATGATGAATGGAATGATTGTTAAATCACTACCGTATTTATTGATTTCTTTAATACTTCTTTCATTTATTTCCAAGCTGATTGCTCAACCCTTACAAAAACTAGCGCATTTTACGGAGTCAAGCACGGAAAATAATCAAGAGAAAAGTATGCAGAAGGTTAGTACTTGGTATTATGAAGCCATACAATTAAAAAAAGCACTTACCTATAGTCTTGGTTTTTTCCATGATCGAGTAGACTATTTTACTTACCAGTCTAAAACAGATCCTTTGACGAAGCTTGCAAATCGACGGACATTAGATGAACAAACTCAGAAGTGGTCGGAGGATGGGGTGGCATTTTCTGTAATTCTATTGGATGTTGATCATTTTAAGAGGGTTAATGATACCTATGGCCATTCTAAAGGTGACGAAGTTTTGATATTTCTAGCCCAAAAAATGAAGGAAGTATCAAGAGAAAAAGATATTTGTTGCCGCTTTGGCGGCGAGGAGTTTGTTTTGCTTCTCCATGACAGGAGTGGCGATGAAGCGTATCAAGTTGCCGAGCAGCTACGAATGCTAGTAGAAAGCACCGTGAGTCCGTGTGGTGACATCATTACTATATCGGCCGGCATTGCAGCTTATCCGGCTAGCGCGACTCATCTTGCTCATTTATTCGAATTGGCCGACCAATGCTTATATGAAGCGAAAAATACCGGAAGAAACAAAAGTGTTTTCAAACAACCATAACGCTTGTTTGCCATTATTTTAGCGATGACTACGATCTTCATATTTGGTATGCTTCGAGAATTGAGATTGGGAGAGGAGTATACCAAAAAAACGATGCTGGGTAGATTAGCAATAACGACATTTATTGTCGGTTTTTTAGCAAGCGGCGCATTTCAGGCAGCAACAGCTAATAAAGTTCTGCCTTTTGATGATATTAGTACTAGCTACGCACAAAATGAAATCATAAATTTATATAACAAAAAGATGATGACAGGTACATCGAAAACTAGCTTTTCGCCTACCAGGTCCATTACTAGAGCTGAATTTATTACCGTATTGGATCGCATGTTGGGGCTTAATCCAGTTGGAAGTCCCGTAACATCTTTTACTGATGTAGCGCTGGACGATTGGTATTATGGCTGGATACAGGCTGCTGTTCAACTAGAACTAGCTAATGGCATAACGGCTACATCCTTTGCTCCAAAGAGGGCGGTAACGCGGCAAGAGGCGGCAGTTTGGGTAGCAAGAGCTTTGAAACAGAACGGGGAAAGCTCTATTGGCCTCTGTACAGCTTTTAAGGATGGTAAAGAAATTGCAGACTGGGCAAGCGCCTCCGTTGCCGCGGTCCATCAAGCAGGATTAATGAAAGGCGATAATAAGGGGAAGTTCAGACCTTCAGAGCCCATAACAAGGCAGGAAACAGCCGTGCTTCTCGATCGAGTGTTACAAAATAAGAGCTGGGCTTCGGAGCTTAAGGCGTTGCCGGAAAAAAGAATCGTTATCGGATGGCAGTATGGCCAGACAAGGGAACAATATCAGAGCAATATTTTGAAATCGAATGTAAACACGCTATCACCTCGCTGGTATTTCGTAGGGGAAACAGGTGACTTGTCCGATTCTACTGACACGAAGCTTATTACATGGGCGAAGCAGAATGACAAGCAGATTTGGGCAATGGTTGGCAATCGATCCGATCAATCAGCTACCCACCTTATGTTGTCTGATTCTATAGTAAGAAATAAAGTCGTTGAGCAATTATCGGAAATCGTGAAGCGTTACGACCTGGAAGGACTTAATATTGATTTCGAGAACGTCGCCCCAAAGGATCGCGCATTGCTTACGACATTCATTACTTCTTTAGCGGAGGAGCTGCATACGCTTGGGGCAGTGCTCTCAATTGATGTGTCTCCCGATCTTGGCACGGATTGGACGGAAGCCTTCGACTATGCCGCGCTTGGCAAGCAAGCGGATTATGTCGTGATGATGGGATACGATGAGCATTATGGGGGAAGCTTATATCCAGGCTCGAATGCTTCGTTGCCTTATGACGAACATGCCATTGATACACTCCTTAAGGTCGTACCAAGCGAGAAGGTAATTCTTGCCTTCCCATTCTATAACCGGGATTGGACATTAAATGAGAACGGTACCGTTTCATCCTCCGAATTTATTACCCTTACCGAACAAAATCGGAAGATCAAGACCTACGCGCTTAAGCCCGTATGGAATGAAGCAATGGGGCAATATGTGGCTATCTACATGAAGCAGTCTTTGAAGCATACGATCTGGTTTGAGGATGCTCGTTCCCTAATCACCAAATATCGCCTAGCCGTAGACAAAAAATTAGCCGGGGTAGCTTATTGGTATATTGGCGGTGAAAGTGAGGATGTATGGGCAAGCTTAAGCAATGCGGAGACCTATTATGATTATTCGTTCTCCAAGTAAGGGGAGCTCCGCATCAGGTTTATAACATGATAGGGTGCCCTGGCCAAATTAATGGCTTTGGGACACCCTCTTTATTTGGGATTGTTCAATAACGCAATGTATTTATTTCGTATAGTTATCAAAATAACCTTGAATAAAGACGATAGGCGTACCTTTATCTCCGCTTCCGGAAGTTAAATCGGATAAGGAACCAATAAGATCGGTAAGCTTGCGAGGTGTAGTGCCCTGCGCTTCCATTGAACCTGTAAGATCCGAATTTTTATTGTTAATGTATTGCGATATAGCATCTTTCAGTTCCTGGCCTCTTAGATCAGCAAAATGATTATCGGCAAGATATTTTAACTTCACTTCATTAGGGGTTCCGTCCAGTCCTGCCGTGTAGGCGGGCGATACAACAGGGTCAGCAAGCTCCCATATTTTGCCTACGGGATCTTTGAAGGCGCCATCTCCATAAACCATGACTTCCAAGTTTTTTCCAGTTACTACCTTGAGCCTCTGTTGTATGGCATCAACTACAGGCTGGCAATTACGCGGGAAAAGCTTCACGCTGCTTTCTGTCGATTTATTTGATCCCAGCAAACCATAAGCTTCGTTATATCCGCTGCCATCAATAGACTCAGACAGTATATTGTCGAGGCTATAAACGTTGACTCCGCCATTTGCTTTTAGTATTCTCTTTGTCCTGAATCTTGTATGTATATCACAAGCTAGAACATGTTTGGTGTAATTCAAAATGGTCTTTGGATTATTGGAGAAAATAACCTCACATTCCACGCCATATGCTTCAACTAATGATTTATAATAATCGATATAATCAACACCGGTAAACGTATGCTTATTATATCCAAAATAATCGCGGAATTGTTTTTCAGTCAAAACATCTGTCCATGGATTAACTCCCTTTTCATCAAGCATGTCAATATCAACTAAGTGATTGCCAACCTCATCAGATGGATAGCTTAGCATTAAAACAATTTTCTTAGCACCCTTTGCAATCCCGCTGAGACAGTTCGCAAATCGATTGCGGCTTAAGATCGGGAATATGACTCCCACAGTCTCTTCTCCAAATTTCGAACGAACATCTTTGGCAATATTGTCGATAGTCGCATAATTGCCTTGCGCACGAGCAACAATGGACTCGGTAATGGTAACGATATCTTTATCATTTATTGTGAACCCTTCAGCTTCGGAAGCTTTCACGACACTTTCTACAACGATTTCCTCTATATTGTCCCCCTGATTTATGATAGGGCAACGTAGTCCTCTAACGACGGTTCCAACCATTCTTTCCACATGGATCGCTCCTTACTACAATATAAAGTCTAATTATGTTGTGCATCTCACTGTACTATACATGTGTTTATTGGTAGAAGTAAAATGATTATTCCTAATACTAGGGATAAGCGGGGATTATATGGTGGTGTTCTAACGAGCGAATATTAATTTGGTTTTACTCACCATCAATCTGATGTATATCGTTAGATAAAACCGTTTAAAGTACATCAACGTTAGTGATAAGTATAAAATATACGATAATAGATTGACGAAATAGCTTAAATCCTGTACTTTATTGTTAGATAAATACATCAGTTTATACATCAGATGTGGAGTTATTTATCTTATTTCAAGGATATATACAGCAGTTAAAAATGATTGGAGGAGTTACGATGATTAAAGTGGGAATGATCGGATGCGGCAACTTGGGACGAACGCATGCCAAATGTATCGCTGAGCTTGAGGGAATAAAGCTGTCGGGTTGTTTCGACGTTTACAAGCCAAGCGCAGAAAAATTGATGGAGGAATTTGGCGCAGATTATGCGACGGATGATCCCGATCAACTGTTTAATGATCCATCGATAGACGTTGTGTATGTGTGTACCATGCATGATACGCATGCCGAATACTGCATCCGTGCTATGGAGAGCGGCAAGCATGTGCTCGTAGAGAAACCTCTGGCGATGACGGTAGAGGAATGTGTGGCTGTGGGAGAAACGGTAAAGCGTACAGGCAAAACGTTGTTTACGGCGTTTAAGATGCGATACTACGAGATGTTGTGGAAGGCGAAAGAATTGATCCCTAATCCTATTATGGTGACCATGCAAATGATGGACAGCAGATGGGGGGACGGCATATGGCCCAATGATCCAGTTAAAGGCGGAGGCAACGTCATCAGCCAAGGTTGCCACTCCACCGATATTATGCGGTTTATGGCAGGAGGCGATCCGGTAGAGGTATATGCGGCTGGCGGCAACTACTATCAACCGAGCGGCGTTGTTGACAACCTGGTTGCTGTCTATCGATTCGACAACGGCGCGGCGGGCTGTTTGGTCCAGGGCGATAGCGATTGTCCCCCATTAACGAGCAAGTTTTTTATGCAAATGTTTGCAGAAGGCAAATCGATTACCATATCCGACCGTCTCACTACTTTGACCTATACCGAGGCAGGAAAAGAGCCGCAAGTATATAAAGGCACAGAAAGCGGGTTTATGGAAGAAAATCGAGCGTTTCTAAAATGCTTGCAGGAAAACGCCAAAGCGACAATCGATCATGTGGACGGCTTATACGCCACGCTGATGATCTTGCAAGCGATTGCTTCGCTGGCAAGCGGCAAGCCGGAGCTGATTCAAGCCGTAGTCGAGGAGTCCATAAGCGAGAGGATTAACCAAGGATAGGGAAGGTCGTATTGACGGGGAGAGCTTATCGATTGGAGGATAAAAAATGATAACAATCGCCGAATCCAAGCATCTATCGATCCAAGAACCTTTGCTGGAACCTTTCGGATTTAAAGGGGACTACTTGACGGAGTTATGGCAATCGGTGGCAGGGCTTTGTTCTCAAGACGGCGCCCTCGGCATCGGAGTAGGCGTTCAAAGCGTCTTATGGTCCGACGACCGGGTATTTTCGCAATATGGAGAGCAAACCGGCAACGCTTTGATGGCTAATGCGACCCAATATGCATTGATGCTTGCGGAGCACTCGGAATTTGATACGCCAATTGATTTAATGGATCGATTATTTCCGGAAGTGCATGCATTCGCGCAACGAAGTGTTGGAAGGGATGATCTTCGTGCGACCTTTGCTCTGAATTCGCTTGTTGCCTTGGATCAAGCGGCTTGGTCCTTGTACAGCAAAGGCAAGGGCGCGGGAGGCGGCTTCCAGGAGTTGGTTCCTGAGCCATACCGTTCGGCCTTATCGGCTCGGCAGCAACAGCTAGGGTGCATCCCTCTTGTGTCTTACAATCTGTCAGAAGAGAAGATTGAACAGATTCTTGGAGAAGGTTATTTTATTTTGAAAATTAAAATCGGCGCCGATCCCGAACAAAACGGGGATCCTGCCAAAATGCTGGAATGGGACAAACAGAGGCTGTCACAGATCCACCGCATTGCTTCTCGCTTCGATACGCCATACACGCAGAACGGGAAAATCGCTTATTACTTGGATGCCAATGGCAGGTATGACGGGAAAGGTCGCATGATAAGTTTCCTGGAACATGCCGATCGGATAGGCGCACTGGAGAGCATCGTGCTGCTTGAGGAGCCGTTTAACGAAACGAATGTTATCGATGTGTCGGATTTGCCCGTTCGATTTGCAGCCGACGAAAGCATCCATAACGAAAGTGATGCGCAACTGAGGATTGAGATGGGTTATAAGGCGATTGCGCTTAAGCCGATCGCTAAGACGATGAGCATGAGTTTAAAAATCGCTAAGCTAGCTCGCGATAGAGGTATTCATTGTTTCTGCGCCGATCTAACCGCTAATCCCGTATTAGCGGATTGGAACAAAACATTGGCCGCTCAGTTGCCTCCGCTTCCCGAATTAAAGATCGGCGTTTTAGAAGCGAACGGTCAACAGAACTACCGCAATTGGGAACGGATGAAAAGCTGGCATCCCTATTCCGATGCGTCATGGATTACACCTGATAAAGGACTTTTTACATTGGACGATTCTTTTTTTAACGTACTGGGAGGGGCGCTTGAAATAGGCTCCGAATACGAAAATCGCTTATATGGCAGAGGTGGGCAAACGAAATGACATCATTAAAAATCGGTTTGGTGGACCTCGATACATCACATCCTGGCAGCTTTGTCCCCATTGTTCGCGAGATGGGGCATCACGTCACCGGAGTGTTCGATAGCGGAACGATCTATCCTCCTGGATATGCTTCTACATTTGCCCGCGAGCATGGCATTGCTCATGCTTGCGAAACGATAGAAGAGCTGGTCGAGCGGGTAGATGCGGTGTTTATTCACAGCTGCGATTGGGATTTGCATGTCCAACACGCAAGGCCTTTTATAGAAGCGGGGAAAGCCGTATTTATCGACAAACCTTTAGCCGGCAACGCCAGGGACCTGCAGCAGCTCATCGATTGGGGCAAGGATGGCTCCATACTTACAGGCGGATCTGCGCTCCGCTATTGCAATGAAGTAAAAGAGTGGCGAGAAAGAGGAATAGGAACGGAAGAATGGGTGTATGGACTTGTCGGCTGCGCGGTAGATGAATTTAACTACGGTATTCATGCCTATTCGATGCTTCACGGTCTTATGGGAGCGGGGATCGAATCGGCCAGGTATGTGGGGGAGACCACACAGCAACAGTTCGAGCTGGCTTGGAAAGACGGCAGGCGCGCAATGGTGAGCATCGGGAAGACTTCGGGTTACTTGCCTTTTTACGCCTCGATAACGACGCAAAAACAAGTCGAGTTTATAAAGGCGGACAATAATCGCTTATATCAAGCCATATTGGAAAACGTTCTGCCTTACATGGCAGGGGAAGCTCCTTCGCCGATCTCGCTCGATGAGCTGGCAGAGGCGGAAATGGCAGCAATTGCTGCCAAAATGTCTGCGGAACGGGACGGGGCGCTTATCCGTATTCAAGATATTCCATTAAGCGAAGTCGGCTATAACGGAGGTTTGTTTGCACAACAGTACAAAGCGATGAAATTTCCCGTATCTCGATAGGAAAAGAGGAAAAACAAGCAGACGGAAGAGATTGCCCCATTCGTAAGATCTTGGTGCAGTCTCTTCCGTTTATCGTTAGCGGAGTTTCTTATCAAATTTATATTCAAGCTTGAACAGATTGCGACCGAAGACTTGTTGCAATCAAGCGACTGGTTGTTTGTCATGTCACATTGACAAGCGTTCGGATAGCGTATAAAGTATGTTTATCTGTGAATTGGTCATACCATAATCACAATCATTTTTAAAACGGTTTTTAGCCAAATGTCCCACCAATAACACCTTTTTGTACGTATGTGGAATCTTGGTTATTCCTACTTACCGCAAGAATGGTGTTTTTGTTGCTCCATGGTCTTTATTATTGTATAGAATCAGGAGCATTAAAGGGAAACTTGTCAGGATTGGAACTTACACAGGGGGTATTCCAATGAATCAAGTGTTAAGCAAGGGCATGACAGGATTCATTATTTGCAGTCTCATCTTGACGGTCGCAGCTTGTCGCATCAGTATAAACGGACCTGCTCTTCAATCGCCTTTATCAGTCGAACATAGAGAGAATTCTTTGACTGAGCAGCAGGTTAAAATCGTATCGCTTCAGGCCAATGCGCAATACGAGCGTGGGTCCGAAGCAGAACGGAACGTCCATCGCCGGATTTTGGAGAAAACCGGGGTAGACTTGCAGCTTGAAACGAGTACAACTAATGCGGACTACGGGCAAATGATTGATCGCATGTTATCTTCGGATGAGCAGCTCGATATCATTCCACTTATCCGGATGGATGAGGCAATAAAATTGTACAACAACGGAGCAATTATTCCACTCAATGGGCTTCTTGACGAATATGGGCCGAATTTGAAGGCGAATATCAAGCCGGAAATGTGGAGTCAGGCTAGCGCTGACGGCCAAATTATTGGCATCCCCAGCCAGGCGACCAATACGACAGGGAATGTTATTCAGATTCGTACAGACTGGCTGCAGGAGCTGAACCTGAAGAAGCCGGTTACCATTGCTGATTTCGAGTATGTAATGGAAGCCTTTAAACAAAATAAAGAGGATGCTTACCCTCTCTCTACAGGATTTGCTACCTTCAATGCTCTTCATGTTGGCTTTACGCCTTATTTCTTGCCGCAAGCTTCGGAATGGTGGCTGGATGGACAAGGAAGGCTTTTTCCTCCTGAATTTCATCCTGGCTACAAGCAGTTTTTGTCTAAAATGGTGGAGTGGAATGCCAAGGGATACATCTGGCCCGAAATGATCTTGTCTACACCTCCGAAACAAACGGAACTGATCGCTCAAAACAAAGTGGGGGCAGTGGCGGGCTGGTACTCCTCAACCATTGCAGGTGCAACGGAGGTGTTGATCAAAACGGTTCCAGAAGCAAATTATGATCCCCTAATCTTGCAAGGAGACGGCATTAATAAAATTCCTGCGTCACAGGATACACAATATGTAACCGTGATCACCAAGAAAAGCAAGCATCCAGAGGTAGTCATGCGATTCCTGGATTATCATGCCAGTAGAGAAGGATATGAGCTGGTATATATAGGCATTGAAGGAGAGTCGTATACTAGACTTCCGGATGGAACATTGGAATATATCGGGGAAAACAAGGATGATTCGTACAAGGCTAATTACTACGCCCTGTACTGGATGTTCCAGATGGATTTCGATGATTTTCCAACATGGCCCATGTCCTCCTGGATAGATCGGAAATTTACGGCTATGAGACAGAAAACAAAGGAACTTCCCAGCTTTCAACCTATTGATTATCAGGTTACCTATGATAAGTCGCAGTGGGAGTCATTTGCGTATCTGACGGAACTGGATCAATTCATGGAAGATCAGAAGATGAAAGTATTTACGGGCGAACGACCTGTCAGCGACTGGGATAACATTATTCAGCAATGGCAGGATATGGGCGGCAAACAAATGATAGAAGATCGAAACAGGCAATACCAGAAAGCGCTGCACAAATGATAGCCTGGGGGCTAAAAAGATGAGATTTCGGTTCAGAGACTATGATTCTAGAATTGTTATCATTTTGCTGCTGGTAGCGATACCGCCATTTCTTATCGCAAGTATTTATCAAATTAACATCTATTTAAAACAAACCATTACGTTAGTAGATGCCAAAAATGAGAGCGAATTGATTCGAACGGGCACCTTCATGAACCAAATGCTTGAGCAAGTTCGCGATGGGGTGCTCGAAGGCATGAAAAATGAACAATTTATGAAGACGCAAAGGACGGGAGATAAGCTTCAAGTTCTCAAAAGCTTGAACAAGGCTGTCAACAGCAGCAAGTATTTGGAACAAGTGATGTATTATAATGAAGCCGAAGATTACATGCTTGTGTCTAATTACGGCATTGTGAGCGATGTACATAGCTCCCCCTATAATTGGGTTACAGCGGAAGCAGCAGAGATGGAGAACTACCAGATTAAAGTGATGGAGGCAAGGAGCCTGGACATACATGGGAGTCACAAATATGTCAGCTCACTGCTGGCCAAGCTTCCAACAGGTACCAGTCAATCCTATCTTAATTACACGATTAATTTGGAGAAGCTGTATAATGACTTTTTGCAAAAGTTGAATGTCGATGGCGGGGTATATAATTATTATTTGACGGACCTGGAAGGAAAGATTGTGTATCATCAAGATCTGTCGCTGTTAGGTGTGCATATGCAGAATAATCCTGCAGCCAGCAGCCTTAATAATAAGATTGTCATCAGCAGTTATCCCATTCAGGCGATGAAATGGAACTTGGTAAGCGAAGTGAATATGTATCAATTAAGCAGTGGTATATATAAGACACGGGATCAAATGATCGTATTCCTAACGATTATGGTCGTAGTTATTCTGGCAATGGCGGTACTTGGCGCCAAGCAGTTATACATGCCGATCAGCCAACTGAAGCTCCGCCTTCATAATAGCGAGCACTTGTTGAAGAAGACTTTGGTGCATAATCTGGTCAAAGAACGATTTACCGAAAGTTCCGATATTGAACGTTACCTGGATGAATATCCTGCGAATCTGATCATTGTTATTTTAACTATTCATTCTCAAATTGACAGGACGACTGACGACTCCGGGTTGGCGGAGGAAATTGAAACTTGCTTACGGGCACACTTTAATATTGATTTGTTTGTTGAATCGGATAAGCAGTATGTCGTGCTGCTCAAGTTGCATGACGATGATAGGGATACCTTTACCAACAATTTGACTTTGAGCTTCAACGATCGACTGTTGGAAGAACTGACGATTAGTGTTGGTGGAATCTACCCGATTAAAAAAATTCATCATTCCTACATTGAAGCCTTGTACGCTTATAATATGGGACGAATTTATTCATCGGATACGAATGTATATTCCTACAGTCAGCTCCCGGCAGATTTCCGACAGCAACAGATTAAGGATCCAACGATGGATGAGCTTGAATTAGCGATCAGACAACACAATGTGCAGACATATACGGAAATAATAGACATGATGCTATCAGAAAATCGAAGCGTTATGGAGTACAATTATAACTTATATCAGTATATAACCTTATTGATACGGCTTTATGATCAGGAAAGCGTACGTTTCTTGAGCGAAATTAATGAACTGATTACCGATAAGGGGATTATGAATGCAGCGGCAGTCAAACAGTTTTTCATTAGCAAGTTCAGTAATTTTAATACAGAGTATCGCCAGGATTTCAATGATTATGTTGCAAGAGTCGAGCAATATATTGCCGAGTTCTATGCAACCAATTTTTCTATGGATGACGTCGCCGATTATGTCGGGGTGAACAGAAAATATTTAAGTCAGTTGTTTAAAAAGCAATATAATATGACGCTTACGGATTATGTAAGCCAATACCGGATTGAACAAGCCAAATTGCTGCTCGCCGATACGAAGATGAAGATTAACGATATCGGCAGCAACGTAGGTTTCAACAGCAAGAGCTATTTCACCAAGGTATTTAAAATGCTGACGGGGATTACACCTACTGAATACCGGGAGCTGGCTTGGAATCGCAACAAGGAGGGAGGGGACGAAAGCTAGTTTGATTGCGCTTTTTTTACACGACAGGAACAATTTTTATACGCGGAAATGCCCTTTTTAGAGGCATTTCCGCTTTTTTTTATACCAAAATGACAATTGTGTGATTGAGACCGAGGATGAATCGCTTTACGATTGCTTTACGAACACCCGAGAGAATGAGATTAGAGGGGATCAGCTAAGAAGATGACGAAAGGTGGCAGGATGGCGCAATGCAAATGATGAGAGTATTTCTGAAGCAGAAGTATTTATATCTTATGGTTTTGCCGGGGTTAATATTGGTATTTATTTTTAAATATTTACCAATGTATGGAGTCATTATAGCTTTCAAAGATTACAACGTGTTTGCTGGCGTATTTGAGAGTAAATGGGTGGGACTAAGATGGTTCAGGTTATTTTTAGATAACCCGATGGCACTGCGGGTATTCAAGAACACTCTGCTTCTTGGCCTATATAATCTTGTATTTGCTTTCCCGCTGCCGATTATTCTAGCTCTTTTATTAAACGAACTCAAAATAGAGTGGATTAAACGAACCATTCAATCGATTACGTATTTGCCATATTTCATTTCGGTTATTATCATCGTTGGCATGCTCAAAGAATTGGCTTCTTTAAATGGGTTGTTCAATCAGGTCTTATCGCTCTTTAATATCGAAGCAATGAATTTCTTCGGCAGACCGGAATTTTTCCGAACGCTTTTTATAGGGTCAGGCATTTGGCAAAACCTGGGATGGGGCACTATTTTATATTTGGCAGCGCTTACTAATATTGATCCTGCGCTTTATGAAGCTGCACATATGGATGGAGCCGGTCGGTTTCGTAAGATCGTACATATCACATTGCCAGGGATGGCAGGCACGATCGTGATCTTGTTGATATTGGCTATAGGAAATATGTTGGAAGCGGATTTTCAGCGAGTGCTGTTAATGTATAACCCGGTCATTTACAGTACGGCTGATATTGTCGGGACTTACGTCTACCGGGAAGGCCTGGAAAGTGCGAGATTCAGTTATGCTACTGCAGTAGGTTTGATGGTCTCGGTCATTTCTTTCGTACTCCTGTTGGCCGTCAATCAGATAAGCCGACGATATTCAGAAAATAGTTTGTGGTAGGAGGCAGGGGGATCATGTACAAAAGTAGTCTAGGTTCTCGAATGTTTGATCTATTCAATGGTTTGTTTATGCTGCTTCTGGTTGTTGTCATGCTCTACCCATTCATGCATGTAGTGGCGATTTCACTGAGTACGCCTGAGGCGATTTCGGCTGGCAAGGTAGGATGGCTGCCGAAAGGCTTTAACATGGAGGGCTATCGTTATGTGCTCAATCGGGCCGACCTCTGGATTGCTTATAGAAATACTTTGCTGTATACCGCTGGAAGCTGTTTTTTTGTCTTGCTTTTCACCTCTCTAATGGCATATCCACTCGCTGTTCGAGAATTTAAAGCTCAGAAAGCAATACTGTTCTACCTGGTTGTCACTATGTTTTTCAACGGAGGCATCATACCAACGTTTCTTGTTATCCGCGAGCTGAACTTGCTAAACACGTTTTGGGTGATGGTATTGCCCGGAGCTGTCAGTGCATTTACAGTCATTATTTTTAGAACCTTTTTTCGGGCCATTCCCTACGAATATCGGGAGTCTGCATTTATGGACGGGGCCAATGATTTTAGAATTCTGTTCAGCATTTATATGCCTCTTTCCAAGCCGCTATTGGCAACGTTTGGCTTGTTTACGATGGTTGCTGCCTGGAATGAATGGTTCAGCGCGCTCATTTATTTGAAAAATGAAAACTTGTTTCCTGTACAGATTTTGCTGCGGAAAATTCTTATCCTGGAACAATTTGCGGATTCGGGAAGCAGCTCTGGAGTCGTAAGAATGGAGGGGAACATCTCTCCAAGAAATATACAGATGGCAGTTACACTGGTAGCCATGTTCCCGATCCTGGTGGTTTATCCTTTCGCACAAAAGTACTTTGTGAAAGGTATTATGATTGGCGGCATTAAAGGATAGCTGCAGTCAAGCGGTCTATTAAAGAGAAATGCTCTCTTTCAATAGAAAACTTTCAAAAGGTGGTAAGCGAAAATGGGGAGAAAAAAAATGCGGACAAGACTGTCCGTACTGGCATTCGTGCTGGCAGCGCTAGTAGCGCTCACCGGTTGTACTGGCAATAGCGGTACAGGCGGGAAAGGCAGTGGTGGTGGAGAAACAACGCCGCCAGTTTCAGAGGAAGGAGGCACGGAGCCGGAAGTATTGAGCTTTACAGTGTACCAGCCGTACTTTGGCGCTGAGACAGCCAGAGGCACGAGGGTCGATCAGGTCTGGCAAGAGATGATGGAGGAGTATTTGGGCGTGAAGCTGGACATTACCTGGGAAGAGCTTCCTTGGGGCGATTTTAATGAAAAGCGGCCTATTTATTTAGCTTCCGGCGAATTCGCGGATATTTTCCTGCTGAACAATGTTGATGAAGCGATTAAGGCCGGGGAGCGCGGGGCGTTGGTTGATTTGTCCACCAAGCTTGATCTGATGCCATATTCCAGAAAGTTTCTGGAAAGCGATCTGGGCTACGGTCCGGAAGTGAATAAAATCTCCACTCCGGAGGGCAAATTCTATACTTTCCCGAATGCAGGAGATTGGGCTTATCAGCCGGGAGGCCTCCCGCAATATGTGTATCGTTTCGATATTTTCCAAAAGCATAATATTCCGATTCCAGGGAATTTGGAGGAATACTATAACGCCGCTAAACGTTTGAAAGAGCTTTATCCGGACGCCTACCCCGTTGGTTCGGGTTTTGCGGGCAGCGATCCGAATTCGATCCAGAAGTCACTTTTTGAATTAAACCGTACATCAGCAGATATTTTCTTTAATGGCGACAAGTTTTTATTCGGTCCGATTGATGACAGCGCTGGTATTAAGCGGGTACTGGAGTACTTGAATAAGCTCTATGAGGAGAAACTGCTTGATCCTGAATTTTTCACCCAAACGAATGAGCAGCAGATCGAGAAAAGCCTGACGGGCAAAATCTTTATGATGCCCAATAGTTTCACGGGGTGGGCGGGAAATCATAACAAGAGCACAGAATATCCGCAAACTTGGGGCGTAGCCCGCCATCCGCTTAATCTGGATGGAAAAGTTGGTTGGTATCAGACGCCAGCCGGAAAGGAAGTATTCAGGGGCAATACGGGACCTGTTATTTCTGCAAGTGCCGCCAACCAGGACCTGCTGATTAAATTAATGGACTACCAGTATTCGCCGGAGATGATCAATTTGTTTACTTGGGGTATTGAAGGCGAAACATATGTTGAAACGAATGGCGAGAAAAATTTTCTGGACGAGATTCTGTTGGCGGACGATCCGTATGGCGAGTTAGCGAAATTTGGTGTCAATACGTCAGGAAGTGTGCGTTCAGGCATTCAATGGGGGGCGCAAGCACTTGAGACGAGCGATAAAATTGCCGGCAAAATTCCGGTCTATGCGGACGGAAAATACTATGAAGAATACAATTATCTCTTTCACTCCCTGGGTTCAACTCCCGAAGCTACGAGTCCCATTCTGATGGGACCGTCCCTTGTATCGCTTTCTGCCGAAGAGCTTGAGTTGCGCGACAGCAATCTCGTGCCGATTAAAACGCATTTCGACGGCGAGAGCATTAGATTTATAACAGGCCAGCGCAAGTTCGATACCTGGGATAAATTTATCGAAGAGTTGAAAGGCATGGGCAACTACGAGGCGGTCACAACAATGTACAATGAAAAATTGAAGTAATGGCGTGCAAGCCCTCTAACGCAAAAATCAGATAGAGGGCTTGCGGACCATTTGAAGGGAAAGGAAGGTTAGAATGACAGGGATTACAGTAATGAATGAGGGCATTTTGTACCGCAACCCACTCCCCCACGTCTATAGCAGGCATGCGTATTCTCCTTCGATAGTGGCAGGAAAAGAGGGGGAGTTGATTGCTTCGTTCGCAATCGGCCAAGCCTTTGAAGCCGAGGATTTGCACTCTTGCATAGCGCGTTCAGTGGATGGCGGAGAAACATGGGAATTTGAAGGGCGTTTATATTCCGGGACTATGGATCGTGTGACATCAGATGTGTGCAGGCTCTCCATTGGCGAGGAGGGGGAAATCGTAGCTTTCGTTATTCGCCATAATCGTTCCAGGCACGAGCAAGGACTTACAAATCCGGATAACATGGGGTTTGTCGATATCGAATTGCTGCTATTCCGCTCCCGTGACGGCGGTCGCAGTTGGGGGGATCCTGAGGCGCTGAATCCTCCCCTTGTTGGCCCAGCCTTTGAGATGACGTCTCCGATCGTCCCTTTGCGTGATGGAAGCTGGCTTTTGCCCACCTCTACTTGGCGAGGATGGGATGGCCATTGTCCCAATGGCATGAGGATGGTAGCTTTGCAATCGGGTGATGGTGGCCATACATGGCCATCTTATCTTGATGTGATGGTGGATGAAAGTCAGGATATCATCTATTGGGAATCTAAAATCATAGAGTTGATAGACGGCAGGTTATTGGCGGCAGCCTGGGCGTATGATGAGACAAATGCTTGCGATTTGCCCAATCAATATGCTTTATCCGAAGGAGTCGGAACACCCTTCTCTGCTCCGCGATCGACGGGGTTACTGGGACAAACTCTCAATATAATCCAACTGGAGAACGGAAAAATTCTAACGGTGTACCGGAGGATGGATGAGCCGGGTTTATGGGCCAATATCGCGAGGCTTGATGACGGGGATTGGATCAACGAACAGCAGGTGCCCTTGTGGGGCAAGCAGACCCTTGGGCTTACGGCGAGCGGACCGAACATGTCGCATAATTTCACAGCATTGAAATTTGGCGCGCCTAGTCTGTGCCGATTGCAGGACGGCTCTTATTATGTTGTATTCTGGGCGGTTGAAGATGGTGTGAGCAATATTCGCTGGCTGAAATTAAGCGTAGGATAACAATCTAACGATGTGGAGCTGCTAAACATGTACAAGAGCTATGCACGAAATGAAATTGTATTCGAGGATGAATTGGTTTTGCTTGCCATCGATGATCATTCAATTCCGGCGACCAGAAATCTGCATCTACAGATGGAAAGGCCCGTCAAGCATGCGACCAACCCGGTTGTACGCAGGGGCAGCAAGGGGCAGCCGGATGCCCATCGTGCGTCATTGTTTGGAACTGTGCTCTATATCGACGGAAAATTCAGGATGTGGTATAACGCTTCGCCTGAAATTGATGCCAGCATCACGCTTAACGATGATTTCCCGGCACTGATTGCGTATGCTGAAAGCTCGGATGGGGTTAACTGGGAGAAGCCGAACCTCGGACTGGTAGAGTTTAACGGCAGTAAGGCGAATAATCTGGTGGAGATTGATGGAGGCGGCATCTTTTGCTGCGTATTGTATGAACCCGAGGCGGATGATCCCGAGCAAATGTACAAAATGGTGCTTGAAAAGTTTTATAGCCGATTTACGGGGTGGACGACAGAACGGGAACGAATTACGGGTTTCTTCACCAGTCCGGATGGGTTGCGCTGGAAAGAGATTAGCGACAATCGTTTGATTTGCCAGCAATTAGAAGTGTCAACCTTGTATAAATTTAATCATCAATACTATCTGGGCGGTCATCAATATCGGCCAACCGTTGCGCTTCCAGAATCGCTTGATTGCGGTAGGGTGATGGTCACCTGGCGTTCGGAAAGATTCGACGCCTGGCCGGAAGAGAGGGCGATCAGCTTCTATAAGCCGATGCGTACAAGCAAGCCGGGTTCCTCCTGGGACGGAGAGGAGGTTCATATGGGGGCGGCCGTCTGGAGCAGGGGCAATGTATGTATTGGCGTATACGGGCAATGGCATACGCCGGAAGATGGAAGCGAAGCTCAGGTGGCGGTCGATTTGGGTCTTGTGGTGAGCAATGACGGGCTTCACTTTCGAGAGCCGGCGCCGGGATATTCTTTTCTCGAGCGGGATCAAGAGAAGGGCTGGGATCGCGAGGCCTCGGCAGAGGATGGCGATAACATTTTGCTGGTACAAGGAAATGCATTCGTCAATGTAAATGATAAAACCTATTTCTGGTACACCGCATCTACGGCAGGTGGCAATTTACTATCCGTCCATGAGAACATCGGGCTGGCGACATTGCGCAGAGACGGCTTCGGCTATTTGTCGCTTACTCCGGAGGCGCAAGAGGGGAGTCTGGCGACATGCCTGATTGAACTGGAGCAGAGGGCCGGCCTGTACTTGAACGTGGATACAGGTATTGATTCCGAGATTAAGGTTGAACTGGTTAGGGAAGGCGGTCTTGCAACCGTGCCGGGTTACGGCGTGGCAGATATTCTGCCGGTTATCGATAGCGGAATCAGGAGCTGTGTTTCTCGCAGCAATGGCAAGCCGCTGGAACTGCCGGTAGGGACGAAGTTTGCTATCCGCCTGCATATTCGCGGACCGGTCAAGCTTTATGCGATGTATATTGCAAATCCATTCAAGTCCACTATGTAGCGGAGGGATGAATGAATGAAAAAAAGAGGATTGGCGATCTTGCTCGCCTGGATGATGACGGTTTACTTGCTGCCGGACTATCCCGCAGCCGCACAACAAAGCCATTTGCAGGAGAGCCCGATGGAGGTGCTCATTGCTGATTCGCTATCTATTGGCAGCAGCGGCAGCGGTCGGGTCGCAAATGCGCCGCTTAATGGGGCAGTGACCGAGGCTGGCGCGCGGACCTGGATAGGCAATGGCGGGTTCGCCTTCACCGAAAGCGGCGGAGATAGCTATGCTACAAGCATTTATTCGTTATCCGCGACGGCGTTTGTCCCTTACATCCCCGGTTCTTCCAAAGCAAGCGTGAAACTGGAAGTCAAACCGGCCGGCGCGGGCTGGTCGGCAGTCGGCTTCAGCGGGAGCAATGCCCCGTTCCCGGCGAGTGGCCAACTCTGGGCTCTTCTGGGTGAAACAGGCAGCTACATCCTGTATGCGGACGGCACTGCAAACCTGTTGGCTCAAGGGACCCTAACAAACTTCGACGCGCAGCGATATACAAAACTCAAGGTGGAGTATGATGCGGAATTGGAGGAGGTCTCGCTGTGGGCAGACGGGATTGTGCTGGCTGAAGGCGTGGACTTAAGTGTTCTGGGTTCCTTTGAGCCGGATATCCAGTATGCGGGATTTGGGACTGATACGCAGACAATTGGCGGGACCGCATTTGCCAACTTTCTAGTGAAGGAACAGGCGGCGAATGTGTTGCCGCTCGTTATCTTCGATTCTTTCGGGGCAGACGGAATCGCCCGGAAAGCGGGCGATAGCCTGAACAATTCACTTACGGAAGCGGGCAACCGCACGTGGGAATCCAGCTACCAACTGTCCTTTAACGGAACGGGCAATGCCGGTTTCCTGACGGTTAACGCATCTGGCGGACGATTCGGGATGGTGCCATATGAGCCGGCTGGAAGCGTGTCCGCCATTGAGGCTGATATTCGTCCTGCGGGCTTGAACGGCTGGTCGGCATTCGGCTTTTCCAGCGAACCCTCTGCATTATGGTCCTACGGCCAGGTATGGATGAGCATCCGCGAAGACGGCTACTATGTCTTGTTTGCGGATGCGACCAGACAAGTGCTGGCGAACGGTACTGTAGCCGGGTTTGATGCCGGCGGTTATACGAGGCTCCGCTTGGAATTGGATCATGTCGCTGGCACTGCTTCGGCCTGGATTGGCGGGCAACAGGTTGTTAACGAGGTTACCGTACCTGAGCATGCCGCATTCAGCCTTAATGTCCAGTATGCAGGAGTCATGGTAGACACACAAACACCGCAAGTGGTGGCCTTCAAAAACTTTGCGGTATATGGAGAGGCGCTGCCTGTACCGCCGGAGTATCCAGACAATATCGAGCAGCCGGAGGAAAGCGATTTTCCGCTGGGCGTGTTTGAGGACGCCAATCTGTATCAGGGAAGTAAAAAGAATTTCCGGAATTTGATTGCGGATCTGCATGGGCAAGGTTTTGACTCCATCATGATGGCAAATGGGGATGTCAATCGAGACCACGCGATGCTGGAGGCGACGGATCGATATGGGCTGGGAGTGTACCTGCATGCTGCGTATAATCTGGGCGATTATGTGCATTACGGCAACGCGGACATTGCAGAAGCGCGAACCGTTGCGGCCGGAATTGTCGATCGGGTGGCAGATCGTCCCAGCGTCAAGGGCATCAATCTGTCGGATGAACCGACGATTGACCTGGTGCAAAACCATGACTTGCTCAGCCAGGCGTTCCGCGAGCAGGACAGCGGGCTGATTATCACGACGCCGCTGATAGGCTTTGACCGCGTAGGGCCAATGTTTGCTTCAACGACGCAGGATGTCATGCTTATCGATATTTATTCGCTGGCCAAAGCGAATCGAATTGGCAATTTCAATATGAACAACTATGGTTATCCGGCATGGAATTTCCTCAGCTATTTGCGCGAAGTGACGAAGAACAAGCCGGAGGAAACGCCGTTATGGATCATCTTGCAAGCGTTTGGTACTGGTGGGGAACGGAGCTCACGCTTCGATATTCGTTCGCCGATTGCCGAAGAGGTGCGCGTGCAGAACTGGTTGGCCATCGGGGAAGGGGCAAAGGGAATCTTTTGGTTTCTGTACACCTCGATCCCGGGCTCATCGCTGATCGGTATGGATGCGGACCCTGAGGTGCGGGAGGAGGTAGTGGATCTGGTCGAACGCGTGAAGCCGCTTCGGCCGCTGCTGCTGGATGCTAAGAAGGATAAGGAACGCTTCACCGTCCAGGCAACCGGCGGCGCCGTCCCTTATATCAGCACGCTCGTTAGCGAGAATGGGGAGCATACGTATGCGGTGGCTGTAAACATGGATGCTGAAGCGTCTCAGCAGCTAACCATCGATTCCACGTATTTTACCGGTCAGTTGCGCAACCTGGAAACCGACCAGCTCTATCCACTGGGCTCGGCCATTACGTTCGCGGCAGGGGACGGGCAAATCTATGAAGTGGTTCCGGAAACAACGAATGCAGAGCCGGAAGTAATCCTTACAGCCCCGACCGGCGGCGACGCTTCCCCGGTGAACGGTGTAATTACGCTTACCGCAGCGGTTACGGATGACGGGACAGTGGCGGAAGTCATGTATTATGCAAACGGGCAAGCGATTGGAACCGGTACAGGGCCGAACTGGAGCTTCGCATGGCAGGGCGCAACGGCAGGCAGCTATATGCTTACGGCGATTGCGACGGACAATCTGGGCGCGCAAGGCGAGTCCCAGCCAGTAGCCATCATGGTTTCAGGGGCATTGAATGAGCTGAGCAATCCATCCTTCGAGGCGATAGCCGGCGGCAGTCAGCCTGCAGAATGGATGGTCGCCAGCGGCGTTGGGTTGGCAACGGATGAACCCCATACGGGTGTCATGGCCTTGTTTGCCCAGGGAGCGCTCAGCGGTACGCTGGTTTCCCAGGAAGTCGAGCTTATGCCAGGCAAGGAATACGAACTCAGCGGGTGGATCAAGACGGATGGGGTAAAGGGAAGCGGTTTTTCTTTGCAATACCGGCAAGAGTCGCCAACCTCCAATATACATGAGACAACCCCTATTTATGGGACCTCTGATTGGCAGCGGAAGAGTATAACATTCATGGCTCCTTCCTATGCAACGAGCGGCAAAGTGTCCGTGACGGCAAATGTGCCGTACGGGGCAGGGAAAGTGTGGATCGATAATATAAGCCTGGTCCCGACCGGGCGCGAGGAACTTTCCGATGGACTGGAGCTTCACCTCTCATTTGATGAGTACAATAATACGCAAACCATTTCATATGACGTCTCAGGCAACGGGAGACACGCCGACCTTGTGGCCAACGATGACGATTTGTTTACGCCAGTGCCTACGTTCTTCTCAGGGAAGGTAGGGAGCAACACACTGTTCATGCAGGGAAGCGACCACTACGTAGAGGTTGCGCCTGGCTTCGGTCTTGACGCTGCAGGCAGCTTTACAATTGCCGGGTGGGTCAAACCGGAAGATTCCTTAAGGGCTCAGACCATTTATTCCGATGGACATGGCTTGGAAATTCAATTGGCGGAGCATCAGCTCCGCGGAAGGCTCAAAGGTAGCGGTGATACGGAGTGGGCGACCATCGACGGCGGAATGTTGTCTTCGGATACTTGGTACCATGTTGTCGCGACCTATGAGCCAAGCGGCGGCATTAAGCTATATGTGAACGGGCAGTTGGTGGCAGAGGAAAACAGCTATGTATATAATAGCGCGGCAGATGGCAGGCACTTGTTCGGTCAGACGCCTGGCGTTGCTGCTACAACCTATTGGGGGCTGTTGGACGACGCTCGCATCTACAGCCGGGCACTTGCACCAAGGGAAATCCTGCGGCTGGCGGAGGTGGATGAACACCATGAGTTGCGTTTCGAAACGAATGGCGGCAACGCGATTTCCGCGATATATGTGAACCATGGCATGGCAGTGACAGCACCGGCGACGCCTGTCCGGGCGGGCTTCAGTTTCGGCGGCTGGTATACCGATCCAGCACTCACTATGCAGCATGATTTCGGCACCCCTTTGCTTGCTGATCTTACGTTGTTTGCAAAGTGGATTGCTCTGCCAGGCGGGTATGGCAGTGGGAACGGTACGGGGAATGGCAGCGGCGCAGGGCAGGAAGGGGAAGGCACGGCGGCAATTTTGATCAACGGCAATGCTGTGGCAGAAGGCACGCAAGAAATTAGCGAGCGGGCTGGGCATAAGGTGGCCAAGATTACAGTTAGCCCAGTTCAAGAGCAGGCATTGTTGCAAGCAGCAGGGCAAGGAGCAGAGATTATAATAACCGTTACGGAGAATGCGGATATCGTAATCGGACAGTTGAGCGGGAGCATGATCGCCAAGTTGTTTAGGCAGCAGAGCGCCATTACGGTAGAAGCGCCGGTTGCATCCTTTACATTGCCGGCTGGGAGCTTGGATATTGCTTGGTTAGGACAACAATTGGGGGCGGCGGACCTGCAAGAAGTTACGGTTAGCATTTCCGTCTCTCGGACGACAGCCGAGCAATCTGCCTTGGTCGGACAAGGGGCGTCTGCAGGGGGATTTGAATTGGTCGCCCCTGTCGTCCAATTTAACGTATCAGCCAGCTACGATGGCCGTGAAGTTTCCGTAGAGCTGATGCCAGCCTATGTACAATACAAGCTGGACATTACTGATCTGAAGGAGGGAGAAGCGCCGATTACCGGAGTATCAATCGGAGCAAAGGGTAAAGCAAGACATATTCCAACCCGGGTGGCGACAACCGCCAATGGCGGGAAACAGGCGATTCTGTCCAGCATGTCAGGCGGGATGGTGGCTGTAGTCAGGCACCCGGCGGTGTTTACTGATGTACAAGGCCATTGGTCGGAGCAAGAAGTGAACGGTCTGGGATCACGCCTAGTCATAAACGGAAACCAAGATGGGAGATTCATGCCAGACTCAGCGATTACTCGCGCGGAATTTACGGCCATTGTGATCCGCGCTCTCGGTCTGGGAGAGCCTGATGTGGTGGAGGCGCAGTTTGCGGATGTGCCGCAACAAGCCTGGTATAGCGGCGCTATTGCTACAGCCTATCACTATGGCTTGATTAACGGCTTTGCTGGCGAAGGGTTCCGCCCGGAAGCGGAAATCAGTCGAGAGCAGGCGATGACCATTATCGCCAGAGCGATGGCATTTCCCGGGCTTCCTGTACAGTTTGTACAAATGGCAGGCGAGAGCGGTGACGGAGATTGGAACTTGGCGCGATTTGCTGACTACAGAGAAGTGTCGCCTTGGGCTGCAAATCGTATTTCAGGCTTATTGCAGGCGTCTATTGTCGAAGGTAATAGTCTGGGCAATTTGTCTCCGAAGGCACTGCTGACCAGGGCAGAGACGGTCGCCATGATTGGGCGGTTGTTGCGGCAGACCGGATTAATCAACTAGCAGAAGACCAACAGGAGGCATAGACAATGAGTTTCAAGGCACTCGACAAGCTTCAGAATGGTGAGCGGGCATTTATTGTTTGTATTGGCGATTCTATCACCGAGCAGAATTACCATCTCGAAGGCAGGTTAAATTATGTGGGGCTGCTGACAGAACGGTTAATGGAGCTGTACAATCGCAAAAGCAGTGTACTTAATGCAGGGAAAAGCGGGGACACAGCACAAGGAATACTGAATCGGCTAGAGGAAGACGCTTTGCGATTCCGGCCGGATCTGGTAACGGTAATGGTAGGGATAAATGATGCTGTATTAGGAAGGGATGGCATTGACCCATTTAAGCTTAACTTGGAACTGTTGGTTGAACGTATAGCCGCAAGCGGAAGCGAAGTGCTGTTGCTTACGCAGAACGGGGTGGACTTTCATGTTCGGGAGCAGTCCGTTCTTTTGAGAACTGCCTATCCGTCCTATGCAGCCGCCATCCAGGAAATTGCCGTCCGGAGCAATATACCGCTATGTAACATTTATGAGCGTTGGGGCGAGTACGTACAAGGGCAGACGAATAATCATTTGATGCTTATGCATGACAGCATCCATCCGGGGGCACGAGGGCACGCATTTATCGCAGCCCAGCTTTATCGCTATCTCGGTATTTTGCCCAGTGATGGAGAAATCCAAAATTTCTGGCGCTTGCAGCGTACACACTTTAACACGGAAGTTTTTATTACCGGCTAATCTATGTTGGCAGGGAGCGGAGAAATGTGGCTAGCCCATGGGCTAGCCACATATTCATTTCACAGGATTTATACGCATTACGTCAGGTGCGGCATGAAAGGAGGATAAACCCGCAATAATGCTCATAGTACATGCACCCGGGCTCTGTTATGCTCAGCGATGATAACAATAACAGGGAGGGGTTATTCGCATGGTTGGTATTAGGTATAGGAAGCAAGCGAAAATGCTGGTCGCTGCAATTCTCGTCTGGACGATGGCGCTTTCCGGGCTGTTGCAAGAGCCGCAGAAGGCAAGCGCGGCTGCGGCAATCACGATTGATTCGCCGGAGAACGGCGCAACGGTAAACAGCGGTACGGTTAGAATATCGGGTACTTATACAGGGTTATATGATATTAAGCTGTTCATTAATGGAACAAGACAGGTGGACGCTCTTACATACGATCCAACCGGCACCGATTCCGGCACCTGGCATTATGATTTGGATACAACCGGTTATAGCGGAATGGTTCAGTTGAGGGCGCGGGGGCTCGATACGTCGACCCGATACGGCATATGGAGTCCGGATATGCACATTAACGTTAGCAATGCCGCATCGGAAGCGCCGCTTGTAACCATTGCAAGTCCGCAGGAAGGGACTTCGCTAAGCGGCGTCGTGCCGATAGAGGTAGAAGTCCAATCGACGGCTGGCATTAGTCGCGTGGAGGTACGCATCAATGGCGGACCGTGGCAGGAGGCGGGGCAGAATAACGGGCATTATACGTTGAACTGGGATACGGACAGCTTATCCGATAGTATCGTGAGCCTAGAGGCTCGGGCTTTTAACGAGCATGGGGCAACGGGCAGAAGCTTAACGACTTATGCGCAGATTGGGTCAGGCATATATGAAAGTGTAAGCGTTAACAGTCAGGACAGAGCGATGTGGATTTGGGAAGCCGCGTCGTATAATATGCTGCTGAATCCCGGCTCCAGAAACGTTCTGCTGGAGATGGCCAAGGATACGGATACCTTTCAATCCGAGCCCGTGAAGGTGTTGTATTTTGCAGTTGGCCCGTTTGCCGGCATGGATGTGATGGAGGACAGACCGGATTTGCTGCGCGATTTTATCGCATGGGCGCACGAGCATGGCTTTGAGGTGCAGGCCTGCATCGCGGGAGGAACTTCACCGCCTTATATGGGGGCTTATCGAGCGTTCCATGACGTAGCGATCGGGCACTTCGAGCAGGTGCTGAACTATAATTTGTCTTCCGACCCGGCCGAACGTTTTGATGGAGTCAATGTAGATATCGAACCTTATATTTCGCCGGATTTTGCGGATGTAAGCAAGTTTTTGCAGGTGGAGTATTTGGAGCTGGTCGAAAAAATGATGGAGAGGCGCGATGCATCCGGATTAAATCTATCGTTCGGACCCGCGATTCCGAGATGGTACGACACATCGGATCGCGCAAAGGATATAACATTCAACGGGGAAACCAAATGGCTCTCCGAACATATTCAGGATATGGTGGATTATATTTCGATTATGAATTATAGGGACCAGGCCGAAGGCTCCGTCGGGCTGATTGAGCAAGCGCAAGGGGAAATCGATTATGCCAATGCGATCGGCAAGCCGAATTCGGTCGTGATCGGCGTAGAGACGCTCGACATTGCCAATAGCGGAGATCCGGAGACGATCACCTTCCGCGAAGAAGGCAGAGCCTATATGGAGTCCGAGCTCGACAAGGTGCACACGGCCTTTGGCGGCAATCCCGCTTTCGGAGGAATTGCCATGCACCATTATGATTCCATCCGATGGCTGCCTTCGCATTGGGGGCCGGACGGGGTGTTATGGATGCCGTCTGACGACTCTGAGCCTCCCTCTGTTGTCAGTCGCCAACCATCCGCGCAGGCTGTTGATTATCAGACCGTGACGTTGTCCTATGGTCGGGCTTACGATAATTCGGAAATCGAAAATTATGTCATATACCGCAGTACACTGCCCAATTTCACGGCAAGCGCTGAACAAGCCATCGGCACGGCCAGATCGTTGTCCTATAAAGATACGGGACTGCTGCCGGATACGACCTACTATTATAAAGTGGCTGCCGTAGACTTGCGAGGCAATGTAGGTCCTGCATCGGAGCAAGCGGCGGCAACAACCCGGCATACGGAGCTCAAGCCGATGATCGTGTCCTCGATGAAGGTGGAACGGTCGGGGACTGCGGTGTCGGCCGCTATCGCAATCTCCGATTATGCGACCGGTGTGCCCATCGCGGCCAATGTCGAGGGAAGATTCACGTATGCCGGAGGGCGATATGTATCGGGCCAGACGGGCGGTTCTGCCGTATCCTTCACATCGGAGACGATTGGCGAAAACCATCTGGCAGGTTTTATGCCAAGACGCGTCACCGCAAGCGGCTATTACTGGGCGCAAGCCTACGACATGCCGCGAGCAGCCAATGTGTATCCGCGCGTTCGCCTTCAGAGCTTGGCCGTAAGCGACGGAGAACTGTCGGAGGGATTCGCGCCGGATCAGTCTCACTACAACTTGCAGGCAGACGCCGAAACGACATCGGTTCGTATTACCCCGACCGCGGAGGAAGCGGGCACCGCGATTCTGGTGAACGGGGTTCCGGTTGCAAGCGGCGCCGCATCCCCGCCTATATCGCTGGGAGAAGAAGATACCATTATCGTTGTGCAAACGACTGCGCCTAATGCGGCTATGGACAGCTATACGATCACCGTACAGCGGTCGGAAGCATCGGTGGACAATGTATTCGTTGCCGTCGAGGATGCGCATGTGCATCAAAATCATCCATCAACCAATTATGGCGCTTCCGAATACTTGAACGTTATGGATATCCTGAATGCGGATGGCGGCGGTGATCAGCTTGCCTACTTGAAATTCGATTTGACCGGATATACGGAGCCCGTACAATCGGCGGACGTGCATGTTTATTTAGCTGAAACGCTTCCCAAAAAAGTGAAAATCGATGTCATCGGTTATCCGGGCAGCAGCTGGAATGAAAATACGATTGTGTTCAACAACAGGCCGCTGCAAACGCCCCAAGCGCTGGGTACGATGGAGGTGCAGAACGCCGGTTGGTATTCGTTCGACATCGCCTCATTCGTCCAGAGCAGAATGGGGACCGGGGGAGATCAGAAAGTGACCTTGCGTTTCATTATTAACGATATTCCGAATTCCTCCGGGGCTTTGGTCCAGTTTCACTCGCGCGAGCATGCCGACAATCAGCCGTATGTGCTGGTGAATCCATCTTCGGACGCAACGCTCTCCAAGCTTGCGCTAAGCAGCGGCAGCCTTGATTCGCCATTCGATCCCGAGCTGCTGGCTTATAAGGCGATTGTAAGCGGCGTCGAACGGATTGCGGTTACGCCTGTCGCAACGAATAAGCACGCCGTCATCAAGGTTAATGGCGAAACGGTGTTAAGCGGAACCCCATCGCAAGAAATCCCGTTAGAGCTGGGAGAAAATCCGGCGATACGAATCGATGTGACCGCGCAGGACGGCACCGAACAACATTATACCGTCGAGGTTGTACGACAAAGCGCAGGGCCCGATTATTCCGGGAGCAGCATCGTTATTCCGATATCATTCGCGGATGTTAAAGTGGCAGAGGGACAAATTCAAGCTACGCCTCATGTGACTTTTACGGAAAAGGATGGAAACGTAATCGGCAAGGTTGACATGAAGGAAGAAGCTGTCCGCCATGCCTTAAACAAAGCGGCCGAGTCTAATTCCGCTCTACGTGGCATGACAGTTGCTGTAGGCGAGCGGGAGAGCGAAGGGCAAGCCGCTGGATGGGAGCTGCAAATGGATCCGGGAGCATTGGCGCGGCTGAAAACTGCCGGCTTAACGCTGGAGCTGCTTGGACCGGGCTGGAGCCTGACTATTCCTCTGGAGGCAATGGCAGGTCTGGCAGAGCATAAGGAGCCTATAGTTATTCATATTGCGGATTTGGATGCTGCCGCGCACGAAGCTGCGATAAGCCGGATGTCCTCCTCGCCGCTAGTCCGTTCTGAATTGGGCGGTAGAGAACCATTGTGGCATTCTGATCCTCTGGTTGTAGAAACCAATTTCAGCGGCGAACCGATCATCCTGGCCTTGCTGCCGCGCAACGCCCAGGAACGGCTTCAATATACGAAGCTGGAAGCGGGACTAGGCGTATATATCGAGCACAACGATGGCGACGTTACGTTCCGGCGGGGCACCGTTGTCTATGATGAATCCGGCCAATCGGCTGGCGCGCAAATCATAGTCGACAAATTCAGCATCTTTACGGTCGTTGCTCTTCCGCACAAGCCGGACGCTTATATTTACGGTTACGCGGACGGCACTTTCCGTCCGGATAACAACCTCGCAAGGGCGGAGTTGGCTGTGCTGCTGGACCGCTTGGGGGGCCAGGATCCAAAGGACGATACAACAGAAGGGGATGCTCAAAGTTCGGCGCTGTGGAAGGATGTGGGAAGCCACTGGGCCAAGAGCGCGATCGGGCGTTGGGCCGCCAAAGGATTATTCCATGGCTATCCGGATGACACCTTTAGACCGGATCAAGCTGTAACGAGGGCGGAGCTGGCGACGATCCTGACGCGCTGGAACAATCTTTCCCTTCCTGCGATCCCGGTGCAATTGTTCGCGGATACCAATGGACATTGGGCACAATCCGCGATTGAGGCTGGACATGCTGCAGGCTGGTGGAACGGCTACGGCGATGACAGCTTCCGTCCGGACCAATCCATTACGAGAGCCGAGACGATAGCTATACTTAACCGAGTAACGGGACGTATTCCGGCAGCCGAACCGATTAAGCTGCCTTGGACGGATGTCGCGCCGGAACATCCGTTTGCGGGCGATATCGCTATTGCGACAGCAACGGAATAAATGAAATTGTAGCGGAAGGGGATCCGTGTCGTTGTGCGACATGGATCCTCTTTTATGGTGGCTTTTTATCTTTGACAAATCGCCAAATAGATAATATCTTATAAAAAGAAAGATCATATCATTAATCAAAGCTAGGATTGAGAGGCCCTTATGAAGAAGCTGGCTCACGAAGAGATACTAGAGCAATTGCAAGAGCGAATCCGCTCCGGAGAATGGAAACCCGGGGAACGTCTGCCGACGATGCAGGAATTGGCGACGCAATATAAGCTCAGCCTGACGGCTGTGCGAGAGGCGCTGCGCCTGCTTGAAAGTCGCAGGATTGTCAGCATCGAGCATGGCAGAGGGATTTTTGCCTGCAACGATCCTGGACTGCTCGAGGATCCAGTAGCACCAATCAGAGGGATGGAAACCCGTTCACTGCTGGAGCTGCTGGAAGCTCGTCTCGCGATTGAACCAGAACTGGCGGCGTATTGCGCCAAACGATCGTCCGGAGCTCAGGTCCGGTCCATCCGCGAATTGGCGGATATGATGGAAGACCAGATCAGGCGGGGAGTGGATCACTTCGCTACGGATGTTCAGTTTCACCAAGAGATCGCGGAAGGCGCCGACAATCCGTTGCTTGCACAGATGTTGTCCGTCGTGGCAGACCTGTCGGCGCAAGGAAGGAGGGAGACGGACAAGCTGCCCCATATGCGGGATAAAGCCGTCAGCTATCACCGGCTGATCGCGATCGCGATACAGGAGCGGGATGCGGAGCAAGCGCGGGCGTTAATGAAAGCCCATATTCAAGATATGATCAATACCATACAATCGAGAGGATGAGGAGCTTGAAAATTACTAGCATGGAGTTATTCATCGTTCCGCCGAGATGGTTGTTTCTAAAGATCGATACGGATGTAGGGATTGTCGGTTGGGGAGAACCGATCGTGGAAGGCAGAGCTCGCGCGGTAAAAGCAGCGGTCGAAGAATTGAGCGGGTATCTGATCGGCAAGGATCCCCTCGCCATCGAAGATCACTGGCAAGCGATGTACAGAGGCGGATTCTATCGGGGCGGTCCCGTGCTCATGAGCGCCATCGCGGGGATCGACCAAGCGCTGTGGGATATCAAGGGGAAATTCCACCAAGCCCCGATCTATCAGCTGATGGGTGGAGCCTGTCGTGATCGCATGAAGGTCTACTCCTGGATCGGCGGGGATCGTCCTTCCGATGTCGGGCAAGCCGCATTACGCGCGCAGTCCCAAGGTTTTACCGCCGTTAAGATGAACGCGACGGAAGAATTGCAATATATCGATTCCTATGTCAAAATCGATCAAGTTCTGAAGAGAGTGGCTGCGGTCAGGGAGGCTGTCGGCCCTTATTTGGGCATCGGGATCGATTTCCATGGCCGCGTCCATAAACCGATGGCAAAAATTTTGGCAAAGGAGTTGGAGCCTTTCCGCCCGATGTTCCTCGAAGAGCCCGTGCTTCCAGAGAACAACGAGGCGCTTCGGGACATTGCGGCCGTTACGCATATCCCGATCGCGACCGGCGAGCGGATGTTCTCGCGTTGGGATTTCAAGAAGCTGCTCGCGGACGGCTATGTCGACATTATTCAACCGGACTTGTCGCACGCAGGCGGCATAACAGAATGCAAGAAAATCGCGAGCATGGCGGAAGCTTACGACGTTGCCCTTGCGCCGCATTGTCCGCTCGGACCCATCGCGCTGGCTGCTTGCTTGCAAGTGGACGCGACTAGCCATAACGCGTTTATTCAGGAGCAGAGCCTGGGGATTCATTATAACCAAGGCAATGATTTGCTGGATTATGTCGTCGACCCGTCCGTATTCGAGTATGTGGACGGATGCGTCTCGATCCCGGACGGTCCGGGGCTTGGCATCGAAATCAACGAGGCGCATGTACGGAAAATGGCGGAAATCGGGCACGACTGGAAAAATCCGATCTGGCGCCATCAAGACGGCAGCGTGGCGGAGTGGTAACAGGAACAATAAAAAAAGGGGGAAGCTTGGGAATAACCCGGGCTTCCCCCTGAATTTTTTAAAGGTAACAATTAAAGTCTAGTTGGATGAGATTTTGATTTTTAGCAACACATTCGTCCCGCTCCCCGGCTTCGAGGTCAGGGTGACTCCCGCGCCGTTATCGCGGGAAAATAAGCGAAGGCGCTCGTGTACGTTATAGAGTCCGTAGCTTTCGACTTTGTTGTCTGGAGATGGAGGTTCGAGAAGCTGCGCGAGACGTTCGGGAGTCATGCCGACGCCGTTATCCCGTATCTCGATCGTTAGCCAGTGCCCCTCGAGTTTCGCGGATATGTCGATGGTCCCCCGCTTTGGCCGTTTCATATGGATGCCGTGCAAAACCGCGTTCTCTACAATCGGCTGCAAGGTTAGCTTTGGAAGCCGACAGGACAGCAACGTCTCTTCGACTTCGCAGAAAAGCTCAATGCCGCTGTCATCCCGGGTGTTATGAATGTGCATATAGGATCGAATCAATTGAAGCTCTTCGGCAAGCGTAACCACATCGCTGCCCTTGTTAAGGCTAAGCCGGAAGTAGGTGGATAGAGCCTCGATCAAATCGCTGATCTCATCGGCTCCCCGGCGAATGGCCATCCAGTTCATGCTGTCCAGCGTATTGTACAGAAAATGCGGATCGACTTGCGCCTGAAGCGCCTTTAGCTGGGCATCCCTTTCGTGCAGCTTGGAGCGGTAAGACTCCGCTGTCAGGTCATGCACGGTTTGCACCATGCGCGAAATCGCGCTTTCGAGCTGCCGCAAGTCGCCTTTCGGCTTTGGCAGGCTGCCATCGAAATGCGCGGAGCCTTCGGCTTTGAGGGTACGGTTCATGTCCCGAACCCGCTTGGCCAAACTTTCGGCCGCCGCCGCGAACGCAAGCACCAGGAAAAAGATAAAGACGATGGAGCCGATCCCGAGCAACAAAACCGCTGACACTTTTGTCAGGACGACGCTTTTGCCGGAAAGCTCGGAAGTCGGCAGCTTGGCGACGATCGACCAATCCGTGTTCGGAATCCGGCGATAGAGGAAGGAGGTTGTGCCTTGATCGTCCCGGAAGCTGCCTTCCTTCGATTTCGCTAACTGTTCCATCTGGGCTGCGGTCAGGTCGGAGGGCTGTCCTAGCCTGGCGGCGTCCTGATGCGAGACAAGTCGGCGATCGTCGTCCACGACAAACACTTCTTGAGAGGACGACAAGGACACCCGGCTTAAAATCTCCTGAATCATACTCACTTTGACGTCAATCGACAGCACGCCGATAACCGACTCGTAATGAAGCGGATCGTGCAGCATGCGCACAGCTGATATAACTTTGGCATCCGACTCCCCGAGATAAGGTTGAAGATATGTTCCGCGCCAATAATTGCCTCCGTTGCGCGAAATCATGTTTCTGTACCAGGCGGCTTCGCGATCCAGGTCGTGCAACGAAAAGAAATGAATGTCTTCCCTCGAATACGTCAGTCTCGGGTCGACGAACAGGCGAATTCGGTGAATGCCGCGATTTCGTTCCAAGCTGACAAGCAGTTTCTCGAGCTCTTGGAAGTCCTCGAACTGTTCGTATGCCGGTTTTGCGGAACCGCTTAGATACTGAGCGATCCCCTGATTGGCGATTACGCTGTCGGAGACGCTCGCGACGTTATCCAGGCCATTGGAGATATTGTACTCGGCTTGATTTAGCGTCTGCAGCATCGAATCGCTCATTTCCCGTTCGATGATGCCGGATGTCTGTTGAAAATAGAGAAGAAACAGCAGGCAACCGGGAACCAGGACGACGACGATGTAGATCGCTATTGCTTTTTTTGTGATGCTCGCTCCGGAATAGGCCCGCAAATATCCCTTTAGCCATCTCCAGCCGTTCATAGTCCCCGCTCCCGGAATTCGCCGGGCGTGTAACCGGTTTGCTTCTTGAACAACTTTCCGAAATAACCCGGATCTTTGTAGCCAACTGCATAACAAACATCATACAGTTTGTTGGCCGGATCGGCCAACAGCGCCTTGGCGGCGGCAATCCGCGTCTCGATGATGTATTCGTTAAGCGTTCTCCCCGTCTCCTGTTTAAACAGCAGGCAGACATAGGTCGTGGTCAAGTATACGGAAGCGGCTATTTGGGCGTTCGTCAAGTCTTCCGCATAATGCTCTTCGATATAACGGCAAATTTGCGCCACGACGTTGTGCGTTTTATTTTTGCGCTTGTCCGATATTTCCGCATAGGTCAGATTTAAATGACGAACGGCTTCTTCGCGAAGCTCGGCTACCGTCTCCGCCGATATGATCGCCTGCCATAACCGGAGCTCGCCGTCCTCCAGACTTTCGGCGGGCAGGTTCATCTCTCGCCGCAATTCGGCGCACACCGCCAGAAGCTGAGCCCCTGCAATCCGGGTCCGGAAGATGGCGTTTGTTTCCTCGCCGCCTTCGAGCGCTTTTTCTGCCGCCAGACGCAGGGCATCCCGGTCTGATCCCTTTAACAATGCGGCAATTTCTTTCGGTTCGAGCTTCTCGCCTCCCCCGTTGGTACGGGTTGAGGGATTGTAGATGAGTCCGTCCATCGAGATAATCTGGTTTTTCCCGACATACCATTTATGCTCCGAAGCCTGTGCGGCCTGACCGTAGGCGTTTGGCAGCTCTTCCCAACGTTCCACCGCCTGTCCTACTCCGATCGTCACTTCAAGCTTTAACAGCCGGTTGATCTGTTCCTTGACTCGCTGAATCAACGCAAAGAAGCCGTCTTCTTCGTCATCGGAGGCGAAGTGGACGATGCCGGCATACTCCCCGGTCCGTACCTCGAACGCATGTCCTGGATAACGTTCGTTCAACACATCCTCGATGATGTTCAAAAGGGCAAACGCTTGCAACTGTCGTTCTTTCTCCGGCAACGCTCCGATTACTTTGCTGTAATCGTCTATACGGATGGCGAATACGCCAAGTCGGAATGGGGAAACGGGCAGCCGTACGCCAAGAAACTCGAATTTGTTCCTTAACGCCTCCAAATCCTTGGCCCCGTCCAGGACGAGAGCGGCCAGATGCCGTTCCCGCAGAAGCGGGATGCTTTGATTCAGCTTCATATGCAGTCCGTTTAGTCGCCTGATTTCTTCTTCTTCCGCATCCAGCTTGTCGACGAGTCGCCGAAGCAGCTCGGTCAGCTCGCCCAGACGCACAGGCTTCAATAAGTAATCGACGGCCTCAAGCCGTATCGCCTTCTTTAAATAGTCCAGATCGCCGTAACCGCTAATGAACACGAACTTCGCCGGATGGCCTTCTTCAGCGAGCCGTTCGGCCAGGCCGATTCCGTCCAAATGCGGCATCCTCACGTCTGTCAAGACGATGCGGACGCCCTTTGTCTCGCGGATCGCCTGCAATGCCACCTCCCCGTCTTCGGCCTCCCCGGCCACTTCCAATCCGAAAGCAGACCAATCGACGCATTCCCGCAGACCGGAGCGGACGGAGCTTTCATCGTCCACGATAAAAAGCTTGTACATTTTATCATTCCTCCCGAACGAGTTAAAACTATACAGTAGCACCGTAAAATCGTAATCCGCTCCTCTATAACCGATCAAGGATAGCCGTTACAATTTGTTCAAGGGGAAATCACTCAACCCCATTGTAAGGCGAATCCGAAAATGGTGTAAACCTTTTTCGTCCGACCGCCGAAATCGAAGAACGCGTCGCCGTGCCGCGGACGGCGGCGCGAGTACGACGGAGAGGATGGTAGAAGATGAAGGAGTCCGAAGCAGTGACGGGACAGCTGCCGCCTTCGATGGCGGCAGGCCGCCGCAAGCCGGGC